>JAGI01000003.1 GCA_000526575.1 Clostridium sp. 12(A) | reverse complement strand
CGCCCTCTTAATCGAAGCGGTTCAGGAGCGGGTACTCAGTCTTTTACATTGTCAGATACTTTTGTAGATACTGCTCCGGCGACGGCCACTACCACTTATGAAATTCGTGTTATAACAACAGCCGCAACAAATGTGACATCTGGAACAGCTTCTGTTCGAAATATTAACTTGCTCATTTTCTAGACTTTAATCAAAGGCAGCCTTGAGATTTCGAGGCTGTCTTTGGGGTAAATCTTTTTTTGGCTAAATTTCTGTTTTTTTACGAAGTAGTATTTAATTTTTAATTATAGAACAAACACTTCCATAGTCGTTGCTGTTTTTCATACTGTTTCACTCTTCTGATATCTGAGTTCTCATCGCCGTTTTGATTAGCATAACTTCCAAAGAAGAGATAAATCCCCTTAATTATAAGGAACTGGATGTCGGGATTTTTTGTTCGATACACGTACCTCCTCATAAATATAAGTCCTAAGAAGTACCTTTTAATTTTCCTGGTTGATTAGACATATATTTGCTAGACATGGCCTCACTAAGTGTAGATGTCAACAAATATACTAATTCCTATGCACTTTTATTTCTTGAGGGCAGAAGGTAAGAGAGAAGAAAGAAGGAGGTCATCGGAAATCAATTCTATGTTATCCTTCTTATTTCGGGTTGCGTTAAGAATTATTCTTCATTCTTATGAATGTTTATTTTATATAGCAATATCTATATCATAAAAATGATATATTAATATAGTTTTGTTTTAAGAGATGTACAAAGTAAATCATATACTAATTTAGTGATAAATATATGGTTCTCTTTCTATTTTACATAATATTAAAAAGCAAAATCAATCCTAGATAAAAAATTGAGCAGCATCTTTTCGTAATTATAAAGACAATTACTTCAGTTATATTACTGATGTTTTAATAATACAGGAAAGATTAATTAAGTATATATTTAAATAATAAATTAAATTTTTGAAAGCTATTCCTTCTAATCTTGTGTCAAAGGGCCATCTATATAATTATGAAACAAGTCATTTTATTATCATACTATAGTAGTGTAGTGAGCTTTTTATGCTCATGCATTTTTTTACCGTTTGACATAGAAAGGAGAACATTCTCTATGAGCAATATAGCATTACAAATAGAACGTGTTTCAGCTGGTACAGTAGCTGCTAATGCTAATGTGATTTTCGAAAACATTGTTTTTTTGTCAGGAAATATTAGCTACAATACTGCAACAGGTGTTATAACATTTAATGAACCAGGGAGATATGTAATAAACTGGTGGGTTGCAACACAATCTACTCAATCGACAAATGGAGTGGTATTTGCATTAGCTTCTTCCCAAGGAGACTTACTGGAAGGTAATTCTCCGATTAAAACAGGAGAAGTAGTTGGTTTTGGAGTTATAGAAATCACCACTGCACCACAGACCTTATCTTTAATTAATGCCAGCACTGACGAAGTATTCTATGCAGTTACCGTTCCATTAACGGCTACTCTTGTCATTGTTGAGGATGATATCACTGGTGACGGATCAACAGGTCCGACTGGCCCAACAGGAGCAACAGGTCCAACGGGAGCCACGGGAGCTACAGGCCCAGCAGGAGCTACAGGTCCAACGGGAGCCACGGGAGCTACAGGCCCAACAGGAGCTACAGGCCCAACGGGAGATACGGGAGCAACCGGTCCAACCGGAGCCACGGGAGCGACCGGCCCAACTGGAGATACAGGAGGTACGGGAGATACGGGAGCGACGGGTCCAACAGGAGCCACAGGAGCAACAGGCCCAACGGGAGATACAGGAGCTACAGGTCCGACCGGAGACACAGGAGCTACGGGTCCAACGGGAGACACAGGAGCTACGGGCCCAACGGGAGATACGGGCGCTGCTGGTCCAACAGGAGACACAGGAGCAACAGGTCCAACGGGAGATACAGGAGCAACAGGTCCGACCGGAGATACGGGAGCTACGGGTCCAACGGGAGATACGGGAGCTACGGGTCCAACGGGAGATACGGGAGCTACAGGTCCAACGGGAGACACAGGAGCTACGGGTCCAACGGGAGACACAGGAGCTACGGGTCCAACGGGAGACACAGGAGCTACGGGTCCAACGGGAGATACAGGAGCAACAGGTCCAACGGGAGATACAGGAGCTACAGGTCCAACGGGAGACACAGGAGCAACAGGTCCAACGGGAGACACAGGAGCGACCGGCCCAACGGGAGATACGGGAGCTACGGGTCCAACGGGAGACACAGGAGCAACAGGTCCAACGGGAGATACGGGAGCTACGGGCCCAACGGGAGATACGGGAGCGACCGGCCCAACGGGAGATACAGGAGCAACAGGTCCGACGGGAGATACAGGAGCAACTGGCCTAACGGGAGATACGGGAGCAACTGGCCCAACGGGAGATACGGGAGCGGCCGGCCCAACGGGAGATACGGGAGCAACAGGCCCAACGGGAGATACGGGAGCAACCGGCCCAACGGGAGATACGGGAGCAACAGGCCCAACGGGAGATACAGGAGCAACTGGTCCAACGGGAGATACGGGAGCAACTGGCCCAACGGGAGATACGGGAGCAACTGGCCCAACGGGAGATACGGGAGCAACAGGCCCAACGGGAGATACGGGAGCAACTGGTCCAACCGGGCCAAGTAGTGGAGATACAGGTCCAACAGGAGATACGGGAGCGACCGGCCCAACAGGAGATACGGGAGCGACCGGCCCAACGGGAGATACAGGAGCGACCGGCCCAACAGGAGATACGGGAGCGACCGGCCCAACGGGAGATACGGGAGCAACCGGTCCAACGGGAGACACAGGAGCAACCGGCCCAACGGGGGATACTGGCTCAACCGGTCCAACTGGAGATACAGGAGCGACCGGCCCAACGGGAGACACTGGACCAACCGGTCCAACCGGCGATACCGGCCCAACGGGTCCGACAGGAGCTACAGGTCCGACCGGGCCAACGAGTGACACAGGTCCAACCGGTCCAACGGGAGATACCGGTCCAACAGGAGCTACAGGTCCAACCGGTCCAACGGGAGATACCGGTCCAACTGGTCCGACAGGTGACACAGGAGCCACCGGCCCGACCGGAGATACCGGTCCAACCGGCCCAACGGGAGATACCGGTCTAACTGGCCCAACGGGAGCGACCGGCCCAACGGGAGATACCGGTCCAACCGGCCCAACAGGAGATACAGGAGCGACAGGTCCAACAGGTGACACAGGAGCAACAGGCCCAACGGGAGATACCGGTCCAACCGGCCCGACCGGAGATACTGGCCCAACCGGCCCGACCGGAGATACCGGCCCAACCGGCCCAACGGGAGATACCGGCCCAACCGGCCCAACAGGTGATACCGGCCCAACCGGCCCAACAGGAGATACAGGAGCGACCGGTCCAACAGGTGATACAGGAGCCACCGGCCCAACGGGAGATACCGGCCCAACCGGCCCGACCGGAGATACCGGTCCAACCGGCCCAACAGGTGATACAGGAGCGACAGGTCCAACAGGTGACACAGGAGCCACCGGCCCGACCGGAGATACCGGCCCAACCGGCC
Source organism: Clostridium sp. 12(A) (assembly GCA_000526575.1). Lineage (GTDB taxonomy): Bacteria > Bacillota > Clostridia > Lachnospirales > Lachnospiraceae > Lacrimispora > Lacrimispora xylanolytica. The sequence continues at coordinate 616,550 of JAGI01000003.1, read as the reverse complement.
CAACGGGAGCCACAGGCCCGACCGGCCCAACGGGAGCCACCGGCCCAACCGGTCCAACGGGAGACACAGGCCCAACCGGCCCAACCGGAGCCACCGGCCCTACCGGCCCAACCGGCGACACAGGCCCCACCGGCCCAACCGGAGATACCGGCCCAACAGGGGATACCGGTCCAACCGGTCCGACAGGAGATACAGGTCCTGTAGCAGCTTTGGCATTTGGTGGTGCATTTAACAATACTGCACAAACAATACCAATCAGCGCTGGAGATACGGAACCTGTTGCTTTATCTAGCTCAACGTCAACAAGTAGGATGGCACCAAGTACCAATAGTATAACAGTAACTGAATCAGGTAATTATTTTGTAGAATTTATGGTATCGTTATTGTCAACGACAGGAGACTTTGATCTCAATGTTGGCGTTCAGGTTAACGGAGTCTTTACGGAGCCGTCCTTGTTGATAGGTACTACAGTTTCTACAGAAGCTAAGACTATTACTGGTAGTTCAATCGTACCATTGAATACTGGCGATGTGCTGACCCTGGCGGTTAACAGTACCGCAGGAGGAACTGTAGAATTTGGTGCAAACAAGAATGCTCAGATTCAGATTATACAGTTAAATTAAGTAGCCAATGATGAACCTTTCAAACTAGAAACTATATACTAAGCATGTATTTTTATAAACAGAATTTGTAATATACAAACAATAAAACCGCCTTGCCCCAATCGACATTACCAAGATTGGGGCTGGCGGTTAATTAGTTAGTGAACGTGTCGTATGTGCTGATAATAAAATCATAATCAATTACCAGTAAAGAAAGTTTTATTAATCATCTACTCGATAAACTCCTCCACAGCCTTTACCGTTTTCTCCTGTTGCAATTCTCTGCTGATATCCGCGTCCTCATCCCCTTTTTGATTTCCGTAATTGCCAAAGTTAGCATGATTTCCTCCCGTCAAAGGAAGCTGGAGGTCAGATTCTTTGATTTTCTCCTTGCTTAAGACGCCGTCTTTCGTTCCATAGATGGTCAATGCCTTAGATGATGGCACATCCCCATAAACATAAGCTCCAAGCAGAATAAGCCCCTTTAATTTACCTGGATGCTCAGACATGTATTTGCTTGCCATGGCTCCACCAAGGGAATGGCCACCGATATACCAGTTTTTAATGTCTGGCAGGGTATCATAGACTCTGTCCGCGGCAGAGTAATCAAAGAAAGCGAGATGAAATGGCATTTTAACTAAGACGCAAGTAATACCATTATCTGCAAAACGGGAGAGAAGGGGATAGTATGCTGACGCCTCCACTTTTCCTCCGGGGTAAAAAATGAGTGCGGAATCAGACTCAGTTCTGGAAGGTATTATAATGAAATCATTTTTAATAAACGCTTTATTATTTATCAAATCCTGATTTAAAGCCTCCACAGCGACAGCGTCAGCTCTGTAATAATCCGATACATATAGATAAAATACAATGATAAGCATTAGCGTAAGGGCGGTAAGAAGGAGGAGAATTGCCTTCAGCTTTTTTTTCATAACAATCAATCCTTTCTCAACAGGTGGTTTTAAACATATTCTTATTATAACGTATTTTCATAATAGTAACATAAGTCAAAATAAGAATCCATGATGTAGTAACTGAGAGACAGAATCTTTTTGCTCAGATCAAATCTTTCCGGTAAAAAAACAACTCAAAAACTGTAAAATTTTAGGAAAAAAACAAGGATTTATATGTTAATTTTATTAATATTATGGTATGATTTTAGCAGGAGAAAAGAGGTGTAGGGTTAAGTAATAAAGTATATTTATTTCGTTTGACAGCACAAAAGAGACAGATGGAATATAGGGGTGGGAGATATGACAAATATAGTGGGAATTACAGCTTTTGGAATCATATATATCATTATTATGATTCTATTATTCGTCCTCTTTTTTATTGGGAAAGAATGGGTTATGCTGACGGGGTTATTTGGATTTCTGGCCATGGGGCTTATGTTATCCATCACAATTACTAGGTACAATTATGTAAACATGGTGGGTAATAAAAATATGGTGGAGGTAAGCCGAACGGAGGAAATACCGGAGATTACAAAAGTAGGGAATATTTACAGGAGCAATTGGAAGACTGTTCAAATCGTCTACGGCCTGTCCCATGGGGAAGAAGAGTATTACTCTGTTATGAGAAGCAAGAGAGGGCTTTTTATTATTGAAGGGGGCGTGCTGCATACAAGAAATATGGCAAATGCAGGCGGGGTGGAATAAGACCATATCCCGGGTTACAGATAGAAAAGAAGGAAGCCTTCGGACATCGATCCAAGGGCTTCCTTTTATTTATGGCTCTGTTTAGAATTCATTTTTATTCCAATGATAGATTAATTGTACAACACCAGAGGAAAAATTTCTGATATGAACCAAGTTTAAATTCATTCTCTGTTTTATATCAACAAACAAGGGTTTTCCTTCTCCCAAAACTACGGGGTGAACAGATAATCTAAATTCATCCACAAGTCCTGAATTTATAAAAGTTGTAATGAGACTTGATCCTCCATACAGCCAAATGTCTTTACCAGGCTGATTCTTCAATTTGTTTACTTCTTCAAGAATATTTTCATTGATAAATATTGCTTGATTGTCAGTATTTTTCTGAGTTCTGGAAAAAACATATTTCTCTTTACTATGAACCAATTTCCAAATTTCTTTTTCTTCCTCAGAGTCTTCCTCTTTGGGAATGTATTGTCCCCATAAGTCGTAACTTTTTCTACCATATAAAATGGTGTCAATTTCATTCAGAAATTGAGTGAATCCCATATCAGGATCCATAACGCACCAATCAACTTCACCATTTTTTCCTTCTATAAAGCCATCTAAAGTAATTGCTAAATCTAAAATGATTCTTCTCTGCTTTACGTTGTTTGACATGGCCCTTCTTCCTTCTTAATAGTAGCCCTTAAAAACTATAATTGAGACATAATATCTTAGAATGCTGCATTAAAGTAATTCTATTTCAAGTCAACGAAACTTAAATAATTGTTCCCTCTAAAAATCCCTGAAATTCAGTAAAAAGAGATTCCTCTGCTTTTCTCATAAAGACAGTGATATTTTCTTCTGAGAGACGAAGCATCATGTGAATCGAGCCAACACTTTCCCCTACAATCTGTATAGGCAGGTACAAAGTATGACTGTCAGCCCAGGCCGCTTTGACAGCAATCCTTTCATCATATCCTTGCAAAGTACTTACTTTAAGCTCTGTAAAAGAAAATGGGATAGAAAAGCTGTTTATAGCGCTGGATAGAATGAGCAGGCCTTCGGACTGGTTAAAAGAAAGAGTCAATGTCTCAAATTCCTTCTCATTTTCCAAAAGTCGGTAGGAGCTGTTCCACTCCTTCTGCGGCAGATATCTTGATTCCTGTTCTGGCTTATTTGTAAGAGTTCCCATATCTGTCTTTATTGGTTCCAGATTTCTAACATTATTCCCAATCACATTCAGTATAGTCTGGTTTCCGCCTTTGATGTTTTGCGTATCAGCCGTTACAGCAAACACCAGATTCTGTTCCGGGTAGAAAAGGACATACTGTCCTCCCAGTCCATACATAGCAAAGCCATTGCGGATGCGCCAAAACTGATAGCCATATCCCAGCTGTTCTTCCAAGGTCTGTCCAAAGTGAAGGGTAGGGACCTGAAGGTAAACCGCTTCCCTTAAGTAATCGGCAAAAGTCCCCTCCCCCTTATGAATGGTATCCATACAATACCGGCCAAACTTTATAAGATCCAAAGGTAGGGCCATAAGGCCAGAGCCACCCATATCACAGCCAAAAGGGTCCTTTATGATATAAGCTTCTTTGGAAAAGCCGATTTTATCCAGACACTTTTCTCTTAAATATTCTAAGAGGCTATAACCCGTCAGCTTCGTAACAAGAGCCGCCAGAGTGTGGCTGGCTGAAGTATCGTATAGGAAAATCTGGCCGCTGCGGTGGGAGGGAGGGGTAATAAAAAAGCTTTCTACCCAGTGATTCTCCCTGCTTCTTTTATATGTAGTAGAAGAATGGCAGGTTTCCATGGTAAGCATATGGCGTATGGTCATGTTCTGCAACCAGGGATGAGTGTTTCCTGATAAGCAGTATTCCGGAAAATAATCGGTGATTTTGTCCTCCAGAGTGATCTTTCCATCATCAAGGAGAAATCCAATGGCTATGGAAGTAAGACTTTTGGTAATGGAGAACATGCGGTGGTAATCTTCTTTTTCATAGGGAGCCTGATAGGCTTCCTTTATCAGCTGTCCATTCCAGTCCATGAGAAAGCTGTGAATGGGAAGCTCGCTTTTTAAGAGGCTGTTCCATATCTCTTCAGACATTTTTTTCAGGGTGGTTTCCATGTTGTTTTGCATTGACGTTATCCCTCATTTCCTTTGGTGATACACCAAAATTTTTCTTAAATGCACGGCGGAAGGAGGCCGCATTGTTATAACCGATGTATTGATATAAGGTAGACAGGCCGGCATCGGATTCTGTGATGATCTCCTTTGCTTTAGCCATTCGAAGCCGCTCTAAATAAATGGAGAAATTCTCCGATACCTCTTTTTTAAAGAGATAGCTGAAATAATTTTCTGAAATTCCAAATTCATCAGAAATCTTTGTCAGGCATAGATCCGGGTCATGGTAATTGCTGTTGATGTATTCCTGAATACTTAAAATCAGCTCGTTGCCTTCGGAACGGCACACATCGCAAAGCTCCAGGGCTATGGTCTCTAACATGCTTAAGCTCATTTCCCCTTCAAATTGCTTGTCAATGATATCCAATAGCTGTAACTTTTCCTGGGGCATCCCTGCCGTAAGAAGGTTGTGCCGTTTTTTAAATACCGTTGCCCGCACATCAGATACCAGCCATCCCTTCTGGGTATAGGATAAGTTTTTCTTTTTTGTGTTTTCATTTCGTATGAGCTTAAACAGCTCCTGAACCTGATCCTTGTTGCCGCTGGAGATAAATCCACTGAGCTGGACGGAAAGACTTTCCGGATAGTAATAAACATCATTGGATTGGTTGATGTCACAGCTTAGGACATATTGCTCCTTGGTGGTGATGGATTTTGTTTCCTTTGCCTGCTGATATGACTTCCAGGTATAGGAAATCATACTGTTTCTGTCTCCAAAGCCTCCCTGAATCCAGATGCCGTATTTCTCCAGCAGCTCATTGTGAAGCTCTATAAAGGTTTCTTTATTCTTTCCTGCAATGGTTTCATAGGGAACGGATTTGTCTGAAGAAATCAATATGGCAAACACACGGTCCGAGGGCTTGTAAATATATCCTGTATCCGGATAGTAGCGGCAAAGGGCCTCCCGCACAAGGGTGTCATAATTCTGGATCAGGAGTTCCATATCACTGGAGTGAATGCTTCCCGATTCAGAAGGAGATACCTCAGTATAAAGCACATGGTATTTCACTTCTGGCTGTTCTAAGTGAAGCTCATTGATAATGTATTCCTTCTCCTCATTGGTGGTAATGCTTCCTTCCATAATGCGCCTCATGTAGGATTCAATGACCATTGGCTTCTGTTTTTCTACGATAAGGTTTAGAGAGGAGGCCACGGATTCTTTTAATACCAGTTCATTGTACATCTGGGTCAGATGCCGGCTTCCAAAAGAGGAAAAAATAACGGACAGGATACCGCCAATGATAAAGGAAGCGATGGTAATGGCAGTAAAAAAGCGCTGATAAGGCGTTATGGAATAATACGCCTTATTCTCCGGCTGTACCAGATAGTAGGTCCAGTTATTATAATTAGAAGAAACAGAAGTCACTAGCATTTCCTGGAGGCTTTCCTTAGAAATTAGATGGGAGATCTGTTTCTCATAATCCAGCTCTTTCAGAGTATCATAGCTGGCAGCGTTTGCACCGTCAGATAATAGGAACATCTGGGATCCATTTTTATCGTATGCCGTCAGATAGCCGTCTCCATATAAATTGATACCGGAGAAAAACTCTGTAACAAGATCATAGTCAAATAAATAACACAATACATTAGTAGGCTTTGTCTCGGAACGAACCGGATTGAGTAAAGGATAAACATAGAGAAAGTTCTTGGAATTCCCTTCAAAATCCGTCATGGGAGTGAAGCGGTTCCAATATTTATCGCTTAACAGGGCTTTGGAAAATGATTCCGGCTCAAGACGGTATTTTGCATTATTAGCAATAAAAAAATCAAAGTCAGAAAATGTGGTGGATGAGACTATATAGCCAGATTTTTCCATGAAAATAAAAGAGTTGCTGATAGGTAGCAGCACCTCCACTGGAGTAACCGATTTTAAGCTGAGCTGGGTCTGATAGCCCAGATAATAAAAATCATTGTCCTCATCCCCGGACAGATGAGATAAATTGTTAAATGACCGGTTGGTGGAGACCTGTTTCACCGCTACGTTCATCAATTCCATGGTACTGTCAAGCTGAGTAACAGATGCTGACAGTGAGAGGCGGTTTTGCTGATTGATTCCATTCTTTACCTGTCCATAGGATATGTAATATAGCATGACTCCAATGATGAGGATGATTGCCAGAATGATGGTATAGGAAAGTATCAGCTGGTTTTTTAGTGGGATATCCTGGTTGTGTTTGTTATGATTTTTCATAAGCACCATTCCTTAATTCATATAAGCAAATTATATTATGAAACTGATTTAAAATCAATCAAATGGCGCAACAGTTTAAAAACTGTACACTGATAGTAAATAATGTACCCATAGAAAATGCCCATTTTTCGTGTATTTTTAATAAAAGCGGGTTGTAGATAAAAAAAACAATATAAAAAGTGCATAACAAAATAAATGGATAAAATCCATATAAGAGAAAAATGAACAACGATATTAAAAAGTGTGCGTTGTCACAGGACCTTACAAATGATATGATGGCTCTGCGTCAGAGACGTGCAACAAAATACTAAATATTGGGAGGTTCTAAATGAGAGTTAAAAAAATGTTTGCGGCTGGTATGGCTGTAACGATGGCTGCATCAGTAGCACTCAGCGGCTGTTCCTCAAGTTCTAAGACAACTGCAGAGTCAAATGCTGAATCCGGTGCCGCTACTGGAGAGACAACAGCAAAAAGTGAAGTGAAAAAGCCGGAGAAGATTACTATTATGGTAAACGGCACCGTAACCACAAAAGCAAACAACAGAGATGCGTTTGAAAAACGGTGGGAGGAACTTACCGGAATCGATTTAGAGATTATTCAGCCAGACCACGACGCTTATTTCGATGTAATGGGGCAGACATTTGCTTCCGGACCAGAGAACTGGCCTGATGCAATTTTACTTTCTTCTTCCTATTATACAGGGTATGCCCAGGAGGGTGCACTCTGGGATATGACAGACACCTGGAACAATTCAGAATTAAAGGCTTCCGGACGTGTTACTGGTGAAGAAGTAATTGATAATATGAAAATAGACGGTAAGCTTTATGGTTTACCTGTAACAAGAGGTAATGGTTGTATCACTTATGTTAAGAAGAAATGGCTGGATAACGTAGGGTTAGAAGCGCCTGAAACTTATGAAGAGTATCTCAACATGTTAAAGGCATTTACTGAAGGCGACCCAGATGGAAATGGTGTAAACGGAGATACATATGGAGTATCAGCAGCTGGCTTTATCGGACAGGAAGCTCCATTCACCAATTACCTGCCTGAGTTCTATCAGGATGCTTACCCATCCTTTGAGCTAGGAGCAGATGGCAAATGGTTTGATGGATTTACAGAGGATAGCTTTAAATCCGCGTTGACAAGATTAAGAGAAGCTTATGCAGCCGGTTATATTGATAAAGAAACGTTAACAAATGGAACGAAGGACTGCCGTAATAAGTTTTACGAGGATAAGTTTGGTGTATTTACCTACTGGGCAGGAACATGGGCTACAAACTTAAAGAACAACTTAGAGGCCAATGGAAGAGACGGTGAGCTAATCCCATTAAAGCCAATTAAAGAACTTGGTTCTTATGTAGAAAGAACAGCTCCTGTATGGAGTATCACATCTTCCTGTGAGAATCCAGAAGGCGTTTACAAATATTTCATTGAATCCATGTTAGATGGTGGGGAGATGGAAACACTCTGGAGCTATGGAGTGGAAGATGTACATTGGTCTAAGAAAGCGGAAACCATTCTTGATAAACCATACAAAGAAGGCGAATTCCACCAGAGAGAAAGTCTGGAGCAGCCAGGTACACAGTATACAAAACAGCACATTGATCCAATGCTTTCCATCGTAAAATGGGATGGCGATCCAGGAAAAGATACTGTTGCAGAAAGTGCAAAAGAATCGCAGCTTATTTTCAATGAAAACTGCCGTCAGGATATCATTGTTCCGTCCAGCGATGCAATGGCAACCTATAACGGAGATTTAACTACACTGAAGAATTCCATTATTGCAGACGTTGTTGTTCAGGGAACTTCCATAGAAGAGGCTTACAAGCGCTTTGAGAGCGAAGGCGGAGCAAAATGGTCAAAATTGATTGTAGATTCTTTAAATGAAAAGGCATCTGCAAAATAGGTTTAGGAAGGTAAACTATGAATAATTTAAAGAAAGGGCCTGCAGCAAATGCTGCAGGCGAAAATAAGCGGCCTCTGCTGGTTTCACTACGTTACTACAAGGGATTTTACATGATGTTTTTGCCAGTGTTATTATTTGCGGTGGTCTTTCATTACCTTCCCATGTTTGGTATCCGGTATGCCTTTTATTCCTATAAAGGTATTAAGGACCCGGTGTTTGTAGGCCTGCAGCATTTTGAGAAGATGGTCAACATGCCAGGTTTCTGGAGTGCGTTCGGTAATACCATTAGCTTAAGTGTCATCAAGCTTCTATTAAATACATTCATGGCGGTTGTGCTTTCTCTTATGCTCAATGAGCTGCGTTCCGTCATATTTAAAAAGATTGCTCAGACAATCGTATACCTACCACATTTTATGTCATGGGTAGTAACTGCTTCTGTATTCTCCCTGATTCTTTCCCCGACCAGTGCAGGTCTTGTTAATTCCGTACTGACTAAGTTTGGAATTGTACCCGAAGGAATCTACTTCCTGGGAGATAAAAACTGGTGGACTTCTATCTTTTATAGTATCAATATCTGGAAAGATACAGGTTGGGGAACCATTATTTTCATGGCGACACTCTCGGGAATCAATCCAGAACTTTATGAAGCTGCATCCATGGATGGAGCAGGTAGATGGAATAGGCTTCGCTTCATTACCATGCCGGCTCTGTACAATACCATTATAACTGTACTTATTTTAAATCTTGCTAAGGTTATGAACTTATTTGAATCCGTATTCGTATTACAGAACGATGCTGTTATTCAGAAAGCAGACGTTCTTCAGACTTATATTTACACGCAGACATTTAATTCCGGAGCTCTTCCTGATTATGGCTATACCACAGCAGTTGGTCTTGTTTCCTCACTGGTTGGTTGTATCCTTGTTCTCATTTGTAATAAGGCCAGCTATAAAGTGAGAGGAAAAGGAATTGTGTAGGGGAGGAGAAAAACATGAAAAAGAAAGCAACCGCATTTGACTATATGCTGGTGTTGATATTCGTGATCATAAGCGTTATCATGATTATCCCCATTTACAAAGTTCTGATTGATTCTTTTGATTTAAAGACTGCTTACGGTATGAAGCTGTTCCCAGAGAAGTTTGGTATGGCAGGGTATGTATCCGTGTTTACAAACCCAACACTATATAAACCATTTCTGGTATCCTGTTTTACCACAGTGGTGGGAACCTTTACCGGTCTTGCCATTGCTACATTAGGCGCTTATGTTCTGATTCAGTGGAAGATGCCAGGTAGGACTTTGTTCGCTAATATAATGCTGTTTACGATGATATTTAACGGTGGTATGATTCCTACCTATCTGGTTATGAAGTCTCTTCATATGACAAATACCTTGTTTGTAGTAATTCTGCTTCCAGCCATCAATGTTTATAATATGGTACTTATGAGAAACTTCTTTGAAGGGATTCCAGCCAGTTTGTTTGAGTCCGCAGAAATTGATGGATGCTCTCCAATGGGAATCTTCTTTAAGATTGTTTTGCCGCTTTCTAAAGCAGCACTTACGGCCATTGGTCTTATGTATGCTGTATCCTATTGGAATGACTATACCAATTATAAGCTCTATATTACAAATGAAAATCTTTATAACTTCCAAATGAAGTTAAGGTCTGTTATACTGGGAAGTGACCTGCCGCATGCCATTGGCGGAGCTACAGAGAACACGGTAAAAAATGCTGCTGTTATTGTTGCAATCCTTCCTTTTATGATCATTTATCCATTCTGCCAAAAGTATTTCATCCAAGGTGTTAATATCGGAGCCGTAAAGGAATAACTGGTTACGGCAGAAAAAAGGGGCAGAAGTTTTTGCCTCTTTTTCTATGTGTAAAATAAAAAATACAGGAGGTAAGGGAATGTATCAAAATCCAATTTTGTACGCAGATTATTCTGACCCGGATGTGATTCGGGTGGGAGAAGACTACTATATGGTAGCTTCTTCTTTCGCCTATTTACCAGGGGTACCACTTCTTCATTCCAGAGATTTGGTTCACTGGGAGATTATTAACTATTGTGTACGGTCACTTCCATTTAAAAAGTATGACAGGCCTTCCCATGGCTCCGGAACCTGGGCTCCGTCCATACGTGTTCATGAAGGAATCTTTTATGTGTTTATTCCTCTTCCGGATGAAGGTATTTTCGTAGCCACAAGCACGGATCCTTATGGAGAGTTTAAGCTTCACTGCCTGCATGAGGTCAAGGGCTGGATTGATCCCTGTCCCTTCTGGGATGAGGATGGCAGGGCATATATGGTCTTTGCCTATGCGAACAGCCGGTGCGGGATCAAGCACCGCCTGGATCTGGTGGAGATTGATCCCCAGTGTACCAAGGTTCTATCTGAGCCTATAACAATATTTGACGGGGAACAGCTTGGACCGACCACGGAAGGACCTAAGCTTTATCAATATCAGGGATATTATTATATACTGATGCCCTCCGGCGGCGTGGCAACGGGCTGGCAGTCTGTGCTTCGGTCTAAATCCGTTAAAGGTCCTTATGAGTACCGGATTGTTATGCATCAGGGCAACACTGATGTCAACGGGCCTCATCAGGGAGGATGGGTCACGGCCGTGGATGGAAAGCACTGGTTTTTACATTTCCAGGATGTTCATGAGCTTGGAAGAATCACTCACTTGCAGCCCATGTGCTTTAACAATGGCTGGCCCTTTATAGGAACCGAGCAAAATGGAGACGGAATTGGTGAGCCGGTCAGGGAGTGGCGGCTTCCTAAAGTGGGAGAGCCAGAATACCAGATAGCAACCTCTGATGATTTTGCAGGAGAGCGCCTGGGGCTTCAATGGCAGTGGCAGGCAAATCCCAAAGACTTCTTTTATTCCGTAAAAGGACATAAGGGCCTTCGCCTTTCTTGCTTGTCCAATGAGACAAGAGATAATCTTTTGTGGTATGCACCCAATGCCCTTACCCAGATTCCCCAGCACCAGGCATTTTCCATGACGGCTAAGGTGCGGCTCCAGGGACATAAGAAGGGAGATATGGCGGCCATTGGAATGATTGGTCATAAATATGCTTATCTGGGAATGGAAAAGACAGAGAGTGGTCATGCACTCAATCTTTATACGGGAACTGTAATGGAGAAAAATTTTGAGGGAAAGGCTGTAGAGACCTTAAGTGTTTCCCTTCCTTACGAGGGAGATACAGTTACCTTAAGGCTAGAGGTGTATTATTCTAAGATGTACCGATTTGCCTGGTCTGCGGATGGAATCCGTTACAACTTCCTGGGAGAAAGCCAGCCCCTTACCAGGGCCAGTTGGACAGGAGCTAAGCTATGTCTATGGAGTGCGAACAAATTAAACTGCTTATCAGAAGGGTATGGAGAATATGAATTTATACACATCGAAGACAGAAGCAACGGCGAAGCAGGCGTTTGAGGCAGCAAAGACAGGGGATGAGTCAAGGGTTCGAAGTCTGATTGATCATTCCTTTAATATTGAGGACTGTGACGAGGAGGGAAACAGCCTTCTTCATTATGCGGTCATGGGAAAGAATGTATCCCTTACAACCTATCTGGTGGAGCACTGTGGAATGGATCCGGCCTGGGCCAATCAAAATATGGTAACACCCTATGATTTATCCAAAGGAACTCCCATTGAGGAATATTTTAGAACTGTCTGTGGCTTTGGGTTAGAAGAATGCTACCGGAATCCTGTATTAAGGGGAATGCACCCTGATCCCAGTATCCTTCGGGTAGGAGATGACTATTATATGGTCAATTCCAGCTTTCTTTATTTCCCGGCCCTTCCCATATCCCATTCCAAGGACCTGGTTCATTGGAAGGTCATTGGTTATGGGGTAACGGATTCCAAATGGGCAGAAGAGCATTTGGGAAGCCTGGAAGGCGGAAGAGGCTTTTGGGCACCGGATATCAGCTATCACAATGGACGGTTTTATATCTGTGCCACCTTAAGGCAGAACGATGATGCCCCATACATCCAGACCCAGATGGTTACCAGCTCGCAATTCCCCCAGGGACCTTATGAGACTCCGGTGATTCATGATGTGCTTGGCATTGACCCTTCCATATTTACAGATGATGACGGGAAACGTTATATGCTGTTAAACCGGGGAGCCAGAATCATGGAGATCTCAGAGGATGGGAAAGAGATCTTATCTGAGCCCACGTTGATCTGGTACGGATATTCAGGCCATGCGCCGGAAGGACCTCACCTTCTTAAAAAGGATGGATATTATTACTGCTTCCTGGCAGAAGGGGGAACTGGAAAAGGACATATGATTACAGTTTCCAGATCCAGGAATCTATACGGCCCTTATGAACCGTGTCCATTTAATCCTATTATGCACCAGAAGGATGAGATGGCTGCCATTCAGTGCTGTGGCCATGGAAAGCCGGTTCAGACTCCCGATGGGCGGTGGTTTATCGCATATCTTTGCTCCAGGTTTATTGATGGACAGTGGGGAATGTTAGGCAGGGAAACCTGTCTGGACGAGATACAATGGACATCAGACGGCTGGCCTGTGATTAATAAGGGAAAAGGACCTTCCTATATGGCCGCCCTGCCTTATCCATACCAGGGGGAGAATGGATTATCAGTAGAACAAGGGGAAGCCTGGCTCTCACCCAGGACAAGGGATGAAAACCGTATTCGACAGGAAGAAGACGGCTCTGTCTGGATCCGAGGAGACGGCATGGACCTTTGGGAAAAAGGATGCAGAAGTCTTCTGTTGAAATGCCAGCCAGACTTTCAGTTTACTATGGAATTTACCATGGATATCGTGGAGGAAGAGACAGAATTTACCTCCGACGCAGGGGTGACCCTTTATTACGATGAGAATACTTACATAAAATTTGGAATCACAAGAGATATGGTCTTTGTATCTGAATATGTGGACAATGCTTATGTAAGAACCGAACAAAAGCCCTTCTCCTTCCAGAAATCTGTAACCTTCCGGGTGGAGACTAAGGGACTTAACCGATCCTTTTATATCAATAACAGCTACCTGTGGCATTGGCCGGATGTAACATCAATCTGTTCCGAGGGACTAGTGAAAGGCAAACGCTTTACAGGGGCGATGTATGGAGTGTACGTAAATGGCAGCAATCTTTTATGCTGGAGACAGCACAGTGAAATTCAATAAAATAGCAACCTATCCACAGACAGGAATTTCCCAGGCCATGCTCTGGTATCTGAAAGACTCCGTGGATATGAAAAGCTTTGCCCAGAACGGGCGTAGTACAAAATCATTTCTGGAGGAGGGACGTCTTTCTTCTATAGAAAAGGAAATAAAAAAGGGAGACTTTCTATTTATCCAATTTGGTCATAACGATGAAAAACAAGACGTGGAGCGTCACACCGATCCAGAGACCACATTTCCTGAAAATCTCCTTCGTTTTATTCACGCAGCAAGGGACAAAGGTGCATATCCTGTATTGATTACCCCCATTGCAAGAAGACTATTTAACAGTGAGGGAGTCTTTTTACCAGGAAGCCATGGTGCCTATCCGGATGCGGTAAGAAGGACAGGAAAAAAGGAGGGAGTGCCAGTCATTGACTTAACGGCCATCACGGAGGCATATCTTGCGTCTGTTGGGGATCTGGCTTCCAAAGCCTATTTTATGTGGCCTGGAGACAATACTCATCTAAAGCCGGAGGGAGCTGTGTTAATGGCAGGATTTCTCTGTCAGGAACTGAAAAAGCTTGGTTCGCCCTATTCGGATCTTTTAGAAGACGGGGGTCCCATAAAGGAAAATGAAGGGCTTGACGTATCCTAAGGAGGAAGCATGGATAAGTACGATGAGATTGAACACAGCTTTATCACCTGTTATAAAAAATACGGCAATCGTTCAGTCCGTGTATTGCTGGGATTTTATAAAGGCCAATATCATAAGTTTCTAATCTCTACCTTCTTTTTTGTAGTAAAGCATGCGCCAAGTCTTTTTTCCGCCCTGCTGATTGCCAATGTAATCAACGGGGCAATGGAGGGAGGAGATGGAGGCAAGAGGACAATACTCATAAACGTTTTCATTTGGCTTGGCCTTTTGGTCATCCATCTTCCTGCTAACTGGCTTCATAATAAATACAAAAGCAGGGTCATCAGAAAGACAGAAGCAGGGCTTAGAGGGGCATTGGTTAGAAAGCTGCAGGAACTGTCGATCCCTTATCATACGGAAATCCAGTCTGGGCGTTTACAGTCAAAGATTATCCGGGATGTGGAGGCAGTGGAAACCCTTTCCTCCCAGCTCTTTGTAAATACCATGAACATCGTGATGAATCTTGTCATTACCTTATCCATCACTGCGGTGAAAAACAGGGTAGTATTGATCTTCTTTCTTCTGGTAGCGCCTGTAACCTCCATTATAGTGGTTGCCTTTCGTAAAAGGATTCATATGGAAAACCGGGCGTTCCGTCAGGAAATGGAAGAAACCAGCGCCAGGGTCATGGAAATGGTGGAGCTGGTTCCTGTTGCCAGGGCCCATGCACTGGAAACCATTGAGGTGGAAAAGTTAAAGGAACAGTTGGAAGAGACTGCGGAAAAAGGTTACCGTCTGGACATGATTCAGTCTCATTTCGGTGCGGTCAGCTGGTGTATCTTTCAGGTATTCCAGGTTCTCTGTCTTGGATTTTCAGGTTTTATGGCCCTGCATGGGTTAATTAAAATCGGAGACGTGACCTTTTATCAGGCCAGCTTTACAACGGTGGTTAACCAGTTTTCCGCACTAATTAATCTCCTTCCCATTCTCACAAAAGGTCTGGAATCGGTTTCTTCCATTGGCGAGGTCCTGATTTCTGACGATGTGGAGCACAATGAGGGAAAGGCGGAGATGAAAGAATTAAAGGGAAATTATTCTTTTCACAATGTGCAATTTACATATAAAGGATCCAAGGAACCAGTCCTCGACGGCTTTGATCTGGAGGTGAAGGAAGGGGAGACCATTGCCCTGGTGGGAGAATCTGGCTCGGGTAAAACCACAGTTCTAAATATGATCATCGGTTTTATTACGCCCTCAGACGGCAGACTTCTTATCGATGGTATGGAAATAGGCGATATCAATTTAAGGAGTTACCGGAGATTTATATCTGTGGTTCCTCAGACACCGGTGCTTTTTACAGGGACTGTGCGGGAGAATATCGTCTACGGCATGGAACATGTATCAGAGGAAGAGTTAGCTCACGCGGTGGAAGCAGCCAATTTAAAATCCGTAATCTCCAAGCTTCCCATGGGCTTAGATACCATGATCGGAGAGCACGGAGCTAATTTAAGCGGGGGACAGAGACAAAGAATCTCCATAGCCCGGGCAATTATAAGAAACCCCAGAGTCATCATTCTTGATGAAGCGACTTCTGCTCTTGATACCATATCAGAAAAGGAGATTCAAGATGCTCTGGACCGACTCATACAGGGAAGAACCACGTTTATCGTAGCCCACCGGCTATCTACGGTTCGGGGAGCAGACCGGATTGTTGTCCTGGACCGGGGGAAAATCCGGGAGGAAGGAAGCTACGAGGAGCTGATGGCGTTAAAGGGTGAATTCTATGAGATGGAACGTCTTCAGATGGCTTTAAGATAAGAAAATAGGGAAAAGAGAAGAGCTTTCAAGTCTGTATCGTCAGACCTGGAGGCTCTTTTTGTGGTGTCAATGAAAAGGTGCAGGTAAACTCTTCCATGAACCGGGAATAAAAAACAGCTGTAAAAAAGAAAGTGGACAATATTATATTCGTTTCTTATAGAAACTATGATAATAGATGAGAATACATCATAAACTCCTGAAGATATGTCGCATATGTCTGCAAATAGTTCATATTGAACTTAATATATGTCATTGTTTCCTAATAAATATTTTCTTATAATTATTTTATTGGGCATTTTCAACTAAAATATTATAATTTTACACTAAAAATTCAAATAACATACAAAAAATATACAACAAATACAGTTCCGATAGGGATTTTGTGAATATCATCTAGTACGAATGGGAGGAAATATGGACCAGGATATGATGTTACCCAACGGCCAATATTTTGAGTCATGGGAAAAAGAGCAGAAATATAGCAGAGAACTGCACGTGAATGGGAATCACCCAGGTGCATCGGATAAAAATGACGGCACTTATGACCACCCATTAAAAACAATCAATGCAGCTGCCCAGCTTGCGGACCCAGGCACCAGGGTACTGATTCATGAGGGCGTATACAGAGAATGTGTTGCACCTGAAAGAGGGGGAAGCGGCCCGGATGGAATGATTACATATGAAGCCTTTGGAGACGGCGAGGTAGTCATTAAAGCTTCTTATGAGGCAAAGGACTTTAAGAAAAGTGAAGGCTGGAACCTTACCCGGTATTCCCCGGAAGTAAAACAAGAGGTAAACCATGCAAGGGTATGGGAGGTAACACTGGATCCTGATGAGTTCCGTGGATATAACCCATTTTGTGCGGTCAATATCCTTCATGACCGGCTATTTATCGAATATGACAAAACAGATATGACGTCCTATTTAAACCGCAGGGGCATGGTGTTTTGTGACGGAAAGCCATTACAACAGGTGGCACTGTACCCTCAGCTTGGAGACCAGGCCGGCACCTATTGGGTGGAGGCAAACGGTCAGACAATACATTTCAGACTGGAAGATGATGATGAGCCATGGAATCATACCATTGAGCTGACAAACAGAGAACAGTGCTTTGCTCCCAAGGTTCCATTCTTATCTTATATCAAAGTAAAGGGGATTACATGCGCCCATGCTGCTACCGGAGCGCCTGTGCCTCAGAGGGGTTCCTTATCCTGTTATCGGGGCCATCACTGGATCATTGAGGATTGTACCATAGACTGGGCCAATGGGGTAGGAATTGATATTGGAAATGAATGCTGGCATCATACTCTCAAAGAGGGTCAGGTAATTGGTGAAACAATCATCCGTGGGTGTAAGATTTTTGACGCAGGAGTATGTGCAATTGCAGGACTCTTCGCCAAACATCTTTTGATTGAAGACAATCTTATACAGGGAACTGGGTGGCAGAAGATGGAGCTGTCCTGGGAAGCGGGTGGAATCAAGGTCCACGACTGCACAAACAGCCTCATCCGCCGTAATATCTTTAAAGGTACCATACGTGCGGATCATCTTTGGATGGATATGAGCAATGAAAATAACCGGATTACAAGGAATCTCTTTTTAGATGGAATCAACCAGAGAGAAGCAATCTTTATTGAGTGCAGCCGTGATGATGTGAATCTCATTGATAATAACATCTTCTGGAATGTGGAGGGGCGTTTTGACCCGGCAGACATACCAAAAGAGCCTGGCTCCTCTGGCTGGTACAAGATGGAAGAGAACAGTCTGGTAAATGGATATGCGGTATACGGAGAAGGAACCGACCATCTGCATATTGTAAATAATTTCATCGGAAAATGCAAAAGTGCCGGCTACTATGCAAAAACCGTGGCGTTTCGAATCACCTGGGACACGAGAGGCGGAACAGCGAGGGACGCCAGAATCTATAATAACGTATTTTATGACTGCAAAGAGGCTGCCATTAAAATGCCCACAGAGCACAATGAATCAGAAGGAAACTTGTATTTAAACATGCCAGGAGGCTATTTAAGAATTCTCTATCCAGCTCCTTCGGTATGTCTTGATTTACAGGCCTGGAAGGAATTTTACGGATTTGATCAGGAAGGACAGGAAGGCCGATTTGATATTTCAGTGGATACGGAGCATTTTACCATGGAGATTAAAAAATCTCCAATAAATTCATCGTTTTCTCCCCTTCATCCGGAAGGAAACAGATTCATCCGCAGCACAGAGGATATCAGTAAGGTATCGGTAAAATCCATGGTAACCAGTGATTTCTTCGGCATGAAGACTTTGGAGGAGAGAAGGCTTCCAGGTCCATTTTTCACATTGCCGGAAAATCAGGTGATATCCATAGATCCCCGAATGTATTAAGGGTTACTAGAAAGGAGAATGAGAATGAATCTGTTTCAAAATAAAAGAAAGTTAAGATCAATCAAGGAATTTCTTTATATTCTCCCATTTATTTTACTGGTCGGAGTATTTTGCTACTATCCGCTGTACGGCTGGATGTATGCGTTCTTTGATTACAGGCCGCCTCAGCCATTGACATCAAGTAATTTTGTAGGTTTAAAATGGTTTCAATCCTTAGTAGCAAATCCTGTAAAAACAAAGCAGATTGTAAGTGTTATGGTAAATACTCTGGTCATGAGCGGAATCACCGTAGGAACCTCCTGGCTTCCCATGTTTTTCGCTGTGTTCTTAAATGAAATCAAGTGCGTTCCCTTTCGCAAGACCGTTCAGACCGTAACCACCATTCCAAACTTCATCAGCTGGGTACTGGTGTATTCTGTGGCATTTAATATATTTAATAATACAGGCGTAGTAAATCATGTGCTGGTTGCCTGGGGTATTTTAGATGCGCCGGTTCAGTTTCTCCAGAAATCAGATCACGTATGGATTACCCAGTGGCTGTGGCTGACGTGGAAAAACCTGGGGTGGGCAGCCATTATGTATATTGCAGCTATTACAGGAATCGATGAGCAGATGTTTGAGGCTGCCAAGGTTGACGGAGCCACCAGAATGCAGCGTATCCGGTATATTACCATTCCAAGCATCCTGCCAACGTATTTTGTATTATTGATGCTTGCCATTGCCAGCTTTTTATCCAACGGCATGGAACAGTATTATGTATTCCAGAATGCATTTAACAAAGAGCACATTCAGGTTCTGGATCTTTATGTATTTAACCTGGCAATGGGAAGCGGAAGCTACTCTGTTGCAACCGCACTTAGTATTTTAAAAAGTATCATCAGCCTGGTTCTTCTTACCGCAGCCAACGGGATTTCAAAGCTGGTAAGAGGCGAGAGCTTTTTATAAGGCAGAGAGGGGAAAGACTATGGAAAGCGTCAAAAAAAGAAAACGTCAAAAGCAAAGCTTTGGAGATGCGCTCATCAGTGTGTTAATTTATATCTTTTACGCTGTATTTGCCTTTATCTGCGTGTATCCCTTTTACTACATTTTCATTAATACCATCAGCAACAATGATTTAAGCCAGAAAGGGCTGATTATTTTTCTTCCTCATGGAATTCATTTTGAAAATTATATCAAAGCAATTAAGATTCCCGGGCTTTTAAATGCAGCTATTATTTCCATTAGCAGAACTGTGATCGGTACCCTGCTTACCACCATGACAACGGCATTTATGGGATATATGTTTACAAGAGAAAGCCTGTGGCACAGAAAATTCTGGTATCGGTTCGTCATTGTGACCATGTATTTCAATGCAGGTATCATACCCTGGTTTTTAACCATGCGTAACCTTCATCTGACCAATAATTTCTGGGGGTATATTCTTCCTACCATTGTATCTCCGTTTTATATCATATTGGCTAAGACCTTTGTGGAGTCCATTCCTAAAGAGCTGCAGCAGGCAGCAGAGATTGATGGGGCAGGAACTCTGACCATGTTTTACCGGGTGATTCTTCCAGTCATTAAGCCCATTCTGGCGACGGTAGCCATATTTGCGGCAGTGGCACAGTGGAATGCGTTTCAGGACACCCTGCTTTTGATGACGGATAACAAGCTGTACAGCTTACAGTTTATCTTATATCAGTACATCAATCAGGCCAGCTCCTTAAAGCAGCTTGTCAATTCTTCCAGCGGTGCGGCCGTGGCACAGAGCGTGGCAACGGTACAGACAGCCACTTCCATACGAATGACAGTGACCATTATTGTAGTGGCACCTATTTTGCTTATATACCCCATTTTCCAGCGGTATTTTGTAAGGGGTATTATGATTGGAGCGGTAAAAGGTTAAATATGGGAGTAGTAGCCCTTTTTATAACTTATCAAAGAATGGAGGATTGATTTATGAAAAAAAGAAGATTTTTTTCATTGATGCTGGCTGTGGTCTTAGTGCTATCTCTTATGCTATCCGGATGCTCTGCATCAAAGAAGACAGGCGCCAGTAGTACCGGCACAAAGGATTCCGGCGGAGCAGGTACGACAGATACTTCGGGGGCCGCAACGTCAGAAATCGACCACACGAATACCCTTACCCTGGAGGTCTACGATGTTGCTGCTAATTACCAGGGGGTACAAAGCGGCTGGTTTGGAAAGGTAATAAAGGATAAGTTCAACCTGGAGCTAAATATTATCGCGCCCCAGGCATCGGGAGATGGCGAAGCACTTTATCAGACCCGTTCCGCCTCCGGAAAGCTGGGAGATATTATCCTTCTTGACAATTCCCCTCTTCAGGACTGTATTAAGGCCGGTCTCATTGCGGATATCAGCGAGGATGTAAAAAATAGTAAGAATTTAAGTCAGTATTACGAGCAGTATAAAACATTTAATGAAGGTCTGGAAGGCAACAGTGAGGGTAAGATTTATGGTATGCCATGCCAGATTACCAATACTTCACCTACCACATATTCCGATGATACTCTGTATATTAGTCCTCTGCTCCCATGGGATTATTACACAGAAATCGGTGCTCCAAAGATGAAGAACACCGATGATCTGTTAGATGTGTTAGAGCAGATGCAAAAGGCACATCCAAAGAACAGCAAGGGAGATGCCAACTATGCCATCTCTTTATGGCGGGACTGGGATAAAGGCGGAACCCAGGTTACCATGGAGAATGCTGCCCAGTTGACTAAAATGTATGGCTATGAAGTAAATGGTTCTGTTATGGTAGGAAACACCGGAGATATGAAACAGGTCACCGACGATGACGGAGCCTATTATAAGATGCTCCACTTTTTCTTCCAGGCCAATCAAAGAGGTCTCATTGACCCTGATTCCGGGACGCAGAACTGGGATAATGCATGCAATAAGATGAAGAACAAACAGGTATTGTTATTCTGGTATAACTGGCAGAGAGGCTTCTGGAATACTCCGGACCGTGCGCAGGAAAGAAATGCCTATATCTATGCACCAGTTGAGGATATGAACTTCTTCCAGCCGTCCGATCCTTACTTTGGTGACGGAAGAGCCTTTGCTCTTGGAAGTCATATGGAAGGCAATGACAGGGCGAGAGCCATTGAATTTATGGATTGGTTAATCAGTCCGGAAGGACTTGAATTTATCCATCACGGAATTCCAGGATGGAGCTATACCAAAGGGGCTGATGGTAAGTATACTCTGACAGAGAATGGTCTCTATGGTCTGATGGAAAATCGTCCAGTCTCCGATGAATGGGGCGGCGGTGGATTTGATGATGGAAACTGTAAGATCAATCAGTGGCCAATGGCAAGCGTATCCATTGACCCAAATACCAAAGAACCGTATAACAATAATTACTGGTCTTCCTATCTGGAGGCCAACAAGACGACCATGACCAATGAGTGGAGTGAAAAGTATGGCGCGGTCAATCAGGTGGCTTATCTGGAAGGAACCGGACAGTTAAAACCGGTGCCGAACGTAAACATTATCCTTCCAAGTGATACCACAGATGTAGCCTTAATTCGCAGCCAGTGCGCAACCCTCATCTGCGATACCTCCTGGAGAATGGTATTTGCAAAGAGCGAGGAAGAATTTAAGAGCATGTGGGCTGATATGAAGACTCAGCTTGATGGATTTGACTGGGCACAATTGGTGGAATTTGATAAAGCCAAGTTCCAGAAAGTCATTGATGCCAGAGCAGCAGTAAAGAAATAAATGAGTTCACCGATCTTGGTGAATCAATGAAAAAAGAAAGTCCCAGGCAGGGGTATCATTCGTCTGCCTGGGACCTTTTTCTTCCTTTATCAGGGATATTAGAATACGTCAATGAATCGGTAAGATACGTCATTGTAAGAGGTAGTACCATATTTTATAATTTGTTTATACGTGTAACTAACTGATGTAAGCCGCTTCCCATTGCCGGTGAAACGGCCCGCCATAAAGAAACAGGGATAAAGGAGATATGATGAAGCTAAGTGAAATGAACCAGGATTCCTATTATTTACTTTGTTATACCAGATTGCCAGTGGACGAAACAACCTATGCCCCAAAGCTTGCCTACAGCATGCATCTTGCCTGGAGTGAAAACAAGGCTGATTTCCAGCCGTTAGGTCACAATTCCGGAGTATTATTTGCCAAAGCCACGGATAATTCCGATGGCACTTTAACTGCAAAAAGTTTGAAAAAACCATATCTTTTTTATTTAAAAGATGGCACCTTTGGCGTCCTTGCCATACGGACAGAAGCAGATGGAAGTGAGGATGAAAGCAGCAAAGGAAGTGTGCTTTTCTTTACATCGAAAGATCTTCTCCACTATAAAGAGGAGGGACTGATTGATTTAAAAGGAGCCACCTTTGTTACTGATATTGCCTGTCATTATGATATGTCTCAGATGAAATACATCATCCGCTTTAGAGATGATGAGGGGGCTTATTATCAGAACAAAACAAGTGATTTAAATCCTCTGACGGAATGTTCGGCTCCAAAGAAAACAGAATCTTTCACCCTGGAGGAAGTGACCGCTGATATAGAGGGAATCGTACCCCGGAATGTGATTTCTATTTCAAAAGAGACCGCACGCAGACTGGCAGGGAAACTTCTTGTTCCTGAAAATGACAGGATTGAAGTTCCAGCGGAGTGTCAGGCCTCCTGCACCGAGGATTTAAAGAAGGTAAAAGCAACTGCTTATTATACGGACGGAACAACCTCCAGTAAAAATATTGACTGGGATACTTCTTCCATTGACTGGAATGGAGCGGGGGTGTACCCAATCACAGGAAGGGTCCATCAGGATCATTTTGAAAATCCCATTGCTATTCACAGAGCAGATCCCTGTATTGGGAGATGGAATGGGAAGTATTACTTTATTGCTACCAACGATGCAGATAATAACCATTCCCTCTATATCCGGGAAGCGGATAATATCCCTGATCTGGTTCATGCAGAGGAAATAAAAATCCTGGATACCAACATGTATGAGCATTTAGGCGGCCTTTTATGGGCGCCGGAATTTCACATCGTAAGGGGAGAGCTTTATATCTTCCATGCAGGAACTCCTGGGGAATTTCATAAGGAGCAGTCCCATGTGATGAAGCTGAAAAAAGGTGGAAATCCGGTCAAAGCAGAGGACTGGGAAATGCCTGTAAGGGTTTTGAAAAAAGATGGAAGCTATTTATACGAGGACGGAATTACCCTTGACATGACCTGTTTTGAGCTGGGAGAAGATGTGTTTGTAGTCTGGGCCCAGAGGCAGTTCACTCCTGTGGATCAGGGCTCCTGGCTTTATATTGCAAAGGTATCACCAGAGGAACCATGGAAGCTCATTACGGACCCAGTCCTTCTATCAAAGCCGGATTACGGCTGGGCAAACAACCATGTATTTGTGGATGAAGGGCCTTTCACCTTAATGACCAATAAGAAAATCTTTCTGACCTTTGCCAGTGCATTGATTGATGAGACATATACGGTAGGGCTTTTAAGTGCGGATTTGGGAGCAGATTTAATGAATCCTATGAGCTGGGTAAAAGAAAATTATCCTATTTTGACCTCCAGAAGTGTACCGGGAGAATACGGTCCTGGTCACAATTCCTATGTTACGGATGAAGACGGTATCGTATGGAATGCGTACCATGCACGGTTTGGAATCGGAGAGCCGAGAAGCTCCGGAATCCGACGGGTTCATTTTGACATAGACGGATATCCGGTGTTGGATTTAACGGAAGACAAGGATTTAAAGAAAGAACTGGCAGCCGTGCAAACAAAAGTATATGTGCCCGAAAGGGAACATGCCGGGAAGGAGATTTATGAAGCAGCCGTTACAGTATAAGGTCAGTCTTAAGGACAATGCTTCCTTTACCAATAACGCCCTGTTCTGTGTGGGGACCGGAAGGATGAACCTTGCCTTAAGAAAAGAGTACCACGATCAGCTTATGAAGGTTCAGGAAGAGATACATTTTTCCCATATCCGGGGACACGGATTATTATGCGATGATATGGCTGTTTATCACACCTATGAGGAAGACGGGGAAGTGAAGACAGAGTATAACTTTACATATATTGATCTGGTTTTTGATGATTATCTTTCTATGGGCTTAAAGCCCTTTGTGGAATTAGGATTTATGCCGGAAGCCTTGGCATCGGGAAGGCAGACGATATTTTACTGGAAGGGAAATGTGACACCGCCCATGGATTATAACAAATGGGCGGACTTAATTAAGGCACTGGTCAGCCATTTCTTTGACCGGTATGGCAAAGAGGAAGTGGTTACCTGGCCGTTTGAGGTGTGGAATGAACCAAATCTGCCAGGCTTCTGGAAAGACGCAAGCATGGATGAATACTTTCGCCTTTACGAAGTGACAGCAAAGGCATTGAAGGAATGCGATGCCCGTTTACGAGTAGGCGGTCCTGCCATCTGCGGTGTGGATGATAAGAGGTGGCTGACCTGCTTTTTAGAGCATTGCAGCCAGCATAAGGTGCCCCTTGATTTTGTAACAAGGCACGCATATGCCACGGATTCGCCAGAATTAATTGGTCATTATGAGTATCAGAAGCTTAGGAGACCAGAAGATTTTATGGAGGAACTAAGGGAAAGCCGCAGGATCATAGACAGTTTTTCAGAGTACAAAGACATGGAGATGCATATCACAGAGTTTAATACCTCTTATACGCCACGTAATCCCATCCACGATACCAACCTAAATGCGGCTTACACCGCCCGTCTTTTAAGTGAGATGGGGGATGTCTGTGCCTCCTATTCCTATTGGACCTTTGGTGATGTTTTTGAAGAAACAGGAGTTGCCTACACGCCATTTTCCGGATGCTTTGGACTGTTAGCCAATGGTTCGATTCCAAAGCCCACCTATTGGACCTTTGCTTTCTTTAAGCATTTAAAGGAAAATGCCATTGCAAGAAACGAGCATTTTGTATTGACCAGGGACAATGACAAAAACATTTGTGGAGTTGCCTGGAATCCCGTAGAAGAGATGGAGGATAAGGAATTAGCCCTTACATTTTCTCTGGATCTTACCGATGGGGACTATATGATTGTCACAAAAATGGTGGATGAATGCACCTGCAATCCTTTGAGGGCATGGACAAATATGGGGACCCCGGCATACCTTAACAAAGAGCAAAAAGAGTTGCTCTTAGATTGTGCCAGACCCCAGATAAACGTGAAGCAGTTTCGGGTGATGGACGATGCTGCACAAATAGAGATTCCTTTGTCATCCAATGCAGTATGTTATTTTGAGATCCAACGGATTTACCCGAAAGCGGACAGAGGATTTCGGCCGGAGCGTATCAGGGGGGCAATATCATGATGGAATGATCATGGAAAAGGAGATATGAGGTATGAATAACAGCAATGTAGTAATGTTACCTTATGAATATAAAAGGGCGGTAGAGCAGGGACGGCGGGGGACGTTAACAGAAGTTTCCTACGATGTGAGAAATTATATCAACCAGTCCCGTCAGCTTGTAACCAATCAGAATATCAGTAAGAATGAAGCAGGAAGGGATACCGTAAGCGGATCGGCAATCAGAAAAAAAATGCAATGTCTATCTGCCGGCTGGCTACAATAAAAACCAAAAGGATAAGAAATATGATGTATTATACTTACTCCATGGAGTAGGCGGAAATTCTTATGAGTGGCTTTCAGACAACGGCAGAACAGACAATCAGTACAACATCTGCAATCTTCTTGACAATATGATTGCAAAAGGCGACATCAATCCGCTTATCGTTGTATTCCCGGAAGGCAGAAGCTCCCACGACTGGACGGACCGTTCCTTTAATGCCGATGGAACCAACATGCTGGGCTTTTATTACTTTGATTATGAAATGAGATACGATCTGATTCCCTTCATTGAATCAGAATTCAATACCAAAGCAGATATCAGGGACAAATCCCAAAATGGAGTGGCGAACAACCGTCTTCACAGGGCGATTGCTGGTCTTTCCATGGGTGGAATGCAGACCCTTAATATGGCTCTTGGCGGCTATCGCTGCGACTCCTCCGTGGTCACAGGTAAAAAAAGTGAGTGGAACAATGGCCTGTCTCAAACAGTAAAGGCTCCTGGCATGCTGGATTTATTCGCATTTGCCGGTGGATTTTCCAATGCTCCTACCTCCAGTGACGGAAAGATTCTGGGAGGAAGCATTGCAAGCAGCGGTCGCCCGTTAAATGTTCTATATCTGACCTGCGGCGATGCCGATTCCATTGCCTACCGGGATGGCTATTTAAGAGCTGTCAATAACCTTTCCAGTACAGCAGGAAACAATCTAAAGGATGATTACAGAGTCCTGGTTAAGAGCGGTGACCATGACTTCAATGTTTGGAATAACGCAGCCTATAATTTCCTTCGGTTATCCTTTGAAAATGTAATGCCTCATTCCAATCCTTACAAAGTCAGTACCACCATCAATGGACGAAACTGGTAACCATGTAGTCTTCGTAAAGGAGATGTAGATTATGATTCGAGCAGTGACAACTGAAAATGGTAGGATACGGGGATTGCCGGCGGCCGATCCTCGTATTACAAGCTTTAAAGGGATTCCCTTTGCAGCACCGCCAATCGGCAAGAACCGTTTTCGTGCCCCCCAGCCTGCAGAGGATTGGTCCGGTGAATTAAAAGCATTTGAATTCGCCCCCATATCCATGCAGGCCCCGGTGGGCGTTGACAAGGATAATCTTTATACCAGAGAATGGGCCGTAGACCCGGATGTGCCAATGAGTGAGGATTGCTTGTACTTAAATGTCTGGACGCCTGCCTTGAGCGCTGATGACAAACTCCCTGTATTTGTATGGTATTTTGGCGGAGGTTATCAGGTTGGCAATACGGCTGAGATGGAATTTGACGGAGAGCGTCTTGCCCGCCGGGGAATTGTGGTAGTAACGGTCAATTACCGTTTGAATGTGTTTGGATTCTTGTGCCACCCGGATATAACCAGGGAAGCACCGGAGGCGCCGGCAAACTTTGGCCTTTTGGATCAGCAGGCCGGTACCCGTTGGGTGAAACGTAACATAGCCTCCTTTGGAGGGGACCCGGATAACATCACCATAGGAGGTCAGTCAGCGGGAGGCGGCAGCGTTTTAAGACAATTGACGTGCCAAGAGAATGAAGGACTTTTTCAAAAGGCAATCATTGAAAGCGGAATGTTTACCGAGCTTTATCCTGGAACCATCTTATTCAATGACCGTTTGACCTTATCCGAGGCAGAGGAGGAAGGGGTAAAATTCTTTGAGCTGTTAGGTGTTTCCACCTTAGAGGAAGCCCGTAAGTTTGATGCTGAGTATGTAAACCGCAAAGGGCTTCAATATAATAAGTTCTGGCTGCCTGCTGTTGATGATGTGTTTAGTACGGGTTACGCATTTGATCTGATGGTTCAAAATAAGCGTCTTATGGTTCCCTTGCTCTTTGGTCATACCTCTGACGAGTTTCACGCCGCACCACAGGTGGGTAGCATAGAGGAACTTCGTCAGCTGGCGTTCTCTTTATTTGGCAGCGACGGGGAAGAATTTCTTTCTATCTGCAAGTCCGATTCCGGCAACTTAGAGGAAATGAAACAAAAGGCTTCGGTAAGAATGGTAGAACACGCAAACCGAATCATAGCCCAGGCAAACTCGAATTCTGGTAATAAAGAACCTGTTTATTATTACAACTTTGATGCCCAGATTCCTGGCTGGGATAATCCGGGAACCTTTCATTCCGTGGACCTTTGGTTCTTTTTTGAAACACTGGCTAAGTGCTGGAGGCCATTTACGGGAAAGCATTACGACCTTGCCAGGCTCATGTGTAACTACTGGGCTAATTTTATCCGCTCCGGGGATCCAAACGGAACGGATGCAGATGGGGAGGAAATGCCCCATTGGGCTCCATATGAATCAGATGCTCCCTACGGAATGTATTTTGGGGAAACCGCTGAATTTGTTAAGAAAGAGCCGGAAGAAATCATGAAGTTTCTGTTAAAGGAGTATTTTAAAAAGGGACAAAATGAGGGAATTCAATGAAAAATCAGGAATTACATAATAAAATATTGATTTATACCAGAAAGCCCAATGAGGATTATACCAATTCCCTGAGCAACAGCATTCATTTTGCTTATGGTGACGGAACGGGTGATTTTCAGCCATTGAATGAGAATTATGGCATTTTATTTCCACTGGCTACGGTAGATGAGAGGAACGTCATTCAGGAAAAGGGGCTTAGGAATCCTTATATCTTTCATAAAGCTGACGGTGGGTTTGGTATCATAGCCATCAGGGTCGATAAGAATGGAAATGAGGATGAGGAAAGCAGAGGGCAGCTTCTTCTCTGGACTTCTGAGGATCTGATTGCATTTCAATTCTTAGGGCTTATAAGGCTTCATGAAGATTTATTTATCCGGCAAGCAGTATGTGATTATGAGGAGGAGTCAGGAACCTATGTGATACGGTGGTTCAGCCGGGAAGGAGCCTGTTACTGCAACCGGTTAAGAAGCCTTGAGGATTTTAACAGCATATCTTTGCCAGAACCGTCAGAGCCATACGAACCGGCTCGAACGGAAGTGGGTATACCAGATATTACTCCTGGAAATATCATTTCTGTTACGGAAGAGGAGGGAAGAGAAATCAAGTTACGGTGGATTCCTCTCTTTAATGAAGAAATTCGCATTCCGGAGAGCGTATGTGTCCCCTCAAAGCGGCAAATAGAAGAAGTAAAGGCAATTGCCATCTATACCGATGGTTCCACAAGAGAAAAGAATGTTCTCTGGGACGTCAGTGGAATTGATGATAGGAAGCCAGGGACTTACCGCGTAAAAGGCAGAGTGATACAGGAAGAATACCAGTTCCCTCTTGCCTCTGGCTATGCGGATCCTGTGATTTTACCCTGGAATGGGAAGTATTATTATGTAGCGACCAACGACAACAAAAATGATATTGGAATCTATGTCAGGGAATCAAGCACCATAAAGGGCTTGTTTTCACCAGGATATGAAGAGCGTATCATACTGGATTATAATGAAGAAAAAGGTTATGTCCAGACCTTTTGGGCACCCGAGTTTCATGTAATCGGGGAAGAGCTATATTTGCTTTTTGCCCTTGGCGGTAAGGCATGGGGACCTCAGTGTCATATGATGAAGTTGAAAAAAGGAGGAGAGATACTAAGAGCGAAAGACTGGGAAGAGCCAGTTCGGGTGAAGAGATCCGATGGAAGCCCTCTCACCCAGGACGGAATTACTCTGGATATGACGTATTTTCAGGCAGACAAAGTTTCCTGTGTTGTCTGGTCCTACCGAAAAGGAATTGGCACTCCCCTGGATACCGGCTCCATGCTCTATATAGCAACCGTGGATGAAAGAAATCCAACCATATTGACCAGTGACCCGGTGCTGTTATCAAGGCCCTTGTACGGCTGGGAAAATATTCAGGGAACCATAAATAACGAAGGCCCTTATCCTTTGGTTACAGATGATGCTGTGTATCTGACGTATTCCGGTGGAGCAGCAGGGGGATATACCTATGCCATTGGACTTCTCAGTATTCCAAGGGGCAGTAACTACCTGGACCCGGGCGCATGGAAGAAGTCGAGTACACCAGTGCTTTCCTACTATTCCAGAAATGATGTGTATGGACCCGGTCACAATTCCTTCTTTTGTGATTATGACGGTACGATCATGATCATGTATCATGGAGAAACAGTGCTCACCCCGTCGGGAACCAGATGCAGTGCCATGCACCGGGTTCATATAAACAGTAATGGTGTGCCGGTTTTTGATTTAGTACCTGAGAGAGATTTAAACAGAGAATTGGCCGAAGTTACCATGCAGGTGGTCATTCCTTCATTTAGTAAATAACAGCTATGTTTTATCCTATGAAAAAGGCTCCTTTTGCCGGAATCAGTTTTGAGACTGATAACAGCAAAAGGGGCTTTTTTTAAGCTCTTATCATCAGCGGGAGCATGAGGTCATAAAATGATAAGCAGATGAGGCAGAAACGTCCAGGACAACTATTTTTTCTAACGCGATGATTATGGCTTCTACGAAATGATGATTTATGATAGAATGAAAAAAGCAGTGAGACTTAAATTATGACTATTTAAGCACGGAGGAAAACCATGATTCTTATTGATTATGCAGAATATGATGCTTGCCATTCAGAAGATTTTGTATTTGATATCCCAAAAGGGCATGACTGCTGGCTGCTTTTGCTGACCCAGACACCTGCTGTCTTTTTTGTGGACGGTGAATGCAGGAAATATCCTCCCAATTGTGCCATACTCTATCGGCCAGGGCAGAAGATTTATTATCGCGCGTGCGCAGAAAGCTATGCCAATGACTGGATTCGTTTTTATACCGATGAATCCTATGTGACCACGGCACCCCTTCCCTGTGGAGTTCCCTTTGTCATTCACGATCCGGCCTATTGCCATAATATCTATAAGCTGCTTGTAACAGAGCATGTCTTAAACAATAATTTTAAAGATATCTCCGTGGATCATTTGCTTCGGATCCTGTTTAACAAGCTGCTGGAATCATATAATTATAAAGCGGTATCCCCGCTGTTTCATGACTTAAATGAATTAAAATTAGACATTTACCATAACCCAAACAAAGAGTGGACCGTATCCAAAATGGCTGAGATGTTAAATATCAGCGTTGGTTACCTGGAAGATATCTATAAAAGCACCTTCGGCGTTTCCTGCATGAATGACGTGATAAACAGCCGGATTAACCTTGCAAAAAAATATCTGGTGTATCACAATTATACCATTGCGGAAATTGTAACATTATGCGGCTACAGCAATATGGAACATTTTTTTCGCCAGTTTAAGAAAATCACAGGACTGACGCCCAATCAGTTTCGTAAAAGTCCCTACCAGTTATATAAGAACAAAGAAAAGATAACGAAGTAGATCCATGGACAAGGCATCATCACCTTTTACCAATTATTGGAACCTTCAGGGCTAGTCTGATCTGATACAATAAAAAAGATTTGTTTTATGAAGCGAGAAATTACATACGCTTGAAATAATAACATTTTAATGGATAAACTATAGATAATAAAGAAAGTTTTGGAGTATTGATGGCGAATTCAGGGCCGTTTTATTCTACCTGTGAAATCTTATAAAAAAGAGTTTACAGGGGGTATAAACCGGTGTATAATTATGTCTTACATACGTAGTATTTTAGACATGAATCATACAGTAGGGGGAGCTGTCATAAGGGATTCCCTGTTTTTTTATCAGCAAAATATTACAAACGTAAGATTAAAAGGAGAATAACGTTGCGTAAACATAGATCATATAAAGACAATCAATTTCCGGAAATTCCATTTTTTGAAAAGATTCCGAGACTGGCCATCCTGGGACTTTTCTTTGGATTTTTATTCGGTTCACTTATCTTTCGGCTGTATCGTCTCCAGATCATGGAGGGAGCTACCAATCAGGAAGCATTTATGAGCTCCATTGTAAAGACCCAGAAGCTG
Organism: Clostridium sp. 12(A); assembly: GCA_000526575.1. GTDB lineage: Bacteria > Bacillota > Clostridia > Lachnospirales > Lachnospiraceae > Lacrimispora > Lacrimispora xylanolytica. Next base: position 584,581 of record JAGI01000003.1, on the reverse strand, counting down.
TCCGGCAGCAGGGGTAACATCTATGACAGGAATGGAAAGCTTTTAGCTTCCAACCGATTATCCTATGATGTCACCTTAGAAGATTCCATGAATTATAAAACAACCAAGGAACGGCAGAGATCCTTAAATGGAATTGCCTACCGCCTGATTCAGATGATCCATGATGATAAAAAGTTAAATGTCGTTCTTCCCATCGGTATCAGTGACGATGGAACCTACGAATTTACCGCAGATGGCTGGAAGCTCAGCCGTTTTAAGGCTGATTTTTACGGGAAGATGGAAGTGGAAGAACTGACGGAGGAACAAAAGGCGGTAACCGCACAAGAGCTGATGAATGAATTGACCGGTAAGAAAAAATTCATGATTGATCTTTCCTATACAGAGGAAGAACAAAAGCAGTTCGGTATGCCAGAATCCCTGACACCACAGCAGGCGCTGCAGATCGCCAATATCCGCTATGGACTTTCCTTAAACTCCTACCGGAAATACCTGCCTTACATGGTGGCTTCCGATGTATCCGAAGAGACCATGGCGGCAGTCATTGAAAATAAAATAAACCTTCCGGGAGCGGATGTTCAGGAGAGCAGCATCAGAACGTATGAGGGAGGAGAGAGCATGGCATCCATCTTAGGATACACCGGTGCTATCTCATCCGATGAGCTGGACGCCTTAAACCAGGGAGAAAGCATTTATACCAACCAGTCAATCGTAGGAAAGAGCGGAATTGAAAAATCCATGGAGAGCTGGCTGCGGGGAGATGACGGAACCGAGCAGTTCTATACCGATGTAGTAGGAAATAAGAAAACCGAGCCAGTCATTACAAAAGCCCCTGGAACCGGAAAAAATCTATACCTGACCATAGATAAGGATTTGCAGGATGCGGTCTATCGGATGCTGGAGCAGCAGATAGCAGGAATTCTTCTTTCCAATATGGTAGATACAAAACGTTCCGAAATGCCAAAAGCAGAAAATGCAGCTCAGATTCGTATCTCCTCTGACGAAGTTTATTTTGCTCTGTTTAAAAACCATGTTATTGATACCGAGCGGTTAAAGGAAGACTCCAGTACAGACCTGGAAAAATCAGTCTATGGAGCCTTTACTCAAAAAAAAGAACGGGTATTTACCCAGTTATCCGCTTCCTTTGACGCAGCAGGACCAGGATATGACGGCTTAAGCGATGAGATGAAAGGGTATCTGGATTATCTTGTAAGTGAAGGAAAGAAATCCAAGCTGATTATCGGAAATGCGGGTTCTCCTGACTGGAAGAATAAAAGCTTCCGCCAGTATTTAAATGACTGCATTGCAGGAGGAATGGTAGACTTAAGCAAGATTCAGAACAACGAAGCATATGTGGCAATTGAAGAGGAAGTGCGTCTTGTGGAAGAAAAGATGCTGGCTGATTTAAAGAACAGCCAGGAATTTGATTTAAAAATCTACGAGGCAATGATTTCCGAAGGCTCTCTAAACGGAGAGACCATTGAAAATCTTCTTTACGACCAGGGAGTCCTATCCCCGGAAGATCCGGACCGCGGGCTTTTAAACAGCGGTCAGCTAAGCCCCTGGGCATTTATCCAGAAGAAAATTAAAAATCTGGAAATCACTCCAGCCCAGCTGGCTCTGAACCCATGCTCTGGTTCTGCTGTTGTTGTAGATCCTCAGGATGGAGAGGTACTGGCCTGTGTCAGCTATCCAGGTTTTGATAACAACCGGCTGGCCAATCAGATGGATGCCCAGTATTATAAGCAGCTGTCAAACGATCTTTCCCTGCCCCTCTTTAACCGTGCCACCAGTCAGCTGACGGCTCCTGGTTCAACCTTTAAACCGGTGACCGTCATTGCAGGAATGAGCGAGGGTGTCATCAATTCAGATACCAGCATTGTATGTACCGGAATCTTTGATAAGGTGCAGCCGGCACTTCGCTGCTGGAAGAGAAATGGCCACGGAGTCATCAATTCTCCAGCCGATGCCCTGAAGAATTCCTGTAACGTATATTTATCAGAAATCACATACCGTATGGGAAGTACAGCAGATGGAACTTTTTCTGAGGCAGATGGATTGCAGAAGCTTCAAAAATATGCAGGCATTATGGATCTTGATAAGAAGACAGGAATTGAAATCGGAGAGGCTCAGCCTCACGTGACCGACCAGTTCGCAATCCCTTCCTCCATCGGACAGGGAACTCATAACTATACCACCACCCAGCTTGCCAGATATACCACCATGCTGGCGAACCATGGAAAGAGCTATGATCTCTCTCTTGTATATAAAATTACAGATCCGGATGGAAATCTGGTAAAGTCCTTTGCACCTGTATTAAAGGATACCGCCCAGCTGTCAGAAACCGTATGGGCAGAGGTGGCAAAGGGAATGAATGAGCTGGTAACCTCCAATGCAAGCCTTAAGGATTTAAAAATCAGTGCGGCTGGTAAGACCGGTACCGCAGAGGAATCCAAAAGCAAGCCAAACCACGGTCTCTTTATTGGATATGCGCCACTTGAGAATCCGAAAATTGCAATTGCAGTCCGCATCGCCAATGGATATAGCTCTGGCAATGTGGTAGGAGTGGGAAGAGGTATTTTTGATTATTATTTCCAGCTTAAGGAAAAAGAAGCGATTATTACAAATACCGCATCAAATGTTTCCAATAACTTAAGAACGGATTAAAAGGAGGTACCTATGAACCGTGCCAGAAATAAAAATTTATTTCGTATTATCGTAACTGTTTTGATTCTGCTTGCGGGTCTGACAGGTGCTTTCCTCTTTTTTCAGATTCAGAAAAAGCTGGCAGAGAGAAAAAAGCCGGATGTTTTATTTTCGGAATATATGGACAGCGTAAAAGGGGCTGATTACAAAGCCATGTACGGAATGCTGACCGATCAGAGCCGGATTAATATCAGCGAAGAAGATTTTACTGCCAGAAATAAAAACATTTATGAAGGTCTTGAAGTTTCCGACATCAAGACTGTAATCACAAATGTGGAATATAACGATAAAAAGGCGGTCTTATCCTATGAGATGAAGTATAAGACTGTCGCTGGAGATATCAGCTTTAAAAACAAAGCGGAGTATGAAAGAGATAAAAAGAAGGGCTACCAGCTCATTTGGAGCGACAGCCTGATTTTCCCTGAGCTCCTTCGGGGAGATAAGGTAAGGATATCTGTGGACAAGGCCATAAGGGGAACGATTTATGACCGTAACGGGAATGTCCTGGCTGGAAAAGGAACCGCCTCTTCCATCGGTCTGGTTCCGGGTAAGATGAGTGAGGACCCTTCCGGTGATATGGAGACTCTTTCCGGTCTGCTTGGAATACCGGCGGACAGCATCAAAAAGAAGCTGGCCGCCAAATGGGTAAAAGAAGATTCCTTTGTTCCTCTTAAAACTTTAAAAAAGGTAGATGAATTTAACTTAGTATCCTCCCAGCCCAGAGAAGATAATGTGAAAAACAAAGAGCTGCAGGATAAGCTTCTGACCATTCCTGGTGTTTTAATCTCAGATACTCCAGTCCGCTTTTATCCTCTGATGGAAAGCGGAGCACACTTAATCGGGTACGTTCAGAATGTAACGGCTGAGGATATCAAGGAGCATCCGGATGAGGATTATCTGACTGACAGCGTCATCGGGCGCAGCGGAATGGAAGCTCTCTACGAAAAAGATTTAAAGGGAGTTAACGGAAGAACAGTATCCATAGTGGATGGGAATGGAACAGAAAAGAAAGTTCTGGCTGCCAAATCAAGAATGGACGGAAAAGACATTACCCTGACCATTGACAGTGAGCTGCAAGCCAGCATTTATAACACCTTTTTGGAGGATAAGAGTACCACAGTCGCCATGAATCCGGTTACGGGAGAAATCCTGGCTCTTGTAAGCACGCCGTCCTTTGATGACAATGACTTCATCCTTGGTATGTCAAATGATACATGGAATGCTCTGAATACGGATGAGAGAAAGCCCATGTTTAACCGGTTCCGCCAAAAATTCGCTCCCGGCTCCTCTCTAAAGCCAATCACTGCGGTCATAGGACTTAATACCGGAGCCGTCGACCCCAATGAAGATTACATAAGCACCGGGTTAAAATGGAGAAAGGATGAAAGCTGGGGCAATTACTACGTGACCACCCTTCATGACAGCAGTCCTCTCAATCTGGAGAACGCCTTAATCTATTCCAACAACATATACTTTGCCAAGGCCGCATTAAAAATCGGTGCCAAGGATTTTATGACTGAGCTGGATAAGCTTGGTTTTAAGGAAGACCTGCCCTTTGAAATTACCGTGGCAAAATCCCAGTACTCCAATGGAGATACCATAGACTCTGAGGTCCAGTTGGCTGACAGCGGATACGGACAGGGTCAGATTTTAATGAACCCCATACATCTTGCTTCTCTCTATACCATGTTCACCAATAAGGGAAATGTAATAAAGCCTTATCTGTTATACAAAAAAGAGCCTGCTTCCGAGATTTGGCTAAAAGATGCCACCACTCCTGAGATAGCAGAAACCGTAGCATCTGATCTTGTAAAGGTAGTAAGCTCTGAACATGGAACCGGTCATGCCATAAACCGAAGTGACATCCAATTAGCCGGAAAAACAGGAACGGCGGAGATTAAAGCATCAAAAAACGATACCACTGGAACAGAGCTTGGCTGGTTTTCCGTTTTTACCACAGACCAGACGGTGGAGAAGCCAATTCTATTAGTCAGTATGGTAGAGGATGTGAAAAATCGTGGCGGCAGCGGATATGTGGTCAGAAAAGATAAAGTGGTATTAGATGCTTATTTTACTAAGAAGCAGTAACTATAACATGGAAATTGGGCAGGATGCACAAAAATAGAAGCGGTAAACTATAACAAAGCACCATTGTTATATGATGTCGAATTATGTTATAATAAAGAAAATATATCGGGATTGTAACTGTTCGGCAGGCAACACCTAGATTAATAGATACATGTTCATACATGTGTTTATTAATTTGGGTGTTTTTTATTTCCAGAAGTTGCTCCCTATGACTCAAATATACCCTGCCGGGCAGGATGTAAATGGTGAGCCAAATTCATTATGATAAGGAGGATTGATCGGGAGATGAGCTACCGTGTTAAAAAAATATATAACAACAATATTATTTTAGCAGAAGATGAAAAATGGTCAGAGGTCATATTGCTGGGAAAAGGAATTGCGTTTCAAAAAAGACCAGGAGATTTGATCGATGAAGCTCTCATTGATAAAAAGTTTGTATTTGAGTCTTCTGAATCCTCTTCCAAATTTATGACTTTACTAACAGAAGTACCTTTGAACCAAGTGGAGTTAAGCAGTAAAATCATTGCCCAGGCTCAAAAAGAGTTAAATGTTACATTTCACGACAGCATTTACATCGGACTGACGGATCATATCAGCTATACCATCTCCAGGTATAAAGCTGGAATGACCATGAAAAATGCCTTGCTTTGGGAAATACAGAATTATTACCCCAAAGAATATCAGGCAGCCAAAAATGCCTTAAATCTGATTAAGTACTACGAAAAAATTGATTTAAGTGACGATGAGACCGGGTTTATCGCCCTTCATTTTGTCAATGCGCAGCAGGAGGGAGAGGAAATTCAGCTTACCATGATTGTTACTGAAATCGTCAGTGATATTTTAAGTATTGTGAAATACCACTATCAGATTGAGCTGAACGAGGATTCCTTAAACTATAACCGTTTCGTTACCCATATCCGATTCTTTGCAAGAAGACTTTTGCGAGAGGAGCTTCATGGGGCAGACGATGATTATCTATACGAGCAGATTCGAACCAAGATGCCCCAGGCAAAGGCCTGTGCGGATAAAGTAAAAGATTATTTCATTAAGAAATTTGAAGTTACGATTTCTCAGGAAGAGATGATTTACTTTATGCTTCATATCAACCGAGTCGCAGAACGGGAAATCAAAAAAAATTAAAGATATAAAGGAAGTCGACACCTTTTATATAGATGAAATAATAAAAGATGGGAGAATAGCTATGAATCATAGAGAATTGGCTCAGGCAATCCTTGAGCAAGTAGGTGGAATAAATAATATTACACAATTAGTCAACTGTGCAACACGGCTTAGAATGAATTTTAAGGATGAATCTTTGGTTCACTTAGATCAGATAAATAAGATTCCCGGAGTATTAGGAGCCGTAAAAAAATCAGGCCAGTATCAGATTATCATTGGTACTGACGTAGCCAATGTATGCAATGAAATAAAAGCCATGGGGCTGAATGAAAGCCCTGTAAACACTGGAAAAAAAGTTGGAAAAATAGATGCCTTAATGGATATCTTTGCAGCTATATTTACCCCTGTGATACCAGCCATTACAGCAGCCGGTATGATCAAGGCAATCCTTGTTATCTGCGTTTTATTAGGCATGGAAAAAACGTCTCAGATCTACGTTGTTTTAAGCTTTATCGCAGATGCAGGATTTTATTTCCTCCCAATTATGCTGGCAGTTTCCTCTGCGAAAAAGCTGGGCTGTAATCCGTATCTGGCAGCCATGGTGGGCGGAGCCTTACTCCATCCAGCCTTTACTCAGCTGGTAACGGCTGGGGAACCGGTCCATATTTTCGGACTCCCTATTAAATTAATCAACTACGGTTCCAGTGTGATTCCCATTATACTGGCGGTGTGGCTGATGACCTACGTAGAACGTTTTGCAGATAAGGTATCTCCAAAGGCAGTAAAGTTCTTCATGAAACCAACCCTTACCATATTGATTGTTGTTCCCATTGTATTAGTTGTTTTAGGACCTTTAGGTTCCTATATCGGTACAGGAATTGCTACAATTACTGATTTCTTAAATATGCATGTAAGCTGGCTGGTTCCTACTTTAATGGGAGCATTTATGCCGCTCTTAGTATTGACCGGTATGCACTGGAGCTTCCTTCCAGTCTTAATGACCTCTTACACCACCTATGGTTATGAGGCAGTTATGGGACCGGGAAGTCTGGTATCCAATGTCTGCCAGGGTAGTGCCGCATTATGTGTATCAATCAAAACAAAGAACAAAGAATTAAAGCAGCTGGCTTCCTCTGCCGGTGTTACCGCATTAATGGGTATTACAGAGCCTGCCATGTATGGAGTCACCATTAAATTTAAGAAAATACTTCTCTCCGTTATGCTGGGAGGCGGCGTGGGTGGTTTCTATGCCGGATTAATGGGCGTGGTTCGCTATACCTCTGGTACACCTGGACTTCTTTCCATTCCTATTTTTATCGGTGAAAATCCCATGAACGTGGTTCATGCACTGATCGCTTGTGCCATTGGATTTGTGGTTACCTTTGCTGCTACCTGGTTCTATGGATTCGAGGAACCTGCTGATTCTAGTGAAAAGACAGAAACAAAAGAAACAGAAGCTGGGGAAAAGGCATCTATGGTAAAGAAAATAGTTATATCCAGCCCGGTCAATGGAAAAAAGGTGGATATATCAAAAGTTAAGGATGAGACCTTTGCAAAAGAAATTCTTGGAAAAGGAATCGCCGTGGAATCTGTAGACGGTAAAATAGCTGCCCCATTTGACGGAGAGGTCGCGACCATTTTCAGAACCAAACACGTGATCGGCTTAAAGAGTACAGAGGGAGTGGAGCTGCTGATTCATATTGGCATTGATACCGTGGAATTGGAAGGGAAATTCTTTACCCCTCACGTTCAGGATGGAGATACCTTTAAAAAAGGTGATCTGCTCCTGGAATTTGATAAAAAGGCCATTGAAGAAGCCGGATACGAAACCATCATTCCAGTCATCGTGACCAATACCTCGAATTATCTGGAGGTATTAGCTAGCAAGGAAGGCGATGTAGAAATGGGACAGGAACTGCTGACCATTCTTTAAGGAGTTGTTTTAACATGAGAAAAGATTTTTTATGGGGCGGAGCCATGGCTGCAAACCAGTGCGAAGGTGCGTATTTGGAGGACGGGAAAGGATTATCCCCTATGGATATTCTTCCTTCCGTGCAGTATGGAAGAAAAGAAGCCATGTATCACCCGGAAATTGCACTGGAAAAAGATTATGGCTATTATCCCAGCCACCAATCCATTGATTTTTATCACAGATACAAAGAGGATTTGGCTCTGCTTGCTGAGATGGGCTTTCAGGCCTTTCGTACCTCCATCAGCTGGGCAAGAATTTTCCCCAACGGAGATGACCCCTTTCCCAATGAAGCAGGTCTAGCCTTTTACGATAACTTATTTGACGAGTGCCGTAAGTATGGCATGGAGCCGGTGGTCACCATCTGTCATTTTGATACCCCTCTTGCTCTGACCAGGAAATACGGTGGCTGGTCTGACCGCAGACTGATTGAGTTCTATTTAAACTACTGTGAAGTACTGTTTAAACGGTATGGGGATAAAGTAAAGTACTGGATCACCTTTAACGAAATCAATATGATTACGCACATTCCATTCTTTGGCGGTGGTATGGTGATAAAAGACCAGGAAAATCCGGATCAGATCGTACATCAGGCGGCCCACCATCAGCTGGTTGCCAGTGCATTGGCAACAAAGCTGGCAAAAAGCATTAATCCAGAGATACAAATGGGCTGTATGCTTGCAGCTGGCTCCTTTTACCCCTATAGCTGCAATCCAAAGGATGTGTGGGCAGCCGTAGAGAAAAATCAGGAGGTATACTTATTCATCGACGTACAGGCTAGGGGAAAATACCCAAGCTACGCAAAAAAAATGTGGACAGAAAAAAACATTGAGCTTCAAATGGAAGCGGAAGATGAAGAGATTCTAAGGCAGAATACCGTGGACTATCTTGCATTCAGCTATTATTCCACCAGACTGGCAGGAGTCAGTCCTGAGATCTCAGGCCGGGTGGCAGACGGGAATGCCATAACCACATTACGAAATCCTCATCTTGGTATCACTCCATGGGGAAGACAGATTGACCCCCTGGGACTTCGAACCACCATGAATGAATTATATGACCGGTATCAGATTCCCCTCTTTGTGGTGGAGAATGGACTGGGAGCTGAGGATGTCTTGGAAGAAGATGGAAGCATTGCAGATGATTACCGGATTGAATATATGGAACAGCATATTGAAGCCATGAAAGAAGCCATCAATGATGGTGTGGACTGTCTTGGATATTTATCCTGGGGCTGCATTGATTTAGTCAGTGCAGGAACCGGAGAGATGGAAAAACGGTACGGTTTTATCTATGTGGATAAGGACAATGAGGGAAATGGTACCTTAGAACGGAAAAAGAAGAAATCCTTCTATTGGTATAAGGATTTTATCAAAAGAAATATAGAATAAGATACCAAGTGAAACAAATAAGGGGAGAATCATATAAAGGGGAGGGCCAGCGTGGCCCTCCCTTGTTAGTTCCCATAGATATTTCTTTCATTCAGAATTTCCATAGTGATTTTCGCAGCAGCGCTTCCGCTGGCAGAATCTGTATCCTGAATATTGGTGGCAAACACATAGGTTTCCTCAGCCGCTTCCACAAACCCAATGAACCACCCATTTATCTGTTTTCCATTGACTGCACCGGTTCCGGTTTTGCCATACAGGGAAGCTCCCTTTGAGGAAGAGATAAATAAAGAATCCTTAATGGCTCTTTGATTTTCAGGGGAAACATTTAAATTTCCCTGGTAGAAGCGTGTTAAAAGCTCTACTTGTTCCACTGGGGATATCTTTAAGGTGGATTCTGCCCAGAACCGCCCTAAGCCACCGCTGAAATCAGAATTACCATAGCCCATGTTCTTAAAATATCTCTTTAATGTATTTAATCCGGTTTGTTTGTCCAATTCAGTAAAATACCAGTTTACGGAATATTTCATGGCGCTGTTAAGAGTCTGGTCTTCATTCCAGGCTTCATAAGGATAGGTGTTCCCGTTCCATCGAAGTTTAGAGGAGGAAGGGGCTATGACGCCCTCCTCCAGTGCGGCCAAAGCGCTGTATATTTTATAGGTGGAATCCGGGGAGATTCTTTTGGTAACCTCGTTTTCATTATAAATGGAGTATTGGTCCGAGTTTATTTTATATAAGACGAAACTGCCTTTTTTGCCACAGAAACAGGATTCAACATCCAGCTTATTGATATTCTCACCGTGAAATTTATAGTTCCCATCATAGGCGGCTCCGGCAGAAAGATAAGGGGATAAGGAAGCTATGAACAGGGTGGTTGTGACTAAAATGACTCCACTTTTCATTCTATGCTTCTTGGATTCCTTTTGAAAACGGGCAATGCTCATGATCCGCTTACGGATTTCTTTTTTTGATCCCCCAATCCCTGTGGTGCAATAGGGGAAACTGGAGAGTTTTTCTGCAAAGTTGATTAAGGTATTTCCATAGTCCAGATACTGCTCCGGTGGAAGCATGGATAGGACCGAAGAATCACAGGCGATTTCCCGGTCATGCTCCATGGTTTTAAAAGCAAGCCATACCACAGGATGAAACCAATAGACAATCTGAGCCAGGGCCATCAACTGGCTGATAAAAAGGTCCTTATGTCTGCAATGAGATAGCTCATGAAGCAGGATATATCGGATATCCTTTTCCGGCATTTCAGAAAGTATGTGGATCGGAACGATGATGGAAGGAAAAAGGAAGCCTACTGCAAGGGGAGATTTCACATAGGCACTGCTGTAGATTGGAATTTCTCTGCGAATACCGGATTCTCTTAAACAGGATTCAAACAAGGCCCGTATCCTTTCATTCTGTAGTAAAAGGGACGATTTCTTTAGCCGTCTGACCTGATGATGACTATATAAGGTGACCATTGTTATAAATACCACACCAACAGCCCACAAAACAAAAAGAATCACAGGCACAATGGAAGGCGTATTGCAAATCACTGAAATAGAAAAATCTAAAAACAGGTCCTTTCCAGAAACTGCTGTTTCATAAGCGTGTGGAGACGGGGGAGGGGTTGCCTTAGGATAGATTCCCCAAAAAAGTTGGGAAGGCAGATATCCTGTATACGTCCCAAGGTGGAGGAAGTAGAGAAATGGAAACGTTAAAAGAAGCAGAAAGGGGAACCATAAACGGTATTTGTCTCTGCTGGTCAGATGGCTGCCCAGGAATTTCCTCATACAGAGGATGAGGATGAAGAATAGAGGGATGGCCAGACTGTTTAGGAAAAGGCGTGCCATAAAAGAATAGGGCATGTCAGCGGTCCTCCCTGTTTCCGTTCAGTAAAAGCTTTCTCAGTTCCTCCAGTTCGTCCTGTTCCAGTTGTTCATTGTTCATATAATTGGTCACCATGCTGGAAATCTTGCCATTATAAAAACGGTTTAAAAAATGGTCGTTGGCCTTTTTTAGATATTCATCTTCCTTGACTATAGGAGTATAGACAAAGACACGGCCTTCCTTTTCATAGGTAATGGCACCTTTTTGGGCCAGCCGCTTTAAAAGGGTGTGTATTGTCTTGGGATTCCAGCCGATAGTCTTTGTAAGCATGTCAGTCACTTCATTGGTGTTGATGGGGGCATGTTTCCACAGCACCTTCATTACTTCATATTCAGCTTCTGAAATCTGAGGCAGATGGTTCATTGAAAATCTCCTGTTCTTACAACTGTAATACATACATTATACAAAGAGGGAGAGCAGGATGTCAATACTCTTTACACACCCTGCCTTCTGTGATATAATGTTGAAAAAAATCAGGAAGGTCTGGTTATCATGTCAGTTTTCATGTCTCTCTTAAATAATCCCACGTAGTTTATAAGGAATATGGGTATAAACAGGCGCTGCAGAGCAGGGCTTATTTTTCGTAGGAAAAAACAGGGAGATAAGAGAAAATGAAAACGAGACGAAATATATATATTATGTTTGCCATTTCTTTTTTACATGGAATGGTATTTTATGGACCCATAGCAACACTTTACCGCCAGGCGGCAGGGGTGAGTGTATTTCAGATTACCTTAATTGAGAGCATAAGCCTGGCGCTGTGCATTGGTCTTGAGATGCCCTGGGGGATGGTGGCAGATCGGATTGGATATAGAAAAACGCTGATTGCCTGCTCTATAATTTATTTCCTGTCAAAAATCGTATTCTGGAGAGCAGACAGCTTTTTTGATTTTTTACTGGAGCGGATTCTTCTTAGTGTAGTGTTGGCTGGATTTTCCGGGTGTGACGTGAGCCTTTTATATTTGTCCTGTAAGGAAGAGGAGAGCCAGAAGGTATTTGGGATTTATCAGTTTTTTAATATGGCTGGGTTGTTGGGGGCTTCTCTATTGTATTCTGTATACGTTGGAGCAAATTACCGACTGGCCGGATTACTGACCATGATAACCTATGGGGCAGCCGCGGTCCTGGCTTTTGGAATCAGGGAAGTGAAAGCCACGGAACAAGGGAGGTGGGGCAATCAGGCCTTTATCCGTGTAATTTTAGAAACAGTGAAAGACAGACGGTTTCTTTTGGCTGTGATTGGCATGGGACTTCTGGCTGAGACAAACCAGACGATAACTATATATTTAAATCAGATTCAATATGTGAAAGCTGGAATTGATGTAAAAACCATGGGACTTATTTATATTCTTGTTACCTTATGTGGAATGGTTGGGATGTGGTCTCACTGGGTCACGAAAAAGATGGGAGGAATATCCTTCGGTCTCGCCATGTTTTTAAGTGGAGCGATATCCTGCGTGATCTTGGCCTTGACCAACCAGGCTTTGGTATCAGTGGCAGCAATTGTTATGCTGCGCATCTCTGCCAGTCTTTTCGCACCCTTTTCCACTCAGTTGCAGAACCGGCAAATAAAAACTGCGGACCGGGCAACCGCTTTAAGCATCTATGCCGTGCTTCTTGAAGGTACGGGCGTGGTTACCAATGTGATATTCGGACAGGCGGCCCAAGTAAATATTTCCTGGGCGATGAGCTGTGGGGCCATTCTTTGTCTGGCTGGAGCCATCATGTTTTATCTGTTTTATCGAAGGGAAGGGCGTGCGGACTAACCGCTTATGATAGTCATCTTTCCAGTCGTTTTTGTATCATAGCCTTTAAAATGCAGCAGACTGCTTTTAAATTCTTCCGAATGAACGGCGTTTAAGATGGACTTTAACGCAGGAAGGTCTAAGTCTGATTTAAGAAAAACAAGGTCAAGAAAACCATGGGCAAAGGGGATAGATTCCAGTTGGGGGTAAGAGGACAACAGGGAGATATCCCCTATGCTTATGTCAGCAGCTCCAGATGCGACTCCATGAGCGGCAGACATATTGGATAAACAGTCCTTATCATATCCGTTAATGGCGTTTTTGGGAATCTTTTTTTCCAGCAGGGAAGAATCAAGATACATGCGCAGACCGCTTCCCAGCTCCCGGTTTAAGAAACGCACCTCGGGACGAGTTAGGTCATCCAGAGTGAGGATATGGAGCGGATTCCCCTTTTTTACATAGAAGCCACACAGAAAACTGCACACAGAAAGAACCACCACTTCCTTTCCCGGCATCAGATGTTTCATCGGATTCCTGTCCCAATTCTCACGATCAGATAAAAAACAAGTAAGAGCCAGATGGGTCTTCTCATAATACAGAGAGTACAAACTGTTATAATCATTCATATAAGAATGTAATATAGGAAGGCTGTTCCTTTCCTTACCTAGCTGCCCCCGGAGCAGTTCTACCACTCTGGACTCCTGACTGCTTATCACAAGACCGCTGGTATTGAGTAAATAATCCGTCTGCTGGGCTCCTGACACAGAAGCAAAGCGTGGAATGTCCGTGACCTGTGGCAGAGCTTCCTCCATATTGGGCCTTTCGGCATAGGACCTTTCAGCCGGTTTTGAAGACACTTTTAAATAACTGTCAAGCTGTTCCTGGCTGACTCTTATCTGCCTTCCAATTTTGGTGGCATTCAATTCTCCCCGTTTAATCAGTTCATAAACCGTTGCTTTCTTTATCAGCAGCCGGTCTGCCACTTCCTGTGGCGTATATATTTTCTCCATACAAGACCCTCTTAATTTCCTATGGTTACTGTCAGTTATAATTAGTTATATCATATTTTGAATCATTGTCAATGAAAGGATATTCAGACGAACTATTGTGCTATATTGATAAAAAGTGTCTGATTATATCTCGATATACTGTGAATATATGAACATTGATTTTGATGCCAATATCTTCTAAAATGAACGAAACAGAAAAAGACAGAACAAAACACAATAAGAATGAACAACATTTCTATGTTATTCAAATAAAAATCAAGGAGGAAACACAATGAAGAGAGGAAAAAAGTTATTTGCTCTTTTGCTGGCTGCATTAACCGCCTTACAGCTTACAGGCTGCCAGGGAGCAGCAGCCGTAAACGCCGGGAAGGTTGAGACAAAAACAGAAACGAGCGTTTCCCAGAGCGCAGACTTTTACGTTTTCATTGCAGCGAGTCTGAAAAATACCATGGAGGAAGTGAAAAAGGAATATGAAAGCAAGCATCCGGGGGTTACGGTGATTTACAATGCGGACAGCTCCGGAACCTTAAAGACCCAGATTGAGGAAGGGGCCAGATGTGATATCTTCTTTTCTGCGGCTACCAAGCAGATGGATGAACTTAAGAAAGGCGGCTTTGTAAAAGAAGATTCAGTAAATAATTTACTGGTCAATCAGATGGTGCTCATAAAACCAAAGGGCGATAAAACCACAGTGACCGGGTTTGATAATATAACAAATGCCTCAAGCCTCGCTCTCGCAGGGGAAGACGTGCCAGTGGGCCAATATGCCAGAAAGCTCTTTGAGAAAATGGGGATTCTTGACAAAGTAATGGCAATGGAAATCAATCAGGGACCAAATGTGACCGCTGTGCTCACAGCCGTAGCAGAAGGCAGCAATGAGGTGGGAATCGTGTATGCCACAGACGCCGCTTCCATGGCCGACAAAGTGGAAGTGATTGCAACGGTGGATAAAGGAATGCTTGATCCGGCCATCTATCCTGTTGGACTTACAGAGGATAAAGAGGCGTCAAAGGAAGAATTGGAGGCAGCAGAAGAATTCTTTCAATATTTGACCGGATCGGAAGAGGTGAAAAAACTGTTTTTAGATGCAGGATTTGAATTGTATAAGTAGATATATGCCAGGAAAGGAGTGAAGAGGCCATGGAAACCTTGATACATACCATTGATTTTAGCCCGCTGTTTCTCTCTTTGAAAACGGGGATTCTGGCAACGGTTCTCACCTTTTTTCTGGGAACGGCTGCAGCCAGGGGAGTCATGAGGCTAAGCCACCGGGCCAAGTCTGTTGTAGATGGAATTCTTACCCTCCCTCTGGTGCTTCCGCCTACGGTGGCTGGTTTTCTTCTCCTGTTCCTGTTCAGCCTGCGGCGGCCGCTTGGTGCTTTTTTATGGGAGCATTATGAGGTGAAGCTGGTTCAGACCTGGCTTGGCTGTGTCATGGCTGCTTTTGTAATCGCCTTTCCTCTCATGTACCGGAATGCAAGAGCGGCTTTTGAACAGGTGGATGTAACCATGATTTATGCGGGGCGGACCCTGGGACTATCCGAACGGAAGATATTCTGGAAAATCATTGTTCCCATGGCAGGGCCGGGACTTGCATCAGGAACTGTACTTTCCTTTTCAAGAGCCATTGGGGAGTATGGGGCTACCACCATGCTGGCAGGAAACATCCTTGGAAAGACCCGGACCATTTCTGTAGCCATTGCCACAGAGGTGGCAGCCGGTAACTGGGAGGTGGCAGGCTTTTGGGTACTGGTGATTGTTGTCATATCGTTTCTAATGGTGGTACTTATTAATCTGGTTTCTGGGGAAGGCAGCAAGGATTTCAGCGGGTGGAGATAATATGGCATTGCAGGTAGATATCAGTAAAAAGTTTTCCGGATTTCATATGAAGGTGGAATTTGAGATGGACGGCGGCTGCCTGGGAATCTTAGGGGCGTCCGGCTGCGGCAAAAGCATGACATTAAAATGTGTGGCTGGAATCGAGAAGCCAGATAAAGGCCGTATCGTGTTAAATGATAGGGTGCTCTTTGATTCCAGGAAAGGCATCAATGTTCCAGCCAGAGACCGTCACATCGGATATCTGTTTCAAAATTACGCCCTCTTTCCTGCCATGACGGTGGAAGACAACTTAGGAATCGTAATTCCCGGAAAGAAAACGGAGAAAGGGCGGGTCATTGATGAAATCTTACAGAGGTTTCAGCTCTCCGGGTTAAAAAAGAGATACCCTTCCCAGTTATCCGGGGGACAGCAGCAGAGGGTGGCACTGGCCCGTATGCTATTAAGCACACCGGAAGTCATTCTCCTGGATGAACCATTTTCCGCTCTGGATGGATTCTTAAGGGATATATTGCAAAATGAGATGCTGGAGTTTATCAGAGATTATGGAAAGGATGTACTCATGGTATCCCATTCCAGAGATGAGATCTATACCTTTTGCAATCAAATGGTGGTCATGTCAGAAGGAAAGAGCCTGCTCCAGGGAAATACAAGAGATATTTTTCAAAATCCCGGTACCATGGAGGCCGCAAGGCTGACTGGCTGCAAGAATATATCAGCCATAGAACGACTGGGAGATTACGAGCTGTATGCCTGTGACTGGAACATAAGGCTTAAGACAGCAGAAAGGATCAGGGAAACCATTCGTTATATTGGAATCAGGGGGCACACCCTAATTCCCGTAAGCCAGCCAGGAGAGAATACCATGAAGATCCGGCTGAGGGGAGTAACGGATACTCCCTTTGAGCGTCAGGTCATTTTTCACAACGGGGAGGAAAAGGATTCGAAGCAGATCTGGCTCATACAGGATAAAAAAGAAGATATACCATTATTTATTCAGTTTCCCAAAGAAGAAATCCTGCTTTTGTCTTAATAATATTAGTTTTATTGAATATAAATTGACTTTTGCCAGGGAAGTGCGTAAGATGTTCCAAAAGGAAAACGCAAGGACCTGCTTTTTTTCAATGACAATCGGAGGAGACGGTGCCCATGAGATTAAGTGCAAGAAATCAGTTAAAAGGAAAAATAATAGGAATCGAAGAAGGGGCCGTAAATGCAATGGTGACCCTTGATATCGGTGGCGGCAATCTGGTATCAGCCACCATATCCATGGCAGCGGTAAAGGACTTGGAGCTGGAAGTAGGAAAAGACGCCTATGCTGTGATGAAAGCGACCTCCGTGATGATCGGGGTCTAGGAAACTTAAGAAGAGGGAGCTGGTGATCCAGCTCTTTTTTCGAAGGCTGAAGTGGCATATAAGTAATATTTGTATAGAATGCTCCCCACAGCCCTTCTTTCATTTGTACATAGTGCTGTATTGAATTGGCTGTTTAAAACAGATATAGTAGTAGCAACCTAAGTGGTTTTATTTTCTATTCTATTCACGAAGAGGTGGAATGGCAGGATACCTATGTATCTGCCTTCTGCCTCTTTTCTTAATGTAAGGAGGAATTAGCTATGAGACAGGTTGCTATTTATGGAAAAGGCGGTATCGGTAAATCAACGACGACCCAGAACTTAACGGCTGGTCTTGCCGAAATGGGAAAACACATTATGATTGTAGGATGCGATCCAAAGGCAGACTCCACCCGATTGGTTCTTGGAGGTCTGGCCCAGAAAACAGTTCTTGACACCCTTCGTGATGAAGGCGATGACATCGAACTGGAGGCAGTCATGAAGGAAGGCTACGGCGGAATCAAGGGCGTGGAGTCCGGCGGTCCTGAGCCAGGCGTGGGATGTGCCGGGCGGGGAATCATTACTTCTATTAATCTGTTGGAACAGCTTGGCGCTTATACCGACGATCTGGATTATGTGTTTTATGACGTACTTGGAGATGTTGTATGCGGAGGCTTTGCAATGCCCATCAGAGAAGGAAAGGCCCAGGAAATCTATATCGTATGCTCCGGAGAAATGATGGCTCTTTATGCAGCCAACAATATTTCCAAAGGTATCACCAAATATGCCAAGACCGGAGGAGTAAGGCTTGGCGGACTTATCTGTAATTCCAGAAAGGTAGATAAGGAGCAGGATCTGGTGGAAGCGGTAGCTGCTAAAATCGGAACCCAGATGATCCATTTCGTTCCCCGTGACAATGCCGTACAGAGAGCGGAGATCAGAAAAAGAACTGTCATTGACTATTCCCCGGATGAGGCTCAGGCCGACGAATACCGTAACCTGGCAAAAAAAGTGGATGACAATGAGATGTTCGTCATTCCGAATCCAATGAAGATCGATGAATTGGAAGAGATTCTGATGCAGTACGGCGTTATGGACTAACCAAACAGGGAAAGGAGAAAAAATATGGTATTGGTGAGAGCGATCGTCCGGCCGGAGAAGGCGGATCACGTAATGAAAGAGGCAGCAGAAGCAGGATTCCAGGCAGTGACCAAAATGGACGTTTATGGACGTGGAAAGCAAAAGGGAATCACAGTAGGAGAAATTCACTATGATGAGATCCCAAAGGAAATGCTGTTATTCTTCTGCAATGATGAAGATAAGGATGACCTGGTAAAGGTGATTTTAAGAACAGCCAGAACCGGCGAGGGTAATTACGGAGACGGCCGGATCTTTATATCACCCATTGAAGAGGCTTATACCGTCAGCACAGGCAAAAAAGGACTGTAAAAGGGCTTTTAAGAAAGGAATGATTATTATGAAAGAGGTAATGGCATTTATCCGGGTCAATAAAATCAATCCCACCAAAAAAGCCTTGGCAGAAGGCGGTTTTCCAGCTTTTACCTGCCGGTCGGTGCTTGGCAGAGGAAAGAAAAGGATTGATCCGGAGCTTATCAGTCTGGTCATAGAAAGCGGAGAGCTTCCCTTATCTTCCCAGGGAGAACATTTGACAGAGTCCTTTCGGTGGATTCCAAAGCGGCTGATTACTCTGATTGTGGAAGATGAGCAGGTAGAGGATGTGGTAAATATCCTTATTAAGACAAACCAGACAGGAAATCCAGGGGATGGAAAAATATTTGTGCTCCCCATATACGAGGCGTATACCGTAAGAAGCGGCGAGCACACCAGGGATGCTTTTTGACAGGAGGTGAAGGCAATGGCAAAAGAACGAGATATATTGCTGGATAAATATTCATCCAGAGTATTTAAGAATCGAAAGAGTCACATTACGCAGCTGGAATTTGCAGAGAAGCCAGACGAAATCGCTGCCAATACCAGGGCAATACCAGGAATTATTACAGCTAGAGGATGCTGCTATGCCGGATGTAAAGGCGTTGTGGTCGGACCCATGAAGGACTCTGTGGTCATTACCCACGGACCCATTGGCTGTGCATTTTATTCCTGGTCTACCAGAAGAAACAAGGCAAAGCCTTCCTATGAAGGAGAGCCAAATTTTGTACCGTATTCTTTTTGTACGGATATGAGACCATCTGATATCGTGTTTGGGGGAGAGAAAAAGCTGGAAGAGGGAATTGACGAGATCATGAAGCTTTTTAACCCCAAGTGTATCTTTATCTGCTCTACCTGTCCCATTGGTCTGATTGGTGATGATGTGCAGGCCGTGGCAAGACGGGTGGAAGAAAAGTATGGAATCACTGCAATCGGATATTCCTGCGAGGGTTATAAGGGAGTTTCCCAGTCCGCAGGACACCACATTGCAAATAACGGCCTGATGCGCTATGTCATTGGAAAAGGGGAAGAAGCGCCAAAGGGCAAATACAGTGTAAACCTGCTTGGGGAATATAACATTGGCGGTGATGGCTGGGAGCAGGAACGTATCTTAAAGAAAATCGGCTATGAGGTGGTTTCGGTCTTTACTGGTGACGGTTCCTATGAGACCATTAAAAATTCCCATCTGGCAGATTTAAACCTGGTCATGTGCCATCGGTCCATCAATTACATAGCAGAGATGATGAAGACCAAATACGGTGTGGACTGGATTAAGGTAAACTTTATCGGAGTGGGGTCGACCTGTAAATCCCTGCGAATGATTGCCACCTATTTTAATGACCCGGAGCTTACACAGAGGACAGAGGAAGTCATTGCAGAGGAACTGGCGGAAATCAATGAGGATATGGAATATTAC
The DNA here is from genome assembly GCA_000526575.1 of Clostridium sp. 12(A). Classification (GTDB taxonomy): domain Bacteria; phylum Bacillota; class Clostridia; order Lachnospirales; family Lachnospiraceae; genus Lacrimispora; species Lacrimispora xylanolytica. The sequence goes on along the minus strand of JAGI01000003.1, from coordinate 564,642 downwards.
AAATCCAAATTAAAAGGAAAGACAGCCGGTATCTTTGTAGGAGGCTCCCGTTCCCATCATTACCAGATGCTTTTAAGGGATTTTGGTATGGAAACCACCATTGCAGGCTATGAGTTTGCTCACCGGGATGATTACGAAGGACGTGAAGTCATTCCCCTGATAAAGGCAGATGCAGATTCCAAAAATATCGAAGAGATTTCGGTAGAGCGTGAACCAGGCTTTGAGGACCGTTACTCGGAAGAAGTAATGGATACCATGAGAAAGTCAGGAGTAGAGCTTGACACCTATGATGGTATGATACGGGATATGAAAAAAGGCTATGTAGTCGTGGATGACTATAACATGTTTGAGACAGACCAGTTGATCGAAGAATTCAAACCTGATATTTTCTTCTCAGGAATCAAGGATAAATACGCCATTCAGCACGGCGGTGTGGTATCCAGACAGATGCATTCCTATGATTATTCCGGTCCCTATGCCGGATTTCGGGGAGCTGTGATTTTTGGAAGAGATGTTTCCATGAGTTTGTATACCAATGCCTGGGCTCTCGTTAAGCCCCCGTGGAAGGTAACCCCAATGCTGGAAGGAACGTTAGGAGGTGTAGGCTGATGCTTGAATTGACCCCAAAAGAAATTATGGAAAAACGCCATATGACCATAAACCCATGCAAGACCTGTGAACCGGTAGGTGCCATGTTCTGTGCCCTTGGTGCAGAAAAATGTATGCCCCATTCCCATGGGTCTCAGGGCTGCTGTTCCTATCACAGAACCGTGCTTAGCAGACATTTTAAAGAACCGGCCATTGCATCCAGCAGCTCATTTACAGAGGGAGCATCCGTATTTGGCGGAAGAAGCAATATCACTACGGCTGTGAAAAATGTCTTTGATATCTATAATCCGGATATTATGGCCATACATACCACCTGTCTTTCCGAGACCATTGGAGATGACGTTGGTTCCTATATTTTCGATGTGGAAGTGCCGGAAGGAAAGACCGTCTTATATGCCAGTACTCCTTCTTATGAAGGCTCTCATATTCAGGGCTATGCCAATATGATGATTGGTTTCATGAAATATATGACAAAGAAAACGGGAGAGCCAAACGGAAAGGTTGCTATTTTCCCAGGCTGGGTCAATCCCGGAGATGACAGAGAGTTAAAGAGGATTGCGGGTCTTATGGGTGCGGAATATATCTATTTCCCGGATCACGATGGAATCCTGGATCACCCCATGGATGGCAAAAATGAATATTTTCACAGCAACGCAGGAACCAGTGGTGCGGACATTGCAGCTCTTGGGGATTGTGAAAAGCTTATTTCCATGGGAACTTACTGCAGTCTGGAGCCGTCGGAGCATTTAAAAAAGGAATATAAGGTTCCATTTTCAAACATTCCAGTGCCAGTGGGAGTGAAGCTTACAGATCAGTACATTCTGGAGCTTCAGAAATTTACGAAGAAAGAGGTTCCCTCTGTGCTTGAGGATGAGAGAGGCCGTCTGGTGGATTTAATGTTAGATGCCCACCAGTATGTTTATAAGAAAAAGGCAGCCATCTACGGCGATCCTGATATTGTGTATGCGTTTACCTCTCTGTGTCTGGAGCTTGGTATGAGTCCTAAGTATATCATCACCGGAACACCAAAGGAACGGTGGGAGAAGGAAATTAAAGCGCTTATGGATCAGTACGGAGTGGATGAAAGCGAGTATGTGGTAAAGGCGGATACCGATTTATTCTACCTTCATCAGCTGATTAAGAACGAGACCGTCGATCTCCTTCTTGGGTCCAGCTATGGAAAGCAGATTGCAAAGGCAGAGGACATTCCAATGGTGCGGATGGGATTTCCAGTGCTTGACCGGTATGGCAACCCCATTCAGGCCACCGTTGGTTACGCAGGAGGAATCCGCTACGTGGAAAAAATCGTAGATACCTTAATGGACCGTCTGGACCGGGATGTGGCAGATGAAGATTTTGAAGTAGTAATGTAAACCAGTAAACAAAGGAACCAGGGAGGGAGCCGACCCCTCCCTATTGTGGTATTTTGTCGTCAGAGGCTTGAAAGGAGCATGGTCATGGAAGCGGAGAGCTGCAACAAAAATGTATTAGATGCCAGAAAAAGTTCTATTGTCGTAACCCAGGGATGCAACGGCCCAAAGGGCGGGATCTGCTGTGACAGCAACAGTATATCCGGTTCCGTGTCCCAAAGGGCCTGTGTATACTGCGGAGCCAGGGTCGTCTTAAATCCCATTACAGATGCTTATCATATCGTCCACGGTCCCATTGGCTGTTCCAGCTATACCTGGGATATCAGAGGGTCCTTAACAAGCGGAGAAGATATTTACCGCAACAGCTTTTCTACGGATCTGCAGGAGACAGATATTATTTTCGGAGGGATCAAAAAGCTGGAGGCAGCAGTGGATGAGTTAATGGAAAAAGAAGAGAAGGTAAAGCTGATTTTCATCTACGCCACCTGTATCGTAGGAGTCATCGGAGATGATGTGGATGCTCTTTGCAGGATGAAGTCGGAACAATATGGGATTCCGGTCATTCCCGTAAAATCCCCCGGTTTCTCCGGGAATAAATCCACCGGCTACCGTATGGCCTGCGATGCCATTATGAAGGTGATTCTTCCTTTTAAGGGGAAGAAGAAACGAAAGGCTATCAATATCTTAGGAGACTTTAATCTTGCAGGGGAAATGTGGATTATAAAGAATTATTTTAAGGAAATGGGGATTGATGTCATATCCGGGTTTACGGGGGATAGCAGCTATGAGCAGATGATAAAGGCACCGGAAGCTTCCTTAAACATCGTCCAGTGTGCAGGGTCCAGCACCTATCTGGCTAATCGGATGGAGGAAGAATTTGGCATTCCATTTTTAAAGGTCAGCTTCTTTGGAATCGAGGATACCACGGCTTCTTTGATCCGGGTGGCAGAAGCACTTAAGGATGAAGAAGCAAGGAAAAAGGCAGTTGCCTTCTGTTCTAAAAAAGAGGCAGAATTAAACAGCTTCCTTGCAAAATACCGGAAACATCTGGAGGGAAAAAAAGCAGCAATTTATGTAGGGGGAGGCTTTAAGGCCATATCTTTAATCCGCCAGTTCAAAGCCATGGGAATTGAAACCGTGGTTGTGGGAACTCAGACAGGAAAAAAGGAAGATTACGAAATCATAGAGAGCCTGGTGGAGCCGGAAACTGTAATCCTTGACGATGCAAATCCTGCGGAGCTTGAGACCTTTATGCGGGAAAAAGGAGCTGATATCCTGGTAGGGGGAGTAAAAGAGCGGCCCCTGGCTTATAAGCTGGGCATCGCCTTTTGCGATCACAATCACGAACGGAAAATACCTTTGGCAGGCTTTGAGGGGGTTTACAACTTTACCATGGAAATCAATAAAAGCATAAACAGTTCGGTATGGGAATTTGTAAGCTGACAGAAAGGCGGAATGAGAATGAAAAGTAAGGTAGAACCTCTGGTAAATCTAAATATCAATCCCTGTAAGATGTGTATGCCAATGGGAAGTGCGACTGCATTTTATGGTCTGAAAAATTCCATGACCATTCTTCATGGCTCTCAGGGGTGTGCGACCTACATCCGCAGACATATGGCGACCCATTACAATGAACCTGTGGACATTGCTTCCTCTTCCCTCACAGAGGAAGGAACTGTTTACGGGGGAAGTGAGAATTTAAAGAAAGGCCTGAATAATTTAATCGAGCTTTACCATCCGGATATCATTGGAGTCATGACCACATGCTTAGCAGAGACTATTGGCGAAGATGTCCCCGGAATCTTAGATGATTTTAAAGAGGAGCATCCGGAGTACCGGGATATCACACTCATCTCATGTCCTTCCCCAGGATATGGCGGGAGTCAGTACGACGGGTATTTCGGAGCACTCTATTCCATGGTTTCTTCTATTATAATGGACAGCGGGAAAAACAATCTGGTGAATGTGGTGACTGCCCCTATAAGCCCAGGGGATACCAGATACATAAAATCCATGTTAAAGCTGTTTGGACTGGAAGCCATACTCCTTCCTGACCTTTCTGAAAATCTGGATGGGGAGCACCATAAGGAGTATAAAAGACTTCCCCATTATGGAACCAGTATCTCAGAGTTAAAGAAAATGGGCGGAGCAAAAATTACCCTGGAAATCTGCGATTTTGAAAGAAAGAATTCTGTGGGAGAATATTTGCAGGAAACCTATGGGGTTCCATTTGTAAGAATTCCCCTCCCTGTGGGATTAAGAGATACCGACACCTTTTTAAATACCCTCTCAGAGATTTCAGGAAAGGAGATACCTGAGGAGCTTAAAAAGGAAAGAGGCCGGTATCTGGATTCCATGATCGACTCCCACAAATACAACTCTGCCGGAAGAGCCGCTGTCTTTGGAGAGCCGGATATGGTGTATTCCACCATCCGTCTCATGTGTGAATCCGGAATTCTGCCTGTTGTGTGCGCCACTGGAACTGCCTGTCCGGAGCTGGCAAAGAAAGCCGGTCCTGAGATAGAAAAGCTGGCAGACCTTTATCTGGAGGAAGAGTATAAGGTTATAGACAAAGCGGATTTTAAAGAAATTGAGGCTATGGTAATTGAATGCAAGGCTAACATACTGGTGGGGAATTCCGATGGCAGAAGGATTGCAGAGGATTTAAAACTTCCCCTGGTGCGGAGAGGATTTCCCATTCACGACCACGTAGGAGGCCAGAGATTAAAGATGCTGGGGTACGAAGGTTCCATGGAATACATGGATGAGATATCCAACCACCTGATAGATACCACAGAAACAAGTTTTCGGGAAGCCCTTTACAAGGACTATTATAAAGATACTTTAATCGACACCAAGGAAAAGGAAGTGGAGCCTATGATAAGTACGAGAGAAGAGGAAATGAGACGAAAGACTCTGGAGCATCCCTGCTATAACTGCAAGGGTCATAAGTTTGCAAGGATTCATCTTCCGGTGGCACCGGCCTGCAACGTCCAGTGCAAATACTGTGTCAGAAAATTTGACTGCCCCAATGAAAGCCGTCCGGGAGTTACCTCTGTGATTCTCACCCCGGAGGAAGGACTAAGCCGTTATCTGGCGGTAAAGGAAAAGATGCCAAACTTAACGGTGGTAGGGATTGCCGGGCCGGGGGAAGCACTGGAAAACTGGGAGAGCGTAAAGTCCCTGTTTGAACTGATCCGGGCTCATGATCCTCATGTTACCTTTTGTTTATCCACCAACGGATTAAAGCTTCCCCTTTATGCGGAGGAACTGGCTAAGCTCTCGGTCTCCCACGTAACTGTGACCTTAAATGCGGTGGACCCTCATATCAGCGGCCAGATGTATCAGTACATCCGGTTCATGGGAAAGGAATATACGGGAGATGCGGCAGGGGCCATTATGGTGGCAAACCAGCTGGCAGGAATCCGTCTTCTCGTTGCAAGCGGTGTTCTTGTTAAGGTAAACATTGTAACCGTCAGGGGAATCAATGACGGCCATGTAGCAGAAGTAGTGAAAACGGTAAAAGACCTGGGGTGTTTTATTACCAATATCATGCAGATGATTCCGGTAGAGGGAAGTATATTTGAACAGGTAGAGCCTATTTCCAATAAGCAGCTGACGGAGATCAGAAAACAGTGTGAGGAGATCATGCCCCAGATGTATCACTGCCAGCATTGCCGGGCAGATGCCGTGGGAACCTTAACCGATGATAAATCCATAGAGCTGAAAGGATTTTTAAATGAAGAACCAAAAAATCCCCAGACAGTTACCACAAAGTACCGGTTTGCGGTAGCTTCAAAAAGCGGAGTCATCGTAGATACTCATTTTGGTCATGCAAAAGAATTTTATCTCTATGATTACTTAAATGGAGAGGTGCGTTTCGCCGGAAAAAGAAAGGTTGAGCAGTACTGCATGGGGGAAGAGGAATGCGGAGAAAAGGAAACTAAGATGGAAGGAATTATGGCGGCAATAGAGGGCTGCAATGGAGTCATTGCCATGCGGATCGGTATGGAGCCAACGAGAAAGCTGGCAGAGCTGGGAATCAAACCAGTGAATACCTATGACATGATCGAAGATGCGGTGAAAAAGGCAGCCGCTGCCATGTAAAGAGGAGGAGTCAAATGGTACAGCCAAAATATCATGTATTCATCTGCACCAGCTGCAGAATCAATGGAACTCAAAAAGGCTATTGTTTTCAAAAAGGCAGCGTGGATATCATTCAGAGCTTTATGCAGGAAATTGAAGACAGGGATTTAACCGGGGACGTGGTCATTAATAATACCGGATGTTTCGGCATCTGTGACAAAGGACCGGTGGTAGTGGTCTATCCAGAAGGAGTCTGGTACGGCAATGTGTCAGAGGATGATGTAGAGCGGATTGTAGAGGAACATTTTGAGGGGGGAGTGCCAGTCGATGATTTAATGATCTAAGAAATTCACACGCAAAAGGAGGGGCTGTGGGATGATGAAGATAATTGATGCTACACTGACAATGCTTGATGATTTTGCACTGACAAAGGAACTGGCTTCTGGTTTTATCGAAGGGCTGGGAAATCTTTCTGTTTCAGGGGTAGTTTTATCCCCAAAAGTCTACCGCCTGTTAAAGGGAGAATTGCCGGAGGGAATAGTTTATTATATGGAGCTTCCCAGCCTGGCGGAAAATATGAAGTATCCTGGAGTTCATTTTTTCTTATCTTCCTTCTGCGACGGTACGGGAAGGAGCATCAGAAACATTCAGGTCAATGACTTATGGGAGCTAAAGGGGTTAGAAGATATGGAAGCGGATAAAAAGCTGAGGCTGACCGGCCTCGACGATCTGCTGATCTATGAAAGCCGGGACATCTATGAGCGGGGGATGAAGCTTTTAATGGCAGTATCCCCTATACTTTACCCGGAGGACTCCTACTACTGTGCATCAGCCATTGCGGCTGATTATCTCCAGTACCATCACAATGGTACGGTTATGACCACCTTTACAGGCATTGGCAATAAGGCAGCAACAGAACAGGTGCTCCTGGCCATGAGGGTGGTGGAGCGGTATAAGCCAAATCACAGCTTTGAAAAGCTCACCCTCCTTAGAGATTTATTTGAAGAAATGACGAAGACAGAAATTCCTGATCATACGCCAGTCATCGGCCGGAAGATATTTCACATTGAATCCGGCATTCACGTGGATGGAGTATTAAAAAAGCCATCCAATTACGAGTCCTTTGCGCCTGAGCTGGTGGGTGCCTCCAGAAAGGTGGTATTAGGAAAGCACTCCGGCGGCACCTCCATTCGATATAAGCTGAAAGAGTTTGACTGCGAGGGAAAATATGATGTTGGTCAGCTTTTAGATATGGTAAAACGAAAGAGCATGAAAAAAGGCGGAGAAGTAACCGATGAAGAGTTTTTAATAATATTGAGCGAGTGTGAAAAATATGAAGAGACGAATCAAAATAGTTGATACTACCCTTCGTGACGGGGAGCAGTGCCCTGGCATCGTTTTTTCTCCATCGGATAAGATCCGACTGGCTCTTTATTTAGACCGCATCGGAATCCATGAAATAGAAGCGGGCATCTATGACACCGGAACAGAAGGCGTTAATTACTTAAGTGAGATTATGAAGCAGAAAAAACAGGCAATTGTTTCCGTCTGGTCCCGTCTGAATGCAGGAGATATCGAAGAGTCCGCCAGACAAAAACCGGACCTCATCCATGTGGGAACTCCTGTCTCCTACTCACAAATATATAATAAAATAGGAAAGAACAAAAAATGGATTGAAAACACACTAATGGAATGCATTCAGGTGGCAAAGGATTATAATATTCCCTTAACCGTTGGCTTAGAAGATGCCTCCCGGGCTGATGTCGCGTTCTTAATTTCCTTAATCCGATTGATGAAACAGCAGGGGGTAGAGGTCATACGCCTTGCCGATACCGTAGGAGTCTTATTTCCAAGAAGGGCAAGAGCCCTGATTCAGGAAATCAAACAGACCGGCATCCAGGTGGAGGTCCATGAGCATAATGATTTTGGTATGGCAGTTGCCAACTCCATGGTCATGGCACTGGCTGGGGCCGATATGGTGGATGGAACCTTACTGGGAATAGGAGAGCGTGCTGGAAACTGTAATCTTTACGAGTTTGTCCATGGTGCCAACCGGAAATTTGATTTAGGAGTCACCAGCCAGGACATCAGAAAAGCCGAGGATTTACTAAGAAATATCATGGCAGGAGGTGTAAAGGATGATACGTCAGACTAAGTATCAGGACGGAAGAGAAAAAATGGCGGATGGAATTCGGTGCCTTTGCAATGTCCTTTCCCTGGACGGGGGCATTTTAGTAAAAGGAAGCTATACCTTTTCTGCCAGCCAGGTGGCAAAGGAGCTGGAGGGAGAAGACCTCTATTTTAATCAGGGAATCCGTCTGGCTGCCGCCGCCATTGGTGAAATCAATTCCCTTACAGGATGCGGCACAAAGGAAACTGCTTCCATGATTCTTTCCCTGCTTACCCTTTACCAAAGAAAATCAGCCTCCGGGGAAAACCCGATTGTACTGGCAAGAGACTTAAGGAATTCATCAGAAAGGCTGGAAGAAGCTATCCTATCCCATGCTTTTTCCTCTACGAATTCCAAAGTGAATTTAATCCGTCAGATCACAAGGGATGATAAAACCGCCCAGATGGTACTGGAAGGCAGTAAAGAAGGTGAGCTGGTTGTAAAAGAATCCATGTACGCAGAAACAAGGCTGGAGATAACAAGGGGGATGCGTCTTGACGGCCCTCTTTCCGTGGGAGAACCATCAACCATGACAGAGGTTCTTGTACTCATCATAAACAGGACACTTTCATCTTTTTTGGAGCTTTATCCCCTTTTAGAAACGCTGGGGGATAGAAAACTCTTTTTAATCGCAGATCAGATTGAAGGGGAGGCCCTGTCTCTTCTCACTGCTAATGTAAAACAAGACCGTCTCCACATATGGGCCATGAAAGGGCCAGGGCTGGGGCGGAGAAAAACAGATATTATGGAAGATGCGGCAGCTTTAACAGGAACCAGAGTGTTTGATGGAATATATCCCTGTGAAATTAAGGACATTACCATGGAGATGTTAGGAAGAGCCAAAACCCTTACGATGACAGGCGACTATACCATACTGGCTGGTGATGCGGATTCCAAAGAGATTCGCAGACGGGTCATATCCATACAGAATAAAATAAACGCTCCGGAAACCAATTACTATGATAAACAGAAACTAAGAGAACGGATTGCAGGCCTGTCCATGTGTGCACCAGTCATATTGGCTGGGGGGAATACTCTTTTGGAAAGCAGGGAAGAAAAAACAAGACTTGAATACGCCGTGGCCTATGCCCAGACCATAGAGCAGTACGGCATTTGCAGGAAAGAAGATATCTTAAAACAGAAATGGGTGACTGAGACAGAAGCGATTCTGGCCCAGATGATGAATCAAAGTGTAAAGGAGCCGGTGATCAGTGCGTGGCTCCTGGCCTTAATAATACGAAAATCCTCAAGCCTAATGTACCTGTGGCTCACAACAGGAGCAGTCATGGTAAGTGCAGGCTATGACAGGGAGGATTTGGAATTGATAAAAAGCGGGATCGATGTAGAAAGGCTGAGGGGCTGAAATGGTAATTAAACATGTAAGGTTAAAGCCTGGTTTCGTATTAAAGGAACTGGGAGGAGAATTTTGTATATTCGATGAAAGAGACAGCCAAAACGGTTCTTTAGACGGACTTCCTTCTGTCAATGAGACTTGTATCTTTCTCTGGAACAGCCTGGAACGGGGAACAAAGGTAACGGAGCTGGTCTCACTTTTAGCAGAGGAAAAAAATCTAGATGAGGAAGACGCTACGCTGGAGCTGGAGGAATTTCTGGCGAAGCTGATTCATGGAAATGTAGTTGAGATTGAGGAATAAAGAAAGGAGGAACAGCAGATGGATCAAATCGCAGTTTATACCAGAGAAGGAGAGCTGGCACCTTTTTACGATTGCAATATGGTCACAATTTATGAGAAGCAGGAAAACGGCTGGAAACCTGCCAGGGAGGCTTCCTTTGCGCCCATAAAAGGAACAACCGTAAAGGAGCAAAGGGAAGAGGTACAAAATGCCGCCGCTTTTGCAGAAGGAGTAAAAGCCATTCTCTGCAAGGAAATCAATGGAATTCCATACTCTGTATTTGATCGAAAAGGATACGGGATTTTCTGTACGGAGGAAGCGGATGAAGATACCTTTGATGGCGTACTTTCCGATCTGGAAGTGAGTGATGAAAAAAAGAGAATCCGGGCTGAGATGGTAAAGAATGCAGGACCCGCGCAAACCCAGACTCCTGGAATCTATTTCTTAAATCTATTGGAGCTGCAAAAAGAGTGTCCGGAGATTTCCTCAAAAAAGGCACTCGCTCCCTTTCTTTCCGATACTCCTTTTTTAGAGCTTCATCTGGTCTGTGCTCATATTCCGCCCTGGCTTTCCATGGATTCGGCCTACGAAAAGAAGATAAGAAAAGAAGAGGGCGGGCTGTATGTAACCATAACCAAATCACGATGTTAACAGGAGGTGTAAGCAATGCAAAATTATATGGTACTGGACAGAGAAACCATTCAGACTCCTTACGGCATTCTGGGAGGAGTGGAATCCTTTTACTGTCACCCAAAGGGAGAGCTTTCCGGAGTGAATCTCTCCGAAAAAAACATGATAGTCACCCAGGCAGGAGAGCTGGTGCCTGCTTACACAGAAACCGCCAGAAGAAAAAAGAAGCCGTCTGTGGAATTTAATAAACAGGGAATGATCATCAGCGTAGCTCTGGAAGAACAGCAGGAGGTATATACCCCCATTGGAGAGCTTCCAGCAGAGCTGGTCAAGTTTTATCCTTCAGGAGAGCTTCACAGAGTATTTATTCTCGATGGACAGCTAAGCGGCTTCTGGACGGAAGAGGATGAGCGGGAGCGGAACATCTCACTGACCTTTGACCTGGGATTTTCAGAGTTTAAAGCAATGATCAATGGCATTTGCTTTTATGAAAACGGAAACATCAAAAGTATCACCCTGTTTCCAAATGAAAAAGCCGTCATAAAGACACCTATGGGAATGGTGGAGACTAAGGTGGGATTGTCCTTATACGAGTCAGGTAATCTGGAGTCCATAGAACCTGGAGACCCGGTTCTTGTATCTACCCCTATTGGCAGAATCACAGCCTATGACCCGGATCAGAATGGAATCAATGCAGACAGCAATTCTCTTTCCTTTACGGAGGCTGGAGAAATAAAGGGGTTAATTACCTGTGACCATTCCATCTATGTCCAGACTGAGGAAGGGGAGCTGAAAAAATACTCTCCTCGAGTAAAGGCCCATCCCCTGTACGATGAGATTCAGACTGTATCAGGCATACCGGTAAAGTTTCTCCCGGATTCCGGTGAAGTGATGATTGAAGGGGATAGATACTACATAAAATCCTGTGGATTCACCATTGAACCTTTTCTACGTCCGGGAATGCACTGCAGTCCAGCCGACTGTGCAAGCTGTTCCTTGTGCAACAAATCCATGGCAGAATAAAGGTAAAAGAGGTATCTTAAACCAAATAAAAGGAGGACTGCCAGTTCATGGCTGTCCTCTTTTTACGTGTTATATATAGACTAATTTCCGTTCCTGTTAATGCCCTGAAAGATAAAGCAATACTGCTGTTAAGGTTGCACTAAAACCAATGATTGCTTCATACCCAATTAATTTCGTTCTCTGCTTAATGGTCAGGCCCACTGGTTCGCATGATGCATGAAAGAAGGAACCATGTGGCAGGGAATCAATGACAATGGCACCGCAGTGCACCATGGCTCCGGCAGAAAGGGCTGAAATACCAACACCAGTCAGCACACCAGCAAAAGTCTGTGATGCAACGGTAGAACCTGCGGTAGTAGAAGCAGTGGCAGCAGCCATTAAAATACCAGAGACCGGAGCGAGCAGGAACGTAGGCAGATTCATCATCTGGAGCCAGCCAAGTACATCAGAGGGCAGGGAAGAGGCCTTGATAATGCCTGCAATGGCCCCGGTGCCCAACAATAGAATGGAGACTCCCATCACCTTGTTCAATCCAAATTCCGCATATTTTAAAAATTGCTTTGTGTGACCGCATGCGATGGTACACACAACTCCGCCAATGGGCAGTGCAATCAAAGGATCAACGGTAATATGAAACAATGGTCTCATAGCCAGTAAGAAAATAACCACAGCCGGACCACTTAAAGCTGCCCAGATGGGAGGAAGTGTTGCACTATGGTTGGTGCCATGCTCTAAATCGGCATCTGTAATTGGGATGCCCGGTTTCTTTGAAAGGAGAGCTGCCAGCAGTGCCGTAACAAGCACAGCAACAATAGCAGGAATCATATTTTTCATCATCAGAGATGTTAAATTCACCTGAAATGCCTCTGCCACAGCAATGGTATTGGAATTGGGAGAAATAATATTACCCGCTTTACCTCCTCCAATAATAGCCAAAACAATGGCCTCCTTAGGAAATCCCGCTTTTTTACCGATGGCAAGAGCGATAGGTGCTACGGTAATTACAGTAACGGTGATAAAAACGCCTACTCCACATATAATCATTGCCGCAAGGCCAATGGCAAGAAAGGCTCGTTTCGACCCAAGTCTGTTGACGATCTCATCGGCTATTTTTTCTGCGGAGCCGGTCATAATTAGAGCTCCAGCTAAAATTCCTGATGTCAATATTCTTAAAACAGCAGATACCATTCCCTGGCATCCCGTAATCATTGCAGCAATGGTCGTATCCATGCCGCCGCCTCCAATGACACCTCCAATCAAAGCTCCCAGTATCAAACTATAAGCTGGCTGTATCTTTAAATTTATGAGTGCGATTGCTGTGACCAGCCCGATCAAAGCCCCTATGGTTGTAAATGTAACTGTCATTTATTCTTCCGTCCCTTTCCTGTAAAGCCTGTAAACCTGTTCTGCGGTATCGGAAAGGTTTCTCTTGGCATTTTCTGATTCCATAGCTTCCTCTAGTGTTGTGATAGTGCGGAGGATAGGAAAATAAGCGTCAATTCCGTACTGATTACATTCCCTTGCATCCCTGGTTACACTTCCTGCAAATGCAATGACGGTTTTCCCATATTGTTTGGCAAGCTTAGCCACGCCGATTGGCGCTTTCCCCATGGCAGTCTGCCCGTCCAGTCGTCCTTCTCCTGTAATCACTAGGTCAGCGTCCCTTACCTTCTCCTCCAGCCTGGTTTCTTCCAATACAATTTTTATTCCCGATTCCAGCACTGCATTGGTAAAGGTGAGAAACGCAAATCCCATACCGCCGGCTGCACCTGTTCCGGGCTGGGCTGGATCTGCCTTAGGATATGATAACCTTGATAAGACGGCATATTCTTCCAGCCATTTGTCCATATTCTGAATCATTTCCGGTGTTGCCCCTTTTTGCGGTCCGTAGATCGCACTGCATCCAAGCTCACCACAAAGAGGATTCGTCACATCACAGGCAACAAAAAAGGAACATTCCTTTAATTGCGGAATCACATTCCGGTCAGAAATTGTTTTAAGCTTTGAAAGTCCAATGGCTCCAAAGGGAATCTCTTTCCCATCATAATCCAAAAACTCATATCCCAATGCCTGTAACATTCCAGCACCGCCATCGTTGGTGGCACTTCCTCCGATACCGATGATAAATCTGCGACATCCCCTTGTAATGGCATCTTTAATCACCTCTCCAACCCCGTAGGTGGTGGTATACAAAGGATTTTTTTTATTATCCGGTACCAGAGTGATTCCGGCGGCTCCCGACATTTCAATAATGGCAGTCTTTGTATGTTCCATGATTCCATAAGTACAGATCACTGGCTTCCCTAATGGACCAGTCACCTGTATGGAAAGAAGCGTTCCCTTCATTCCATGTGCCAATGCTTCTACGGTTCCTTCTCCACCGTCAGCCAGAGGACAGATTGTGATACGCTCCTGCGGATTCACTCGTTTTATTCCTTCTCCAATCGCCTCCCCTGCTTCCATGGAAGAAAGGCTTCCTTTAAAGGAATCAATGGCAATAACTATATTCATGATAAACCTCCAGGTATCTATTTCATCAAGGATAAAACTTATTTTCTTATAATCGTAATTATACAATATTTTTATAAGAAATATATATATTGGATAACATATATTTGTATCTTATATGATGAAAATATGTTACACTTAACAAATATGGCAGACTCGTATCTGTATCAAATGAGAGAATTCAGATTGGAGAGATATGATTACAAAAATCAGCAAAAAGCTGGCACAGCAAATCGTGGATACCGTGAAGGACGTGAGCGGCTATCATATTAATTTCATTGATGCAAGCGGAATTATTTTTGCCAGTACCAATCATCATAGAATCGGTGATTTTCACGAGATTGGCTACCGGGCTGCGATGACAGGAGAAGTGATTGAGACAACAGGCGAACAACAATTTAAGGGGTCACAAAAAGGGGTAAACATACCGATCTTTCATAATGCGCTTTTTGTGGCGGTCATCGGAATCACCGGGGATCCGGATGAGGTCCGCAAATTTGCCCATCTTGCCATTCGAATCACCCAGCTTTTGATTCGTGAGCAGGAGATGGACGCCGCCATTTTTACACAGAAAGAAAAAGTAAATTATATTGTGCGAAGCCTCATTACGGGAGATTTTTCAAACAGAACGTACTTGACCCAATGCTTAAATGAAGTAAAGGTAGATACCACGGAGAAAATGAGGACCGTCGTCCTTCTTTTAGATCATAGATATAATGTGGTAAATATATCCCTGATTGAACAAAAACTATTTCGAACTCTGGAATCCATAGAAGCTCCCCTTTTTACTTATACCTACCCCAATGAATTTATTGCAGTGGTCTACGAAAAAAATCTGCAGCAAACGGTTCCCGTATTAAAACAGCTGGCGGCAGATTATGAGCAGATTTTATCCATTGGAGTAGGAAGCAGTCAGGAGATGAATCAGCTTAAGATTTCTTATAACAATAGCTATATTGCCCTAAAAAGTCTGCAAGTGGCAAAAAGCAACTATGCAGAGTTTGATTTACTGGATATAGAAATCATTCTTGGCAGCATTGATTTAAAATCACGGGAAGAATATTTAAAAAAGACATTATCAGCCCTCAGTGAAGAAGATTTAAATCTGCTTCGGACCTATTACGAGCAGGGAATGTCTCTGGCGAAAACCTGCGAGATTTTATTCCTCCATAAGAATACCCTTCAATATAAATTAGACCGCATTCACAGGCTGTCAGGCTATAATCCCCGTGAATTCAGACATGGGGTCATTCTTTATGTTGCCCTGTGGCTGAATGTGAACCTACTCTAAATCTTTGCTTATGAGATGGTAACATGGTTCCATCTTATGGAAGGTACAGTACCGATGAAATCCCAGAGAAAGAAGCTCACGCTTGGTATCCGTAATATAAGCTCCAAGGTGCTTCTTTTCATGGCTGTCACTTCCAATGGTAAGGATAGTCCCTCCTAACTCACGGTATAACTTTAAGATGTCTCTGGAAGGAGTCAAATCTTTTAAGCCATAACGGCGGCTGGAGGTGTTTACTTCAATCCCTTTTCCATCCTGGATTACGATTTTTAAAATTTCAGTGATGATGGGACGTACCTTCTCAAAGGGATAGATTCCATTTGGATCGTAACGGGTAATTAAATCCAGATGGCCCAAAACACTGTAATTTTTATAGGTTTTCACCAGCTCATAAAGCTCCAGATAATAGCGTTCGTTGTATTCCTTTTGTGTTCGGCCCTTTTGAAACTCCTGTGTCCAAAACTCCTTATCATCCACTTCATGTACCGACAGAATGATAAAATCAAACGCATATCGTTTAAAAAGTGTTTCATATTGGGGAATGGTATGGGTCTGCATGCCAAATTCCATCCCCATTCGTATGGTGATTTTACTTCCATAGATATACTGGAATTGCCGAATGGTCTCTGCATAAAGAGGATAATCAACATTTGCCAGCAATTTACCATCCCTATAAGGAATCCCAGGGCCAGAATCCCAGTCACATTTAATCCCATAATCTACATGATCGGTAAAGCAAATCTCGTCCATTCCCATCTGAATGGCGTCCTCAACAACCGCTTCCATCGGGTAATTCGAATCATCACTAAAATCAGTATGAACATGATAATCTGCAAACAATTTCAACCCTCACTTTCTGGACCTGCAAAAGAGCCGGTCTTACGTGTTAATAGCTCATGCATAAGGACCATAATAAGTAATACAGCCAGCAGATACAATGGCAATAAAGCGACTGTGATCCTATTTGCCAAGATTCCAAACAATGGCGGCATCAGGCAGGTACCAATATAGGCACTTGCCATCTGAACCCCAATGATTGCCTGAGAACGTTCCGCCCCAAAGTGTGCCGGAGTGGAATGGATAATACAAGGATAAATAGGGGCGCATCCAAGACCAATTAAAATCAGGCCAATGAGGGAAAATAACGGCAGGCCAGGAAGGAGCATAGTGATAATACCTACTGCAATCAGCACCTGGCCCAGGCGAATCATCTGAACATTACTCAGCTTCATCGTAACAAATCCACTCAGTGCCCGGCCAATGGTGATTCCAATAAAGAACAGACTGGCAAAGCTGGCTGCAGTCTCAGGAAGGATGCCCTTGTACAGCGTTAAATAACTGCTGGCCCAAAGCCCTGTGGTCTGCTCTAAGGCACAGTAGCAGAAAAAGCATAGCATAACTTCTTTAGCACCGGGAATGCGGATGATTTCAGGCAGGGAAAGCGGTTTTCTGCTTGTATCCGTGAAATCAGTAGCAGTGGTCTTTGAACCTTTCCATAGTGGAAGGCTGAAAACCAATACCGCGGTCAACACGATCTGTAAGATACCAATATAGCGATAGCCCATATTCCAGCCATTTCCCCCGGTTAGTGCAAAGCCCATAATGTAAGGTCCCAGAGTTGCACCCACTCCCCACATACAATGTAACCAGCTCATGTGCTTGCTTTCATAATGCAGGGCAACGTAATTATTCAGGGAAGCATCAACGCTGCCTGCGCCTAAGCCATAAGGGATTGCCCAAAGACAAAGCATTGCAAAAGAATGAGAAACAGAAAAACCAAATAGTGCAAGAGCAGTCATGACAACACTGATGGCCGTTACCTTTCCAGTTCCCAATTTACGTGTTAATCGATCACTTTGGAGACTTGAAATAATAGTTCCAAATGCAATAATCATGGATATGATTCCGGCATAAGAAAGCGGCACACCGAATTCCGTATAGATGGACGGCCATGCAGAACCCAGTAAAGAATCAGGCAGTCCAAGACTGATAAAAGCAATATAGATAATTGCTAAAAGTAAATGAGTCATCTTGCAATCCTCCTTGTTTGTTGATATGATTATATCATCGCAAGGGTATAAAATATAGAATGAAATCGTCGATATCCTATGATTATATCTTCGTTTTTATCTATAACGGAAAGGGGGGGGGAGCGTGGCATTATCAGTTTGTGACGTTACCATTGATAGAACCAGAAAAGAGCTTAAAAGGCATGGGCTTGTTATGTTTCCCATAGCCTGCTATGAAGACGATTTATCATTAACTACGGTGCCATGGCATTGGCACGATGAGTTTGAATTTATTATGATAACAGAAGGAATTGCTCCCATCCAGGTAGAAGAAACAACCATTCAGCTCATGGAGGGAGATGCCATATTTATCAATTCTGGTGTCCTCCACAATATTGATAATAGCAAAGTGATAGAAGCCAGATACCGCTCCCTGGTGTTTCATGCCAGACTGATAGGCGGCAGTATTGACAGCATATTTTGGCAAAAGCTCATTACTCCCATAATACAGGATAAATCCTTTCGGTATCTGCGCTTGGACCATTCCATGTCCTGGCAGGCAGATGTAATTAACAATAAGGCAGCAGCATGGGAGGCAGTGGTGGATGAGCTGGATGATTATGAAAACCTTACTCGCTATCATTTGTCAAAAGCATTTCGGCTTCTAAATAGCAATCGGCAGGTGCAAGGGGTTAAAACCAGTCACCGAGAACGATTATCTGCTGAAAGGACCAAGGTCATGATACAGTACATGGAAGAACATTATGCAGAGGAACTTTCTCTGGATGACATTGCTGACAGTGCTTACGTCAGCAAAAGTGTTTGCCTGCGCTGTTTTCGCCAGGTAATTGGAACCACACCCATTCGCTACCTGGTTCAGTACCGCATTGAAAAGGCAGCGGAACGGTTAACAGAAACCGATGAAAAGGCCAATGAAATTGCCATAAGCTGTGGATTTTCAGATATTAGCTATTTCTCAAAGTGCTTTCGTGAATGGAAAGGGCTATCTCCATTGGAATATAGAAAATCATTTATAATGAAACAGGGACCAGCATAATCATCATATAATTCTCTTAAGGCTATTGACTGGCGACAGGACACTACGTAACATAATGGAAACATGTTGATTGGAGGTATGACAATGAAACTGTTCGTAAAATATATATCCATTGTATTAGCAATCTATCTACTGTCATTGGTATTAAACACCATTTATATAGGAAGCTTTGGATCGCTTCTGATTATGGGGATGGTGCTATTGCTGGTAAACCTTATTCTAAAGCCGATTTTGATGCTCATAACATTACCTGTCAATCTGCTCACCCTGGGCTTGTTTAGCTTTGTAGTCAATGCCTGGACGATTATGATTGCAGATTATTTTGTTGAGAATATAAGCATGGGTGGTTTTATGAACTCACTCCTTGCCGCTTTCATCATAGCAATCTTAAATAATCTGCTTAAGGATAAGGATTAGAGGTAAGCCATCAGGCTGATTACCAGATTTCTCGTGAGGAATAAAAAGGACTTGAATCGTGAGATGGATTCAAGTCCTTTTTCTATCATCACAGCTTTACAGGCGCAGCATAGAAACTAGTATTTGACACCTTTCCAGTAAAGCGGCTTATAAACATCGGCCTCCTCTGGCAGGGAAACATCCTTCATGGCCCAGTGGTAGAATTCTTCAAAGCCGGTCCGGTCCACGATATAGCCAATGTGTTCCTTTCCGCCAGGAGCGGTGAGATCAATGTATTTTGCTACATAGTCATAGGTGTTTAAAATGATTTTAAGAATGCTGTCTTCGTCCGCCCATTTTATGAAATCCTCACCGAGACGGGGATTTTTCTTACCAGTCCGCCCAAGGAGTGTAAGACGGTAAAACTTCTCCCGGCTTCTGGTCCAGGCGCGGGTAGGACAGGCAAGGACACATTCTCCACAGCCGATACAGGACTCATGATTGCGCACGACCTTACAGTTTACGGATGAAAGAGCGCCGGTTGACTTTCTCTTGCACGCTTTGACACAAGCCCCGCAGTTGACGCACCGGTCTGCATCGTAGTGTGGGAGTGTCATTCCCATGATTCCAAAGTCGTGCATTCGCACCTTGGCACAGTCATTGGGGCAGCCGGTCAAGGCCACCTTAAAATGAAGATTGTTAGGGAAAATAGCCTTTTCGATTCTTTTTGCAAAGTTAGTTGTGTTATAGCAGGCATAGGGACATACGTTATTGCCGATGCAGGCGGTGATATTTCTGGTGCCGGCAGCGCTGTAGCCCTGTCCTTTTTCTGCCTGGTTGATGTCCAGTTCTTCAATAATAGGCTGTAAAAGGGCATTGACCTTTGGGATATCGGCAAATGGAATGCCAGGAATCTCAAAGCCCTGTCTGGAGGTGATTTGTACGGTACCATTTCCGTAGGTTTCTGCAATGTTCTGTATCATAGACAGTAATTTTGCATCTAAGTAGCCGCCGGGAACCCGGATTCGGGAAGCAGTCAGTCCCCTGTGCTTGGTGATTCGAAATGCATTTTTTTTCAGTTCCTTTGTGTTTATATCCATAAGACGTTCCCCTTTCTAGTCCAAGAGTTTGCGGCCTTTGGTAAATGGAAAGACAGGTCCGTCCAGGCACACATAGGTGTCATCAATTTTACAGTGTCCGCATTTGCCGATTCCGCAACACATTTTCCGCTCATGGGAGATCCAGATATTCTCTTCTTTGAGCCCGATATCCAAAAGTCCCTGAGTGGTAAAGCGCATCATGGCAGGAGGTCCTACTACGATTGCAGTAGTCTCTTCCTTATTCTTAAGCTTTAAGCCTGGAATGTACTGAGTGACCAGTCCGATCTGGCAGGCAGTGTCATCATCGGCACAGTCAACGGTCAGTATGACCTCCATGGCCTGTTTCCATTTGCCGAAATCCTCTAAAAAGAGAATATCCTTTGGCGTTTTAAATCCAGCCACCAGTGTCATTCCATTGGTTTCCTCGATATGATCGGAAAAATAATCCACCACGCCCTTCACAGGAGAAAGTCCGGTACCTCCCGCAATCACAAGCAGTTCCTTTCCCCGGTAGTTTTCTACGTCGAATCCATTGCCGTAAGGACCTCTTAAAAACAGACTGTCTCCTTCGTACCGCTCAAAGATTTCTCCAGTTACCTTTCCTACCCGGCGAATGGTTAAGTCCACAGAATCCTTACGGACGCCGCTGACGGAAATGGGGGCTTCCCCAAACTTCGGAATGGAGACCTCAAAGAACTGACCCGGTTTTACGTCTCCCTCATAGGCCATGCGGAAGGTATATTCGATATCCGTATGCTTAATGACCTCTTTGATCCGGGATGGAAAGGGAAGATATTCATTATGCTTCATGTTCGTTTACCTCCTTCATACCATTTTCAAGCTGATTGATGCAGTGGGAAAAGGAGATATACTCCGGACAGACATCGTCGCACCGTCCGCAGCCAACACACATATGGATCCCATTCCGTTTCTTATAATCATAAACCTTGTGAAGCACCTTAAAACGCATGCGCTGTCCGTTATTCTTACGGTAGCTGCCGCCTCCGGCCACATCGGTAAAGCCGTCGGTCATACAGGAGGCCCAGACTCTGCGGCGTTCTCCTGCCTTGCCATTATCCGTATAGAAAATATCCTGCATGGTAAAACAGGTACAGGTAGGACACACGAAGTTACACCGTCCGCAGCCAATGCAGCGGCTGTCGTATTGATTCCACATGGTTGATTTCATAATGTCTAAGGAGAGATTGTCTGGGATATTGACCCGGGTCTCAGTCTCAGTCACATAGTTAGGAATGACATCCCTCTCTTCCAGACATCTGGAAGCAAACACCTCATCCCAATCGGGATTTTTGTTATCAATGCGGACACCTTCTTCGGAAAGATCCAGGGAAGCATGATAATCCTCCGTACGGTTTGTTTCCATATCCACGCAAAAGCAGCTTTCATAGGACTCTTCACAGCCCATCAGGATAAATTTCACCCGATCACGAAGCCTCTTATAATAAGGATCCTCCCCACCGTTATGTAGATACATGGTATCCAGACGCTTTACTGCGTGAAGGTCACAGCTTCGAAGAAAGACGATGGCCTGTTTTTCAGGAGCAGCCGGTTCCATGACGGAATCCTCTGTGAAATAGAATAAGGTTTCAGAGATGGGGAGAAGAATTTCCTTAAAGGAAAAGTCTGACTTTCTGTCAAAGACAATCTCTTCTATGGACTGTATCTCACCGTAGTGAATGGAGTCCGTATCAGAACATGCTCCGCCATCGGGGATCAGCTTCGGTGCATAGATGACGTAATCCTTTTTCCAGTGAAGAAGCACCTCATTGATTTCCTTCAGACCTAAAATGTAACCCATGCTAAACCTCCTTCTTTCTGGAAATCAAATAGTATGGAATTGCAGTAAACAGGATTCCTCCTGCCATATTTCCCAGAGTCACTACGATGATGTTGTAAAAATAACCAGAGAGTGATACTGCCGCTTCCCCTGGATTTAAGATACCTACGGAGAGTAAGGTCATATTGGCAATGCTGTGCTCATAGCCGCTGGTAATAAAAGCAAAGAGACACCAAAATACCATGATCAGCTTTCCGCTCTCTGATTTGCAGCGGAAGCTGCACCAGATGGCAAGACAGACTAATACATTACAAAGCACCCCTCTTAAAAAGAGAGGAACCAGAGGGATTGCCATCTTTGCTGCGGCTGCGTTTGCCATGAATTCTCCCACAGGACCCTTTGTCAGCCCGGCTCCCCAGAAAATAAGTGCAAGAAGAAAGGAACCAGCCCAGTTTCCGAGAAAACAGATGACCCATACTTTAACTGTATCTGAAAACTTAACCGTACCATGAAAAACCCCGCCTAACATGACTAAATTATTACCGGTAAAGAGTTCGGCACCAGCCATGATAACAAGGCTAAGGGCGATACCAAAGGACATTCCCATAATAATCTTTACATAGGGCTGACCAGAAATCATACCTCCCGCAGAGTTAATCAGCAGTATTCCAAACCCCACATAAATACCTGCCAGCATAGATGCAATCCAGTAACCAACCGGGTTGCTTTTAAAGAACTTTGATTTCATTTCTGCTGCTTTTGCTAACGCTGAATATTCCTCCTGAAACATAAATTACCTCCTTTGTTTATTTTTTATCAATCTTCCTGTAATGACAGTATAATCAATAAATAAAAAAATCACCGTGATTTATATCACGGTGACTTGAAAAAAACAGAGAGGGCCTCCCTGTCAGGAATGACAATTTTTCCATTCTGAGATCGGATGAGACCTTGTTCAGTGAGATGCTTTAGATGGCGGGACACGGTTTCCCGTCTTGAGCCCAGCATATCCGCCAGATAGGTAACGCTTAGCTCCATATTAATTAAAGTTCCGTCAGGCTCTGTAACGCCATAATCCTTAGACAGTCTCCAAAGCTTAGCAGCTACCCGCTTTTCCCCGTGGAGGGAATTGGACGTATTTTTTAACTGGCGGTACAGACGACGGTTTTTTAAGGCCAGAGAATCGAACATGGCTTTTGTCAGGGAAAAGTCCTGACGCATGATTGCCAGAAAATCCATTTTATGAAAACATAATACCAGGGAAGATTCAAAGGCCTCGCAGTTAATGGAAGCCGGCATGTTCTGTAAGACCTCCTCATTGACCACATCGCCCTTGCCAAGAAGAAATACAGTTTTTCTTTCCCCCTGGGAATTGATTTTATAAAGGGATACAAATCCGGTAACTACCATATAAAGAGTCTGGTTCATTTCCTTATCCCAAAAGAGATGAGTTCCCTTTGGAATGCGGCGCAGACTTCCGCAGGCTTCCAGCGCGGCGTTTGATTTTTCCGATATCATTTGAAACAATTCAATTTGGGAACATGCTTCTTTCACATCCATGGAATCGACTCACTCCTTTTTTATCATTATATCAATAAGGAGTTTGAAGTCAAGTCTCGGTCTCATCCTTTTTCATAACGTGAGCACCTAAGAGTAACCCTAAATAGAAGATACATAAGGCCATGATATGTAGGACTGTTTTAAGAAACAGGGGGAGGCCGTCAAAGGGATCTGTAAAGGAAATAGCGGCATAATAAATTCCAATGGCCAGTATCATGAGAGCCGATGGCTTTACAATCATATCCCAGGCGTTCCAGACAAAATCCATTTTTTTCTTTAAGGTGAGAACATGCATGAGAGCCAATAAGATTTCGCTTACCAAAGCCCCCACCAGATAGGCCAGGATTCCAAACCTTGGAATGCCAATAAGGACAAAGAGGAGTCGAACCACCATGGAAATCACGTTCTGGACAAAGGTGACAGAGGTTCTTCCAAGACCATTTAAAATACTTCCCATTGTAGTGACCAGGTATAAAAAGGGGCATAGCCAGGCAAGGATTGTCATATAGCTTCCCGCCGTATTGTCTTTGAACACGCTGACACCAAGGTCATCCCCAAACATGGTAAATATGCCAATGCAAAGGATACCCACATACAGGCAGTAGCGCAGTGACATGGAGATGGCTGATCCGATTCTCCGTTCATTTCCCTCTGACTGGGCTTCTGCAACCGTTGGAAGCAGGAGAACAGCAAGGGAATTAAATACCGTAGAAGGGAACAAAATAAAGGGCAGAGCCATTCCGGTCAGCACACCATAAACGGATAGAGCAGCAGAGTCAGAAAGACCTGACATCTGGAGTCTGCTGGGAATTAAGATTGCCTCCGCACTTGCCAGGATATTTAAAATAAGGCGGTTTCCCATAAGAGGGAGGGCAAACTGCATAAGCTCTGGGGCGGTATCCCGAAAGCCAGAGTGTATGGGAGCAGCGTCTGATGCCATTTTAGGCGGAAAGAACCGGTAGGCAGTAATGGTATAAAGGGAAGATGCCACTTCTCCAATTAAGTGGCCCAGTACAGCAAGCTGAACGGTGATTGTCATCCCGGATTTTATCATAATATCAGCAATCAGGAACACGGCCCCAATCCGGACGGATTGTTCCATGATCTGTGCGAAGGCCGGAACCTGAGGTCTTTGCATACCATAATAGTAACCATTGATGCATGCGTGAATGGCGGCACAGGGAACGGACACAGCCACAAAGATTAAAAGAGGGGCGCATCTGGGTTCCATAAGGATGTTATTTGCTATGATATCCTTAAACTGAATGATACCATATGCCAAAACCACGGAAATTCCCACAGAAATCACAAGGCCGGTGCGGAAAATAGACCGTCCTTTTCTGGCATTTGCGGCTACGGACTGGGATATGGCGGTCTGAATCGAGCCTGCGCATAAGGCAAAGCAGATGCCAAAGACCGGGTGAATTAAATTAAAGACTCCAAGACCCTCAGCACCGATGGTTCTGGAGAGAAAGATGCGGTAAAAAAAGCCCAGCACTCTGGTAATCAGTCCGGCAGAAGTAAGGAGAATCGTGCCGGTCAAAAGTGCATATTTTGTTGGAGAGAGTTTTCGTGGGATCTTTAAAGATTCATTCATGAAATCTCCTGGAAATGAGAATTATTATAATATATGGAAGGCATTCTTTCTTCATGACATATTCATAATGAGAATCATTCCTATTGAAATTCTAGGAAATGTGTGTATAATAGAATTTGTAGATGAAGCTTTTAACTTTAGAACTACAGAAAGGCGGAACTAACAACTATGAAGCAGTTGATTTATCTTGACAATGCAGCAACGACGAAAACACGACCAGAGGTCGTGGAGACTATGCTGCCTTATTTTACGGAATTTTATGGAAATCCATCTTCCGTATATGAGTTTTCCGGGATCTCAAAAAAGGCCATTACAGGAGCCAGAGAGACCATTGCAAACGCCCTGGGTGCAAAATCCAATGAGATTTATTTTACCGCAGGCGGCTCGGAGGCTGATAACTGGGCACTGATTGCTACGGCAGAAGCCTACGAAACAAAAGGAAAACACATCATTACCAGCAAGATTGAACATCATGCGGTGCTTCACACCTGTGAGTATTTAGAAAAACGGGGCTTTGAAGTTACTTATTTAGATGTAGATGAGAACGGTGTGATAAAACTGGAGGAATTAAAAAAAGCCATTCGTCCGGATACCATTCTCATTACCATTATGTTTGCCAATAACGAAATTGGTACCATAGAACCAATCAAAGAAATTGGACAGATTGCAAAGGAACGCGGAGTTCTCTTCCATACGGATGCAGTCCAGGCTTTCGGTCATGTGCCGATTAATGTAGATGAATACAATATCGATATGCTCAGTGCCAGCGGTCATAAAATCAACGGACCAAAGGGCATTGGCTTTCTATATATAAGAACCGGAATCAAATCCCGTTCCTTTGTACACGGAGGCGGTCAGGAAAGAAAGCGCCGTGCAGGAACTGAGAATGTTCCAGGAATCGTTGGCTTTGGAAAAGCGGTTGAGCTTGCCATTTCAGAGATGGATGAAAGAATCCAGAAAGAAACCGATCTCCGGGAATATTTAATGAATCGCGTCATGGATGAGATTCCGTATACCAGGATTAATGGTCATAGAAAGAACAGACTTTCCAATAATGTTAATTTTGCATTCCAGTTCATTGAGGGAGAATCTCTTCTCATCATGCTGGATATGAAGGGCATCTGCGGCTCCAGCGGTTCCGCCTGTACTTCCGGGTCTTTAGATCCATCCCATGTACTTTTAGCCATTGGGCTGCCTCATGAGATCGCTCATGGATCCCTTCGCCTTACCCTGGATCAGGTTAATACCAGAGAAGAGATGGATTATGTAGTGGAGTCCATGAAAGAGATTGTAGATAAGCTTCGCAGCATGTCACCTCTTTATGAAGATTATATGAGACATCAGGCCAAATAAAACATTCAATCGACAGACGATCACAATTGGGAATCATTACCTGGAAATGGAGAATATAGAATATGTATACTGAAAAAGTAATGGATCATTTTGAACATCCAAGAAATGTTGGAGAAATAGAGAACGCAAGCGGTATGGGTACCGTAGGAAATGCAAAGTGCGGAGATATCATGAGAATGTACCTGGACATTGATGAGAATCAGGTCATTCAGGATGTAAAATTTAAAACCTTTGGCTGCGGTGCAGCTGTTGCTACCAGCAGTATGGCAACCGAGCTTGTAAAGGGAAAGACAGTACAGGAGGCCATGGAGATTACCAACCAGGCCGTTTGTGAGGCACTCGACGGACTTCCTCCAGTAAAGGTACACTGTTCTTTATTGGCAGAGGAAGCAATTCATGCCGCGTTATGGGATTATGCAAATAAGAACGGGATTAAAATTGACGGCCTTAAGAAACCAAAGTCTGATATTGGTGAAGAAGAGGTTGAAGAAGAATATTAAGAAGCCTTCTATACCCAGAAGCGTGGGCGGAAAGTGGAAGCGTGAAGCTATGAGTAAAGCGAAAGTAGTAGTTGGAATGTCAGGAGGCGTGGATTCCTCAGTCGCCGCCTGGCTTTTAAAAGAGCAGGGTTACGACGTGATCGGAGTCACCATGCAGATATGGCAGGATGAGGATAATAATACCCAGGAAGAAAACGGAGGTTGCTGCGGACTCAGTGCAGTAGACGATGCCAGACGTGTTGCCTGGGATCTTTCTATTCCTTATTATGTCATGAATTTCAAAGAGGAATTTAAATCAAGTGTTATTGATTATTTTGTAGAGGAATACCAAAAGGGAAGAACGCCCAATCCCTGCATCGCCTGTAACCGCTATGTGAAATGGGAATCTCTCTTAAAACGGAGTCTGGATATTGGTGCCGATTACATTGCAACCGGCCACTACGCCCAGATAGACAAGCTGCCAAACGGACGGTTTGCCTTAAAAAAGTCAGTCACTGCTGCGAAGGACCAGACCTATGCCCTTTATAATCTGACCCAGGAGCAGCTTTCCCGTACCTTAATGCCGGTAGGCGCTTATTCCAAGGACCAGATCAGAGAGATAGCCACTCAGATCAGCCTGCGGGTCGCTCATAAGCCGGACAGCCAGGAGATCTGCTTTATTCCGGATAATGATTATGCAGGCTTTATTGAAGAGAATGCAGGAGAAAAAGCACCGGAAGGTAACTTTGTAGATTTAGACGGCAAGGTCATCGGGCGTCATAAAGGCATTACCCATTATACGGTGGGCCAGAGAAAAGGTCTTAACTTATCCATGGGATATCCTGTCTTTGTGGTGGAGATCCGCCCGGAAACCAATGAAGTAGTCATTGGAAAGGGAGAAGATGTATTTTCAGATACCCTTCGTGCCGGTACCCTTAACTGGATGTCAGTGGACGGGCTTCATGGGGAAGAGATGAAGGTTACTGCCAAGATCCGTTACAGCCACAAGGGTGCTTCCTGTACCATAAAGGAAGTGGAAGATGGAATCGTAGAGTGCCGCTTTGAGGAACCTCAGCGTGCAATCACACCTGGACAGGCAGTGGTATTTTATGATGGGGACTATGTAGTAGGAGGAGGAACCATACTGTGAGAAATCTAAGAAAAAGTAAGGTCTGGTTACTCCTTTTTATGCTTCTTCTTTGTGCATCAGTCCTTATGGGCTGTCAGAAAAAGTACCAGGCCCTGGATGCCCCTTCGGTGGAAGAAGCCCAGGGTGGTCTGCCTGAGGGAGATAAGGAGACAGCTCCTGTTTCCATAGAAGACAGTTCAGGAAAAGCGGAATCAAGCTCCAATGAGGCATCTGTCACAAAGGAAACGGCTCCTGCATTTCAGGGAGAAGATGAAACCGTATACGTGACTGCCACATCAGTAAATGTAAGAAAGTCTCCTTCTTCCAGTGGTGAGATTCTTACAAAGCTTAACAAAGGCACTTCCTTAAAGCGGACCGGCTATAGCAGCTCCTGGAGCCGGGTGGTGCTTGATGGAAAGATCAGCTATGTCTCTTCCCAGTACTTGTCAAAGGACAAGCCAAAGGAAGAAGAACCAAGCAAAGCGTCTGCAGTTTCTTCAAAGGGAGCAGGTAAGATCATAGCCATTGATGCAGGTCATCAGGCTAAGGGAAATTCTGAGAAGGAACCAGTTGCCCCAGGCTCTTCCCAGATGAAGGCGAAGGTGGCATCAGGAGCAACCGGAGTTAAGACCGGAATCCCCGAATATAAGCTTACCCTTGCCGTATCCTTAAAGCTGAAAAAAGAGCTGACGGACAGAGGCTATCAGGTGTATATGATCCGTGAGTCCGATGATGTGAATATCAGCAATGCGGAGAGAGCTGAGATGGCAAACAAAAGCGGAGCCGATATCTTTATCCGGGTTCATGCCAATTCTTTAAATGACAGCAGTGTTCATGGTGTTTTAACTATGAGCCAGACATCGAAAAATCCATACAACGGCAATCTATACGATAAGAGCCATGCTCTTTCTAAGACAGTCGTTGATGGAATTGCAGCACAGACTGGATTTAAGAACAAGGGAATTCAGGAGACTGATTCCATGAGCGGCATCAACTGGTGTAAGATTCCGGTGACCATTGTAGAGATGGGATTTTTAAGCAATCCAGAGGAAGACCAGAAGATGGCTTCGGAAGAATACCGGGATAAGATCGCCAAGGGAATTGCAGACGGTGTCGATGCTTATTATGCCAAATAATCCATTGGGTTAGTCAAATCCATTGAAATAAAGAAATGAAGAACAGTTTTTAAGTAGCGATCCCAGGGGTTTGGGATGCCTTAAAATCTGTTCTTCTTTGTATCCTGAGGACAGGTATATATTTCTCCTCCAGGGCATAAATTTTTCTGAAACCTAGCTGAAACGCGAGGAGAGAAGAATGGCAGATTACGGACTGGCGCTGGCAGGGGGCGGTACCAGAGGGGCTGCCCATGTGGGTGTTTTAACAGCCTTGGAGGAGAATGGACTTCTACCGGATTATATCGCAGGAGCCAGCGCTGGAAGCATAGTGGCAGGGCTTTACGCAGCAGGTATGGACATTGGGGAAATGAGGGAGACGGTGCGTTGGTTAGCCAAGCACGGAAAAAGCCTGATTGACCCTGACGTTCTTGGGATTGCGTTATTTCTTCCCCAGATTATATTGGGAAAGCAGACTTCCCTTAGAGGTCTCATTAAGGGAAACCGATTACAAAATTTTCTTTGTGATCTTACCAACAATTTAGGAATACAGGGGAAATGCAGAGGAATTTTGATTCCGGCTGTGGATATTAACAGCGGAGATACCATTGTATTCACCAATTTATTTCAGGAACAGATTCCTCTCTCGGCCTTAAAACTGGAACATGTAAAATGGGAGAGAAGCGGTACCTTGTGTGAGGTGATGATGGCAAGTTCTTCTGTTCCCGCCATCTTCCGCCCAAGACCTATTAAGAATTTTCTGCTGGTAGATGGGGGAGTGACCAACAATCTTCCGGTAGACTTATTAATTGCCGCCGGAGTCCCCAGAGTGTTAGGCGTGGATATTGGAGAAAAGTATGAGAAGCCTCATGACGATTCCATTATAGAGATCGCTTATCATTCCTTCTCCGTGATGAGCCGGGATTTAAAGGACTGCGGAAGCGGAGGCGAGGTCATGCTCTTAAAGCCGCCTTTACCAAAGGAAGCAGGACTTCTTACCTTTGACTGCATGGAGGAGTGCATGGAAAATGGTTATATTTATACAAAACAGATGATTCCCCGCATTAAGAAAGCGCTGGAGAAGCAGTGAATATAAGGCATTAAATAAATTACATTCAGGAGGAAAATGAAATGGAGATTACTTTTCGATATGCTGACAGACAGGACTTAGGATTGATTCTCGAATATATTAAGGAACTGGCTGAATACGAAAAGCTACAGGATGAAGTAGTAGCAACGGAGGAGATTTTAGAAGAGTGGTTATTTAACCAGAAAAAAGCAGAGGTTATTCTGGCTCAGGCTGACGGAAAGGAAGCAGGCTTTATCCTGTTCTTCCATAACTTCTCCACCTTCCTTGGAAGAGCCGGCATCTATCTGGAAGACCTTTTTGTGAGATCAGAATACCGGGGAGCGGGAGTAGGAAAAGCGCTTCTTAAAAAACTGGCAACCATAACCGTAGAGCGTGGCTGTGGAAGACTGGAGTGGTCATGTCTTGACTGGAATCAGAAAAGCATAGACTTTTACCGTTCCATGGGAGCGGTTTCTATGGATGAGTGGACTGTTTACCGGGTTACCGGGGATTCCTTAAAGCAATTAGGAGAATAAAAAGAGGGTGCTGCAAAATGAAACGTTTATTCTTTCCGTTTTGCAGTACCCTTTTTTAGTTTCTTTTATTCCTTTTATTTCTTCTTAATTCTTCTTCTCAGCTTCCTGCATCTTCATAGCACGAACCTTTAACGGAAGGCCGAACAGTGTGATGAATCCGTCAGCGTCATGGTGATCATAAAGATCTCCAGTGGTAAAGGAAGCAAGGGATTCACTGTATAAGGAATAAGGAGAGGTAGTTCCAGCCTTAATAATATTTCCTTTATAAAGCTTGAATTTCACTTCGCCAGTCACATACTCCTGAGTGGAAGTTACGAATGCCTGAATGGCTTCGCGAAGAGGAGTAAACCATTTTCCTTCGTAAACGATCTGAGCAAATTTATTTCCCATATCCTTTTTCACTTCCATAGTAGCACGGTCTAACACAAGCTCCTCCAACTGCTGATGAGCCTCTAATAAGATGGTGCCGCCTGGAGTTTCATAAACACCTCTTGATTTCATTCCAACTACACGGTTTTCAACGATGTCGATGATACCGATTCCATGCTTTCCGCCCAGCTCATTTAAGGTGGTGATAATATCAGAAACCTTCATCTTTTTCCCGTTAACGCTTACTGGAACTCCCTTTTCAAAGGTCATGGTTACATACTCGCCTTCATCTGGTGCCTGCTCTGGGGAAACGCCAAGTACTAAAAGATGGTCATAATTAGGTTCATTGGCTGGATCCTCAAGCTCTAAGCCCTCGTGGCTGATGTGCCATAAGTTACGGTCACGGCTGTAGCTGCTGTCTGCGGAGAAGGGAAGGTCGATTCCATGCTGCTTACAGTACTCGATTTCATCTTCTCTGGACTGCATGGTCCATACATCAGTCATACGCCATGGAGCGATGATCTTTAAATCTGGTGCAAGCGCCTTGATGCCAAGCTCAAAACGGATCTGGTCATTTCCTTTTCCGGTAGCTCCGTGGCAAATAGCAGTGGCTCCTTCTTTTCTTGCAATTTCTACCAGTCTTTTTGCAATGGCAGGACGTGCCATGGAAGTGCCTAACAGGTATTTATTCTCGTATACGGCATTTGCCTGGACACAGGGAATAATGTAATTGTCGCTGAAATCATCAACGAGATCTTCAATATATAATTTAGAAGCGCCGGATAATTTGGCTCTCTCTTCCAGACCGTCTAATTCATTTCCCTGGCCGCAGTCGATGCAGCAGCAAACAACATCGTAATCAAAATGCTCCTTTAACCAAGGGATAATTGCTGTGGTATCCAGTCCTCCGGAATAAGCTAAAATAACTTTTTCTTTCATTCTATGTTCCTCCTCTGCCTTAAATGGATTTTTATTAATTGAACTTTCATAAATATACACCAAAACTGGGTATAATGCAAGCATAAAATATAAAAATTAAAAAGAACTTGCATAATATACAAAACAGATGTATAATTATGAACTAATAAATCCACAGGCATGAAACGTGATTTTCATGCAAAGAATGATAGGTATAAGATAAGTACAAAAAGGAGAGATGGATATGATAAAAGCAGGTATCATTGGCTCGACCGGATATGCAGGAGGAGAGCTTGCAAGACTTTTGCTCCAGAGAGATGATGTGGAAATTATATGGTACGGTTCCAAAAGCTATGTAGATCAGAAATATGCTTCTGTATATCAAAATATGTTTGGAATCGTAGAAGACAGCTGTCTGGATGATAATATAGAAGCTTTGGCAGAACAAGCAGATGTAATCTTTACGGCAACACCTCAGGGTTACCTGGCATCTCTGCTGAATGACACTATTCTATCAAAGACAAAGGTTATTGATTTAAGTGCAGATTACCGGATCAAGGACGTTGCAGTATACGAAGAATGGTATAAAATGGTCCACAAAACACCTCATTATATTAAGGAAGCAGTTTACGGACTCCCTGAACTTAACCGGGAAGAAATTAAGGAAGCAAGGCTGATTGCCAATCCAGGCTGTTATCCTACCTGTTCGATTCTAAGTATTTATCCTCTGGTAAAGGAAGGCCTTATAGACCCGGCCAGCATCATTATTGATGCAAAATCAGGAACCTCCGGCGCTGGCAGAGGAGCTAAGGTAGATAATCTTTACTGTGAAGTCAACGAAAATATCAAGGCTTATGGCGTAGGAACTCACAGACATACACCGGAAATAGAAGAACAACTTTCCTACGGAGCCGGAAATCCGGTTACCATCAGCTTTACTCCTCATCTTGTGCCAATGAACCGGGGAATCCTGGTGACTGCATATGGAACTCTTACAAAAAAGGTTTCCAATGAGGAAATCAAAGAAATCTACCATAAATATTATGAGAAGGAATATTTTGTCCGGGTATTAAACGATGACATCACACCTCAGACGAAATGGGTGGAAGGCAGTAACTTCGTAGATGTGAATGCGGTGGTGGATGAGAGAACCAACCGGGTCATCATGATGGGAGCCATGGATAATCTGGTTAAGGGAGCCGCAGGACAGGCGGTTCAAAATATGAATCTTCTCTTTGGACTTCCGGAACAAAAGGGTCTTAAGCTGATTCCCATGTTTCCGTAATAGAGTAAATTGATTTTAGTAAGGAGCAGATGATGATCATTCGAACCATGACACCTGGGGATTACGATAAGGTTTACGAGCTTTGGACCGGAATCAAAGGATTTGCACTTCGCAGCTTCGATGATTCCAGGGAGGGCGTGGACCGCTTTTTAAGAAGAAATCCAGAGACCAGTGTAATTGCAGAGGAAGACGGCAGAATTATAGGAACCATTTTAAGCGGCCACGATGGAAGACAGGCAAGCTTTTACCACGTATGTGTAGCCAGTGATTACAGAGGCAGGGGCGTGGGACATAAGATGGTTTCGGAAGCTGTTTTGAGACTGAAAAAAGAAGGAATCAACAAGGTTAGTTTGATTGCGTTCTGCTCCAACGAAGTAGGAAATAAGTTCTGGCAGGATTTAGGCTTTACTCTGCGAGAAGACGTTAATTCCTATGATTATATATTAAATATTGAAAACAAGTTTATGGTAAATCCATAGGAGGAGTAAGATGGAATTAAAACAGATCAAAGGAGATTATACCGTTTGCAGGATCTCCGAACTTTCAGAGCTGACTCAGGAAATCCAGGCTTCCCAGTTTTGGTTCTTTGGAAAGACCGATGAAGAACTTTCCCTGGTGTGTGAAACCGCTTTGGTTCCCAAGGAGTCCATCGAGCGCGAAGATGGTTTTCGGGCGTTTCGTATCGAGGGGACTTTGGATTTTTCCCTGACTGGGATACTATCCAGACTGTCCACTGTTTTGGCAGACCATGGAATCGGAATCTTTGCGGTCTCGACCTTTCAAACGGATTACATATTGGTGAAAAAAGAAAATTATGAAAAGGCAATGGAAAAGCTGATAGAAGCAGGATATACATTTCCATAGACCAGGGAGGATATTATATGAAAGATATTATCGGCGGAGTAACAGCAGCAAAGGGATTTAAGGCTTCCTGCACAGCAGCAGGAATCAAATATAAAGACAGAAAAGATATGGCAATGATCTACAGCGAAGTTCCCTGTAAGGCAGCAGGAACCTATACCACCAACATCGTAAAGGCAGCACCAGTGAAATGGGATAAGGAGATGGTGGACCATTCCAAATTCATACAGGCTATAGTAGTGAACGCAGGAATTGCCAATGCCTGTACCGGTCAGGAAGGTTACTCCTACTGTCAGGAAACAGCAAAGGAAGCCTCAGAGTGTCTCTCCATTCCGGCAGATGCTGTATTGGTAGCTTCCACCGGAGTCATTGGCATGCAGCTTCCCATGGACCGGATTCGGGCAGGAATTAAAGCCATGGCTCCTAATTTATCCTCAAGCATAGAGAGCGGAACCGATGCGGCGACTGCTATCATGACCACAGATACGGTGAAAAAGGAAGTGGCTATTCAAATAGAGCTTGGAGGTAAAACGGTTACCATCGGAGGCATGTGCAAAGGCTCCGGCATGATTCATCCGGATATGTGCACCATGTTAAGCTTCATTACCACAGATGCCGCCATTTCAAAGGAGCTTCTGGTAGAAGCCTTACGGGAAGACATTAAAGACACGTATAACATGATTTCCGTTGATGGAGATACCTCCACCAATGATACCGTACTTCTCCTTGCCAACGGCCTGGCGGAAAATCCGGAAATCACAGAAAAAAATGAGGATTATCATACCTTTTTAAAGGCACTCCACGAAGTCAATGAGACACTGGCAAAGAAGATGGCAGGAGACGGAGAAGGTTGTACCGCACTGTTTGAGGTGAAGATCATCGGAGCAGAAACCAAGGAGCAGGCAAAAACACTTTCAAAGTCAGTCATTACCTCAAGCCTGACAAAGGCAGCAATCTTCGGCCACGATGCCAACTGGGGCAGAATCCTTTGTGCCATGGGCTATTCCGGGGCACAGTTTGACCCGGAAAAGGTAGACTTATATTTTGAAAGCGCAGCCGGAAAGCTTAAAATTATAGAAGATGGCGTAGCCCTTCCTTATAGTGAAGAAGAAGCCACCAAAATATTATCAGAGCCAGAAGTGACTGCTACCGCAGACATCAAAATGGGAGAGGCGACCGCCACAGCCTGGGGCTGTGATTTGACCTTTGACTATGTAAAAATCAACGCAGATTACCGTTCGTAACTGGAAATAAGGGAGGAAAAACATTATGGATTTAGATCAAAGCATCATGCAGAAGGCAGAAGTACTCATTGAGGCCCTACCTTATATCCAAAGATTTAACAAAAAGATCATTGTCGTGAAATACGGTGGAAGCGCTATGGTAGATGAGGAGCTGAAACGACAGGTCATTCAGGATGTGGTTTTATTAAGACTTGTTGGTTTTAAGCCCATTATCGTTCATGGAGGCGGAAAGGAAATCAGCCGCTGGGTGGAGATGGCTGGCATGGAGCCTCAGTTTGTGGGAGGACTTCGGGTAACCGATGAGCCTACCATGGAGATTGCGGAAATGGTTCTTAACCGGGTGAATAAAAGTCTGGTGCAGCTAGTCAATGAGCTTGGAATCAAGGCGGTAGGAATCAGCGGAAAAGACGGAATGATGTTAAAATGCAAAAAGCGCTTTTCTAATGGGGAGGACATCGGCTTTGTAGGAGACATTACTGAGGTGGACCCACAGATTATCTATGATCTGTTGGAAAAGGATTTTCTACCTATCATCTGCCCTGTTGGTTTTGACGAGGACTTTAAGACATACAACATCAATGCCGATGACGCAGCCTGCGCCATTGCCACAGCCGTGAAAGCAGAGAAACTGGCTTTTTTGACGGATGTGGAGGGGGTCTACCGGGATTTTAAAGATAAAGACTCTCTCATCTCCGAAATGTCCATTGAAGAAGCGGAGGATTTTGTTGGCAGTGGAACCCTTGGGGGTGGAATGCTCCCAAAGCTTCAAAACTGTATTGATGCCATGAAGGAGGGAGTATCCAGGGTACATATTATGGACGGACGTATCCCACACTGCCTGCTTCTTGAGATATTCACCAATAAAGGAATCGGAACTGCAATTATCAGTCCGGGAGAGGAGCGTTTTTATCATGCTGAGTAAACAGGAGTATATTGATCAGTCAGAAGAGCATATTTATAAGACCTATAACCGTTTTCCCGTGGTATTTGACCATGGAGAAGGTGTTCATCTTTACGATACCGATGGAACCGAGTATCTTGACTTTACCGCTGGAATTGCAGTTATGGGCCTTGGTTACCATGATAAGGAATATGACAATGCCTTAAAGTCTCAGGTGGATAAGCTGATTCACACCTCCAATCTGTTTTATAACGTACCGGTGGTAGAGGCGGGAGAACGGCTTTTAAAGGTTTCTCAGATGGATAAGGTATTTTTCACCAACAGTGGTACAGAAGCCATTGAAGGGGCGTTAAAGATCGCCAGAAGATATGCCTATAATAAGGATAACAGCCATGATCATGAGATCATTGCCATGAACCACTCCTTCCATGGAAGAAGCCTTGGAGCTCTTTCCGTGACCGGAAATAATAAATATCAGGAGCCATTTAAGCCCCTTATTCCAGGAATCAAGTTTGCAGATTTCAATGACTTAGAAAGCGTAAAGACACTGGTCAATGATAAAACATGTGCCATAATCATGGAAACGATTCAGGGAGAAGGAGGAATCTATCCTGCTACAGAAGAATTTCTAAAAGGCGTGAGAGCCCTTTGTGATGAACACGATATGCTTCTTATTCTGGATGAGATTCAGTGCGGCATGGGGCGGACAGGAGATATGTTTGCCTGGCAGAAATACGGCGTTAAACCCGATGTGATGACAGCTGCAAAGGCTCTTGGAAACGGTGTTCCAATCGGTGCCTTTTTAGCATCAGGAAAGGCCGCTACAGCCATGGCACCAGGAGATCATGGAACCACCTACGGCGGCAATCCCTTTGTGACGGCCGCGGCAGCAAAGGTTCTTGAAATCTTTGAGAACAGAGATATTGTGAACCACGTCAAAGAGGTGGGAAATTATCTTTGGGAAAAGGTGGAGGAGCTTGTAAAAAAGTATCCGGTGATAACCGGACACCGGGGAGTGGGCTTAATCCAGGGACTGGAGTTTTCTGTGCCAGTGGCTCCAGTGGCTGAAAAGGCAATCCTGGAAGAAAAGCTTATTATCATCAGCGCAGGTACGAATGTAATCCGTCTGGTTCCGCCTCTTGTCATTGAGAAGGAACATGTAGATGATATGGTCGTGAAGCTGGAAGCGGTTTTAAAGACATTGAAATAATCAGTTTTTACCAATCATTCTAATCATTTTATTGATTCTAAATATTCTTGAAGTTCTAAAAATTCTAAAAAAGGCAAATTTGGAGCAGCAAGCCTCTTTTCATTCTGCTATAATCAGGTTACCACGTGGGAAACCAATTACAGGAGGCAGCGGAATGAAAAGAGGAGAATGGGCCTTGTCATGTACCCTCTATATGGAAGAGCATTTAAAAGAGAATCTGACAGTGGAAGCTTTAAGCGCATGGGCAGGCTATTCCCCCTGGTATTTTTCCAGATGTTTTAAGGAAAAGGTGGGAGCGTCTCCCATGGAATATCTAAAGCAGAGACGTCTTTTTGCGGCAGCCGGAGAAATATCCAGAGGCAGGAAAATCTTAGATGTGGCTCTCGATTATGGCTGGGATACCCATGGCGGCTTTGCCAAAGCCTTTATCAGCCAGTTCGGCTATTCTCCCGCGCTGTTAAGAGCGTTTCATCTCCGTGACCAATCATGGAAAGGAGACACCATGGGATTATCTTTAAAAAATACAGAAAACTTAAAGGAACCGGAAGAACTTTATAAAGAGCTTTTAAATACTCTAAATGAAAATGGTACAGAATATGAACCGGAAAAACTGAGAAACCTATATGAAAAGGCATTTCATTTCCATCAGGGACAAAAGCGGTATTCTGGAGAGGAATACATTACCCATCCCTTAAAGGTAGCCATACTCTTAGCAGACATGGGAGCAGACTTTATGACGGTAGGCGCTGGACTTCTTCATGATGCAGTAAAATGGGAGGAAGAAGGAATCATCAAAGAGATACTCTATGCCTACGAAGAGTTTCAAAAAACAGGCATATGTACCGATGACCGTGGTGCTTTGATTGCATTGGCGGACCGTCTTCACAATATGCGGACCATAGAATTTGTAGATCCGGCCACCTTTAAGAAACGGGCAGAAGAGACGGTGAGAATCTTTTCGCCCCTTGCGGCAAAGTATGGAGATATCAGGCTCAGATCAGAGCTTGACGATCTTTCCTTTCCACACCGGGGATGCGGACAATTTCTTAGACTGTATATCATGCAAATCCAAGACTTTGCCGGTATTCCAATGGACTCATATTTTTAAGTGATACTTTAATCCTGGTTTCATTATACCAAATCAAGTAATTATTAAGAATGGTGATAAACTGCTCAATTGATATCTTTGTCCAGCTGCGATTATAAAACATCTCGTTCTTCAGGCGTCCAAAGAATCCTTCACATGCGGAATTATCCGGAGAGCAGCCTTTCTTTGACATAGAACGCTTAAGGCCGGATTCTGCCATTCGTGATATCCACCCTGGCCATCGATAATGGCAACCCCGATCAGTATGGATGACCGGGTGCTCCTCTTTCTTCAGTCTATAGCGGGCATGATCCAGCATTCGGTTGACAAGATGAGCATCGGGAACCTTGCTTATGTTCCAAGCCGGCAGCATTCCATCAAAACAATCAATCATCGCCGATAGATATACTTTCCCCTCTGGAAGGGCAAACTCCGTGATATCAGTCAGCCATTTCTGATTTGGCATGTCTGCGTGAAAATCTCGCTGAATGAGATTAGGGACTGCCGGTGTAAGCTCTCCTTTGTATGAGTTATACTTATTCCGACGTTTTATTTTGACCGTTGCCCCACACTCAAGCATAAGTCTCCGTACTATTTTTTCCGAAACACGGATTCCTTCTTTCACTAATAATGCATGGATTCTACGGTATCCATACCTGCCTTGGTTTTCATTAAACAGCTCCAGGACATGCTCTCTTAATTCCACATATTTATCAGAGTGCCTCTGACACTTCTTTTGATAGTAATAACTGCTTTTAGACAGTTTTAACTTCTGCAGTAACAATGGCAGTGAGTAATTATCTTTCAGGGCGTCAATCATCACTGCCTTCTCTCGATTCCTGAGAGCGGTCAAATCGACGCCGGGGTCTTTTTTTAAGGCATCAAGTGTTCCTTTTAAAATATCTATTTCCAGCTGCATCTCTTGCATTTGTATCTTCAGTTGCTCTACTTCCGGGCTGGATGCAGGCGATCCTTCCGGTAAATCGCCACGTGGGTCGTCATTCGTATTCATAAGTGCAGCAGCCCCTTTCAATATATACTTTTTACGCCAAATGTAGATACTGGCTCTGCTATAACCAATTTCCTCTGACACTAATTGTACATTTTCCCCAAGCATAAAGCAACGATGAATTGTATCAAGCTTAAGTTCAACTGAGGGATGTCTGGGATGATTTGGGGTATTATTATACTTGTTCCTGACTGCTTTAGTTTTCGATGGAGCATTACGCTCGGCAATCCAATCATAAAGTCTTTTTCGAGTCGGATATCCTAATTGCTGAATGACTTTACTGACAGATTTTAATTGGTCATATAGCTGTAATGCCTTTTTTCGCTGATACTTTGAATACACGTTTCATTAATCCTTCCGGAGTTCATTGGAGTCCAACTTTTCATCCGCATCCCCACCTTTCAAGTTAACCTTGTGTTTTTCCAGAAAGCCTTATATAATATTAAATAAAATTTTCATTCTGAAAGGCGGTATAGACAAATGATACAGGATTTTACAGTTTCTTCCTTCTTAGAACAGCTTTCATCCAAAAGCCCCACACCAGGGGGAGGCGGTGCAGCTGGTCTTGGAGGCGCAGTTGGAACGGCTCTCGGTGAGATGGTGGTAAATTTGACTCTTGGTAAAAAGAAGTATGCAGAGGTGGAAGAGGAGATGCAGTCTATCCTTCAATCCCTTTCCCAGATCAGAGAGGAATTTATGAGACTTGCCGATGAGGATGCAGCTGTATTTGCACCTTTGGCCGAAGCTTATGCCCTTCCGTCTAAAACGGAGGAAGAAAAGAAGAAAAAAACTGAAATCCTGGAAGATCTCCTTGTTTCGGCTGCCCAGGTGCCTCTTTCTGTCATGGAGCTTTGCTTAAAGGCTCTTAATCATATGGAGGTTCTGGCAGTCAAAGGAAGCCGCCTGGCGGTCAGCGATGTGGGAGTAGGGGTACAGATGATCCGTGCTTCCCTCCTTGGAGCCAAGATGAACGTATTAATCAATACAAAAACAATGGTCAACCGGGAAAAAGCCAGAGAATTAAATGCAAGGGCTCAGTACGTTTCAGAGGAAGGAATCCTTTGGGCAGATCAAATTTATACGCAGGTGGAAACGGCGTTAAAGACAGAATAAAGGAGGCAAAAATAGCCGTGATAACATTAAAGGGTGCAGAAGTATCTGCTAAAATCAGGGAACAGGTGGATGAGCTTTGTAAGGGAATGACAGGAAGTACACCGAAGCTTGCAATCGTAAGAGTAGGAGAGCGGCCCGATGATCTTTCCTATGAGCGGGGAGCTTTAAAAAAGATGGAGGCATTCGGCCTTCTGGCAGAAAGCTTTGCCTTTCCAGGTGATATCAGCGATGAGGATTTTAAACGGGAATTTTCAAAGATCAATGAAAATCCTGAGATTCAGGGAATCCTGCTGCTTCGCCCCCTGCCTGAGCAGATCAGGGAAAAAGATATCGAGGAAATGATCCAGCCGAAAAAGGATTTAGACGGCATTTCCCCTGTTAACATTGCCAAGGTCTTTGCAGGAGATGAATCCGGATTTGCACCTTGTACTGCAGAAGCTGTGGTCGAGGTTCTAAAGGCCAATGAAATCCCCATGACAGGTAAAAAGGTAATTGTGGTCGGCAGAAGTATGGTGGTCGGCCGCCCCCTTTCCATGCTGATGTTAAAGGAAAATGCCACCGTTACGATCTGCCACACCCGGACGGAGAATCTAAAGGAGACCTGCAAACAGGGAGATATTCTGGTTGCGGCCGTAGGCCGGGCAAAGATGCTTGACGGCTCCTACGTTGGAACTGGTGCCGTTGTCATTGATGTGGGAATCAATGTGGATGAAAACGGAAAACTTTGCGGCGATGTGGATTTCGAATCCCTGGAAGGAATCGCAACCATGGCAACACCAGTTCCTGGCGGGGTGGGCGCTGTTACTACCGCTGTGTTGGCAAAGCATCTTGTGATTGCTGCATTATCCCAGAGGTAAGAAAAGACATTTCATTTATGAACGAAAAAGTGTAGAAAGAGCTTGTTTTGGTTTTGTAACAGAAACCAAAGCAGGCTCTTTTTTCTTGCCAACTTCTTGACATGGACCCGTTCCATCTTGACACCCCTTTGATTCTATTTCTGATATGATTGCAGATGTAAGGAGATAGACTTCTATTTAAAAAATTTAAGCGTGAGGTGAGAGTTATGGATTGGTTTGGACTGGTACTTTTAATTCTTGTCATTGTTTTATCCATGCTTTGCATCGTTCAGTGGTGGGTCAATATCCATCAATGAAGGAGGAAAAGACGAAGGAGATATGAGGGAGATGATAAGATGAGCATTCTTTTAGCAGTAACAGGCATGGTTGGCCTTGCCTTGCTGATTTATTTGTTTTACGTGTTATTTCGAGGTGATGAATTATGAAGTATATCATCATGCAGGATATTTTTTATGTGGCTGTTTTATTAGGGTTATCCATTTTGATGGGGAATTATATCCATAAGGTAATGAGCGGACAAAAGGTTTTTTTAAGTCCGCTTTTGGCTCTTGTGGAAAAACGTTTTTATAAGCTTATAGGAATGAGTGACCATGAGGAAATGACTGCAAAGCAGTATACCTGGTCCATCATTTTCTTCAGCGCAGTAGGCTTTATATTCCTGTTCCTTATGTTGATTTTACAGGGGTTTCTGCCCTTTAATCCCCAGGACATGAAGGGAACCAGCTGGCATCTGGCCTTTAACACGGCGGCAAGCTTTGTATCCAATACAAACTGGCAGGCGTATTCCGGGGAGAGCACTCTGTCTTATCTGACCCAGCTTCTGGGCCTGACGGTTCAGAACTTTGTATCAGCGGCCACTGGAATCGCCGTTCTTTATGCCCTGATTCGAGGATTCATATGGAAGAAAACAAGCACGTTGGGAAACTTTTGGGAGGACGTAACAAGGAGTGTGCTTTATATCCTTCTGCCTCTTTCCATAGTAATTGCTCTTCTTTTGGTTTCTCAGGGCGTTGTCCAGTCCTTTGAACCATATAAAGAGGTTTCCACACTGGAACATGGGGCAGTGCAGGTGATTCCACTTGGCCCTGCAGCCAGTCAGATCGCCATCAAGCAGCTTGGCACCAATGGCGGCGGCTTCTTTGGAATGAACTCTGCATATCCTCTGGAGAATCCTACGATATTATCCAATTTCATTCAGGTGTTATCCATACTACTCCTGCCGGCTTCCCTTTGTGTCAGCTTTGGAAAGGCAGTTAAGGACAGAAAGCAGGGGCGCACCGTCTATGCTGTCATGATGATTTTCTTTGCCGCCGCATTGCTGGTGGCGACCATGAGCGAGCAAATGGCTGGCCCTGTCTGGAATGGAGTGGCTGCCTCTGGAAGCATGGAGGGAAAAGAAGTGATTCATGGTGTGGGAGGGTCCTCGTTATGGGCTGTGGTTACGACGGCCGCCTCCAATGGCTCTGTCAATGCCATGCATGACAGCCTGACTCCCATGGCTGGGTTTGTCACTATGTTTCTCATGCAGCTAGGGGAAATTGTATTTGGAGGCGTGGGAAGTGGTCTTTATGGAATGCTGGCATTTGTGCTCTTAACGGTATTTATCGCCGGACTTATGGTGGGGAGAACGCCGGAGTATTTAGGGAAAAAGGTGGAGCCATTTGACATGAAGATGGTGTGTTTAATCGTTCTAACACCGCCGCTTTTAACTCTTATTGGAACGGCAGTAGCAGTCTGTATGCCAGAGGCAGCAACCTGGCTTACCAATTCGGGTGCCCACGGATTTTCAGAGATTTTGTACGCCTTTTCCTCCATGGCAAACAACAATGGAAGCAGCTTTGGAGGCTTTAATGGGAATACAGTATTTACCAATGTAACCGGCGGTCTCATCATGCTTTTGGTCCGTTTTATCCCCATGGGCGCAGCCATATTCCTTGCCGGAAATATGGCAAAGAAAAAGACCGTTGCTTCCAGTGAAGGAACCTTATCAACCAGCAACGTAACCTTTATCGGCCTTTTGATCGGCGTTATTCTGATTGTGGGTGCGCTCAGCTTTTTACCTGCTCTGGCACTTGGCCCCATTGCTGATTTTGTAACATCAAGATAACAGAAGGTGATAATATGGAAATGAAAGATAGTAAAAAAAGTATATTTGCAGATGCCATCAGACAGTCCTTTAAAAAGCTGTCTCCCCGCGTCCAGGTAAAAAACCCGGTGATGCTTGTGGTTTATCTCGGGGCCATCATGACCTCAGGGTTCTATGTTCTCTCATTTTTTGGAATCAGCGATGAAAGGGCCGGTTATACCCTTTCCATCTCACTGATTCTATGGTTTACGGTACTTTTTGCTAATTTTGCAGAATCCATCGCAGAGGGAAGAGGAAGGGCACAGGCAGCCAGCCTTCGCAGTGCCAGAAAAGATGTGAAGGCCAGAAAGCTAAAGAATGCT
This sequence comes from Clostridium sp. 12(A), assembly GCA_000526575.1. Classification (GTDB taxonomy): domain Bacteria; phylum Bacillota; class Clostridia; order Lachnospirales; family Lachnospiraceae; genus Lacrimispora; species Lacrimispora xylanolytica. Next base: position 520,827 of record JAGI01000003.1, on the reverse strand, counting down.
TCGGACCTTTCTGATTACACAGAAGTCCTTTCCAATACCCTGAAAAAAGGGGATATCGTATACGTGAAAGGGAACGAACAGATTCCCATGGATGGAGAAGTCATAGAAGGAGCAGCCTCTGTTGACGAAAGCGCCATTACCGGAGAATCTGCTCCCGTGATCCGGGAATCAGGAGGGGACAGAAGTGCAGTGACCGGGGGCACCACCCTGGTATCCGACTGGCTCCTCATCAGGGTGACGGCAGAGGCCGGAGAAAGCTTTCTGGATAAAATGATTTCAATGGTAGAAGGAGCAGCCAGAAAAAAGACGCCCAATGAAATTGCCCTTCAGATTCTTCTCATTACCTTAACCATAATTTTTCTGGTGGTAACGGCGGCTTTATTGCCCTTTACAGACTTCGCAAGCAAACAGGCAGGGGCTGGCACTGCGATTTCTCTTACCAACATCATCGCTCTACTCGTATGCCTTGCCCCTACCACCATCGGTGCCCTTCTTTCTTCCATTGGAATTGCAGGAATGAGCCGCTTGAATCAGGCCAATGTTCTGGCTATGAGCGGCCGCGCCATTGAGGCGGCAGGAGATGTGGATGTACTTTTGCTGGATAAGACAGGGACCATTACCTTAGGTAACCGTCAGGCCAGCGAATTTCTTCCGGTTCCCGGAGTAACAGAACAGGAGCTTGCAGATGCCGCCCAGCTGTCCTCTCTTGCCGATGAAACGGCGGAAGGAAGAAGCATTGTAGTGCTTGCCAAGGAGCGGTTTGGCTTACGGGGCAGGGAGCTTTCCGGGCTCGATGCAGTTTTTGTAGAGTTTACAGCCAAAACAAGGATGAGCGGAATTGATTATCAGGGAAATGAAATAAGAAAAGGAGCCGCAGATACGGTAAAAGAGTATGTCATAAAAAAGGGCGGCAGATATCCAGAGGAATGTGACCGGCTGGTGAAACGGGTCGCGGGATCTGGAGGAACCCCTCTGGTGGTAGTAAAAAACAGTCAGGTCCTTGGCGTGGTTCACTTAAAGGATATTGTAAAGAACGGAGTAAAGGAACGCTTTGAGGACCTTAGAATCATGGGCATTAAGACTATTATGATAACCGGAGATAACCCAATGACTGCAGCGGCTATCGCAGCGGAGGCAGGGGTGGATGATTTTCTTGCTGAGGCGACTCCGGAAGCAAAGCTAGCCCTTATCCGGGAGTATCAGGCAGGTGGCCATCTGGTCGCCATGACAGGAGATGGAACAAACGATGCTCCCGCACTGGCCCAGGCAGATGTTGCCGTTGCCATGAATACAGGCACACAGGCGGCGAAGGAAGCCGGAAACATGGTTGACTTAGACTCCAGTCCCACAAAGCTGATTGACATCGTCCGGATAGGAAAACAGCTGTTAATGACCAGAGGTTCACTGACCACATTCAGTGTGGCAAACGATGTGGCAAAGTATTTTGCTATTATACCGGTGCTGTTTTTCGGTATCTATCCTAAGCTTTCAACCCTTAATTTTATGGGACTGACCAGTGCTTCCAGTGCCATGCTTTCAGCCATTATTTATAACGCTGTCATTATCATAGCGCTCATTCCCCTGGCATTAAAGGGAGTCAAATACCGTGAACTGCCAGCCGGTAAGCTGCTAAAAAGAAACTTATTGATCTATGGACTGGGGGGAATCACGGCTCCATTTCTGGCTATTAAGATAATTGATATGCTGTTGACGGCCAGTGGGCTGGTATAAGGAGGTGTGTACCTATGAAATTAAAAAAAGAATTAAGGCCAGCACTCATTTGCTTTGGCATTATGATGGTTCTTTGCGGTGCTCTATATACGGCAGCCATAACAGGGATTTCCCAGCTTGTGTTTAAGGACCAGGCAAATGGAAGTATCGTTGCCGTGCATCAAAAAAACGGTACAAAAATAGAAATGGGTTCCAGACTCCTTGCCCAAAGCTTCACAAAGCCGGAATATCTGGTGGGAAGGCCAGCAGGGGTCTCCAATCTTTCTCCAGTCAGCAAGGAGGAGAAAACGCTGGTGCAGGAACGGATAGACTGGTGGCATACATTGGATCCAGAGAATGAAAAGGAGATACCAATGGATCTGGTCACTGGTTCGGGAAGCGGCGTTGACCCTCACATCACACCCCAGGCAGCTGAGTATCAGGTAACGCGGATTGCAAAGGCCAGAGGGATGACAGAAGAGGAAGTGCGCCATATGATTAATAAATATACAAGTGGCCGGCTGCTGGGATTTATGGGGGAGCCTTCTGTTGATGTATTCATGGTAAATTTAGCGCTGGATGGGTTGATATAATCAAAAAAAGTGGTATGATTCATGGATAAAGGTGGTGATGCAGGAATGGATCTGATGGACCAGAGGCCGGATCCCGATGAAATTTTAGAGACGATCAAAGCCGGAGAGTCAAAGCCGGCAGGCAAACTTAAAATTTTTTTTGGGTACGCGGCTGGTGTTGGAAAAACGTATGCCATGCTGGATGCGGCGCAGGAGCTTTATAGAAGCGGCGTGGATGTTCTGGTTGGCTATATTGAGCCTCATACACGCCCGGAAACCATGGAAAAGCTGAAAGGACTCCCCATCCTCCCTCCCAAAACAGTATCATACCGGAAGATAGAGTTAAAAGAATTCGACTTGGACGAAGCTCTAAGGCGAAAGCCGGAGCTGATTTTAGTGGATGAACTGGCCCACACCAATGGGGAAGGCGGAAGAAATAAAAAAAGGTATCAGGATATTGAGGAGCTGCTGGCAGCAGGCATCGATGTTTACACCACGGTAAATGTCCAGCATATGGAAAGTCTGAATGATGTCATAGAGAACATCACAACAATCAGGGTTCAGGAAACCGTACCGGATTACATTTTTGACCGGGCAGAGGAAATCAAGCTGGTGGATCTTGAGCCGGAAGAGCTTCTGCGCCGTTTGGAAGGCGGTAAGGTCTACGGTCCTGACCGTGCCAGGCTGGCTATGCAGAACTTTTTCAGTCGGGAAAATTTAAGACTTTTGCGGGAAATTGCTCTTAGATGCACGGCTGATAAGATAAGTCTGGAAAATCAAAACCAGCGCACCTTATCCGATAAGCTGGCTAATACAAAGATGCTGGTCTGCATCGGTCCCTCACCCTCCTCTGCCAAATGTATCCGCTGGACCGCCAGGGCAGCGGAAGCATTTCATGCAAGCTGGAGTGCTCTTTATGTGGAAGATACCAAAAGAGAAGGGGTCACAAAGCAGCAGCAAAAGACCATTCAGGAGAATATAGAGCTGGCAGAAAAGCTGGGAGCTGAAATCGTAAACCTGACCGGTCATGACCTTTCAATTGTCATATCGGAATATGCAAAGCTATCTGGAATTACAAATATAGTGGTGGGTAAGAGCCGGAACCGAAAGACACTGAAAAGTCTGTTTGAAGAGGATTTAGAAGATAAGCTGATTTCCCTTTTGCCAGCCATAGAGGTCCATATCATCCCTGGAACTGTGGGAAAACGGAGCTATCGAAAACCACGTAAAAGTTTAAATGTGGAAATGCCCCATCTATCCTTAGGAGATTCCATGAAATCCCTTGCTATCTTGGTGGCAGCTACCTTACTGTCCTTTGGATTTCATGGTCTGGATGTTATGAACCAGAACATTATTATGGTTTATATTTTTTCTGTTTTACTGATTTCGAGGGTCACAGAAGGGTATGTATATGGAATTGCCTCCTCCGTCATCAGCGTCCTGACCTTTAATTTCTTTTTTACAGAGCCTTATTTTACTCTGGATGCCATACAAACCGGCTATCCCCTGACCTTTCTTATTATGCTTTTGGTGGCACTGATTACAAGTGCCATGACGGTAAGGATTAAAGCGGAAGCAAGGCTTGCGGTAAAAAGGGAGCACCGGACGGAGGTGCTTTATGAGATCAACAAAAAGCTTTTGGCAGCCAGAGGACTTGAAACCATTGTATCATTGACCAATGACTACATCACCAGGCTGTTTGACCGATCCATTGTGTTCTTTCCTTTGGATCCGGTACAGGGGGAAGATGGAGTAGTCATGCAGGCGTTTGACGACGTGGATGCTTCTGTCTTGAATTCTCCGGATGAAAAGGCAGTGGCACACTGGGTATTTCTCAATCAGAAGCGGGCCGGGGCAGGAACGGATACTTTAATGGGAGCTGCCGCCTTCTATATGCCAGTGGTTTCCCAGGGGAAGGTTCTTGCTGTTTGGGGCATCTCCTGTAAAAAGGGAAAGTTAGATCACGATACCCGTCTGTTCCTGCGGATGATCGCATCCCAGGCAGCCATGGCTCTGGAGCGGCAAAAGCTTTCTGATGAGCAGAACCGCATTGTGGTGGAGTCAGAAAAGGAGAGAATGAGGAGCACGCTTTTGCGGGCCATTTCTCACGATCTGCGCACCCCCCTTGCAGGGATATTAGGCTCCAGCTCTGCCATTTTGGAAAACAGAAAAGCGCTTGACGAGGCGACAAGAGATAGCCTTATTGCCAATATACAGGAAGAATCCCAATGGCTGATCCGCATGGTGGAAAATCTTCTTTCGGTTACAAGAATTAACGAAAACGCATCTAATTTAGTAACCAAACCGGAAGCAGCGGAGGAGGTAGTGGGAGAGGCAGTAAGCAGAATCAAGCACAGGTTTCCCCAACGGGAAATCATGGTGTATGTACCAGAGGAGTACCTGGAGGTTCCCATGGATGGCACGCTGATTGTACAGGTACTCATCAATCTTTTGGAAAATGGGATCAAGTATTCACCAGAGGATACCCCTGTGGAGCTCCACTTAAAAAGGAATGGAGATTGGGCTGAATTTATGGTCATGGATCGGGGAAAGGGGATTTCCCAGGAGGAATTTCCTTATCTTTTTACCGGAAATAAGCCGGCAGAACATAGAAGCTCTGATTCAGCCAGAGGCCTTGGAATCGGATTGTCTATCTGCAAGACCATTATAAACGCCCATGGAGGCGAATTAATGGCTGAAAACAGGGAGGGCAAAGGAGCCGTATTTCGCCTTACCCTGCCATTGAAAGGAAGTGAATAAAATGGATACCAAACCAACGGTCTTAATCATCGAAGATGAGGATGCCATCTGCAATTTCATCTCAGCAGTATTAACTTCTAACGATTATCAGGTCATAAAAGCCAAAACAGGAAAGGAAGGACTTTCCATGTTCACCTCTCACATCCCTGATATCATTCTTTTGGACCTTGGTCTTCCTGATATGGACGGGGTGGAGATACTGAAAAAAATCCGAAGCTGGTCAAAGGTACCTATCATTGTAGTATCAGCCAGAGGCCATGAACGGGAGAAAGTAGCAGCTCTTGATCTTGGGGCAGATGATTATATCGTAAAGCCCTTTGGCACACCAGAGCTTCTTGCCCGGATTCGAACAGCCATCCGCCACAGCGCAGAGGCAGCTGGCGCGGGAGGTCATGAAGCAGATAAATTCATGGTAGGGAATCTGGAAATTAATTATGGAAAGCGAATCGTCATAAAGGATGGAGAGCGGGTTCATTTAACGCCCATTGAATACAAGATTATGGTGCTTCTTTCCAAAAATGCAGGCAAAGTATTGACTCATGATTTTATCATTCGGGAAATATGGGGGCTTTATACGGATGAGAGTCATACCCTGAGGGTGAATATGGCCAACATTCGAAGAAAAATAGAAATTAATCCTGGGAATCCCCAATATATCCTCACTGAGATGGGGGTTGGATACCGGATGGTGGAAGAGCTTGGAGAGGCATAAATAAATTTATGTAACAGAAAAAGGACGCATTGCATGCTGGTTGTAAAGCCAGTCTTGCAACGCGTTCTTTTTATTTATTCCAGTTTTTATTTTTTCGCCTTCACCAGATACTGATAAGCGGTAAATGCGTCTGTCTGACTGGTACTGAGAGCGCAAAGCTTCTCAATCAGGCGCAGCTGATCATCACTGACCCAGACTCTGGTGTTGCCAACATCAAGGATTTCATATCCTGCCCGTGAGAACATTTTGATGATTTCTGCCTTTGTAAAGAAACGAAGGTGGGTCCGGTCTAAAATTCCGCTGTCCTGATAGGTAAAGGCACCGTTTAACAGATCACCAATAACCGAAATGTGCATGATATTTGGAATGCTTGCCAGAATCATACCACCTGGCTTTAAATAACGTTTCATATTTACCAGCACAGCCTCGGGCTGGTTTAAGTGCTCCAGTACATCACCAAATATAATATAGTCAAAATATTCCCCTGGATAATCCAGATCCTGTTCTACGTTGCCCTGAGTTACGGGAAACAGCTTGGAAGCAATGCTCCATGAGCCGGGATCCAGCTCAATGCCGTGAAGCTCTGCCAGTGGGTATTTATTCTTTATGGCTAGCAGAGAAGCTCCACAGGCACAGCCTACATCTAAGACTCTTAGTGGGGTATCGGCTGGATCTGTAATGAGGGCCAGGATATCCGGACGGCTGAACATGGAATAATTAAGGCGCACGTTCCATCTATCATAAAAATGGTTGAAATCCAGGAGTCTGGCTGGATTATTCTGATTCTGTACAATGGTATAGACATAGCCGTGGTGGCAGATAAAGGTCAGCTTTTTTAAGGAAATAAGCTGGAAGCTTAAATCCTTTTCCGCTACCTCTAAGGTCAGGAAGGATGGATGGAAGCCTTTGACTTCATCCCAGCATTTTCTGTTTACCAGAATGCTGCCGCAGGAGGGGACAAGAGCCGGAGCCATATTATCATCTCCAGGCAGGTTATGTTCAATCGCATAACCATCAGCCCGGCGAATGGGAGTTTCAAATTCTGTCAGTCCGTAGGCAGGTCCGTTGGTGACTGCATTGACAGCGCCAATTTCGTCATCTCTGTAAAGAGACATGCGAAGGAGGAACAGGGCATGGGCAAGGAGAGCAGAGCCTTTATCTAAAATCATAAGATCATCTGCTTCTCCTGTCAGCTTCACAGCCTTTTCATAGGCATTATGAAGGGTAAGTCCCTTGACAGAAAGTACCGTAATCTCTTTTTCACCAAGCAGCCAGTCAGTAACTTCCTTTGATTCCTCCCAGTCAAGAATTACAACGTGATTGGAATCTTCCTTAAGGGCCAGTGTGGCAGCTAAAATAGCTTTCATTTGTGCCAGTTCCGGTACGGATGGAAGGAGGAGAGATACCTGGGGGGTATCCTCCGGTGAATCCTTTTTCATAGCTTCAATGATGCTTGAAAGCCTGGAAGCTTCTTCTTTATCCTCACAAAGATAAAAACTGTGGACAAAGCAAAAATACGCCCGTTTTAAATTCCCTTCCTTTTTATAGTATTCTCCTAATTTATCATAAATCTTAAAATTCCGGCTGTCCTTTCCGGCTTCTTCCAAAAGCGCTTTCAATTCATGTAAGGCTTCCACCTGATCGTTCATAATATCTCCTTTTAAGCTTTTTATTTCATTATATTCCTTAAGTACATGCTGATGTGCTACTGACAATTTTTCTATTCTTATATAGTTGACATATCAACTAAAAAGGACTATAATATCCAACGAATGAATATGGGGAATATCAGGAAAAAGGAGAGAGAATGAAAGAAGAATATAGAAAGCTCAGTAAGTATACGGGAGGTATTTATCGTTGTACCCTGTCTTATACCAATGAAGTATTAAAACCATACGGATTATGCGGCGGAAGCGGTTCCTTTTTGCTGGCGTTAGCTCTTAAAGATGGAATCAACCAAAACCAGCTGAGCAAGGAATTAAACGTGGATAAAGCGATGTCAGCCAGAGAGGTAAAAAAACTGATCCAAATGGGATATGTGAAAAAAGAGACAGACCATAAGGATACAAGAGCGTATAAGCTTTATCTGACGGAAGAGGGAAAATCCATGATTCCAGCCATCAAAAAGGAAATGACTCTCTGGAACGATGCCATTACAAAAGGGCTTGATGAGAAGGAAAAGGAAGAACTGATGAGGATGCTTGATGTGGTTTTAAAAGAAGCAAGACATCTTCGAAGGATCCAAAAAGATGAGGAATAAAAGGGGAAGAAAGAAGAGAGAATTTATTATATGAATCTAGAAACGGAGATATCAATGGAACAAACAAATGAAAAAGTATACAAAAACCGTATGCTTATTTTAATTAATGTAGTGTTGCTCACCCTTATGGCTACTCTGGACAGCAGCATCGTAAACGTGGCCCTTCCCCAGATGTCAGAGCTTTTACACGTAAGCTCAGAGGCAATTTCCTGGGTAGTAACGATTTATCTTCTGGTGGTGGTCGGAACCATTTTAATTTTTGGCCGTTTGGGCGATATTATAGGAAAGACACGGATTTTCTTATACGGAGTTTTAGTTTTTACTGCTGGATCATTGCTTTGCGGGATATCCCATAGCTTTTTACAGCTCATTATTTCCCGGGGAATCCAGGCTCTTGGAGCAGCGGCAGCTATGGGCACCAATCAGGGAATCATCACCCAGGTCTTTCCAGCAAATGAGAGGGGAAAAGCCCTTGGAATCTCAGGTACTGCGGTAGCGCTTGGGTCCATGGCAGGTCCACCCCTGGGCGGTTTTATTATACATTCTTTTGCCTGGGAATATATATTTTTAATTAATGTACCAATTGGAATCTTGGTTTATTTTTTAGGAATAAGGATTCTTCCCAAATCAAAAAAAGCATCGCAACAGCCCTTTGATAGAAAAGGAAGTGTTTTATTTTTATTTTCCGTGGTCACTTTGTTTTTATCACTGACATTGGGAAAGAACTACGGATACGCAAGCCCGCTGATTGTGGGAGGATTCCTTTTCTTTTTTATTTCCTTCCTTTTGTTTCTTTATCTGGAGAGCCGGACAGAAGTACCCCTTTTGCCTCTCAGTCTGTTTCGAAACAGCCTGTTTTCCATCAGCATATTATGCGCCTTTTTATCCTTTGTGGCGCTCAGTAGCTCTTCCATCATCCTGCCCTTTTATCTTCAGGATACCCTTAAATATTCTCCTGCGTTTACAGGAATCATACTTATGGTATCTCCGGTAATTCTGGCAGTAGTAGCTCCAGTCAGCGGGTATTTATCTGATAAGATAGGTTCGGAGATTCTTACCTTTGCAGGACTTTGCTTGTCAGGAGTGGGACTTTGTCTTATGGCCACCTTAACGGAAACTTCAGAAATCAAGGTTTTGGTGGTTTATCTGGCAATCATGTCAGTAGGAAACGGATTATTTCAATCTCCCAACAATTCTATTACAATGTCTACGGCTCCGAAAAATATGCTGGGAATCTGCGGTAGTGTCAATGCATTGATTCGGAATCTGGGTATTATCAGCGGAGTGTCCTTTGCTGTTATTATTCTCTACAGCCAGATGAGTCAGAAGGTCGGTTATAATGTATCAGATTATATCAGGGGACGTGACGATGTATTTATTTATGGAATGAGGACCGTCTATCTGATTGCCGCAGCGATTTGCGGAATGGGTGCTTGTTTAACCGCAGTGAGACTGTACGGTCAGAAGCGAAAGAAACAGTCCTATCATAATGTGGAAACGAGTTAGAGCGTAAAAATAGTATCTTAAAGGGCATGTAACGATGTGGCCCCAATGATTCAGACAAAATAGCGTAGTAGTTTTCAGCTGCTACGCTATTTTGATGCAAGAAACCATTTATTACTCACTTACATTGAGCGTAATGGGTACAGGTGCTAAACACATAATTAGTAAAAAAAATAAAATTTTACTTGGATGAGTAACAACTTCATGATAAAATGAAGTTGTTACTTTTGGCTTGAAACAAGAAGGAGGTTACATGAATCTGAGAAAAAAAATAATATTATTCTTAGTATTAACATCAATTTCGATTCTTTTCACCGGCTGCAAAAAGGAGGAAACAGACAGTTTAAAGCGCGTTGAGCAAGCAGGTACATTAACGGTTGTAGGAAGTGGAGGTTACCCCCCATTTAACTATATGGAAGATGGTAAAGTTGTCGGATTTGACGTTGATACAGGGGAAGAAATAGCAAAGCGTTTAGGGGTTGGACTTAACTATGTCACATCTGATTGGGATGGCCTGACGGAAGGGTTAAGGAACAAGCGATATGATGCTGTCTTAGGTAGTATGGCTATAACAGATGAGCGCCTTAAAGTTGTAGATTTTACAAATCCTTATTATTATTCAGGTGCACAATTATTTGTAAATAAAGATTCAGAAATTACTGAAGTGAATTAATTGAGCGGAAAAAAAATTGCTGTAACGACAGGAACGAATTTTGTTTTAGATGCAGAAAAATTAGGAGCAGAAGTAAGCTTTTATCAAGATGATAATGCGACACTTTTGGAGTTGATCAATGGGCGGGTTGATGGTGTGATTACAGACCGATTGGTAGGCTTGTCTGCAATGGAGGATATTGCAGGCGGTGAAAATCTGATTCTTATCGGAGAACTATTAAGGCTTGAAAATATGGGGATTGCAATCAACAAGGATGATAAGGAACTACTAGAAAAAATAAATAAAATAATACAAGAAATGCATGAGGATGGTACATTAACTAAGATCAGTGAAAAATGGCTGGGTGGCGTGGATATCACGGTGAAATAGTTTTTAGATTTACATATAAAGGAGGAAAAGTATGAGCATTTGGGACTTTTCAGTTATTCCAAACTATTTTATGTCATTTTTAGATGCAGCAAAGATGACGGTATTGGTAACGGTATTCGGTATCCTTATTGGTATTATATTTGGACTTATTCTTGCACTGATGCGTATATCCAATTACAGGATTTTAAGCATTCCTGCACGGGTATATATATGGATTGTTCGGGGGACTCCATTGCTGTTACAGTTACTATTGATTTATTTTGGTCTCGTTAATATCGTTCGTATTGGTAATCTACCCTCCGCTTTTTTAGCACTTGGACTTCATAATGCGGCGTACATCGCAGAAATATTCAGAGGGTCGATACAGGGAATTGCCAGAGGACAGCGGGAAGCAGGTCTTTCTTTGGGGATGACAGAGGGGAAGGTAATGCGCCGTATCGTATTACCGCAGGCATTCAAACGTGCAGTCCCCTCATTAAGCAATCAGTTGATCATAGCCCTAAAGGATTCCTCTTTAGCGAGTGCTGTTGCCATACCGGAGCTATTGCTATATGCAAGACAGCTTGGTTCCTCTACGTTCCGATTAATGGAAATGTTAAGCATAGCAGCTATTTACTATTTGATTATGACCTCAGCATTAACGATATTAGCTAATGGAATTGAGAAACGATTAAATGTCAGTGATTTTAAAGTATTGGAGTGATCATCCTATGATAAATATAAGAGGACTTAATAAATGGTTTGGAAAGCATCAAGTATTGCATGATATCGAATTCCATGTAGACAAGAATGAAGTAGTTGTTATTATTGGTTCAAGTGGGTCAGGGAAGAGTACGTTACTTCGATGTATTAATTTTATTGAAATAGCCCAGGAGGGAATGATTCAGATTGATGGGAAAACAATAACCTCAAAAACGAAGAATTTACACCTGATTAGACAAGAAGTAGGCATGGTGTTTCAGCATTTTAATCTTTTTCCACACAAAACTGTATTAGAAAATGTGATGGAAGGCTTAACACAAGTTAAGAAAGTTCCGCTTAAAATGGCAAAGGAAGAAGGACTTTCATTGTTAGATAAAGTAAATATGCAAGACAAGGCGGATACATATCCAGCCATGATATCAGGCGGACAAAAACAACGTGTCGCTATTGCACGTGCATTAGCTATGAATCCTAAGATTATGTTATTTGACGAACCTACATCAGCCTTAGACCCGGAACTGGTTGGTGAAGTTTTAAAGGTTATGAAAAACCTTGCAGATGATGGTATGACCATGGTTGTAGTTACACATGAGATGGGGTTTGCAAAGGAAGTTGCTGACAGAATCGTTTACATGGATGAAGGCAAAATTGTCGAGGAAGGAACACCGGAGGAAATATTTGAACGTCCTTTAAATGAGAGAACGAAAGAGTTTATATCACAGATTTTATAGAATTGCCTGAATTAATATACTTAACTAATAGATTGGCTTTATCTGGAGGTGTTTATGAAAAGAAATTTTAAAAATATAGAATTATGGAAGGATGTAACGCAAGAACAGTGGAACAGTTGGCAATGGCAGATATCGAATAGAATTACCACGGTGGATGAACTGGAGAAAGTTATAAATCTTACGGATGATGAAAAGTATGGAATAATAACCAGCCTTAAGAAATTAAAAATGGCTATCACTCCTTATTACGCAACGCTAATTAATCCGGATGACTATAATTGCCCAATTAGAAGGCAAGCGATTCCAACAGTTCATGAATCAGAGATATCAGATTGTGAAAGCTGCGACCCCTTACATGAAACCCTTGACTCTCCAGTTTGTGGACTTACACACAGATATCCGGATCGGGTGCTTTTTCTTATTACCGAACAATGTTCTATGTATTGCAGACATTGTACAAGGAGACGCTTTGCAGGACAGGAAGATAATTCCTTGTCAAGAAGATCTATTTTAAAAGCCATTCAATATATAAAAGTCCATACTGAAGTGAGAGATGTTTTATTATCTGGCGGTGATGCATTGTGCGTTTCAGATGAAAAACTTGAATTTATTTTGAAAGAATTAAGAGCAATACCCCATGTTGAAATCATTAGAATTGGAACTCGCGTTCCAGTTGTTATGCCGCAGCGAGTAACAGAAACTCTATGCAGCATGATTAAAAAATATCATCCTGTTTGGATTAATACCCATTTCAATCATCCATATGAAATAACACAAGAATCAAAACTTGCATGCAAAATGCTTGCTGATGCAGGAATCCCACTAGGTAACCAGTCTGTATTATTAAAGAATATAAATGACTGTCCATCTATTATGAAGTCACTTGTGCAGCAATTGGTAGTTAATCGGGTAAGACCTTATTACATATATCAATGTGATCTGTCTGAGGGCATTGAACATTTCCGTACACCAATAGCGGCGGGAATTGAGATCATAGAGTTATTACGTGGCCATACTTCAGGATTTGCAGTGCCAACCTTTGTAATAGATGCACCAGGGGGCGGTGGTAAGATACCAGTTAATCCGCAATATGTGATATCTCAATCGCCGGAAAAAGTAATTCTAAGAAACTATGAAGGTGTTATATGTACGTATACGGAACCGGTCGATAAAACCCATACATGTAAGCAGTGTGGTATTTGTGATAAATACAAAAAAGATGAATATAAGGGGGTGGAGAAACTCTTAAAAAATGAGTGTACTTGCCTGATACCAGCGAGCAATGTACGAATAGACAGGAGAGCAAGATATCATGAAAAAATTTCAATGTGATGCTGAAAATGATTGTAAAATTACAATAGATACAATAAAAATATATCTGGACAACATGAATAAACGCGTGAAAATACTTGATTCCAGTAACATATCGGTTCAGGCCTTAGAAAAAATAATAGACGTTGCAACGGTAAATCAGGCGGGTAAAATAATAGTTAATACCGATATATCTAATTTGAAGATATTTACTGAGGCAGGATTTAATATCGAAGGAAAGATAGCTGGATTTTTCAAGGGAAAAGATGCATATTGTTTGTCCTATTTTATAGACAGCAAAAGAAAAATTGCTGCTAATTCTGTAGAGAAAGATATGTTGGTCAGGCAGTGCATAAAGAAACATGGAAAATATATTGCCGGTGGCAGTAACACTCTGCCATACAGCATTAGAACCGCGACACAAAGAGATATAAGAGAAATCGCTGCTTTGTTTTCAGCCGTGTTTTCGACATATCCTACCCCTGTATATGACGAGGATTATCTAAGTCAAACAATGAATAGAAACGTATTGTATAAGATTGCTGAATTAGAGGGAAAGATAATTGGGATCGCTTCAGCGGATATGGACATAGTGAATCTGAATGCTGAAATGACGGATTGCGCCACCTATGCAGAATACAGGGGAAAAGGGGTTCTGTCCAATATTATAAATGAGTTGGAATCAGAGCTTAGAAACAGGAACTTTATTACTTTATATAGTCTGTCCAGAGCTATAAATACTGGCATTAATATGGTGTTATGTAAACACGAATACATATATGCAGGCAGGTTAATAAATAATTGTAATATATGCGGTGCATTTGAAGATATGAATATCTGGACAAAAAATATTCATCCTATTAATTAAATATCAACAATGCATTGCAGCTATCAAACGTCGTTGAAAAATAATAAAGGATGAGGCAGAAAAGGAGCACAGTATTTCTTTGTCATAAAAAACCGTCCCCCAAACGTCAGATGTTATGTTCTGTTGCTTGGAGGACGGTTTAAAGGCCGCCTTCTTCTTATCAAGCTTATTCGCTTACTGCCAGCCGCTTTACCTGGGTGATTGCCTTAAATACAGGAGGCATATAAAGAATAATAACGGTTACAATTAACTCTGGGAGAATGTAAGTGGCGTTATATACCAGGGTATAAATCATGGAATTGGTACCTTCCGGTGCATAAGAAGCAAAAAATATGTAACCGGAGATTACATGAAAGAGATATCGTCCTATAACGCCTGTGATATATCCAGCCACCAGTCCATGCTTTTTATTGCGAAACAAGCCAGAAAGCCCAAGGGCACCGAATGCCAGAGGATAATCAAGGAGCACCTGAATGGGAGCGAATATATATGGATTCATGATAAACTGCAAAATTCCATAAGCAACCCCAGTCATGATTCCTGTTCTTAATCCGAAGACATAGCCAATGAGGCAGATAAACAGCATGGAAAACAGGGTAATGGAGCCTCCAAATGGAAGTGAGGCAAACTTAATAAAGGAAGTCACAAGAGAAAGAGCCATGGCGCCTGCACAGTAAACCATACGCTGGGTCTTTACATGAGGCGTTGTATCCTGGGACTTTGAAAAGAACTGAAAACCAAAAAAGACTGCTGCTAACAACAGGATCACAGCTGTATATCCTGCCGTGGTCAGCATATATTCCGCATTCTCAGCGGAGTAATTCAGAAAAAAAGACATAAAAATACCTCCTTTTATATGCGCAGGAGGGGACTACTGATGCTTCCTTACGCCGGTATTAACCGGTTCAAGTAGTGAGGGTTAGGTAACGACCAATCTCAGCCTGAGGCTCCCCTAGCGTGTGAACATTTATTTGTTGCTGTGAGTATAACGCAATTGGTATCCCTTGTCAAGTTGTGTCAAATGATAATATTTGCATAAAAAAGCAAATAAGGCACAACCTAGTATATAGCAGAAAAAGAAAACAGGAACAAAGGAGGTTATTTATGACAGGCTTTATAATCGCCCTTATTTCAGGGGCACTTATGAGCATCCAGGGAGTCTTAAATACAGGAGTGACCAAGCAGACCAGCATGTGGGTGTCTACAGGCTGGGTGCAGCTCACTGCATTTTTGACCTGTCTGGTGTTATGGTATTTTTCAGGCCGGGAGAATGTTACAGACCTTCTTAATGTGCATCCAAAATACATGCTCGTGGGAGGTATCATCGGCGCGTTCATCACCTATACGGTCGTTCGAAGCATGAGTACCTTAGGACCTGCCAAAGCAGCCCTTGTTATTGTGGTATCCCAGATCATCGTGGCTTATGGCGTTGAGCTTTTCGGTCTCTTTGGTGTGGAAAAGGTAGGATTTGAGTGGAAAAAGCTGATCGGTGCCGTAGTGGCTATCATCGGAATCATGATATTTAATTAATTTGGAAATAGTGCTTGTATTTACGTATTTCTTTCGGTAGAATAATAACATAGGCTGAAGATGGTATCCTTTTTATCCAAATTTTGTAACAGGAGGGATATCATGAAATATAAGAAAGCGAAATTAATTTTACTCGTTTTATGTATTTTAATTTCAGGCATATGCTATACCGTAAGCAGGTTTTCCTATCAGCGGACAGATAGTACCAAATTATCACCGTCAACAAAAGAGATGGAAGAAACCTCAGGCACTGTTTCCCAGGAAAAGATATCAGAAGAATCTAAGGGCAGCAGTTTCTCAGATGCATTGGCTGAGGGGAGTCTGCCCTGCTATATACATATCTGCGGAGAGGTGGTTTTTCCTGGCGTGTACCAGCTTTCAGAGGAAAGCAGAGTATTTGAGGCCGTGGAAAAGGCTGGAGGCTTCACCCCCCAGGCAGCACCGGAGCATTTGAATATGGCAGAACGGATCAGAGACGGCATGAAGATTGTGGTCTTAAGCAGAGAAGAAGCAGTGACCGCTGGAAATCCGAATTCAGGAGAAACCGGAAAGAAAGATTCCAAGCTTAATATAAACACTGCCTCAAAGGAAGAACTGATGACTTTAAGAGGTGTCGGAGAAGCCAAAGCGGGTGACATCATAAAGTACCGGGACAGCCACGGTGGATTTAAACGGATCGAGGATATTATGAATATATCCGGGATCAAGGATGCAGCATTTCAAAAGATAAAAGACGATATAACGGTTTAAGATAGAAGACAGAGGTGTGAGATGGCAAGTGTTTTAGTAGTGGATGATGAAAAATTAATTGTGAAGGGCATGAGATTCAGCCTGGAGCAGGATGGCATGGACGTCGATTGTGCGTATGACGGAGAGGAAGCCATCAGTCTGGCAAAACAGAAGGAGTACGATGTGGTCTTACTTGATGTCATGCTTCCGAAGTTTGATGGTTATGAGGTCTGCCAGGCAATCAGAGAGTTTTCCGAGATGCCCATAATTATGCTGACAGCAAAGGGCAACGATATGGATAAGATTCTTGGACTGGAGTACGGGGCTGATGATTATATTACAAAACCTTTTAATATTCTGGAAGTAAAGGCAAGAATCAAGGCAATCATGCGCCGGAATGCCAAAAAGGGCAGACGGGACCGTCAGGATGAAGGACGTCTTGTTACCGCAGGAGATTTAAAGCTGGACCGTGACAGCAGACGTGTTTTTATTGGCGATAAGGAGATTAATCTGACCGCCAAGGAATTTGATCTGTTAGAGCTTTTGACCTGCAATCCTGGAAAGGTCTACAGCAGGGAACAGCTTCTTACGTTTGTTTGGGGGAATAAGGCCATGGACACCGGAGATGTCCGTACCGTTGACGTTCATGTGCGCCGTCTAAGAGAGAAGATAGAGCCTAGCCCAAGCGATCCGAAATATGTGCATACCAAATGGGGCGTTGGTTATTATTTCCGCGTCTAGGGTAGAATAATAAGACGGATTTCCTGCCGCATACCGGGGAAATCCGTCTTTTCCAAATCATGGGAAAAGATAACAATATTATATACCGTCCATATGGAACGAGAAGAGAGGCACAGACTGGATGAAGCGAAGTCCCCAGGGAGAGAGATGGAGAAGACTTGATAATACGGCAAAGATATTTCCCGTTATAGCAAGCAAAAGTTTAAGCAGTGTGTTTCGCATTTCAGCTACATTAAAAGAAGAGATAGATCCAGGAACCCTCCAGACAGCCTTAGAAGAGGTCCTTCCTGAGTTTGAGGGATTTTCTGTCAGGCTGGGAAGAGGATTTTTCTGGTATTATTTTGAACATAACAAGAGGATGCCTGTCATCGAAAGGGAGACCACCTATCCCTGTAAATACATTGATCCAAGGAGCAGCCACCAGTTTTTATTCCGGGTCAGCTATTATGACAGACGGATTAATCTGGAGGTTTTTCATGCAGTTACAGACGGACTGGGAGCCGTGAACTTTTTAAAGGCCTTAGTCTACCGGTATCTGGATTTAAAGAAGGGCTGGAAATCAGAGCATAACTTTTCCCAGAAGATATCCTCGGATATCTCCATGAATGTGGAGGACAGCTATGTCAGAAACTACAAAAAGACGGAAAAACGCAAATACAGCTCAAAAAGTGCTTATCATATAAAAGGAGAGCCCCTTCCTCTTGATGAAGAAAATATCCTTCATGGCTATATGGGATTAAAGGAGCTTAAAGAGGCCGGAAAGCGTTACAATGTCAGTATTACCAAGTTTCTTACGGCAGCTCTCATCTGGTCTATCTATGAAGAATTTCTGGAGAAAAAGGCGAGTCATGCTCCCATCGGTATCAGCATTCCCATTAATCTTAGAACCTTTTTCGATTCCAAGACCATGGCGAATTTTTTTGCAGTTACCCTGATTGAGTATCTATCAGACGGAAAAGACCATACCTTTCCGGAGATATTAAAAACGGTCAGTTCTCAGATGGATCATAACATTACAAAGGAAAGGATGGAGGAAGTTATCTCCTATAATGTTTCCAACGAGAAAAAATGGTATCTGCGGGTTGTTCCCCTTTTCGTGAAATGGGGAGCCATTAACTACGTGTTCCGGAAAAATGATAAAGCCTATACCATGACCCTGTCAAATATCGGGCCTATTGATGTGCTGGAAGAATACAGGGAAGACGTAGAACGGTTTCATATGCTGATTGGAGTCTCCAACCGGCAGCCGGTAAAATGCGCCGTCTGTTCCTATGGAGGTGAGGTGGTGGTCACTTTTACCTCTGTGTTCCAGGATACCAGACTCCAGGACCGCTTCTTTGCCTTTTTACAGTCAGAAGGCGTACCGGTAAAAACGGAAAGCAACGGTGTTCCCGAAAAGCGGGATGATAAGGGAATGTATCCCCAGATTCGTTACGATCAGGAAAAGATGAAGCAGATTGCCAATGTTTTCTATGGTCTGATGATTTTTATGTCATTTATTCTGGGAATCATTAATTATGCCACTTATTCCGGTTCCATGTGGTCTGTCATTGCCATAGGCCTGATGGCTTATGCGGTGATTACGGTTCGATATTCCTTATTGCACCATTCCAATCTGGGTGCTAAGCTTCTGATGCAGACAGCGGCGGCAGAAGCGTTGTGGGTGGCCATCGATTATTCCAACGGCTACAGCGGCTGGTCTGTGAATTACGGAATTCCCAGTACCATTCTGTTTGCAGATTTATCCGTAGTTTTCCTGATTCTGGTAAACCGAATGAACTGGCAAAGCTATTTCATGTATCAGATTGCGATCACCGTATTCAGCTTTATCCCCTTGATCTTTTGGGCAGCGGGCCTGATTACCAGACCGCCCCTTACCATAGTCGCTGTCACATTGACGGTTATACTCCTTGCTGTCACCATTTTACTTGGTGACCGGAGCGTGAAAAACGAATTAAAGCGGCGGTTTCATATATAAGGGCAGAAAGGAGCTTTCATAGCTTTGAGAAGAAAAAATGTAAGTGTAAGAGGAAATCTGGTGAGAGAAATGATGCAAAACGTTATGGAAACATCCTTAAAAGAGCCCATACAGACCGGAGAATTAAGACGCAATCCCGTAGAACCTGCCTGGGTCTGTCCGGCTGGCTATGAATATGAAATCATAGAAAATGAGAATTTCAAAATGGAATATTTAAGGCCAGTAGGTGTCTTTACCGGCCGTGTCATCTTACAGCTTCACGGCGGCGGTTACATTGGTCCCATGAAGAACATTTACCGGAGATTTGCCGTCCGTTATTCCAAAATCAGCTATGGAGGGGATGTACTGACTCCGGACTACCGGGTAGCACCGGAAAATCCTTATCCTGCCGCTCTTAAGGATGCCCTGTTTGCTTACCAATGGCTGATAGAGGAGAAAAAGTACGACCCTGCCAACATCGTAATTGCAGGAGATTCAGCGGGCGGCGGCTTAGGTCTTGCCCTTGGTCTTTATTTAAAGGATCACAATATGCCTCTCCCCGGCGGCTACATCGCCATGTCTGCCTGGACGGATTTAACAAACAGCGGAGAAAGCTATAAGACCAACTATGAGATAGATCCTTTGTTTGGAAATTCCACCAGAAACATGCTTTACGATTCTTCCTATGTGGGAGAAAACGACCCAGCTGATCCTTACATTTCCCCTCTGTTTGGTGAATTCAGCCAGTTTCCTCCTGTTCTTTTACAGGCGGGAAGCTATGAGGTCCTTTTAAGTGATACCCTTTCCATCGCAGAAAAGCTGAAAGCAGCTGGAGTCAAGCACCGCCTTTCCGTATACGATGGCATGTTCCATGTATTCCAGATGGGCCTTGACCTGATTCCAGAGAGCCGGGAAGCCTGGGAAGAAGCCGAGGAGTTTTTAAGAATCATATACCATATCAGCGTAAAACCGGATGGAAAAGTAGTCCGCAAGGTACAAAACGGAGAGAAAAAAACAGTAAGAGACGTAACAAAGCTTCTCATCGCTATGATGAAAAAGGAGCTTGATGGATAGGAGAGTTACATGAAGATAACTTTGGTCACAGTCGGAAAAATCAAGGAAAAGTTTTACACCGACGCCATTTCAGAATATACGAAGCGGCTGAGCCGCTACTGCAAGCTGGATATCATTCAGCTGCCGGATGAAAAAACACCGGATCATGCCGGCGAGGTGCTGGAACGCCAGATTAAGGAAAAAGAAGGGGAGCGGATCCTTGGTTCAATCAAAGACGGCGCTTATGTGATCGCCCTTGCCATTGAAGGAGAGATGCTGGATTCTGTCAAGCTATCTGAGAAAATTGACTCTCTTGGAATCGGAGGAACCAGCCAGATTGTATTTGTCATCGGCGGTTCCCTTGGGCTGTCAGATGCGGTACTAAAGCGGGCTGATTATAAGCTTAGCTTTTCAAGGATGACATTTCCTCATCAGCTGATGCGGGTGATACTACTGGAACAGATTTACCGCAGCTACCGGATTATTTGTGGGGAGCCTTATCATAAGTAATAAAAAGCATAAACGAGCAGAACTTTCTAAAAAAGAGAGTCCTGCTCATTTTTATAAGTCAGCTTTCCCACTCCCGTAACAACTCAATTCCCCCTAGAATATCCTAAAGTAATATGAATACAGGCCTTTTCGCGTCCAAAATCAATGGAACGTCTGCATAGCCTGAACAAACTGGTCAAGCACAATGCAAATATCCCTTATCTGGGATTCAAAGGGGAAGGAATATGGGAAAGAAATTAAATCTGTCACGAAAGCTGTCTTTCATTCTGGGAATCATTCTACTGGCCGTTTTTGTACTTCTAATTACCATGACAGCTGTGTTATCCCGAAGAGCCATATCTCAAACCGTAATGGGAGAATTGAACACCAAAGCAAAGATGAACGGCATTCAGATCCAGCAGATTTTTGATGAAGCCGACAAGGCAGCAGGAAATGTAAAGCAGTACATGGAAAGATCCTATGAGTCTGCAGAAGAAACACCAATGCAGGCGGTCATTCCTACTGGACCAGATACCTACGTCAAACAGTTGGAAAGCCAGTTCTATCATAAGACCCTTACCCCAATCGCAAGGGACGCAGAAAGATACTTAAGTGAATCCCTTAGAAACACAGTAGCAGGCAATCCAGATATAGAAAGCATGATTGTTCTGTTTGAGCCCTATCAGTTTCAGCCCAATCTAAGAGACTACGGAATCTATGCAGGCAAGAAAAGCCAATCCGGCGAGCCGGAAGCATATGGAGAATACGACCAGTACTCCACTCAGGAATACTATCACACTCCAGCCATATACGGTATCCCTCATGTAACAGAACCTATGAAAGAAGCTGGTAATACTGTGGTTGCCTATGGCGTACCCTTTTTTTATAAGAACCGGCTAAAAGGCGTCAGTGTAGCAGAAATCAACCTGGAGAATTTTAAAAAGGTAGATGCAGCCACGGACAGATACCCTTCCATGTACGCCTCCATCTTCGACAGCAATCAAAAGATCGTGTACCACAGCCAGGACGCCGCAAACATGGGAAAAAGCCTTCAGGAATTTATTCCTTTAGAAGATGATTATGCAAAGGTTCAGTCCATGCTGAGAAATGGAAATGCCTTTCAGCTGAAAACAGTAAGGCAGGATGGAACCCAAGTCATGCGTTTCTTCTACCCCATTCATGCAGGTAATGATACCTGGTGGTCTCTTTCCACCATAACCGTAAAGGATATGAACCAGTCGGTCAATGAAACGGTGCTGTTTCTAAGCCTTGTATGTGCCGCAGCTCTTGTAATGCTTCTCATCGTATTTCCCATGGTATTAAGACGTCTCCTAAATCCACTAAAAACAGTTGTGGACGCTGCAACGGGAATATCTGTGGGGAATTTTGAAATAGAAGTTACCTACCGCTCCGGTGATGAAATAGGAGCATTGGCAGAGACCTTTGATACAATGTCCCATCACTTAAAACTCATGCTATCCGATATCCAGTACCTTTTAGGAGAAATGGCAGACGGCAATTTCAATCAGGATACCCAGGCAGAAGAAAGCTACCAGGGAGAATTTAGGGAGATTCTTTTATCCATCCGTAAATTAAACAGCACCTTAACCCATTCCTTAAAAGAGATGAACCGTTCCTCTATGCAGCTTTTTGCAAGTGCAGAGCAGGTATCAGCCGGTGCCCAGGCCCTGGCTCAGGGGGCAGCGGAACAGGCCGCTTCCATGGAAGAGCAGGCGGCTGGAATTGGCGAAATATCCCTTCAGTCAGAAGAGAATGCCTTAAATGCAAAGGAAGCGGCTCAAAGAGTCTCAGACACCGGACATCAAATCATGAAAGGAAGCGAGCAGATGGAGGAAATGTTAAAGGCCATGGCAGAAATCAAAGTAAGCTCTAGAGAAATAAAAAAAATCATAAAGACCATTGAAGACATAGCATATCAGACAAAGATTCTGTCTCTCAATGCAGCCGTAGAGGCGACCCATGCGGGAGAGTTTGGAAAAGGCTTTGGAGTGGTAGCCGGAGAGGTACAGAGTCTGGCACTTAAAGCCTCGGAAGCCTCAAAAAGTACTGCCATTTTAATCGAAAATTCCCTGAGCGCAGTGGAAAAAGGAAGCACGATTGCAGATAGGGAAGCCAAAATCCTGGCAGAAGCGGTAAAAGGGGCAGAAGAGGTAGAACGATTTGTTAATAAAATAACAAAAGCGACGGCAGAGCAGGCAGATGCCATTCATCAGATTACCCAGGGCATGGAGGAGATATCCAGTGTGGTGCAGACCAATTCCGCAGCGGCTGAGGAATTTTCGTCATCCAGTGAAGAACTATCCCAGCTGGCAGGAAATCTGCAAGAAGAAGTGGATAAATTTCATTTTCATGAATAAAAAGATTACGACCAAAGGGTTGTCCCCCTCCCCTCATTATGGCATAATAAAAGCAGGAAAACAGGGAAGGAGAACCATAATCCATGGCCCAGAAATTACTTGCGCCCATTTTAAATGGAGAAATGGAATGGGTGTATGAAGAGGCTGACCAGCTTTTTCTTCAAAAAGAGGAGGAAGAAGCGGTCAGACACACGCTCATTAAAAATATTCATATGACAGGGGAAGAGCTTTCTCATATGCGCTTTTACTCCGTTGTATTTGAAAATTGCAGCTTTCAGGACTGCAGCTTTTTGCGGGGAGAATTTAACGATGTGGTCTTTCGCTCCTGTGATGTTTCAAACAGTGTATTTACAGACAGCTATTTTAACCGGACGGAGCTGAGTCACTGCAAAGGAATGGGGGCCATATTTGGGGGGAGCACCATTCTTCACATGAAAGTTACAAACTGTAACCTTGATTATGCAAATTTTGATTCCTCTAAGCTGGAGCATGTCCACTTTTTGGAAAGCCAGCTGCGGGGCAGCTTTTTGACCCAGTGCCATTTTAAGGATGTCATCTGGAATGGGGCGGACTTAGAGAGAGCCAGCTTTTTTAAAACCCTGCTAAGAGGAACCGACTTTACCACCAGCAATATTAAAGGTTTGATTCTTTCTGATGATGCCAAGGAGATAAGTGGAGCTGTTGTTGATTTATATCAGGCAGCAGAGCTTTCCAGATATCTTGGAGTTACCATTAAGAGTTAAAATCCTGCCCCAAACTTAGTTCTGCCTCAAATTTGAGGTGTTCATCTATCCCCTCCTATGGTACAATGGAACCAATCAATGCCCATAGATACAAAAAAGAGGAGGCGATTATTCTATGATGGAACCCAAGAAGACTGCATAGCACAGGTTATGCAGTGAATTGAGTAATTGTATAGCCTTTGCTATTCCGGACAGAAAAATATGTTTGGGAGGCAGCGATGCGCTATCAGAAAGCAAGTGAGATCATGCCAGAGGAACTGGTGGAAATGATCCAGAAGTATATAGACGGGGAATATATTTATATTCCAAGAAAACAGGAAAACAAAAGGACCTGGGGAGAGGGAACCGGTGCCAGAGAAGAGAGATGCCGGCGTGATCGTTCAATCTTTCGGGATTACGCATCCGGCACCTGCGTCAGTGTCCTTGCAGAACGATATTACCTATCGGAGAAAAGCATTCAGAGAATCGTGCTGCAGGAAAGAAGAAATATGGAAAAGGCAAAGCATCAAAGATGAGATGGTGCTCTGCCTTTTTTTTGTGCAATCGATTAGGACATAAGCCCCAATTTATAAAAACAATACTCTCCATTTTACTCCAGAAACGAGTATGAGGTGGGAGCAGGAGGACAGCCATGGTAGAGTAATCCGTAAATGATACGCTGATTGGAGGAGCTTATGAATCAGAATTTACGGAACCAGTGGACCATTGTGCCGAAAGAGCTGCCGTCCATCTTAAAAAACTGTTCCAAGTGCAAAGAAAAAAAGGAATTTAAAAACAGCGGTAGATTCCGGGTCAATGCCAATGGAAGTCATCTTGATATTTGGCTGATCTTCCGTTGTGAATGCTGCGATACCACCTATAATCTGACGGTACTGGAGCGGATAGAAGCAGGGCGGGTGAATAAGGAAGAATACAAAGGATTTTTAAGGAATTCCAAAGAACTGACAGTGAAATATGGCAATGACAAAGAGATTTTTACGAAGAATAAAGCTGAAATGTCACAGAAACGCATCGAATACCAGGTAATCCATAAGGAGATGGAATGCACCTGCAGCATGGAAGGGATCATGGAAGTGGAACTACGGATACCTGCCGGATTCGATTTGAGATTGGATGCCCTGCTGGTCCGGCAGTTTTCCATTTCCAGAAGCCATGCAAAGAGATGGTGTGAAAATGGATATGTCCGATCCAATGGAAAACCCCTGTCCCATAAAAGCAAAGTCAGAGACTTCATGGTGCTTCAGATTCTTCTAGAGGACCAGGCTTCATTGACAAATACTTAAAAAAACGGTATATTATTTCTTAGGCAGCGGCGCCACTTTGGGCATACGTTGCCTTTTTTTAGAAGGTACATCACCCGCATTTTAAGGGAGATGATTGCTGTTTATGAGAATATAGAAATGTTAGGGTGTGGATGAATGATAGAAAAGGTAGTGTCCGTAGGGCTTCCTGTAGGAGAGAACTGGAATATATATAAAAACAGAATCGCGCCGGACAAGCTTTCAGGAGATGAGAAGCGGTTAAGCGTTGTCACCGGAGTTCATGGTGATGAGCTGGAAGGGCAGTTTGTCTGCTATGAACTAAACCGGCTTCTTGGGGAAAAGAAAGAGCATTTAAAAGGAATTGTAGATATTTATCCAGCCCTTAATCCTCTTGGGGTAGATTCCGTTACCAGGGGAGTGCCGGGCTTTGATATTGATATGAACCGTATTTTTCCAGGAGATGAGGAAGGTGCTGTGACAGAGCATATCGCTTCCCGGATCATGGCAGATATAGAAGGCTCTGATTTCTGTGTGGACCTTCATGCAAGCAATATATTCTTAAGAGAGATTCCTCAGATAAGAATGAGCGGAAGCCGGGCAGAGGCTTTGCTTTCCTATGCAAAAAAGATGAACGTGGACCTTGTGTGGATTCATGAAAGTGCTCCGGTGCTGGAGTCCACTCTTTCCCATGGCTTAAACAGCATCGGTGTTCCTACCTTTGTGGTAGAGATGGGAGTTGGAATGCGGATCACCAGAAGCTACGGGCATCAAATTACGGAGGGCATCTTCTGTCTGATGAAGGAGCTTGGCATGTGGACAGGAGATACCATTATTCCAAAGGAACCTATGATATCCTTAAACAGAAAGCTTGGTCTGGTCCATGCAGAAAAGGCTGGAATCTTCATGCCTTTTGTAGAGCATCTGGGAGTGGTAAAAGAAGGCCAGCCAATGGGCCAGATCTTAAATCCTTTGGACGGAACGATCATGGAGGAAGTGGTATCCCCTATCTCCGGTCTTGTTTTCACCTTAAGAGAATACCCGGTGGTTTCCACCGGTTCCCTGCTGGCCAGGGTGTTAGGAGGGGAAGAGGAATGAGAAAAGAAGCCATTTTTACGGTGAGCAACCTCTACCGGGATCATATGGACATCTACGGCTATCACTTTGGAAAGGGAGACAAGTCCGTCTGTATCATGGGAGCATGCCGGGGAAATGAAGTTCAGCAGCTCTATATATGCTCCCAGCTCATCCGCCAGCTAAAAGAACTGGAGGAGCGAGGCGCCATTGTTAAGGGCAACGAGATCGTGGTAATCCCCACCATAAATACAGCGTCCATGAATGTAGGAAAAAGATTCTGGCCCACCGATGATTCCGACATCAACCGTATGTTCCCAGGAGAGATGAAAGGGGAAACTACAAAGCGGATTGCAGCAGGAGTTTTTGAGGCGGTGAAAGAATACAGCTATGGCATTCAGTTTACCAGCTTTTATATGCCGGGAGATTTTATTCCCCATGTAAGAATGATGGACACAGGGGTACAAAATCCAAGCCTTGCCAATTTGTTTGGCTTACCCTATGTGCTCATACGGGAAGCAAAGCCAATTGATAAGGTGACCCTTAATTATAACTGGCAGATAAATGGGACCAATGCATTCTCTGTTTACACAAGCAGTACAGATCAGATTGACGAAGAATCAGCAAAGCTTGCAGCGGCATCTGTACTCCGCTTCTTAACAAGAATGGGGATGATCCGTTATCCAGGCCACAGCGGTTACATTGCCACGGTACTTCATGAGAACGATCTGGCAAGTGTAAGGACAGATCAGGCCGGTATTTACCGTCCCTGCTTTCAGCCGGGACAGGAGGTAAGACGGGGAGATGTCCTTGCAGAGATTCTCGATCCCTTTGAAGGAGAGGTCATCAGCCATATTTTAGCTCCCGCAGAAGGAATTGTCTTTTTTGCCCATTCCCAGCCCTTAGTCATGGAAGGTGCCATTATTTATAAAATCATCCGCAGGCTCCACCTATAGCAGAACGGACTTGACTGGTATGGTAATAATTGACTATAATAGGAGTAGATGCTGCCTAAAAAGGACAGGCACCAGGTTGGGAGAAGAGACATGCAGTATGCTTTTTTAGAACAGATGCTCATTAATTCAATCAAGGAAGTTCAGATTAAATTAGGATACGAAAGAGAAGCCATTCGGTTTTATTATCCGGAAAAGGCTCTCATAAGAGCAGTAAAGATAGATGGAGAATCAAAAGAAGAGATAAAGGCCTTTATGGAAGGCTTTAAGGAATATACAAAGGACAGGCTTCAAAGCGTAAGGATTACAAAAAGCCAGGAACGGTTTTGTTTTGAGATATCTCCCGAAGGCGTGGAATACGTATATCGGAATGTGGAGGATAACGGATTTTTAAGAGAATTTATTAAGGCGGTGGAAAAGCCGGGTACCACACTGGATGATATCTTAAGCGTATTTGGAAACTATTCCAAGGGTAGAATCATCTGCAAATCATCAGACCAGGAGGAGTGCGATTATATTATATTTTTTGAAGACGCATCCTTTGATTATTACAGGTATTATTTAAAGTTTCATGAAAATCATGTAACATACCACCGCTTTCTTCTGGAAGAAGCCGTGGAGATGGGATTATAAAACACATCAGACAGGGAGAGATATATGCGAAAGAAATTATTGGTTAAAGCATTCATATTAAGTCTTTTTATGATCTCTGCAGGAAGCGTTCCGGCAAAGGCTGATACGTTAAAGACTCAGAACATTACCATAGTACCGCCTATGCCGTTTGAGGCTTTGGCAGGTCCTACAGGCCCATCTGGCAGCAGTAAAGGACCAGGTATTGGTATGCCGTCAGGCCTTGTTTCAGGAAAGGGACAGGAGGTAGCCGCCTACGCCAGACAGTTTCTTGGGAATCCTTATGTGTATGGAGGGACAAGCCTGACGGAAGGAGCGGACTGCTCCGGGTTTGTACTGAGTGTCTATAAGCAGTTTGGAGTCAACCTGCCCAGAACCTCAGGGGAGCAGGGAAAAGCAGGAATTGAGGTAAATGGAATAGAAAATGCAAAACCAGGTGATCTGATTTCGTACATAGGCCATATCGGAATTTATGGAGGAGACTATAAGCTCATCCATGCAAGCGGCCCTGAGGATGGCATTAAAGTATCCAATGTAGATTTTATGCCCATCCAGTCCATAAGAAGAATTTTAAGCGAATAAAAGAGAGCGCAGCAGGTTTTATGTCAGGAGCCTGATGCGCTTTTTATATCTTTCCCCGGATATCAAAAGTTTATCGGGCATATATATATAGTTTGTCAGGAGGATATTAAGTGTTTGTCCCGTATAATGAGTATAAACAAAGGGACAAAAGATAACAGGGGGTAACCATGGGGCGGTTATGGAAAAGTATTAGGAGCAGATTAGATGATTACCAATTAAAGAAAAAGTTGAAATTTCTTTATGTGTATTGCGTGTTACTTCCTCTCATCATTACAGACAGTGCGATTATTTACATATTCATTGCATCGGAACATGCTTCCATGCAAAAAGGGATGGAAGGCATAGCAAGCGCAGTCAAATATAACTTCTTCTATGACGTGGAAGAGGCAGCAGGCACCACCAAAAAAATCTATATGAACAAGTACGTCAATCAATTCCTGGATAAGCAGTTTGAATCAGGACTTGATTATTACTTGGGCTATCAGGCATTTATGAAGGATTCCCTGTTTGAAAGCAGCATCGGTACTACGGCATCTAAAATCACCATGTATGCGGACAACCCCACCATCATTAGCGGAGGGGAATTTAGAAGATTGTCCACGGTTAAGAATCAGGAATGGTATCGGAAACTAAGCGCCTCGGACCAGGATGGAATCCTATGTATTTATTACGATGACAGCAACATTCCCTTGGTAGATACCAGGAGAAGAATTTCATTTATAAGAAGACTTAATTTTTATCGAAGGGATGGCTGCGAAAAGATTGTCAAAATGGATCTGGATTACAGCGGCATGGCACAAAGCTTTGTAAAGATGAATTATGATGCACCGGTCTATGTTTGCTGGAATGATAAGATCATACTGTCAAATCAGGGGCATTTCGGTCAATGGAATGAGTTCGATACCTTTGACTTACAAAAGCAGGTTGGCTATGAAACCACCTTCACATCCTATGGGATAGAACTTAAAGTCTATGTATTAAAGCCAAAGATACAGACAATAAACCAGATTATGAACAACATGCCTCTCATTGCATTGCTTATATGCATTAACACCATTTTGCCGTGGGTCTTTACGAAAATGATCAGTCAGTCCTTTACGGAACGGTTAAAGGAACTGAGCGAGGCCTTTAAACGGATTGACGATGAAAAGCTGATGGAAATAAAGAATGCAAGAGGAGAGGATGAAATCGGAATTGTTATGCGCAATTACAATCGGATGGTGACCACCATTAACGACTTGATTCAAACGGTTTATATC
Organism: Clostridium sp. 12(A); assembly: GCA_000526575.1. GTDB lineage: Bacteria > Bacillota > Clostridia > Lachnospirales > Lachnospiraceae > Lacrimispora > Lacrimispora xylanolytica. The sequence continues at coordinate 491,279 of JAGI01000003.1, read as the reverse complement.
GACCGTTTACGAGAGCAGGAGATGGATATTGAGAGACAGAATGCAGAGCTTTTAGCCCTTCACAGTCAGATCAATCCTCATTTTCTCTTTAATGCACTGGAAAGCATTCGTATGCACAGCCTTTTAAAAAATGAAAAAGAAACAGCCTGCATGGTAGAAAAACTTGCCATGATGGAGCGGCAGAATTTCGATTGGGGAACGGATTTCATCACCGTAAAGGAAGAGATTTCATTTGTAGAGGCTTATTTACAGCTGCAGAAATACCGGTTTGGGGATCGGCTTTCTTATAAGCTGGAGATTATGGAGGAATGCCTGAATTACCGGGTTCCAAAGCTTACTATCGTCACCTTTGCAGAAAATGCATGTGTTCACGGGATAGAAAGCAAAACCACGGAAGGATGGATTTTTGTCCGCATTTATTTAAAAGATGAGATGTTTTATATGGAAATTGAGGATACAGGAGAAGGAATCGAGGAGACATTTTTAAACGAGCTGAAATACAAGATGGAACATGCCAGCATTGACAAATTAAAGGATAGAAAAGGGGTCGGCATTTTAAATGCCTGTCTGCGCCTTAAGATGGCCACGGACAATCAGGTATCCTTTGATGTGGAAAGCGAAGCTGGAATTTCCACCATGGTAACTATAAAAATACCGGTATCAAATCTAACGAAATAATGGGGGGAGTAGTTATGTTTCGTGTTTTATTAGTAGATGATGAGCCATTTATCGTACAGGGATTAAAGGTTTTAATCGATTGGGAAGAAGAAGGTTATGAGATCGTAAAGACAGCTGCTAATGGAATGGAGGCTTTAAGCTACCTAAAGGAACAACAGGTAGATTTAATCGTAGCAGACATTAAGATGCCTGTGATGTCAGGACTGGAGCTATTAGAGGTCATAAGAAAAGAGAAAATCTCAGACGCTTATTTTATTATTTTAAGTGGCTTCAGTGATTTTAACTTTGCCCAGCAGGCAATCCGTAATGACTGCTTTGACTACATACTAAAGCCAGTGGTCAAGGAAGAGCTGCTTCGCGTCCTGCATCGGTTAAATTATCAGAGCCAGGGAAGTAAGACACAAAAACAGAACACTCAGAAGATGGAAAAGGCGTATCTTGCAAGGAACATGATTTCTCTCATCTTTGGAAAATACGATCAGATCAATCTGGATTACATCAGGGAACATATGAGGTGGTCAGAAGGCATCAGTTACGTTGATATCGAAATAGACAACATCGGTCAGATGGAAGAATTAATGGACGAGGAAAAAAGGAACCAGCAAAGAAAGCTTTACGCTGCGTGCCTGGAGTTTTTAAAAGAGGATGGAAATCACTGTATTTTTGATGTGACCAGCCATGAAAAAAGCTATGATATCGGATTTATCTACTGCGATTATATGGCAAAAGAAAAGAAGCAGACGCAAAAAGAATATTTGGAAGCGTTCCGGGACTATTTATACGAGGCAATGAATCTTCCTGTGGTTATGCTGGTAGGAAAAAAGGTGGGGGATATTTCTAAAATATCTAATTCCTATGGGGCCGCAAGGATTCTTCGTTCCTTTCAGGCATTCCGGAAAAAGCGGCGCATCTATTTTTATGAAAAAGAGGTACAGGTCAATAACAATGGCATTGTATTATGCAAACAATATCTGGACGACTTACTCCTTGCTGTGGAACAGAATGCAAAGGGAAGAATCGGGGAATGCGTAGAAAAGCTGTTTGAAGAGATGAACCATATGAGGTTTACCATGGATACGGTCAATCTAAACATCAATTATCTCCTGTTTCAACTGATTCACCTGGCATCCGAACAGGACAGCTATGTCAATCAGGAGGAAATCATGCGGTTCATCAGTGAGAATTCCTTTGAGGGAGAGATGCTAAGAGGAGGCAAAGAGCATTTGACCCGGCTATCCTGTGAATATGCAGCCTATTTGGAACAGCTGCGAAAACACCTGTCAAAAGATATCCTCTATGAAGTAGAGAAAGACATCCGGAAAAATTATGGAAAAAATCTGACCTTACGGGAATACAGCAACAAATACTACTTAAACAGCGCTTACTTAGGACAGCTGTTCCGGAAAAAATACGGCATGTCCTTTAAGGATTACTTAAACAACTGCCGCATTGAGCAGGCGGCGGTCCGGCTCCTTAGGACCGATGATAAAATCTATCAGATCGCGGAGGAAGTGGGGTATCACGACCTGGATTACTTTGTGAACCGGTTTATCTCCGTAAAGGGTTGTACCCCGTCAAAGTTTAGAAAAGGGGCCAGACATTAGAACGAAACAGGGCGAATCATGTATATCACATATATAATTTGCCCTGTTTTCTTATATGCTTTCTCCAGTTGAGAAAACGGGACTTTGAAGTAAACTATTAGTATAAAACAAATATAAAACAAAAAGGGAGGAAAAAGCTTTGAAAAGGAAACAGATTACAGCTCTGCTTTTAGTTGGTGCCGTGCTAATGACAACTCTTTCGGGGTGCTCGAAGGGAGCGTCATCAAAAGGCGGGAATGCAGCAAAGGATAATGGGGGAGTAAAGGAGTTTACGTATTTCATTGCAGTACCCGGCAATGAGATCAATGATGATAATGAGATTCAGCAAAAGATTGCTGAAATTACGGGAGTTAAGGTAAAAGAAACATGGTTGACCGGACAGACTGCTAAGGAAGCGGTTGGTACCTTAATCGCAGGAGGAGATTATCCTGATTTTATCTGCGGAAGTGAAGGAACCAGTCAGCTCTATGAAGCAGGAGCCTTGGTAGCCCTTGATGATTACATAGACAAATATCCAAATATAAAGAATTTTTTCACCAAAACAGAATGGGAAAGCCTGCGTCAGGCAGATGGACATATCTATTGGATTCCTCAGTTTAACAACAGCTATGGGAAAGAGATGGAGACAACCCATAACGACGAAGCCTTCTGGATTCAGACCCGCGTACTGAAATGGGCAGGCTATCCAAAGATTACCACCATGGATCAATATTTTGACTTGATCGAGCGTTATCAGGAAGCTAATCCTACCATGCCAAATGGAACTAAGAATATTCCATACACCATCCTGTGTGATGACTGGAGATATTTCTGTCTGGAGAATGCTCCACTGTTCCTGGACGGATATGCCAATGATGGAAGCTGTATCGTAGATCCAGAGACAAAAAAGGTAATTGATTACAATACCACACCAACAGCAAAGATTTATTTTAATAAGCTGAATGAAGAATTTAAAAAGGGAATTGTTGATCCCGAATCCTTCACTCAGAAATACGATGAATACATTGCAAAATTATCCACCGGCCGTGTACTTGGAATGATCGATCAGTGGTGGGACTTCTATGGAACTGTTAATGACGCCTTAAAGCAGCAGGGACTTGAAGATTTGGGATGTAATTACGTTCCACTTCCAATTACCATAAAAGAGGGTGTGAAAAGCAGATGGCATACCTCAGGAGACACTGTAAATGTAGGGTCTGGTATTTCCATCACCAAAGACTGCAAGGATGTAGAAGGAGCAATGAAGTTTATTGATGATTTATTAAACCAGGAAATCATTAATCTTAGAAACTGGGGCGTAAAAGATGTGGATTATTTGGTAGATAAAGATGGTTTATTCTACCGGACTCCTGAAATTCGTATGCAGGTTACTAACACTGCATACAAAGCTTCTCATATGTGTACTTATTCCTATTTCCCTACCTATTCAGGAATGAGCCAGGATAACCTTAATGCAAATAAGCCTGAGCAGCAGCCCAATGAATTTTTAAGCAGTCTGCCAAAGAATGTCCAGGAGTGCTTAGAAGCTTACAATTGCAAAAACTACATAGATATGGTAGGAAGAAATGAGATTCCAGGACCATGGTATCCAATTTATACCTTTGTGGGCACCATGACAACTGCTACACCAGGTGGAACCGCTTGGACCAAGATGCGTGAAATCAAGCAGGAGTACCTGCCAAAGGTGGTAATGGCTCCTGATTTTGAAGAGGGATGGAAGGAATATATGAAGGTTTATGAATCCTGTAATCCTAAGGCCTTTTTAGATGAAGTACAGCCGGAAGTAGATCGAAGAATCGAACTCGCAGAAAAAGCAGCACAATAAAAGTGTATGAACAGGCAGAGCAATTTGTCCCTAAACTGCATCTGCCTGTTTTTCAGTAAAGGGGTGATACCATGACATCTGTTGTGAAAGGAAGAACTGGAAAAATTAACTGGAAAGAAATAAAAAGACAAAAAGTGCTGTTGTTATGGTCTTTGGTTTTTGTGATCTATGGATTTATATTCTGTTATCTGCCCCTGGCAGGCTGGCTGATGGCATTTGAAAATTACAAGCCAAAGGATGGATTTTTTCATTCCCAGTTCATAGGACTTGGTAAGTTTAAACAGCTGTTTATAGACGATGGATTTCTTCGTGTAATTAGAAATACTCTGGCAATGGGAGTGATTAACCTGGTTGTAACCTTTGTTGCAGCCATTGTATTTGCAATCCTTTTAAATGAGTTAAAATCCCAGGGTGGAAAAAAAGTAGTTCAGACCATATCTTATCTGCCCCACTTTTTATCCTGGATTATTGTTACTGGTATCCTGCATGACGCTCTTGCCGGAACAGGAATTGTAAATGATATTCTATTACGCTTACATGTATTAAAGGAGCCTCTTAACTTTTTCGCACACCCAAAGTATTTCTGGGGAATTGTGGCCTTTGCCAATGTGTGGAAGGAAACAGGCTGGAATGCCATTATCTATTTGGCCGCGATTGTTGCCATTGACACAAATCTTTATGAGGCGGCCGCCATTGACGGAGCGGGAAGATGGGCAAGAATTAGGTACATCACACTGCCCGGAATCAAGCCAACCATTATCATTCTCCTTTTGATGAATGCAGGAAATGTTTTAAATGCCGGCTTTGAGGTACAGTATCTTTTAGGAAACGGGCTTGTACAAAGCGTCTCCCAGACCATAGATATCTATGTTCTGAAATGGGGCATCAGCCAGGGCGATTATTCCTTGGGTACAGCGGCAGGAGTATTCAAAAGCGTTGTTAGTATTGTCATCATATTAATAGCGAATGGGATGGCCAAACGAGCTGGAGAAGAGCGCTTATTCTAAGGAGGTCAGGCATGATGAAAAAAGCAGCAACACGTAAAAAAACATCAGTAGGCGATAAAGTTTTTGTTTTCTTAAATGGGGTTTTTATGATTTTATTCGTAATCATAACCCTTTATCCGGTTTGGAATACCTTGGTCATAGCCTTTAATAATGGAACCGATTCCTTGCGAGGTGGATTGTATTTATGGCCCAGGATGTGGACTCTTAAGAATTTTAACACCGTATTACATAAGAAGAATCTGCTGGTAGGTGCCTATGTCACTGTAGGAAGAACCGTAATAGGAACTCTTACGGCACTGGGGGCCAATGCTATTCTCGCTTATATCGTAAGCCGGAAGCATTTTATCTTTAAAAAACAGCTATCCTTGTTCTGGGTGATTACCATGTATGTAAACGGAGGTTTGATACCCACCTTTCTTTTATACAAAGGACTTGGTCTTACCAACAACTTTCTGGTATATATTATTCCAGGAATGATAAGTGCCTTTTATATGCTTGTAATCCGTACGTTTATGGTGGGGATACCAGACAGCTTTGAGGAGTCTGCCCAATTAGATGGAGCTGGAGATATGATTATATTTACAAAAATCATTTCTCCGCTATGCAAACCGGTCTATGCCACAGTCGCATTATTTTGTGCCGTGGGGCATTGGAATTCCTGGTTTGATGCCATGTTATACAACAGGATGAACTCGAATCTGACTACGTTACAGTACGAGTTAATGAAGCTATTATCCTCGGTGACCAATCAAAGCACTTCAGTAGAATCCATGAAAAATGCGGTGGGAACCGTAACTCCAACATCCGTCCGAGCTGCGGCGACCATACTTACTATGCTTCCCATCGTCTGCCTCTATCCATTCTTACAGAGGTACTTTGTTACTGGCCTTACCATTGGAGGAGTCAAAGAATAAGGAGGTAACAGTATGAGAAGGAAGAGTTATCCAAACGTATTTTTAGAATGCGGCTACGGCGAGGATGAAATCAGAAGAAGAATTGATTCCGCCTTTCAGACCATGTTCTATGGGTCTAAGGGAGAGCGGATCTATCATCCGGCAGGTACTGACATGGGATACGTTGAGGATACGGGGAATCATGATGTACGGACCGAAGGGATGTCTTACGCCATGATGATGTGCGTACAGATGGACCGTAAGGAAGAGTTTGACCGTATATGGAAATGGTCAAAAACTTATATGTATATGGATAAAGGGGAAAATGCCGGGTATTTTGCCTGGTCCTGTAAAACAGACGGGACAAAGAATTCATGGGGACCGGCACCAGATGGGGAAGAATACTTTGCCATGTCACTGTTTTTTGCCTCCCATCGATGGGGAGATGGGGAAGGAATCTTTTGTTATTCCAAAGAGGCAAAGGACATTCTGCGTTCCTGTCTTCATAAAGGAGAAAAAAAGGGCGATGGAAAGCCCATGTGGAATTTAGATAACTATCTGATAAAATTTATCACTGATTGTGATTTTACCGATCCGTCCTATCATCTGCCGCATTTTTATGAATTATTCTCGTTGTGGTCGTATGAGGAAGATCGTAAATTCTGGAAAAAAGCAGCTAAGGAGAGTCGGAAATACTTAAAGAAAGCCTGCCACCCGGCAACCGGTCTCTGTGGGGAGTATGCAGATTACGATGGCACTCCCAGGAACTGGATGCCTGATTCAAAAGACAGACATGACTGGTATTACAGCGATGCTTACCGCACTATTGCTAACATTGGCCTGGACCATCTCTGGTTTTCAACGGATGACTGGGCCCCTGAGATCGCGGATAAGCTTCAGTGCTTTTTTAGTGAGAGGGGGGATGTAAACGGAGTGTATCTCATAGACGGTACGAGGGTAGAGGGGGTAACGTCTCTTCACCCCATTGCGATCATTGCAACCAACGCCCAGGCTTCCCTGGCCTCCAATGGCAAATATAAAAGGGAATGGGTCCACCGTTTTTGGAATACTCCACTTAGAAAGGGCAACCGGAGATATTATGATAATTGCCTGTATTTCTTTGCATTACTGGCGTTAGGGGGGTGTTATAGAGTTTATTAAGGGGGAAGTTTTAAGGGGGAAGTAACAAGCTTTGTGATGAATCTGCTATGTGGTAACACCATTTGCAGAGAAGTTAAAATATCGTGAAGAGGTCCTGTCTTTCATGGAAAGATGGGGCCTTTTATTTTTTCAGCATAATTTGTCCCTCTTTACATATATTGAGGTAAGAGGAGGGATGATGGTGGAGAGGAAAGACGAGCTTATTAACATATTTTCCAGGAACATAAGAGAGATTCTTAACCGGGTTTCCGTGGACTTTAACGAGGTTCAGGAGATAAGGCTCCGGGCGGCAGGCCCTCTTTTAATGGTTTACCGCAATGAGGAGTTCTATGTGGCCTACAGCGGAGCTTTAAGCAAGGAGAGGACAGAAGCTTATACTGCCTCTAAAAATGAGCTGAAAGAGACCATGGAATACATGAGCAATCATTCCCTGTACGCCTTTGAAGAAGAGATGAAGCAGGGATTCATAACCATACAGGGCGGCCACAGAATCGGGATCGCAGGAAAGACCATATTAGACGAAACAGGAATCAAGACCATGAAGTACATATCCTTTATCAACGTACGACTGTCTCATCAGGTCAAGGGCTGTGCCCAGCCAGTTCTTCCCTATGTATATGAGGGAGGTAATGATATCTGCCATACTCTTATCATATCCCCTCCAAGGTGCGGGAAGACAACCCTCCTAAGAGATTTGATCCGCCAGATATCCAATGGGTATAAAGAGCACCCGGGACTGACGGTGGGAGTGGTCGATGAGCGGTCAGAAATCGGCGCCTGCTTCCAGGGCGTGCCACAAAATGAACTGGGAATCCGAACGGATATTTTAGATTGCTGTCCCAAGGCAAAAGGAATGATGATGCTCATTCGAACCATGTCGCCCAGGGTCATAGCAGTGGATGAAATCGGCAGCAGGGAAGATTTAGAGGCCATGGAATACGTAATGAATTGCGGCTGCAAGCTCATTGCCACAGTACACGGCAGTTCCATTGAAGACATCAAGCAGAAGCCGGTTCTACGAAAGCTGGTGGAGGAGAGGACCTTTGAACGGTATATTATCCTGAACAGCCAGGGAAGGATCGGAAACATTGATCAGATCTACGATTCCAGAGGGACCCAGCTTTATAAAGCCCCGGTACAGCCCGTAGGAAAGCTGTGGGACAGGCAGGAGTGGGCATATGGATAGAATGTATATAAAGCTATTGGGAGCCGTACTTGTCATCGTATCCTCATCAGGACTCGGCTGTTACATGGCAGCTCAGTGGGGGGAACATCTAAAAACAATGGAGACCTTAAAAAAGATGATTCTTCTATTAAAAGGAGAAATTGTATACGCCAATTCTCCCCTGACAGAAGCCTTTGAACGGACTGGGAAAAAGGCTGGAGGAGGGCTGGGGGATCTTTTTGTAGCAGTGGCAGAGAGGCTGATGAGACAGCAGGCAGAACCCTTTTATACAGTCTGGCAGGAAGAGATTGATCACCTTCCAAAAGAAGTCTGCCTGTCCAAAGAGGACAAACAGCATTTAAAAGGACTGGGAGAGCATCTGGGTTATCTTGATATGGATATGCAGGAGAGGAACATTCTTTTGTACTTAGAGCAGCTTGACTTAACCATTGATTATTTAAGAAAACATAAGCAGGAAAAGAGCCGCCTTTATACCACTCTGGGAATCATGGGCGGACTATTCCTTACAATCGTAATGTATTAAGGAGGATGGCATGGGGGTCAATTTGATATTTAAAATTGCAGCAGTTGGAATTCTGGTTTCCGTCATATGTCAGGTCTTAAAGCATAGCGGACGGGAAGAGCAGGCATTCTTAACAAGCCTTGCGGGGCTGGTCCTGGTGCTGTTCTGGCTTGTACCTTACATATACCAGTTGTTTGAATCTATCAAAAATCTGTTTGCATTGTAGGTGAGCGCATGACGGTAGTAACCATTGCCGTAACCGGAATTATCGCGGTTATAATGGCAGTCTCTTTAAAAGGACTTAAGGTGGAATATGGGACCTATGTGGTCATGGCGGCAGGCTTACTTATCTTCTTCTATGGTATGGGAAAGCTTACCTCCATACTGGATACCATGAAAGAGATCCAGAGCTATATAAAGATCAACAACATCTATCTGTCCACCCTGATAAAAATGATCGGCATCACCTACATCGCAGAATTTGCCGCAGGCATCTGCAAGGATGCGGGCTATGGGGCCATTGGAACGCAGATTGAAATATTTGGAAAGCTTTCAGTACTGGCAGTCAGCATGCCAATCTTATTGGCGCTTATTGAAACGCTCCAGACATTTGTATCATAACAGAAGGGAGAAAGGCCATGAAACGAATCACTTTTTTCCTTGTTTGCTTTTTATATCTTCTGGCTTTTCCCATGAGCTGCCTAGGCGCAGATATAAATTCCCAGAAAGAATATAAAGAAGGAGACCCGGGGACGGACAACCTGGATCTGGATCAATATGATTTATCTGACATTCAAAAGTTTCTGGACGGAAGAAATGGGACAAAGGGTCTTAACCTTTCCTTTAAACAGCTGATGTTCGATCTGATGAATGGAAAGCTTGATCAGGTAATGGGACAAGTAGGAAATGCCATTAAGGAGCTTTTGCTGGGCGAAATTAAAACCAATGGGCACATGATGGGACAGATTATCATACTTGGCATCATTGGAGCAGTATTTTCCAATTTCTCCAGTGTATTTTCCGGAAGTCAGATTTCAGAAACCGGATTTTTTGTTACATATCTTCTATTGTTTACTTATCTGGCTGCCAGCTTCTTTACCAGTGTCTCCATTGCGGGAGATGTCATTGGCCAGATTCTGGGATTTATGAAAGCCTTGCTTCCCGCCTATTTCCTGGCGGTGGCATTTGCAGGAGGAAGCACGGCAGCGGCAGCTTCCTATGGATTTACCCTGTTTGTAATTGCGGCAGCACAGTGGCTCTTAGGACAGGTCCTATTAAGCCTGATTAAAGTCTACGCTCTTCTTGTCATGGCAGGTCATATTGCAAAGGAAGACATGCTCTCTAAGATGACAGAGCTCCTGGAGCAGATTATCTCCTGGAGCGTAAAGACAATGATCGGGGTTGTTTTAGGGTTCCAAATTATACAGGGCATGGTACTCCCATACGTGGATTCCATGAAGACCGGGGCCATTCAGAAACTGGCGGGAGCTATTCCGGGAATTGGAAACAGCATAGGCTCCGTATCCCAGATGGTTCTTGGTTCCGGTGTTGTAATAAAAAACACCATTGGTGCAGCTGGAATTGTCATACTTTTAATAATTGCTGCCATTCCCCTAATAAAGCTGGTGGTTTTGATGCTTCTTTATAAATGTGTGGCAGCCCTCTTACAGCCGGTCTGTGATAAGAGGATCGTCTCCTGTATCTCCGATATCGCAAAGGGGCACAAGCTGCTTCTTTCCATAACAGCTTCTGCTGTCATGCTCTTTGTAATAACCATAGCTCTTGTATGTGCATCGACGAATGCAACTTATTTTTCCGGGTGATTGACATGGAACAATTGTTTGATTGGATACGCAGCATTATATATTATCTTATATTTATCACAGTTGTGGTGAATCTTCTGCCTAACAAGAAGTATGAAAAATACATCCGCTTTTTTGCCGGAGTGGTACTGATCCTTCTTGTTCTAAAGCCGATTACAGGGGGGCTTAGGCTTGACGATACACTTGCCTACTATTTCGAATCCATCAGTTTGAAAAAAGAGGCAGGAGAGCTTACTGGAGAAATCGCAAAGATGGAAGGACAAAGGCTGAATAAAATGATGAGCAAATACGAGGAGGCTGTTTCCGGGGATTTAAAAACAATGGCAGCCTCTGCTGGTTTTGGGTGCAGCGTGTCAAAGGCAGAAATCAGCCAGGATCAGGACAGCAAGAAGTTCGGGCATGTGGTCCGGGTGTCCTTAATCCTTACGCCAGAAGTACAAAAAGGGCAGGAAGGCGAAGAAGGGGAAGAAGCCGTTCCTGCGGTGAAAGAAATCGAACCCATTGAAAAAGTGGCCAAAGTAGAAGGAGTAAAAATCACGGGTTCCCCTCCGGAGAAAGAAGAAAAAGGGAGACAAGAAGAAAATTCACAAGTATCAGGTCTTAGAAGGAAGATTGCTGAATATTATGATTTGGAGGAACAGGATATTGAAATTCAAGTGGAAGATGGGAAAGGATAAATGGCTGATCCTGCTGGCGGTTGGAATGATTATCCTGATCCTTGCGATTCCCTCCGGTCCAGGCAGTGCAGGAAAGACTGGAACAGCATCGGAGAGCAAAAATAAGACAGAGCTGCAAAAGGGAATTGTGACAGAGCTGCCAGAGAAAGACACGGCCGTAGCCGCAAGTGCAGACAATACCTATGAGGAGCAGCTGGAATTAAGGGTGAGAAAGCTGTTAAAAACCGTAGATGGAGTTGGTCAGGTGGATGTGATGATCGTGCTGAAATCCTCAAAGGAAAAGGTGCTCAGGGTGGACAGAAACACAACCGATTCTTCCACCGTGGAAAATGACAGCTCCGGCGGAACCAGAAATATCACCAACAAAGAACAGCAGGAGAATACAATTTTGACCGGTTCTGGAGAAAATACGGCTCCTATTGTGGAGAAAGAGATAAGTCCGGAAATAGAAGGAATCATCATAAGTGCCCAGGGCGGAGGCAGTCCTACGGTGAAAGCAGAAATTTCCAGTGCCATGGAAGCATTATTTAACCTGCCCCCACATAAAATAAAAGTATTAAAGAGGGTGGAATAAAAAGGAGTGTCAGGTATGAAAAGTTGGAAAACAAGCAATGAACCAAATGTCCCTAAAACCCCAAAGAAAATGGATATGAAGAAACTGTTCAGAAGAAATCAGATCATCATTACCACACTGGCCGTTATGATAGCTGCCGCCGGGTATTTAAATTATGCCGGGAAACAGGAGGCGGTTTCAGGTAAAGATGTGTTTGAAGCAGGTATGACTGATATATCCGAAGAAGACGTCTTAGCGGAGAACAAAGCCTTAAATGAGAGTTCTTCCGGCCAGGATATTGCAAGTCTGGATCAGGATGCATCGGATATTGATAAACTGGCAGCCGCAGAAACAACGTCAGAAGGAAACAAAGACGTTGCTAACTCTGAGAGCACAGCAGCAGGCGAGACAAAGGCAGCCGCAGACCAGGTAGCAGCCGCAGCCGAGACAAAAGCAGCAGACGCCGGACTTGACAATCCGGGAGAAGCCGTTTTAACAAGCGGAATGAGCGTAACAGATTACATATCCAGCGTACAGTTAAACAGAGAACAGGTAAGGGCAAGAAATAAAGAGACCTTAATGAATCTGATTAACAATCCGAACCTGGAAGAGTCCGCAAAACAGCAGGCCATTCAGGAAATGATCGATATGACAGCTGTTTCCGAAAAAGAAAATGCAGCAGAAACCCTTCTTCTTGCAAAAGGATTTTCAGATCCAGTCGTCAGCATTTCCAGCGGTAAAGTAGATGTTGTCATCAATGCCTCCAGCATCACCGATCCGCAGCGCGCACAGATTGAAGATATTGTAAAGAGAAAAGCAGAAGTCGGAGCAGAAAATATTGTGATCACCCTTATGAAGCTGGGTGAATAAAAAGCCTTTGCAAACGATGGACAATTTTGCTATAATGATTCCATAACCCGGAAAATTTAGTACAGGAGGGAATTGCTGTGGCAGAAGCAGAAATCAGAAATACTCACAAAGTATATGAAAAAGATAAAATCGGCGAAGTGCAGATTGCAGATGATGTAGTTGCTATCATCGCAGGTCTTGCTGCAACCGAAGTAGAAGGTGTAGATTCCATGGCGGGCAACATCACCAATGAACTGGTGGCGAAGCTGGGCATGAAAAATTTATCAAAAGGCGTTAAAGTCGAGCTGACTGAGGAGCATGTATCTGTGGATTTGTCCTTAAACATCAAGTACGGATACAGCATACCATCTGTCAGTGAGAAGGTTCAGGAAAAGGTACAGACTGCAATTGAGAACATGACAGGTCTTACGGTATTAGATGTAAATATCCGTATCGCCGGTGTTGCAATGGAAGAAAACAAATAGATGTAAATCTATCGCGGGGGTGGGCCACAAAGGTCCTTACCCCCGCTTTTCTTTTGCTTTTCGTAATAAAGTTTATCTTGTAATGAAAATGGACAGGATTTATAATGAACCATATGCATTAGGACAGGATGTTAAGGACAGGTGTTTTTTAATATGATAAATCATAGGGATGGGAATCATTACTTGCCAAAGATAATGGGAATGTTCGGTCTGGTGGTTTCGATAATCGCAGGAATCCTTGCGATGAATCTTTATTATTTCAGAGAAGTGGAAAAAAGTCTCCTAGATCAGACGTACCGGGATATTAAGCTTGAAAATGATAAGATTCTCAGCTATCTGCAGAACTTGACCGAGTCAAAGCTTGAATGGCTGGAACTGTTTGCCTCATTCTCTGATCCTCCCGATGGATCGGGAAACGAAAGCTGGTGGGAGCTGATAGCGGAAAATGAGAAAGAAACCTCCAGATTAGGGGTGGCAGATGATAAGGGAACCATATATTATGGGAACCATGAGACTGCTGATATTTCCGGGAGAGCTTACTACCAGAAGGTGTTAAAGGGTGAAAAAAATGTTTCCAGGCTACTTCCCGGAGGCTTTGAGGGCCAGGATGGAATTGTTCTGGCAGTTCCTATCATTAGAGATTCTAAAGTAAAAGGCGCTGCCTGTCTGGAATACTCCGCAGCAGAGATAGAAAAGTACTTGGATGACAGTCCCTTAAGCCGTTACGGAGCCAATTTCATTTTTACTCAGGAAGGCCAGATCATGGTCTCAAGCTCAGGAATCGACCAAAAGGATACGGTATTCGAGCTTCTAAAAGATATGGAGTTTCGGGATGGACAATCCTTAGAGCAGATGAGGGAGGTCGTAAAAAGCGGACAGGCCGGATTTTTGATTTATTATGAGAATAATAAAAAACGGCTCTTGCTTTTTCAACCCACTGGAATTGAGGACTGGATGACAGCCTCCCTGGTAGAAGCTGAACGGTATGAAAGCATGCTGAACCGGATTCGGGGACTGACCCTTGGCTTTATTACAAGCTCCACGTTAATGCTGGTCTGCGCCATCCTTCTCATCCTTGGTATTCTTCATTACCGAAAGAAGGAAGAAAAAAGGGCGCAGAAGGATTATTTAACAGGAGTTTATACCCGGGAAACTGCAAGAAAGCTTGTGTCCCAGGGATTAAAAGGAGTGGGAAATAAACGATTCTACGCCTGCATGTTTCTTGATATAGATGATTTCAAAAAGATCAATGATACCTTCGGACACCACAAAGGTGACCTGGTTCTGGTAGAAGTGGGGCAGATTCTAAATGCCTGTACCAGACAGGAGGACGTCATCGTACGCTTCGGAGGGGATGAATTCTGTATCTGGCTCTTTGGCATGAGAGGCAGAAAGCAGCCGGAAGCCATAGCAGCCCGGATTTTAAATGCCTTTAATATCTCAGGGAATATCCATGCAAGCATTGGAATCACCCTGGTAGGCGAGAATGAAAATGATTACGATGCCATCTTAAAACGAGCGGATGAAGCTTTGTATCAGGCAAAGCGAAAAGGGAAGAACCAGTATGCCGTAAAACGGTGATAGTTTCATATAATCCACATACGGATAAGGAAAAGTTGCTATTGTATAATAAACCACGGTAAGGTATAATAATTCCAAACGCCCAGAAAAATTACCAACAGGAGGACCATGGTAAATGACCAGAAGTAAAATGCGTGAACACTGCTTTAAGCTGCTTTTTTGTGCGGATTTCCATCCGGCAGAGGAAAAGGACGAGCAGCTTATCCAATATTTTGAGGAACCAATGGAGTATGATTTCGACAAAGAAGGAAAGGAAGAGATCATACACGATGTGTCAATGAGCGGTGAGAATTCCGACCAGTTAAAAGAAAGAGCAGAAGCTGTCATGGTTAAGATACCGGAACTGGATCTTAAGATCAATGAAGTGGCAGAAGGCTGGAAGACAAAGCGTATGGGCAGAGCCGAACTTACAATCCTCCGTCTTGCTTTATATGAAATATTATTTGACGACGATGTTCCGGAAAAGGTAGCCATCAACGAGGCAGTGGAACTGGCTAAAAAGTACGGCGGGAACGAAGCTCCGGCATTTATCAACGGAGTCTTAGCAAAGCTGGTGTAATATGGCTGGCGCTTATTCTGTTTCCCAGGTCAATGCTTACATCAAGAATATGTTTGCCCAGGACTTTGCGCTGAACCGCATCTCTGTAAAAGGAGAAGTCTCCAACTGCAAGTATCATACCTCCGGACATATCTACTTTACCTTAAAGGACGGAAAATCGTCTATAGCTGCTGTGATGTTTGCCGGTTCCAGAAAGGGTCTTTCCTTTCAGATGGAAGAAGGCCAGCAGGTAACGGTAAAGGGGAGCATTGAGGTTTATGAACGGGATGGGCGCTATCAGCTCTATGCCCAGGAGATAACAAGAGAAGGGCTTGGAGATCTGTTTGAACGGTTCCAGAAGCTGCGTAATGAGCTGGAAGAGATGGGAATGTTCTCTGCGGAGTATAAAAAGCCCATTCCCAGGTATGCAAAGACCATAGGAATCGTAACAGCTCCCACCGGTGCAGCCATCCGGGACATTATGAATATATCGGCAAGGAGAAATCCTTACGTGCAGCTTTATCTCTACCCGGCTCTTGTCCAGGGAGAGAATGCAAAAGAGAGTATTGCAAAAGGAATCGAGGTACTGGACCAGATGGGGCTTGATGTCCTGATTGTGGGAAGGGGAGGCGGTTCCATTGAAGATTTATGGGCATTTAACGAAGAAATTGTGGCCAGAGCCATTTTCCAGTGCTCCACTCCAGTCATTTCTGCAGTCGGTCATGAAACCGATGTGACCATAGCAGATTATGTGGCGGATATGCGTGCTCCCACGCCTTCTGCCGCGGCGGAGCTGGCAGTTTTTGATTATTCCCTGTTTGAAGAGCAGAAGGAGCTGTACCGAAACACCTTAAAAAAGACCATGGAACGAAAGATGGAACGCTACCGCTTCCATGCGGACCAATATGGGTTACGGCTTAAGTATTTTGATCCGAGAAGAAGCATCCGGGAAAGCCGTCAGAGGCTTTCTGATCTCGAGATAAAGATCCAGACCATTTTGCTTTCCATGACCGCAGGCTATAAGGCAGATGCCGAAAACGCTGCCAATCGGATGAAGACTCTGTTAGAAAAGCAGACAGTCCGTGACAGGCACCGGCTTGAGTTGTTTGCCAGCCGTTTAGAGGCTCAGTCCCCCTTAAAGAAGATTGGCGGAGGATATGGATTCGTAACGGATCAAAAGGATCATAGAATTGATTCTGTGACCAAGGTAAAAGCTGGAGACGGCATTAAGGTCATCGTCAGGGATGGAAGTATGGAAGCAGTGATTTCCAGAATCAACCAAAGTGACGAGGAAAAAAAGGATGATCCGGATAGGAGATAAGGAGGTCCATCATGGCAGTGAAAAAAGAAAAGACCATTGAAGAGACGTTTGCTGAGCTGGAGGAACTGATCAAAAAGTTAGAGAGCGGAGAGTGCTCCCTGGAAGAGTCCTTTCAGCATTATGAAACAGGCATGAAGCTTGTAAAGTCCTGCAATGAGAAGATAGATAACGTAGAAAAGAAGATAATCGTATTAGAGGAAAATGGTGAAAAAAGTGAACTTTAATGAATTGTTTTCTGCCCGTATGAAAGAGGTCGGTCAGGTGGTGGAATCCTATCTACCTGAAGTGAGCGGCTATCAGGCCACTGTGCTTGAGGCCATGGATTACAGTGTGAAGGCAGGAGGAAAAAGGCTCCGCCCTATGCTCATGGAGGAGACATACCGCTTATTTGGCGGCAGTGGCAAAGAAATTGAGCCCTTTATGGCGGCCATTGAGATGATCCACACCTCATCCTTAATCCATGACGATCTGCCCTGTATGGATAATGACACCCTGCGCCGGGGGCTTCCTACGGCATGGGTGAAATTTGGCTACGACATGGCAGTTTTAGCTGGAGATGGACTTCTTATCTATTCCATGGAGACGGCGGCTAAGGCCCTTTCTATGACGGACAGAGCTGACCGGGTTGCCCGTTCTATGGGAATCCTGGCAGAAAAAACAGGAATTTTTGGAATGATCGGCGGACAGACTGTTGATGTAGAGCTTTCAGGAGAACCGGTTCCAAAAGAAAAACTTGAATTTATATACCGTTTGAAAACGGGTGCTCTCTTAGAAGCCTCCATGATGATTGGTGCGCTGCTTGGCGGAGCGGGGGAAGAGGAATTAAAACAGGTGGAACGTATGGCAGCCTTAATTGGTATGGCATTCCAGATCCAGGATGATATCCTTGATTTGACCAGCAGCAACGAGGTTCTTGGAAAGCCTGTATTAAGCGACGAAAAAAATCATAAAACTACCTATGTTTCCATCTATGGTATGACTAAGGCGAAGCAGGATGTGGAACGTATCTCAGAAGAAGCAGTTTCCGTTCTTCATGAGCTTCCGGGAAAGAATGAATTCTTGGAAGAACTGATCCGGATGCTGGTAAACCGTGAAAAATAAAGGATTTGATTAAAATATGATATTGGATAAGATAAACGGACCGGAAGACATCAAGAAGCTGAATAAGCAGGAGCTCGATGTCTTAAGCCAGGAAATCCGGGATTTTTTACTGGAAAAAATAAGCACCATAGGAGGCCATCTTGCTTCCAATTTAGGAGTGGTTGAGCTTACCATGGCTATTTATCTGGCCTTTGACCTTCCAAAAGATAAGGTGGTTTGGGATGTAGGACATCAGTCCTATACCCATAAGATATTAAGCGGAAGGAAGGCTGCATTTGATGAGCTTCGCCAGTTTGGCGGAATCAGCGGCTTCCCAAAGAGAAAAGAGAGCCCCTGTGATGCCTTTGATACAGGCCACAGCTCTACTTCTATTTCCGCAGGCCTTGGACTTGCTCAGGCAAGAGATGTTCTGGGAGAGGATCATTATGTGGTCTCTGTCATCGGAGATGGCGCCTTAACCGGAGGCATGGCCTATGAAGCCTTAAACAATGCGGCCAGGATGGAAAAGAATTTTATCATTATCCTAAATGACAATAACATGTCTATTTCCGAGAATGTAGGCGGTATGTCCACATATTTAAGCAGCATTCGAACGGGAGAAGGATATCTGGATTTAAAAAAACATGTGACCAATGTCCTTTCCAGGGTTCCTGTAGTCGGAGACTCTATTATTGAGAAAATCAGCCGTACCAAGAACGGAATCAAGCAGCTGCTGATTCCAGGCATGTTGTTTGAGAATATGGGAATTACCTATCTTGGTCCCATAGACGGTCATAATACAAAGGCGCTGACGAGAGCCTTTAGAGAGGCTAAGAAGCTTAATCATACGGTTCTGGTCCATGTCATTACCCAAAAGGGAAAAGGGTATTCTTTTGCAGAGAAGAATCCTTCCAGATTCCATGGAGTTGAGCCGTTTGATATCCTCACAGGGGAATCTAAAAAAGAAAAAAAGAACCCAAGCTATACGGATGTGTTCTCAAAGACCATATGCCGTCTGGCTGAGGCAGATGAAAAAATTGTGGCAGTTACGGCAGCCATGCCTGACGGAACCGGTTTAAAACGTTTCGCCAAACAGTTTCCGAACCGCTTTTTTGATGTGGGGATAGCAGAGCAGCATGCCGTAACCTCGGCAGCAGGAATGGCAGCAGGAGGTTTAAAGCCTGTGGTAGCTGTGTATTCCTCTTTTTTGCAGCGTGGATTTGATCAGGTGCTTCATGATGTGTGCATCCAGAATCTCCCTGTGGTATTTGCAGTAGACAGGGCCGGACTTGTGGGCAGTGACGGAGAGACCCATCAGGGAATCTTTGATTATTCCTTCTTAACAGCCGTTCCAAGTATGAGCGTTTTTGCGCCGAAAAACTTATGGGAGCTGATGGATGGGATGGAATTTGCCTTATCCTATGGCGCTCCTATAGCCGTTCGTTATCCAAGAGGAGAGGCATACCAGGGACTAAAGGAGTTTCGCAGTCCCATTGAATTTGGAAAAGGTGAGATGCTCTATAAAGAAAAGGACATCGCTCTTTTGGCAGTAGGAAGCATGGTCAGCACAGGAGAACATGTAAGAGAAAAGCTGAAAGCAGACGGCTGGAACTGTACCCTTGCAAACGGACGGTTCATTAAGCCCTTTGACAAAGAACTGGTTGATTCTCTGGCGAAAGACCATTGGCTTATGGTTACCATGGAAGAGAATGTACTTCAGGGCGGCTATGGCCTTAATATAACCAATTATATTCATGAGAATTATCCCCATATAAAGGTGGTAAACATTGCATTGCCGGATTCTTATGTAGAACATGGCAACGTATCCCTTCTTAGAAAAGGGTTGGGGATTGACAGCGATTCCATTATCTGGCGATTGAAAAAAGAGTATCTTGATCTGGAACGCCAGGATACCGAATGGAAACATTATAAAGACGAAACAGGGAAAGAGAAAAAGGAATGAAAGAAAGACTGGATGTGCTTTTAGTAAAGCAGGGCCTGGCAGAGTCCAGAGAAAAAGCCAAAGCCCTTATCATGTCTGGAATCGTCTATGTGGACGGAGACAAAGAAGACAAGGCAGGAACCGCTTTTCCTGAAACTTCTGTCATTGAAGTGAGAGGGAACACCTTAAAATATGTAAGCCGGGGCGGATTAAAGCTTGAGAAGGCTATGACTCATTTTGATGTGACTCTTATGGGTAAGGTCTGTATGGACGTTGGTTCTTCCACCGGCGGCTTTACCGATTGCATGCTGCAAAATGGTGCGGTCAAGGTGTATGCAGTGGATGTGGGACACGGTCAGCTTGCCTGGAAGCTGAGGGAAGATAAGCGAGTGGTCTGCATGGAGAAAACCAACATCAGGTATGTGACACCGGAAGACATTGGAGATCCCATTGAATTTTCATCCATTGACGTTTCTTTTATATCTTTAACAAAGGTATTAGGCCCAGTCAAAAATCTTCTTAAGGAAGACGGAGAGATTGTTTGTCTCATTAAGCCCCAATTTGAAGCAGGCCGTGAAAAGGTTGGCAAAAAAGGAGTGGTCAGAGAAAAGTCAGTCCACCTTGAGGTAATAGAAGCGGTAATCCAATATGCAATTTCCATCGGTTTTTCCGTCCTTCATCTGGAGTTTTCTCCGATCAAAGGCCCGGAAGGGAATATTGAATATTTACTACATTTGAAAAACTGCCAGTCAGAGGGATTATCTCCAAGCATGGAGGCAGATCCGGAGCGGGTTGTTGCTGAGGCTCATGAACAGCTAAGTGGTGGCAGGTAAGGAGCAATTATATGAAACATTTTTATGTAATCATGAATCCGGATAAGGAAGGTGCGAAGGAGACTGCAGATACCATCAGTCAATATCTTTTATCTCATGGCGCTACTTGTGTCATTGGAGGAAGCAATAAAAAGGAAGATTATCCGGGCAGCCATTATACGGACTCAGCCATGGTACCTGAAGAAACAGACTGTATCATCACCCTTGGGGGAGATGGCACCCTCATTCAGGCAGCCAGAGACTTAGCCGGCCGTAACATTCCCATACTTGGAATCAACCGGGGCACACTTGGATACCTGACCCAGATATCCCGCACCGAAGAGATATACGGAGCTCTTGCCTCCCTCCTTTCAGGAGATTACACACTGGAAGAACGGATGATGTTACATGGTTCCATCACCCGAGCTGGTGAAAAAATATTTCAGGATATTGCCTTAAATGAGATCGTTATTATCAGAAACCAGAAGCTGAAGGTTCTTAAATTTAAGGTATTTGTCAATGGGGAATACTTTAATGAGTACCGGGCGGATGGCCTCATAGCCGCAACTCCAACTGGTTCTACGGCTTATAACCTTTCTGCCGGAGGGCCGATTCTGGTGCCGGATTCCCGGATGCTTGTATTAACACCCATCTGTTCTCATGTTTTGGGAGCCAGAAGCATTGTTCTGTCTTCCGATGACTCCATACGGGTGGAGATGATGGGGCAGGAAGATATCTATCAGGAAGCAGTTTTTGATGGGGATACCCAAATGAGGCTTTGCCCCGGGGATATGGTGGAAATCGGCAGGTCAGAAGGTAAGACCATACTGGTTAAGCTGAAACATATCTCGTTTTTAGATAACCTGCGTAATAAGATGACCGGTATATAAGGAGGAAACATAATGAAACTGGAACGACACAGCAAAATTGTGGAACTCATCGGAAAACATGAAATCGAGACACAGGAAGAGCTGGCGGAATATTTAAATAAGGCTGGTTTTGCGGTAACACAGGCTACCGTATCCAGAGATATCAGGGAGCTTAAATTAACAAAGGTTCCTTCAGAATCTGGAAAACAGCGTTATATGGTGCTTCAGAGCCAGAGCTCATTCAGCGATAAATATATAAGAATTTTAAAAGATGGATACTTGTCCATGGACATGGCACAGAACATTCTTGTCATTAAAACGGTCTCAGGTATGGCTATGGCTGTAGCTGCGGCTCTTGACGCCCTTCACTTTAATGAAATGGTGGGCTGCATTGCTGGAGATGACACCATCATGTGCGCCATAAGAAGCTCCGATGATACCATCCTGATGATGGACAAACTGAAAAAACTTATTACGGGATAAGGAGGCTGCCATGCTTTCAGAATTACACGTAAGAAACTTAGCCCTGATTGAAAAGGCCGATGTAGAATTTAAGGAAGGACTGAATGTCCTGACCGGCGAGACCGGTGCCGGAAAATCAATTATCATCGGCTCTGTGACCATAGCTTTGGGAGGCAAGGTACCCAAGGACATCATCAGAAAGGGCGCGGATTATGCTTATATTGAACTGATCTTTACGGTCAGCGATCCAGAAAAGCTTTCCATGTTAAAGGAATATGACGTCCATCCCGACGGCGATGGTACGGTAATCATATCAAAAAAAATCATGCCTTCCAGAAGTCTGAGCAAAATCAATGACGAAACGGTGACCGCAGGAAAGCTGCGGGATATCACCGGACTATTAATTGATATCCATGGACAGCATGAACACCAGTCTTTACTCTACAAATCAAAACATCTCGAGATTCTGGACCGATACCAGGATAAAAAGTCCCATGAGCTAAAAGAGAATATTGCAGAAGCATACCGGGAATATTGCCGGCTAAAGGAACGTCTTTCTACCTTTGCTCTTGATGAAGAGACCAGACTCAGGGAAATGGATTTCATCCGTTTTGAGATGGAAGAGATAGAAAACGCTGATTTAAAAGATGGAGAGGAAGAAGAGCTTACTTCCAGATACCGCCTGTTTCTTCACGGAAAAAAAATAGCCGAAAGTCTTTCCCAAGCGTATTCTGCTGTGAGCACGGATTTAATCAGCCGGGCTTTAAAAGAGATGGAATCCGTTGCTTCTTATGATGAAAGGCTGTCAGCAATCAGAGATCAGCTGTTTGATGCGGACTCTATTTTAAGTGACATCAACCATGAAATTTCTTCTTATATGGATGATATGTCATTTGATGAGGAAGAATACAGTCAAATCGAGGAAAGGCTTGATGTCATACATAATCTGGAAGCCAAGTACGGCAAAAGTGTAAGTCAGATTTTTACAAATCTGGAAGAAAAAAGGATACGCTTACAGGAGCTTGAAGATTACGACAGCTTAAAGCGGAAAACAGAACAGGATATTAAGGAAATCGAGGATAAACTGGACGACTTATGCGGACAATTATCTTATATGAGAAAAGACACGGCAAAAGAACTGACAAAAAAAATCAAAGCAGGCTTAAATGATTTAAACTTTTTAGATGTGGAATTTTCTATGGAATTTAAACGTCTGGACCACTATACATCAAACGGTTATGACGAAGCGGAATTTGTTATTTCCACAAATCCTGGCGAATCCTTAAAGCCTCTTGGCCAGGTGGCTTCCGGCGGAGAGTTATCAAGAATCATGCTGGCAGTGAAAACAGTCCTTGCCGATTCCGATGATATCCCTACTTTGATTTTTGATGAAATCGACACTGGAATCAGCGGCAGGACAGCGCAGAAGGTATCAGAAAAGCTTTCCTATATCGCAAACAGCCATCAGGTGATCTTAATTACCCATCTGCCTCAGATTGCCGCTATGGCCGATGCTCATTTTGAAATTTTAAAATCGGCAAAAGATGGAATGACTCAAACCACCATTCGTACGCTGAATGATGGGGAGATGGTGGAAGAACTGGCAAGACTTCTCGGTGGTGCAAAGATCACGGAAGCAGTCAGAGAGAACGCCAGAGAGATGAAACGGCTTGCTGTCAAAAAAACAATGACCAAAATTAAATGAATTCAACTAAAATATGACAGAGTGTTTTTACTTTTTTCTCACATACTATGAGAGGAGCCAAAAAAATTGTCTCCTTTATTCTTCTAAGGAGGTATGTGAGATGGGTAAAAACAAAGTTCATAAGCTTATCGTGAGAGCGTTCTGGATCAGCCTGGTCTTTTGCATCGGGTTTTCCTGGTTCTATATGAAACGGGTGATCCCCGACAAATTGAATATTGTAGCAGAGGAAGAAGAACAATTTCATTTCTCCATGCCTTTTGATGTAACCCTCCATTCAGACAGTGAGGAAGTGGTCCTAAGCAATGGTTCCAATATCCCTTCCGATCAGATCCACCTGCAGTTAAACGAGCCCTTCTCTGTGTATTCTAAAAATCAGGGAAGCTACAAACTGGGCCTGAAGCTTTTTGGCTTTATTCAGCTAAAAGACATACAGGTCAACGTGGTAGATACCAAGTATGCCGTTCCATGCGGCACTCCAATTGGAATTTATTTAAAATCCAATGGTATCATGGTCATAGGTACTGGAGATGTAACAAAAAAGGACGGAATGACAACGGAACCAGCATTTGGCATTCTGCAATCTGGTGATTACATTGAAACCATTAACGGAACTCCGCTAAAAGACAAAGAAACCCTGATGAGTGAATTAAACAAGATAGGCGCTGCGGAAGCAATTTTAAAGGTCAGACGAAATGGGGAAACCATTGATGTAAAGATGAATCCTGTTCAGACCGAAGATGGCACCTATAAACTCGGCGTCTGGGTCAGAGATGACACTCAGGGAATCGGTACCATGACCTATGTGGATATGAATGGTCAGTTCGGAGCACTTGGTCACGGCATCAGTGACAGTGATACCGGTAATGTAGTACAGATTACAGACGGCTCTCTCTATGAAACAGCAATTATGGGAATTGAAAAAGGCACCTTTGGAAAACCGGGTGTGATGAGCGGCATTATCTATTATGGCCCTGGCTCCACTCTGGGAACGATTACAGCCAACACAGAAGAAGGAATATTTGGAACAGTAAACGACCGCTTTAAGCAAAATATAAAGCAGGACGCCATACCCATCGGATACCGTCAGGATGTTAAAAAGGGCGTTGCATACGTCAGAAGTGATGTATCCGGCAAGATAAGAGATTATGAGATTGAAATACAGCGTGTGGATTACTCCACGGCTCACAAAAGCAAAGGAATGGTCATTAAAGTCACAGATCCGGATCTTTTAGCACTCACTGGAGGTATTGTCCAGGGTATGTCAGGAAGCCCTATTATTCAGGACGGTAAGCTCATTGGTGCGGTGACTCATGTTTTCATTCAGGATTCTACAAGAGGTTACGGAATCTTTATCGAGAACATGTTGAATCATTAAATTTTAATATGGTAGGAAAAGGACAGGATTGTAATGGGATTACAGTGCTGTCCTTTTCTTCTATTACATTCTGCCCGTAATGTTTGAAATGTATGTAAATAAATACTTTGAATCTCAAAAAATCTAAAAAAAAGTAAGATAAATTATATTAATCTGATGATTAACACTTTTCAAGGCAGAGGGAATATGTTAGTATAAGAACCAGGAATAGAACAAGGCCGGATTTTTTTGCCGACACGGAGCATCAAATTTCAACACTGGTTAAAAAGGGGGGCTGGGAGCGAATCAAGATGCAAAAAGGCATTTTATCGGTTCGACATTTTTAGAAATTTGGAAAAATTTGGAAATCAGCTTGTAAAAATCATTATTTGTCGAATCCTGCGATAGAATTCCATTGCGGCATAAGCTGGGGCAAGATTATAATGGCTATACACTAGTTTTATTTTATTTTTATGAATCAGGAGGAGAGTATTACTATGTCAGAAATCAGTATTGCAATTGCCGATGATAACCTTCAGACACTAAATCTGTTGAACGATATACTGGAAGGAGAGGAGGATTTCCACGTTGTAGGCAGAGCGGATAATGGCGAAGATGCTTATAACATGATCCTCAAAACAAATCCTGACGTTGTCTTATTGGATGTAATTATGCCGAGAATGGACGGAATAACAGTAATGGAACGAGTTAGGGGCAACGGTTCTGTTACAAAGATACCGTCGTTTATTATGGTAACAGCGGCAGGAAGCGAGAATATTACCGAAGACGCGTTTCGCATGGGAGCAAATTATTACATAATGAAACCATTCAATAAGGAAATTATCGTCGATAAGGTTCGAAGAGTGGGTCAGAGAAAGACAAAAGCACCTAATTTACAGGGGATGAAAAAGGTGAAGCCTTATGTCAATAAAACCGAATATATGGAGCAGAATCTGGAAAATGATGTAACACAGATGCTCCACGAAATTGGAATTCCTGCCCATATCAAAGGATACCAGTACCTTCGGGATGCCATTGTCATTTCTGTACAGGACCAGGAGATGCTTACTTCAGTCACTAAGATACTTTATCCTTCTATAGCTAAAAAACACCAGACAACACCAAGCAGAGTAGAAAGAGCCATCCGTCATGCGATCGAAGTAGCCTGGAGCAGAGGAAAGATGGATACCATCAATGAATTATTTGGTTATACGGTAAGTACTGGCAAAGGAAAACCCACAAACTCAGAGTTTATCGCATTAATCGCAGATAAAATACGACTTGATTACAAAAAACTTTCCTAAACTTTCCTAAATATACGGAAAGATACTTCCTTATTTCTTTAAAATGAAGTATACTATAGACTAACAGATGCCACCATTTTAGTGGTAAGGATAAGGGAGGTTTGTGGATGAAGAAGATACTTTTCGTAGCATCAGAGGCAGTACCTTTTATCAAAACTGGAGGACTTGCAGACGTTGTAGGTTCCCTTCCCAAGTGTTTTCCCAAAGAGTATTTTGATATCAGAGTCATGATTCCCAAGTATTTATGCATCAAAGAAGAACTGAGAAACCAGATGACCTATATTGATCACTTTTATATGGACTATCTGGATCAGAGCAGATATGTGGGAATTCTTCAATATGTTTACGAAGGTATCACGTTTTATTTCATAGACAATGAAAGTTATTTTAATGGCCCCAAACCATATGGGGACTGGTTATATGATTTGGAAAAATTCTGCTTCTTTTCAAGAGCAGCTTTATCCTCACTTCCGGTCATTGGATTTCAGCCGGATGTGGTACACTGCCATGATTGGCAGACTGCACTTATTCCTGTTCTGTTAAAGGATCGGTTTCATGACGGTGAATTTTTTCGCAGCATGAAGTCGGTGATTACGATCCACAACTTAAAATTTCAGGGCGTATGGGATGTAAAGACCATACAAAGGCTTACCTGCCTTCCGGATTATTATTTTACTCCGGACAAATTGGAGGCATATAAGGACGGTAACTTGCTAAAAGGCGGCATCGTATATGCAGATGCCATCACTACAGTAAGTGACACCTATGCAAAGGAAATTCAGATGCCCTTTTACGGAGAAGGCCTTGATGGCCTGATGCGTGCCAGGGAAGGCAGTCTTAGAGGTATCGTAAACGGGATTGATTACGAAGAATTCAATCCTGAGAATGACACATACATTGTACAGAATTATAATTTCGAAAACGTTCAAAACGAAAAGAGTAAGAATAAGACAGCTCTTCAAAAGGAACTTGGCCTTGCTCAGGATGAAAACAAATTTATGATCGGCATTGTATCCAGACTGACGGATCAGAAGGGACTTGACCTGATTCAGTGCATCATGGATGAACTGTGTCAGGATGAGATTCAGCTTGTCATCCTTGGAACCGGAGATGAACGTTACGAGAATATGTTCCGTCATTACGCATGGAAGTATCAGGATAAGGTTTCTGCGAATATATATTATTCAGAGGCCATGTCCCACAAGATCTATGCAGCATGTGATGCATTTCTCATGCCTTCCTTATTTGAACCATGCGGGCTCAGTCAGCTGATGTCGCTTCGCTATGGAACACTCCCCATTGTCAGGGAGACCGGAGGGTTAAAGGATACCGTAGAGCCTTACAATGAATATGAGAAGAGCGGGACCGGCTTCTCCTTCTCCAATTACAATGCCCATGAGATGCTTGGGATCATTCGGTATGCGGAAAGCATTTTCTACGATAAAAAGAAAGAGTGGAACCTGCTTGTCTGCCGTGCTATGACAAAGGATTTTTCATGGAAAACTTCTGCCATGAAATATCAGGAGCTTTACGACTGGCTCACTGGCTGCTAGCAGACTGAAATTACAGAAAAGAAATGAGTGAATAAAAATGAAAAGCATGCATTTCACCCGGGAAGAAAAAGAACTTGCCGTAACGTGGGCAGAAGATTCTTCCTGGGCTGAACAGGAAAACTACAATGCGGATCTGGTTTATATGGATTGTGTGAAAGATATCTTAGAGCACCCCATATTCCAGTCCATGGAAAACTATATGCAGCATGGGGATACAACCTGTAAACACCACTGCATCAAAGTATCCTATATGAGCTACAGTATCTGTAGAAGGCTGGGCTGGGACTATAAAGAAGTCGCCAGAGCCGGTCTTCTTCATGATTTATTTTTGTATGACTGGCATACCCATGCCAGAGAAACCGGGGAACATTTTCATGGTTTTACTCATCCCAGGACTGCACTGAATAACGCAGTCAAATACTTTGAATTAACAGAGAATGAAAAAGACATGATCCTGCGTCATATGTGGCCGTTAACCCCGATTCCGCCAAGGACCAGGGGAGGTCTGGTGATTGTTTATTCGGACAAATTCTGCGGTCTCGTAGAAACCGTAGCCAGGTTCAAACGCTGGTTTTTATTCAGCGTTGGCTGGAAAAGTACTGCATAAGATGGAGGAAACCATGAAATATTGGGATGATATACTGGGAAACCAGGTTTTAATGAGCGCTGTCACAGGCTGGATGGTGGCTCAGGTTTTAAAGACACTGATTGATCTTGCTCTTAACAGAAATTTTAATCCGGAGAGGTTAGTGGGGTCCGGGGGAATGCCCAGTTCTCACTCCTCTACGGTTTGTGCATTGACGACCGCTGCCAGCTACCGTTATGGCCCCGGCTCGTTTGAATTTGCAGTCTGCTTTGTGCTTTCCATGATCGTTATGTACGATGCCATGGGAGTCCGGAGAGAAACCGGACGGCAGGCAAAATTATTAAACAGCATATTGCTGGAAAACCCTTTAAAACTTAAGGGAGAGCTGATACAGGAGACATTAAAGGAATATGTTGGCCATACTCCTTTGCAGGTGGCAGCGGGAGCGCTCCTTGGCATACTCCTCGCCCTGTTTATGGCACAATATTATTAAATAAACAGAATTGTTTCCGTGAATCGTAAGAAATTAGACCTTGATTTCTTAAGATATCCATATTATACTTTAACAAGTTCAAAAATTGTCAAATTTGGAGGTAAAATGGGTATGACGATTTATCACAGGATCATATGTTTTTTCCTGTTCAGCTTTCTTGGATACCTTCTTGAATGTGTAGTACTCAGTTATGAAAATAAAAGGCCAGTGATCAATCGCGGTTTTGGACATGGTCCCTTCTGTATTATATATGGATTCGGTGCCATGGGAGCCATGATTCTTCTAAAGCCTCTTTCTGATAATCTTATTCTACTTTACATTGCAACCACGTTAATGGCTACGACCATGGAGCTCATTACGGCAAGAATGATGATTAAACTGTTTGGTTCCTTCTGGTGGGATTACAGCAGAAAACCATTTAACTACAAGGGCATTATCTGTTTGGAAAGCAGTGTTGCCTGGGGATTTTTAGGTATCTTTTATTTCCGGTTCCTGGATGGCTTTGTAAGCCAGATGGCAGGAGTGGTTCCGGAAGGTCTGGAGCGAATGGTGGCATTAAGCCTTTTGGCATTCTACATCGCCGACTTTATTTACACCATGAGACTGCAGCTTAAGTCATCTTGTGACGAAGACGATGCAACTATGATTGGTCGTTTGAAAGTATATTAATGAATGGCGGGATTCGATTCGGGTCCCGCTTATTTGTTCGTTTAAAAACAGGGAGGATGGATATGAAACAAATGAAAAAACTTGTGCTGGCATCTGCTTCTCCGCGTAGGAGAGAACTTCTTGCCCAGATCGGGCTTACCCCTTTGATTGAGCCAAGTACCTTAGAAGAAAAGGTTACCTCTTCCATACCTGAGGCCGTGGTTTCTGAGCTTTCCAGCCAGAAAGCCCAGGATGTGGCTAAGCACCAGGAACCAGGTACTCTTGTTATAGGCGCTGACACCGTAGTCGCCATGGACCAGCAGATTTTATTAAAACCTGTCAGCCATGAGGATGCTTACCGCATGATTTCCATGCTCCAGGGAAGAGATCATCAGGTTTATACCGGCGTCACCTTAATTTATTGTGGACAAACGGAGAAGAAGGTAAAGACCTTTGTGGAAAAAACAGATGTGACCCTATATCCCATGTCAGAAGAAGAGATAAAGACGTATGCCTTTAGTGAGGAGCCAATGGATAAGGCAGGAGCCTATGGAATCCAGGGGAATTTTGCGGCTTTTGTCAAAGGGATTGACGGCGATTACAATAATGTAGTAGGATTGCCAGTAGGACGAGTGTTTCAGGAGATAAAAGGAATGCTTGAATAGGAGGATTGTCATGATTAAGCTGATTGTATCAGATATTGACGGAACTTTGGTGCCTGACGGAAGCCATAAAATCAATCCGGAGATTTTTGATGTAATATTAAAACTGCGGGCTAAGGGAATTCAGTTTGCCGCCGCCAGTGGACGCCAGTGGGTGAGCATTGAATCTATCTTTCAGCCTGTGAAGGAAAAAATATTTTATTTGTCGGATAACGGAGCCTATGTAGGCTGTCACGGTAGAAATCTATTTCTAAATACCATTGAGAGACAGACGGTTATGGATATGATTCAGGAGGTACGTCGCACAGAAGGGCTGGAGCTTATGTTAAGCGGACCTGATGTGGTGTATGTGGAAACCAGGGATCAGGAGATCTTAGACTGGCTGATCCATGGATATAAGTTTCAGGTTCAGCAGGTGGATGATTTGACCCAGGTGGATTCGGAATTTATAAAGGTATCTGTGTACCGTAAATCTGAGGTGGAAGCCCATACCGTGGAGCTTAGGGCCAGATTTGCAGACCGTCTTAAGATTACCATTGCAGGAGAGATGTGGATGGATTGCATGAAGCCTGGAATCAATAAGGGGCAGGCAGTAAAGCTTCTTCAGGACAGTCTGATGATCAGACCCGAAGAGACCATGGTCTTTGGAGACCAGTTAAATGATATTGAGATGATGAGCCAGGCATACTACAGCTTTGCAGTAGGAAATGCCAGAGAAGAAGTAAAGAATGCGGCCAGGTTCCGTACCGATTTAAATATCAATGACGGAGTGTTAAAAATACTGAAGCTGCTGTTGTAGCATGGAAAGAGGGAAGCACGTGAAAGGTGAAAAAAAACCAAGAGGAAGGATATTCCTGGCAGTTTTGGCACTTATTGCCCTGCTTACCGGTTGTAAGGCAGATATCCCCATTGTTTCTGAGATCGCGGAGACGAAGGCATATACACTGCCTCAATCCATGATCATCCTGGCAACGGAGAGAAACCGGTACCAACAAATATATACCAGCCAGATTTGGGGCATAGACCTGCCCGGAGATCAGAATTTTGAAACCTATCTCATAGAGCAGGTAAAAGAATTTCTCCAGGAGATGAAGATGATGAATCTTCTTGCAGAGAGTAAGGGAGTCACCCTTACCAGCAGTGAAAAAGAAAAGGTGCGTAAGGCATCGGATGAATACTTTGGATCCCTGACAAAAGAAGACATTGCCTATATGGGAATTACAGAAGAAGATGTCCACAGCATGTACGAGCAATATTACCTGTCCAATAAGGTGGTGACTGAATTAACGAAGGATATGAATCTGGAAATCAGTGACAGTGAAGCAAAGGTCATTATCGTAGACCAGATCGTTCTCACAGACAAGGCCCAGGCGGATCAGGTTCTGTCCCTTACAACGGCTGAGGGAGCTGATTTTTCTGCCCTGGCAAGAGAGCATTCCATAGAGGAGACAATGGAACGCCATATTGGAAGAGGAGAGGTGTCCAAGGCCTACGAAGAGGCTGCATTTGCCTTGTTAGAAGGAGAAATCAGCCCTGTAGTGGAAGATAATGGAAGGTTTTACATTATCAAATGCGTCGATGATTATGATGAGACAGCTACCCAGGAAAGAAAAGCCGGATTGTACCGGAAACGGAAAAAAGAAGCCTTTGACCAGATTTATAATAAATATAAAGAGGAAAATCCTGTGACCTTCAGCAATGAGATATGGAAGGATGTCAGGTTCTCCAAGGAAGATAAGACCACGACTACTAACTTTTTTGAAATTTACAAAAAATATGTAACGGATTGATAAAAAGAAAGGACGGCAGAAAGCAAATGAGCCAGAGAGATACCATTCGTAGAAGAAGCCACAGCCGAAGGCGCAGACAAAGCCGGGGGCGGGAAGTTTTTGGAGGGTTCATGCTGTTTTTGTTTGTACTGATTCTGTTTGTAGGTGTCATAGCCGGAGGAGTTTACGGTTACCGTTATTGGGAAGGAAACCGGACCTCCAATCAGCCTTTGGAAACAAGCCGGGAAGTAGTTCCGGAGACCATGCATGGAAATGACAAATAAAAGCTTTTCCTTTGTACCAACGATTGCGCTCATGACCATAGCTTACCACAATGGTTTCATGTTAGCCTTAGTCCTTAGCTTTGTATTGCTCATTCCAACTTTGTTCTTAACGAACAAGACATCTAAATAATGATAAATGAAAGGGTCTGTCACACGAATTACTTCTTGCGGCAGACCCTTATTTTGTATCGATATTGTTTCTGTTTTATGCTTTAAAGAATTCAGTGGCAAGTTTTACAAGCGCAGCCTGGTCATGGGTGCCCATAAGCTCTCTGGCTGAATGCATGGCAAGCATAGGAACACCTACATCTACGGTGCGCATGGTCAAAAGGGCAGAGGAAATGCTGCCTAACGTGGAGCCACCTCTCATGTCGGAGCGGTTAGAGAATTTCTTATACGGTATGTAATTGGCTCGGCAGATGCCTTCAATAACTCCGGTGCTTGAGGCATCCGTAGCGTAAGACTGACTGGCAGCAAGCTTGATAGCAACGCCATCCCCCATGACAATCTGATTTTTAATGTCGCATTTTTCCCCATGGTTTGGGTGGAATGCGTGAGCCACATCCATGGAAAGCAGAAAACCGCTTAAAAGGCCGTTTAAGAAGGTTTCTCTTGTATATCCTAAGGATAAGTATATCTTTTCAAGGACATGTTCTGTCATGGCAGAAGCTGCGCCCTGCTTTGTACTGCTTCCAATCTCTTCGTTGTCATATAAAGCAATCGCATGAATTCCTTCTTTACAGGGAGCTTCTATGATTGCATTTAAACATGCATGGACAGAGGTTATGTTATCCAGACGGGGAGCGGAAAAGAACTCATCGTGTAAACCAAGTAAGTCCCCGGCTTCCCGGCTGTAAACATAGATTTCATAATCCAGGATATCTTCCTTACTGACTCCCGCTTCTTTTGCCAGAGCATGAAGGAAAAAGTCTTTCTGATTTAATTTATCTTTGATCAGTGTAATAATAGGCAGCATATCCACCTGTGCATTAATGGGCACGCCATTATTTGCCTCTCTGTTCATGTGAATGGCAAGACTTGGTACCGTGATAATGGGACGAGCGAAGTCAACAAAAATAGTCTTTGGCTCCATCACGGATTTACCCATCACAGACACCTTTCCAGCCATGGAAAGGGGACGGTCAAACCAGGTATTAAGAAGAGGTCCGCCATAAACCTCCACGTTTAATTTTCCATAGTCTAAGGAAGTCAACTCAGGAGACGGCTTTACCTTTAAACAGGGCCAGTCCGTATGAGCCGCTGCCAGACGAAGGGAGGGAGTATCGGTAAGATTTTCTCCCACGGTAAATGCAATCAGGGAGGAATCAAAAACATTTATATAGTAGGATTCACCTTTTTTCAACTTCCAGGAAGCGGAGAGAGGCAGTTCTTTAAAGCCTGCGTCTTTTAACTGTTTGGAAGATGCCATAATGCAATGATAAGGAGAAACGGATGCTGCAATCAGGGCTTCTAACTCTTTGATGGTATTCATATGTTATCCTCTTTTCTTACTACTTTTTGTTTCCAGAGCGAAACTTATCTTTCTATTATAACACAGAAATGGAAGGTTTGGAATCCTTCGTTGACAGAGGTTTGGAATCCGTTGTATATTAAACAAAGAACAATCATGAATGGGAGATTATGAAATGATTTCAGTAAAAATTGAGGATATTAAATCCTTTACCTCCAAGCTTTTTGTAGGGGAAGTATTTGACCGCTTCCTGATCAAGGAGGCATCTATTTCGACCTATAATACATTTACCATAGACGGAACCATTAAAAGTGGATACTATTCCCAGGAGGAGCTGGAGGAGCAGAAGATAGGAACCTATTCCTCCTGGTCCACCCTAAAGCCGTTTTGCTTCTCCCTGATTAAGGGGAAGCGGCTGCCAGTAAGCTTTCGCATTATCCTATTGATGCCGGAAGAGGGGACAGAGCGTTTTCTCTCTGCAAGAAGAATCGGATTTCCCAAAGAACAGGTAAAGGGACTGTATGTCAATATCCGCTATGAGGAAGAAAAGCTGACCTGTATTACAGGAACTTCTGTCTCTGTGTTCACTTTGGACAAGACACTTGATGAAGAATGGGATGAAGGTTTTAAAAGTTTTTTAAAGAAAAACGAGATACCATTTGTAGAAGAATAATATTATTAGCACTCATTTTAAATGAGTGCTAATTTTCTATTGACATTTTTTAGACTGCGTATTAAAATACTCTTTGCAGGCAAATATTGAGAGAATTCCATGAATTCATGGAACTAAAATAGAAAAAAAGAGAGTGAGGAGTGTTCCGAAATGGCGAAAAAAGGAAGTTTGACGATTAACAGCGAGAATATCTTTCCAATTATTAAGAAATGGTTGTATTCTGACCATGACATCTTCTATCGTGAGCTGGTTTCCAATGGCTGCGATGCAATTACAAAGCTGAAAAAGCTGGAGATCATGGGAGAATGGCAGAAGCCGGAGGATCTTGAATTTAAGATTCAGGTAATTACCGATCCCAATGAAAAGACCATTACCTTTATTGATAACGGTATCGGTATGACTGTGGAAGAGGTTGATCAGTATATCAATCAGATCGCATTTTCCGGAGCTCAGGACTTCTTGGAGAAATACAAGGACAAGGCAAATGAAGAGCAGATCATCGGACATTTCGGACTTGGATTTTATTCCGCATTCATGGTTGCCGATAAGGTTACCATTGATACCTTATCTTATAAGGATGGAGCAAAACCAGTTCACTGGGAGTCTGACGGCGGCACCGAATTTGAGATGGTAGACGGAGACAAGGCAGAGCAGGGAACCACAATTAAGCTTTACTTAAACGAAGAAAGCCTTGAGTTCTGTAACGAATACCGTGCAAAAGAAGTTCTTGAAAAATATTGCTCCTTTATGCCGGTTGAGATTTATCTGACCAATGCAGCTGCAGAACCTCAGTTTGAGACCATTGAAAAGGATGAGCTGACAGACAAAGATACCGTAATCGAGACCATTGTAGAAGAAGCTAAAACTGAGGAAAAAGAGAATGAGAACGGCGAAAAAGAAGTCGTTGAAATTTCTCCAGCCACTGAAAAGTATAAAATTGCAAAACGTCCGGTACCGGTGAATGATACCAATCCTCTTTGGAATAAGCACCCCAATGAATGTACCGAAGAAGAGTACAAAGGATTTTACCGTAAGGTATTCCATGATTATAAGGAGCCATTATTCTGGATTCATTTAAACATGGATTATCCATTTAACTTAAAAGGAATTCTTTACTTCCCGAAATTAAACATCAACTATGACAGCCTGGAAGGAACCATCAAGCTGTTTAACAGCCAGGTATTTATCGCGGATAACATTAAGGAAGTCATTCCAGAGTTCTTAATGCTGTTAAAGGGAGTCATCGATTGTCCTGATCTTCCTCTTAATGTATCAAGAAGCGCACTTCAAAACGATGGCTTTGTGAAAAAAATCTCTGATTATATTACAAAGAAGGTGGCTGATAAGCTTACCGGTATGTTTAAGACAGACAGAGAAAACTATGAAAAATACTGGGATGATATCAATCCATTCATCAAATTCGGCTGCTTAAAAGATGAAAAGTTTGCTGAAAAGATTAATGATTCTCTTATCTTTAAAAATTTAGAAGGCAAGTATTTAACCATTGCTGAATGTCTGGAAGAAAATAAAGAAAAGCACGAAAACAGTGTATTCTATATTACAGACGAAAAAGAACAGAGCCAGTATGTTAACATGTTTAAGGAAGCAGGTCTTGATGCTGTTTACATGACTCAGAACATAGACAATCCTTTTGTGGGCTACTTGGAGCAGAAGAATGAGAATGTAAAGTTCTTATGCATTAACTCTGACTTATCCGATATCTTCAAGGAAGAAGTGAGTGAAGAGGATAAGGAAGCCATGAAAGCCGATGTGGATGCGCTTACTGAGCTGTTCCGCAAGGTGTTAGGCAAAGAAACCCTTGATGTTAAGGTTGAAAAGCTAAAAAATGAAGCAGTATCTTCTATGATCACCGTTTCAGAAGAATCACGCCGTATGGCAGAGATGATGAAGATGTATTCCATGCCTGGTATGGATAACTCCATGTTTGGCAGCACTGAGACTCTTGTACTTAATTATAACAATAAGCTGGTACAGTATGTATTAAACCATAAGGAAGGATCTCATACCAACGCCATTTGCGAGCAGCTTTATGATCTTGCAGCGTTAAGCCATGGTTCTTTAACATCAGAGCGTATGACTAAATTTATTGCAAGAAGCAACGAGCTGATGATGGTGATGGCAGAAGCTTAATCACAAAACTGATGATAAAAAATAAAGGACCGCTGCCCTGGAAAACAAAGGGTAACGGTCCTTTTCTCCATAATCCTATTGACATCCGTGACGGGTTTCTCTATAATATATGGTAATGAATACTACATGATAAGTTTCGTGTCAGGAGGAAGAATAGAATTATGAATTATAAAATTATTGGGGATAGCTGCATTGATCTTACTGCAGATTTAAAAAAGGATCCCCACTTTCAGATAATTCCACTTACCTTACAGGTGGGAGAAAACCAGATTGTTGACGACGACACCTTTGATCAGAAAAGATTTCTGGAACTGGTAAAAAACAGCAGTGAATCACCTAAGTCTGCCTGTCCTTCCCCAGAGCTTTATAAAGAGGCATATGAGTGTGAGGAAGAGAATGTTTTCGTCATTACCTTATCCGAGCATTTAAGCGGCAGCTACAACAGCGCCGTCCTTGGTAAGAAGCTATATGAAGAAGAGCACGGAAACGATGGAAAAAAGATTGCAGTGTTAGGATCTGATTCCGCTTCTTCCGGTCAGCTTAACATTGCACTGCTGGTTCAGTCTCTTTGTCAGGCAGCCCTTCCATTTGAGGAAATTGAGCAAAGAGCAAGAGCCTTTATCAAGAATATGAAGACCTACTTTGTGCTGGAAAGCCTTGATACATTACGAAAGAATGGCAGACTTACAGGACTTCAGGCCTTCTTTGCTACAGCTCTTAATATAAAGCCGGTTATGAGCGCAGAATCCGGTGTGATTATAAAGCTGGATCAGGCAAGAGGCATTAATAAAGCTTTAATACGCATGGTGGAGATCGCTGTTAAGAATGCAGGTGATACCAGAGATAAGGTACTTGCCATTGCTCACTGCAACAACCCTGAGAGAGCAGAGTATGTAAAGCAGGAGATGAGAAAAAGAGCAGAATTCAAAGATGTGATCATTACGGAAACAGCTGGTGTTGCCACTGTATATGCCAATGACGGTGGAATCATCATGACGCTGTAATTTAACGTTTTAAAATACCTGAATAAAAGAAAGAAGCCTGTCGGGGCAAAAAAGGAGAGTCCTCCCCTTTTTCATGACAGGCTTCTTTTTATTCTTAACAGTTTGCTGCGGAGTGAAATACAAATTAAATATAAATTGCAGGTGGAGGGGTGACATCAACGTACATTGCACTGAAATGATTATTTGCAATGGAACATGAATATAAAGATATGGCAATCTATTAAGCTTACACAGCCACAATATGACTTCATGGGACTATCTACTTATGAAAATAGACATAATATGGATAATACTTCCAAAACTTATGATAAGAACAGGGATAATTTTGTTTAAAATGCGACAATAACGAAATTTGATGGTTTTAAAGAACATATTTTGTTAAATGATTTCATAATTAAAAATAGATAAAATATTTACCTTTTTAACATTTTATGGTATAAATATTGTTACAAGGATAAAAAAAGGAGGGACTATTATATGAATAACGTAACTTCAATAGTCGTGCTTATAGCGTTTATCTTAGGAATTATGCTTTTATTTAATTTGTATACAAGAATGCTGAGCAAGATTCAGCAAAACAGCATTAGAAGAAGGCTGGAAAAAGGTAAGGTCAATGACCAGCAGTTAATCAAGCTGTGCAATGCAGCTGATAAAGGCCGTAATAGAAAGTTTATGGCAATTTTCATGTACGGTATTTTCTTCAAATCCTTCTTAAATATGCAGGAGGATATCTATCGGCTTTATAAGGCAGAGATTGATAAAAGAGGTTTGACATACTAGTATATACATAAGTGGTTCCAACTGATGATTTAAGTGGTACTATAAATTGATAGACGCACACGAATAAGGACATGGCAGGTTTGCCATGTCCTTTCTCATGGTTATACAGGTGCTTTTATCATTTGACAAAACTTGATTATTTGGGTAAGATAAAAAAATGGGAATAAAATCCAGACAAGCATAAAGGTTTAGTTATGGAAAAA
This sequence comes from Clostridium sp. 12(A), assembly GCA_000526575.1. GTDB lineage: Bacteria > Bacillota > Clostridia > Lachnospirales > Lachnospiraceae > Lacrimispora > Lacrimispora xylanolytica. Next base: position 452,791 of record JAGI01000003.1, on the reverse strand, counting down.
CAGAATGCATTATGTGGATAATCCTCGATTTTATAAGAAAATGTGGAGTTTTCCTCGAAAAATGTGGAAAACATTATGGAAATCATAAAAAACATGTTGAAACTATTAACAATCAGGAGGCATTGATGAAGAAAACAGGCAACTGGATCAAAATTCTGGTTTTCCTTCCTGCATTACTGTTCGTAATGCTTATTGGATGGATTGGAATCAGTGAATGGAAAGAAACAAAGGCCGAGCCCTCCCTGGCCTACGAAACAGACAACCCATCAGGGGAGGAATCTCAGGTTGAGACAGAAACAGAAGTTCTCACTGTAAAACAGTCGGAAGATGAGACAGAAACGAAAGTTCCAGACAAAGAGCCGGAAAACCCGGTGGTTCATCTGGTCTTTGCAGGGGATATATTACTTTCTAATTATGTAACATCAGCTTATGATAATGCAAAGGGTATTAATGGTGTGCTTGATACTGGATTTCGAACGGAAATCAGCCAGTCTGACATCTTTATGGCAAATCAGGAGTTCCCATTCAGTGACCGGGGGACAGCTGCACCGGACAAACAGTTTACCTTCCGGCTGCCCCCTTCCAGGGTATCTATGATGAATGAAATAGGGGTGGATATCGTGACCATTGCCAATAATCATACGCTGGACTATGGGACCGATGCCCTTCTTGATACCTGCACTGCCCTGGACGAGGCAGGCATTCGTTATGTGGGAGCCGGTCCTAATATGGAACGGGCAAAACAATTGCAGACCATGGCGGTAAAAGGAAAGACCATAGGATTTCTTGCTGCTTCAAGAGTTTATCCCGATCCTGGCTGGGTGGCCGGCAGTCAGAAGCCTGGCATGGTCAGTGGATATGATCCTACGATTCTATTAGAAGAGATAAAAAAAGCAAGACCTCTCTGCGATTATCTTGTCGTCTATGTCCATTGGGGCGTGGAACGGGATGAAAAACCCCAGCAATATCAACGGGCTTTGGGAAAACAGATCATTGATGCCGGGGCGGATGCGGTCATTGGAAGCCACCCCCACGTACTCCAGGGCTTTGAATATTATAAGGATAAGCCCATTTGCTACAGTCTTGGCAATTATATCTTTGGAAGTTCCATTCCAAAGACTGCCCTGTTACGCCTTGATGTAGATTTTAATGGGGGAAGCACCACCTTATCCCTGGTTCCAGGTACTTCTAAGTCAGGTTATACCAGAACCTTAACAGGGGAAGGAGAGAAACAGAGCTTTTACCAGTACATTCAGGGAATCTCCTTTGGGGTTACTGTGGATGAACAGGGAGTGCTTCATCATAATAATTAATCTTATCCGAGGTATCTGTCTCCCTGGCAGATACCTCGTTCTTTAAAGCGTTTTGCCAGAGTATTTAGTACCATGCGCTTGTTTCCGCTCCAGAGAGGGGCCAAAAGAAGGGCTTTTGGACCGTCACCGCTGATTCGGTGGATGACCACTTCCTTTGGAAGAAGGGCGATGCAGTCGATCACCAAATCTGCATACTCTTCCAAGGTGTAGACGGGAATCAAGCCTTTTTCGTATTCCAGGGCCAGGTCTGTGTCTTTTAAAATATGGAGAAGCTGCAGCTTAATGCCATCAGTTCCATGGTCTCCCAAACGGGATAGATAGCGGATGGTATCAAAAATCATCTCCTTATCTTCGCCTGGCAGCCCTAAAATTACATGGGTAATTACAGTTAACCCGGCTTCTTTAAGCCGTGCGTAAGCATCAAAAAAGACAGGAAGGGAATAGCCCCGCCTGATATACTGAGCGGTGGCCTCATGTATGGTCTGTAATCCGAGTTCTACCCACACCGGTTTTTGCTTATTGAGCTCTTTTAGTAATAAAATTACGTCTTCTGAAAGGCAATCAGGCCGGGTAGCAATGGAAAGAATCCCTACATCCGGATGGGATATGGCCTCTGAAAACAGCTTTCTTAAATAGGAAACAGGGGCGTAAGTATTGGTATAGGATTGAAAATATGCGATGAAACGGCCTTCCTCTGGTTTCATCTTCCGGCTGACCGTTTCCTTGGCAGCTTCAATCTGTTCTGAAACAGAGATATGGGCACACCTGGATTCTGCAAATTCCCCCGAGCCCCCGCCGCTGCAAAAAATACAGCCATTATTCCCCAAGGTGCCATCCCGGTTGGGGCAGGTCATTCCCCCGTCCAGGGCCAGCTTATAAATCTTATGCCCGTATTGTTTTTTCATTTCGTAGTCAAGAGAATGATAAGGTTTTTCGTTCCAAAACATAGAAGCCTCCCCGGTTTTCGTCATTGCTTTATTATAGGTGCGGCCTGGTGATACTGTCAAATTATTTTATAGGATTTCGTAGAATAATGTATTGTAGAACTTTTGACAATTATGCTATACTCATAGTATTGTTTTATAATGTAATTGAATGGGGAAAAGGAGAATAAAAGATGAAAGTTACCGATACCATTAAGCTTTTAAAATCAGATGATTCCAGAAGACTTATGGCTTCACTATATGGAGAAGAAGGAATTGAAACTAATATAAAACGGTATGAAGAGCTGTTAGTAAGCTTTGAGAAGAAATTCCCCCAGGATGAGGATGTCCTGTTGTTTTCTGCGCCTGGCCGTACAGAAATCAGCGGTAACCATACAGATCATAATCATGGAAAGGTGCTTGCAGGAAGTATTAATCTGGACTGTGTAGGCGTAGCCGCGATTAATGGGACCAGGACCGTTACCATAATCAGTGAGACCTATAACCAGAATTTTACCATAGATCTTGATGATTTAAAACCAAGCGAGAAGAAGGCTGGAACCATTGATTTAACAAAGGGCCTGTTCAAAGGATTTTTAGAAGCCGGCCATGAAATCGGCGGCTTTGATGCCTATATTACCACCAATGTAATCAGTGCGGCGGGAGTTAGCTCCTCTGCTTCTTATGAGATGCTTTTATGCAGCATGATCAATACCTTTTTTAATCAGGGACGTCTTACCGCAGTGGATTACGCCCATATCGGCAAATACTCTGAGAATGTTTACTGGGACAAGTCCTCAGGTCTCTTAGACCAGATGGCCTGTGCTGTGGGTGGCCTTATCACCATTGATTTTAAGAATCCATCTGAGCCAAAGGTGGAAAAGATTGATTTTGATTTTGCTTCCAGAAATCACAGTCTGATTATCGTTAATACAGGCAAGGGACATGCAGATTTAAGTGAGGATTATTCCCTGGTTCCCCTGGAGATGAAAAAAGTAGCAGAGTTCTTCGGAAAAGAAGTGTGTGCAGAGATTACAGAAGAACAGGTTCTTTTAAACCTGAATGAGGTCAGAGAATTTGCCGGTGACCGTTCTGTTCTTCGGGCCCTTCATTTCTTTGAGGAGAATAAGCGGGTGGACGCAGAAGTGGCAGCCTTAAAGGAAGGGCGTTTTGAAGATTTTCTGCATAATATCACAGCCTCCGGCAATTCCTCCTGGAAATGGCTTCAGAACTGCTTTACCAATACCAGCTATCAGGAGCAGGGTATCACCGTGGCTCTGGCTCTGACGGAGCTTTTCCTGGGAGAAAAAAAGGCAGGAGCCTGCAGGATCCATGGCGGCGGATTTGCCGGTGTTATTATGACCATGATTCCCAATGAACTGGCAGATGAGTATATCGCCTACATGGAAAAAGCCATGGGCCAGGGAAATGCATACCGCATGAGCATCAGACCTTACGGGGCCATCTGTTTTGAAGAGATTCTAAAGCAATAATAATTGTAAATCCTGCCATAATAGAGTACAATAGAGGTAAGTAATAGAAGATATGAGAACGTGCAACTAAAGGAGGCAGGCATTATGAAAGAGAAAAATAATCTGGTCATTACAATAGGAAGACAGTACGGAAGCGGTGGACGTATTGTAGGAAAGGCTCTTGCAGAAGAATTTGGAATTAACTTTTATGACGAAGAGATTTTGACCCTTACTTCTGAGCAGAGTGCTGTGGGAGAAGTATTTTTCCGCCTGGCAGATGAAAAGGCAGGAAATAATCTGCTATACCGGATCGTAAGCGGATTAAAACCCCAGTTAGGAAAGCCATCGACAGATTCGGATATTGTAAAACCGGAGAACTTATTCCGTTTTCAGTCTCAGGTCATCAGAGAGCTTGCAGAGGAAGAGTCCTGTATCATTGCAGGCAGATGTGCGGATTATATCTTAAGCCGTGAAGATGTGAAGGTACCGGGACTTGTAAAGATATTTGTATACGCAGATACGCCTACACTTGTGAAAAGAACCATGGATGTAGATAAGATCGATGAAAAAGAAGCGACCAAGCGTGTGAAGAAGATCAACCGGGAGAGGAAAGAATATTACCGCTATTACACCGGTGAGAGCTGGGATGACTGGGATAATTATGATCTTATCATCAATACCAGCAGAATTGATTTGGAGCAAACTGCTACGCTTATCAAAGATTATATTAAATTAAGAGGGCTTGAGCTCTAAACATAATAGAAGATGGTGCTCCTGTTGGGAGCACCATCTTCTATTATGTACATTCTCTTATGAAAGGCTGGCTGCAAATTCTCTGACGGAATCCAGCTGATCGGTATTGTTCATGCTCCCCTTTTCTGTCATTCCTGATATTTTAATGACGCCCTTGTTTTCCCATTTCAGATAAGAACAAATGGCATTGAGCTGAGCTTCGGCAGCATCATAAACATTATTACCTCCGGAATTTAAGAGCATGGCAATGGATCTGATGCGAAAGCCCTTTTTAGCAAAGGCATACATACGATCCACAAAGGCCTTTGTCTGTGCGGAAACGTCAAACCAATAGATGGGAGAGGCTAAAACCAGCATATCGGTCACTTCGATATCCTTTAAAAGATGACTCATATCATCTGTCTGGCTACAAACACCATCGTGGGTAAAGCAGTATTGACAGGCCAGACATGGCCCCACCTTTAAGGTGCTTAAATTCCTCACTGTAACATCATGACCGGCTTCTTTTGCTGACTGGGCAAAGGCCTCTGCCATGATTTCTGTATTGCCGTTCCGTCTTGGACTGCCTGTGACTACTAATACATTCATAAAACTTCCCTCCATGATCCTAATAATTGATTTATGACCCGTAAATCTAACTATATATAGGGAGCATATAAAACGTTGATCCTGTTTATGGGATAGAATGCTCCTGGATAAGTGAGTGCTTTATTTAATTTTTTTACATACGTGAATTTCCGCAGCTTTTTCGGAAAAATCAGCAGTTGCTGCCATAACTTCTTTAAAATGCTCCGAATTCATATGGTTGTTTAAGGCTTCCTGGCTTTCCCATTCTTCCAGCATGGTAAGAATCTGTGGATTTTTTAAATCCTGAACCAGCTCATAGCGGATGCATCCTGCATCCTTGTTTCTGGTATCCTCAACCAGACCCATAGCCAATGTTAAATACTCCTCAACTTTGTCAGCTTTTACGTAGTTATTAGCAATAATGTGTATCATAATGTTCTCCTTTGCTTTTTGTTATCGTATGAACTAGAAATCTTTTGTTAAGCTTTTTAATAGCTTTCCACTAATGGCAATAAACTGAGCGGTTTCTTCTTCCGTAAGTATATTATCATATTGTCTGTGGAGCTGTTCCCATGATTCTGTGATTTCCTTTTGCAAGGCCAGTCCTTTGGGGGTAGGATTTAGATAAGCCTGCTTTCCTTCCAGCCTTTTGGTGACAAGCTGTTTTAATTCCAGCTTTTCAATCAGCCGTGTAATGGTGGAAGGAGTTAAGTGAAGTGTTTCCCCTAAATCTTTTTGCATCATACCGCCGTTTTGATTTACAAGATAAAGCAGGGAGGCATGGCTTGGAGAAAGACCTGTTTTTGCAAAAGCCTCCTCTGCTATTTTTCCCAAAGCCCTGGAAAGCTTGGTGGTGGTAAAAAACAGACAGCTATTCATGAGGAAGCCGTGTTGTTCTTCGGTATTTGAAACCCTGTTCAAAGCATCACCTCTCTCTTGTTTGTACATACAAATATAGCACTGGACGAAACTGGTGTCAATCTATTTTTATATCAAAATTGAATTTAACAAAATTAAATTTTACATTACCGTTGACAAGTTTTCTTGAATAACTTATAATAAAGATGATTTAGATAAATATAATTTGATATAATACATTTAAGGAGGTATATGACATGTCTGTTTATGATTTTAAAGTAAAACCAATGGCTGGAGAAGAGAAGAGCTTATCTGATTACCAAGGCAAAGTAGTATTGATCGTTAATACAGCAACTGAGTGCGGGTTCACTCCACAGTATACGGATCTTCAGGAATTATATGCAAAGTATGCAGAAAAAGGCCTGGAAATCCTTGATTTCCCATGCAACCAGTTTGGCAATCAGGCGCCTGGTGATAACGAAGAGATCCACACCTTTTGTACTGGACGTTTTGGCGTTACCTTCCCTCAGTTTTCCAAGATTGATGTAAATGGAGAGAATGCGATTCCTCTTTATCAGTATCTGGTAAAAGAGAAGGATTTTAAAGGCTTTGATGCCGGCCATAAATTAACACCTGTTCTGGAAAACATGTTTGAAGAAAAAAATCCCAACTATAAGAATGAACCGGATATCAAGTGGAATTTTACAAAATTCCTGGTTGACCGGAAAGGTAATGTAATAGAACGATTTGAGCCTACTGCTGATATGAAGCTTGTAGAAGAACGCATCAATCAGCTGCTGTAAAACAATCCATATAAGACAGTGGGAGAACGGAGAAACGTAATGAACTATGATAGACTAAAATTAGAAAACCAGCTATGCTTTCCTCTCTATGCCTGTTCCCGAGAGATCGTGCGTATGTATAAGCCATTTCTCGATGAGATTGGCCTGACCTATACCCAGTATATTGCCATGATGGTATTATGGGAGAAAAAGCAGCTTACCGTGAAACAGCTTGGAGAGCTTCTTTACCTGGACAGCGGTACCTTAACTCCCCTGTTAAAAAAGATGGAAATTTCAGGCCTTCTAAGCCGCAGCCGGGATAAGACCGATGAAAGAAGTGTCATTGTCACGCTGACGAAGCAGGGAGAGGAACTGAAGGAACAGGCGGTTCTCATACCGGAAAAGATTACAAAATGTGTCCCTCTTGATCAGGAAGAAGCGAAACAGCTGTATCACCTGTTATATAAGATCTTAGGAAGTTCCAACCGGAATCCAGACAAATAAAAAACTCAGGAAGCCAATGAGATGGTTTCCTGAGTTCTTTTTTTAGTATTTGCTGTACATAGTATCGTTTGTATAAGAAGATTCATAATCATATGTATCATGGGAAATATGAGACTCCTCTTTCAGAGGCTGATAATTTCCTGTCTCTGTTTTAAGCTTAAATCTTCCTACTTCTTCTTTCAGCATCTGTGCCTGTGCAGCCAGCTCTTCACTGGAAGCGGAGCTTTCTTCAGCTGTAGCTGCATTGCTTTGTACCACTGCGGATACCTGGGCAAGACCATGGTTGATTTCTTCAATGGCAACGACCTGTGCAGAAGATGCATTGTCAATTTCTTTAATAGACTGTTCGGCAAGCTTTGCTTTTTTTCCTACTTCTAAAAGAATGTTAGCTGCTTCTAAGGCAAGCTTTTCACCCTCTGAAACAGAAACCGCAGAATGTCCGATGAGCTCAGCTGTCTGTTTTGCAGCAGCAGCGGATTTCGCAGCCAGATTTCGTACTTCATCAGCCACTACGGCAAATCCTTTTCCGGCACTTCCGGCTCTTGCAGATTCTACTGCCGCATTCAGTGCAAGGATATTGGTCTGGAAAGCTATGTCTTCGATTACCTTTGTAATGCTTGAAATCTTATCGGAAGAAGCAGAAATCTCCTTCATGGAAAGATTTAATTTCTGCATATGCGCGTTGCTCTCAATGACACCTGCATCCGCCTCTCCAACATAAACGGTGGCCTTCTGTACATTTTGAGCGTTTAATTCCGCTTGCTGTGTAACATTTGTAATGGCAGCATTTAATTCCTCGATGGTAGCCGCCTGTTCTGTGGTACCGGAGGCAAGGGCCTGGGCAGCAGAGGATACCTGTTCTGCACCGGTGTTTACCTGATCGGAAGCAGTCTGAATGGAAAGAAGAGACTGGTTTAAGTCATTTTCAATCTTTAGCAGAGCAAGTCCCATGGCATCCTTATCAGAACGAATGGGAACATTCTGAGTGAAATCTCCGTTGCTGATGTTAACGGCAGCCAATGCCTGCTCCTTAATCCCGTTAGTCATATAGGTAAAAGCCATAGCCAGCTGGCCGGTCTCGTCCTTTGAGGTTATGTCTGTAAGGTCCACATCAAGCTGTCCCTGAGAAATCAGCTTTGCTGCGTCTACCACCTTACCGATGGGAATACTGATCATAGCGGATAATCTTTTTCCAAGGAAAATGGCAGCTATCATACCTGCAGCAATAAAAAGTATCAGCGCTACAGTAGCCACCACTGCGATGGTCTCATTAATGTTACTGATTTCATTTGCTTCTTTCATACGATTATCAATCAGCTTATCAAAGTTACCATAGATAGTCTGAATCTCCTCGCTCTGGTTTGCTAAAGCCAATTGAAGGCTTAATTTATCTCCTGATTTGGCGGCTGAAATAGCTTTTGTGATAGCAGGGTCATAGGAATCGTGAAAAAGCTTCATAGCTTCGTCGTATAACTGTATAGAATCCTGAGCCGAGGAAGGAATGGATTTTCGGTAGATTTCTGAGCTGGTAACAAACAGTTCCTTGTTCGTTTGGTAGCTTTGTTCCAGCGCTGCTACTTTTTCCTTGTCGTCGGAGTTAATGACCATATCCCTGGCATCGGTACGGATCTGATACAAGCTTCGTATGGCGGTGAACATATCCTCCAGAGGAGCGGTCTTTTCTTTGTACATGTAGGTATCTGATGAATTAATTCGGAGCATACTCCCAAGACCCACCAGACCTACCACCAGCATAATTGCAGCTACGGCTATAAATCCAGCACTCAGCTTTTTTGATATACTGTAGTCGTTAAAATTTCTCATAAGTAATCCTCCTGATAGTTACTAGCTACCTGACCCGGTAGGGACGAAATGAAAGACTGCTGATTTTTCATTCCGTAAATAAGTTTAATTCTCTGCTCAGGCTCTTTGGAATCCGGTGATGATTGAAAAACAAAAAGGGCAGTTCTGCCATGTGTTCCAAACGATTTTTATGGGCCAGATGAAATATATATGTTTTGGATCAAGGCTAAAATATAATACTCTTTATGCTCACTCCTATCTGCTAATATTTCCATATCAGCCAAAAATTTGTAATTATGATTATAAGTGAAAAAATGATAAAACTCAATCAAATTAGTAAAAAACTGTCGCTTTTTGTAAATAAATGTAACCTGAAATAAAAAAGTCCTCGTGTAAGGGGAATTTACACGAGGCTATGGGATGATTCATGTGTTAAATGGAATTATTTTTCTCTGTTTATAGGCACGGTGGCTTTTTTAGAATTCCCTGAGGGAAGGAGAAAACATTATAAGGATCATAACGTTTTTTTACTTTTTTTAACCGGCAGGCATTGCTTCCATAATATTCTTTTAGATAGCAGGGGAGTAGACCATAGGGGAAATTAACATAGGAGCCCTCCGTAACAGATTTCAAATAGCAGAATCGTTCGTTGATCCAGTCAGAATTTTCACACTTGCAGCTTTCAAATACAGTATTTAGCCATGTGATATAATGTGCGTTTCGGTAGAAGAATGCAGTTTCATTTGATGCAGTCTCTGAGACCCTTCCTCCTAAAGCATAAAAGGAAAGAGCAGTATAGACAGAACCCCTGGGTCGCTCTGCAATCAGACCCGCCAGCTGACACGTTTCACATTCGCTGAAATCACGAAGGACAAAACGGCTGGCAGACTGAAACGATTCATAGGGAGGATAAAATTCTCCAATGATGGTGACAGCTTCTAAAAAGGTAAGGCTTCTTAAACTGTATCTTACACCTCCAAGCTCTAATAGGGGTTTTACAATACCAAGAGCAGCTTCCGGGGGACCATAAAAGATACCTCTTGCAATGATTCCCAGGCCCTCCTCCTGTGAATTAAAGATTCGTGAAACAAGAGTGACCCTGATATCTGCATCCATCAGCCAATCCTGCCAGGTCTGGATAAATAAGGACTGCTTTTCCCGGTCAGCATTGGAATAACGAATATCGATGAGTGTAACGTTTGAGACCTTTGGTGGAAGCCGGAAGGTCATAGAGGTGACTACGCCAAAGTTTCCGCCTCCGCCTCCTCGAAGGGCCCAGTAAAGATCTGGATTTTCCGTATCGCTGGCTGTCAGGACGACACCTTCATAGTTCACAAGCCGCAGCTGCACCAAATTATCGCAGCCCAGCCCCAGATACCGGCAGGAGAGTCCCCAGCCGCCTCCCAGGGCATAACCGCTTACACCAACGGTAGGGCAGGTACCGCCTGGAAAGGGATATCCCAGGGCTGAAACAGTTTCATAGACCTGCTTATTGGTAACGCCTCCCTGAACGGTGACAAGACTTAAAGCTTCATTTATGGCAATCTGATTGAATTCACTTAGATCAATATCAAGAATATCATTTCCTGTGGAATAGCCTTCGTAATTGTGTCCTCCGCTTCGGATACGCAGGGATACACAGTGTGATCTGGACCATAAGACGGCATTGCTTACATCCGCCTCGTTTTGACAGAAAACGATGGCAAGTGGGAATTTATTGACAGCTCGGTTGTAAACTTGTCTTAACTCCTGGTAGAAAGGGTCATCTGGTGTCACCACACGGCCGGTAAGACCTTCAAAATTACAAGTATTCATATATAAGCGCCTCCTTTCTTACTATCATGTTATTAGAAGAAAGGAGATTTGGTGCGGCTTGTATGTCTACTTAAACGAAAGGGGATTACGTATATTGATTTAAGCCGAAGCGTATGGTGGAACCGATAAAGAGAGCCAGCTACCTGGGACTTTTTTAAAACCTTCCTGTTTTCATTTCTCAGTGATTGTCTTTCGATTTAATTCTGTAGTAATTTGAAAAAAGTGCCATACATAGTCATCTGATTAATCATATATTTTTATCAAAAACATCGACCGCATCTGGCGTAGGGGACTGCTTCATAGATAATTCTTAACGAACAGTAAGTTGATTAAATATTAGGTTGTTAGTATACTGTTTCTTAATTTAAACCTGTCCAGATATATTTATAGACCGTATAGAGGTAAAAAACGTCCTGGATCATTGTGTTAAAATTAAAAAACGCCCGTTCCATAATAACTATGGAACGGGCATTTTATGATCGCAGTTTATTCAAAACCGAGACCCCTTAGTTAGACATATTCTGACAAATTTCATTATATAGCGACAGATATTGTTTGTCAACAAGAGGAAATGAAACTTATTCTAAGCTAATTTAGGGATTTCATCCTAAATATAGCAGTTATTTTCGGTTTGAAAGAAAAAATCCGCCGTCATAATGATCGTCATATGGAAAGGAGTCGTGCGATGCCGCGCAAAGGAGAGAATATTTATAAACGAAAAGATGGCCGCTGGGAAGGAAGAAGCTTAAGAGCCAACGGCAAATACCGGTATTTCTATGCAAGTACTTATCGGGAGGTAAGGGCCAAGATGAAGGAAGCCTGGCAGGAAAGGGAGGCTGAGAAGAAAAATACCATTCCCCTTCCAACAAATCCAGGGGAGCTGTTTCAGAGCTGGCTTTCAGACACGGTATCTGAGAGGGTGAAGCCAACCACTTATGAGAGCTATTATCATTGTATTCATGGGTACGTAATTCCCTATTTTAAATCCATAGAAAATCAGCCCATGTCCCAGTCCTGTGTTTGTGGATTTGTGAAGTCAATCTCTGAGAACGCTTCCATCTCCCAGACATATAAAAGAAAGATCATTTCTGTGTTTAAGATGTCTATCAGGGAAATATATAAAGATTACCCTAATCAGCCCAAGCTTTTGGAAGCGGCTGTCTTACCAACCGGGAAAACTCATCAGGAGGTCAGCGTTTTTACCATGAAGGAGCAGAGAATACTGGAGCAGGCTGCATTCATGTCTCCGGATAAAAGAGCACTGGGTATCATTCTGTGCTTTTATACGGGCATACGCTTAGGAGAGCTTTGTGCCCTTCGGTGGCGTGATATTGATCTGGAGGCAGGGACTATGTACATTGGAAATACGGTATCCCGCATTCGGAATTTTCAGTCGGTGGAAAGCAAAACAATGCTTCACATAGGAACGCCAAAAAGTAAAACCTCCACCAGAAAGATTCCTTTACCTGGATTTTTGTTAGAGCTTGCAAAAGAACTAAAGCCAGGAATTAAATCCGAGGAACATTTTATACTTTCTAACAAAAATACGCCTTTTGAGCCCCGTGTTTATCAGAAGCTATATAAAAGAATTCTGAAAGATACAGGAATTAAGGACAGAAAATTTCATGCCATCAGACATACATTTGCAACCAGGGCGCTGGAGGTTGGGGTAGACATTAAAACACTCAGTGAGATTTTAGGACATTCCAATGTTACAATCACCTTAAATATCTATGCCCATTCCCTGATGGAGCAGAAGAAGGCAGCCATAGAAAAGCTGAATATGATGCATGTGACTCAAATGAAAGTCGTTTGATTCCCCGTCAATTTTTTCGTATGTAACGTAAAAAAGCCTTATAAACAAAGAAAAAATAAGGTATGTCACAGTTTTGAATAAACAGCGACCATATTAAAACCCATTGATGTCAGATATATTATACTCAATTTATTGGAAATGATAATGGTTTTTGTAAAAGAAATGCGTTGAACAAAAGAGGAGGATGAAGTATGAAGAGTTTTAAGGATTTTAAAATTACGAAAAAGTTACTGACCGGATTTTTTAGTATGGTATTTCTTATGATCGTGATCGGGTGTGTGGGAACTTTTGGCTTGATAAGAATGACTCAGGCCAGTAACTACCTATATGAAAAGCAGACAGCCCCCATTGATGATATGATTCATGCCATTGAAGCCCTCACTCAGATACGGATTAATGTCAGGGATGCTGTAATTCATGCAGGAGATGTCCAGAAAATTTCTGAACTAGAAAAGGTCTGTGAGGAGAGTTCCACAGAATTCATAAAAAGAATGGAGATATACCGTTCTACCATAACGGATTCGGCTTCTCTTCTTCTTTTAGATGAGACAGAAACCATGTTTAAGGAAAAATATATGCCTCTGGTTCAATCGGTGATTTCTCTCTCAAAAGAGAACAAAGCGGACCAGGCAGTAAAAGCCATTGAAACCAGCATGGAAGACACCAAAGCCATGATGAGTAACATGGACATACTGGTGGACAACCGAATGGCAGAAGCCGATAAAACCAGTGATGACAATTCCGCCTTGGCATTGGAACTGATTATTTTACTGGTGGTCTTTCTTTTACTAGGTGCAGCAGCAGCCTTATTTTTGGGATTTCGGATTGCCAAAGCAATCAGCAGTCCCATCGGACTGGTTGTAAATGCGGCGGAGCGGATTGCTCTGGGCCGGGTTGATATTGATTTGAGTGAAGTTGATTCCAAAGATGAAACAGGACAGCTTGCTCAGGCATTTTTAAGAATGCTGGAGGGAATCAAAAAGCAGGTAGAGGTTGCAGATATTATCAGCAATGGAGATTTTACAAAGGAAGTTCCACTGCGTTCCTCTGAAGATGTAATGGGTATGGCTCTGCAGAGGATTCAAGCGGATTTGAACCAGACCATGCATGCCATTCGTACGGTAGCTACTGAGGTCAATTCCGGTGCAGAACAGGTTTCCGATGCTGCCCAGGCACTTTCCTCCGGAGCAACAGAACAGGCGGCAACGGTGGAAGAACTCAATGCTTCTGTCAGCAGCGTAGCCATTAAGGCAGAAGAAAATGCAGTCACCGTACAAAAAGCAGCGGAATATGTGGCTCAGGCAGGAGCGGGCGTGACGGAAAGCAATGAATATATGCAGAACTTAAATGAGGCTATGTCAGAGATAGGCGCTTCTTCTCATGAGATTTCTAAAATCACAAAGCTGGTGGAGGACATTGCCTTCCAGACCAATATATTGGCATTAAATGCAGCCGTGGAAGCAGCCAGGGCAGGAGATGCAGGAAAGGGATTTGCAGTGGTCGCAGATGAGGTCCGGACACTGGCGGCACGGTCAGCAGAAGCAGCCAAACAGACGGCAGATTTGATTCAGAAGTCCGTAGCAACGGTAGGAGAAGGCGGAAGACTGGCAGATATCACAAGAAACCTTTTGCTTGACGTATCACAAAAGGCTTCTTTGGTAGGGGATGCAATACACGAAATCGAGGCCTCCTCCACAGAACAGGCCGCTGCCATAGAACAGATCAATCAGGGGCTGTCACAGGTTTCTTCTGTAGTTCAGACCAATGCTGCGACAGCCGAGGAAAGCTCTGCATCCAGTGAGGAGCTGGCGGCTCAGGCTCAGATTCTTAATCAGGAGGTCAACAAGTTCCGGCTGAAGGTATAAGAAGTATGAAATGCTTATAATTTCATGATTCTTTTTTCTTCCAGACTGGTCAGACTTTCTGGAGTATGGGTGGAAAGATAAACCGTGGGATTCTCCTGAATAAAGGTACGTGCTTTTAAAAGGGTCTCCCTGGCTGCTTCCACATCTTCAAAGACAACGGACAACCGGTTTTCAATTAAAGCTGCGTCCGTGTAGGTAATATCACCGTGAATCATGTAGAAGAGTCCGTCTGCTTCCACGATTACGATGCTGTTGCCCTTTGTATGTCCTGGAGCAAGGAGGAAATAAACTCCTTCTGCAATCTTTTCACTCTTTTCAAAGTTGTGATAAGGGCCGTCCTCATAGGTCACCCGAATGATATTGTCACCTTCCAGCTTGAGGGCATCGGCTTCTGCTCCGGATAAATAAATCTTTGCATGAGGAAAGCTTCTAAGTTCTCCAGAATGATCGGGATGCTTGTGAGTCAGAAGAATTTTTGTAACCTGCTCCGGGCGGTAGCCAAGCTTTTCTAAAGCTGTCATATAATCATCAATCCGTTTTCCCTGATATATCTTCTGGCCTTCCTTTGGGGGAGCGTCAGGAGATTCTTTGGGAATTCCGGTATCGATTAAAATCACTTCACTGCCTGTATCAATGACATAGTTTTGAAGGCTTGATGGGTAGGTTTTTGTTTCATCGAAAATCGGCTCACTGACCCCTCCTCCCATGGCAAACGGCTGTGTCATATAGCCACCCTCATATAATCTGACTGCTTCAATTTTCATGTGAATACTTCCTTTCTTTGACCTCTTTTTATATAGAGCTCTTTATAAAAGAGCGGTGATATCCTTTTCCAGCTTTTCCGGCTTATCCGTAGGAGCGTAGCGTTTTAGTACGTTTCCGTTCCGGTCTACTAAAAATTTCGTAAAATTCCACTTGATTCCAGAACCAAGAACCCCTGACTGACGAGCTTTTAGATGAGTATAAAGTGGTGATTCATTGGCACCGTTCACCTCGATTTTTGCAAATTGAGGAAATGAAACCTTGTATGTCAGCTGGCAGAACTCATGGATTTCTTCCTCGCTTCCAGGCGCCTGATGGCCGAACTGGTTGCATGGAAAATCAAGAATCTCAAAGCCCTGGTCCTTATACTTGCCATATAAGGCTTCCAGTCCTTCGTACTGAGGGGTAAATCCGCAGCCCGTAGCCGTGTTGACGATTAAAAGGACTTTTCCTTTATAATCGGAAAGGGGTACGGGATTTTGTTTCATGTCCATGACCGTAATATCATAAAGATTCATTGTTAGCACCTCTCCATTTCTTTATTGTTTAACACAATTGTATTGTACACAATTAAATTTTAAAAGTCAATACTTTTTTTAAAATAATAATTTTTTTATCACTAAGAGTATCATTTCATAAAGATGCAATAAAAATGTGCAGGACAATCCGGAATACTTAACCGGTTAATCCTGCACAATCTTATTTATAAATTTGATTCAGTCCTAAAAAAATATCTACAATATGGGGATCGAACTGGGTGCTCTTACACCGTCTGATTTCCTCCATAGCAACCTGACTGTCCATAGCCTTTCGGTAAACACGATGATTCGTCATGGCATCATAACTGTCAGCCACCGATAGAATTCGGCACAGAAGAGGAATTTCTTCTCCTTTTAATCCTCTGGGGTATCCGGATCCATCAAAGCGCTCGTGATGGGAGAGAATGTACTCAGCAACGGTAGAAAGCTCCGGCGTGTTCTGAGCGATGCGGTAACCGATTTCCGGATGCCGCCTCATTTCTTTCCATTCTTCCTCATTTAATGGGCCGGGCTTTTTTAAAATCTCCATATTGATGCCTACCTTGCCAATGTCGTGGAGCATGGCAAG
This sequence comes from Clostridium sp. 12(A), assembly GCA_000526575.1. Taxonomy (GTDB): domain Bacteria; phylum Bacillota; class Clostridia; order Lachnospirales; family Lachnospiraceae; genus Lacrimispora; species Lacrimispora xylanolytica. The sequence continues at coordinate 436,451 of JAGI01000003.1, read as the reverse complement.
AAGGGATAGTTCATTTTTTTCTTCTGGGGCAAGACCTAATTTATCTGCAATGGCAATGCAGTAAGTCTCCAATCGTAAAGCATGTTCTTCTGTTTCCATGCTCTTTTCATAAAGAGTAGCCAGGAGGGTATTTATTATGCTGTTACGATAGCTTTTTCCTGCCAGCAGCTTTTTGTGATACATCTGTTCCTCTGCCTTATGAAGCGAAATGTGTAAAGGCTCATACATGGTCTGTCTGACGTCAAACCCAAGGGAAACACTGATCTGTAAGGGAAGAGTATTATTTGTATCAAAGGCTTCTTCTAATTTACGGATCATCTCCTGAGCACCCTCTACACCGGTCTTTGGAAGCAGGATTAAAAATTCATCACCGCCCCATCTGGCGGCAATCCCCTTTTTCTTAATGGTAAATTCCATGATTTTAGCCACTTCTTTTAATAGCAGGTCTCCGGTTTTGTGACCAAAAACATCATTAATTACCTTTAACCCATTTACATCTCCCATAATCGCGGTTAACGGGAGCATGGCTTCCTTATCCAGCCGCAGGATTTCCTCTTCCTGATATCTGCGGTTGTGGATTCCGGTCAAAGGGTCGTGATAGCTTAGATACAGGATTCGCTGTTGCTGCTTTAAGGTTTGGCTTACATCACGAAAGACCATGACTACTCCATATCCGATTCCGTTATCATCCCGAATAGAAGCTGCACTGTCGGCAATTGGAATGATGTTCCCTTGTTTATTTAAGAGCACGGTATCATGGGCAAGCTCCACAGTTCTCCCTGTTTTCAGTACCTTTTGAATGGGATTTGTAACGTGCTTTCCATTGACAGCATTTCTTAAATCAAAGATTTCATGGAAGGGCTTTAAGTAAGCATCAGCCTGATTCCAACCGGAAATGACCTGAGCTGTTTGGTTTAAGTAGGTGATGCGTCCTTCGTTGTTTGTTGTGACCACACCATCTCCGATGGAATTTAAGGTGACTTTAAGAAGCACCTTTTCCATATATAAATCATCCCGGAACTTTTCCCTGTCAGATACATCAAAGATAATGGAAAAGAGCTGCGGAGTCCCTTCATAAGTAATAGGGGAGGAGTAGACATCGACCATTTTGGTCTCGCCGCTCTTTAACCGGTGGCAGTATAAGAAATACCGGTTTTCACGGCAGAGGGCCTCCTGGCGCATATCATTAATATCCTGTATGTTCATTGCCAGTAGCTCTTCCTTGGAGTAGCCGTAAAATAAGCAGGCCGGAGGATTGGCATCCAGAATTTGTCCCGTTTCCATATCTGTGATGAGCATGACAGCAGCGTGCTCCGTAAACATGGAATTTAAGTTCTTTAAAAGCCGTTCCTTATCCTTTTTTAAATCTTTCAGCTCCGTAATATCCATGCGGGAACCAAACAGGTAAGTTTTCTTGTCACGATCCTCAATGGGAGTAAGTCTCACCAGCCAGTTTTTTTGTGAGCCATTTACGTAGGAACTTTCTTCATACATCATACTTCTTTTCGATTCGATGCATCGCAGATAGCTTTGCTCCAAAGCACCCCCATCGACCTCACCCAGTACTTCTACAGGGGTCTTCCCCTTTAGCTGGGAAGAGGACACGCCTGTCATCTGTTCATGGGCCTCATTGTTTTTTACGTAACGAAGCGTTCCATTTACATATTCTACAAGAAAGAGTCCATCCTGAGTGTTTTCAAAGAAAACGTCATTGAAGCGGGAAAGAGATTCATTCCTTTTTTGTTCGTTCTCATATTGCTGCCATGTATCCGTAATTTCATCCCAAACGGTGAACAGACTGTTTTCATTAAGCTTGGTGGCTGTTACCTTAAAGGTTCGGCTCTCCATTGAGACCATAAGGGGCATATCATGATTCCACTGACTTAATTGGGAAAAGAATGTATGCCAATGAGGGGCATCTGATGTTAATTCAGGAAGCAGCGAAATATTTTTAGAGATAGCATTTTCCCGGTCCAGACCTAAGTACTTTAAAAAAGCTTCATTGGCATCTGCCAGAACATATTCATTTCTGTGACTGGTGTTTTCTGATACCATCTCAAAAAACGCACAGCCCAGCGGGATTTGCATAAAAATCTTACCTGCAATTTCGGCTGTCATGATAGACCCCTCCTTCTTACTTATTCGCATTATTTTTGTAGTAATGAAATAATATCAGAACTTTTTTTAGAATACAAGAATGACAGGAAGTTTCTCACCACCTTTGGTACCATTTCTGCATGTACAATTATGTTATAATATATTACGAAAAAGAGATGATAGTGATAACCTGTATTTTTTCACACATTTGGAATAAAAAAGAGAACATCTACATATGGAAAAGTGAAATAAAATCACCAGGAAAAAAAATAAAAATTTTCTTTTGCTGACAGGTACTATTCTGATTTTTTCAACATAACATAAGACAAATTGTTTTATTGAAAGGCATTCATATTATGAGTTCTTGTCCACAAGGAATGACTTCTTACACCATTCAGGCCGGTGACACTCTTTGGCTGATTTCAAGACGCTATAATACTACCGTTGATGCAATTATGTCTGCAAACCGGGGATTAATGCCAGGTAATTTAAAGGTCGGTCAAACCATCTGTGTGCCTCGCAGAGGAAGACCTCAGCCTCCGGCTCCTCAGCCCCCGAGCCCCCAGCCGCCAGCTAATTGTCCGGTAGGATTGCGTACTTATACCATTCAGCGGGGAGATACTCTCTGGAAACTTTCTCAGACCTACTGCACCACCGTAGAGACCATTATGGCAATTAATCCTGGAATCAACCCGAACAATTTGGTTGAGGGCCAGGTAATCTGGATTCCTGCCGGTTACAAATTCCGTAACTTCCCGTCATGGCCCCGTATGCAGGAGGAATCTAATGATGAATTAATGGAAGGCAACCAGATTTCCGGCTGCCCGGAGGGACATCATTCCTATATTATTCAGGCAGGAGATACACTCTGGCTTCTTTCTCAACGCTATAACACCACCGTAGAAGCACTTATGACTGCAAACCCAGGTATTAATCCCAATAACCTGTTTGTAGGTCAGGTAATCTGCGTACCGGCTGCCAGAGTCAATACATGTCCGCAACCAATGCCTCAGCCAACACCAAGGCCTCAGCCGATGCCGCAGCCAACGCCGCAGCCGATGCCGCAGCCAACGCCTCAGCCGATGCCACGGCCAACGCCGCAGCCGATGCCACGGCCAACGCCGCAGCCGATGCCACAGCCAACGCCTCAGCCGATGCCACAGCCAACGCCTCAGCCGATGCCGCAGCCAACGCCGCAGCCGATGCCACAGCCAACGCCCAGGCCAATGCCTCAGCCAGCGCCCAGGCCGATGCCACAGCCGACACCCCAGCCAGCGCCTCAGCCAGCACCACAGCCAGCGCCTCAGCCAACACCCCAGCCGGAATCTCCCCTGGTCATGTGGGTAAGTAAGGCAGAACAGAATTTGAATAATTATCTTCGTCTTCTGTGGCTTGAAAATGTTTACTGGCTTAAAATGGCCATTCAGAGTATGATTTTTGATCTACCGGATGCTGGAATTTCCAATGCACGCCTTATGCAGAATCCAAGAGATTTTGAAATGGCAATGCAGACCTTCTACGGTAACGATGATGCAGCGGCATTTGCAGAGCTGTTATCCAATCATATTACCATTGCCAATGAGCTTGTCACTGCGCTCATGAATTCCAATGCCAATGCTGCCGCAGATGCGGAGAGACGCTGGTATGCCAATGCAGATCAGATGGCTTCCTTCTTAAGCAGCATCAATTCCAACTGGTCACAGGAAAGCTTGCAGAATCTCCTTCGGGATCACCTGGATATGATCAAAAACAGCGTAAATGATATGCTGGCAGGTAATTTTGAGGAAAGTGTAATAGCTTTTACTGATATTGAGAGCCAGGCAACTGAACTGGCAGATATTATGACCGATGGAATCATAAGACAGTTCCCACAGTATTTCAGATAAGAATAGCAGCAGTCCGGCAGGAACATTAGCCGGGCTGCTTTGTTTTATACTCTACGAAGCGTAGATTGAAATAGTGGTGTATTTCAGTTACAATGATGTTATAAAATGCCTGAAAAAAGTCAGTATTCCCATAAAAGAGTGCTGCCATTTGTATGGCAGAAGGAAAGGATGGTGAAACTTAAGTGGACAAACTTTCAAGAAAATCCCTGAAAGAACAATATAAAAGCCGTGCTCTTATTGGTGGCGTATACCGAATTGTATGCAAGGAAGAAAAAGTGGCCTGGCTGCGGAGCACCGTGGATTTAAAAGGAGCTGAAAACCGCTTTTTATTTTCCAAGTCCATGAATTCCTGTCCGGAACATGGGATGCGCAAGCTATGGGATAAGTACGGGGAAGAAGCATTTTCCTTTGAAGTCCTGGAGGAATTAAAAAAGAAAGAAACCCAGACCGAGGAAGAATTTTCCGAGGATATAAAAATATTATTGGAAATGTGGCAGGAGAAAGCGGAGGAAGGAGAAGAATATGGAAGAGAAGATTGATATCAGCCGGATGCTGGATTCCTCTGGTCGAATTGAGCAGTTCCCAAAGAAAAAGGGAAGCAGAACGGCCGTTTTAGAGTATCTTGCTGATAAGTTTATGGAAGACCGGGAATACAGAGAAAAAGAAGTAAACGAAATCTTAGAGGAATGGCATACGTTCGGAGATTTTTTCTTATTAAGGCGGGAACTCATTGAACACAAACTGCTTAACCGTAAACCGGATGGCTCCAGTTATTGGAGGCCAAAGAAACAAGAAGAACAAAGCTAATAAGCACACGGAGGAAACAACCATGGAGTACCGTAAAATTGGAGCTGTGATCCGCACTCTGAGGCAGGAACAGAACATGACCCAAAAACAGCTTGCAGATAAAATGAATATCAGTGACAAAACGGTCTCCAAGTGGGAGAGGGGCCAGGGGCTTCCGGATATATCACTGATGCCGGAACTGACTGCCATATTAGGAGTCGAGATGGTAAACCTGCTGTCAGGTGATTTAACGCCCAATGAATCCGATGGAGGTAATATGAAAAATACAAAATATTATGTATGTCCTTCCTGCAACAGCCTGACCTTCTGTACCGGAGAGGCGGAGATTTCCTGTTGCGGAAAGAAGCTTTCTTCCCTGGAGCTTAAAAAGGCCGGTGAGAGTGAAAAGCTTCATGTGGAAGCAATGGAAGAGGACTGGTACATCACCAGCAGCCACCCTATGAATAAGGAGTGCTATATCTCATTTCTTGCCTTTGCGTCCGGAGACCGGATTCAGGTCATCAAGCAGTATCCGGAGTGGGATTTAAACGTGCGGATCCCCAAAAGAGGCCATGGGATATTGATCTGGTACAGCACCGGGCAGGGGCTTTTAAGTCAATTGCTTTAAAAATAAAAAATTCTGGTTGACTCTCACACAGTGAGATACTATATACTGATCCTGAGCTCAAAAACACATATATGTGAGGTAAAAACATGCTGAAAATAGGAGATTTTTCAAAATTAGCAAGGATCAGTATACGGATGCTGCGTCATTACGATGAAATAGGTCTGCTGGTGCCAAAAAGCATAGATCAGGCAACGGGTTACCGCTATTACAGTGAGGATCAGCTGCCTATGGCTTGTCGCATCACATCCTTAAAAGAGATGGGATTTGGACTTGCCGCCATCGGTGATATCATCAGAAATTACCACAACCCAGGGGAACTGGCTAAATTTCTGGAGATTAAGCAGTCAGAGGTGTATTCTGAACTGCAGGAGACCAGCCGCCGTATGAGGCTCCTTGAAACAGCCATAGAAAGGCTGAGAAAGGATGAGACTTCCATGAATTATAATGTAACATTAAAAACAATGCCCCAAAGATATGTGGCAAGCGTCAGAGACAAAATACCGGCTTACGATCAGGAGGGTATCTTGTGGAACCTTCTTATGACAGAGACCTCCGGTCTGAATCTGCAATACGATGATAATTGCTTAAGTCTTGCCGTATTCCATGACCAGGAACATAAAGAAAGCGACCCTGACGTGGAGATTCAGATTTCCGTAAAAGGAAGCTATGAGGATACGGAGCACGTAACATTTAAAATGGTTCCTGAGGTAGAAATCGCATCTGCGATCTATAAAGGCAGCTATGAACACATTACAGATGCCAACCATTCTGTGGCCAGCTGGGTCAATGACAATGGGTACGAATTTAATGGGTCCCTGTTCTGCATTTATCATGTGAGCCCAGCCCAGACGAAGAATCCGGAGGAGCTTGTGACAGAGGTCTGTTATCCGGTTCGTTTAAAGGCGCAATAAAAATAAGGAAAACGGCGGTTTTGAAATGATTTCAAAACTGCCGTTTTTATCGTGATTTTATAAAAACAAGTAAATCCAGGATTCTCATTTTGTCCATTCCATGACAAGCTCTGTTTCACCAGTATGTTCATCTGTCTGTTCTTTTACCTGATGAAAGCCTTCTCTGACATAAAATTTCACGGCTCCTGTGTTATTTTTATACACCTGCAGGGACAATTCTGACCGGATTTCCTTCGCATGATTTAACAGTGCCTTACCAATCCCCTGGGACTGACAGCTAGAATCAATAAAAATGCCTGCGATGTAATTTTCCATAAGCCCAATAAAGCCTTGAATTGCGTTATTATTTTCGTATACAAAAATATCGGCTTCCGGCAGCATGCGTTTCACTTCTTCAAAATTACCCTGCCAGTAGCTGGCTGGAATGAAGTCGTGTGCGTTTGTGTTGGTGTCTAACCAGATCTTCATGACCACATCAAGATCATTGGCGGTAAACTCTCTAATCATGTTATTCTCCATTTCGTTTATACTATAAGTCAGACCATGCTTTCTTAGGAAGGATCATCTGACTTATCCTATTATATCAACAATCCCCATTTGGTACAAGGTCCCATTGGAATCTCTGATTTTTCCATTGACAGAAGTAGAATTTTGTCATATGATAGCTATAGACAGACAGTCGGTCTATAAAAGGAGATGCTAAAATGAAAATAATAAAAAATCCGGAAGAACGTAAAAATGAAATATTAGATGCAGCAGATCACTTATTTACCCAGAAAGGCTTTGATGGTACCAGTACCAATGATATTTTAGAAGCCGTTGGCATTGCACGGGGAACCTTATACTATCATTTTAAATCCAAGGAAGACATTATGGATGCCCTGATAGAACGGTACAGTGGAGGCATTTTAACCAGAGCAGAGGAGATTGCTAAAAATAAAAGCATTCCTGTTTATGAACGGATCGTAAGTACGGTTCTGGCACTTAATATGAACCACGGAAGCGGAAGGGAAATTATTGAGCAGATTCATAAGCCACAGAATGCACTGATGCATTTTAAGGCCCAGAAAGCTGTCTTAAATGGAGTGACCCCTATCCTGGCTGGAATTATCAGAGAAGGAGTGGAGCAGGGATTATGCACCACGCCATATCCCTATGAAGCCATGGAGATGCTGGTAGTCTATGCAAATACCGTATTCGACGGAGATATGATAGAGCTAACCGATGAAGACAGGCTGAGCCGTGCCAAAGCTTTTATTTTTCACACAGAGCGTCTCCTTGGCGTGGAAACAGGAACCCTCACATTTGCTAAGCAAATATTTGAAAAGGATGATGAACATGAATCATAAAGACAATGCATTTCAGAAATTTTTTCTCCTCTGGCTGGGAGACTTAATTTCTTCCATTGGAGGAGGTCTTACAGCCTTTGGCCTTGGAGTTTACGTGTATCAAAAGACTGGCATGGCTTCCCACGTTGCCATGGTGACACTTTTATCCTTTCTTCCCACTCTGCTTCTCAGTGCTCCGGCAGGGGTATTGGCAGACCGGTATGACCGCAGACTGATTATGATATTAGGCGACGGACTTTCTGCCTTTGGTCCTTTGTTCATCCTGTTTTGTTTCTTATACAAGGATGTACAGATGTGGCAGATATATGTGGGAGTTACGATTAGCTCCGTATTTTTCTCCTTACTGGAGCCGGCTTACCGTGCCACGGTTACCGATATGCTCTCAGGGGACCAGTATACAAAAGCCAGCGGTCTTGTTCAGGCAGCCGGATCGGCGAAATATTTGATTTCACCGGTGATTGCCGGCTTTTTGCTGAGACACTTTGATATCAGTCTTTTGCTTATTATTGATGTGAGTACATTTTTTGTTACTCTGGCAACCACACTGGTAGTTCGAAAGGGATTGGCAACAAAGGAAAGGGAGAAAGACACTGCATTTCTTTCGGATTTTAAGGAAGGAATCCGAGCCCTTTCTAAGAATAAAGGAGTCATGACACTGGTATGGATGGGTACGTTTATCACCTTGTGCTTAGGCTATATCCAGACGCTTGCATCTCCCATGATCTTAAGTTTTTCAGACAGCACCACTCTTGGTCTGGTACAGACCTTAATGGCATCGGGAATGCTCATTACCAGCATCCTTTTAGGAATCATACCCATTAAAAAAGGTTATGTTAAAGTATTATGTATTTCATTGTTTGGCTCTGGGGTGTTCATGGCACTCTTTGGTATGAAGGAGAACTTAACCTTTATAACCATATCAGGAATATTATTCTTTGCCATGCTCCCTCTTGCCAATATGAGTATAGATTATCTCCTTCGTACCAACATTGATAACGAGCTGCAAGGACGTGTCTGGGGGCTTGTGGGACTGATTTCCCAGCTGGGATATATCGCAGCCTATGCAACCTCAGGAGTATTGGCAGACTATGTGTTTACTCCCCTTCTCATAGAGGGCGGAGGGCTGTCTGGAAGCGTTGGAGAGATTCTTGGAACAGGAGAAGGCAGAGGCGCCGGATTTTTAATCGTCATAGCCGGCGGATTGCTGTGTATCGTTTCGATCGCTTTATACCGCATCAAAGCGGTCCAGAAGCTGGAAGGTGGAGGTGACCTATGTTTCGACGGATCATCCGCAACGACATTGTAAAGAGTCCTGCAGTATCATTCATTACCTTTGTTTTTATTGCCGCAGCAGCTGCCCTGGTTTCCCTGGCAGCACTGCTGATGGTTCATTTGACCGGGGCCATTGACGGGCTTATGGTTCAGGCAAAAACGCCTCATTTTCTTCAGATGAATTCCGAAAAGCCGGACCTTGCCCGTCTGGAGCAGTTTGCAGACAATGAGGAAAGCGTTACCGATTTTCAGGTCCTGGAATTTCTAAATGCAGAGGGATCAGAAATTGTAATAGGTGCCAATAACTTATCTGAAAGCGTCCAGGATAATGGTCTCTCCACTCAAAGTAAATCCTTTGATTTTCTTCTTTCCCTTGACGGAGAAATCCTTCACCCTAGAGATGGAGAACTTTTTGTTCCCATTGCTTATGGAAGAGATGGCACCGCACACCTTGGAGATAAGGCTGTTATTTTAGGAAAGCAGTTTATTGTGGCTGGCTTTCTTAAGGACTCCCAGATGAACTCCTTACTGGCTTCCTCCAAGCGTTTCCTTATTAGTGAGCATGATTATAATGAGATAAGGGACTTAGGCAGCCCCGAGTATCTCATTGAATTCAGACTAAAGGATCTAAAGGACCTGGGTGCCTTTGAATCTGCCTATATAAATGCCGGTCTGGAAGCCGATGGACCAACGGTGACCTATCCTTTATTTAAAATGATGAATGGTGTATCCGATGGCCTGATGATTGCAGTTATTCTTCTTATCAGCGCTTTGGTGGTCCTCATTGCCTTTTTATGCATTCGCTTTACCCTTCTTGAAAAAATGGAGGAAGAGGCCAGGGAAATTGGGGTCATGAAAGCCATCGGAATGCGTACCTCTGATTTGAAAAAGCTGTATCTAGGCAAATACGCAGTCATAGGTGGTGCCGGCTGTCTCCTTGGAGGCATGGTATCCTTATGGCTTTCAGGGGCAGCTCTTAAAAATATCCGTCAGACCATAGGAGAGGGAGGAAGTAAACTCCTTGCCATAGGTCTGGGTGCCGCTGGCATATTGGTGATTTATTGCTTTATACTGTTTTTTGTTAACCGTGTATTAAGACGCATGGGCAAGCAATCTGCCGCGCAGGCCATCCGCTTTGTAGGAGCAGGAGAGACAAAGGGAAAATCAAGCAGACTATCCTTAAGCAATCAAATGTTTTTCAGTACAAACGTGTTTCTTGGAATCAAAGAGGTTCTTTGTCGGAAAAAGCTTTATGCCACCATGCTCCTTGTAATAATAGCTTCTGCATTTATCATACTGGTACCAATGAATTTGAACCACACCATTTCCTCCCCTGAATTTAGCACCTATATGGGGATTGGACGAAGTGATTTTCTCATAAGAATCCAAACTACACCAGGTGAAGAAGAAATGGGAAAGGAAATAATTCAGAGGTTAAAGGGGGATCCGGAGGTGGCTGAGTACGCAGTATTGACCACCAAACGATTCTATGCCAGATCTGCCTCAGGCAGTGTGGAACCGTTAAAAATTGAACTAGGCAGCCACACCACATTTCCCGTGCAGTACGTAAAGGGAAAACCACCGGAAGCAGAAGGGGAGATTGCTCTTTCTGTCCTCAATGGAAATGAATGGAACAAACAGGTGGGAGATACCATGGTGCTGGTGGAAGTTGGTATGGAAAGGCAGTTGGTGGTTTGCGGTATTTATTCGGATATTACCAACGGCGGAAAAACAGCTAAGGCATCTTTTGATGGGGCTTGGAAAAAGCCGATGTGGACAACCATTGCCGTAAAAGCGGCGCCTGGGGTATCCGCTCATAAGAAAACAGTAGAGTACGGGGAGAGCTTTCCCTTTGCTAAGATTTCGGGCATCGACGGTTATATTTTGCAGACCTTTGGACCTACCATTCGTGCCGTAGGGAGAGCCGCTTCCATTGGAATGGTATCGGCACTTTTCATGATTCTTCTGGTTACCATGCTGATGATGAAGCTGCTTCTTGCAAAAGAGAAATATTCCATAGCGGTCATGAAATCATTGGGATATACCTTTAAGGATATTTCTGCACAGTATATCACCCGTTTCCTGGTAATTCTTCTGCTGGGAGTCCTGCTTGGTACGGTTCTTTCCAATACGCTGGGAGAGGCCATGGCAGGCGCCTTAATCGCATCTTTTGGAGCTGCAGCCTTTCGATTTGTCATAGATCCTGTATCCGCTTATCTGATCATGCCGTTACTGATGGGAAGTACCGTATTGCTGGCGACACTTCTTGGAACGTCAGGGATCAGGAGCATTCAAATATCCCAGCATATAAAGGAGTAAGAGATGAAAAAACTGATCACAGCAGAAGGAATTGTAAAAGTATATGACCAGGGCGGGGAACCTCAGACAGTACTTACTGGCGTGTCTCTGGAGATAGGAGAAGGGGAATTTGCAGCAGTCATGGGTCCTTCTGGCTCGGGAAAATCCACTCTGCTTTATGTATTAAGCGGAATGGACCCTGCTGATGGCGGAACCATTGCCTTTGATGGCAGAGCGTTAGATGGCCTCTCGGAAGATGCGCTGGCGGATTTAAGGCGCAGTAAAATCGGCTTTGTCTTTCAACAGCCCACTTTGTTAAAAAATCTAAATATCCTTGATAACATTTTACTCCCGTCCTTAAGGGACCATAAAAAGGATTCCCAAAGGCTTAAAAAGAGAGCCAGAGAACTTATGGATGGAATGGGAATTGGGGAGCTTTCCCAGCGGGAAATCACCAAAGTATCCGGAGGCCAGCTCCAGCGGGCAGGAATTTGCCGGGCTCTTATGAGCCAACCAAGAATTATAATGGCAGATGAGCCGACCGGCGCCTTAAATTCCAAAACTGCTCATGAGATCATGGATATCTTTGCAGAAATCAACAGGGAGGGAACGGCCCTTTTACTGGTGACCCACGATCCCAAAGTAGCAGCCAGGGCAGGAAGAGTCTTATTTATGAGCGACGGACAGATCGTAAGTGAGTTAAGGTTCCAGAATAAGGACGAGATGGCCCAGGACAAGAATCTTCTTGAAGTAATGGAGAAAATGAAAGAACTTGGCATATAAAAAAGTTTGGGTTTGACAGCAAAAACATGATGTAGTATGATGCTTAAGAAGGGCAGTGCCCTTAAAAGGAGATCAGCATGAACTTTTATTTAACAGATAAACCTACAAGAATATTCAACTCTGTACAATCCATACCGGTGAAACATTGTGCAGAGTATAGCGTATAAATCAACGCCATAAGATTTCATCGGGAAACATAGCCATAGCAGGAATGAAAGTATCATTTTCGCTATAGCTTGTTTTCCGTGTGTCATTTTGCGTATGAAAAGGCTGAGGACAATGTTTTGTCCCCAGCCTTTTGCATTGATATCACCATTGGCCCATTCAGGCCAAAAGGCAGAAGGCAGATACCATTGTGTATCTTTGTCTTCTGCCTTTTTTCGTTTATGCGCAAGCCATAAGAGAAGAAAGGAAATGAATTAGCATGAGTTTATTAGAATTGGAAGGATTAACACATTCGTTTGGAGATAACCTGCTTTACAAAGAAGCAGAACTGACTTTAAATAAGGGAGAGCATATCGGCATAGTAGGTCAGAATGGAACAGGAAAAAGTACACTCATTAAAATCTGTACGGACCAGGTGGTACCGGATGCAGGCCGGGCTTATTGGCAACCGGATATATCCGTAGGGTATCTGGATCAGTATGCAGAAATTTTAAAAGAGGTAACTATCATTGACTTTTTAAAGTCTGCCTTTAAGGAACTTTACGAAATGGAGGAAGAAACACTCCGGCTCTATGAAAAAGGAGCTAAGGGAAGCCTGGATGCCTTAAGTGTGGCAGCCCGGTATCAGGAAGAGCTTGAGAGAAAGGGGTTTTACTCTATTGATACCAATATCCAGCAGGTAGCCAATGGACTGGGGCTGACTGCAGTGGGACTGGAACGTTCCATTCATCAATTAAGCGGAGGTCAAAGGGCAAAAGTGATTCTTGCAAAGCTGCTTTTAGAAAAGCCGGATGTTCTCCTTTTAGATGAGCCTACCAACTTCCTTGACAAAGAGCATATCGGCTGGTTATCGGATTATTTGTCTTCCCTGGAAAACGCCTTTCTGGTGGTATCCCATGATTATGGGTTTCTGGAAAGAATCGCCAACCGAATCTGCGATATTGATAATCTGAAAATAACCAAATATTACGGCACGTACTCCGAGTTCTTGAAGAAAAAATCACTTCTAAGAGAGGATTATATCAGGCAGTATTCCGCCCAGCAAAAAGAGATTAAAAAGACAGAAGAATTTATCCGTAAAAACATTGCCGGAAGAAAATCAAAGATGGCAAGGGGGCGTCAAAAGCAGCTTGACCGCATGGATAGGATGGAGGCATTGCATCAAAAAGAGAGAAAGCCATATTTTTGCTTTCCAGAGCTTCCTGTTACCAATGGAGAGCATCTGACTGTGAAAAATCTGGCAGTGGGATATGATACTCCTGTTCTGGAAGGCATTCATTTTAGCTTAAAAGGAGGCCAGAAAGCAGTCATTACGGGCTTTAATGGGATCGGTAAATCCACACTATTAAAGACCTTGATGGGCCAGCTTTCACCTCTTGATGGCTGTTACCGATTTTCAGATCAGGTGAAGGTGTGTTATTTTGAACAGGATTTAAGATGGGAAAATGGTAGGAAAACGCCGATGGAAGTAGTTTCGGATAAAAATCCAGCCCTGACCATAAAGGAAGTAAGAGAGCATCTTGCCCGAAACGGAATATCCAGTAAACATGCCATGCAGCCCATAGGAACCTTAAGCGGAGGAGAACAGACAAAGGTTAAACTATGCTTACTCCAGTTTGAACCGTGCAACTTTTTAATCCTCGATGAGCCTACCAATCATCTGGATGCTCAGGCAAAGGATTCACTGAAGTCAGCCTTAATTGATTTTTCCGGCACGGTTTTACTTGTTTCTCATGAACAGGCATTTTACTGCGACTGGATTGACCAGGTGATAAAAATAGAGAAATAACAAAATAAAAAGGGGTATTGTAACATGAATGTTTTACACAAGAGAAATCTTATCTTGTTGACATTTTTCATGTTGCAATACCCATACATATAACGTAGTCAAATAAAATTAAAAAAAGAGAAAATAGCGAGGGGTTCTTTTTTGATACTCTGCATATTCATCACCGAAAATCCGCGGTAAGTAAACCTCTTCCTCTAAAATCTGCAAATGCATAAACAGGACGCCTGCAAGGGCTAAGACAAAGATGAGTACTCCTGGCATAGCCAGAGCAGAGCCAATATAGAGCAGGTCGAATCCCACAAACGCCGGATTCCGGCTGATGCTGTAAATTCCTCTTGTAACCATGGCTGTTTTCTGGCTTTCGTCGATTCCGGCCCGCCAGCTGTCCCTCATGGTAGTAATGGCAAGAATAAAGAAAAGGACTCCAATGAAAGCCAGGACAATGCCCAGCCAGCGAAGCGATGCGGGCAGTTTCAGTGGAAGTAAATATCTCTCAAGAAATAAGCTGGCATATTGGAATATTGCCATACCGTAAGTAATAAGGAGCAGGCCGGTTTCTATCATAGCTGTTTTCCTTGGCTTCTGTCCCTTTGCCAGACGGTTTGTAACGATTCCTCTTTTTTTTAGAAGAATCTGCTTTGCAAAGTATGCAATGTAAAACGTGGTAATCAGTATAAATAATAAAGGTTTCATTATCATTTTTCACATCCTGATATTGTATTTTGGATTATTATATCACAGAAGTAGAGAATGTACGAATTAAAATTGATGGAAGAGAAGTAATCATTTACAGAATCGTAAATCATTGATAGAGATAATAGGAGGAAATTATGTATCAAAGAATGAAACAGATGTTTGAACAACCAGCCCTATATAAGAAGTCAGAAGCAGCATTTTGGAATGAGGAACATATTTCCAAACAAATGTTACATGCACATCTGGATCCCAATTTTGAAGGTGCCAGCAGAAAAGCAGACTTTATTGAGAAATCAGCTCAATGGATAGGGAAACGGCTGCCTCCTGACAAGTATCATAAGCTTTTGGACCTTGGCTGCGGCCCTGGATTATATACGGAACGGTTTGCTAAGATGGGCTATCAGGTTACTGGGATTGATGTTTCAGAGAGGTCCATTGAGTATGCAAAGAAAGCGGCCAAACAGCAGGAGCTGGACATAACATATCATTGCCAGAATTATTTAAACATGGATTTGAATAAGACGTTTGATGTTTCCACCATGATTTATTGCGATTATGGCGCATTGTCAACCGAAGACAGAAAGACTTTAAGAACTTATGTGTACCAGCATTTGATTGAAGGGGGAAGTTTTTTATTTGATGTGTTTTCTATGGAATTCTTCCATCAATTCAAAGAGGAAAAATCGTGGGAGATCTGTCCAGAGGGTGGATTTTGGAGTGGGAGTGAATACATGATGTTTCAAGGAACGTATAAGTATGAGGAGCATGTGACATTAGAACAATATATTCTGATGACAGATGATAGCATAACACCCCACTATCTGTGGAACACCTGTTTTACAAAAGAATCCTTGATTCAGGAAGTGAAAGAGACAGGATTTAAGGTGATTGAAATCTTTGGAGATGTTGCAGGCGGATTGTATCAGAAGGATAAGAAAACCATGGCTATTTTGTTAGAAAAGTAAGGGATATGAAGAAACGATATACTAACTGGATACAAGATCTCAGAAGTAAGTTATAATAGAATGGTAATCAATCATAAAGACAGCTAGGGTGAAAAATTATGGGAATTAGCAGCTATAATGAATTAATCACATATTTAGATAATATCGCAAATGATGAGAGTCATACCTATAATAACGGCGAAACGTATAAGTTTTTATCAAACTTAGAATAACTGAAATCGAATAAATAAATCTTGACTTTTGCTCCCAGATTGCTTGTAATAACATTAGAACACGGAGATGGTTACTGCCGAATGAGGCAGGCAAATGAATTGGGACATTGGGAAGGAGCAACCTATGAATGTAAAGAAAGAATTGGAGCAGGTGACCGGTGGGGGAGAGGGCTTTTATTTTAACAATATTGACCTCGACCCACAGAAGATTCAGGCAGTTATGATTAATGAAGTTGTACCATCTGATTCCAGGCAGGATTTTTATGGACAAGCAGATGCCGATTATCTGAAAACAACGATTCCCCTATTTCAAAAAGCAGGGGCAAAGATCACTACCATTGATGACATCCTGCAGATGGGGATTTACATTACCAATGCTGTTAAAACTCCAAAATCCCAATACACCATAGAAAAGAATGTGATAGAAGACCATCTTCCATATTTAGAGAGGGAGCTTGCTTTGTTTCCTAATCTTAAGGTAATTATGCTTATGGGAGATGTTGCAAAAAAAGCCTTCAATATGATTGCAAAAAAAGCTACGAAGAAACACGTGATACCTTCTACCGCCACTTATAAACTAAGAAGCAGTGAATTCTATTATGGGAGCATACGGGTCATTCCCTCCTATATCATGACAGGGGGAAATCTTTTGATTGAAAAGTCAAAGCTTCAGATGACCACGGAAGATATTGAAACAATGCTTACTATCTTAAATACAGAATCAGAATGAAGTTGCTGCAGAGATGTTTGATTTACATGCCGGAAAGATGAGAGAAAGGGCTGGAATGGCGTGGGTGGTATGATCACTTCCGGAATCACTGAGCTGCTCCGTCAATCAAAGCTTCGTAATGCAGTGGTGACC
This sequence comes from Clostridium sp. 12(A), assembly GCA_000526575.1. Taxonomy (GTDB): domain Bacteria; phylum Bacillota; class Clostridia; order Lachnospirales; family Lachnospiraceae; genus Lacrimispora; species Lacrimispora xylanolytica. The sequence goes on along the minus strand of JAGI01000003.1, from coordinate 419,752 downwards.
AGAGCGTTCTTTGGACTATGTATTGCTGGTCAAAAACGTTAAGAAAGTGTATAAGATGCTTAAATAACCCTGTTTTTATTAATTCCAGTGATATATTGCCGATATGAAATAGTAGAGGAATTATTTATCATTTCGCAGGATAACCCAGGAAAGGGAGTGATAATATATGTCGAATTTTAATATCAGCAAAATGTCTGGAATTTCATACCAATCCTTCTCACAATCATCAAAAGTCAGTAGTCCAGATTGGGAGAAGATACCCCATAAAGGAATGGAACGACCATCAGAAGCGGAATTTGATGGTAAGATTGATGCTCTGGCAAAGGAACTGGCAAAGGCACGTTATCATGATAACAAAAGCCAATATGAGAGTTTGAGCGCAGCAGGAGATAAGTTAAGAGCACAATATATCTCTCTCGTGTCACCAGACCGGAAGACCATGGCAAAGGAGGCTTCTGAGGTAATGAAGCAGTCCCGTTCCAATACTGGAAATAAGGAGACTGATATACCCCTGAATCTCATTGATTACTTAAATAAGAAGGACGGGATAGGGGAATATGGTGAGAATGGCCGCAGCTCCAAAGCTTCTAAATCCGGTACCACAGTGGTGTTTACGGGAAATGATCTACAGCCGGATACGTTTGAGATAAAGGGCAGCAAAGCAGGGCAGACGGTTATGGGATATGCCTCCGGTAATTGGTATCATGTAAATACCCCCCAGGAACAAAGCATGCAAAAATCCTTTCTTTCCAAACTGAATAAAGCGGAAGAACGGTATTACAGACAATATATAAACAGTGACTCCTTAAGTCAAGGACAGGAGATGGAACCTTCCACAGAACTTAAAAACAGAGTGGATTATCTCGCATAAAATATAACAACAAAAAGCAGGGGCTTGTCTCAAAACAAGCCCCTGCTTTTTGTTGCATTCAGCAAGTTGTCATCTGCTTCGCTTCATTATTTCATGTTATGGTAACTGAATTAATAGCTGTATGTGACGCGGACGATTGTCCCCCTGATGGTAAAACCATCCATACCGGTATAGTTGCTTAATACACGGCCCTGAATCTGAATCTGATAAGTACTGTCAGCATTTAAACCATTTAATACTGGTGTATTACATGGATTTGAAGTGCTGGGCGCTGAAGTCACCCAGTAATTAAAGAATCCAGACCCTTGTCCGCCGCAGAATACCTGTACTTTTTCAATGGCTGTAAATTTTCCTTGAGAAATATTGCTTTTCGAGGGATTCCATGCCTGGACGTTGGTGATTTTCGCACCAGTGGGAATACCATTGAACTTAAAGGTAGGGCTTGTACCTACAATAGTTCCTGTTGCATTGTTAAAAAGCCTTGCTTCCACTGTACCAACGGTAGCATCTTTGCTTGCAGTAGCAGCTCTGGCAGCTGAAAGTGTTTCTGTACCAACCAAGTCTGACAGATTAAAATCCGTATACCCAATTCGGGTTCCAGAGCTCGCGGTGTTATCGGCAGCCCATGCGGATGCTGCAAAACTTAGGGTAATAACCATACTTAAAAACAGGGTAGATAGCTTTTTCATTTAAATCCTCCTTCTTATGCAGTATGACAACTTGCTCTTTATAAAAATAATTTCTTACAACCGAGACTCATAAGATGATGGATTATAATCTTAGTATAAAGAGTGGTGAAGCAATTATCAAGTTTTTGACGAATTATTCCAATAAGGAATAACTTTATAAATTCTTCAAAATTATTGGTTATCCTATCTATATCAATCAATAGAAAGGACTGATATCAAATGGATACGATTTTGAAAACTAAAAATCTTTGTAAAAAATTTAATGATCAAATAGCAGTCAACCAAGTATCCCTGAGCATACAAAAAAACTCTATTTATGGTCTGCTGGGACCCAATGGTGCTGGGAAATCTACAACTTTAAAAATGATAACCGGCATTATGAGGCCGACCTCAGGCACCATTGAATTTAATGGAAGGGAATGGACCAGAGAACATTTAAACGACATAGGTGCTTTGATTGAAATGCCGCCGCTTTATGAGAATCTCACTGCATATGAAAATTTAAAGGTCAAAACTACCTTGCTTGGCTGCAGTGATAAAAGAATAGAGGAGGTGCTTCAGATTGTTGGCCTGACCCATACAGGAAAGAAAAGAGCAGGTCAGTTTTCCCTTGGCATGAAGCAGCGGCTTGGAATTGCAAATGCCTTAATCAGCCAGCCAAAGCTCCTTATTCTTGACGAACCTACCAATGGTCTGGATCCTATCGGAATAGAAGAAATGCGAACGTTAATCCAATCGTTTCCTGCAAAGGGAATTACGGTGATTCTATCAAGCCATAATCTATCAGAGGTACAGCAAATTGTTGATCATATTGGGATTATTGTAGGTGGTGTCTTGGGGTATACCGGTAAAATAGATCCGAAAGAAGACTTAGAGAAGCTTTTTATGGAGGTAGTAAGAGAGAATCGAAAGGAGGAGGGAACAAATGGTTAATATGATAAAGGCGGAGCATCTTAAGCTGAAACACACATTTGGATTATTTCTTCCAATCATCGCCCCATTCATGGTTATGTTTCTTGCACTATTCTTTACAGGTGGCTTTGATCGGGCGTTTCAGGCAGGGGCATGGAATTGGTGGTATACATTATTTCTTCCTGGAATGCTATCCATTGTAAGTTATCTTTGCATTAAAAAAGATAAAAAAATGAAATATCATCATATCTTGTTGCTGCCTTTCGCTCTGGAGAAAAGCTGGCTGGGGAAAGTTGGATATTGTATACTTGTCCTTCTGTTCTCAAATTTTATGATGTTCATTGGAACCTATGTAGGAGGAGCTATATCTGGTACCAATATTTCACTTTGGCCTGGGAGTGTCGCTGCGTTATTGTTAACCCTTTCCTACATGTGGGAAATTCCCTTGTTCCTGTTTTTAAGTGCGAGGTTTGGAATGTTTGCCAGCATATTTACCAGCATGGTGCTGTCTATTTTTGGCACCGTCACACTGCCAAGCAGCAGCTATTGGTGGGTATATCCACCTTGTATTCCCATTCGCCTCATGTGTCCAGTATTAGGAATTTTTCCAAATGGAATTCCGATGCCAGTTGATAACCAACTTTATAATACAAATGTAATAATTCCCGGAATATGTCTGTCTTTGATATGGTTTCTTGGAATAACACTCTGTACAACGTTTTGGTTTAAGAAAAAGAGGGAAGCATAATGATTGCATTTTATAGATGTCTAAAGTCTGAGTTCCTAAAGGTCAGGCACATGTATTTTTGGCTTTGGCATATTGTAATTCCGATATTGATTTCGGGAGTATTTCTTGCATATAGTGCATCTGTCCCAAGAAATGCTTATGGCATGGTGGAAGCTTACGTTCAGGTTTTGGGAATTGGTTTTCCTTTTCTCATTGCATTATTTAGTGTCATGGTTTCTGAGCAGGAGATGTCGGCGGGACATTATCAGATTCTCCTTTGTTCTCCAAAAAGATTGCCAGCATTTTTAAGTAAATTAATGTTTCTGTTTTTAGCAGGAGTATTGGCTGTCTTCTTTGCATGTTTGCTTTTTGGTGCAGGTTACACCTTTCTTTTGCAGCGATCTCCAGTCAGTATTTTGTTCTACGGAAAGGCATCATTGATACTACTGGCAAGTAGCTTCCATTTATATATTTGGCATTTGTTTTTGTCCTTACGCTTTAACAAAGGCTTATCCATTGGAGTAGGGATTACAGAAAGCCTGATTTCTGCTCTGTTTCTTACTGGGATGGGAGAAGGGAGATGGCAATATACTCCTTGCTCATGGGCTTCTAGATTCGTCACCTATGCACTGGCAAAAGAGAAAGGCTCAATATTCGATGGGCCTGATGTTTCACTTGCAATCAGCCTTTGCATTTTTACTACAATTGCAGCTTTCCTTTTATACTGTGTCTGGTCATGCAGATGGGAGGGAGGAAATACCAGTGATTAACTTTACTTGGAAATAGAGAACGGTTATAATTTCTGCAGAAAGGAAGTGATAAGTATGGGAAATATCCTGGCAGTTGATGACGAGGAAGCAATTCTTGTTATGATACAAAAAATCTTAACGAGAGACGGACATATGGTAACAACTATTTCAGAACCAGCTGACGTTAAGCAGCTCAATCTTTGCGGGTTTGATTTGATTTTATTGGACGTGATGATGCCGGGGGTGGATGGTTATACCCTCTGCAAGGAAATACGTTCCTATGTGGACTGTCCCATCTTATTTCTAACTGCAAAAGCAGAAGAAAGTAGTTTAGTAAGTGGTCTGGAAGCAGGTGCAGATGATTATATCTTAAAGCCTTTTGGGAAATTAGAGCTGCGTGCAAGGGTATCGGCTCATTTAAGGCGGGACCGAAGAGAACATACTTCAAGACTTACATTTTCCAATTCTTACTTTAATCTATCAGGGAAACAGCTTATCGTTGGCGAGGTAACGGTTCCTTTAACAAAGGGGGAATATCAGATATGTGAATTTCTGGCTCGCAGCCCAGGCCAGGTATTTTCCAGAGAGCAGATTTATGAAAAGGTATTTGGATATGATGGGGAAAGCAATGACAGTACGATTTCAACTCATATTAAAAATATTCGGTTAAAATTAGAGAGCCTGAATTATGCACCGGTGAAAACGGTATGGGGGATTGGATATAAATGGGAAGAGTAAGGAAAGAAAGAGAAATTCCGTTAAGCCTGTTTTATTTAAAATATTTTCTGTATTTATTTTTTGGTGTGATCGCAATCTGCATTGTGCTATTCTTGATTTTTAGCAGTTTAGATAGTTTTGGTCTCATCTATTATGCTAACTATGCAGAAAAACAGGCAAATGCTTCCTTTGATAAGATACGTACGGCAGATAAAGTAAGCGAAGATATGATTCCTGAATTAAACCAGTATATCATTTTTACCTTAGATGGGCGTGTTAAATATGGAAATATTGAGGCTGGAGAAACGGATAGAGCTTGGGAGGCAGTACAGGGGAGCACGTCAGATATAAAGGGGAATTATTACAAAGTCATTCCACGGGATCAGGAATATTGCGTGCTAAGATATAAAATCATTCCCCAATATCAATCAGAAACCTTGAGAAGATACCTTCCCCCCCCGGAAGCTCTCTTTGGAGTGACTCTAATTGCATGTATTTTTTCCCTTGTAATAACAACAGCACTCCGTTTTGGGCATGTACTCAGGAAAAAGCTAAATACCCTAATCTCAGCCGCAGATCACATACAGCATGAAGACCTGGATTATATTCCGGAAAAAGGCAATATCAAAGAAATAAACAAGGTCTTGTCATCCATGGATAATATGCGTCATGCCTTAAAGCTTTCTCTGGAAAGTCAATGGAATATGGAGCAGTCAAGAAAAGAGCAGATATCCGCGCTGGCACATGACTTAAAAACACCCCTGACATTGATTAGGGGAAATGCAGAATTATTATACGAAACAAATCCTACGGACGAACAGTTGGATTGTATCAGTTACATTGAAGAGAGCTCTCTGCAAATACAAGAGTATGTGCAGATGTTAATGGAAATAAATAAGTCTGGTAATTTGGTATCTCCAAAGCTGCAAAAGGTTGACATAAATGCTTTTTTACAGGAGGTCCAAAAACAAGCAAAAGGATTATGTATGGGGAAGGATATTCAGTTAGTATGGGAAACCAACCATACAATCCCAAACATTACAATAGACCCAAACCTGTTAATGAGAGCATTAAGTAATGTTTTGGCAAACGCAACAGAATACACTCCTTCTGGTGGGAATATTACCTTTATGACTGAGGAGGAGAACGGTTACCTAAGATTTTCGATCCGGGATACAGGAACTGGCTTCTCTCCAGAAGCACTAAAATATGCTACGACTCAATTCTATATGGATGATCAAAGCCGCAATTCAAAATCTCATTATGGAATTGGACTTTATGTGGCGGACTCTGTGGCCATACAGCATGGTGGCCGGCTTATTCTGGAAAATAATAAGACGAAACAAGGGGCAATCGTTACCATAGAGATACCTGTGTAAATTCATATCAATATCGGTTCCCAATAAATACATCTATAGGAGTCACCTCCCTAGCATGAATCGTTGTGCATCAAGGGGTTAGGAGATTTCCTATAGATGTATGGAGTCGAACTAATAAATATTAGAATTCAATCCTGCGGACAGGAATCCAGATCTCGCTTTTATAATCGGTTCTGCTGGTATCAGGACTCTCATTCCATAATAATTCAGGTCCTCCGGTCATTTCATAACCGGATGCCGGGAACCACTCGGCATATATTTTAGACCAGGTTTCCTGTATGGCATCAGGAAATATACCAACCACGTTAAACACCGCCCAGGTTGAAGCAGCAATAGGAAGGATGTCGTATCCGCTTGATCCTGCTTTCGAAGCTGCTACGCCAATATATTGATCAAGCTGGGAGTCTTCTGTGGTCCGCTCCTCAAAATTGGCTGATACACTAAGAATACCTTTTGGCTCTACATCGCTTAAGCCTTTTAGCTCTGCGATTACTTGTGGAGTTAATTTCTCTACGATTGAGTCCATCTGTGGATTGATGCCTTTAAACTTCATCGTAATCCTTTTCTTAAATCCGACGATATAAAATTCATTCTTCTCTATGATACGGTAATTCATCTCTATTCCACCTCTTATTGTTAATTGAAATGTCATTGCGGGAAACACTTTCAGGCTGGTATTTTCTTTTTTTGCCTGAGATGGAGTAACACCATGCATTGCTAAGAAAGCCTTGCTAAAAGCTTCCGGTGATTCATATCCAAGCTGTAAAGCTAAATCAATGATTTTGATTGGTTTGGTCTGTAGCAGAATACCTGCGGTTGACAACCGTCTGCGGCGAATGTATTCTCCTAAGGGCATTCCTGCCAGAAAAGAAAACATTCTGCGAAAATGGTATTCCGAACAACCAGCTATGTGTGAAATCTGGCTTGGCTCAATATCACACATCAAGTTTTTTTCAATATAATCCATAGCTTCATTGAAATGAGCTAATATATTCATTTTTGATTCCTCCTTTAAAGCTATCCTACATGAGAACTCAATGCAAATCCTGTTATAGTTGTTGCGGTTAATCACAGGTTACAGAAAAGATAAAGCAATAAGACCAGCCTGTATTAGGACGTGAAATATGAATATTGTAATATTCAGTTAGTTCTACTGTAATATCAAAAATGTAATTTCTCAAGGCTTAATATGGATAGTTATAAAAAATTCAAGCATCAGATTGGCAGATAATCCATATCCTAAGGTATTAACTTAAGAAAAATATCTTCGTAGGAACGATTTTTCCAATTGACATAGAGCGAAAAGTAGAAAATTATGGTATAATATAAGAGGTTTATTTTGGACTATGCTATAAATAGTAAGAAAGGAATTTATTTATGAACATTGGTAGAGAAGTAGGAAATGTATTACACTTTAGCGAGCAATTAGACATACTGCATAAGCATATCAGCTTAAATGAATTGCCTGTAAAGAAACGGGATGCCTTTGACGAACAGTGTATTCTTTTAGAAGAATATTTAGGTGAGGATAATTATAAAAACGTCTATAAAAGAATGCGCACCTTAAATATATTGTCTGGAGTTATGGCGTTTCCTGTTTTGCTCCTTATCGTAGGTGTTATTGTTTACAGTAAGTTAAATGAAGAGGTTAATATCTTTGCTTTTATTTTAGAGAATACCTTCCTGTGGATTGGAGCAGGAGTTTTGCTTGCACTCATTCTTATTGTGTCACTGTTGTTTTACATAACAAAAAACAAGCTGTATAATAAGATTTATCCAGAATTGAAACATAAGCTTAATATTAAATAATCTAATTACATTGGTATGGCTGCACGATCTAACGATAGACAATCGCTGGAGACGTGCAGTTTTTTTGTGAATAGAGCCCATGGATTAGCAGTGAAACAGAGAAATTAGCTGGAGCCATTGCGTATAACTGAAACACCGTTATTTCGCAACAGCTCCTTATATAAGGTTTTTATGTATCAGATACTCATTGACACAACTTCTTAAATTCGTCAGCTACAAACTGTACCTGGGTTCCCACGATTACCTGCAGGCTGTTCTTACCAGGCCGGATCACTCCGGTTACGCCCGAAGATTTTATCATCTTTTCATTTACCAGTGCCTGATCTCTAATTTCAAGCCTTAATCTTGTAATGCAGTTATCAATGCTGGTAACATTGTCCTTCCCTCCAAGACCTTCCAGAATGATGGCTGCAATCTGGGTATAATCATTATTGGATAGAGTGATTTTTGCTTCATCTGCATCGTCATCCTCTCGTCCTGGAGTCTTGAAGTTAAACTTTTTAATCGCAAAACGGAATATAGAATAATAAATTGCTGAATAAGCAAGACCCAGCGGAATGATGTAAAGCGGATTCATAGCCATCGGAGCTTTAAAACTTAAGATCCAGTCAACAAAACCAGCGCTAAAGTTAAATCCTGTACGCACCGGAAGCAAGGAACAGATTGCCAAAGAAATACCGGTAAGGATGGCATGAATCAAATATAAACCTGGTGCAAGAAACATAAATGCGAATTCCAATGGCTCTGTTACTCCCGTAAAGAAGGAACATACGGCGGCTGCCAATAATAAACCATAGACATTTTTCTTCTTTCCAGGCTTAGCCGTATGGTACATAGCAAGAGCTGCCGCCGGAAGACCAAACATCATAACCGGGAAGAAGCCTGTCATATACTGACCGGTCTGGCCCAGGGTGCCGGTTCCTGCCCAGAAGTTTCCAAGATCATTTACGCCAGCAACATCAAACCAGAATACAGAATTCAGAGCATGGTGAAGTCCTACCGGAATCAGAATACGGTTTAAGAAACCATAGATACCGGCTCCTACAGCTCCCATACCTAAAATACCTTTACCAAATGTAACAAGTCCTGTATATACAACGGGCCATACAAAAAACAGTACCAGACAAGCGACCAGTGAGACCAGTGCCGTTACAATAGAAACAGAACGCTTTCCGCTAAAGAATGCCAGAGCATCAGGAAGCTTCGTATTTTTGAACTTGTTGTAACAGGTGGAACCGATGATTCCTGATACAATACCAATAAACTGGTTGCTGATATGTCCAAAGGCAGCATTTACCTCTTTAACATCAATGCCCTTTAACATGGCAACAACTCCTGGAGATAAAATTGTTTGAATCATCAGCCAGGAAACAATCGCTGCCAAAGCCGAAGTCCCCTCGTGATCATCTGACATTCCCACTCCAACACCAATAGCAAATAAGACGGCCATGTTATCAATAATGGCTCCCCCGGCCTTAATCAGAAAAGCGGCAATGGCACTGTTGGCTCCCCAGCCCGTGGGATCGATCCAATAGCCAATCCCCATTAAGATGCCTGCTGCAGGCAGACACGCCACCGGAAGCATTAACGATTTCCCCAGTTTCTGTAAATACTTCATAAAGTAACTCCCTTCCTTTGTCCTCCCGGACATTTTTTATCCACTCCTGCATGAATGCAGGTTTAGATTTCACCCCATAAAAACCTTTTCTTCAACAAATTCTCCTCTGTCTATAAATCAATGATTGGTTCCAGCTCTTTTACCTGCTTCCCGCTATGGCATACCATATGGGGATAGCACGATGGATTGCAGACAATAACAGGCGTTATCAAATCATAACCAGCCTCTTTGATTGCCTTTCTATCAAACTCCAGGAGAAGATCTCCTTGTTTTACATGGTCCCCCTGATTTTTAAAAGAAGTATAATAGCTTCCTTTTAGACGAACCGTATCTAATCCCACATGGATAATTACTTCTGTGCCATGTTCTGATGTAACGCTGACTGCATGTTTTGTCTCAAACATAACTGAAACAACTCCGTCAAACGGTGCCACAATTCTTCCTCTTTCCGGAATGATAGCGACGCCTTTTCCCAGAATTTCCTGACTAAAGGCAGGGTCATTGACTACGCTTAGAGGAACCACCTTTCCCTCCACAGGCGCCAATACCTTATCTCTCTCTTTTTCGTCGCCTATAAAGAGCTTTTTCCATGAATCAAACATATGAATTGTCCTCCTGTTAAACCCCTAATCTTTTGATGTGAATTGCCAGACATGCAATCTCCTCATCTGCTAACTGATAATGAAATGTTTCAAAGATATAATTCCTGACTTTAAGACTGCACTCATATTCAGCCGGGTACATCTGAGAGATTGCATGGCTAAATCTCTCATCCAAATAGTTGATAGGATCTTTGGTAACAATTCTCTGAGAGAGAAACCTCAGATGGCTGATAAACTGCTGATAATTAAGGGATGCCTCATTCAGTTCTCTGGAAAAATGCTCTTTCACAAGCTTCACCGCACCTCCGATCAAATTGGTGATCCCAATGGTATCCCGCATGGCACTATTGAGTTCCGCATTTACGATATGAAGAGCGATCGATCCCGCTTCATCCACTGGTAACTTGACTCCGACCTTCCGTTCAATTAAAGCGATTGCATATTCTCCAATCAGATATTCCTCTTTATAAAAGGTTTTTATTTCATGAATGAGAGGGTTGGAAAACTCAATGTTCTTTTTAAAACGATGGATAGCAAAATTAATGTGATCCGTCAGTGTAATGTAAATATTTTGATTCAGGCTTCTGTTTAAAACACTTTTTGCATAATTGATGATTTCGGTAGACACCTGAAGATGCTCCAGTGGTAAATTTACAAGAAGTTCCTTAAATTTATCCATACTGCTTTGGTTGTCTAAGTGATACACCTTGCTAACCTTATCTTCCGCAATGGCTTTCCCAGGTTTTGTACCGAATCCAATTCCCTTGCCAATGACAATTACTTCTTTTCCATCAATATCCAGTGCGCTTACAATGTTATTGTTAATAATCTTATCAATTTTCATAAACCCCACCTGTGAATAAAAAAAACCAATCTTAATTTAGAAAATAGAATTCTGTTTTCTAAATTAAAATTGGTTTTGCCTGCTTGTCAGTAACAACCCATTACAATATTAACTTTTTTTTAGCATATCAGCTCTTTTGTAAAAAGTCAACAATTTAATTATGTATAAATGCAATTATTCATACTCATTGCACATATTATGCCTGGAAACTTCAATGTTTGATCCATTTTATTAACGTTGTCATTAAAATATACTGCTTTTATTAAATTAGTTAAAATTATATTTTGAACGAATAGCTGCAAATGTGCTTAACAAATAAAAAAAGCCCAAAGTCTTGTAAAATCAAGATATTCAGCGACAATCTTGTCTGTAACGGCAGCATTAAAACCTACGAGCCCTTGCAGATAACCTTTTTATTAAGGCTCCCTTTATGGTCTGAACAATAGCCTTAAAACGATTCGCCAAAGCGCATACTGTACTTTGGCGAATCATTAGCCTTGTGATATACGAACGAATGCAGTATAATTTATTGTTATAGTATAAAGAGAGAGGAATGTATAAACAATGGTATCAACAATTTCTTTATCGTGCATGGCATGAGCTTTTGCACGTTAAAATAAATGAAATTATGGAGAATAATTATGAGCTTTCATTTGATTGATATAAGTAATTGGCCGCGCAGGGATTATTATAATCACTATATGCGCGAGCTACGTTGCACTTATAGTTTAACCGCTAATATTGATATAACCGGTTTGAGAACGGCATTAAAACGTATGGACAAAAAAATATATCCGGCGCAGATCTATATGCTTACAACAATTGTGAATCAGTATCAGGAGTTTCGCATGAATGTTGATGCTGATGGGAATTTAGGGGTTTGGGATGAGCTCAATCCGAGCTACACCATTTTCAATAAAGAAAAAGAAACATTTTCAAGCATATGGACGATGTATAGCACTTCTTTTATTACATTTTATGAACACTGTATCTCTGATATGGTCTGTTATTCAAGTGCCACGAATCTAATGCCAAAACCTGATGGACCACTTAATACTTTCAATATATCATGCTTGCCCTGGACGAGTTTTACGGGATTTAACTTAAATGTATACTCAGATGGCTGCTATCTGCCCCCTATTTTTACGATTGGCAAGTTTATCCAGCAGGATAAAAGGATTTTGATGCCATTAGCAGTACAAGTACATCATTCCGTATGTGATGGATTTCATGTAGGGCGATTTATCAATGCGCTGCAAGAATTGGCAGACAATTATAACGATTGGCTCTATAAGTAATTTTCAAAGATTATCTTAACACCCCCGCGTGAACCTATGGTTTGCGTGGGGGTGTTGTTCGTGGATATGCTATTTACTAAATTCGACTACAGTTATTGCATAGAAATAAAAATGGTGATAATATATAGTTAACCCACTCATATATTAACTGTATCATATAAAGAACGAGGGAAAAATATGTATGATCACTACATCAAAGTATCAGGTGCAAGGGAGCGAAATTTAAAAAATATAAATGTTCTGATACCCAAAAAAGAAATTACGGTTTTCACAGGTGTTTCCGGTTCGGGAAAATCATCTTTGGTCTTTGATACAATAGCGGCAGAATCGCAAAGACAACTGAATGAGACCTACACCAGTTTTATCCGTCACCGCTTGCCACATTACGGAAAGCCCGATGTGGATGCCATTGAAAATTTGTCTGTTGCCTTTATCATCAATCAAAAAAGATTAGGCGGTAATTCCCGGTCAACGGTTGGGACAATTACCGATATTTATTCTGTATTACGTTTATTGTTTTCCAGAATTGGAGAGCCATTTGTCGGTTATTCCGATGTTTTTTCCTTTAACAATCCGTCCGGAATGTGTGAACATTGCGAGGGCTTGGGGAAAATTGAAACCATTGATCTGGAAAGACTGTTGGATAAGAATAAATCCTTAAATCAGGGAGCTATCCGTTTTTCAACCTTTGAACCTGGCGGTTGGCGATTGACCCGTTATATTCATTCAGGCTTTTTTGATAACGATAAAAAATTGAAAGACTATTCTGCTGAGGAGCTGGAACTGTTACTTTACGCAGATGGAATCAAGATTAAGAATCCCACACCAGAATGGCATAAAACCTCATTATATGAGGGGCTGATTCCCCGCATTGAGCGGAGTTTTCTTAAAAAAGAAGATGGCGAAAAAGTCAGATACGGAAAAGAAATAGAACGATTTGTTGTAAAACAGGACTGTCCCCACTGTCACGGAACCCGTTTAAATGATAAGGTGTTGTCTTGTAAAGTAAACGGTAAAAGTATCGGGGAGTGCGGGGAGATGCAGATGAATGAGCTTCTTGATTTTGTTAAGTCCGTTCATGCTCCTGTAGCCACTACAATTGTTTCAGAGCTTGTGAATCGGATGAATCACATGGTATCCATAGGGCTTGGCTATTTAAACTTAAGCAGAGAAACATCTACACTTTCAGGCGGGGAGTCTCAAAGAATTAAAATGGTTAGTCAGCTTGGCAGTAGTTTGACCGACCTCACTTACATCTTTGACGAACCGAGTATCGGGCTTCACCCTCATGACATAAGTAAAATGAATGAGCTTATGAGATTGCTGCGTGACAAAGGGAACACCGTTCTCATCGTAGAGCATGACCCAGACATGATAAAAATTGCAGACCATATTATTGATATGGGACCAGGTGCTGGAACCCGCGGTGGGGAAGTTGTATATCAGGGAAATTTAGATGGACTAAAGACTTCGGGCACTCTTACGGGGAAATACTTATCCCACATTCCCAAGCTAAAACCGGAAACTCGTACCCCGAAAGGTTCCCTTTGCATTCAAAATGCAGCCATGCATAATCTAAAGAATTTATCAGTTGAGATACCCAAAGGAGTAATGACTGTTGTAACCGGAGTTGCCGGTTCAGGAAAAAGTACGCTTATTCATGGAGTATTGCCACGGTTTTATCCAGAAACTGTTTTTATTGACCAGAAAGGAATACAAGCTTCAAAACGCTCCAACATTGCAACCGTTACAGGTATCTTTGATATGATCAGAAAATTATTTGCCAAGAGGAACGATGTAAGCCCCTCCCTATTTAGTTTCAATTCAAAGGGTGCCTGCCCTGCCTGTAAAGGTCTGGGAGTTACTTATACAGATTTGGCGTTTATGGACACAATTGTTACAGTATGCGAAGAATGTCACGGAAACCGTTATACGGACGAAGTGCTTGCCTATGAGCTAAGAGGAAAAAATATATCCGATGTTCTTGAAATGACGGTCACAGAAGCTCTTGAATTTTTTCAGGAAAAAGAAATCGTAACGGTTTTAAAACGACTATCAGACGTTGGTATCACGTATCTTTCTTTGGGACAGCCATTAAGCACCCTTTCAGGTGGTGAATTACAGCGAATGAAACTTGCTTCCGAGCTTGAAAACGTTGGTCAGATTTATGTCTTGGACGAACCGTCAACAGGCCTTCATATGGCAGATATAAAACAACTAATAGGTGTAATGAATCGCCTTGTAGAACAAAATTCCACTCTTATTGTCATAGAACACAATTTGGATATTATTTGTGAAGCAGATTGGGTGATTGACATAGGCCCCTATGCAGGACAGAATGGTGGTAAGATTATGTTTACAGGATTACCTAAGGATCTGGTTCACTGTCCAGATTCTCTGACTGGAACTCATTTGAAAAAGTATATCAATGAAAATTAGGAGGTTGACTTAATGGCAAAAAAAGAATTAGAGGAAAGTTATGTTCCCTTTCAATGCATGATTGTATCAGATTCCAATCGGTTCAATGTGGAAGGTGTTTCAACGGCACAATACTATATACTGGATACACTGAATAAGCAAGGGCAAAAAACCACGAAAGAACTTGCTGAGATGAGAGGTATCTCACAGTCTGGCATTTCAAAACTAACTAAGCGTTTGCTGGAAAAGAATTATATTACTCAGGAAAGGCAGACCAGTGACCGCCGCTCTTACCATATTGTTCTTACCAAAGAAGGAAAAGCTTTTTTAGACCGTGTTGAGGACTTTGGAAACGAAATCATGAACCTGATTGAAGAAGCATTAACAGAGGAAGAAGTACACGCCTTTTCCATGATGTGCAAAAGGATTACCAGCTTAAACGCAGAAAAGCAGAAAATGGAACCATAGCTGGAGGCTTTGCCTGCATCGGCAGTACCGTTTAAGAGACAGTGGATGGGTATATGGGCGTATGTATGTTTGATTTTGTGTGACAATGGAAAAGGGCAATCCAATCAGCCTTTAGATACGAGCCCAGCCGGTACGATTAGTTAACTCCACAGAAATAGGATAAGCCTGTAATCGAGTTTGATTACAGGCTTTGTCGATGACGGAAGCGGTGGGATTCGAACCCACGTGCCCTTGCGGACAACCGCATTTCGAGTGCGGCTCGTTATGACCACTTCGATACGCTTCCATATAATATAAATAATTTTCATTTTATTCATAAAATCATTCCCATTTTACTTTTTAACATCATACCATAAAAATGCGAACGATACGATTATACACGATAATGTCGGGTTTGTGTAGTGTTTTTCGTGAAATAAATGCATTTTAACAGAATAAGGTTTTATACAATGGAAATAATAGGATTGAGATTAGAAAAAACTGCATAAATAATAAATAAAATCCAGAAAATTTTGTTAAATATGAATATAAAACCAAAGAAATTCATGGAAGAGGTGTAGGAGTGAGGAATATAAAGCACACATTTACTACCGTAGAAGAATTGGTTGCATTTGTGGTGAGAGCCGAGAAATGCAGCTATGAGGTAGATGTGATATGCAATCAATTAGTCATTGATGGAAAATCCCTGATGGGAGTCATGATTATAGGAATTGGGCGGCAGGTAGAAATCGTTTGCCATAACGAAACCGCATCTCCAGAGGAGCTGGTTGGGCGTGCTGCTTAATTCTTCTATGTAATAAGGTACGAAATCAGACTTGTATTTTTTACGATACAAGCCTGGTTTCTTTTTGTTTTTACCAGGCTTTTCCTTGCAAACCACATATAATAGAGTTATAATTTGAAACTGTTTATTTCAGATAAAGATTGATTATTAAAAACAGGAGGATATGAACATGCAGCCAGACGACCATTCGGTTAAAAATACCATTCATCGATTTCGCAGCTTTCGCTATGAATTAATACTGGAAGGAATCCTCGTAGGAGCGGTTTCTGGCGGGGTGGTGGTATTGTTTCGATATTTGCTGATCTATGCAGATAAACTGCTTCAATTCCTCTTAGCCTATGGAAAAGCTCATACCTTCATGATACCGCTCTGGTTTGCTTTCTTATTCTTTTCAGCCTTTATAGTTTCCCGCTTATTAAAATGGGAATCTTTCATATCCGGCAGCGGCATTCCCCAGGTGGAAGGGGAGATGATCGGGGCGCTTGATCCTTGTTGGTGGAAGGTCCTCATAGCAAAGCTGACAGGTGGGCTCTTAGCCATTGGCTGCGGCTTATCACTGGGAAGAGAGGGTCCCAGCATCCAGCTTGGAGCCATGTCTGCAAAAGGTGTGTCCCGTATGATAAGACGGGGAAAAACAGAAGAAAAGCTGTTGATTACCTGCGGGGCAAGTGCTGGTCTTTCCGCAGCGTTTAACGCACCAATTGCCGGAGTCCTGTTCTCTTTGGAAGAGGTACATAAGCATTTCTCACCGGAAATCCTTCTATCTACCATGGCTTCTTCTATCACGGCCGACTTTGTTTCCAGAAATGTGTTTGGATTAAAGCCAGTCTTTAACTTTCAGATTACCCGTATGATGCCCCTTGGAAGCTATGGTCACGTGATTTTATTGGGGGTGCTTCTTGGTGGCCTTGGAATCGTGTATAATACCTGTCTGGCTAAGACACAGGATGTGTTTCAGAAAATTCCTAAGCAGACAATACGGCTTTTGATTCCCTTTTTCTTAGCCGGAGTGTTTGGTTTTACCTATCCTTATGTATTGGGAGGAGGCCACCCTCTGGTAGAGAACCTGACCACGGATCAATTGGTCATAGGAGGACTCTGTCTCTTATTTATCCTTAAATTCAGTTTTTCCCTCATTAGCTTTGGCTCTGGTGCCCCAGGAGGGATATTCCTGCCTCTATTGGTCTTAGGGGCAATCATTGGCAGCATATATTATAAGACTGCCGAAGGGGTGACCGGCTCCTTAGACGGGCTTTTGGATAATTTCATCATCCTTGGAATGGCTGGTTATTTCGCTGCCATTGTCCGTGCACCGATTACAGGAATTATTTTAATTAGTGAGATGACGGGAAGCTTCTCCCATCTATTGACGCTTTCCATGGTATCTCTTGTGGCTTATGTGATACCGGATATGGCACACTGTGCTCCGGTCTACGATCAGCTGCTACACCGTTTGTTAGCCAGACTAAATCCCCAGAATGGTCTTGTCTCCAGAGGAGAAAAGGTACTGGTAGAAGGCATGATTTTTCATGGAAGTGAAGCAGAGGGGCGAAAGGTATCAGAAATTCAGTGGCCAAGGACCTGTCTTTTGGTTTCCTTAATCCGGGGAGAGGCAGAATTTGTTCCGAGAGGTGAGACTTCCTTTTTGGCAGGAGACAAACTGGTGATCCTTTGTGAAGAGATGGTCCAGAGGGATCTTCATCAGCTCTTACAGGAGGTCTGTGAGACCGTGAATATGGAGTCTAAGGCTAAAATCTTCCCTGAATCCTGATTTTTTATTGACTTTCCCCCTTCAAAAGACGTAAACTAAGGAAAAGTCATTTCAGGAGTTTGGCATATGAAAAATCAGACAAAGGATAGCTTTAACGAGCTGGAACGGCGCCGGCGCCAAAGAGAAAGACGCAGGAAGCAAAAGAAGAAACAGACATTTTTAAATATCCTGTACATAATCGGTAAAACACTGATATTAGCTTCCGCCCTGACCGTGCTTTTAATCGCACTGAGTCAGATATTTCAAAGAAATTATGTGGATTTAAAATCCGTGACCATGCCCTCTTGGGTGGAGCAGGATTTCATAACCCCCAACGAATACTCCAGGCCCCAGACAGAGATGAAGCGGGTCAAGGAAATAGTCATACATTACGTAGCAAATCCAGGAACCACTGCCAAGCAGAACATGGCCTATTTTGACAGTTTAAAGGATCAGAAGGGGATTAAAAAAATCTCTGCCAGCAGTCATTTTATCATTGGTCTGGATGGTGAGGTCCTTCAGGGGATTCCAATCACTGAGATGGCATACGCCACATCAAAAGAAAAGAATCCCAATACCATCTCCATTGAATGCTGCCATCCCGATGAGACCGGCAAGTTTAGTGATGATACCTATGGATCACTTGTCAAGTTCACTGCCTGGCTTTGTGAGAATCTGGGATTGACGGAGAAAGATGTCATCCGCCATTACGATGCCACTGGAAAGGATTGTCCCAGATACTTTGTAGCCCATGAAGATGAGTGGAAAAAGTTCTTACAGGACGTCAAAGAGGCGAGAAAAGAGTTTCGTCAATAATCTTCACGGCATCAGCGATGCAGTCATTGCAGGAGCGCAGGACATTTCCTGTTTCCACGCCTTTGATGTCTTTACAGATTAAGCTTCCATTCTGGTTTTTAAAATTTGATAAGCATTGCCTGGACATCTGATAAGAAATCTTTTTAGAGTCCGGGCTGTCTAAATGGGCGGAGCTGTTTTTCAGTCCGGAAAGTATGGATGCAGCGCCAATGGCTCCACAGGTGCCTTCCATGCCGCCCATTCCCAGTCCCATACCTTCGGTGATACGGAACATGGTTTCCTCGTCAATGCCCACTTTGTCGCAGAAGACACAGGAAACGGCCTGGGCACAGTTATATCCCATATCGTGCTTTTTCAAAGCTTCTTCCATTCTTTTTGTTGTATCTGACATGTGAAATTCCTCCTTTTTCTAACTCTTATAAGTTACTATTTTTCTATTGGCTGTACCGGTCGCAGATGGATTCTGTTAAAGATCACGTGAAAGATAAATCCACCCAGACAGGTTGAAAATAAATAGACTACATTTCCAGCTCCTATACCAAACGCTACAGCGATTTCATGAAATACAATCTGTGCGGAAGGGTAATAGGGGGAAATATAGAACATATCAGCCTGACCCAAAGGCTTGGCAGTTCGATTTATAATAGAAGCGATAATGCAGCAAATCAAAAACAGGGGCAAGGTTTTTACAAATCCCTTAAGTGAGACATCTGAAAAGCGGGAGAATGCGATTAAGAGACCGATATAGACCAGCAAAAGATGCCAGATAAGACCGTGAAGCGTTAAGAGCCAGTAAGGGTGAAAGAGCCCGGAAGGCTCAGCCAGTGCCATGATTCCTCCTAACAAGTTAAAGTCCTGCATAAAGGTGCAGATAATCCTTTGACCTTGTCTCCCTGGGACAAAGGGAAGGAGGAGGCAAAAATACATGGGAAGGCTGCAAAGCTGAAATGGAAAATACCACCAGTTATAGGTCTGCTCATTGACTACATAATAAAGAAAAAGCTGCTTCCAAAGCTCCGTGCCTAAAAGGACCAGCCCACAGATAAAAAGCAGGCGCGGAAGCTTCTTTTTATCAATTCTCCTGCTGGTATAGTAGGCCAGTAAAACAGCCAGTGTAAGCCCCACCGCCAGAAAGAGAATATGAAACAAGGAGTAAGGGAGCGGCGGATTCATAGGCCATGCGGTTTTTTCAAGGAAATCCTTCATATTGATACCCTCAATTCTACCTGTCATCCAAATTTAAACTATATTATAAAGGATTGGAAAAAAACATGCAAGGTAAATGAAACTATGTATAAAATTAAGCGTTTTCTTAGGACGAAGTACTTGATTAATTCCGAAAATGCTATATAATGTATAACTGATACTTTGTTTAATAATTATGCAGATTTGTGCATATAAGGAGGAAGCATTATGAAGAAGAATGTAATCGCAATAGCCGCTGCCGTATGTATGGCCGCAGTTTTAACCGCTTGTGGCGGAACAGGTACTAAAACAGAAACAACTGCGAAAGCAACGGAAAAAGCAGGAGCAGAAAGCACTGCTGCAGAGACAAAAACAGCAGAAAGTGCAGCAGGTGGAAAGCTCGTTATGGTCACCAATGCCGAATTCCCACCTTATGAATACCATAACAATAATGAAATCGTTGGTATTGATGCAGAGATCGCTAAGGCAATCGCTGATAAATTAGGCATGGAGCTTGAGATTCAGGATATGGCATTTGATTCTCTGATTCCAGCCGTACAGTCAGGTAAGGCAGATTTTACGGCTGCTGGTATGACTGTGAATGAAGACCGTAAGAAAAACGTTGATTTCACTGATACTTATGCAAAAGCTGCTCAGGTCATTATCGTAAAAGAAGGAAGCGACATTGTTAATCCAGATGGTCTGGAAGGAAAGAAGGTAGGCGTTCAGACTGGAACGACCGGTGATATCTATGCAGATGATATCAAGGATGCCGCTGTACAGCGTTTTAACAAAGGAATGGATGCTGTAATGGCTCTTACTCAGGATAAAATCGATGCGGTTGTTATTGACCGTGAGCCTGCAACTGTATTCGTTAAGGATAATACAGGATTAAAGATTCTTGATGAGGCTTTTACAGAAGAAGAGTATGCCATTGCTGTTAAAAAAGGCAATACAGAATTATTAGAGAAGATGAACGGAGCCATTAAGGAATTAAAGGACTCTGGCGAATTGCAGAAAATCATAGATAAATACATTACTGCAAAATAAGAAAAAGGAAGAGTGCCATGTGGGAAAAGCTAAGGGATGATTTTTATCAGAATTTTATTGTGGATGACCGTTGGAAATACATTACGGAAGGTCTGCAAAATACGCTGAAAATCACGTTTTTTGCAGTTTTGATTGGTATTTTATTAGGATTTTTGGTTGCCATCATTCGCTCCACTTATGAAAATACCGGCAGATTAAAGATTTTAAATGCCATCTGTAGTGTTTATTTGACCGTTATCCGCGGAACGCCGGTGGTTGTACAGCTTATGATCATGTATTTCATTATATTTTCATTTCATGATCCGGGGCAGATATTTACTGCAATCCTGGCATTCGGAATCAACTCCGGCGCCTACGTGGCAGAGATTTTCCGAAGCGGAATCAGTTCCATTGAGCGGGGACAGTTTGAAGCAGGACGAAGCCTGGGCTTTAATTATGCCCAGACCATGTGGTTTATCATTATGCCCCAGGCCTTCAAAAATGTGGTCCCTACTCTGGCCAACGAGTTCATCGTCCTGTTAAAGGAGACGTCCGTAGCCGGATACATAGGTCTCCAGGATTTAACAAAGGGTGGCGATATTATAAAGAGCCGGACCTATTCCGCATTTTTTCCTCTGATCTCTGTGGCCCTTATTTATCTGGTCATGGTAATGGTATTTTCATATCTTGTAACATTACTGGAGAGGAGGCTGAAAAAGAGTGAGCATTAATGAAATGGGAAACCCCTTAATCCAGGTTCAGAATCTGGGAAAGAAATTCGGTGATTTGGAGGTCCTTAAGGACATCTCCGTTGATATTTACAAAGGAGATGTGGTCTGTGTCATTGGTCCTTCCGGTTCCGGTAAGAGTACATTTCTTCGGTGCTTAAACCGCCTGGAGGAACCGACAAGCGGCCATATCCTCTTTGAGGGAACCGATATTGTAGATAAAAATACAAATATAGACAAGCACCGTCAGAAGATGGGAATGGTATTCCAGCAGTTCAATTTATTCCCTCACATGACGATATTAAAGAACTTGACCCTTGCACCCATGAAGCTGCAGGGTAAAAGCAGTAAGGAAGCAGAAGAGCAGGCCTTAAAGCTTCTGGATAAGGTAGGATTAAAGGACAGAGCAAATTCCTATCCAAACCAGCTCTCCGGCGGTCAGAAACAGCGTATTGCCATTGTTCGTGCCTTATGTATGAATCCAGATGTGCTGCTGTTTGATGAGCCCACATCTGCTCTTGATCCAGAGATGGTAGGCGAGGTTTTAAATGTTATGAGAGAGCTTGCCGAAGAGAAGATGACCATGGTGGTGGTGACCCATGAGATGGGCTTTGCCAAAGAGGTAGCCACCCGGGTCATGTTCATGGATGGCGGCTATTTCCTGGAAGAGAATGAGCCGGTGGAATTCTTTGAACATCCAAAGAATGACAGACTGAAATCATTTTTAAGTAAAGTACTGTAAATATAGGTAAGGGTGATGCAAAATGGAAGTTCCATTCTTGCATCACCCTTATTTTATTACAAAAGCTTTGCCATGGAGTACTGATCCACGTAGCTTCCATTTACAATCATGGAATGGACAAGCTTTCCTTCCACTTCAAAACCCATGCTCCGATATAATAATATGGCCTTATCATTATGAGCCATGACGGTTAATTCCAGTCTGGTAATGCCATTTTCAGGGGCCCATGTTAACAGCTCCTGAAACAGTAGTTTCCCCCAGCCCTTTCCCCTGTAATCCTTTAAGATGCCGCAGACAATATAGGCGGAATGCCTGATTCGGTTCGCGGCCCCTCGTTTGGCAGATAGAAAGCCAACGGCCCTTTGGTCGTCAAAAAGCAGCAGGAGAAGGGAATTTGATGTTTCCATCGTATGTAAGTAATGCTCCATATCTTCTGCGGTCGAGGTACGTTCTCCTGGTTCCAGCATCATAAATTCTGTCTCATAATCCAGCTGCTTCATCAGCTCTAAAAAGCAGTTGGAATCCTGCGGGGTAGCTTGTCTGAAATTCATCCATCATTCTCCTGTCTTCTATTTATTTGCTTTATTATATCACAATTAAGAGGAGTTTCAATTTGTTACTTCCTGTGATTATGGATTGCTCTTTTTGCCTTGGTTATGTTAGAATAGGAAAGAGTTTACAATTAGATTGATATTAACGATTAAGAAGGCTGAATAAAATGATGTACTGTATAAGTGTGAGTCATAAGATGGCTCCCGTTAGTGTTCGGGAACGGTTTGCGTTTCGGGAAGAGGAGAAAAAAGAGTTCATAGAGCTTCTGGCTGGCAGGGAAGCGATTACGGGAATTGTTATCCTCTGTACCTGTAACCGGAGTGAGATTTACGTGTCAGGAAGTAAACAGGCAGTTTCCGAGCTTCAAAAAGAGCTGGCTGATTATAAAAATGTGCGGCTTGAGGAAGTACTGAAATATTTAAATATCTACAGAGGAGAAAGTGCCATCGGACACTTATTTAAAGTGACCTGCGGATTTGATTCCATGGTGCTGGGTGAAGATGAGATTCTTGGACAGGTAAAGGAAGCATATCAGATGTCTAAGGATATGAAGACGGTAGATTATGAGATGAATGTACTGTTCCAAAGAGCGGTCACCTGTGCCAAACGAATCAAAACGGATACTAATTTATCTAAGACACCATTGTCCATAGCAACCCTCGTTGCCAATGAAGTATTTCATTTTGAGCATGGAGGGGACTGCAAGAAGGTAATGGTCATCGGCATGTCTGGAAAGATGGGAACCACCATTACAAAGAACCTTGTCTCAAAGGGAGGCATTGAGGTCACTGGTACCGTCAGAAGACACAACGATTACTTAACCGTTAATATTGAGCACGAACGGGTAAAGGTAGTAGAGTATAAAGACCGGTATCAATATATGGATGACATGGACATTGTCATAAGTGCAACCTTAGGTCCCCATTATACCGTAACCTATGAAGATTTATGTGGAGCATTGACCAGTAAAAAGAAGCGTCTTTTTATAGATGTGGCAGTGCCTGTTGATATGGATGCATCCATTGAAAAGATAGATGGAGTGACCCTTTGTGATATCGATTATTTTGATACCCTGACAAAGAACAACACGGAGATAAAGCTAAGGGAGCTGGATCTTGCCAGTGCCATTATGGAGGAAGATTTGGACAGTGCCATAAAAGAGATGGTATTTCACCCTTATATCCACCGCATGGACGAGCTTAAGGCGGCATTTTCCGGAAAGCGGCTGGAAAGCCTTCTCTTTCGTGTAAGAGATCAGTTAAACAGCGAGGAGCTTAAGGTGATACTTAAGACGTTGGACGGCCTGGAGAGTTGGATCAAGGAGGGATAAGGATGGCTTATTTTCCGTTTTTTGTGGATTTGGAAGGAAAAAAGTGTCTGATTGCAGGAGGAGGAATCGTGGCGTACCGGAAGGTTCTGGTACTCATGGAGTACGGACCTCAAATTACGGTAGTAGCGCCTCAGTTTCACCCGGAGCTTCCCCTGCTTAAAAAGGAACTGGGCGGTAAGCTTACACTTTTGGAGCGGAAGTTTCAGGACTCTGATTTAGAAGATGCGGACTTTGTCATAGCCGGAACATCAGAGGAAGAGCTGAACAGACATATTTCTCTATTATGTAAGGCGAAGAACATTCCTATTAATGTGGTCGATGTGCAGGAGGAGTGCAGCTTTATTTTTCCTGCTTTAATAAAGGAGAAGCATATTACGGTTGCCATATCCACGGGAGGAGATTCCCCAACCATAGCCAAGTATTTAAAGGGCAAATTTAAAGAGGCTATTCCAGACGGGTTTGGTGATCTGGCAGAGCAGCTTGGGTCTTACCGGGATTTAGTAAAGGAAAAGGTGGATTTAATTTCCATACGGACGGATATATTTCAGACCATGGTAGAGGAAGGAATCCGGCAGGGAGGAGTCTTTACCAGAGAACAGGCAGAAGAACTGATAGAGAGGAAGCTATTGGAACATGAAGGAAAAAGTCATACGAATCGGAACCAGGAGAAGTGAATTGGCCGTTACCCAGACCAATTTAGTGGCAGAGGCCATTGAAAAGACCGGAAACGGAATGAAGACAGAACTGGTATTAAAGCAGACAGAAGGGGACCGGATCCTTGACAAACCACTTTTGGAATTTGGCGGAAAGGGCGTGTTCGTGACAGAATTTGAACAGGCCCTTTTGCATGGGGAAATAGACCTTGCCGTCCACAGTGCCAAGGATATGCCAATGGAACTGGAGAAGGGGCTTGGAATCGTAGCCGTTCTTAAGAGAGAGGACCCAAGAGATGTTCTGGTGACCATGGCTGGCAGCAGCTTTACGGGAAAAAAAGAATTAGTGATTGGGACCTCCAGCTTACGAAGACAGATGCAGATTTATGAAATGGGAAAAAATCTGTGGCCGGATATGGAGGTTCGCTGTGAGAATTTAAGAGGCAATGTTCAGACAAGGCTTTATAAGCTGTCCCAAGGGGAATACGACGGAATTATCCTGGCAGCGGCCGGGCTTAAAAGGCTTGGACTTTGGGAAGATAAAAGATATCAGTATCAATGCTTTGACTGTGAATCCTTTGTACCGGCAGGAGGCCAGGGAATCCTGGCTGTGGAAGGGCGCCTCCATTCTGGCATGGAAGCTTTCTATGCTAAGATTCATGATGAAGAGACAGGACTCTGTCTTTCTCTGGAACGAAAGATATTAAAGCTTCTGGAGGCCGGCTGTCATGAGCCAATCGGCATTTACTCCAGATTAATCGGTGATAAGATGGAGGTCTTTGGCATCAACCGAAGAGGAGAAGAAACAAAAAGGATTCACTTAAAAGGGGAATTAACGGAATTGGACGATCTGGCTCATTTAGCCGCGAAAGGCCTTTCATAACAGGAGGAAAGAATGAAGGAAAGAGGAATTGTCTATCTGGTAGGTGCAGGCCCCGGGGATCCGGGGCTTATTACGGAAAAGGGAATGCTGAGACTGAAAAGCTGTGACGCAGTGGTATATGATTCCCTGGCTTCTGATCTTCTTCTAAAGGCAGTGCCAGACCACTGTGAGAAAATCTATGTGGGAAAACGGGCAGGTTTCCATTCCATGAAGCAGGAGGAAATCAATCAGCTTTTGGTGGAACTGGCAGAAAAGGGACGTAAGGTAGTCCGTTTAAAGGGAGGAGACCCCTTTGTATTTGGAAGAGGCGGAGAAGAGATTCTGGCGCTTAAAAAGGCAGACATCCCATATGAAGTGGTTTCTGGTGTTACTTCAGCAGTGGCTGCCCTTGCAAGCGCAGGAATTCCGGTGACCCATCGGGCCATCAGCCGCAGCTTTCATGTGATGACAGGACATACCTTGTCAGAGGAAGGAACCCTGCCTCCTGATTTTAATGCCTTCGCAAGCTTATCCGGGACGCTTATCTTTCTTATGGGACTGGGAAATCTCCCTTTGATTGTATCGGGGCTTATGGATCAGGGAAAGCCTGGTACCACACCAGCCGCTGTGATTGAGAATGGGACCCTGTCCGGTCAAAAGGTGGTACGTGGAAATCTACTGGATATTCAGCAGAAGGTAGAAGCATTTGGAGTCAAAAGCCCTGCCATTATTGTGGTAGGAGAAACGGCGGCTCTTGATTTCTCCTCCACAGGAAAACAGCCTTTGGAGGGCTGCCGCATCGGAATAACAGGAACTCCTTCCTTTACAGGAAAGCTTCATAAGGAGCTGTCTTCTCTTGGGGGAACAGTAGAATATCTCTTAAGTCTTTCCTTACAATCTTACCGGGCGGGTGAACGGATGCGAGCAGCCTATGAGGACTTAAAAAGCTATACCTGGATTGTATTTACCAGTGCCAATGCGGTCCGGGAGTTCTTTCTTGGACTGATGGAGCAGGGAGAGGATCACCGGGCTCTTGGACATATTAAATTTGCCACGGTAGGAAAAGGAACGGCAGATGAGCTATTAAAATATGGCTTTCGGTCGGATTATACTCCGAAGCATTACCAGGTCATTGATCTGGCAGAAGGATTAAGGGAACGAATCACGAAACATGACAGGCTGCTGATCCCAAGATCATCACGAGGCTCCAGAGAATTAAATCAGATTCTCAATGAGACAGAAGCTGATTACGATGATGTGGTGCTTTACGATGTAAGGAAAGAAGGGCGGGAAGAAGAACAGGCAAAAGGTAAAAGAGCAGATATTACAAAGGAATTCGATTATATCACCTTTGCAAGTGCTTCCGGAGCTGACGCATTTTTCGAAGAGGATTCATTGGCAGCATTAAAGTCATTAGAGGGTCTTATGGTTGTCTGTATCGGAGATATCACGGCACAGGCGCTGGAGGCCAATGGAAGAAAAGCAGATCTGATTGCAAAAGAATACAGCATTCAGGGAGTGGCAAAGGCTATATGCCAGCACTGGAGTGAGAAGACCAATGGCAGGAAAGGAGTTTGACAAATGAAATTCAAAGAATCAAACGCATTATTTGAGGAATCCAGGAACTATTTCCCGGGAGGGGTAAATAGTCCCGTCCGAGCCTTTGGATCCGTAGGAGGGGCACCTGTGTTCGTAAAACGGGCATCAGGTTCCCATATCTTTGATGAGGATGGCAATGAATATATTGATTACGTAAATTCCTGGGGGCCAAGCATCCTAGGCCATGGTTACGGACCTGTCATAGAGGCAGTCAGAGAAGCGTGTCTTGATGGCCTGTCCTTTGGGGCGCCGACGAAAAAGGAACTGGTCCTTGGTGGGCTCATCCGGGAATGCATTCCTTCCATGGAGATGATGAGAATGGTAAGCTCCGGCACAGAAGCAGTCATGAGCGCCATTCGTGCAGCCAGAGGATTTACAGGAAGAGATAAAATTGTAAAATTTAAAGGCTGCTATCACGGCCATTCCGACGGCCTTTTGGTGAAAGCAGGTTCCGGTGCCTTAACCGGATCGGCACCAGACAGTGCCGGTGTACCGGCTTCCTATACAGAGCATACTCTGCTTGCCACATACAATGGGGAAGAATCCGTTAAGACGTTGTTTCAACAGTTTCCACAGTCAATAGCTGCAGTTGTGGTTGAGCCTGTGGCTGCCAATATGGGTCTGGTTCCTCCAAGTCAGGGCTTTCTGGAATTCTTAAGAGAGATTACCACCCGCTATGGGGCGCTGCTTATTTTTGATGAGGTCATTACCGGATTCCGAATGGCAATTGGAGGTGCTCAAAAATATTACGGTGTGATTCCTGACATGACCACTCTTGGCAAAATAGCAGGAGGCGGTATGCCAATGGGAGTTTATGGAGGACGCAGGGAAATCATGGAAACGGTTTCTCCTGTGGGAAAGGTGTATCAGGCAGGAACCCTTTCCGGCAATCCAATTGCAACGGCGGCAGGAATCGCTACCATTAAAACGTTAATGGAACGCCCAGAAATTTATAAGGGGCTGGAAGAAAAGGCAGACAGGCTTATATCGGCACTGAAAGAGGCGCTGCCTGACACTCAGATCAATCAGGCAGGTTCCTTATTCAGCGTGTTCTTTTCCAAAACTCCGGTGGTGGACTTTGAAACAGCCCTCACCTCTGATACGAAGAAATATGCAGCCTACTTCCATTATCTGTTAGACCATGGCATTTACACAGCCCCATCTCAGTTTGAGATTCTGTTCTTAAGCGCAGCCCATACGGAAGAGGATATTGAGAAGACCTGTCGTATTATAAAAGAAGCAGCCAGCCATCTTTAATCGGTTGAAACATGGATCGCAGAAAGAGGAAAAACTTCCTTCTGCGGTCTTTTTATGTGTAAGAAATCAGTATTTCCTCTATCGAATATTGCTGGATCAAATTCTTTAAAATTCTAAAAATTACATAAATTGTATTAACATTTGGAATTTCTATTGATAAAAAACCAACTCTGGTATATTTTATTCATAGAGGAGGCTCAATCTATGGACTATTTGGTTGTATATATTAGTAAAACCGGAAATACTCAGAAGGTGGCTATGAAAATTTTTGAAGCCCTTCCCGGAAAGTCCAAAGATATCGTCAGACTGGAGGAATTACGAGCGGAGGAAGCTGATACGTATTTTATTGGTTTCTGGAATAACCGCGGAACCTGTGAGACTGAGATGATGGACTTTCTTTCCAGTCTGCATGGAAAACGGGTTGCATTATTTGGAACCTGCGGGCTGATGGGAAATGAAGATTATTTAAAGCAGGTGGAGCGGCAAGTGGCTGTTTTTCTGCCGGAAGATAACGAATATCTTGGCTGCTTTTTGTGTGGAGGGAAGTTAGGACCCTTTATACTTGAAAAATACAGACAGATGCAGGCGGTGAGCAATACGCCGCAGATCAGGGCTTTGATATCTGCTTACGAGGATGCCATGCTGCATCCCAATGAGCAGGATTTAGATAATGTATGCCGGTTCGTAAAATCCGTATTAAAGCAGGTAACAAAAGAAGAGGAGGATCAAAATGGGGTTAAAAGATGATAAAGACTCTGGAAATAAAAAATCATTTATGTACTATTACGCCATTGTTTTAGTGCTTATGATCATATTTAACGCACTGACAGTACCATGGATTCAGTCAAAAGCCATGACAGAGGTACCATACAGTACCTTTTTGGAAATGGTGGATCAGGGTAAGGTCCAGGCAGTGGCAAAAACAGAAACAGAGATTCAGTTTAAATCCGATACCGGGAAAAAGGACTGGGAAGGAAAGCCAGTATATCAGGTATATAAAACCGGACCATGGCCGGATGATACTTTAATGCAGCGGTTGGTTTCTCATAATGTTCAGTTTGAAAAGACCATCGTTGCCCAGATGTCACCCATTCTTTCTTTTATGCTCACCTGGATCATACCGATCCTGATTTTTGTATTTTTAGGTAACTTCTTGTCAAGGCAGCTTCAAAAGCGTATGGGAGGTCCCAATACCATGTCCTTTGGAAAGTCAAATCCAAAGATTTATGCGGAATCTGAGACTGGTAAGACCTTCCGTGATGTTGCCGGTCAGGAAGAGGCAAAGGACGCCTTAAAAGAAATTGTAGATTTTCTTCATAATCCTCAGAAGTATGCAGAAATCGGTGCCTCACTACCAAAGGGAGCCCTTTTAGTAGGACCTCCTGGAACTGGTAAGACACTTCTTGCAAGAGCAGTGGCGGGTGAGGCTCACGTACCGTTTTTCTCTATCTCCGGTTCGGAATTTGTGGAAATGTTCGTAGGTATGGGTGCCGCTAAGGTCAGAGATTTATTTAAGCAGGCCAACGACAAAGCACCTTGTATCGTGTTCATTGACGAGATAGATACCATAGGTAAGAAACGTGATGGTGGCGGCTTTTCCGGTAATGATGAGAGAGAACAGACCTTAAACCAGCTTCTGGCTGAGATGGATGGGTTTGACGGAAAGAAGGGTGTCGTTATATTGGCGGCCACCAACCGTCCCGACTCTCTGGATAAAGCCCTGTTACGTCCAGGCCGGTTTGACAGACGTATTCCAGTGGAGCTGCCGGATTTAAATGGTAGAGAATCTATTTTAAAGGTTCATGGAAAGAATGTTAAGCTGTCTGATGATGTGGATTTTAGAGGAATCGCTCTTGCCACTTCTGGAGCAAGCGGAGCGGAGCTTGCCAATATTATTAACGAGGGCGCATTAAGAGCCGTGCGTTTGGGAAGAAAAACAGTAACACAGAGGGATCTGGAAGAAAGCGTGGAAGTTGTAATCGCTGGTTATCAGAAAAAGGATGCCTCTGTCAATGTGGAAGAGAAGAAGATCATTGCTTACCATGAGGTGGGACATGCATTGGTAGCCGCTTCCCAGACACAATCCGCACCGGTTCATAAGATTACGATTATTCCAAGAACCTCAGGAGCCCTTGGATATACCATGCAGGTAGATGAAGAAGAACGTCATCTTCTTACCAAGGAGGCGGCTCTTAATAAGATTGCCACCTTTACCGGAGGAAGAGCGGCAGAAGAACTGATATTTCAAACAGTTACCAGCGGTGCTTCCAATGATATCGAGCAGGCGACTAGAATTGCCAGAGCCATGGTTACCCGCTACGGTATGACCGATGAGTTTGATATGGTAGCCCTTGAGACCGTGACCAACCAATATCTGGGCGGAGATACGTCACTTGCCTGTGCCCCAGAGACTGCAAAACGGATCGATGAGGCAGTAATCCAGATCGTTCGTGAGCAGCACCAGAAGGCGTATAAGATCTTAAAGGATAACATCAATAAGCTTCATGAAATTGCAGAATACCTCTTAGAACGGGAGACCATAACCGGAGAAGAGTTTATGGAAATCTTCCGAAAAGAAGCGGTACAAGGATAAATAAAAAGAATCAGAGACGAAAACGGCTTTGACTGCAGTGTAGGAACAAGGATTACGAATGCCGTAAGACTGCAGCCAGTTGTTTCATTCTCTGGTTCTTTTTTTGCGTTGGACTGGAAAAAATTTCAAAAAGATTCAATCAAAATGAACCAATGGAGTCTTTGCTGGCTCTTAGTATATAGATGCATCGAAAAAGGAAAGGAAAAGGTAATGGACGAAGCGAAAAAGACATTGGTGGAAAGCATGCTTGCCGGCAGCGAGACAGCGTTTGATGAATTATACCGTTCCTGCTTCGGAAAGCTTTACAGAATGGCATATTTCATAACTGGAAACCGAAGCGACAGTGAAGATATCATTCAAGAAACATTTGTGAAATGCTTTCTCCACAGAGCCACGCTAAAAGAGCCAGAACGGTTTGAACCCTGGCTCTACCAGATTATGGTGAGAACAGCCTGGCGGTATGAGAAAAGAAAAAAGGGAAGATATGAGCTCTCATTTGAAGGGATTCTTTATAATGAGGAGGATAAAATGAGGGCGGAGCGGATTCTGGAAGATGAAACAAATAAAGGGCCCCTTGGGACAGTTCTGGAAGCAGAGTCTGCTTTAGAGATTCAAAGTGCACTCCAGTGCCTTGACGTAAAATACAGGACAGTTGTTCTATTGTATTATTACAATGAGCTGAGTACAAAGGAAATAGCTAAAGTGACCGGAACCTTGGAGGGAACTGTAAAATCCCGTCTATATAAGGCCAGGAAGCTTTTAAAGGATTTGCTGGAGGATGACAGCAGAGAGGAAGAGGAAAGGGGAATCTGTCATGGCTAGAAATCTGGATGATGAGTTAAGAGATAAGATAAAAACAGAATTAGATTCCTTAGAACCCATGGTGGACAGGGAACGCCGCCTATTAGAAATTCATAAAAAATGTAATCAAAGGAGTGGTCATATGAAATTAAGAACCAATAAGCTGGCAGCAGCATTTATGGCAGTGGCAGTTATTACAGTATTAGGTACAGTGACTGCAGTTGCTTCAGGAAAAATCACAAGTTTTATTAGTAGTTCAGATAATAGGGATAATTATACCATAGCAGAACTTCGTGAAAAGGCAGCGGACCAGATGAAAATGTCACCCAAAATCCCAGAATCATTATCCAATGATCTGAGCTTTCTAAATGGACATATTTCAAAGGTCAGGGGTGTGGGCGATGACAATATTGAGGTGATGGAATATCCACAGGCTTATGCCAACTATGGAAAGAATAAACAGGTAACGCTTACCAGTCATGTTCATCAGGAAGCATTGGCAGAGGAGAATGACAAGGCTGCTAAAAAAGAAGTCTATCATAACGTAACAATGACAGTTTCATCTCAAAGCTATTTGTTTCTTCCCCCAGATAAAGAGCCTTCTCCAGAAGATAAAAAGCTTGAAGAGGAAGGAAAATTGATGATCAGTTATGGAAGCAGTGAGGAAGAACGAAAGGTATACCAAATGGTAAGCTGGTCTGAAAATGGAATTGATTATCTGCTGTTTACCTTTGATGAATTCGGTCTGGAACCCTTAACTGGAATGGCCAGAGATATCATTGATATGAAATAATTATAGTTTGAACGTGGTAAGACCGCCTGGCATTTCCCAGGCGGTCTTTTAAGAATCAGATTTTTTAAGGATTTCTGCATACATCCAGCCATTATACTTATACAAGGACTGGTCCTTAAGAATTGACATCTGTTTGCGCCAGTCCCTTGGTGATTTTCCTGTTACAGATAGGAAATGCCGGTTAAAGCTAGAGATAGAATGAAACCCCACCCGTTCGGAAATGCTTAAGACGGATTCCTCTGTCATGCGCAGCAGATCAGACGCCTTTCGGATGCGTGTGGTATTAAGATGCTCTAGCGGTCTTGTTCCTGTAATAGAGGAAAACAGCCTTCGAAAATGGGTAGGACTTAGACCGCATAAAGCGGCCAGATGTTCCATAGGGAAGTCTTCCATATAATGGTAGCGAATAAATTCCAGTGCCGGTGCAATGACAAGTGCATTTTCCGGGGGCTGGTCTTTTTTTTGATGATGGAGGGCAGAAATTCTCATAAGATTGGAAGCCAGGGCTAGAAACAATCCCCGCACCGCCAGCTCAAACCCAGGTTCCTTCCTTTTAAGCTCCTCTATGATTTCCGTAACAAGGGAATGAATGACTGGATACTCCCTTTTCCCCAAGATCAGGCTTAGATGGTGCTCAGAGACCGAGAAAAGCTCCATATTGTGAAGATCTGCACCAGAGAAAAAGGGGTGGAGCAGTTCCCCCATATCAACGAATAAATAGGACCATTTGCTGCTGGTGCCGAAAGCGCTGCAGGTGGTGTGGGGAATGTCACAGGATACGGCTGTGATGTCACCAGCCTGAAAGGGGTAGGAGGTATCTTCAAAAATCATAATGCCGCTGTCTGTCTCGCATATACCGATTTCCAGGCAGTTGTGAATATGAAGACGCCCCGAAGGTACATCAGAGATCCTCCAATGTTCTCCAGTTAAAAGAAGGACAGGAAAGTGGGTGGGCAGATCATAATCTCTAAATTCAATCACTGTCTTTTTGTGCTTGGGCATATGTACTGAATCCTTCCTGATTTTATTCCTTTTATTATACATGATATATAATTCTCATTTCAACCAAAAATCTTTTTGAATAAGTGGTTTTGCATGTAAAAAATCCTTCTGTATCCGTTGAAAATGCAAATAAACTCGAAATAGGAAGAAAAACAAAAGGTATTACAAGGCAGGTAAAAGAAATAAAAGGTTGAAATTGCATAGTTTTAACCGGTAATTGATTGGAAACGGATTTATGAATTTTTTATAATAGATGTAACAATATTTGCACCTATGGGGGGATATTATGAAAAAATCGGAAAGAATGACGAACCAGAGCAGAACAAATCGGGAAAAAAAGAATGGGTTCCTTCGTTATTTACAAAGAGACTGGCAGCTTTATGTACTCATGATTCTTCCCATGCTCTTTATACTGGTATTTAAATTTCTGCCTTACAGCGGGTTATCCATCGCGTTTAAGGATTACAAGGTGGCAAAAGGGTATTCCGGAAGTCCATGGGTGGGATTTTCTGTGTTTCAGAAGGTGTTTGGAAAACGGGATTTTGGTCAGGCCGTAGGCAATACGCTGCTTTTAAATATTCTGGACCTGGTTTTTTCCTTTCCCATGCCAGTGATTTTAGCCTTAATCCTCAATGAAATTAAAAACAGATATTTCAAAAGCGTCATGCAGACTCTTTTATACCTCCCTCATTTTTTGTCCTGGGTCATCATTGGAGGAATTGGTTATTCCCTGTTCTCCATCAGCAGCGGGGTAGTTAACGTATTGATCCAGAATGCGGGCCACAGTCCGATTCCATTTTTGCAGGATAATACCTGGTGGCTGATCAGCTACGTACTGATTGGAGTATGGCAGTCCATGGGCTGGGGGACGATTATATATCTGGCGGCCATTACTGGTGTGAATTCTGAGCTTTATGAGGCAGCCAGGGTGGATGGCGCTGGAAGGTTAAAGCAGTGCCTTCATGTGACACTTCCCTGCATCCGGAGCACCATTGTCACACTCTTAATCATGAATCTTGGAAAACTGATGGGAGGCTCCTTTGAACGGATTTACGCCCTGGCCAATGCGAAGGCCACAGAATTTACCACCACCATACCTGTTTTGGTATACCGTTGGGGAATTGAAAGCGGCAAATTCAGTGAAGCCACGGCTTTGGGCTTATTCCAGTCTGTCATCGGCCTTTTACTTGTTGTTCTCGCTGACTACATAGCCAAACGTCTTGGAGAAGACGGTCTTATATAAGGAGGGAAGATCATGCAGTATAGTAAGAACCAGAGGCATAGGGCATGGACCAAAACCAGAGCAAAGAATTTACTGGTAGACTTATTCTTTTACGCATTGCTCCTTGCCATATCAATGACCTGCCTTTTGCCATTTATCCATATCTTTGCAAAGTCCATCAGCAAAGAAGCCTATGTCATTGCAAACAAAATTTTCTTGATTCCCAAGGGAATTAACTTTGATGCGTACAAGAAGGTTTTTCAGGATGCTTCTATTGTAAGGTCCTTATATGTATCCGTAGTTGTGACGGCTGCTTTTACAGCCATAGGAACCTTCCTTACCATAAGCGCTGCCTATGCCTTAAGCAGAGTTCAGCTAAAGGGAAGAAAGGTCATGACCTTTTTGATTATGTTTACCATGTATTTCACAGCAGGAACCATACCGGATTACCTGCTGATGAATAATCTTCGTATGCTGGATACCTGGTGGTGCATGATTTTGCCCCTGTCCTTTGCAGCCTATAATTTTCTGATTATGAAAAATAACTTTAAGGCCTCCATTCCTGACAGCCTGATTGAATCCGCACTGATCGACGGAGCCAGCCATTTTAAGATTTTAAGCCACATAGTGGTTCCTTTATCAAAACCTATTATAGCAACCATCTCCCTGTTTTACGCGGTAGGGCGGTGGAATGCTTATTCCGATGCTCTGTTCTACATTAAGCAGCGTGTGGATTTACGGCCCTTACAGTTAAAGCTTTATTATCTTGTGGTAGCTGCCAGTGAATCCTTTAAGGCGGAGGGAGGATCTTTGGCTGGGCAGATCACAAGTCCTGAGGTGTTAAAGGCTTCCTGTATTATATTTGCAACATTGCCAATTATCTGTATCTATCCCTTTGTACAGAGATATTTTGTTCAGGGAACTATGATAGGTGCGGTGAAGGGCTAATGATATGGAATAAAATGAAAAGGAGGATATTCATGAGAAAAGGGAAGGGTTTCAAACGGGCAGCAGCCTTTGGTCTTGCATCCATGATGGCAGCGGGGGTTCTGTCGGGATGTGGCGCAAAGGTTAAGGTTTCTGCTACTACGGCAAATGACAAAAAAGAAGAGGGGAGCCAGACAGAAGCATCAAAGGCGGAGGGCAATGGATTTACCGATTACTCCAAAGGATTTCCTGAAAATGTGACCATAAAAATCCCGGTATATGACCGAGGCTTTGAAGGCTGGGATCCTGCCAATAATTATTACACCCGCTGGATTCAGAAAGAATTTGGAGATAAATACAATGTAACGGTTCAGTATGTTGCCATTAACCGGCAAAATGAGATTGCAGATTATATGCAGATGATTGCCGCTGGAAACGCACCTGATATTATTTATCATTACGATATGCCTCAGGCAGTGAACTATAATTCAGAGGGTGCCATGCAGGAGCTTAATTTAGAAGAGATGAAATATTACGCTCCTGACTATTTTAAGAAAACGGAAAAAAATATTAGTACATACGGAAACCTGGATGGTAAGAATACGTTCTTTTTTGCAGAACGAAATCCTATCTATTATAACTGGGTCACTCTGATTCGCCAGGACTGGCTGGATCAGGTAGGAAAAGAAAAGCCAACAACAAGAGAGGAGCTTCAGGAGGCTGCAAAGGCCTGGAAGGAAGCTGGTCTTGGTAAACTGGGAGACCAGATCATTAATAAAAGCTACACCTACGAATATCCATTTATCGGTTCCACGCCAGATAAAAAGGATTTGAACCTGTATCTGGACTTAAATGTGGCACCTCTTACCTGGAGTGCGACTAAGGATTACTTAAAAGTAAGAAACCAGGAATTTAACGATGGCATTCTTGACCCGGAATTTTATTTAAATACTGATGATGCCGCATGGAAAGCAGATTTCGTGGCTGGCAATGTGGGAACCTATTCATTTTATATCACTTCTAATACAGATGTGATAAACAGCTTAAAGGCCAACGACCCAAAAGCAGAGGTTTCTGTTATTAGTCCAACCGCTGGTGTACCAAAGGGCAGTCATGCGTACTATTATAAATACCCACCCTACGGAATGATTATGGGAATCAATTCAAAGACAGACGAAAAGCAAAGAGCGGCAGTCTATATGTTCTTAAATTGGATGTCACAGCCTGATAATCTTTTCTTCCTGCAATATGGTGTGGAGGGAGCTAATTATACTATGGATTCCGATGGAATTGCAGAACCTGTCAAGGATTTTAAAGGAGAAAGCAAGCTTTCCAATAACAATAACAAGGATTACTGGTGTCTGGTAACGGAAATGGCAGATTACGGGGACGAAGAGAAAAATCTGAAAGCAAATATCAGAACCCTTGCCCCAGCCGGCTATGAAGACCTGGTAAAGCAGTCCTATGATTATACAAAAGAAGTGGAGCAGTATGGACTAATCAGTCCGATCTTTACAAAGAGCATTGAATCCACTGGAGAGTATGCAGCAGATTTAACAGCCATGTGGCAGGAATTCTATGTGGATATGATTACCTGTAAGCCAGAAGAACTGGATGCCAAGTATGAAAAGTACTGTAAGGAATATTTAGACAACGGATATCAGGAAATTCTTGATGAAAAGCAGAAGCTGATTGATTCCGGAGATTTTATTGCGCAATAAGAATTGGAGGGCTGTTGCAGATCTGGCAGCAGCCCTTTCTTAAAAACAAAATGGGAGTTTTCTATGACAGAATATTTGTTTTATCAAACAGAGGAAATGGGAAAAGACGGAATTTCGGTAGATCCAAGTGACATTTATATGCCTGGTTCTGGGTATGGCTTTTTTACGGAGAAGTCTCATGGCTCGTCTCTTTCTTTCAGCCTGCCGGAGATTAATACTGGTTTTGTTCCTGCTGCTGGCTTTGGGGAAGAAATCAGAATCAAACAGGAAGAATTGGGCTGCTATATGGATTCTAAATCAACGTATGGAGATATTCCCTTATCTTTTCAGGCAGGTGTTAAGGCTCAGGGAAATTATCTCCTGTCTATAAATCTTTGTGCAGAGGAAGATGAGCCTGAGGTTCTGGTATTCGTTGGGAGGAGGCAGCTGGTCTTTCAGGGAAGTCTTAAGGCAGGGGTAGAATGGAACGGTGCATTTCCTGTATCGGTCTGTGACTTTATACCCAGAGGACAGACGAAACGGTTCCCGGATCAGGCAATAAAAATATCGGTCATCAGCAGGTCTGTTCGTATAAAAAAGCTGAAGGTAGAGCCTTGGATTGGAAAAACAATATTCCTTGCCGGGGATTCTACATTGACAGATCAAACCGGAGAGTATCCTTATGCTCCCAATGTCTGCTACGGAGGCTGGGGCCAGATGCTGCCTGCTTATTTAGAAGGAGATTACACAGTATCCAATCATGCCCACTCCGGTCTGACCACAGAAAGCTTTCGGGCGGAGGGCCATCATGAGATCATGATGGAAGGAATAGGAAAAGGAGATATCTGCCTGTTCCAGTTTGGTCATAACGACCAGAAGCTTGACCATCTAAAAGCAGATGAGGGATATCGTAAAAATCTGATGGAATTTGTGAAGGAGATACGGGGAAAGGAAGCCTTACCCGTGCTTGTCACGCCTCTTGCGAGAAATAGCTGGATCGACAATGGAGCTACTTATAATGACCTGTTAAAAGATTATGCAAAAGAGGTCATAGGCCTTGGAGCCATCTTACGTGTTCCAGTTGTTGACCTTCATGGAAAGAGCATGGAGCTTATGAAGGAGAATGGAATGGAAGAATCCAAACAATGGTTCTATCCACTTGATTATACACACACCAATGATTATGGGGCTTTTCATATGGCTGGTTACGTTTGGAAAGAACTGCTTGATTTAGGTGTAATATCTGCTTCGGGGAGGGAAATACCGGTATGGGTACCCTCCAGGGGGAATGCCTGGTTATCATATGAAAAAGGAGAACATTTATGAGAGAGACAAAGAGAGGAAGCTTTACCCTTCCGGGAGAATCCGGCTATGAAGAACTGACCCTTACCCTGGCGGACCGCTGGGGAGCGGATGTGATCCGTGACAGTGACGGAACTGCCCTATCCGATGAGATAACAGAAGCAGGATACGGAATTTATTCTACCATCTGTCTGATTCGTGATCACAATGAATGGGCAAGCACCCATACAGAGCACCTTCAGCAGACCTTTTTGATGACAGAGCCAAGGGTGGCATTTACAGGCCAATTAAGAATTCCCCTGATGGAAGATTTTTATGAGGATCAGTTTCAGATCAACGAAACTTCTGATTCCATGAAATACTGGCAGGTTTATGACCGCACCGTCAATGAGGAGATGCCACATGATTCCTGGTCCTATCATTCGGAAACAAAAGAAGTAGAGATTAACAACGTCCTTCCCTTTCATGAATATACGGTCAGCTTTCTGGCATACCGGATATGGGAAGAGATATCTATGTACAACCATGTAACAAATCACTGGGAGAAAGAGCACCTGATGCCTCTGGACCCAAGACATGAAGAGACCAGGAATTATTTATACCAATGGCTTAAAAGATGGTGTGAAGAGCATCCCACTACAACCGTAGTTCGTTTCACTTCCCTCTTTTATAATTTTGTCTGGATGTGGGGAAGCAGTGATCGAAAACGGAATCTGTTCAGCGATTGGGGCTCCTATGATTTCACCGTAAGCCCAAGGGCACTTATGGAGTTTGAGAAAGAATACGGTTATGCCTTAACCGCAGAAGATTTCATTCATCAGGGAAAATTCCATGTCACTCATATGCCTCCTAGAAAGCAGCAGCTTGATTATATGGATTTTGTAAATAAGTTTGTAGTGGAATTCGGAAAAGAGCTTGTAGAGCTGGTTCATACCTATCATAAAAAGGCTTATGTATTTTACGATGACAGCTGGATCGGCCTGGAGCCCTATGGCAGTAGGTTTAAAGAGTTTGGATTTGACGGATTGATTAAATGTGTATTCTCTGGCTATGAAGCAAGACTGTGTGCAGGCGCTCTTGTAGACACCCATGAGCTAAGGCTTCACCCCTATCTCTTCCCCGTTGGTCTTGGCGGTGCTCCCACCTTCTGTGAAGGGGGAGATCCTGTGAGGGATGCAAAGGAATACTGGATTCGAGTGCGGCGTGCCCTGTTGCGGGAAAAAATCGACCGTATTGGCCTGGGTGGGTATCTTCATCTGGTGGAAGATTATCCTGATTTTTGCAGCTATATGGAAAAGGTGGCCGATGAATTCCGCAGTCTTAAATCCTTTCATGAAGATGGAGAGGTATACTGCCTGCCAATCCGGGTAGCAGTCCTTCATTCCTGGGGAAAACTCAGATCCTGGACCTTATCCGGCCATTTTCATGAAACCTTTATGCACGATTTGATTCATATCAATGAAGCCTTGTCCGGTCTTCCTGTTACGGTGGATTTTATAAACTTTGATGATATCAGACAGGACGGATTAAAAAATATCGATGTGGTCATCAATGCAGGTGCAGCAGGCACAGCCTGGAGCGGCGGCGAGGCATGGTCAGATGCTGGTATTGTGGAGGCCTTATCCGGCTTTGTTTCTCAGGGAGGAGTATTCCTTGGAGTCAATGAGCCATCTGCTATAGAGGGATATCACACCTTCTTACGTATGTCTCACGTTCTTGGGCTTGATAAGGACACAGGAGCCAGAGTGTGTCATGGCCGATATGATTTTATAAAAGAAGAAATTACAGGACTGATTCCTGATGGAGCCAAGATAAAAGAAGGAACCAACCTTTACCTGACCGGTTTGGACACCAGAGTACTGGCAGCTAAGGATAAGCAGCCACTGATTACATACCACGCCTTTGGAACGGGCTGCGGCATCTTTTTAAGTAGCTTTAAGGTGACCAACGAGAACACAAGGCTGCTCTTAAATCTCATGCTCTTTGGAAAAAAGATGGAGCTGGAGCAAAAATATCTGACGGATAATGCGCAAACAGAATGTGCCTGGTATCCCAACAGCAGAAAGCTGGTTGTCATCAACAACAGTGATTCGGTGCAAAGCACCCGTATTAAGACGGATGATGGCATGACAGAAATAAGGCTGGAGCCATATGACACTACAGTGATCGAGCTGTAAGCAATGGATAAATAAAAAGAAAGCAAAGAGAGGTGCCCTGTTCTTTGCTTTCTTTTTTCTAATCTCTTTGAATTACCTTAAAGCCAATTGCCTTACTTAGCTGGTCTAAGGTGACCACATCTTCAATTCCAAGTAAGCCTGGCCTTAGCTTACTGCCAGCCAGATTCTTAGCAACTTCTGCAGCCACCAATCCGGTAAACTTTGCTTCATCTTTTCCCACTACTTTTAAAGCTTTCCCCTGAGCTTCTGCTGTTGCCATGAACATATCAGAACCCATAAATGGCTTTTTCATCATCTTTCGGATCCCGGACTGAAGGAAGGGCCACTTGAATACCCCCATTACGTTTATTTTTTGCATAAGATGCAGAAGCCGGCTTAAAAAGGCCACATCAAACCCAAAGTATGTGGTATAAACCATATCTTCCCTGTTTCTGTTTAACATATGCTGATCCACAAAATTAAAATTGTAGGTAGGCAGCTGCTTGTTTTTGTATCTGGTAGAAGATGCCAGGGAAAGTGGCTTTAGCTGGTTATATTTTTTGTGAGTGTAAGGAGTGGTAAACTGCTTTAACGTCCAGGAAATAGCTTCATCTCCGTGCTTGTCCCCCATACCAAGTATTACATGAAGCTGGACTTCGGCAGGAGGAGTCAGTTTCTTGGTGAGATCATGGGCCAGGAGATTCGTAATTCCAGGAGCCAGGCCGATTCCAAGAACAATGGAAGCCCGGTCAATGTTTAAATCATAGACCTTTTGTATAAAATCAGAGTTAGCAGTGACATCCATGTAAGCCATTTCATTGTTGTTGCAGTATTGAATCAGCTTTGTGTCTGTCTGGTCCACACATACAATCAGGGCTCTGATATCCTCAAGAAGTGCCCAGTCAGGGGTGTGAATGTCCAAGATCCTGATTTCTGCTTTGATATGACTGGTTTTTAAGAAAGCAGCAATTTTTTCCTGGCTACGTCCAGCCAGCACAAGGTTTTCGCCGTTTAAGGCCCGGGAAATATATTGGCCCACCTGGCCATGACCACCCACGATCATTATTTTATCTCTCATAGGAATGTATCAGTCTCCTTTCCAAATGATTTTTAAACCACAACAGAAGAATGCGTCTGGTATCGTGTGATTACATATACTTTTATGATTCCCATGAGTCAGAGAATCAATCTGGTTGGTGTGGTTTTATTATAAGTTTATTATACTATAACATTCCTTATATTGTAACAGATAAAAAAAGCATTAAAAAACAGGAAGCACCACCTTGGAATTTCTGATATAATAGGGGCAAACAGGGGGAATTAAAATGAAGCGCAGACAGGAAAGCATTATATATCAATTAGCTGTCAGCGACAGGCCGCTGACTACCGATGAACTGGCGAAACGACTGTCAGTCAGTTCCCGTACCATAAAATATGAGATGACCGAGGTCAGAGAACGTCTTAGAGGCATTGGAGCCGAGCTCATTGCAAAGCGGAATGAAGGCTACTCCCTTCATGTTATTGACCAGGAGTTGTTTAAACAATATTTAGAGCCCATCGGATTTCAATCCAGCCTTGCCAATAACTTTGGCTCCGACGACAATGCCAGGTTTCTTTATATTGCACGAAAGCTGGTTTCCTCCTCACGCTTTTCCAGACTGGAAGACATTGCAAATGAACTTTACTTATCAAGAAGCGCCATCCGGGAAGCGGTCAATCATGTGATGAACTTTTTAAAAAGCTATCATCTGGAAACAGAAAGTAAACCGGGCCTTGGCATCCGGGCTTTTGGAACAGAATATCACATGAGACTTGCCATGACGGAGCTCTTTGCGGTACATTTTCATAAGGTGCTTTTAGATAACGCAGGGATGGATTATGCCAAATGGACCACCTGTGATTATGAGGAGCGGCAGGATATCCGCCACGTATTTTTAAAGACACTGCGGGAAACGGAAATCAAAATATCGGATGTCAACACTCAACGCCTTGCCATTTATTTTATTATTGTAAGAAACCGCTGCCAGGCAGGCTACCGTCTTAAGCTGCCTTCACAGTGGAAGGAAGAGATAAAAGATTCCAAGGAATATTGTCTGGCAGGCAAAATCTATGAAAATCTCAGAACTCAGTTTGAGGGCTATGACCTTGTGGAAGAGGAGACCATATTTTTGGCCGTCTATCTCATGGCCTGCCGGGATATGTGGAATGTGGATTATCCGGAGATAGAGTACGCCTCTTATTATGGAGAGGCAAGCCTTATTTATGAAGAGCTGCGTGATGTGATAAGGGATACGTGCAGACTGGATTTCTCCGATCAGCCATGGGCGAAAAAGGAATTGATCAGTCTCCTTATTTCGCTCATCATCCATATACACTTTGGCTTAGAAAGCATTGACCGGTTCTGGTATGATTATGAAAATCAAGCGTTTAAAAGCCCGGTGTCCTGTGCCATAGCTTCCATTGCATCGGAGTTTTTAAAAGAGAGGTTTCAGATTTCACTTTCTACCTCCTTTTATTCCAGATTGGCATCTTTTGTATTTAAGATGGCTTCACTTGCGGAATATGAGATTAAGGGGCAGAAGCTGCTTTTGGTTAATTCCAATGGTCTTGGACTGAATGAAATTATCATAAAAAGGATTTTAAGAAGGTACAAGCCTTTGATAGAGTCTTTTACAATCGTAGAATTATATGAGATCAGAGGGATGAACCAGGAAGAATACGATGTAGTCCTTACGGATACCACCGAGCTTGCCTATCATTATGATCTGCCATGCTGTGTCATCCACACCTTAAGCAGTGAAAAAGAGATGGACATCTTATTCAACCGGAGCCTGATTAAAGCCTTTCAGACGGATGAACTGGTGCTACCGAAGAGTCAGATTGAAATAAATAAAAACTATCACTATACGGACGAACTTCAGTTTCTTCAGTTTTTATCATACCGTCACGGAAAAACAGCGAAAGAGAGGGAGGAAGTGTTAAAGCATTTAAAAACCATCAGCCGTTACGACTCCGGACAACAATTTCCTGCCAGGCTAGCCGTATTATATCTTCCTTATTCGCTGTGTAAAGAGGACTGCATGGAATTATATTGTCTTCAGTCACCGGGAACCTGGAAGGGGAAGGAGATTGAATTTCTCCTTCTTTTATCCATTGACTGGAACAATGACTGGAAGAGAGTAAAGGCAATGGAGAACTGTTTGCGCCAGCTTTTTTCTGACTACAAAAGCATGAAGGCATTTTCAGACAGGGGCCGCCCGGTTCTGCTGGAAATGATTGAAACCTGTATAAAAAGTGAATAATA
This sequence comes from Clostridium sp. 12(A), assembly GCA_000526575.1. GTDB lineage: Bacteria > Bacillota > Clostridia > Lachnospirales > Lachnospiraceae > Lacrimispora > Lacrimispora xylanolytica. The sequence continues at coordinate 375,564 of JAGI01000003.1, read as the reverse complement.
TATCTATGCAAATATTTGCACTAATTCGAAGCAGAATTAGTGCTTTTCACTTTTTACAAACAAATACAGACATGGAAAAAATGCAGTATCCGTATTATAATAAACGTATCAAAGGAGGAGAGAGCATATGAAAATATTCTTATCGTCTCATGGCCATTTAGCTAGCGGATTAAAAAGTTCCCTGGAAATACTCTATGGGAACTGTGAAAATATTACAGTATTTGATGCATATGTAGATGAAAATTCCGTACAGGAACAACTGGAATTGTTTTTTGAAACAGTAAAGGAAGGAGAGCAGGTTCTTCTGATTTCCGATCTTTACGGAAGCAGTGTCAACCAGGCCATGAGCATGCATTTGCATCGACCTAACACCACTCTTGTGGCAGGAGCGAATCTGGCATTTTTAATCGGACTTATGGGCAGAGACTCCGTCACAGAAGAGGAATTAAATCAATTGATTGAGCAGAGCCGGGAGATGCTTTGCATCGTACAATTGGAGCAGGATGATAAGACACCAGAGGATGACTTTTTTTAGAAGGAGCGTGAAAAACATGATTGTTATGGTAAGACTTGATGAACGAATGATACACGGACAGGTGGCAATCAAGTGGTCAAGACACACAGAAGTGGACCGGATCATTGTAGCCAATGATGAAGCGGCAAACAATCCGCTCATACAAAAATCCCTGATGATGGCAGCCCCCAGCACGGCGAAAACAGCCATTAAGGATGTGAATTCTTCCATTGAACTTCTTAAAAATCCAAAGGCAGCGGAGCATAAGATACTGATCATCGTCAGCACTCCTTTGGACCTCCTTCGGATCGTTACGGAAGTACCTGATATCCCTCTTGTGAATGTAGGAAATTACGGCAGGGTAGCAGCAAAGATCAATGCAGAACCAAGGAAATCCTACCGGAAAAACTTATACGCCTACGACGAAGAGGTTGCTGTATTAAAGAAAGTAATCGAAACCGGCATCAAATGTAATTACCAGACGGTTCCGGATGATGCTCCGGAGGAACTATCAAAAATATTGGAATAAGGAGGAGTGAATTATGTCCGTAATAACAGTTGCACTCATTGGTACTCTGACCTATTGGATCTTTTTTGTATTAGATCCCTATATTCTTTCCTGGCAGTGTTTGAATCGTCCCATTGTAGTTGCCCCCATTCTCGGCCTGCTGTTAGGTGATTTTCAAACGGGCATTATCATGGGAGCTTCTCTTGAATCTATCTTCATGGGGATTTCAGCCATCGGAGGTTCTGTCCCGGCAGATGCGCTCTCCGCCAGTATTGTAGCAGTATGTTATACCGTTTTGACCGGCTCTGATGTGGAAACAGGACTTGCCATTGCTCTTCCCATTGGAACCGTTATGGCTTCCTTATCAAGCATCTTATTATCCTTTAGCTCTGCACTGGCTCCTTACTGGGAAAAGCTTGCCTTATCCGGAAAGCCCGGAAGGTTCCTTACACAGAACTTAATTTTTTCCGGCTTAATCTATCCCCTTCCCAATGTAATTATTATCTTTTTGGGAATCGCTTTTGGAGTTACCGGTTTAAATAGTGCCCTTGCTGCACTTCCTCCATTTGTCATGACTGGATTAACAGCAGCTTCCAGTATGATGGTGGCAGTTGGATTTGCCATCCTGATCTCCATGATCTGGTCCAAGGATGTAGCCAGCTTCTTCTTTGTTGGATATGTAATGGCTAAAATTCTTAAAATGGATTCCTTATCCATCGCAATCATCGGAGGAGCCATTGCAATTACCATGTTCTTCTACGAAAAGCAATTGATTGATGTAAAAAATTCCATGGTGGCATCGGAACAGAAGCCATCAGACGATGAGGAGGATTTTTTCTAATGGAAAAGAAAAATTTAAGCATTGAAGAAAAGAAAGTCTTAAAATCTATGTTTATCCGTTCTCATTTGACCTTTTTGTCCTTTAATATGACCAAGATGGAGGCCAATGGCTTTACCGCTACCATGCAGCCAGCCATCGAGAAAACCTACGAAGGCGATGAGGAAGGAAAAAAAGAGGCTTACGCCAGACATCAGAATTTTTTTAATACACACGCTGTTCCATTTTCCTTTATCGCCGGACTATCCTATGCCATGGAAAAGGAGCACAAGGAGAAACAATCGGTTGACGCAAAGACCATTGAAAGCATTAAAGCAGCATTAATGGGACCTACGGCAGGCATGTTCGATTCCCTGTTCTTTAACTGTTTGAGAATCATTGCAGCAGGCGTTGCCATCGGACTCTGTTCACAGGGAAACTTTTTAGGAGTCCCTATATTTATCTTTTTGTACGGCATCACCCAGTCTATTTTAAAATATTTTGGTGTCAAATTCGGATACATTTACGGAACTTCATTTATCGATAAGATATTCAGCTCCGGACTCATGCCGGCTCTTAGAAAGTCAGCATCTATTCTGGGAGTTACCATGGTAGGAGCGATGACGGCAGGCATTGTTAATGTTCCTCTTAACTGGACCATTCAGATGGGAAAGACCTCTGTGGTGATCTTAGATGTATTAAATTCCATCTTTCCTGGTATTTTGAGCATCATTCTTGTATTATTCCTGATGCGACTGATTAAAAAGGGCAGACGCCCGGTACAGCTGATTGTTGGAATCTTTGCCTTTGCCTTTATTGGAGCCTTTATTGGAATATTCTAAAAGGGAGAGGATGAAACATGATTGTAAAATCGAGACGAATCTACATGGAAGACGGCTTAAAAGATGGGTTTCTGATAGTGGAAGATGGAACCATAAAGGAGTTTCTGCCCCGTACAGATAATGAGGAAATCATTGATTATGGGGATATGCGTATCATTCCAGGAATCTTTGATACCCATAATCATGGAACCTGCGGTTTTGGTCTTTCAGGAGAAGTAACCCAGGAAGAAATCAAAGGCTATCTTAAAGGCTGTGCTTCTCAGGGAATCACCAATGTGTTTCCCACAGCAGAACGATCTGCCATTGCCGCAGTCGCAAGAGCAGCAAAAGAACATTATGAGGGGGCCTCCATTCTTGGCATTCACAGCGAAGGCCCCTGGTTAAACCGGACAGGAGAAAAAGGAGTGCGAACCGGCTGGCCGGAGGTTTCCTTAGAGACAGCAAAACAAATGGTTTCCCATGGACAGGGACTTTTAAAACTGGTAGCTATGGCCCCTGAGATACCGGGAATTGCCCCTTTGGCAGAGTATTTCCTGAATGAGGGAGTGGTTCTGGCCATGGCCCACAGTGATAGTAATTATGAAGAAGCAAAGAGGGCCTATGAGCATGGCTTCTCTGTTTCCACCCATACAGGCAATGTGATGACCGGACTTCACCACAGAGATGTGGGGGGCCTTGGAGCAGCCCTTTTAAATGACAAGGTGGATTGCGAAGTGATTTGTGACGGCATGCATATCTCCCTGGAAATGCTGGAAATTTTCTTTCGGATAAAGTCCACAGAGCGTTTTATGATGATATCCGACTGTACTCCATTCTCCGGTGCTCCTGAGGGCGTCTATCGTGGATTTGAAGAAGGCATGACCATTCACGTATCCAAGGATGGGTTTGTTCTTACAGATACCGGGCGCCTCATGGGTTCCAGCCAGCCGGTCTTATATGGAATCGGCAATCTGGTGGAGAAGCTTCACATGCCAATGGAGAAGGTTTGGCCCATGTTCTCTCTAAACCCCAGCCGGAAGTATGGGTTTGAAAGGAATAAAGGCTCCTTGAAGGCTTTAAAAGATGCAGATTTTGTGGTAATTAACGATGAATACCGTACCATTGCCACCTATTCCATGGGAAAAAAGGTTTACGATGCAAAAGAAGGTCCTGTCTTTAATCCTGATTTCCTAAGGGAATGGAGGCAAAAGGAGGTGTGAAATGAGGAAAAAGCTGATTGTTTCTGCCGATGATTTCGGATTCAGCGAGGCATATAATTACGGAGCGGTGAAAGGCTATCAGGAAGGAATCATAACCGTCCTTTCCCTGATGAGCAATATGGCCTCCGCTCCCCATGGAGTGAACCTTGTAAAACGGGGGGTGCCAAAGGCCAATCTGGTGCTTCATACCAATTTCGTTCAGGGAAAACCAGTAAGCGAACCAGAACACATCAGGAGTCTTGTCAATGAAAAAGGGCAGTTCTACCGCTCCTATGAATGGAAGGGAGACGATTCCTCTGATAAGAAATGTATTGGTGATATTGTGGTGACGGTGGAGGACTGCTATAAGGAGACGGTGGCACAGATTAATCGTTTCCGGGAATTGACAGGATATTATCCCAATCATTTTGAAGGTCATTCTGTTATTAATAAAAATATCTCTGCTGCATTTCATCAGGCGGCCATGGAGTTTCATATCCACTGTATGACAGAGCCGGAGGTGGAGACGGAAAAATGGCATCCGGTTCATGAAATTATGACGGGAAATCCTTTGTTTATGGAAATCCTGGACCGGGGCTTGAGACCGGAAGATATCTATGAGGACCGGTTTGGAATTCTTAATAGTCCTTATGAATACAACATCATCCATTTGCATCCAGGGTATGTGGATGCATACATTCTGGATAACTCTTCTTTAACTACAGCCCGTTGCAGAGATTTACAGACTGCATGCGACCCGGGAGTCAAACAGTGGCTTCTTGACCACGACATAGAGTTAGTAGATTTTTCTTCTATTTATAAGTAAAGAAAAGTTGTAAGTGACAATAAGGGGTGCCGTATACAAGCGGCACCCCTTATTTACGATTTAAAGAATTCCTTCCAAATCAAACGGCGGTGTGTACTCCTCCTTTGCACTGCTCTTTTCCTGCATAAATCCCTGGTCAAGGGAAAGGGATATGGCTTCATCAAGAACCTTGTTATATTCATAAGAGGTGATTCTACGATTGATTTCTGGAAAGTCCTTGCTTAGAAAGAAGGGAGTGTACTGACTTAAAAGGCTGATATAATACATACCCTCAGGAAGTTCCTCCTTCATAAAATGAAGAAGTCTTATGGAATCATCCTTAGCACCCGGAAGAACCATATGACGTATAATGACTCCTTTTTTCATAATAGCCCCATCTTCCTCAAACTCAGGCGCTCCTGTTTGGAGAATCATCTGGCGGATTGCTTTTTTAGCAATCTGAAAATAGTCCTTTGCACCGCTGTAGCGCAGGGACAGATCTGGACTCTCATATTTTAAATCCGGAAGCCAGATATCCACATATCCTTCCAGTGCTTTCACCGTTTCTACTGTCTCAAAGCCGCCGCAATTATAGACCACCGGGATAGACAGCTTGTCCTTGACCATATCAAGGGCTGACAGAATGGAGGGAAGAAATTGAGTGGCAGTGACCAGATTAATATTGTGGGCCCCTTCTTCCTGAAGTCTTAAAAAAATTTGGGAAAGCTCCTCTGTGGAAAGCTCTTTCCCAACCCCCTCCTGGCTGATGGAGTGATTCTGACAAAAACAGCATCGAAGGGTACAGCCGGTGAAAAATACAGTGCCACTCCCCCTGGTGCCGCTGATACACGGCTCTTCCCAGTGGTGAAGTGCAGCTCTGGCAGCCTTAATGGTACTTGAGCAGCCGCAGTAACCGGTGGTCACGGTCCGGTCCACCTTACAGTTTCTGGGGCATAAGGTGCAGGATTTATATAAATGGTCGTAATTCATATTGGGTTCTCCTGTTGTTGACAAAGTCACTTTTGTACGTTACTATAATAAACATTATGCTGATTCTTTAAAAGAAAAAGAAAGGGTTAGCTTAATAATCCAATCATCAGATGAAAAAGAACAGAAAGCTATATTTAAAATTATATAAGAAACTTTGAATTTTTTCTACTTCAATTATAGAAAGAAAAAAAGGAAAGGAACCATTCATATCATTATGAGCAACAAAGAAGAAATCTGCGAGCAACATTCCCCCAATCTATCAGCCCTCCGTTATGCATTTCCCAAAACAGCGCCTGTTATGGCAGGTTACCTTGTACTTGGAGCTGCATATGGAATCCTTATGAGCGGCAATGGTCATGGAATTTGGTGGCCTCTGTTAATCAGTGTTTTTGTATATGCCGGAAGCCTGCAGTACCTGGGAATCACATTTTTTGTGGCATTGGTGAACCCCTGGTATGCTTTTTTTATGTCCCTCATGTTAAATGCCAGACATTTGTTTTATGGAATTTCCATGCTTGATAAATACAGGGAGGCTGGTAAATTAAAGCCTTATCTGATCTTTGCATTAACAGACGAAACATTTTCCGTTTTATGCAACGAAGAACCTCCAAAGGGTATCCCCAAATACATGGTGTATTTTTTTGTATCCCTTCTGGACCATTTGTATTGGGTGGCAGGAACCCTCCTTGGTGCCATTGCAGGAAGTATGATTACCTTTAATACGGCGGGCATGGACTTTGCACTGACTGCCCTTTTTGTGGTCATATTTGTAGATCAGTGGAAATCTAAAAAAGGACATTGGTCAGCGGTCACAGGAATTGCAGCTTCTGTAATTTGTCTTAAGATATTTGGAAGCAGCGGCTTTATTGTGCCAGCCATGATCCTTATTCTGGGAATGATCACTTCTGCTTATTATAGGGAAAAGAGAAAGGAGAAACAGTCTTGAATCAGGAAATGATATCATACCTACTTATTATAATCTCCATGGTGGCTGCCACTGTAATCACACGGTTTCTGCCTTTTATCATGTTTCCGGCAGGCAAGGAGACGCCCCCTTATATTGCCTATCTTGGTAAGACGCTTCCCTATGCGACCATTGGTCTTTTGGTGGTCTACTGCTTAAAGGGGGTCTCTTTTCAGTCTTATCCCTATGGACTTTCTGAGGCATTGTCCGTGGTACTGATTGTCATCCTTCATCATATAAAAGGAAATTCCCTCTTAAGCATTGGAGCGGGAACTGCCTTCTATATGATTCTGACTCAGCTTATTTTCCAGTAAGAGCAGGGAATTAATATCCTTCCGGCAATCCTTTTTGCTCCCTGAATTCTTTCGGGGAAAGACCGAATTCCTTTTTAAATGCCCGGTAAAAGCTGGTGTAATCTGAAAATCCATATTGGTGATAAAGCTCTGTAAATGGAATCCCGGAAAGGATTCCATTTTTGCTTGCATGTAACCGCTTTTTAATAATGTACTGATGAATGGATATTCCCATGTTGTCTTTAAAGACATGGGAGATATGATATTTACTGGAATAGAAAAAGGAAGCCAGTTTATCCAGGGATAGATCTTCACTGAGATGATTGTTGATATAGTCGCAGAGGTTTAAATACAGCACATTTTCATAAGCCACTGGAACCTGATGGAGCATATCGTAGGTGATTCTATTAATCTGCAGAAGAAAGGAGAGGACCAAAAGCTCTGCGTTCAGCTTGTGAAAGGCTCTATTTCCATGAAGCTCCTCAAGAAGATCCAAAAGCCGCCCCTGAATGCTTTGGAAGGTGATGAAATCCGTGCGGAACCGGTAACTCTTTTTTTCTTCTGCATACCGGAAGCTGTAGGAAAAATCCTCAGACCAGGTGCACATGGATTCATAATAGCTCCGGCTGATCCAGAGAACAAAGCGCTGATAATTCTTATCCGTGGAATGAAAGATAGGGTGATGCTTCGTACCGGGAGGTATGAGCAGATAGTCGCCGTATTGCAGGTCGTACTGATTTCCATCCACATCATAAGTCACATCTCCGTTTAAAAAAAAGTACACTTCGTAATAAGGATGGCTATGATCCACTATATGATTTAAATTGGCATCCTTATAAAAGAACACTTCAAACTCTCCGGAGTTCATATACTGCCGGTCATTAAAGCCGGTGGACAATTCTTTTTTCATAATATCCTCCTTTTGAAATCCATGTATTGTTTTCATTATAGGACATGACCGCAAGATTTGCAATGTGAACGGCAAATTAATCCATGGTAATACATCCGTATTTTGTATATACTAAGTCCATACTAATGATCCGAACAAAAAAAGGAGGTATTTTAATGAAATTATCATTCAGATGGTATGGGGACGATGACAAGGTTACATTACAGAACATAAGGCAGATTCCAGGAATGTATTCCATCGTGACCGCTGTTTACGATGTTCCGGTTGGTGAGGTATGGAGCCGTGAGACCATTGCACATTTAAAGAAAGAAACAGAAGAAGCAGGACTTGCTTTTGAAGTGATTGAAAGCATACCAGTTCATGAAGATATTAAATTAGGAAAACCAAGCAGAGAACAGTACATTGAAAACTACTGTGAAAATATCAGAAGAGTGGCGGAAGCAGGAATCAAGTGTGTTTGCTATAACTTCATGCCAGTATTTGACTGGACCAGAACCCAGCTTGACCATGTATTAGAGGATGGCTCTACAACTCTTGTGTATTACCAGGATCAGGTGGATAAGGTAAATCCTCTGGAGTCAGATGGTGATTTAACTCTTCCTGGCTGGGATTCCAGCTATACAAGAGAAGAATTAAAGCAGGTGGTAAGTGAATACAATTCCATGTCTGAGGAAGATCTTTGGGATAACTTAAAGTATTTCCTGGAAAAAATCATTCCAGTGGCAGCAGAGTGTGGTGTCAATATGGCCATTCATGAGGATGACCCATGCTGGAGCATCTTTGGTCTCCCAAGAATCATCACCGATGAGAAGAATCTGGACCGCTTCTTAAAGCTGGTAGACGATCCTCATAACGGAATCACTCTTTGTACCGGCTCCTTAGGCTGTTCCAACCAAAACGACGTTGTTAAAATGGCTGCCAAGTACGCAGCTATGGGACGCGTTCACTTCGTACATGCCAGAAACGTAAAAGTTCTTGAAGATAACAAGGGCTTTGAAGAGCGTGCTCATTTATCCAAATGCGGCTCCCTTGATATGTTTGCCATCTTAAAGGCTCTTCACGACAATGGCTTTGATGGTTATGTACGCCCGGATCACGGTCGTATGATCTGGGGAGAGACCGGACGGGCTGGATACGGACTTTATGACCGTGCCCTTGGCGCTACCTATTTAAATGGTTTATGGGAAGCAATTGAAAAAACAAGCAAATGAGAAGGAAGGGCGATACCATGGCATTGACATTTGGAACAGATTTAAGCGGAAAAGTAGCAGTTGTAACAGGAGCTGGCGGTGTATTATGCGGCATGTTTGCAAAAACACTTGCAGAGGCGGGAGCAAAGGTTGCAGTTCTTGATTTAAACGAGCAGGCAGCAAAGGAAATCGCTGATACCATTGAAAAAGAAGGCTTCACAGCAAAAGCATATAAGGCAAATGTATTGGAGAGAAGCAGCCTGGAAGAAGTTCACGCAAGCATTCTGGCAGAGCTTGGACCTTGTGATATTTTAATAAACGGTGCAGGCGGAAACAATGCAAGAGCCAACACAGATAAAGAATACTTTGAAATGGGAGATATAGAGGCAGATGTAAAATCCTTCTTCGACTTAGATCAGTCTGGCGTTGAATTTGTATTTAACTTAAACTTCTTAGGAACCCTGCTTCCCTGTCAGATTTTTGCAAAGGATATGATTGGAAGAGAAGGCTGCAGTATTTTAAATATCTCTTCTATGAATGCCTTTACCCCACTGACTAAGATTCCGGCTTACAGCGGAGCAAAAGCAGCCATCAGCAACTTCACCCAGTGGCTGGCGGTTCACTTTTCCAAGGTTGGAATCCGTGTGAATGCCATTGCACCAGGATTTTTCGTGACACAGCAGAATGAAAAGCTTTTATTTAATGAGGACGGAACTCCTACCAAGAGAACGGAAAAGATTCTTTCCGCAACTCCAATGGGACGGTTTGGAGATGCGAGCGAGTTAAACGGAGCACTCTTATTTTTCTTAAACAATGAGGCAGCAAGCTTTATTACAGGCGTAGTACTCCCAATTGATGGCGGTTTTTCTGCTTATTCCGGAGTATAACAGGCTGTCTCCTGTAGCAGGGAGCATTCTGTCTTTCAATAACATATAAATACACCTTATAAAAAGATATCTTTTTTTGTCATTCTTGATAAAAGAGATATCTTTTTATTATGTTCCTTGAAGTTGTGTCAACTGGGACTATAAATGAAATATATGTAATATATTGTCAATTTATGGATACGTTGACAAATTATTACAAAATAGGATATAATAGCTAAAGCCATGTATAATTTGTAATGGTACACATCACCAATGACAAGACAAGGAGCACAAAACTATGAAGACTTCGGGGGAAAAGAAATGGTTTCAGAGAAGTGAAAAAGAGGGGAAAGGAGTAAAGAAGAAAAAAGAAAGAAAAGTGGGAGCACTGTTTTCCGCTAAGCTTACCATGAAATCATTAAAGATGAAGATGCTTATGTTCATCATCTCTATTATTCTTGCACTGACTGTAACCAATATGGTCATCAGCATCTCGGTCAGCTACAAAGGGATCACAGACGTTGTAAAAAGCGATCTGGAATCAACCGGAAAGCTGGTAAACAGTCTGATTGTACAGAATCTTAGCCAGATGAAGACAAACATCGAAGCCAGTACCCAGGGCGGAAGCTTAAAGTCCATTAACTCACGAGTTGTAACCGAGTATCTTACAAACCAGTGTAAGCTTTATGGCTATAAGGATCTGGAAGTGATTACCCAGCAGGGAGTGGTTACCCGCAGCGCAAGCGGTGATCACGTGGGAGATAATTATTCCGACCGTGAATACATAAAGAAGGCTTTAAACGGAGAAACTGCAGTTTCAACGACAGAACTCGACAGCAATAACCAGCTGGTCATTCGTGTTGCAGCACCATATGACCTGGGAATTCTCGTTGCTACCTATGACGGCACCGTGTTAAGTAATCTGATTCAGGATCTCCGCATTGGTAAGAGCGGTAATGCATTCTTAATTGATAACACAGGTACCATGATTGCATGTATTTATCCTGAAGTGGTCAATGAACGCCAGAACTTCATTGAAATGTCTAAAACAGATAAATCCTATCAATCATCAGCACGTATGTATCAGACCATGCTTACCGGAAAAACAGGAATCGGAACCTATGATTACAAAGGTGTTTCCAGATTCTGTTACTACAGTCCTGTAACTGGCGCTGACGGCTGGGCACTTGGAGTTGTTGCTCCGGTGAATGAAACAACGACTTCCATTTATACCGTTGTTGCTGCAATGATTATTCTGGGAGTAGCATCCATCGCATTAGGCTGTATCATGGCATTTAGATTTGCCGCACCAATTGCCGGACCGATTTCAGCCATTGCAACGCGTATGAAGCTGTTATCTGAGGGTGATTTATTCAGTGAAGTTCCAGTCGTTAACAGAAAAGATGAGATTGGAATTCTTGCAGAAGAAGCGAATAACTACGTTCAAAGCGTAAGAAATACAAACCACACCATCATAAAGGTACTTGACAAGATTGCCTCCGGAGATTTCCGTCCTTCTGAAATAACGGACTTCAAGGGTGATTATGTTATGGTTCAGCAGGCAATCCAGAGAACGGAAGATATGCTTGCAAAGACCATGGAGACCGTAGAAATTTCTGCTGACGAAGTTGCAAAGAGCAGCGCCCAGGTATCCTCTGGAGCTCAGAACTTAAGTCAGGGAGCAGTAGAGCAGGCAGCAGCTGTTGAGGAACTTTCCTCTTCCGTCAATGAAATTTCAGTTAGTCTCATGAATACGGCTAATTCTGTTGTAGGCATGAATAAGCAGGCAGGCCATGTTGGTAAAGCTATGGAAGAAGGCAATGAAAAGATGCATGAGATGATGGATTCCATGGATCAGATCAGCCGGAAATCCAAAGAGATTGAAAAAGTCAATAAGCTGATTGAAGACATTGCATTCCAGACCAATATCCTGGCTCTTAACGCAGCCGTAGAAGCAGCCCGTGCAGGAGAAGCAGGAAAAGGCTTTGCAGTAGTAGCAGATGAGGTAAGAAACCTTGCAGGTAAGAGTGCCAATGCGGCTAAGGATACATCAAGCCTTGTTGCCGATACCATTCAGGCCGTTAACAAGGGAACCCAGCTGGCAAGTTCTACCGGAGATTCCTTAAATACAATTCTGGCAGAAACAAAGAGCATGGTTTCAGCCATTGAGCAGTCTGCAGAGGAATTAAAAGAGCAGAGCGAAAAGGTAAAAGAGGTAACCGCAGGAATCGAGCAGATTTCAGCCGTTGTTCAAAGCAATTCCGCCACAGCAGAAGAAAGTGCTGCAGCAAGCGAGGAGCTTTCCGGACAGGCAGAGAACTTAAGCGTGCTTATGAGCCGGTTTAAGATTCGATAAAATAAATAACAGCAATACCAAAGCAGATTTTATCTTTTGGTATTGCTGTTTTTTTATTTCATCTATTTTGTTTCGTCCTTTTTTACATTGGCATGTGGGATGTAGTGATAGATATCCTGGTATGCTTCCAGTTCTTCCTCTGTTCCTGGTGTGGCAGGAATAAGACCGGTACAGTCCATAGAGGAACAGGCCTGAATATCAATATCATAATTATTTTTAGCCAGTTTTGATTTTATGATGTCCTTCTCTTTTTCTTCGTTATTGGAACTCATATGATTTCTCCTTTCAATAGGTGGATTTCTTATTTGTTTAGTGTAAGGAAAAATACAGTAATTATTCATTGAGGATTTATATCCATAATTTGCGTTATATTTTTTTGCTTTCATCGTTATAAAAAGTGCGGGGCGATTAAGTCCGGAAAAGAATTTAGAATGATGGAGGAAATGTTATATGAAAATTGCCTTTTTCACAAATGAAAAACAGCTGACTGAATTACAGGAGGAAGAAATTACAGACAGCAGAAACCATTTGTTAAAGGTCGATTATTTTTCCATGGAAGAGAAGCTTCTTCCGACGTTGGATTGCGCCGCGTACGATGTGATAGTGATCTATCCAAAAGGGGGAACGGCTTCCTGCGGGAAAATAATCAGGCAGGTGGATATGAGAGAAAAGTATACTGCATTTTTTAACGGTCATACCTGGGTGTTTGACATCCAGGATATATTTTTTCTGGAATCCTATTACCGGAAAACAAGCGTGGTAATAGAAAATGAAAGAATACGGATACGGGCAAAGTTAGATGAAGAGGAAGGAAAGCTTCCAAGTGACCACTTCATCCGGATCAATCGCCATAATATAGTAAATATGCAATATGTGAAAAATGTAAAAGGAGAGGTCATTGAGATGCAGAATGGTGATGTTCTGTATGTAAATGACACAAGAAGAAAGAAGTTTGAAAAAAAATACCTTAAGTTTTTGGAAATCAATTTCATGCTATTGTAGAAAATTGTCGAAAAAGCGCAATAAAACAAGCAAAAAGCGCAAAGCCCATTGCGGGTGCATGAAACAAATGATATTGTTGTTCTATTCAGAAATACAACTGATTCCATTCATTCTTCGGCATTTTATTTCTATTAATCATATCTTGTAAATCTTTAACATATCAGGACAGACAGCAGATTTTGCCGAATTTGCTGTCTGTTTTTTATTATATAGGGGAGTCCTGCGAACTCCTCTATATAATAAAAAGCACGACCTGCAGGATGTACATGACGCTTAAGAGGAAGAGAAATTCCTGAATTTGTAAGAATTGTAATAAAATTGTTAGTAACAGTCCGAAAACTTTAGGGAAATATAAGGAATTATTCCTGATTTCAATGGAAGTCTATGATACAATCAAATCAGTAACAAAGAAAGATAACCAAAAAGGAGGCAGTGAACGTATGAAACTTGGAAAAATAACAAGAACAATATTGTTTTTATTTGTCACAGTTTGTCTGTTGACCGGATTCACTGTGGCACATAAAGGTTATGAGCTTTACCGAGAAGTATTAAGTGAGGACAGTCTGAAGGAACGTGTGGAAGCCATACAGGAAAAAGACGGATATACCTCTTTTAAAGATCTCCCGGATGTTTATATAAATGCGGTGGTATCTGTAGAAGATAAGCGTTTTTTCAAGCACAATGGAATTGATGCAATTGCCATTGGCCGTGCCATTTTAAATGATATTCAGGCAGGCCGTTTTGTGGAGGGAGGAAGCACCATCACTCAGCAGCTTGCAAAAAATCTTTATTTTAATCAGGATAAAGAGCTTACCAGAAAAGTCGCAGAAGTACTTATGGCCTTTGAATTAGAGAAACATTATACAAAAGATCAAATATTTGAATTATATGTAAATTGCATTTATTTCGGCGAAGGATATTACAGCGTTGGCGATGCCAGTATGGGATATTTTAATAAATCACCAGAAGAAATGACGGATTATGAAAGTACACTTTTAGCTGGAGTACCCAATGCCCCTTCCAAATACGCCCCAACAAAGAATTTAAAGCTGGCTCAGATGAGACAGAAGAAAGTGCTTGCCAGAATGGAGGCATGTGGATATTTTTCCTCAGATGAAGTGGAGACCGTTGCCCAGCAGATTGTATCAATCAACTGATTTTACTTGAACAATGATACAACAAAAGGTATAATAATAGAAAAGACAGAATGTTCTAAGTGGGGTTCTGCCACATAGTATGATTACAAAGGAAAAGGGGAAACAGTATGGAGGATAAGGATTTATACAATAAGCTGATGCTTTTGGTGTTTGTTCTGATCGTGGTTCTGCTGTGTGCCGGATCCTACAGCTATTTCAGTGGAAAAAAAACAGGCGCAGACATAAAAGGTCCAGTAAAGAACGCCAAAGTACTTGTGCTGGAAGAGACAACAAAACGATATTCTTCATAAAGATGGCGGATACGGACAGGCAATGATAAATAAAAGCAGGTACCAGAAAAGCATGATAATTTCTGGTACCTTTTTTATCGGGGAAAGGTTGGGATTTATGGACGTTAGAGAAATGCTTTTGCAGGTTAAGTCTGGAGAAATGGATATGGATACGGCAGAACAGCTGTTAAAGAATCTTCCCTATGAAGAACTTGGATATGCGAAGCTTGATCATCACAGGAAACTGCGTTCCGGTTTTGGGGAGACCATATTCTGCCAGGGAAAACCGGACTCTTATCTGGTAGAAATCTATAAACGCTTATACGGGCGGGACGGAGAGGTCTTTGGAACCAGGGCAACGAAAGAACAGTATGAACTGGTAAAAGCGGCCCTTCCTCAGATCACCTATGATCCTATTTCCAGAATCTTGAAAGCGGAAAAACCTGATAAGGATAAGAAAGGCTGTATCGCCGTCTGCACAGGCGGGACGGCTGACATTCCCGTGGCAGAGGAAGCGGCACAGACGGCAGAGTATTTCGGCTGTCATGTGGACCGGGTCTATGACGTAGGGGTTGCCGGCATCCACAGGCTCTTATCCCAGAGGGAACGGCTGATAAAAGCCAATTGTATTATTGCAGTTGCTGGTATGGAGGGAGCTTTAGGTACGGTAATCGCAGGCCTCTCAGAGTGTCCGGTGGTGGCAGTACCAACCTCTGTAGGCTACGGAGCCAGCTTCCACGGACTATCCGCCCTCTTAACCATGCTCAATTCCTGTGCAAACGGAATTTCCGTTGTCAACATTGACAACGGTTACGGAGCCGGATACATTGCGACACAAATCAATCGAATTGCGGAGAAATAATATGAAAAAAATACTTTACTTGGAATGTAATTCAGGTATTAGCGGAGATATGACCGTAGGAGCGCTTTTAGACCTTGGCGCTGACCGTGAGGTACTTATAAAAGCTTTGGACAGCCTGAATGTAAACGGATATCATCTGCATTTTGGACGGGCAAAAAAGTGCGGGATTGATGCATTTGATTTTCAGGTTCATCTGGAGGATGAGCATGACAACATGAGCGGTCATAGTCATGATGCAGAACATAGTCATGATGCAGGACATAGCCATGATGCAGGACATAGCCACAGCCATACCCACCGCAATCTCCAAGACATCTATGAGATCATCGACCGGCTGGAAGCCGGTGATCATGTAAAAAACATGGCAAAGCGCATGTTTGAAATCGTGGCAGAAGCGGAGTCAAAGGCTCATGCGCTTCCAATAAGCCAGGTTCATTTTCATGAGGTAGGAGCCATAGATTCCATTGTTGATATCATAAGTGCGGCTGTTTGTATCGATAATCTGGGCGTGACAGAGGTGGTGGTCTCTCCTCTTTCGGAAGGGTTTGGTAATGTACGCTGCCAGCATGGTGTCATCCCGGTTCCGGTTCCGGCCACAGTGAATATAGCATCCCAGTATGGACTTAAGCTTCGGTTTACAGACACCATGGGTGAGATGGTGACACCTACCGGCGCTGCCATTGCAGCCGCACTTAACACCAGAACGAATCTGCCAGAAACCTTTCGCATCCTTAAAACTGGAATGGGAGCGGGGAAAAAGGATTTTAAGCATGCCAATGTCCTTCGGGCAATGATTCTTGAAGTTCTTCGGGAAGAAGAGCCGGAAGAAACCATGTGGGTACTGGAAGCGAATATTGACGATTGCAGCGGTGAGATGTTAGGATATGCCATGGAAACTTTACTGGAAGCAGGAGCGGCAGATGTCTGGAATACACCCATCTATATGAAGAAGAACCGACCTGCCTATATGATTTCAGTTCTTTGCAAACAAAAGGACTTATTGACAATGGAAGAGCTTATGTTTCTTCAGACAACGACCATCGGAGTCAGGAGATACCAGGTAGAGAGAACGATTCTTGGTCGGGAAAAGAAGCTCATAAAGACAGAGTGGGGAGAGGCAGAGGTTAAGGTTTGCTTCTGGAAGGAAAGGACCTTTTGTTATCCCGAGTATGAAAGCGTGAGAAGTATATGCAAACAGACTGGTATGGATTTCCAGACCGTATACGACACAATCCGTCATACTACTGAAATTCTTTAAATGGGAGCATAAATTTAATAAAGATTTACGGCCGCGGCGGTTCCAGATAACCATTAATCCAATGGAGCCGCTGCTGTATTTTGCCTTTTTGGCTAAAAAAGTGGTTAAAAAATGTTAAAAAATAAAATTTTGTCGATTTTAACTATAATTTCGGAGCATTCGGTCGATAACTATATAAATGATTTTATTTTTGGGGTGTAAGTATGAAAAAATCAGTATGGATAAAAGCTGGGATAGGAATTATAATTCTTGTCGGCGTAGTTTTTGCCGGGATTTTCTTCTTTATCTCCAGTTGTGCCAGCAGCTTAAAGGTTAATGTCATGAATTTTGACCAGGATTTGAATTTAAAGAAGCCGTCTGAGGTTAAGACGAAACCCATTATTTTATTTCTTGGAAACAGCATGACCTATGTCAATGACCTTCCCACGGTTTTTGAAAGGCTGAGCTTAAGCGGTGGATTTGTTCCAGAAATTTATGAGCTGACGGAAGGAAGCTATCGCCTGGAGTATTTTGCAGATGAGACGGATGAGTTAGGTGCCGAGGCACTGAATGCCATTGAAAATTATACCTGGGATTATGTAGTGATGCAGGAACAGAGCGGAATTTCTGCCTTTGGGCAGGAGGTTATGTTTCCGGCGGCAAGGGCTCTTGATAATAAGATCCGAGCTGGCGGCGGACAGTCTGTATTTCTAATGACCTGGGCCTATAAGGATGGAGTATCCCGTAATCTGCTTGGCAGTGAAGTTGGGAATACCAGAGAAGAGATGCAGACCTTGATGGCAGAGAATTATTTAAATATTTCAAAAGAGCGGAACGCGCTCCTGGCACCAGCTGGAATCGCATTTATGAGGTGTGCAAAAACCAATCCAGAAATTGAACTATGGGATGCAGACGGAACCCATCCGTCCATTGCCGGGACTTATCTGGCAGCATGCACCTTATATAAGGTTCTGTATGAACAATCTCCGGAGGGACTTAGCTATCCGGAAGAGCTTGATGGCTCTACCGCATTAAAGTTGCAGAAGATAGCGGCAGGAATGAATTAAGAACTAAATATTTGGAGGTTAAATTGTGAAGAACAAATGGAACGTTACGATTGATGGGAATCAACATGAGATTATATATACACCTGGCTTTATAAAAGGAAAGCGAACCGTAGATGGTGTAGGAACTATCGTACAGAATACCAACTGGTTCATGCGGCTCTTTGATGAAGCTTTTGAGGTGGATGGTAAGACCCTTCATCTTACGGCCATTGGCAACAAAGTTGATCTTGCAGTGGATGGGATATACATGAATTCCCAAAAGCCCTATGTCCCGTTTAAGACCGTTCCCTCCTGGATCAATATCTTATCAGGAGCTTTGCTTCTGTCTGGAATGGCAACAGGGGGATTGATTGGATTGTTAATCGGTGTTATTTTCGGTATTCTGCTGATTACACAGTCTGTATCACCGAAACGAGATAATCCAAAGCCAATATGTATTGGACTGGCAGCCGTTGCATTGATTCTCCAGATCCTGTTCCTGTTCCTGACTTTTAATCTCTCTCGATAAGATTCATTTTTAAACCGCTAATATGAGGGAAAATAAAATCCTGAAAGGACAGCATAGAACGTATGTGGATCTTTCAGGATTTTTATATCTGAATTCCTGAAAATTCAACATCTGAGGACAATTTGACGTAAATAAAAACATAAATTGAGCAAAATATATAAAAAAATCTAAAAAAAAACAGAGTAATATATAGTAAAATACATATTTTGAGTTAAAAGAACAAATTAATGGAATAATATTGACGAACCATAGTTTTGAATATAACATTATTGTAGATGTAATGTACAATAGCATCCATGACCTTATTTGGACTTGGACCTTAGAGAGGAAAAATATGCGTTTGAATTATCAAATGGGGATTGTTCTTGAGGCCTCAAAAAATAGTGATACGCCCATTGGTGTGCACGAGGTAATGCAATATTTGAATATATCAAAAAGCGCAGCATATCTTCTTATACAAAATTGCCAGATCTGGTTGATTGAGAATCATTTGGGGGAGGATTCCTTACATCAGCGGAGAGAACTCTACATAAGGAAAGGAGATTCAAAAGAAAAATTAAAAAAACTACTGTCAACATCCAATTATGAGGAATTTGACTACTCTCCAAGAGAACGAAGAATCTATATCATCGTACTGCTTATCCGAGAAAAATTTGTTTCCACTCATGAAATTATGGAGCGGTTCCGCATCAGCAGAAATACCTGTATTTTGGATCTTGCCGGAGTCAATCGTCTGCTGGATAAATTCAACCTTGGATACACCGCTGGTAATCATGGCTATTCCCTGACTGGAGAAGAGTATGATATTTACCGGCTCTGCTTATGGGTGGTCTCAAAGATTTTTTCTGAATTGTTTCCTAAAAATTATGAGATGGCTATGTCCTTATTTGAATTTCCAGCAAAGGATATCGAAATCATTGGCCAAATGCTCATTCACGCATCGAAACAATTTAATCTTTCTCTCAATCGTGAAGCTCTTTACATTTTTTGTGCTTCCTGCACCCTGGTCACAAGAAGAATACGTCTTGGTCATATGATCTCTCAGGATATGATACCTAATTATCACCGAATGTGTGCTTATAATTGCCGGATACGCAGCATTCTTTATCAGTCAAATGTGGTGGACACTGTTTTACAGCACGAGGCCTCCTCATTTGGAAAGCCATTTTTGGATGCGGTCAGAAATGGGATGGCAGAATGTCTGGCCAGGATGCTTGTTTGTGTCTTGGGAGAGACGGGGGAAGATATTACCTCGATACACATGAAGGAAGAAAAATTAATCATTTATGCAGACAGGATCATGCAAAAATTTGAAACTCTCATTGGGATGTTTTTTGAGAATAAGAACGAATTATTAAAAAGCGTGGCCCTTAGCTTAAAATGCATTTTTTTAAGGAAAAAGTATGGATTTCGGATCTGTAATGCCTTAGGTCTGGAAGTAAAAAAACATTACATTCATATCGTTGGAATGACACAATTAGCAATGGAAGAAATTGATGAACTCAAAGATTCAATGACAGAAAGTGACTGTATTCTCCTCAGTGTTAATTTTCTGGGAGGATTATACAAGGTAAGACATGTCACAGTTCGAACTCCCCGCATTTTGGTGGTATATGCGGGAAATTCCGATTCCAGCATTCTGCTTCAGGGACAGTTACAAAATCTTTTGCCAGGGGCAAGAGTCCTAACAGCATCCCTGTTTCAGGATTTGACCAGGTTTACGGAATATATGGATATGATTGTATCCACCATACCAATTGAATTGCATGGGATTCCAGTAGTAGTGGTAAACACGTTTTTGACCGAATGTGACAAAGAAAGAATTAAAAGACTGACAGAGCATAAATTTTCCGAGGATGAGCAGCTGTCACGATTTCTCACAGATTTTACAGATATTTCAAATGAAGTAGTCTGTTTTGAGGACAGTATCCATCTGAGGGGTAAAATAGAGGAATATATTAAGTCAAATAGGGTCAGAATTAAATATGGAATAGAAAAAAGCCAGATATTAAAGGAATTGCTGACGGAACGCAGAATCACAGTCAAAGATTCAGTGAAGGACTGGAGAGAAGCGATTTATCTGGCAGCAAAACCTTTGGAGGAAGACGGAAGTATTGAACCTGCTTATACAAAAGCTATGATATTATCAGTAGAAAGCGGGGGTCCCTTTATAATACTGTCTCCTGGAATTGCGCTTCCCCACGCCAGACCGGAAGCTGGTGTCCGATGGATGTCCATGTCGTTGCTGAAGGTAAAAGAAAAGGTTTATTTTACGGAAGAAAAATATGCCAATCTGTTTTTTGTACTGGCGAGTACAGATGGGAATAGTCATCTGAATGCACTGAAAGAGCTGTCAGCCTTATTTTCTGATGGGGCAGCTTATGATAAATTTATGAAGGCAGATACGGTAGAAGAGCTGCACCAGCTGATCATATAGCGGGCCAGTCAGGAAATTAGAGTTAATGGGCTATATCTTGATATTGGCCTCAAGTAATATAAATACTTATTATGAAGGGTAAAGATGATGCTTAAGGAACTATGTAAAATAAGTCTGGAAGAACAGATCAAAGAAATTGATACAAAGATCACTGATTTACAGGAGAGAAAAAAACAGTTGATGGTAGCGAAGGAGCGGGAAGAGCTCCGAAAATTTGTAGAGACAGCAGAGAAAAACGGGTTATCACCGGCAGAGCTTGCAAGGCAGCTTTTAGCAAGGCAGGCTTAAGTAAGGACTTAAGTTAAAATACGTCTTGATTGGATGAACATCCATATCAAGGCGTATTTTGTGTTTTCTAAATCCTGTATATAATTTGCCATAAACTCATGTTGAGGAAGCTCCATAATGAGCTTTCCTATAATAAGTCTTCAGTATTTCAAGGTATGCTTTTGCATATTTGGGCAGATACCGGTTCTTTTGATAGGCGGCTATCAAAGTATTATCCATTCGCTCTCTTCCAATGGAGAGGCAGACAGATTCCTGAGGTTCCCGTTTTTTCAGATAGTGGTAATAGCTTTCCGGTGCAAATGCTGCGCCAAGGCCTTCCATGGCAAGACAGATGGACATTTCACTGTTTCTGGTGTGCAAAAGGATCTCTGGCTCCATATCATAATCTTTAAATAATTTTAAGGCCAGACCTCCGGTATTCTGGTCAGGATAGAGAAGGATAAAGGGTTCCCTTGATAGATGACTTAAATCAATCCAGGGATACCCGAAGCCTTCTTTTTTTTCAGCCAGGGAAACCAGCGGATTCCCGGCAGAAAGAACCAGCACCAATTCTTCCTTTCCAATGATTTCGTAATCAAGATCTGTGGGAAATTCATGGACATTATAAAAGGTCAAATCCACGGTATGGTCTGTCAGTGTGTGTTCCGCTACAAAGTTTACTTCTTCCATCATGTTGACGGTGACATGAGGATACTGCTTGTGGAACTGTAAAAGAGTGGGTCCGATCAGGCTGTTTCCCAGCATGATTGGGATGGCAATGTTTAGCCGGCCGTGGTTCTGGTGCATAATATCATCAAATTCAATATCCCATTCCATTCCGTAATCCATGATCTTTTCCGCATAGTGAATATAGCGCTCTCCAAGGTAGGTAGGATGATAGCTGCTTCCAATCCGGTCAAAAAGACGGGTTCCAAGCTGCTGCTCCAGGTTTTTTAAATACTTACTCAAGGAAGGCTGGGAGATGAAAAGTGTTTCAGCCGCTTTACTGATATTTTTTTCTCTTGCAATGGCCAGAATATATCTTGCTTCTTTTAGTTCCATAGTGAGTGTCCCCTTTTGCTCCAAACAGTTCGCATACTATAGCTTTACTGCATAGAAAATATAGATTATATGTATTTGACGTAGAGTATATCATAAATTATAATAAATGTATAGAGATAAATTAATAAAACTTATAAATGATTATAAGAAAAACCAATGAATTACGTTTTTCAACGCATGGAGAGGTAAAGATGAAGAAGAGTAGTGCATTTATCATGGTGGTGCCGGGACTAGTGATCCTGGCAATTTGTCTGTTTCTACCGCTTTTAAGAGTTCTGGTGCCCACATTTTATACCGGAGATTATTTATTTAGCGCCTACGCAGACTTTTTTAAGGATGGGTATTACTTAAAAATCTTTATACGAACTGTAAAGGTCGCTGTGATCACCACTGCCATATGCATGGCAGCAGGGGTTCCGACTGCTTATTTTATCAGCCGGTGTGATAAAAAATGGAGAGGAATTCTTCTTTCTGTTTCTATTTTCCCCATGATGACCAATTCCGTAATCCGCAGCTTTGCCTGGATTAATATATTAGGAAGCAATGGAATTGTAAATAAGTTCCTGATGACAGCCGGACTTGTGGAAAAGCCTGTAAAACTTTTATATACGGATTTTGCCATCATCATCGGTTCTGTATACTTATTTCTCCCCCTCATGATTGTAACCGTTGCCGGTGTGATGGAAAACATCGGAGACGATATGATGGAGGCAGCTCTTAGTCTTGGAGCCGACCGGTTGAAAGCGTTTATGAAGGTCATTTTCCCTATGAGCCTTCCAGGCATCATTGTAGGCGGAATTTTAGTATTTACAGGAACCTTGACCGCTTATACCACTCCACAGCTTTTAGGAGGAAATAAAAATATGGTCCTTGCCACTTTCATCTATCAGAGAGCGATGAGTGTGGGAGACTGGAATGGAGCTGCCGTGATTTCCTTAATCATGATCGTGGTGACCCTGGCCGTGATAAAGGGCTTTAATGCTCTGGCGAAAAGACTGGACCAAAGAGGAGGAGACCATGCGTAAAAATAGACTTCTGACTGCATTTGCACTGCTGGTATTTGTATTCATGATCGCACCGCTTATCATTATTACGGTTACCGCATTTGGTGAAGGCAGCGCCATTACGTTCCCTATTAAATCCTTTTCTGTCAAATGGTTTGTTAATGTGTTCGCCTTAAAATCCTTTCGGATTTCCTTTCTCACCAGTCTTCAAATAGCCCTGCTTGCCACCTTAATCGCTCTTTTGGTGGGCATTCCTGCGGCTTATGCACTGGCAAGGTCTGGAATGAAGGGAAAAGGATTTTTAAAATCTGTGTTTTTATCCCCAACCATTGTTCCAGGAATCGTAATCGGTTTTGTTCTTTACCAGTTCCTTGTATTGACCTTACGGATTCCGGTTTTTGTAGGACTTTTGGCCGGACACTTTATGGTGACCCTTCCCTACGTAATCCGTGTGGTAGGTTCCAGTCTGGACCAGTTTGATTTTTCTGTGGAAGAAGCGGCCTGGAGCTTGGGCTGCACAAAAACCGGTGCTTTTTTCCGGGTAGTTCTGCCGAATATAACGTCTGGAATTTCGGCTGCATTTATGCTGGCCTTTATCAACTCATTTAACAACATTCCGGTTTCCATGTTTCTCTCAGGTCCTGGAGTTTCTACCTTCCCGGCGACCTTGATGAACTACATTGAATACAATTATGACCCTACCGTGTCAGCTGTTTCTGTTATTTTAATGGCAGTCACCGTACTTCTCATGGTAATCGTTGATAAAACACTGGGCGTTGCAGCATTGGCAAAATAGGAGGAAAACCATGGCATTTATGACATTACAGGATATTGATGTCCGTTATGATAAGAAGAAACAAATATTAAAAGGCCTTGATCTGGAAGTAAAAGAGGGAGAGCTGGTTTCTCTTTTAGGTCCCAGTGGCTGCGGTAAGACCACCACACTTCGGGTGGTTGCCGGATTTATAGAACCGGAAAACGGTGTATTTACTCTGGATGGAGAAGATTTAACAAAGGTTCCCGTTCATAAGAGAAACTTTGGAATCGTGTTCCAGAGCTACGCCCTGTTCCCTCATTTAAGCGTTTATGACAATGTGGCCTTTGGTCTTAAGATGAGAAAGCTTTCAAAGTCTGAAATCGACAAAAAGGTATTAAATATTCTTGAGGTATGCGGCCTTATGGAACTGAAGGACCGGTTCCCTCAGCAGATGTCAGGTGGGCAGAGACAAAGGGTAGCGCTTGCAAGAGCCCTTGTCATTGAACCAAAGCTGCTTTTACTGGATGAGCCCTTAAGCAATCTGGATGCTAAGCTGCGAATCAATATGCGAGTAGAAATCAAGAGAATTCAGAAACAGCTTGGCATTACCACATTGTTCGTGACCCATGACCAGGAAGAGTGCTTTTCCATCTCTGATAAAGTGGCGGTTATGAACCAGGGAGTGATCGAGCAGTTTGATACACCTGAAACCATCTATCACAGACCAAAAACCGAATTTGTAGCCAGATTCATTGGATTTGAAAATTTCCTTCCTTTAAATAAGCAGGGAGATGTATATAAATCAGAGGCTGGCGCAGTATTTACCGTAGAAGGTAGTAATGGAGAAGCTTCGGTCCTTGGAACCATACGTCCGGAGGATATCCGGGTAGCGGAAGAAGGCCAGACAGAAAATATTCTGACAGGCACCATCGGGGTCAGAACGTTCCTTGGAAAAAGCTATCAGTACGAGGTGGAGACAAAGTCAGGCAAGTTCCTGGTAAGCCGTCCGGCAGATGAAGCTTATGAAGAGGGAAGCACCGTCCGTCTTTATCTTCCAGAGACAAAGCTGATTTTAGTAAACAGGTAACAGCGGCATAATGCCGAAGAATGATAAAAGAGAGAGGAACTAGATTATGAAAAAAGTATTAGCATTATCCTTATGTGCTGCCATGGCATTGACCGGCTGCGCAGGCGCTGCTCCAAAGGGAGAAAACAAGAGCACAGAAGAAAAGAAACTGGTTTTATCTACTTATGGGTTAAGCGAAGATATTTCTGCAGAAGAAGTATATAAGCCTTTTGAGGATCAGTTTAACTGCAAGATCGTGACTGAGACAGGAAGCACCAATGAGCGTTATACAAAGCTTTCTGCTAATGCGGAGAGCACCATTGATGTCATCGAGCTGTCTCAGGCTATGACAGCAAAGGGGATCGAAGAAGGTCTTTTTGAGCCTCTTGATTTATCTAAGATTGAAAACAGCAAAAATCTGATCGGTACAGCAAAAACCATGGCAGAGGCTGGCCAGGGTGTTGCTTACACCATCAACAGCATCGGAATCATGTACGATCCCGAAGCCGTTGGATTCGAGATTAAGAGCTTTGATGATTTATGGAAAGCGGAATTAGAAGGAAGCATTGCCATACCTGATATTACAACTACCTTTGGACCTGCTATGGTCTATATGGCAAGTGATTATAAAAATGTAGACATTAAAAGCGACAACGGAAAAGCTGCATTTGAGGCATTAGAGGAATTAAAACCAAATCTGGTTAAGACTTATGCAAAATCCTCTGACTTAATCAATATGTTTACTTCAGGAGAAATCAAAGCTGCGATTGTAGGCGATTTCGGAGTACCTACCATTCAGAAGGCAAATCCAAATCTGGTATTCGTAACACCAGAAGTGACCTATGCAAACTTTAACACCATAAGCATTACCAAAAACTGCAAGGATAAAGAACTTGCTTATGCATACATTAATTACCGTTTAAGCAAGGAATTACAGGAGAAGACAACAAAGGCATTAAACGAAGCTCCTACCAATAACCAGGTAACCGTTGCAGAAGAAAATGCGAAAAACATGACTTACGGTGAAGTTGCAGAAAATGCAAAAGTTCTTGACTATTCCTTCGTAAATCCGGTTTTAAGTGACTGGATTGACCAGTGGAACCGTATCATTAATAATTAAGGACAGTGAAAAAATATGAAGGTTGACTTATTAATCCGAAATGGATGGGTCTACCGGACATACAGGCAATGTTTTGAACAGGCGGACATTGCAGTAGTGGGGGAAAGGTTTTACGACATTTCCCCTGCTTCCTGTTATGAGGCAGACTCCGAAGTGGATGCAAGCGGTAAATATATCATTCCAGGGCTTATTGATATCCACATGCATATCGAAAGCTCTATGACCTATCCCGGTGAATTTTCAGCGGCAGTGCTGCCTTTTGGAGTCACTGCAGTAGTAGCGGACCCCCATGAAATCGCCAATGTATTCGGTTTGGAAGGCATCAAAAGCTTTCTTTCTCAGGAAACAAAACTGGATATCTTTTACGGCATTCCCTCCTGTGTACCCTCCACAAGCCCGGAGCTTGAAACCTCCGGTGGAACCATCGGAGAGGCTGAGGTCATGGAACTGATTAAAGATGACCGTGTCTTGTGTCTTGGTGAGGTAATGAATGAAACGGATCTCCTTTCTGAGGAAGATACTCTGATTAAACGAATCGTGGCTCTTTGTAAAAAAGAGGGCAGAGGACTTCGTATCGAGGGCCATTGCCCGGCTCTCACAAAAGAGGAGCTGGCAGCGTTTATTGGAAGTGGCGTGGATGCAGATCATACCCAGCAGACACCGGGATCCGTTCTTGAAAAAACAGACATGGGCATGTTTCTGGAATTACAGAAAAAATCCCTGACAAAAGAAGTGGTAGAAACGGTGGTTGCACATAATCTTTATGAAAATGTAGCTCTTGTAACTGACGATACCATGCCGGATCATCTGGCAAAGGGTCATTTAAACCTGATTTTAAAGCTTGCGGTGGAATGCGGTATGCCGGCAGAGAAGGCGATCTACTGCGGGACCTTTACTCCGGCAAGAAGAATGGGACTTCATGACCGGGGAATGATTGCTCCTGGAAAGCTGGCAGACTTTGCTGTCTATGACAACCTGGTTGACTTTAATCCGGAACGTGTCTATAAGAACGGAAAAGAGCATAGGAAAGAAACTACGGT
The DNA here is from genome assembly GCA_000526575.1 of Clostridium sp. 12(A). Classification (GTDB taxonomy): domain Bacteria; phylum Bacillota; class Clostridia; order Lachnospirales; family Lachnospiraceae; genus Lacrimispora; species Lacrimispora xylanolytica. The sequence goes on along the minus strand of JAGI01000003.1, from coordinate 348,476 downwards.
TAAAAAGCCACAATTCCCGGATCATTTTTATCAGTCCGTGAAATGCCGTCTGGCCCTTGCTTCTGATTTTAAGTTAAATCATTGTGAGATTTCAGAAGGCACAGCAATCGTCAATGTAATGCAGATTCAAAGCTTTGGCACCAGGATATGCCATGTAAAACGGGAGATTCCGGTTAAGGGCGGTTCTCTTCGCTGGCGGGAAGCAGGTCTTTGTCTGGCTGCAGTTTATGAGCGGTATGGAAAGACTGGTGATGTGGCCTACGGGCTGGTGGAAAGCGGATTTAAACGACCGGGTGCGGTTGCCACCACTTGGAGCCATGACAGCCATAATCTGCTGGTTTTAGGCAATTCAGTCAAGGATATGGTACTTGCACAGAACCAGGTGGTTCATATGCAGGGGGGATATGTAACTGCAAGAGATGGAAAGGTAACGTCGTCAGCTTCTCTTCCTGTAGGTGGTATTTTATGGGACGGCGGTCTTTCGGCTCTTTCGGAAGCCTTATCCGCGGTCAGATGTGAAATCGAAGCTATGGGATATGAAAACAGCAATGTGATAATGTCCATTTCCACCCTGACTCTTTTGGTATCGCCGGAATTAAAGCTGAGTGATAAGGGGTTGTTTGATGTAAGGACGAAAAGGAAGGTCCCTTTGGTGGAACGCTATAATCCGGCCTAAGGGAAAAGGTTGATAAGTGTGAGAACTGTAATTAAAAATGTAATAGTGGTAACCATGAATGAGGCAAGAGAGATTTTTAGTCCCGGTTACCTATTGTTTGAACATGATACGATAATAGCAGCTGGACCAATGAAAGAGCTGACAGAGGAAATCCTGGCAGGTGCCAGTCAAATCGATGGAAAGCAAGGAATACTCATGCCTGGAATGGTCAATCTCCATACTCATATGGGGATGATTCCATTCAGGGGACTTGGGGATGACTGTAAGGACCGCCTTCGGGTATTTTTAATTCCCATGGAAAATAAGGCCATGGACGAGGAAATGGTCTATTTATCCACCCGATACGCCGCAGGTGAGATGCTTCTTTCTGGTGTGACTTCTGTTTTAGATATGTACTACTATGAAGAAGAGGCAGCAAGGGCCATGGATGAGATGGGAATCAGAGGCATTGCCGGTCAGACGGTGATGGATGAGGGGGCGTGTGATTTTTCCGACCCTTATGAGGCGATTTCCTATGGAGAGCGGCTGATTAAAAAATATCACTCCCACCCCAGAATCTCAGCCTGTATTGCGCCTCACGGTACCAGTACCTGCTCCAGTGAGGTTTTAAAGGCTGCTTATTCCATTGATTCCTCTTATGAGGTTCCATTTACCCTTCATACGGCGGAGATGGACTATGAGATGGATTTTTTTGAAAAAGAATACTCCATGACACCGGCAGAGTATTTAGACAGCATTGGAGTTCTTGGAAAGGATACTCTGGCCGCTCATTGCATTCATATGACAGGGAAAGACTTAGACCTTTTTAAAGAAAGGGGAGCCAGGGTAGCTCACTGCATCGGCTCTAATACAAAGGCCGCAAAGGGTGTGGCTCCTGTAACCGAAATGTTAAAAAGAAACATTCCGGTTGGACTTGGAACGGACGGTCCTGCCAGCGGAAACACCCTGGATATCTTAACCCAGATGAAGCTTTGTGCTGATTTTCATAAAAATGAAACAAAGGACAGAAGTGCATTTCCAGCAGAGATCATTGTCTCCCTGGCTACCATTGAGGGAGCAAGAGCCATGGGACTCCATTTGGTGACCGGTTCTTTGGAGCCTGGAAAACAGGCGGATCTGGTATTAATAGAAACCCAGTCAGCCAATATGTTCCCTGTCTATGACCCATATTCCGCCCTTGTCTACAGTGCAAACCCCTCCAATGTGGAAGCCGTATTCGTAGCAGGAGAATGTCTTGTTAAGGATAAAAAGCTGGTAAAAACCGATTTGGACGGCTTAAGAAACCAACTGGTTCAGAAAATGAAAGGCACAGACTTTCAAAAACACATGGGTAAAACGGAATAAGGGAGATAAGGATTGCATTTTCCCCACCCAGAGAGTATGATGAAATGGTACATAAAAGCCGATCAGGCTCCGGTGTTATTTAACAGGAGGGTTGTGCCATGATTTTTAAAAAGAAATGGTTTTTGGTTTACTCTGGCGTAAAATTGGAAACCATGTATAAAGCAGAGAATTGTCTGAGGGAGCATGGGATTCTTTATAAAACCAATGCATTCAGCCGTAATCTCACTTCATTCATGAGGAATTTTCCAAATGAGAGAAGACTGTTATTTAGAGCCGGGAGAGAAGAAACCATCTATATGCTCTACACTTCCAAAGAAGAGGAAGAAAAGGCCCGGTTCCTTTTATCAAAGATTTAATTTTCACAGGGGCAGAAATGTTGACAAGCCTATATCCCTGTGGTAAACTGTATAGGTAAAAATTTGCGCCGATACCCGGTATTTTGGCCACTCCAGCCGTTGCTTGGTATACGGTAAGAATCATTCAATAAAGGAGGAAATCAACATGATTTCAAAGGAAAAGAAAACAGCAATTATCGCAGAATTTGGCAGAAAGCCTGGCGACACAGGTTCACCTGAAGTACAGATCGCAATTCTCACAGAGAGAATTACAGAATTAACAGATCACCTTCAGAAGAACCCAAAAGATCATCACTCCAGAAGAGGTCTTCTGATGATGGTTGGACAGAGAAGAGGTCTTCTTGATTACTTAAAGAAGACAGACTTAGAGGGCTATCGTGCTTTAATCGAAAGATTAGGAATCAGAAAATAATAGACCATTTAGGGTGGAGAACTTCTCCACCCTATCTGTCTATATATGAAAAGATAGTTAAAGGCAGAAGTTTCCCCCGAGACCGCTGATGTGCGCGTAATATTTGAATAATTGACCCGTTAGAATGGCTTACGTGTAGATCAGTAGTTTCGGCATCTTCTGCAATTAATATAAATTTATAAATTTTTAAAGGAGATCCAATATGTACAAGAGTTTTAGTATGGAACTGGCCGGCAGAACATTAACCGTTGAAGTCGGCAGAGTAGCGAAGCAGGCAAATGGAGCGGCATTCATGCATTACGGAGATACCGTAGTATTGGCTACCGCAACTGCTTCCGACAAGCCAAGGGATGGAATTGATTTCTTCCCTCTGAGCGTAGAATATGAAGAAAAACTGTATGCCGTAGGTAAGATTCCAGGCGGCTTTAACAAAAGAGAGGGAAAAGCCTCTGAGAATTCGGTTCTGACATCACGTGTTATCGACCGTCCCATGAGACCTTTATTCCCAAAAGATTACCGTAACGACGTTACGTTAGATAACATCGTAATGTCCGTTGATCAGGATTGCAGCCCAGAGCTTACCGCTATGTTAGGTTCTGCCATTGCTACTTCTATTTCTGATATTCCTTTTGACGGTCCTTGCGCGACCACTCAGGTAGGTCTTGTTGACGGCGAGTTCGTCATCAATCCGACTCAGGCTCAGAAGCAGGCGTCTGACATGGCTCTTACCGTTGCCTCTGTAAGAGACAAAGTCATTATGATTGAAGCAGGAGCCAATGAAGTTGCGGAAGATTTAATGATCGAAGCTATCTTTAAAGCTCACGAAGTAAACAAGGAAATCATTAAGTTTATTGATACCATTGTAGCAGAGTGCGGAAAACCAAAACACACCTATACAAGCTGTGCTGTTCCAGATGAATTATTTGCTGCCATTCGTGAAGTAGTTCCTCCCGCAGAGATGGAAGTTGCTGTTTTCACCGATGAAAAGCAGGTAAGAGAAGAGAATATCAAGAACATTACTGCAAAGCTTCAGGAAGCATTTGCAGATAATGAAGAGTGGCTTTCTGTACTGGGTGAGGCAATTTATCAGTACCAGAAAAAGACCGTTCGTAAGATGATCTTAAAGGATCACAAGCGTCCTGATGGCCGTGCTATGGATCAGATCCGCCATCTGGCAGCTGAAGTAGATATGCTTCCAAGAGTTCACGGTTCTGCTATGTTCACCCGTGGTCAAACTCAGATTTTAAATATTTGTACTCTTGCTCCATTATCTGAAAGCCAGAGATTAGACGGCATCGACAATATGGAGACCTCTAAGAGATATATGCACCACTACAATTTCCCTTCCTTCTCTGTAGGTGAGACAAGACCTTCCAGAGGTCCGGGACGTCGTGAAATCGGTCATGGTGCATTAGCTGAAAAAGCATTGGTTCCTGTACTTCCTTCAGAAGTAGAGTTCCCATATGCAATCCGTACCGTTTCTGAGACCATGGAATCCAACGGTTCCACCTCTCAGGCCAGCATCTGTTCTTCCTCTATGGCATTAATGGCAGCAGGTGTTCCGATCAAGTCAGCCGTTGCAGGTATTTCCTGTGGTCTGGTTACTGGAGATTCTGATGACGATTACATCGTTCTTACAGATATCCAGGGACTGGAAGACTTCTTTGGCGATATGGACTTTAAGGTAGGCGGTACTCATAAGGGAATCACAGCCATTCAGATGGATATCAAGATTCACGGCTTAACAAGACCAATCATCGAAGAGGCAATCCGCACCACAAGAGAAGCAAGACTTTATATTCTTGACGAAGTAATGGCAAAGGCCATCAGCGAGCCAAGAAAAGAAGTTGGTAAGTATGCTCCTAAGATTGACCAGATCTCCATTGATCCTCAGAAGATCGGTGATGTTGTTGGTAAGCAGGGTAAGGTTATCAATAAGATTATTGAAGAGACTGGCGTTAAGATCGACATCTCTGATGACGGCAGCGTTTCTGTATGTGGAACCGATCAGGATATGATTGACCGTGCCATTCAGATCATTAAGAGCATCGTAACTGAAATCGAGGCTGGTCAGATCATGACAGGTAAGGTAGTGAGAATCATGAACTTTGGTGCTTTCGTAGAGCTTGCACCGAATAAAGATGGTATGATTCACATTTCCAAGCTGTCTGAGAAGAGAGTTGCCAAGGTAGAAGATGTGGTTAATATCGGCGATGTAGTTACCGTTAAGGTAGTTGAGGTTGATAAGATGGGAAGAATCAACTTAAGCATGAAGCCAAGCGATATGACTGCAAAGGCAGAAGAAGCCAAAGAAGAGAAAGAAGTAAAAGAAAACGAATGAAACGGCTTAGCCGTATGACAGGCAGCAGACAGACCTTACAGGCTTTGTCTGCTGCTTTTTTTGGAATAAAATTGTTACTAACAGAAAAAGCCAGATGAGCTGGCGTCTGACAAACAAGATTTTTCCTATAATTTTGGTGAGGATAGAGATGATGGATATCTATTATAATGGTGTCATATTTGTAAAAAAGGGCATGGATGCAGAAGTAATGGGAGTTGAGGGTGGAAGAGTGGCTTTTGTTGGCGACCTTTCAAAGGCAAAAAGATGGGCTCAGGAAACAGAAACGGTATGGCATGATATGAAAGGGGCTTTCCTGGTCCCTGGTTTTATTGATTCCCACTTGCACCTTCTTCTGTACGGTTATGCATTAAGCTGTCCTGACCTTTCAAGGCATACCTCCTCCGTAGAGGAAATCGTTGAGGTATTATATGGCGTTCAACAGGAAATTGAGAAAAGTTCAGGAGAATGGATCGTTTTAAGAGGCTGGAATCAGGAGCAATTTATTGTTGATAAACGGCTGCCCACCCGCCAGGATCTGGATCTGGTGTCCAAGGACCGGCCCATACTCATTTACCGCTCCTGCGGACACATCGCGTGTGCCAATACCGCGGCCCTTTTAGCAGCTGGTATCAGAAAAGGAACCAAGAACCCGGAAAGAGGTTCCATTGATAGAGATGAGGCGGGAGAGCCTACTGGTATTCTTCGTGAGTATGCAATCAATCTGGTCAGCACAAAGGTACCGCCGCCAGATAAAGAGGTTGTGAAGGCTTATATGCTGCGGGCAATGAAATGGTTAAATTCTTATGGAATCACTTCTGTACAAAGTGACGATTTTGGTGCCTTTCCCGGACTTTCATATAAGACGGTGATAGAAGCCTATGAGGAACTGGAGAAAGAGGGACGGCTGACCGTAAAGGTATATGAACAGTGCCTCCTGCCAGATCAAAAAGAGTTGGATGATTTTTTTGGCAGTGGATATAGGACCGGAAAAGGCAGTGAGTTTTTCACCATAGGCCCTTTAAAGATAATTGAAGATGGCTCCCTTGGAGCAAGAACAGCCTCGTTAGAAACTCCATATGCTGATAATATAGAACACCCTGATAACTGCGGTATCTCTATCTACAGTCAAGAGGAGTTAGATCAAAGGATAAGCTACGGAGCCTCTCATGGAATGCAGGTGGCTGTTCATACCATTGGAGACAAGGCCATGAAAATGACCACAAAGTCCATGATAAAGGCACTTAAAGGAAAGAAGGACAATCCCATGCGCCATGGAATCGTTCATTGCCAAATAACCACGCCAGAGCTGATTAAAACCTTAAAGGAGTGGAATCTCCATGCCTATGTGCAGACCATATTTATGGATCATGATAATCATATTGTTGAGAATCGTGTAGGAAGGGAACGGGCTGCCAGCACCTATGCATTTAAGACCTTATTGGATATGGGCGTTACGGTATCCAATGGCTCTGATGCTCCGGTGGAGCATGGAGATGTGCTGGCAGGCATTCAGTGCGCGGTCACAAGAACTACATTAGATGGAAGAAAGACCTTTTTACCGGAACAGTCCCTTACAGTGGAAGAAGCTCTTTATACCTTTACAGCCATGGGAGCAAAAGCCAGCTTTGAGGAAGAGGAAAAAGGAACGCTCCTGCCTGGAATGGCAGCAGATTTTACTGTACTATCTGAGGATATCCGCAAATGCCATCCGGAACGAATATCAAACGTTTCTGTTTGCCAGACCTTTTTAAATGGCATATGCGTTTATAATGCCATGGACTGAAATAATAAGTGAAAGTTGCTGTGGCGATGAAGGGAATTTAAGCCTTTTCCTATGAATGTCCAGGTATCGTTATAATCCCCTGGCACCGTAAAATCACTGTTTGATAAAAAGGATATAAACCCTTCCGGATCCGTAAGGTAATGGTCTGCAAAGGAATCTGCAAAGTTCACCTTCTCTTCATCGGAAAGATTACCATTTCTGTCATGAAACACATGCTCTAGGTTTCGGGAGAAATAATATACACGGTATGGGAGGGTTCCTACTTTACCGGTTTCAGACAGCTTATTTAAAATCTGTGATTTCCTCTCATTTCGCTCCTGGACCCGTTTGGGGTTCGAGGCTTCTACCCGGTCGTCAAAGTATTGAATGTCCCTAACCTTTTGATACATGATTTTGTCAGGGGGAATAAATGCCCCGTCAATATCTACCAGATGGATGACCTTTAAAATATCATTTCTCTGGTAACCATACCGCTTTCTCTCTGTTTCCACATGCTGATATACGGTCTTTACTGCATTATTCACAGAGACGGCCCAGTTGCTGGTCATATCACCATGGACAATATGAAAGCGTACCTCTTCATTATGAAATATTTTCTTTAAAACAGGGCTTAGGGTGTCTTCATCCGTAGGCCCTTCTGCAATGAAGAGGAGGACTTTTTTACTTTTGGATATCATGGAAAGCCCCCTTTCCGGCTCTTCGAAAGGCCCGCCCAATCTCCACGGTATCTGTTTCTGCGTAAACGGCTTCCCGCTGTCCGCCTAAGGTGATGCTTCTCAAATAAAGATCTCTCAGATTATTGCTGTTTTTCACGTTCTGGAGACGGATGTAGCGGTTACAAGGGTTGGTGGTGGAAAAAACTATGCTTTTTCTATGGAGCATTTCCAGAGCACGCAGGTTGTGGGAGGTAAAGATCAGCTGTCCCTTGGCTCCCTTTTCCATGACGGAAAGCAGCTCTCCAAGAAGGTATTCATAAATACCGGCATCCAGTTCATCGATAATCAGGCACATGGAAGGGTGGTTATAGATGCACATCAGGACATTTAACACCGATATAATCTTAATAATTCCTTCGGACTCGTATTTTAAAGGAATAATAATATCATCCCGTTTTGAAATCAGTTCAATCTTATAGCCTTCTGAGCCATTTTCCCGCAGCTGCTCCCCAAAGTTGTGAATGGCGATGGAGAGTCCGGGAATCATTGCTGAAATGACGGCATTCATATCCTCTATGATCTGGTTTACAATCCGGTATTGTTCTTTGGTGATGATGGAAGGGCCGTCAAGGCGTATGGGAAGCTCGCCCTTTTCCACCTTTTTTCCTACCTGAAGCCGGAATGCAAAGGGGAGCATGAAATTCATGCTAATGGAACCGGAATGGGCGCTGGTGATGACAAACAGGTTATAGCTGGCATACTGATACAGCGCTCTGATGATGTAGGCGTATTCTTCTGAAATCTCATGAGGAGCAGAAAGAAATATAGTTCTTCCCTCACTTCCAAAGAGAAAAGAGACCATATTTTTCTGAGCCAGTCGTTTGGCTACGTTTAAGTTGATTTTGTTTTCTTCATTGCACCGTACCAACTGGTCAAAGCGGTATTTTGGGGTAAAAACGGGACCCTTAGAGGAAGAGGAGTAGTCAATTAAATTCTTCCTGTTTTCAAATTTCTCCCCGGTCCATAGGGAAGCGGTCAGTGTTTCCTTTGAAATCTCAATCTCCCCTTCTGGTAATTTTCCTAGAATGACAGAATATTCAGCCAGAGAGGCCTTATCAGGAGTCTGAATCATAAAGGTTACACTGATTTTTAAAGAATCCATGTCCTCTGAAATATAATGACCGGTTTCTTTGGGAAGAGATTTTCCCGTAAGGAGTATCTGTAGGAGAGCCATGGCCTCGATTACAGCGGTTTTCCCGGAGCCGTTCTGACCATAGATTCCCAGTATGTCAGCTGATGAGGAGAAGAAGTTCTTTTCAATGGCAGAGGGCATCTCAATCTGCCCATACTGTGTATTTTTAAATCCCGATATTTCTATTTTACTAATTCGGACGGAGGTATCGTTCATACACCTGGTTTCCTTTCCATATAATTAATTCTATAGTAGCACATTTTAATCCTTTGACAAGAATAAAATGGAAAATCGGAATATTTTATACCGATTTAAGTATTATTGACCTTAATTATGTTTTTATTCTTTGGTTTTTGTACATTAATTTTATCTTTTCAGACCAGGAAATTTATGTCAGGAAAACCATATTGACAAATGAATTATTTCAACGTATAATGTCCTTACTCAAAAAGAATTGAAAACAAACAACTGAATAACAGATTCGTTAAAAGGGAGTAGTTTTAATGCACTGTCAACATCCGGCTTTTAAAAGCAGCCTGGTGGTGCATGCCCAAAGGTGGTTACCAGACTTTTAATGTATTTATTTGTGGATACGTCATCCATAAAAGAATGCATTAATGGTCTTTTTTTTATACTTTTTTGAGATGTTATAAGTAGCCTGTGGAGGATTTTTGCGTGGCTGTGTGATTGAGGACAGCGGAATGGAGGAAAGTTTGAAGGATTGGTATCAAAAAAGTGGTGAAGAGGTTTTAAAGGAGCTTCATACGAAAAAGGAAGGATTAAGCTCTAAGGAAGCCGCCGAGCTTTTAAAAAAGGGAGAAAACGTTCTTAAAGAAGGCAAAAAGAAAAGTACGCTCCAGGTCTTTGCCGAACAGTTTAAGGATCTCCTGGTCATTATACTCATTGTAGCTGCCACCATTTCCATGTTATCCGGAAATGTAGAAAGCACGGTTGTCATTGTGGCGGTTATATTATTAAATGCCATATTAGGAACCGTACAGCATGAAAAGGCCCAGAAATCACTGGAAAGCTTAAAGTCATTGTCTTCACCAACGGCAAAGGTCATAAGGGATGGTCAGAAAATTGAGATTGATTCCAGGAACGTAGTTCCGGGAGATATCCTTCTCCTTGAGGCTGGGGATATGGTAGTGGCTGACGGCAGAACTTTAAATAATTATTCCCTCCAGGTCAATGAAAGCTCCCTGACTGGGGAATCCACCAATGTAGATAAAGAAGATGCTGTATTTGAACTGGATATGCCCCTGGCAGACCGTACGAACATGGTCTATTCCGGCAGTCTAGTGACCTATGGAAGAGCTGTTGTCGCAGTTACCGGCACGGGGATGAACACGGAAATCGGTAAGATCGCCAGTCTTATGAATGCCACAAAAGAAAAGAAGACACCCCTCCAGGCCAGCATGGACCAGTTTTCCAGCCGTCTTGCATTCGTGATTATGATCATTTGTGGGTTAGTATTTCTCTTAAGCCTTTACCGCAGAATGCTGGTTCTGGATTCTCTCATGTTTGCTGTAGCACTTGCAGTAGCAGCCATTCCAGAGGCATTAAGCTCCATTGTGACCATTGTTCAGGCCATGGGAACTCAGAGAATGGCCAAAGAAAATGCCATTATCAAAGAATTAAAGGCAGTGGAAAGTCTTGGCTGTGTTTCAGTCATCTGCTCCGACAAGACAGGAACCCTGACCCAGAATAAGATGACGGTTCAGGATATCTATATCGATGGAACGACGATTACACCTGAGGACCTTGATATCAGCAGCCAGCTTCACCGGTACTTAATCTACGATGCGGTCCTTACCAATGACTCAGCCATTGTGGAAGGAAAGGGAATCGGTGATCCGACGGAATATGCCCTTCTTGAGATGACAGGGAAAATAAAAGTAAGTCATCATTATTTAAGGGATTTAATGCACCGTCTGGAAGAGCTTCCCTTTGATTCAGACCGTAAGCTTATGAGCACCAAATACCATCTTCACGGCGTTCCAACTGTTTTGACCAAAGGAGCCGTTGATGTATTATTAGACCGCATGACTCATATCCGTACGTCAGAAGGCATCAGAGAGCTTGACCAAAAGGATCGGGAAGAAATTATAAATCAGAACATGAGATTTTCCGAAAATGGTCTGCGTGTTCTGGGATTTGCCTACAAGGAAGTGGAAAAAGATCATGTCCTTTCGTTAAACTCGGAAAATGGATTTATATTCCTTGGACTGGTATCCATGGTGGATCCGCCAAGGGAAGAGTCAAAGGCAGCCGTTTCTGATGCAAAGCGTGCGGGAATCCGTCCGGTCATGATCACTGGGGACCATAAGATCACAGCGACAGCCATCGCGAAGCAGATCGGCATCTTTGAAGAAGGGGACCTGGCTGTGACAGGGGCGGAGCTTGATGGTATGACTGACAAAGAGCTTGATGAGAAGATTACAAAAACCTCCGTTTATGCCAGAGTATCACCGGAAAATAAGATTCGAATTGTAGATGCATGGCAGAGAAGAGGCAATATTGTTGCCATGACCGGAGATGGTGTCAACGATGCCCCGGCCTTAAAAAAGGCGGATATCGGGGTAGCTATGGGAATTACCGGTACCGAGGTTTCCAAGGATGCGGCCTCCATGATTCTTTCTGATGATAATTTTGCCACGATTATAAAAGCCGTTGCCAATGGACGAAATGTGTACCGGAATATAAAAAATGCCATTCAGTTTTTGCTGTCAGGCAATACAGCCGGAATTCTATCGGTTCTCTACACTTCCCTTATGGCGCTTCCAATCCCATTTGCTCCGGTGCATCTGCTCTTTATCAATCTGCTTACAGATTCCCTTCCGGCCATTGCCATTGGTATGGAGCCTGCAGAGCATGATTTGTTAGGAGAAAAGCCAAGAGATCCAAAGGAAGGGATTCTTACAAAAGGTTTCCTCTTAAAGCTTCTGATGCAGGGTACTTTAATCGCAGCCTGTACCATGACAGCTTTCCACATGGGACTGAAAACAGGAAGCCCGGCAGTAGCCAGCACCATGGCATTTGCTACACTGACCTTATCCCGGTTGTTCCATGGGTTTAACTGCAGAAGCAAATATTCCCTTTTCAAAATAGGATTCTCCACCAACTGGTACAGCCTCGGTGCATTTATCGCCGGAGTGATACTGCTTCACATGGTAATGTTTGTACCTCTGCTTTCCAGACTCTTTTCCGTGGCACCATTAAGCGGGAACCAGCTGGGAATGATCTATGGATTGGCATTCATTCCTACGGTTATCATCCAGATTTCAAAAATAATAAATAACAGAAATTAATAAGAATTGTCAAAAGGACTCTATGGGAACTCCGTAGAGTCTTTTTGTATATAAGAGATTACGGGTATGGTACCTGTCACTGCTCCGCACAAATAATCAGGTAATAAAAGCCCTTTTTCCTTACAATAGGAATGATACAAGAAATGAGGAAGGCAGATAGTGACTAAGGCAGATTTTGAAATCCTCATAATAGGAGCATTTTAAGGAGGAATCATGGACGAAAAGATAATAGGCTTTGAAAAACAAATTAAAACAGAATATAATAATGTTACAGGTGTCATCGTATTGAAAAATGGAAGAATGGTATACGAAGGGTATTTTAACGGTTATACTTCTCAGGATACGGTACATGTGATGTCTGTTACAAAAAGCATAATATCAGCCCTCATAGGCATTGCCATTGACAAGGGATATATTAAAGATGTGGATCAAAAGGTTTTAGAATTCTTTCCGGAGTATAAAGTAAAACGTGGAGAAAAAACAATTCAGGAAGTCACCCTTAGACATATGCTGACAATGACTGCACCCTATAAGTACAGGTCGGAACCATATACCAAGGTGTATAAAAGCGATGACTGGACAAAAGCAGCTCTTGATCTGCTGGGAGGAAGGTCTGGAATTACAGGTGAATTTAAGTATTCTACGGTTGGAGCTCAGATATTATCCGGGATTCTTGTAAGAGCCACAGGGCGATCCGTCCTTGATTTTGCCGCAGAAAATCTATTGGTACCTATGGACATAGCAGTGCCTCAAAGTAAGGAGATCCGTGATAAGGAAGAGCACATATCCTTCATAAAAAGCAAATATTCCAGTGGCTGGATCGTGGATAAAACGGGAGTCAACACTGCTGGCTGGGGACTGTGCTTAACACCCCGGGATATGGCTAAGGTTGGTGAATTATACTTAAATGGGGGTATTTATCATGGAAGGCAGATCTTAGCTTCTAATTGGATTGAGGAAAGCACAAAGGAAAAAAGCCGTTGGGGAGAGCTGCCATATGGGTATTTATGGTGGATCATTCCGACAAAGAGCGGCCTTTGCTATGCAGCAATCGGAGATGGAGGTAACATGATTTTTGTCCATCCCGTTAAAAAAATGGTGGTTGCTCTTACCGCTCTTTTTTCCCTTAGGCCGAACAATAAACTGGAACTGGTTACAGAACATATCATTCCCATGTTCGAGTAAAAAGGTTCTTAATAAAAGGAAGTGAATGCGTTGGATTGGATTAGCGGAATACAAAAGGCTGTGGATTACATGGAGGCGCATATTACCGAGGAACTTAAATTTGATGAAATAGCAAAACAGGCGTACTCATCAAGCTTTCATTTTCAGCGGGTGTTCCGTATTTTATGCGGATATACCCTGGGTGATTATATCCGTATGAGAAGGCTGTCTTTAGCTGGCAGCGAGCTTGCGGCTTCCAACACCCGGATACTTGATATTGCTGTGAAATACGGCTATGACACTCAGGAAAGCTTCAGCCGTGCCTTTACACGCTTTCATGGAGTATCCCCGTCTCAGGCGCGAAATGGAGCCAGCTTAAAGTCATTTTCCCGTCTGTCTGTAAAGTTATCCTTAGATGGAGGAACGATTATAGATTACAGGATGGAAACGAAGGACGGGTTTTCAATGATCTGCAAAAAGACAGGGCTGTCCAGTGAAAAGGAGCTATCGTTTACCCATATCTCTGACTTCTGGCGTCAATGCAATGAGGATGGAACAATCGAGGCTCTGAGCCAATATATTCCGCAAGATTCTATGTTTAATCACTCCATTGTTGGTGCAAGCTTTGGAAAAGACGCAGGGGATTCCAATTATCCATATGCCATAGGAACTCCTTGTCATAACGTATCGGTGATAGAAGATGCATTTTCCGTAGAGGAGATACCGTCTCATACCTATGCAGTCTTTCAGTGCAGGGGAAAGATGCCCGATGCATTTCACAGGCTATACCATCAAATTTACAGTGAATTCTTCCCGGGAAGTGATTACCGTCCCTGTGGCGGCACGGATTTTGAGGTGTATCCATCTGCTGATGTAAATAATCCCGCCTACACCTGTGAAATCTGGGTGGCTGTGGAAAAGAAATAAGCTGCCCTCTTCATTCTGTGCCTGGGTCTGAGCTTCGCAGGCATGTAGAATTGGAAAAATATAGCCCCAAAAACGTCAATTTATGTTACAATAAGGAATATCAGAAAACAGAGGAAATTAAAATGTTGTATCAAATCATAGACGGGACAGTGAGTGCAGGCGGCAATTTGATCTTGTCACATATCAATTTTGAGATACGGGGAAATGAAAAAATAGCGGTGGTGGGCAGCAATGGGGCCGGAAAAACCACCCTTTTAAAATTGATTGCCGGAGAAATCACCTTAGACCGGGATGATAAGAGAAATGGTCCGGGCATTGTTACATCCAGAAAACCAACCATAGGATATTTAAAGCAGCAGGCTTTTATAGAGAAAGACAGGACTGTGGAGGAAGAACTGTTATCCTCTTGTCCTTTTAAGGACACCTTCTCCATGGAGAGGTTTGCATATGAGAGGGAATATGACAGGTTATTTACAGGCTTTGGATTTTTAAAAGAGGACAAAAAAAGAAAAATAGCCGATTTTTCCGGGGGTGAGCAGACAAAGATTGCACTGATCAGCCTTTTGCTTCAAAAGCCTGATATCCTCCTTTTGGACGAGCCCACCAATCATCTGGATATTCAGACCGTAGAATGGCTGGAACAGTATATGAAGCAGTATGAGAAATCCGTGGTAATGGTATCTCACGACCGCTTTTTTCTGGACCAGACCGTGTCAGTGGTCTATGAACTTTCAGGAAAAAGGCTTACGAAGTATCCCGGCAGCTACACTCATTACCGGGAAGAGAAGAAAAAGTATATTCGAATCAAAACGAAAGAATACGAAAGGCAGCAGGAGGAAATCAACCGCTTAAATGCATTGGTGGAGCGGTTTAAGAATAAGCCAAGCAAGGCAGCCTTTGCAAGAGCCAAGAAAAAGGCAGCGGAGCGGATTCAACTGGTAGAAAAGCCCATGGAGGATGAAGCCCATATATTTACCGGTGCCATAGAACCGGCAATCCTGGGCAGCAAGTGGGTCTTTGAATCAGAGCATCTAAAAATAGGATACGACAGGCCGATTGCGGAACTGACCATGAGAATCCGCAGGGGGCAGAAGATCGGAATTCTTGGACCAAATGGAGCCGGAAAAACCACCTTTTTAAAAACAGTCGCTGGACTGATTTCAAAGGTGTCCGGGGAGTATTCCATTGGCAATCAGATTACCATTGGTTACTTTGATCAGCATTCTTCAGAAATAACTTCTGCGAAAAGCGTGGCAGAGCATTTCCACGATTTATTTCCTTCTCTGACGGAGAAAGAAGTGAGGAGCATTTTGGGGGCTTATCTATTTGGTGGAAAAGAGGCCATGAAGCCAGTAAATTCCTTATCAGGCGGAGAAAAGGCGAGGCTTGTGCTCATGGAGCTTTTACAGAGCAGACCTAATTTCCTGATACTTGATGAGCCCACCAATCATATGGATATCAAGGCGAAGGAAACACTGGAATCTGCCTTTATGAGCTATACGGGAACTATTTTATTTGTATCTCATGACCGGTACTTTTTAAGTCGTCTGGCCGAATCTATTTTGCTTTTTGAAGGACAATCTGTATTTTATTATCCTTTTGGCTATGAGCATTACCTGGAACGAAGCCGAAAAGCAGAGAATGGGGAAGGAATCGCAGCCAGAGTGAAGGCGGAAGAGCAGGCCTTGATTGCCGGCATGAGGGCAGTACCAAAAGCTGAACGACATCGGTTAAAGGAGATTTCCACAGAGGAAGCATACCTGGATTGGAAGCTGGGCCTAGTCCTTGAAAAGCTGGTACCGGCAAGAAACAGGGTGGAAGAACTGTCAGAGCGTCTGGAAGAATTAAAAACGGCCTGGATCAATTCTCAGGAGTTCTGGAATGGTATGGAGTGGGAGGAAGCCCTTACTTATCAGCAGATTGCAGAGGAACGGGATAAGGCTCAGGAAGAATGGACCAGATGGTGTATGGAATGGTTTGAGACTGCGTTTGGAGAAGATATGGTATAAAGAAAGCGTAGAATAAGGACCGTTAAGGGCCGGGATTCTACGCTTTTATGTAATATTTGTATTTAATATGTATCCTGTTATTTCGCTATTAGTATTTTCCTAAACCAAAAGCAGGGGATAAACTGGATTGTAAGGAAGTGTTTTTATTGAGCTTGAACTTTCCGACTTCCTGCTGTAACGTCTGTGCCTGTGCAGCCAGCTCTTCACTGGAGGCAGAGCTTTCTTCTGCGGTTGCTGCGTTTGTCTGAATGACTGCAGATACCTGTGACAGGCCCTGATTGATCTCTTCAATGGCTGCCACCTGGTTGCTTGAGGCTGATTCAATTTCCTGTATTGCCTGCTCCACCAGCTTGGATTTTTCCTGTACTTCTTTTAAGATTCTGGAGGTTTCAGTCGCCATCTGTTCCCCTTCGGAAACGGCTTCTACGGAATGAGTGATAAGGATACCAGTTTCTTTGGCTGCTTCTGCAGATTTAATGGCAAGGTTTCGTACTTCGTCAGCAACAACTGCAAAGCCTTTACCGGCATCCCCGGCACGTGCTGCTTCTATGGCTGCATTTAAGGCTAGAATGTTTGTCTGGAAAGCGATATCTTCAATTACCTTTGTAATATTGGAGATCTCTGCGGAGGCGGTACCAATTTTATTCATGGATTCGTTTAAGTTCTCCATAAATTCATTGCTTGCAAGGACTCCGCTGCTGCTTTGTTCCACATAGGTGGAAGCCAGGCGGACGTTGTCTGCGTTGTGCTCTGCCTGCTTAGCAATGGTAGTAATAGAAGCATTCAGCTCTTCTACGGTAGCCGCCTGCTCGGTGGAACCAGAAGCCAAGGCCTGGGCAGCAGAGGATACCTGCTCCGCACCGGTATTTACCTGGTCGGCTGAAATATTAATAAGTAAAAGAGTGCGGTTAAGGTCATTTTCTATCTTTCGAAGAGCAAGTCCAAGAACATCTTCGTCGGAACGGAGGGGAACTTCCTGAGTGAAGTCACCATTGCTGATTTCTTCTGCAATCATCACCTGCTCCCTGATTCCATTCAGCATCTGGGTAAATGCATCGGCGAGCTGACCGGTTTCATCCTTGGAATCTATGTCTTTTAAATCCACATCCACATGACCAAGAGCGATTTTCTTTGCAGCAAGTACTACCTGACCGATAGGATCACTGATCATCTTAGAGATTCTAAAGCTTAAATAGAGAGCAGCAATAGTTCCCAAAGCCACAATGATGCACAGGATTACCGTTAGAACCACAGCGGTGCTGTCGTTGCCTTGGCTTGTCTGCTTCGCAGCATCCATACGAAGGGTGATAAGCTGATCCATGTTGTCGTAAATTTTCTGAATGGCTTCACTATCACGGTTCAGTGCAGATAAGGCAGAGATACTATCTCCGGATTTTGCAGCCTCCAGACACGCCTGAATCATCGGATCGTATGACTGCTCAAACAATTGGGTCGCTTCATCAAGCAATGCCAAAGTTGAATCAGATTTTATGCTTTTCCGGTATACTGCTGCGTTGTCAAGAAATGCCTTTTTTGAATTCTGATATTCCTGCTCCAGTTTTGTAAGCTCAGATTGGCTTCCTGAATGAACAACAATCGCATTAATATCTGTACGAAGAGTGTAAAGGTTTTTGGTTGATGCAAATAGTTCGCTGATGGGTGCTGTCTGCTCCTCATATAAATAGGTATCCATTTGATTGATGCGGATCATGCCAAAGATACCCACGCCTCCGACGACTAGCATCATCAGCACTACACTAAGGAAAGCGGTGAGTAGTTTTTTTGTAATACTGTAATCCCTGAAATTTTTCATGCTTTGAACCTCCTGTTATTGGTCTTTTTCTTATGTACGATTGCTTCAATTTGTTCTTCAAGAAAAATCAGATTGCGTGCATATGGGATTCGCAGTTTAACTAAAACTGTGGCACTATGGCAAAAAAACCTTGATTTTACATAGTATTATGCAGTGATGACGGAAGTTTCGACGGCGAATGAATGTTGCTTCATGCTGGTAAGGTGCATATCATTAAACTTATCGATGGCTATTTTTTTCTGTTCCATAAGGGAATGCGCATAGACGTTCATGGTAATTGCTACATTAGAATGGCCTAATATTTCGCTAACAGTCTTGATATCCACGTGAAGTTCCAGGGCCCTGGTAGCAAAGGTATGTCGGGTTGAATGAAATTTCCGGTCCTTGACACCGGCCTTTTTAAGAACCCTTTTATATAACTTCTGGTATGCCCTGGGATCAATGGGAAGATTGCTGCCTGATAATATATAATAATCTTCCTTGTCTCCAGCTAAGATGAAATCCTTTGCAATTGTTACAAGGAATGCTGGAAGGGGTATTTTTCTTATGGAAGTCCGGCTCTTTGGAGTACCAACATTCAGCAACGTTTTGTTTTCCTGCTTTTTAAAGTTTTTTGTACGAGTCACGGTACGCTTTATGGACATCGTCGCAGCTTCTAAGTCGAAATCACTCCACTTTAAGGCACAAAGTTCACCAAGACGAATGCCGGTGTATATGCAGAGTATGATTCCGAGTGCACGTTTATCTTCAAAATTAATGGCTGCCCATTCTATACTTCTTTGTTCTTTCATTGTAAAGATCTCTACCTCTTTTTGTTCTGTTTTAGGTAGTTTCACTGCCTGAAGAATACTGGAAGAGTCTTTGTGGTTTGTAAGTATTTCTTTTAATGCTGTTTTAAAGACAGCAAGAATCTTTTTCTTATAAGCATCGGAGATGGAGGCTTCTTCCTTCATTTCTTTTACGAATAACGTTACAGATTCTTCTGTAATTTCTTCGCAGTCATTTTCTAAATAAAATGGAATAATATATTTGTTTAAACAATTATAATAACTTTCATAGGTAGAGGGCTTTACTCGATTGACCGCTTCGCATTCCAACCAGTTTTTTAAAAGCTCTACCGCATCAGGAATAGAACTTCCTGTTGCATTGTCTGATAATTTGTTATTTTCTATAAATAATCTCATTTTTTCTTTCACTTCTCGATAACTTTTTCCGTAAAAGTACTGGTATTTGCCAGTAGCCTTTTGCTGTCGGCCTTCCCAGCGCCCGTCTTTTCGCTTATATATATTTTCACCTCTGCGCGGCATTGCTATAATTCTCCTTTTTGACGTAATTTTTGACGGCGAATGTTGTGAATTTCGCCAAAAATACTTTGCATCTTTCATTTTTAAGTGTTTGAATTCTATCATCAATACTATTTTTGTTAGGATTGACAAACAATAAACCGATATTATATAATGAAAGATGTCGAAATTTGTCTGAAAGTTGCGGCGTGGTTTTAGTTAAACTGCGCCTTTTTTAGTGGATAAAAGTACCGTTTTTGACTGTATAGAATGAAATAGATTTAATATTGGGAAGATTGTGTAGATGAAAATAAACACATTGAAAAATAGGAATATGACTTAACATAATAGAATTAAAATAATGTCTCCTTTATCATTCCAGGTAGGATGATTTGTAATGTATTTTTGTTTGGACGTCATTAATGAGTATTACCATCATTATAATCATTTTTAGAAATATTACCATAGTAATTTTATAAATAAATATTAGGTTTTCATAAAAAGAAATTGTCTAAAAAAGGCAACGCTCAGATAGACTGACCGCTGCCTTTTTTGTTGTTGCTTCTATATATAATTATTTATTTCTAAAACATATAAACTGCATTGAAGCGGTCCTTACGGTAGGGGTCATAAAAACCGTCGCTGAGATCCCAGCCTTTAAAATCATCCTTTACAAATAACAGATGCTCATCCCTGTGGGAACGCATGGGGATTTCTCCGATTAACACACCTTTTTTAGCCACGCGTAACAGCTCTTCGGTGGCAGCCTTGGCGTAATCCTTGTTGTCAAAATAGAGATAGACGCCATAGCAGATGACTTTATCAAAGGATTTATCCTTAAAAGGCAGGTCAGCAGCCTCTCCGGTAAGGACTGAGTGATTCAGGATCTCAATATGCTTTTTAACGAGAGTGGGGGAGTAATCAATGCCCACATAATCGCAGTCTAAGTACTGGGCAAGTGCTCCGGCCCCGCAGCCTACCTCTAACACCTTATCCTCCTTACGGATATCCAGTCTTTTTATAACCTGTTTTGCTACTTCTTCCATATCTACCTGGGTTGCCTCGTATCCATCGTAGGCAAGTAAGTCGGTTACGGTACTGTCTGCATTGCCCTTACGGGTCCATATTTGTTTCCAGGTTTCTTTGTTTGTTTCCATTGTATTCATGTTTGTTGCCTCCTTTATTATCGCAATATATGTTTCAGCGCATCAGCCAGCCGCTTATTATCTTCTTTAGTGCGGATTGCAATGCGTATAAACTCTCTACCTTCCATGCCTGACTTGTGGGATAAGTCTTTTACTAAGATGTTATAACGGTTTAACAAAAGCTCTGAAATCTGAGAAGCAGAACAGCCGTCTGTGATCTCGCAGAGTATAAAATTGGCTTCCGAGGGATAAAGCTTTAGCTGACGGATGGAACGGAGTTCCTCATACATCAGAGTCCTTGTTTCCTTGAACTTCCGTAAAGCTTCCTTGTAATCGGACTGGTACTTTTCAAAAATCTGTAAAAAATATTCCGCCAGGGAATTGATATTCCATACAGGCAGTTCCTTTCTTACAAGACCAGTGACAGACGGATCGCTGCAGGCCAGGATTCCGAGTCTCAGACCGGGTACCCCATAGGATTTTGAAATGCTTTTAATCAGAATCAGATTTGGATAAGCATCCAGGATATCCTGATTCATTAAGGAGGGATCATCTTCCGCGGAAGAAAAGTCCAGGAAGGATTCATCCAGAATTAAATAGGTACTTTTCTCTGCACAGAAATCCAGGAGAGAAATAACATCGTCTTTTTTTATGTAATTCCCCGTAGGATTTTCCGGATTTACCAGTACAAGGGCATCCATTTCCTTGTCTTTGTAAAATTCCATAAGATCCTTTACGGTATAGGAAAAATCAGGAGTGGTGACCGTAAAAGGAATGGGGAGCTTGGCACAGTTTCCGTACTCCTCAAAGGAAGGCTTTATGATGCCCACCCCATTTTGAAAGGAACGAAGGAGGGGCCTTATAAGCTCTGCGGCACCATTACCAGTCAGTACATGATCTCTGTTAAGTCCCAGGGACTTGGCAGCCAAAAGATTGTTGACCTCCAGACCGGAAGGGTAGCTTGTGCACAAGGCTTCAAAGCTGGCTTTTATTTCTCCCATGAGACGGCTGTTAGGAAAGTATGGATTCACCAGATAACAAAAATCAAGAAGGCCTGGATATCGCCAGAAGCCACCGTACCGGCTGGAAATCCTTGAGAGCCTGCTTTGGGAATCCGTAAAGATAGATTCCGCAATGTCCAGATCCTGCTCGTCGTCGATCTCATACCAGAATCCATTTTCCAGGCGGGTAGCTTTTAAGTCATGATCGTCCAGTAAAGAAATGACCTTTAGTACCTGCTCGTAATATTCGTTATTTCCCAGTGCCTTGCTGTAGGCTTCCAAAAATGGGACGTAATGAGTCTCGGAAAAGCTTTTGCTGAACTTATAAATATTGACTGTTTTATAATAGGTATGAATGTCTTCAAACCGGAAATCTTTTCTTGTTAAGAACTTGGTGATGTTATCCTGTTGATCCAAAAGAACTACGGTTCCGTCCATCCAGCTTTCAAAGGGAGCCACCAGCGCCAGGTTGGGATAGGGATTATGTACAATCTGTGTCAGGACTTCCTGTTCAAAAATCAGGTCGGATTCCAGTAAAATGGTATCATCGCGAAGAAGGTGTTCCTTTGCCAGATACAGGGAATATATGTTATTGGTGGTCTGATATACTGGATTATCTATAAAGATAATTGGGGTGTGAAGGGATAAAGAAGCAGTAAAGGATTTTAAAGTCTCGCCTTCATGTCCAGTCACCAGGATAATTCGGTCCAGGTGATAGTGATCCAGTTGCTTTAACATGCGTTCGATTAAGGGTACCTGGTTTACTAAAACCATACATTTTGGCTGATGCTCCGTCAGCTTTTTTAAACGCCGTCCCATTCCGGCGGCCAGAATGATAGCCTGCATAACAATCTCCTTTGTTCAAAAATATAATAAAAACTAAATTTATGAACATAATAACAGGTTTTTCCAGGGCTGTCAATGGGGGAATAACAAATCCGGGAGAAATTTTATCACTTCTTATAAAATGAAAGAACCTTGACAGAGAAGAGATACGTGTTATAATATGAAAATGATTTCTGATTTCGAAAACGGGGGTATTATATGGCAGAGAGAGGAAGATACCGGACAAAACAGCAGGAGATTATTCTCAACTGTTTAAAAAAGCAAAAGGAGTTGTTCTGTACAGTGGAACAATTTATGGAATATCTTCACCGTGATGGGATCCATGTGGGACAAACAACGGTATATCGGGCATTGGAACGTCTTACGGAAGATGGAGTTGTAGTTAAGATTCCATCGGTAGACGGTTCCAAAGCACAATTTCGGTACATCGGTGACGAAATATATGGCAACGTAGGTAAGCTGGTATGCTTAAAATGCGGAGGAATCATTCCACTGGAATGCTCCAGACTGGACGCATTTTATGAGCATATCCACGAAGATCATGGCTTTCAGCTGGATCAGCACCATATGGTGTTATATGGCTATTGCAGCCAGTGTCAGTAATGGAAATGGATAGGAAAGGAGATGAGCTATGAAATTTTTCAGGAACCACAGGCATAATGTTTCTATGCTTCTTGCCATTTTCGTAACGCTGACGCTTCTATACTCATCCTTTTTCGTTCTAACCCGTTTTCGTCATGACTGCCCGGGCGAGGGCTGTATCGTATGTATGGAGATAAAAACGTGCATCCGTACCCTCCACTTGCTTTCACAGGCATTGGGGAGCGGAGTCATTCTCACGTTTGCAATAATCTTTGTAAAGAATCAGCTGAAAGCATATGAGTCTGGAATATTAAGCCCCAGGCTTTCACTGGTTGGATTAAAGGTCCGTTTGAATCGTTGATGTGATCTCTTGTCTAGGAGAATAAAGCGGTTCTAAATGTATGATAAAAACGGAGGAAATAATGAAAAAATATAGATCAAGGATCAATCGCTTCCTGGCTGTAGCCGCCCTTTCTTTTAGTGTGATACTTACTGGATGTGCTGCAAAAAAGGAAGCTGTGGGAGATAAAATAAGCGTAATGACAAGCTTTTACCCGGTTTATGATTTTACCTTAAAAGTAGGCGGGGATAAAGTAAATGTAAAAAACATGGTTCCTGCAGGCACAGAGCCACATGAGTGGGAACCGGGTACCCGTGATATAGCGAGTCTGGAAGAATCCAATGTATTTATTTATAGTGGTGCTGGTATGGAGCATTGGACGGAAGATGTTTTAAAAAGTCTTAGTAATAAAAGCCTTATTGTCGTGGAGGCTTCTAGTGGGATTACATTAAAGGAAGGCCACGAGGAAGAAGGGGACCATAAAGAAGAGGAGAATGACCATGATCATGGAGAATTCGATCCCCACGTATGGCTTGATCCTAAAAATGCGAAAAAGGAAATGGAAAACATCAAAGATGGACTCGTAAAAGCGGATCCGGAGAACAAGGATTATTACGAAGCCAACTATAAGACATATGCAGAGAAATTTGATCAGCTGGATCAATCCTTTCAGGAAACCTTGTCACCTCTTTCCAACAAATCCATCGTGGTTTCCCATGAAGCTTACGGGTATTTATGTTCTGCCTATGGTCTTACCCAGGTGGGAATTGAAGGACTGACACCGGATTCAGAGCCGGATCCGGCCAGAATGGCTGAGGTCATTGACTATGTCCGGGATAATCAGGTTAAGACAATCTTTTTTGAGGAGCTGGTAAGTCCTAAGGTAGCGGAAGCCATTGCCAAAGAGACCGGGGCGAAGACAGAGGTACTTAGCCCGGTAGAGGGGCTTAGCGACAAAGAATTAAAGGCAGGAGAGGATTATTTTTCTGTTATGGAAAAAAACCTTGCTGCTTTAAAGGAAGCACTTGAATAACAAGGGACAGGAGTAAGAATTGTGAACGCGATTGAAATAAAAGGCTTGACCTTTTCCTATGGAAATACACCGGTATTAAAAGGAGCAGATTTATCTGTTCCCAAGGGCCGGTTTGCCGCTTTAATAGGAGCCAATGGAGCCGGAAAAAGCACACTGATTAAAATGCTGTTAGGTGAACTGCCCTTAACCGGGGAAAATGGCTCCATAGAACTTATGGGCCAGGAGCTGAAACAGTTTGACGGCTGGAGCCAGGTAGGCTATGTTCCCCAGAATGGAATGGCGGGTTATAAGGATTTCCCGGCATCAGTGGAGGAAATTGTTAAGGCAAATTTATATTCCCGAATCGGATTATTCCGCTTTGGCGGAAAAAAGGAAAAGGAACTGGTGCATCAGGCATTATGTCAGGTAGGAATGGAGCCATTTGAAAAGCGGCTCATCGGAAAGCTTTCCGGGGGCCAGCAGCAGAGGGTCCTCCTTGCCCGCGCCCTGGTAAACCAGCCAAAGCTATTAATTCTTGATGAGCCGACCTCTGGAGTAGATAAGGAAAACACGGAGGAGTTTTACCGTCTCATTAAGAAATTCAATCGCGAAGATGGGGTGACTGTTTTTATGGTCACCCATGACAGAAACTGTTTATCAGAGCTTACAGACGATGTCTGGCATCTTCATAATGGTACGATGATACGGGTCAACTTTGAGAGGAAGGGTGAATGCGATGGAGATATTTAGTTACGGATTTATGCAGCGGGCATTCCTTGTGGGAATTTTGCTTGCTACCGTAATTCCTTGCATCGGTGTCGTGATTGTACTAAAACGATTGTCCATGATTGGAGACGCCCTTTCCCATACCTCTCTTGCCGGAGTAGCAGCAGGTCTGATTCTTGGAGTAAATCCTGTAGCCACCGCAGCAGCAGCCTGTATGATCGCAGCCTTTGGAATCGAGGCAATTCGCAGAAAGCTGCCTCGCTATTCAGAGATGTCCATTGCGATTATGATGTCTGCTGGAATCGGGCTTGCAGGAGTTTTGTCTGGATTTGTTAAAAATTCTGCAAACTTTAACAGCTTTTTGTTTGGCAGTATTGTCGCAATCAGTGATATGGAAATGTTTCTTGTTATAGGTGTTTCCATGGTGGTTCTTCTCGTATTTCTGCTTTTATATAAGGAGCTTTTTTATATTGCCCTGGATGAACGAAGCGCAAGGCTGGCTGGAGTGCCGGTAAAGCAGGTGAATTTTATCTTTACCATACTGACTGCGGCTACGGTTTCCGTTGCGGCAAGGACCGTAGGAGCACTGATCGTGTCTTCCATGATGGTGATTCCTGTGGCGTGTGCCATGCAGTTCGGGAAAAATTATAAGCAGACGGTTATCTATGCAGTCAGCTTTGACGTGGCTTTTATGATCGCGGGGCTGTTTTTTGCCTATTATTTTGGATTGAAGCCAGGAGGAACCATTGTTCTGGTGGGAGTTATTTCCCTTTTATTTATGTTCGCTGGAAAGAAGGTATTCGGCGGAAAGGGGTAACTGGCAGTAAGGAGTAAATAAGATGACAGATCTTTATATCATATCTGGCTTTTTGGGAGCAGGAAAGACAACGTTGATACAGACAATGGCTTCTTCTGTTTTCCAGGGTCAGAAAATTGTGGTCATTGAAAATGATTTTGGTGAAGCTGGCATTGACGCCAGCTTTTTAACAAGCTGTGAGATTACGGTCACCAGTATGAATTCAGGCTGTATCTGCTGCAGTATGTCAGGAGATTTTTATAAAGCCATAGGACAGATTGTAAAGGAATACCAGCCGGATGTCATTCTGGTTGAACCATCTGGAGTTGGCAAGCTTTCGGATATAGTGAAGGCATGCTTAAAGCAGAAGGAGCTTGTGGAGATAAAACGCTGTATCACCGTAGTAGACATCAGAAGATTTGATAAGTATAAGGAAAATTACGGAGAATTTTTTGTGGATCAGATTCGTTACGGGGATTTGATTCTAATCAGCCATTTAGAGGGCAATTCCGGGGAGATCGAAGAGACCTTGGAAAAAATAAGAGAATGCAACCAGGAGGCAAGGATCGAGGCTGATTTCTGGGACAGCATTCCAGCAGAGGTATTCCGGGCTGGAGAGAGGGTAGAAGCAGTGAAGGAGCTTTATGAAGAGTCTTTAAAGACTCCAAAGATATCCCATTTACTGAGTGCAGTTTCCTCCCCGTTTCGTTTTGCCAGAGAGGTGTTTTCTTCTGTTACGTTAGAATGTAATGACAGCCTTACAAAAGAGGAACTGAAGCTCAAACTGGAGCATGTGATTCAATATGCAGACGGCATGATTCTCCGGGGAAAAGGAATTGTAAGCTGTAACGAGGGGAAATTCTTATTCCACTACATACCGGGAAAGTTTCAACTGGAATCCAGTCATGCGGAGGGGAATAAAATCTGCTTTATCGGGACAGGGATTAAAAAAGAACAAATAAAATCGTTATTTGAAGGGAAACTATAATATGATAACTCCTGTATGGGTGGTTACCGGATTATTGGATTCCGGTAAAACCACAATCATCAACCGTCTGGCAAATGAGGAGCTTAAGGAGCAGGATATTCTGGTCATTCAGTTTGAAAACGGGGATGTCCCGTTAATGGAGTCAGAGCACATCCGGAGTCTAAGCTATAAAAAGAGCCAGCTTGAGGAGGTTCCTCATGAAATCTGTGAGGAGATATGCACCGAACTAGCCGAGCATTCGGTTGATCTGGTTTTAATAGAATGGAACGGTATGGAGCATTTCCATACCTTTGAGCAAATGTTTCTCCAGTTTCGTCTTAAGCCAGTTATCAGCATAGAAAAAGTAATTTATGCGGCAGACGAGACCTCACTGGATCAAAGATTAGCTGATTCAGGGTCCATTTCCATGTCTCAGGTGGCAGCAAGCGACTGTGTCTATGTATCAGCAGGCAAAACAAAGCGCTTAAGCTTTGGGGCAGAGCTGCCGGTTTTTTCAGAGGATAACTGGGAAGGGTTTATGAGAAAGCTGTTTCGCTATGATTTAAAGCCTCAGATATGGATTTTATCTGTAACAGCGGCGGCAATTTTATACCTGCTCCTAAGGCCGGTAATGGGACCTGTCCGTTTCTCTCTGGACGTCTTTCTTACCGTATTTTTAGGGGTATTTTTACAGGCAGTGCCGTTTTTGGCTATTGGTGTTATTCTATCCTCTGCAATTCAGGTGTTTGTAAGCCCTGACTGGATTCAGAGAAGGTTTCCAAAAAAGATCCTTCCGGCCCAGATCTTTGCAATCTTTGCAGGCTTTTGTCTTCCGGTGTGTGATTGTGCATCCATACCTGTATTTAAAAGTCTGGTAAAAAAAGGAGTGCCCATGTCTGCTGCCATTACCTTTATGCTGGTATCACCAGTAATCAATCCGGTGGTCATTCTTTCCACCTGGTATGCATTTAATGGGAACTTAGCCATCATTGGGGCCAGATGCGGCCTTGGAATCCTTTGTGCCGTTATCTGCGGCCTGACCTATCTTGTCTTTCCTCCAAAGAGAGTCTATACAGACAAAATGTTTGGGGGCAGAGCCGATGAATGGGAAGATTACTCCGGTTCCCGGTTTTTACAAATGGTTCGCCATGCCCAGAATGAATTTTTCAGTGTGGGGAAATATCTTCTTACAGGTATCTTTATCTCAGCACTGTTTCAGCAGTTTAAGCCAGACATGGCCAGAGCAGGAGCCGGAATAGGGCTTTTAGGCTCCATTTTATTTTTAATGGTCATGGCCTTTGTTTTATCCCTTTGTTCTTCCTCCGATGCGGTTGTGGCAAGATCCATGGCTTCCTCATTTCCAATGGGGGGAATCCTGGGATTTCTGGTGTTTGGTCCGATGATGGATATTAAGAACGTTGCCATGCTGCTTTCCGGTTTTGGAAAAACCTTTATCATAAGGCTGATGGTAACTGTATTTGTTGTTTGTTTTATCGGCGTGTACCTGTTTTCTTATTTTTATAGTGGAGGGCTGAGACTATGAGATTACGTGGAAAAGGTCTCAATCTGGAAGCTTTGACGGAAAGCGCCTCCTATCTGATATTTGGTGCTTTGCTGGTTCGTCTGACCATAAGTGGAACCTATTTAAACTATGTAACTCCCAGAATGAAACCGTATTTATATGGGCTTTCTGTCCTTATGTTCTTTTGGGCGGCCGTAAGTGTCAGGAATTTATTTCGCCCCAGATATAAAAGCAGAATCAAGCGCTGCATGGTACTGATTCTCCCCATTCTGCTTCTGGCAGTTCCGCCATCTTCTCCGACGGCAGGGGCCATGGTAAAGGGAGGAGCCGGGATTCCAAGGAGTTCGCCAGTGGAAACGACACAGGATACCACACAGGCTTCTGATGAGTATGCTTATTACGGTCAGGATACGTTAGAAAAGCCAGAGGATACCTTGGAAGAGGAGCAAAATTACGAAAGTCAGGAAGCTCAGCCTGATAATCAGGCAAAGACTCCACCTCCTGGTTTAAATGGTCTCAATAAAGACACAAAAACCATTACCATATCGGATGAGGATTTCAGTCCGTGGATTACGGAGTTAAGCAACCATCCGGAAGCTTACGACGGCTATACCGTCACGCTAAAAGGGTTTGTATACCTTGATCTGGAAGATAAAAAGGAAAATGAATTTGCCGTGGTCCGATTGTCCATGTGGTGCTGCTCTGCGGACTTAGCGCCAATGGGGCTTGTTGCGGTATCTAATGGCAAACTGCCATGGGAAGAAAATAGCTGGATTACAGTGACCGGGAAACTTGCAGTAAAGGATGGATATGCAACTTTAGAAGCGGAAAAAATAGAAGCAGCAGAAAAGCCTTCAGAGGAATACGTTTATCCTTACTATTAAAGAAAGGTACTGAAAGGAGAAACTATGATAAAAAAGCCGGTTACCTTGTTAAGCGGTTATCTGGGAGCCGGAAAAACGACTCTGTTAAACCATATATTGGAACAGGAAGGAGGGCTGCGTCTGGCAGTCATCGTCAATGATATGGGTGCTGTCAATCTGGATGCCAGACGGATACGAAGCCAGGAAGGCCTTCCTTTGGAATATCAGGTGGTGGAACTGACCTCAGGCTGCATCTGTTGCAGCCTTAAGGATGATTTTATCAGTGAGATCAGGACAATTGCCCAGAATGAGGAGATTGATGGAATCATCGTGGAGGCTTCCGGGGTCAGCAGTCCCATGAGCATTGCAGATGCATTTGAAGATGAGGGGGATGATTTTCCTGCTTATATTGACTCCATTGTATCCGTTGCGGATGGCAACCGGATATTGTCCGAATTTGTAGAGGAACTGGAAGCCGGAGCGGACAGTGACCAGGAGGAAGAGGACGTTATTAATCTTGTGATGGAGCAGATTGAGTTCAGTAATATCATCATTTTAAACAAATGTGATCTTCTTACAGAAGCAGAGAAGGAGCGGGTAGAACAGGTTATTAAAACCCTATCTCCGGAAGCAGAGCTGATAAAAACTACAGGCGGTCAGGTGCCTGTTGGGAAAATCTTTAATCGAAGGCTGTACGATTATGAACGTTTAAGCCGTTCCAGTGCATTGTCTCAGGCACTGCTTCGTCATGAAGCCGGAAAAGAGCATGAGGATTATGGAATCAGCTCCTTTGTCTATGAACGGAGAGAACCATTTGACAATGCCCTGTTCTATGACTGGATCGAAACCTCTTATCCCAAGGATATCATCAGGGCCAAAGGATACTTATGGTTTTATCAGGAGCCAGATCAGGCTGTTTTATTTGAACAGGCAGGAAACAGCATAGCCATCACTCCCGTCTCTCCCTGGGTAGCCGCCGGCACCAAAGCGGAGCAGGAAGAAAGCTTAAAGGAGAGTCCTGAGCTTTTAGAAGAATGGGATGAGCTATGGGGCGACCGAAATAACCAGATTGTTTTTATTGGGAAAGAATTAAAAGAAAAGCAAATAAAAGAAGCGCTGGATGGCTTAATTAAGCCGCCTCCTTTTTAGGAGGGTAAAAAGGGATCCAGTGAGATTTCTCGATTGGAATAGTTCCATAATATGGGCGATAAAAAGCCATATTATGGAACTATTTTTATATCCAGATTTACCAATATTAGGAACGGGAACCAGTTTTTGCGCGCTATTCAAGGAATAACCATCATGATATACTTGATGAAACTTTAAAGGAGAAGGACAATCAAATGAAAAAAACGGTTATTAGAACGACACTGTTAGGCTTATCTGTTTTCATGCTTGCTCTTTTCGGAGTAAGCAGTGAAAAAGATGCATATGCTGAAAATGAAACAGCACCGGCAGCAGAAGCCTCTCAAGGGGTACAGTCACAGGAAGCAGATGCAGGTAAGAACCATTTAATGGTTGGTTATTATGCAGCATGGTCTGCTTATTCTCATTATTATCCCAATCAAATTGATGCTTCCAAGCTGACTCACATCAACTATGCCTTTGCGAACATAGGACCAGATTTAAAGCTGACTCTTGGTTACCCAGATATAGACCCAGAGAATTTCCGGCTATTAAATTCCTTAAAGCAGTCTAATCCAAACCTGAAGACTCTGATTTCAGTCGGTGGCTGGAGCTGGTCTGGCAGATTTTCTGATGCAGCGCTTACGGAAGAAAGTAGAAATGCCTTTGCAGACAGCTGTGTGGATTTTATTACTACATATGGATTTGACGGTATCGATTTAGACTGGGAGTACCCGGTGGCAGGAGGACTCAACACCAATGGAAAACGCCCGGAGGATAAACAGAATTTCACGCTGCTTCTTAAGAAAATACGGGAAAAGCTGGACGAAAGAGGTGCAAGAGATCAAAAGCATTACCTGCTTACCATTGCTGGAGGTGCAGATAAATCTTATGTAAACAACGTAGAGCTATCAAAGATTGCATCCTATCTGGATTTTGCCAATATTATGACCTACGATCTTCATGGACACTGGGATACCCACACGGATTTGCTGGCCCCACTTTATCCAAACGGAGATTCCTCACCACAATATAAAACAAGTGTGGAGCAGGCAGTGGATACCTGGCTGAATGCATCGTTCCCAAAAGAAAAGCTTGTAATGGGTGTTCCATTTTACGGTTACTTATATTCCTCTGTCACCGATTCTAACCGGGGACTCTATCAAAGGTTCGGTGGTGCAAGCTCCATCAGCTACCAGGATATCAATAAGAATTACTTACATAAAGAAGGCTATACCCGGTTCGTCCATTCCCAGTCAAAGGTTCCGTGGCTCTTTAATGGCACGATTTTTATAAGCTATGAAGATGGGGAATCCGTTGGCTATAAATCGGAGTTCATCAAATCCAAAGGCCTCGCAGGCGCCATGATATGGGAGCTGAGCCAGGATCCGTCTGGTGAGCTGTTGGGCAATATGCATCGTATTCTAAATCAGTAATCTAATATATAAGGAAGCTTCTGCATCAAGGCTTAAAAAGCCAACTATGCAGAAGCTTTTTAATTTTTTTAAGCTAAATTCCTAATAAATCAAGTTTTGTTATGAAAAAAAGAATGATATAATGAGTAAAATAAGAGAATACCTGCGTATGATCGTTTATTGTTGAAACCATGATTCCAGGTCAAAGGTAGCTGCTGGCTCAAGGGAGTTCTTATGTTAAGGTTTAACAAGCAGCAAACGCATGATATTGAACAAAGCTAGATGAGGGAGGAATCGTATGAATGATCATTTCTTTGAATCGATTGTAAGAAACGCACCCATGGCATACGCATATCATAAAATTGTTCTTGATGAGGCAGGCGTTCCCTGTGATTATTATTTTCTGGATGTAAATACAGCTTATGAAACGATGAGCGGATTAAAACGGGAAGAGATCATTGGAAAAAGGGTTACTGAAGTAATGCCGGCAATTGGGGAGGAATCCCTGGACTGGATCCGCGTATTCGGAACCGCAGCCCTACAGGGGAGAAGCAAGGAGTTTGAGAGCTTTTCGGTCACGTTTGGCCGCTGGCTGCGGGTATATGTATACTCACCAGAAAAATATTATCTGATCACCAATATCACCGATATTTCAATTAAAAGAAGTCAGGTGGAAGAAGGCGGTCAGCTGAGAAAGCTTTTAAAGGAGAAAGATTCGGAGTTTCATTTTATCATAGAGAATCTTCCATTTTCCCTTGGGGTTCTACGGCTTGATGGCACCTTTCTTTATATGAATCAGGCAGGGCGAAGCTTATATGAATTTGGTGAAGCAGCTTATAGCAGGAAGAGTATTATAAAATCATTTGTAGATCCAGAAGACTGGCACCGGTTCGTAGATAAGGTACATACTTCAGGGGTGACCAGTGAATTTTATATGAATTTAAGGACGGAGTCTGGACGGGTCTTTTGGGCTATTACCATTGGCATGATCATAAAGTATCATGGCAAGAAATCCATCCTGTTATCCCAATATGATTTTACCCAGCGAATGCACATTGAGAAGGCCTTAAAAGAGAGTGAAGAGAAGTTTCGGATGATCTTTCAAAATGCATCGGAAAGTATTATGATTGTTCAAAACAAAAGGATTCAGATCTATAATCCCATGCTTTCCCAAATCCTTGGATATTCCATGGAGGAGCTTATGAATAAGCCATTTCTTGAAATTATTCATGAAGATGACCGGGCAAGGGCAAATTTAGCGAATGACAGGCGCCTGTCAGGAGAAGTACTGGAAAAAAGGATTCAGTACCGGGTAATGCACAAAGATGGGACAACGGCTTGGGTGGAGGCAAATGGTGTCCTGATTCAATGGATGGACAAGCCAGCCATTGAATATTTCCTTACGAATATTACGGAACAGAAAAAGGCGGAGGATGCTCTCAGGAACAGTGAGAAGAACCTGCAGATGATTATGGAATTTTCCTCTGATGTGACCTGGGTCTTTAATTTTAATCAGTTAAAGCTTAAATATGTCAGCCCTTCCGTCTATCATTTTTTGGGATTCTATCCAGATGAGCTTATGAAAATGGACCCGGCTCTCCTGATACCCAATGAATTCAGAGAAAAGACCAAGGAGATGCTGATCCGAAGCATTAAGGAATTTAAAGAGCATTCAGAGGTGAGCAAGACATATACCATAGAACTGCAGAATATCCACAAGAACGGAAAACGAATCTGGACAGAAATGTCCTGCAAATACCGCTACAACGATAATATGGAAATAGAAATCGTCAGCTCCAGCCGTAATATTGAAGAGCGCAAGCATGCACAGCAGGAGGTCCTTTATTTAAGCTATCACGACCAGCTGACAGGGCTCTACAATCGGCGCTTCTACGAAGAAGAATTAAGACGTCTGGATACAAAAAGCAATCTTCCTGTCACCTTGATTCTCGCCGATGTCAACGGTCTAAAACTGACCAATGATGCATTTGGCCATCTGACCGGAGACAAGCTTTTAAAACGGGCGGTTGAGATCTTTCATCAATACAGCCGGTGCGATGATATCATTGCAAGAATTGGAGGCGATGAATTTGTATTTCTCCTTCCAAGGACGGAACAAGATGAGGCACAGGAAATGATAAGCCGCATGAAAACGGCTATGGCGATGGAAAACGTTGACCATGGAATATTATCAGTCTCCTTTGGTGCCTCGACAAAAACAATGGAAGACCAGGATATATTCTATATTTTCAGTGAAGCTGAGAATGTCATGTACCAGCAAAAACTAAAAGAGAGCAATTCCATGAGAAATCAGACCATTCACGTCATTATCGAACAGTTATATCGGGATAACGAAGAGGAGGAGGCTCATAACCGGAGAGTCAGTGAAATATGCAATGAACTGGCAACAGCAATGGACCTTGGAGATGAAATCATTCATGATATCACCATTGCAGGACTTTTGCATGATATAGGTAAAATAGGGCTTGATAAAGAAATCATTTCCAAAATAGAACCCATGACAGAAGAGGAATGGACCCAATTCAAACGCCACCCGGAAAAAGGCTACCAGATCTTAAAATCCTCCGTGAAATATGCCCAGGCGGCCCAATACGTGTTAAGCCATCATGAACGCATGGATGGAAATGGCTATCCACAGGGAATCAGAGGCAATGAAATTCCCTTTCCAGCCAGGATATTAAGTGTTGCAGATGCCTATGATACCATGATTGCTCCAAGGGGATATCATCGAAAGTGGAACCAGGAGGAGGCGGTAGAGGAGCTTATAAACAATGCCGGAACCCAGTTTGATGAGAGTGTAGTGAGGGCGTTTGTTGAAAAGGTTCTTCGTAAGTCTTTTGATCGGTGAATATTGGAGTAAATATATAGTATAAGGAGGAGACAAATTGGGATTTAACCCAGGGATATCTATAGGAGATCAAATTAAAAATCAAGATTTGATGAGAATATTCGGTTGCAGTAATTCCAGTGGTATGCGCCGTGCAAAAAAAACAGGAACATTAGTATTGATAGCGGATGAAACAAAAGGCCTATATCTGCGGCCCTAATAAAAATGATGATAAAATATTAGCAACGCAAAGAGGGTACGGTGAATTAAAAGGCGGCTGGGAATTTCCAGGAGGTAAAAGAGAAGGGAGAAGGGGAGGAACAAGCGTTAACACATTAAAAGAACATAGCTCGGCAAAGTGGTTGGCAAAAGATGAATTAAATAAAATACAATGGCTACCTGCTGATAAAGAGATCATTGATACATTACTTAAAATTGTATAATCTAAGAAAAGAAAGAGTGTTCCATCATATTCTTTAATGATATGGTAGAACACTCTTTCTTTAGTAATTAGATAACCAGTTTCTTAGATGTTAAATTCCTGTGTGTAGATAATCCAAACTTGGGCACCCTTTTTTTAGCTGAAATGATACAAAATCTCATCTCATTTAAACCAATTTATAGTAAAATAAAAAAAGTCTTGACTTTGAGTTGACTCCAAGTATTATAATCGATTCACACTGAAAAGGGATATTAATTCATAAAGATTCATTTCGCATCTTATAAAAAGGAGGGCAAATATGGAATATGCAAAATTAGGCAGCTCTGGCATTGAGGTATCGCGATTGTGTGTAGGCTGTATGAGTTTCGGTGATCCGGAAAGTAAAATGCATGCCTGGACCCTGGATCCATTTGAAAGTGAGGCAATTATTAAGCATGCTTTGGAACTTGGGATAAATTTTTTTGATACAGCAAACTGCTATTCCGCCGGGACCAGTGAAGAATACCTGGGGAAAGCCATTAAAAATAATATTTCCCGTGAAAAGGTTGTTATAGCAACAAAGGTCTATTTCAATGATGGCAATCTTTCAAAGGAGGCCATAGAAAGAGAGCTTGACGGTTCCTTAAAACGGCTGGGAATGGATTATGTGGATTTATTGATTATTCATCGTTTTGACTACCACACACCAGAGGAAGAGACCATGGAAGCACTTCAAAGGGCGGTGCAATCCGGTAAGGTCCGCGCCATCGGAGCATCAGCCATGTACGGCTATCAATTTGCCAGACTACAAAATATAGCAGAAAAAAATAGCTGGACAAAATTTGTATCCATGCAGAATCATTACAATCTTCTTTATCGGGAAGATGAAAGGGAATTAATTCCTATCTGCAAGGAGCAGGGAGTGGTATTAACTCCATACAGTCCTCTGGCAGCAGGAAGATTATCAAGGCCCTGGTCAGCGAATACTCTCCGCAGTCAGACAGACACAACAGCAATCGGTAAGTATGACAGCACCAAGGATTCTGATATGGGTATCGTGACCAGAGTCTCTGAATTAGCAGAAAAATATCAGTGCACCATGACCCAGATTGCTCTTGCTTGGCAGTTTACAAAAGGCGTAACAGCGCCTCTGATAGGTGCCACGAAAGCAAAATATTTCGACGATGCAGCAGGAAGCTTACAGATACAATTAAGCTCAGAAGATGTAAATTATCTGGAAGAATTATACATGCCCCATAAAATAGTTGGAGCATTATAAGAGGTATAAACATGACAGTAAAAGAAGTAAGTGAGAAATACAACATCCCACAGGATACCCTCCGCTATTACGAACGGATTGGAATGATTCCTAAAGTCACTCGTACGTCCGGCGGAATCAGAAACTATCAGAAAGAGGATTTAGAGTGGGTAGAACTGGCTATATGCATGAGAAGTGCTGGTCTGCCTGTTGAAGTAATGGCCCAATACGTGAAGCTGAATCAGGAGGGAGATATCACCATACCGGATAGACTCGAGCTTCTAAAAAAACAAAGAGAAGTGCTTCACGAACAAAGAAAACAGCTGGATGCCACACTGGACCGGCTGAATTATAAAATTGAACGATATGAACATGCAGTGGATACAGGCAAGCTGTCATGGAATTAAGAAGAAATCATAGAAAATAGCAGTTTAAGAAAGCCAGGAGGAATTACATGTATTTAGAACAGATCAATCAGCCTTCCGACGTACGGAAGTTAAATAAAGAACAGCTTATAGACTTAGCAGCAGAAATGCGACTGGCACTTCTGGAAAAGATAAGCAGACACGGAGGACATTTTGGTCCCAACTTTGGTATGGTGGAGGCAACCATTGCATTACACTATGTTTTTGATTCTCCAACAGATAAGATGGTATATGACATATCCCACCAAAGCTATTGCCATAAAATGCTCACCGGCAGAAAAGATTCGTTCCTCTATGAAGAACATTATAACGATGTAACAGGCTTTAGTAATCCGGATGAGAGCGAGCACGATTTCTTTATTCTGGGACACACATCAACATCAGTAAGCCTTGCCTGCGGTCTGGCTAAGGCAAGAGATTTAAAAGGCCAGAAAGAAAATATCATAGCAATCATCGGAGATGGTTCATTAAGCGGTGGAGAAGCGCTGGAAGGCCTTGATTTTGCCCCGGAGCTTAAAAGCAACCTTATCATTGTAGTCAATGACAACGACATGTCCATCGCAGAGAACCACGGCGGTCTGTATTCAAATCTAAAGCTTCTTCGTGATACCAATGGAGAAGCAGAGTGCAACTTATTTAAAGCCCTGGGACTTGATTACCATTTTGTGAAAGATGGAAATGACACACAGAAGCTCATAGAAGCATTTAAAAAAGTCAAAGACTCCAATCATCCTGTAGTCGTTCATATCTGCACGCAAAAAGGAAAAGGATATCTTCCCGCGGAACAAGACCGGGAGAACTGGCATTACAGCGCGCCGTTTGACAAGGAAACCGGCAAACCGCTGTATTCCTCAGACCGTGAAAATTACTCCGGCTTAACTGGTGAGTTTCTCATGAAGAAAATGAAAGAAGATAAAACATTAGTTGCCATCACCTCAGGAACACCTACGGTTATGGGATTTACGGAGGAGAAAAGAAAGGAAGTAGGTTCCCAGTTCGTTGATGTGGGAATTGCGGAAGAGCATGCCGTTGCACTTGCCTCCGGCATCGCAGCCAATGGAGGCAATCCGGTATACGGCGTTTACAGCACATTTTTACAGAGAACCTATGACCAGCTGTCTCAGGATCTTTGTATCAACAATAATCCGGCTGCCATCCTTATATTCGCAGCCTCAGTCTATGGAATGAGCGATGTCACACATCTTGGTTTCTTCGACATTCCAATGATATCAAACATACCAAACCTGGTGTACCTTGCACCAACCACAAAGGAAGAGTATCTTGCCATGCTTGACTGGAGCATAACCCAAAAAGAACACCCGGTAGCAATCCGTGTACCAGGCGGTGGTATTATATCCGGCGGTGACCCTGTAGATGCAGATTTTAACAATTTAAATCAATATCAGGTAACACAAAAGGGCAAAAAAGCTGCTATCGTGGCACTTGGAACCTTTTATTCCCTTGGCAAAGAGGTGGCTGATGAAATTAAAAAGGCTACAGGCTTACAGCCAACACTCATCAATCCCAGGTTTATCACCGGAATCGATGAGAAATTGCTTGAGGAGTTAAAGGTAGACCATGAGATAGTAATAACAATCGAGGATGGAATTTTGGACGGCGGTTTTGGAGAGAAGATTACCAGATTCTATGGCCCGTCTCCCATGAAGGTATTGAATTACGGTCTGAAAAAAGAATTCCTGGATAGATATGATGTGAAGGAAGTTCTTAAAAAGAATCGGCTGACAAAGGAATTAATCGTAGAAGATATTTTGAAGCTCGCCAATCAATTGTAAAAGAAGATTGTTTATGGTAAAATGTAGAAAAAATCAGAAGAAAGGACAATCAATTATGGATCATGAAATTTTGAAATTTGTTACTGAAAAATCACAGGAATTAATGAATGCACCGTCCTGCAGCAGTGAGGCAAAAGCGGCAGCACGTACATGGCTGGACTCCGTTGGAACTGATCGGGAAGCAGTAGAGACAAAAAAATACATGGATGAGCTGGAAATGTGCATTATGCCCATTCACAGCTTAATTGGTTTTGCGGAATCTGATAAAGGAACTGAAATTCTTGGAGCTGATTTTGCAAAAAAAATACTGGGGCACGCCAAGGAAATCGAAGCTGCCGGAGCAAAATATTGTGATTGTCCGGCTTGTGCAGCAGCTGAAACAATTCTACAAAAAAAGAATGATATTCTTAAATAAAAATAACGATCAATACTCTTTAGAAAGCATCAGTCAATCATGATTGGTGCTTTTTGTTTCATTGAGAATCGAAAATTATGCACAGGCCCTGATTCCGCATTTAAAGGTTTACAAGAGTGAGGAGCTCATTTACAATGAAACTGTAAGCATGCTATTTCACAGAGATACTGCAAAAAAGTGTAGAATAAAAACAAGGGTGGAAATGATAAATAATAGAATAAAAGGAGTATTATGTATGAGAAAACAATTCAATAAGATGACTGCAAAATTAGGTGCAATAACGATAGTGAGCCTCGCTCTCATAACTGGCTGCTCCAGTTCGCCCGGCTCTGCCAACAATACTACCTCACAGACTGCAACTGAAATGGAAAGCAGTGCTGCCACCCAGGAGCCCCTTGTTGTTGCTTCTCAGTCAGAGACAGGGGTCTCAGAGCAAACCTCTTCACTGGATAAAGAAGCGGTTTCCTTCGAGACATATTTTGATTTACTTGGTACGGGTAAACAGGATTTTATCGATAAGATGAACGAGAAGCCCAATGCAATTGACGAAGGCGGTTTGGAATTTGAGAAAGCTGGAATACGAGTTTGGTTTCAAAGGAACGCTGGTACTGTCAGTCAGATATTTCTCCAGGCCAATCAGGTTGATTTTAATGGTGCCAGAATCGGTGATAAAATAGATAAATTTAAGACTGCCCTTGGAGATCCGGTCAGTGACCGGAATGGCGACATGCATTTTAAATATAAAACTGGTTTTGTATCAGTGAATTATGATACACAGACTGACGATACGGTTGCCGTATATCTCTTGGCAGAGGATTTCTAGAAAGATACCGCACTTCAAATCTACTGACAGAAATTGAATCATTTCTGCACAACGTACCTTTCTTTCACTTGTATGGAACAATTCCGGTATAATAGGAGGAGATTATGGATTCTATTTTAAAAGAATATATCTTAGGAGATATGGTGGCCCGTTATTGTATGGATGAAAAGAAGCATGTAGGACTTCAACTCTATCCAAGGGATATGCCAATTCCAGTAATGCTTAAAAAGAATGCAAGGCTTGATGGTATGGTGCAATTAAAAATATCAGGAGACATTTACCAAGGCTCATATGCTCCTGGAAACACCCTGCGCAATGGAGAAAGTACAGAGCGGTTATTGTTTGAGGATCAGAAAGAAGTTTTAATAGAAAATAGCCAAACTATTATAACCACTCTAAGAGATAAACGTGGATATGAAGTACGTCATACCCTTTATTGGCAGCAAGGCTCGAAATCTGTTGAAATATGGAATGAATTAAAAAATAGCAGTAAAACGCCAATATCCATTGAAATGCTCTCCAGCTTTTCCTTAACAGGAATCTCTTCCTACATAGAAGGAGACGGTCATAATAACATCCTGGTTCACCGGCTTATGAGCCGCTGGAGCCAGGAAGGCAGGCTTTCCACTCAGACCATGGAGGAGCTTCAGCTGGATACCTCCTGGACCATGGGAGCCGTCAGATGTGAACGATTTGGACAAAGAGGCTCCTTGCCTGTCAATGGCTATTTCCCGTTTTTAGCCATGGAGGACAGGAAACATCATGTGTTCTGGGGCGCCCAGTTAGCACATGGTGCCTCCTGGCAAATGGAAATATACCGGGAGGATGAAAACATTGCCATGAGCGGAGGATTGGCTGACCGGGAATTTGGCCATTGGCTTAAGGTCATAAAGCCGGAAGAGAGCTTTGTAACACCAAAAGCCATTGTTTCCGTGTGCCATACGGATTCCATCGATGTCTTTACAAAAAGGCTGACGGATGCCGGACAGAAAGCAGCAGATATGGGACCAGAAGAGGAGCAGGAGCTTCCCGTGGTATTTAATGAATACTGTACCACCTGGGGCTGCCCGTCTCATGAAAACATAAGGGAAATTCTGGATGCGATCAAAGGAAAAGGATTTACTTATTTTGTCATCGACTGCGGTTGGTATAAACAGCTTGGCATTCCCTGGGACATGAGCATGGGAGATTATGAGGTATCAAAGGAGTTGTTTCCAGAGGGACTGGAAAAGACGGTGGAAGCAATCAAAGAGGCTGGCTTAAAACCTGGTATCTGGTTCGAAATTGAAGGTGTGGGAAAGGCAGCTAAAGCTTATCAGATGGAAGACCATCTCCTTCATGTGGATGGGACTGTGCTTACAACCACCAGGCGCCGTTTCTGGGATATGAAGGATCCATGGGTTGAGCAGTATTTAACTGAGAAAGTCATTGGATTTTTGAAGCGCTACGGCTTTGAGTATATGAAAATTGATTACAACGATACCATAGGAATAGGCTGTGATGGTCCCGATTCCCTGGGAGAGGGACTTCGTATCAACATAGAGAAGACCTTTGAATTCTTAGAAAAGGTAAAGCGTGAGATTCCTGGCATTGTATTGGAAAACTGTGCTTCCGGAGGTCATCGTCTGGAGCCGCGTTTTCTGGCCGCTACCAGTATGGCATCCTTTTCCGATGCTCATGAGTGCGAAGAAATCCCCATAATCGCAGCCAACCTTCATCGTGCCGTTCTGCCAAGACAAAGCCAGATCTGGGCAGTGATCAGGCAGGAGGATTCCTTAAAAAGAATTGCATACTCCATCGCAGCTACGTTTTTGGGAAGGCTTTGCCTCTCCGGCGATGTTACCCGGCTGTCCTCCCACCAATGGAAGGTGATTGATAATGGAATGGCGTTCTATAAAAAGATATCTCCTGTAATTAAAAGAGGCCAGTCCTACCGTTTTGGACCGGAGGTGACAAGCATCCGGCATCCAGAAGGCTGGCAGGCTGTCTTACGGGTAGGAGA
Organism: Clostridium sp. 12(A); assembly: GCA_000526575.1. Lineage (GTDB taxonomy): Bacteria > Bacillota > Clostridia > Lachnospirales > Lachnospiraceae > Lacrimispora > Lacrimispora xylanolytica. Next base: position 306,884 of record JAGI01000003.1, on the reverse strand, counting down.
AGATGGAACGATGGCTTATTTGATCATCCATATATTTGATGGTGATCTTCCTGATGTGATACAAGTTCCTCTTACGGAGGATTGTCCCCGTGAGGTTCATGATGTGTACTCGGATGCGAAGGAAGAGGTTGTTATTGAAGACAGCGTTCTCGTATACCGGCCAAGGGAAAACAGAAAAGCAGTTGCGGTGTTACTTGTAAAAAACGAATAAAGTTTCATTCGTCGCTGCTTGAAAAGTATTTACGAACAAGTGAGAGAAAGTACTGGTCCGTGTGGGAGAGAAAGCTTGTATTAGAGGTGGTAATACATAAATCCCAGCCTGAGGAATATTTCTTTTCAATGGATAAAAAAGCAGGTGCAGATTCCAGAGAGGTTAAACGGGCATAATCCTCGGGCAGCAGGGTAACTCCGATTCCTTTTCCAGCCATTGACTGGGCTGTTTCATAATTTTTCAAGGTTAATATGATCTCGGGATTTATTTTCGCTTTTGCCAGAATCGAGTCGGCCACGTGACGGATGCGCTGGTCTTCATGAAGCATGATAAATGGCTGATTTTTAAGTAGTTTAATATCAAGAACCGGATACGTATAGCCTTCCATCCTTTTAGCCGCATTGACCAAGGGATGATTTTGTTCCATCACAACGATAAAAGGATCATTGGACAGTATTTCATAATTCAGAAGCGGACTGGTATCCTTTTTTGGAGCATGCAAAATAGCAAAGTCCAGTTCTCCGGAAAGAAGCTTCATCTCCTGGTTATCCGTGGTTCCTTCGTATATGGTCAAGGTAACATGAGGACATTGCTTTTTAAATTCCTGAAGTATTTCAGGAAGGATAATGTTTCCCAAATGATTGGTAATTCCAATGGAGATCTGCCCATTTTTCATGGTGTTGATATCTTTGATTTCTGATTCAAAATCATCATATATTTTTAAAATCTTACAGGCGGCCTGATAATACCGTTCTCCGGCATCCGTTAATATAAGTCCCTCCGGAGTCCGGTTGAATAACTTGGTTCCCAGGGATTGTTCAATTCTTTGAATGGATTGACTTAAAGAAGGCTGAGTGATAAAAAGCTTTTTCGCTGCACGGGAAATGCTCTTTACCTCCGTTACAGTCTTAACGTATAGAAGCTCTCTGTCTGTCATAATATGGCTCCTTTCCAATTCTTTTTCAGAATATAGGCAAAACCTATGGATGTTATCAATAATATAGTATTTTACTATATGCATTGAGCGTTGTATAGTGGGAGTATAAAAGAAATAATCAGGAGGAGTTTAAGATGGTTAAGCTGTATGATAGTGGCGTATATCTGGTCAATGGAATGGAGGTCGTTCCGGAGGCTAAATCCGGAAAAGTGGAAGCAATCACAGGGCAGCCGGTGAATCAAAAAGAAGCGGAGAAAGGAACCATAGCATATTCCATTATGGAGGCTCATAATACTTCCAATGATATGTCTAAATTGAAACTGAAATTTGATGCCATGACTTCCCATGATATCACATTTGTTGGTATTATTCAGACGGCTAAAGCATCTGGCATGGAAAAATTTCCGGTTCCTTATGTTTTAACAAATTGTCACAACACATTATGCGCTGTTGGTGGTACAATTAATGAAGATGACCATATGTTTGGTCTGTCAGCGGCTAAGAAATACGGCGGCATTTTTGTTCCGCCACATATTGCTGTCATTCATCAGTACATGAGAGAGATGCATGCAGGCTGCGGGCGAATGATCTTAGGCTCAGATTCCCATACCAGGTACGGTGCACTTGGTACCATGGCAATCGGAGAAGGCGGCGGAGAGTTAGTAAAGCAGCTTTTGTGTGATACCTATGATGTAGCATATCCAGGTGTGGTTGCCGTATACTTAACCGGTAAGCCACAGCCAGGAGTGGGTCCTCAGGACATCGCACTGGCTATTATTGGCGCAGTATTCAAATCCGGCTATGTAAAGAACAAGGTAATGGAATTTGTGGGACCAGGCGTTGCTTCCATGACAACTGACTACCGAAACGGCATTGATGTAATGACAACGGAGACGACCTGCCTATCCTCCATTTGGAAGACCGATGAAGATACCAAAGAGTTCTTAGCTCTTCATGGTCGCCCAGAGGAATATAAGGAGTTAAACCCAGCAGATGTTGCTTATTATGATGGCTGTGTATATGTAGATTTAAACACAATAAAACCCATGATAGCACTTCCGTTCCATCCAAGCAATGTCTATGAAATCGATGAACTAAGTAGCAATCTGGGCGATATTTTAAGAAGTGTGGAAAAAGAAGCTGCTAAAATCAGCGGGGGACGAGCTTCCTTCACTCTTACAGATAAAATTGTGGATGGAAAGCTCCAGGTTCAGCAGGGTATCATAGCAGGCTGTGCCGGAGGCAATTACACCAATGTAATCGAAGCGGCCCATGCATTAAGAGGCAAGGACTGCGGATGTGATGAGTTTTCTCTGGCAGTCTATCCATCCTCTCAGCCGGTATTTATTGACTTAGTGAAAAAAGGCGTTGTTGCTGAGTTAATGGAAGCGGGAGCTGTCATCCGTACTGCATTCTGCGGTCCGTGTTTTGGAGCCGGAGATACTCCTGTTCACAATGGTCTGAGCATCCGTCATACCACCAGAAATTTCCCCAACCGGGAAGGCTCAAAGCCAGGAGAAGGACAGATGTCAGCGGTTGCACTCATGGATGCCAGATCCATTGCGGCTACGGCTGCCAATGGAGGCATTTTAACCTCAGCAGCAGAGCTTTCCTGCTGGGGCGATATTCCAGAGTATTCCTTTGACCGAGGCGTCTATGACAAGCGGGTTTATCAGGGATATAATAAGGCGGAAGAGGACAAAGAACTGGTTTACGGACCTAACATCAAGGACTGGCCGGTCATGGGTGCCCTTACCGATAATATCTTATTAAAGGTCTGCTCTAAAATCATGGACGAGGTAACCACCACAGATGAACTGATTCCCTCCGGAGAAACCTCATCCTTTCGTTCCAACCCCTTAGGGCTGGCAGAATTTACCTTATCAAGAAGAGACCCTCAATATGTAGGAAGAAGCAAAGCGGTGGACCGTCTGGAAAAAGGCCGTATGAAGGGTGAGGATGTCTTTGCCTTAGAGCCTGAATTAGAGCACGTTTTTTCTGCTATCCGCACCATAGAAAATCTTGCGGATATAAGAGCGGAAGACACGGAAATAGGAAGTATGATATATGCAGTAAAACCAGGAGATGGTTCCGCCAGAGAGCAGGCTGCAAGCTGTCAGAGGGTAATCGGAGGACTGGCTAACATTACTAAGGAATATGCCACCAAGAGGTACCGTTCCAACGTAATGAACTGGGGTATGATTCCGTTCCAGATGACAGAGGAGCCAGAGTTTGAAGTGGGCGATTATATTTTTGTTCCTGGTATCAGAGAAGTGCTTGATGGAGATTTAAAAAATATCAATGCCTATCAGGTAAAAGGCAATGAGATGAAGGAACTTCATTTATTCATTGCAGATATGACTTCAGAAGAACGTGAGATCGTAAAAGCAGGCTGCCTGATTAATTACAATAAGAACAGAAAAGGGATTTTGTAAATAGAGGTTCAGGAGGCGGGAGGAAATCATGAAGGATTCGGATTGGCAGATTTTATATGAATTATATAAGACGCCCAATATGACTAAGGTGGCTAATCTACTATATATATCCCAACCGTCTCTCTCAAAGAGACTGCAGTCCATGGAAGAAGAATTTCATGTGGAGATCGTAAAACGTACAACAAAGGGTCTGGAATTTACCAAACAGGGAGAGCTTCTGGCTAAAAAAGCCCAGGAATATATGATTTTTCTCCAGCAGTTAAAAAAAGAGCTGCTGGAGTTCCAGGAAGAAAATATGAAAATCATTGTTCTGGGAGCCTCCTATACTTACAGCAAATTTGTTTTAACGGAACTCCTTTATGAATATACCAAGGCCCATCCCAATGTGCAGTTTGAACTGCAAAATGACCAGAGCAATCTGGTCTTTCAAAAGGCCTGTGACGGAGAGGTTGATGTTGCATTTGTCAATGGGGACTATGAGGGAGGAGTGATTCAGAAAAAAATCTATGAATGCCAGGCCTATATCCTTTCAAAAGGTCCCATTGAGATTTCCGATTTACTCAACCGCCCCAGAATCGCCTATAAGACAAATGATAAAACCAGAGAGATTCTTGATGACTGGTGGGATCAAACCTTCCATGTGCCGGTTCCCGGTGGCATGAGTGCGGGATTTATTGATGTTTCCTGGCAGCTTGCTTCCAAGGGGCTTGGCTATGTTTGCTGTTTTCTGCCGAAGGGCTTTGACAATAGCTATCACCTTACACTGACACCCATTTATTACCCGGACGGAAGACCCGTCCTCCGTAATACGTGGTTTGTGTACAAGGAGGAAAAATACTCCAAAGAAGTGCAGGAATTTATTCGTTATATAGAAAGTCTTACGGTATAAGAAACAGGGACATGTCATGCTTATTCCTGATAAATGATGCTATGCTTTTTATGAATGGACCCATAGTAAAAGTGAATTGGATTAATTCTTAGTGGTCACATATAATAAGGATGTAAAAGCTATAGTTCAACATTTAGACAGGAGGTCATTATGATGGCACAGGTACAAAATGATAGCAATGTAAATAAAATATTCGGCAGTTATGTGCTCAATATGAAATATATTCCAGGGCGTGAAGAGGAAACAGATAAGCAGAATGAAGAAGCTCTGTTTGAGATGGTTGACGACTACATTGAACAAGCTTAAGAATTCATGGTTATGGTAAGGACAAGCCCGGTTTTATATCAGAGAATCGGCTGCCACGTAATGAGCTTTTTGTTATATAAAAAAGAAGGGTAGGAAAATAACGATGATTCATTGGGAATCCGGTGAGGGGAAGTTAGGGAATTTAAAGGAGTTTCACAATTGGTTTTATCATTTACCCGGAGTAGGGCTAAGAATCATTCGTTCTCTCTTTGCTGTTCTTTTTTGCTTTGTTATATTTTCTTTTTTGGGGAATCAGGAGGGAGCTTTTATCTCATCCCTGGTTGCCTTACAATGTGTAGGCCCCTATACAGAAAATCGCTGGAAGCTGATAAAAGAAAGGTTTGCTGGCACAGGGATCGGAGCGATATGGGGATTTTTGGTGGTTCAGATCTTTTGTCTGGGAAAGGGAACGTTATTTTTCCAGGCCGAGAGCCACGGCTGGACCATATGGGGAATTTTAATCATAGTCAGTATTCTGGGCGTGGTTCTATACAGTACTGTAGCAGTTAATCTAAAAAATATGTCATATTATTCCTGCATGGTATATCTAAGCATTGTTGTGACCATAGCAGCAGAAAAGAATGCCTTTCTTTTCACCGCCGGGCGCGTTTTGGAAATCGTGGTTGGAATTTTAATGGCTATGATCTGCAGTTTCTTATACCTTCCCAGAGCTAAAAACAGAGACATTCTATTTGTCTCCGGTATCGATGATACCCTACTTACAAAGGATGAAAAGCTTCCGCCCTACAGCCGGGTAGAACTGAACCGAATGATTGATGACGGAGCCAAATTCACCCTATCAACGCTTCGAACACCGGCTTCCCTGATAGAATCCGTAAGTGAGCTTCATCTGACCCTTCCGGTCATCGTTATGGATGGAGCAGCGTTATATAATATCAATGAAAAATCTTATCTGCTGACGTATATGATATCTTATAAGAGTTCAGAAAGAATCATTGAATTTTTAGAAAAGAGGAACCTCAATCTATTTATCAACGTGGTAATTGATGATTTGCTGGTCATCTACTATGATAAGCTAAGCAATGAAGCAGAGCTTGATATCTTCAAAAGGCTGAAAAAATCACCCTATCGAAATTATGTGAACCGAAGGCTTCCTGAAAATGAAAATGTTGTTTATTTCATGCTGATTCATAAAAAGGAGAAAATAGCAGACACATACCAGGAGCTCATGAAAGAGGAATGGATCTCTGAATATAAAGTGCTGACCTATGATTCCGATGAATATCCAGGCTATGCTTATATCAAAATATATAATAAAGAAGCCACCAGAGAAAACATGCTCCGAAACTTAAAAGCGATGCTTGACTTTGATAAGAGCGTAACCTTCGGCAGCATTCCAGGCAAATACGATGTACTGATTGAGGATTCCGACCATAATACGATGGTGAAGAAGATGAAGAAAGTATATGAGCCCATTCCTCTGTTTTCCCGCGGCAAATCATAGCTTTGAACAGCATATTATGAATTCAGAACAAGAAACCATAGACCGGCTTGAAGAAAATCACCGATTAGATAATAGTAACAGAATATAAATACCATTAGGGCCTACCCGCTTAGATGATTGGGATAGGTCCTTATTTCCAGTTTTTGATATCCCTTTTTTCATAGAGAGTATTGACAAAAGAGGCCAGATTGCTTATGATAAAGATATAAACCAACCGTCGGTTTTTATGGAGGACTAATATGGGCAGAAACAAATATCCAGAACAAACACTGGAAAAGATACTGGATGCTTCAACGAAACTATTTATTGAAAAAGGATATGAGCAAACCAGTATACAAGATATTTTAGACACGCTCTCTCTTTCCAAAGGAGGGCTGTACCACCATTTTAAATCAAAAGAAGAGATTTTATCTGCAGTTATAAAAAGGCGTGCACAGTATATTGCCGATATGCTGGAAGAATTACTGGGAAGCATCAAGGCAGATAATGCAAAAGAAAAGCTGAAAAAAATTCTTTATCATCTTAGTACGGATGCGAAAACACATATGCTTGATTCCGTATTGAGTTCTCAGATAAGCAATCCATACTTTGTAGTGAGTGGCTTACAAACGGTGGTAAACCTGGATGCCCGGATCATTGGAACGTTGATTGAAGAGGGGGTAAGAGAAGGATCATTACAAACAGAGCAGCCTGTTTTATGTGCAGAAGTTTTTTTGCTCCTTTTGAATTTTTGGCTCAATCCGGCTTTGTTCGGACGTAATTATGAGGAGACGGAGGAACGCTTGAATTACTTGCAATCCGTTATGTGTTCTCTTGGATTAGATATCGTTGATAAAGCATTTATTGACAACGTAATGAGTGGATATAAGCAGATGGGGGTTTTTTGAGAAGGTCTTTCATCTGATCGATAGGACTGTTGTGATAACAGTCTATTTTTTACAAGATATAGAAACCGGTGGTCGGTTTTTAAACTAAATTTACTATAAATACTACGTCACCACAAAATCAATTAAATGGAGGCTGAGTCAATGAATCAGAAAAAATTATTTGAAACGTCTAGAAATGCTACGGATCAATCATTGAAATTCACAAATTCAATGATTGAGAAATCAAAGAAATTGCGAACCCCATCACCTAAGGTTGATAAAATCGGAACAACGGTTGGTAGCTGCATAGGAGCTGGGTTATTGCTTTCTGGTGTTATTGCTATATTTACGTTCAAACAATTTTGGGCAATCGGTTTATTAATCGTAGGGACCGTTACGCTGGTATCAAATTATATTTATTGTCGTAGATTAACAAAGTAGCAGATTATATTAAAATAATTAAACTTGGGTATCAATGGCTCAAACCTTAGGAAGATGGGGGTTGGGCCTTTTTTTTGTAACTAAAGATGGAAAAAAGATACAATTTGGTATAGGATATAAATCATAACTATGTTAGACGCATGCATTTAGAAAAGATAAGGCTATATCATCAGGAGGTATCGAGTATGGCAAACAGATTTGAAATAATAACAAAATACATACCAAAGCTCACAGAAGCACAGTACGGGGACTGGATCATTGATAAGGAAAAGAAAGGAACTAAAGAAAGCCCGATACAGATGCCATTTGTTAACTATTCCGATGTTGTCAGCGAGTTCCTGCAGGACGTATATACCTGTATGGATGAAAATGAAGATATGCAGTTAAATCGGTATGGAGAGATTTTAGAGAAGAATGGTCTTTTATGGGAAACTGAATCAATGAAAGATGCAGAGGTGTCATCACTTGATGCTCAATGTATCATGGCTCTTATTACAGGAGCAGTTCGTGCGGAACGATTTTGTGACGGAGCATTACTGGATTTCTTTCAAAATGGCAGTATGACGAAATGGCTGAAAAGATTAAAGGAACTTGATTCGCAGATGGGGTAAACCGGATATGAATAAAAGGAGCATTTGTTGTATAGAAAATATACTGCAAATGCTCCTTTTATCAAGTTAAGAAGTTAAAATCTAATTTTTTCTCCAGGTTAGTAATTCCATGATACAAAACTGCATAAACAATACAAAGAACCACAATGCCCATAAAAGCCCAAATCGTCATAAGGATTTTTTGGACAAAATGGTATAGATTGGGCTCTTTCCATAAATTACGAGTCAGTTCCCATGTTTGGAAGCAGAGAGAAAAGTAATACTTATAAACAATAGTAAGGAGGGGTAGTATGAAAAAGAATAATAGAGATAATACCGTTCCATAGGTACTTGTCTGGCAATGTGGTACTACAAAAATTATGCATTACATATCTTAAAATAGTGAAGAGAAAGGGATGATTATCAATGAGATTAAAAAAGTTTATTGGTCTGATGCTTGTAACAGGACTAGTTGCAACTGGTATAGCAGGATGTGGTGGCTCTGATAAATCTGCAAGTGGGGATACCACTGCTACTCAACAAGCCTCGCAGAATGATAAAAAGGGACCGAATGGAGAGAAACTTGCATCAGAGCAGATTGCACATGGTCAGCAATTTCATGTCATTACCTTTGATACCGCACAGGTTGGTGATTCTGAGTCCGGTTCGTTTTTCTTAGCAACCTGTGAAGGGTTATTTCGAGAGAATAATGGTGTTCTGGAAAATGCCGGATGTGAAAAATATGAGGTTTCAGAAGATGGTCTTACCTATACGTTTCATTTAAGAAAAAATAAATGGTCGGATGGGGTAGAAGTAGTTGCAAGCCAGTATGTAGATACGGTAGAAAGAGTGCTGAACGCAGATTTAGCATGTCCATATGCTTTTTTTGCATTCCCCATTAAGAATGCGGAGAAATATTACAATGGCGAATGTGACTTCAAAGATGTAGGCGTAGAAGCTGTCGATGATAATACGCTTAAATTTACCCTTGAAAAACCAGAATCTTATTTCATTGACAAATTATCCTATACCATGTTTGATCCAATTCGCGTGGACAATATTGAAAAATATGGGGATACATATGGTACGGATGCAATGCAGACCTTATCCTGCGGACCGTATATGGTGAAGGAATACACCGCCAGCCAAAGCACTGTTTTAGTAAAAAATCCAGAATATTGGGATGCAGAAAATGTTTACTTAGAAGAAATTGATTTACAGCAGATTGATGAAACGGCTACCCAGTTCCAGTTATTTGAAGCAGGCCAGTTAGATTTTGTAGCAGCTTCCGGTGATTATTTGAAAAAATGGGATCAGGCTGCAAGTGAAGGAAAATGCCAGCTTTATACGGATGGGGACGTTGCATCCCAATACTTTTCATTTAATACGCAGGAATCATGTCCCAGCGGTCTCATGCAGAATGCAAAAGTGAGAAAAGCAATTGCATATACATTGGATAGCCAGACATTTATTGATTCTGTTTACAATAGCAGATACACGGCAGCTTATGGCCTAGTAACGCCCAATATTAAAGTTGGAGATAAAGAATATCGTTCAGAGGTCCCGGAACCTATTAAAGAAGAATATAGTGAATACGCAAATAATCCGGAAAAATTACAGGCGCTCTTTCATGAAGGATTAAAAGAGCTTGGAAAAGATACGGATGATCTAAGCACCATTACCATTCAATTCTTAGGTTACGGCGAATCAACCATAGAAAAAGACATTGAGCAATACGTGGTACAGCGGATACAAGATAATTTAGGCATAAAGGTTGATCTTAATATTGTAGGTGACTTCGGGCTTGCACATTCCGCACAGGTTGCTGGGGAATTTGACTTGTGTATGCAGGTATGGGGAGCAGATTATAACGATCCTATGACATTTATTGATATCTTTAGGACCGGTGGAAGCAGCAATTATGGTAAGTATTCCAGCAAAGCCTATGATCAGCTCCTGGACCAGTTAGAAAAAGAGCAGGATAATGAAAAACGGCTGAAGCTATATGGGGATGCAGAACGTATCTTAATCAAAGAAGATGCAGCAATCAAACCTCTTCTTTATCGTGATAAACATAGTTATATCAATAACCGCTTAAAAGGGCTTCAGTATCCTATCTTTGGCGGAAAATATGAATTCAAATATGCTTATGTTGTGGAACAGTAAATAGAAGGTAAGGTTATACCACATAGCGCATCGGCAAACGTCGATGTGCTTTTGGTATAAGTGATAGAGTAGGAGAATGAAAATGGCAAAATACATCATCCGAAGAGTATTGGAAATGCTTATTACCTTGTTCTTGATTGTAACAGCTACGTTCTTCCTGCTGTCAGCAATCCCTGGAAATGCACTCACTTCAAAGATTGCTAAACTGCCAAAAACAGTGCAGACCAAGATTATAGAAAAATACGGATACGACAAGCCCGTGGTGGAACGGTATGTAATCACCATGAAGGGGCTGATCCTTAAGGGCGATTTTGGAGAATCCATTATCAGACCAGGCGAAACATTTGCTAAAAATCTAAAGGCGAAACTTCCAGTGACCATCAGGCTCAGCATTCAGCAGATTTTATTAGGTGTGACTTTGGGCATCTTACTGGGAATTATAGCAGCGATGAAGAGAGGAAGCTACTGGGATAAGCTGATCTTAGTAGGGGCTATGATTTTAGTATCCATGCCTTCCCTTGTTATATCCCTTTTGCTCCAGAAATATTGTGCCAATGGAGATATCTTAAAGCTCCCTATTATTGGCTGGCCCAAAGGAAAGGAATTGTGGTTTGGGGGCTGGAAGTATACGATTCTTCCCACCATAGCCGGTTCCTGCAGCTTCATAGCCTATTATTCCAGACTGACAAAGACAAGTATGCTGGAGAGCATTAACCAGGAATATACCCTTACAGCAAGGGCAAAAGGGCTTTCTGAAATGCAGATCGTAAAGAATCATGTGATACGGAATTCATTTATTCCTATTATCACTGTTCTGCCGTCAACAGTAGCAGGTATTCTGACTGGTTCACTGTTTATAGAACGGGTCTTCTCCATTCCCGGCATGGGACGATATTACATAGAAGCTGTTCAGGGAAGAGATATTCCCATTGTCCTGGCAGGAACCACATTTTACGCAATTATTACGGTCATCACCATGTTGGTTACAGACATTTTATACGGAATCGTGGATCCCCGAATCAAAATCGGTGCAGGGAAATAAGGGAAGGGGGAAATAGAATGAATTCATTGGTAGATAAAAGGTTTGAATTGGCTGATCAGTCTAAGTTTGATGCTGATGAGGTCGTCAGACCGAATATCAGCTATTGGCAGGACGCCTGGAGAAGATTAAAGAAAAATAAATTAGCCCTGTTATCAATGGCTGTACTCATAATTCTCTTTCTTATGTCAATCATAGGACCTGGCTTAAGTGGTCAAAATTATACAACCTTAACGCCGGAAATTAAAAATTTACCGCCTGATAGTACCTATTGGCTGGGAACGGATTATTTAGGAAGAGACCTTTTTTCCCGTTTGTGGAAAGGCTTGAGATTTTCCATTATTGTTGCTATTGTTGCAGCAACTCTAAAAGTGGTGATTGGCTGCATTTACGGAGCGGTTATGGCGTACCTGGGCGGTTTTGTGGATGATGTGATGATGCGTATTGTAGAGGTCTTAAATAGCATTCCTTATCTTATTGTTACTTTAATTATTTTAGTTGTATTGGGAAATGGTTATCTGCCTTTATTATTTGCATTATGTATCACCAACTGGACGAGTACAGCCCGTATGGTAAGAGGTCAGATTCTAAAGCTTAGAGAGAGCGAATACATCATGGCTTCCGCGGCGCTTGGAGCCTCCACAGGAAGAGTCATCGCAAAACATCTGATCCCCAATACCTTAAGCTTATTAATCCTTGATATGGCTACATCCATTCCTCATATTATTTTTGACGAAACCATACTATCATTTTTAGGAATTGGCCTACAGCCGCCTGCATTCAGTTTGGGGACATTACTTTCAGCCGGTCAGGAGGCAATGGCATTTTATCCTGCCCATTTATTGTTTCCCAGTTTACTTTTATGTTTACTTGTATTGGCGTTTAATATTTTAGGGGATGGACTTAGGGATGCACTTGACCCGCAGCTTAGAGACTAGGAGGAAATCATGATGAGTCAGGAAGCTTTACTAAAAGTTGAAGATTTAATAGTTTCTTTTCATACCTATGCTGGAGAAGTGCAGGCGGTAAGAGGTGTTTCTTTTGAGGTAAAAGCAGGAGAAGTTTTGGCTATTATTGGTGAATCCGGTTGTGGCAAAAGTGTGACCTCCAGAGCAATCATGTCTCTGGTCAAAGCTCCCCAGGGTGAAATCAAAAAGGGCAGTAAGATTATCTATAATGGAAAGAACTTATTGGAAATGAGTCAAAAAGAGCAAAGGGCTTTTCGGGGCGGAGAGTGCTCTATGATCTTTCAGGATGCTTTGGTTTCGTTAAATCCAACCATGAAAATCGGAAAACAGATTATAGAAAATATTGTCCAGCATAGGCAGATCAGCAGAAAGGAAGCCAGACAAGAGGCTCTCCAATTATTAGAAGCAGTAGGCATTCCAAACCCGGAAACCAGGATCGATCAATTTCCCTTTGAATTTTCAGGTGGCATGAGGCAAAGGGCGATGATTGCCATTGCCATCGCCTGCAATCCCAAAATACTGATTGCTGATGAGCCAACGACAGCTCTTGATGTCACGATTCAAGCACAAATTATGGAGCTTATTAAAAGTCTGAAGGATAAACTAAAAACCGCTGTTATCTTAATTACTCATGATTTTGGCATTGTAGCCGGTTCCGCTAATAAGGTTGCTGTTATGTATGCAGGACAAATTGTTGAAAGCGGTAAAAGAGATGATATCTTCTATCATCCCCAGCACCCATACACCCTGGCGCTTCTTGGCAGTGTTCCCAAATTGGAGTGGAAGAACAAAGAACTTTTGCAGACGATCAAAGGAACTCCGCCAGACCTTATTTCTCCGCCCAAAGGCTGTGCATTTGCAAAACGCTGTAATTATTGTATGAATGTCTGCTTAGAGGAAATGCCTGAACAAACACATTTTGAAGCCGGTCATTATACAAGCTGTTGGCTGCATCATAAGGAAGTAGAGGCGCCTATTAAGAAAATGTTCCTTGATGATAGAAAAATGATAGTCCTGAATGAAAATGACTATGTAGTAAATGAGGGTGAATGATATGAGCAGTCATAATATTTTAGAGGTAAAGCATTTAAAGAAATATTTTGATGTGGGAAAGCATGATGTATTAAAAGCGGTAGATGATGTTTCATTTCGTATAAAAGAAGGAGAAACATTAGGTCTGGTAGGTGAATCCGGCTGTGGAAAAACCACCTGTGGCCGTACGGTCGTGGGCATGTATCGTGCATCGGAGGGGGAAGTATATTATAAAGGACAAAATGTACATAAACTTAGGGGAAAAGAAAAAAAGGCGTTTAACAAAGAAGTCCAGATTATCTTTCAGGACCCTTATGCCTCCTTAGACCCCAGAATGACAGTTGCAGAGATTATCGGGGAGGGCATTGAAATTCATGGCCTGGCTAAAACAAAGAAGGAAAAAGAAGAAAAGATTGCTCATCTTTTGGAACTGGTTGGATTAAATAAAGAGCATGCCAACCGTTTTATCCATGAATTTTCAGGCGGGCAGAGACAAAGGATCGGGATAGCGAGAGCGCTTGCTGTCGAACCTAAATTTATCATGTGTGATGAACCTATTTCGGCATTAGATGTATCTATACAGGCCCAGATTGCAAATATGCTGATTCAATTCCAAAAGGAGATGAAGCTGACTTACCTTTTTATCGCACATGATCTTGCAATGGTGAAACATATTTCCGACCGAATTGCTGTCATGTATTTAGGGTCTATTGTAGAACTGGCAGAATCAGAAAAGCTTTATCAGCACCCGCTCCATCCTTATACGGAAGCTTTGATGTCAGCAATTCCAATTGCTGATCCTAAAATTGAAGATTCCAGACAGAGAATTATGTTAGAAGGTGATGTTCCAAGTCCTATTAATACGCCCCCAGGTTGTATGTTCCAAGGCAGATGTTGTAAAGTAATGGATAAATGTAAATGCGAGGCACCCAAGTTAATGGAAGTTGAACAAGGTCATTATGTTGCCTGTCATTTATATCAAAAGGGTTAAAGATTATGAAACGTGTAAAGATTGTTGGAATGGATTTTTATAAATGTCTGAAGTATAGTAGTTTGGTTAGCTGCATCTTAGTAATTGTGAGTGGTGTAATTAGTTTACTTATTTCAAGAGGAAGTTTGATAACGACTCTTGAGGGCATAAAAGGGGTTTTATTTGTAGCCGGTAGTATGGGATTAATCATTGGTGCCGTGTCCATGATAAAAAAAGACAGGAGTAGGGAAAAAGACTGGTTAGAATGGAAACAGAGATTTCATATATTTTCTTATAGAGTAACGTTTATTATAATGAGTACCGTTATATTACTATATGGCTGTATGGTAGATGAGATATTATTTATGCTAAACCATTAATCACTGCTTGGTTTCTTTCGTATAAAAAAAATTACCAGTCCGAATAGTTCTAAATAAAACCATTGCATTTTTAAAACAGAAGGGTTATAATATTCACTGAATGGACGGTGAATGAAATGAAAGCAAAAAATGATACAACAAATCTGACGAGTCGTGATCTTCAGGCAATGGAACGAAGAGAGCAGCTTTTAAACTCAGCAAAGGAACTATTCGCATTACAAGGCTACCATGCCACGACCACAAGACAAATAACAAAGCATATCGGTATGGCAGACGGATTGATCTATCACTATTTTCCGGAAGGGAAAAAACAAATTTTGGATATGATACTCAATGAGTTTCTGGAAGAGCGTTACTTATTGGTAGAGTCTGAGATTGCAGCCTTAAAGGAAACAATGCCAATCAATGAATTACTGATTTCCCTGGGAAAAATTTTCTTCACTTATATAGCAAAAGATAAAAATGTATTGATGATTTTATTAAAAGAAAAAAGTGTTTTTTCAGAGGAATATACAAAAAGCTTTAATCAACATGTGAACCTTTTGATGGAGCAGACCAAGAAATTGATTCAGGTATATGTGGACAGAAGGGAAATCCGCTCCTTTGATACTTTTATGATGG
Source organism: Clostridium sp. 12(A) (assembly GCA_000526575.1). Classification (GTDB taxonomy): domain Bacteria; phylum Bacillota; class Clostridia; order Lachnospirales; family Lachnospiraceae; genus Lacrimispora; species Lacrimispora xylanolytica. Next base: position 291,568 of record JAGI01000003.1, on the reverse strand, counting down.
TCAATCAGTTTTGGAGTGCAATCTATTCCTATATTGTGCAGGATGTATTTTTTGATAATCACAATATGTATCATAGCAATCGTGATAGTTATCTGAAGCAGATTGTTGACTACACACTTTTAACCTGGAAAATATAGCAATGTATTTTCCGGGTACATTTTAAAGAATTTAGTTCACTGAATGTTCAATGAAACTGTTATGTAAAAACCCATGATGCAAACGTTACCAGTAACGTTAACTGCATCATTACTATGAATGATAAGGAGAAAAGATTATGAAATTTTATTTTAACGATCAGGCATTTTCATTTGAATTATTAAGAGCAGCAACTTACGGAGGATATCAAGGTGCGGAGATAGGGGAGTGCCTTGCTACAGCAGCAAATGTAGAGGAAGGAAACTTCGAAAGCTGGTTTTTGGAATGGAAAAAAACAGCGGACAGGACTTATCAGACTGCAGTAGATTGCTTGAATAAGCGCCATAAGGTAAGTGCCAGAGAGGCCTTTTTACGATCACATAATTATTATCGTACGGGAGAATTCTTTTTGGATGGAACCGATGAAAGGAGAATGGAGAATTTCGATAAGAGCGTCATGGCTTTTGAGAAAGGAATGGATTTATTAGACAGTCATTTCGAAATCGTAAAAATCCCTTACGAAGGAACTTATCTGAAAGGATATTTTTACGGAGCATCAGAGGATAAGAACAATGAGTTAAAGAAACGTCCCGTTCTCCTATTTGTAGGAGGATATGACTCTACGTTACAGGAATTGTATTTTTGCGGTGCAGCTGCAGCGATTAAGAGAGGATATCACTGTCTGGTCTTTGAAATACCAGGACAAGGAGAGGCTCTTCGTAAACAAAACCTTGTGATGCGCCATGATGCAGAGGTTCCGGTAAAAGCAGCGATTGATTATCTGGAAACAAGACCGGAGATTGACAAGGAAAAAATCGCACTGCTTGGTATGAGTCTGGGCGGTTACTTTGCACCGAGAGCAGCCGCATTTGAAGAACGAGTGAAGGCTTGTATTGCGTTTAATGTATTTTACGATACCTTTGATTCCACTTTAAATCAGAATCCCCAGCTGGCACAGGTGTTACAGTTGCCTGAAGAAAAAAGAGAGCAGATGCTTGCGCTGGCCGAGGAACAAAATTCCAATCTAAGATGGATGCTGAATAACGGAAAATGGGTGTTTGGTCTAAAATACCGCTATGAAGTATTTGAAGAAATGAAAAAGGCTTCTTTAAAAGGAATTGCCAGTAAAATAAAATGTCCTGTATTACTGACCATGGGAGAGACGGATCATTTCGTGTCTAAGGACCAGTTAGATGCATTGCTTGAGGAAATAAAAGCACCAAAAACGGTTCGGGTATTTACCATAGAAGAAGGGGCAGAAGAGCATTGTCAGGAGGGGAATCATGCACTCTTTCATCAGGTAATGTTTGACTGGTTGGATGAAGTATTTGACTGTAATATGATTGAAACTGAATAGTGGCAGGTACGGTCATGTATACAAATGAAGTTAAAAAAGTGGCAGAATCTGCACAGAAAAAAAGTGAATTTCTAAACGAGAACTTATTCCAGTATGTTGTACTGGCAATGATGTCAGGATTTTTTATTATCATAGGAATTGCCCTTTCCTTTTCAGCAGCTGCAATCATACAGGTGGAAGGAAAAATGTATGGAAAGATAACTATCGGGCTCACCTTCTGGGTGGCCCTCGGGCTATTGACATTTGCAGGAGGGGAACTTTTTACTGGAAATTGTTTTGTATTTACCATTGGGTATCTAAAGAAAACGGTGAGTTTGAAAGAAACAGCAAAGCTTTTGCTGATTAATTATGCCGGAAACTTAATTGGATGCATGATATTAGCTTTTATCTATGTACAAAGCAAAGCAATGATCGGAATATCAGATGCATACATTGAAAAAACGGCTCTTTCCAAACTTGATATACCCATGGGACAGTTGTTTTTCCGTGCCGTGCTATGCAATTTTGTAATATGCCTTGCAATCTGGCTGTTCTATAAGATGAAGGAAGAGACTGCTAAATTAATTATGATGGTGTTTTGTGTTTTAGCATTTGCTGTTTCCGGATTTGAACATTCTATAGCAAATATGGGGATATTTTCAATAGCTCTTATGTTGCCCCATGATGTTAATTTAACGCTGTTTGCTGTAAGTAAGAATGTTCTGATTGTAACACTTGGGAATATGGCAGGTGCCTCTCTTTTTCTGGGAGTTCCTTACTGGTATGCCTCAAAGACAAAAGAAATTATTTAATAAACTAAATCTATTGGATTAAAAAAGGCAGTAGTTTGCCCTACTAAGCCTTACTAGCAATTCACAAATATCGGATACAATCGTTTAATTAAGGACAAGCCAGCGTCTATTATACTGGCTTGTCCTTATTGTCTAAATTCTATGATCTCCTCATAACTCTAAAACACCATTGACATTATCACTAATTAGTGATATATTGAATCTATGAAAAAGAACAAAATATCTTATGGTAAAGAAAACGATATCAATTTAAAAGCATTTATTGGGCTTAGCAGAACGACTTCTGCACTTCACAGGAGGGCTGGTGCCATCTTTAACCAGGGAGGTCTGACATCTGCCCAATTTGCTGCGCTGGAGGCATTGTACCACAAAGGCGATTTAACAATTAACGAGATCATTGACAGTATTCTATCCACCTCTGGAAATATGACGGTGGTAATTAACAACTTAGAAAAAGATGCCATGATAGAACGACATCCTAATCCCAATGATAAACGGTCCTGTATTATTTCAATCACGCAAAAAGGGAGAGAAAAAATCGAAGAGATATTTCCCCGGCATGTGGAGGACTTAGCAGAGAGTTTTACCGGACTTGAGGAAGAGGAAAAGGAAATGTTAGTGCATCTGCTGAAAAAATTAAACACAAGGAGTGAAGCAAATGAGTAAAAAGATAAAGGCAATTGAAAAAATAGGTTTCCAATGGGGAATGGACAGTCCGTTCCTGGCATGTATGCATCATAAGGATCATTTTCCGGCAGGAAATGAGGTACAAGGGCCTGCTGTTTCTTTAGAAGGAAGAAGAATGGGGAATGATTTTTCAGGAAAAGACGGCTTTAGCATGTACCATGGAGAAACAGTTCCCGGCTTTCCGGTTCATCCTCACCGTGGTTTTGAGACGGTTACCGTTGTACTGGAAGGAATTGTTGACCATTTTGATTCCAAGGGAGCGGAAGGACGTTATGGGAATGGCGATGTCCAGTGGCTGACGACCGGAGCAGGCTGCCAGCATGTAGAGATGTTCCCCCTGGTACATCAGGATAAGGAAAATCCCCTTGAACTATTTCAGATCTGGCTGAATCTGCCGGCAAAGAGTAAATTCGCAGACCCGGATTATAAGATGCTATGGGCAGAAGAAATTCCTGTGATAAAGCATACCAATGAAAAAGGAAAGACAGCGACCATCCGATTAATTGCCGGAAGATATGAAGACAAAAAGAGCCTGGAGCCAACGAAAGATTCATGGGCTGCAAAAGAAGAAAATCATGTAGGAATCCAGCTTGTGGAGCTGGAGCCAGAGGGAGAGTTTCATATCGCTGCTGGTTCTAAGACCTTAAACCGTAACCTGTATTTTTATGAGGGCACCGGTTCTATTACCATAGACGGTAAAAATGTTGATCCCTCTTCCCGAATCAAGCTTTCAGGAGAAGATGAAATTACGGTAGTAAATGGAGATAAGACCAGTTACATTATACTCTTAGAAGGGGAACCAATCAATGAGCCGGTGGTGCAATATGGACCATTCGTTATGAATTCCGAACAGGAAATACGAAATGCATATGAGGATTATCAGAATACCCAGTTCGGAGGCTGGCCATGGCCAGATGATGAACCGGTTCATGAAAGGGAGATGGGAAGATTCGCCCGTTATCCAGATGGCAGTGTGATAAAAAGGTAATAAAAATCCAGTAGTATAAGTTTGGTAATAGCAGAAGCTTTGCGAAATAAAATATCTGGATAGATAAAAGGAGCTTTTCGTCTGATGGTTAATCTACGGAAAGCTCCTTTCATTAATAAAACAGCTAAAACTTAATTTTCTTCTCCAGCAATGAAATCCCCTGATACAAAATCGCAGATACAATACAGAGAATCACAATGCTCATAACTACCAGATCCATCTTAAAGAGCTGTGGGTACAAAATGATATGGTTGGGTAGGGTTATGTTCTTTGATTTATATAGTCTCTAAGATAATGAATATGTAAAAAATCATTATTTTCACGCACTTTAAATTGTATAAGCCATTCCTTGACGGAGATTTCAGAAGACCTGTTTTGAAATTTTTGGATATGATCAGCCCATTGATGAAGGCGATATTGCCTGTTCACTGATTATATTGTCGGGTTTATAGACACTTCTCCTATAAAAGTCAAGAAAGTTGAGTCTTGATTTTCTGATTTTGTGAGCCTATTATCTCAGATAAATAAAAAAATTACGCATCCCCTCCCTCAACTATGGAGCGTTTGCTCTTAAAGAACCTATTAAGTGCTTATCATTATAACCCATGTCTGATTTTATAAAGACTCATTTAGTCTATTTTTTCTATAAAAAGAGCCTACAAACAAGTAATATTATTATACATAAGTTTGGAAATTTACATGAACTTCAGTTTGCTCTGTTAAAGCACTTACATTTTAGTGAATTCCATTGCTAATACTATAATGATTATCCGGATATGTATTCCAAAATAGCACCTAATACATGATTATAAATTTGCCTAGAACGCACAGGGCCAATATATCCTATGGTTTCTAAATCTTTTTCTTCTTTTTCAAATATGTCTTTAATAATAATAATATTACTATTTTTTAATCTTAATAATAATTTTGAGGAAATATCCAAGTGATCGATACTTTTATGCAATATGGATTCTAATATTACAGTGCTATTTTCATTTTGAGTCTCTTCACATATTAAGCTTTCCCAACCACTAAATACAGAAGAATTTTCGCTATAATTAGGAAATTTTGCTAATGATATTCTTTTTAATAGTTGACTGCTTGTTGCCGCCAAATTTGTCGATGTTCCAACTAGTAAAACAAGACCATAATTAAGTTGATATCTATCAAAGACCTTTTTTCTAAATCTTGTAGCTTCAGCTTCTAATTTGGCAATTCCTGAATATTCTAAAATTTTAATTGCCTGTTTAATTGTTTCTGGTGCATCTCTTGATATTGCAAAACATATTGCTGCTTTATTATCTTCATTATGATTTGTCTTTTCAATATCTTTTAACACTACATTCTCAATAAAATTTCGTGACCAATCAATTAGTTTTTTATGACCTATATATCTTTCCTCAAGTTTTGTATGTTCTGTCCAAATAATTGCTCGGTAAAAATCTTTTATGACTTCTGTGACCTTTTTTGTTTTTAATGTATTCTCTCCTTCTAAAATGCTATTTAAGCTTTTTAACAGAAATCTAGGATTTCCATTTGCGCAATAAATTACTGTATCTAGAAGTTCACCTTGCTTAAGCATATTGTTATATTCAATTGGATAATTATTTTTGACGATTTCACGCATTTTTTCTTTATAATCATCAGCTAGTATATTACGTTCGATTTTTTTTGTAGTAGCGTCATGAAATTGTTGAAATGTTCCGTAAGAAACTAATCCGGGATATACAGCAGCTTTACATATAATTAGAGGAGATCTTAGTGCCCTAAAAAGGTTGAAAAATTCCCTTTGTTGGTTTGGAGCAAATATCTGGCATGCTTCATCAAACATTAGTATGATTTTTTCGATATTATATTCAGTGCATAGTTCAGAAATAAATGCTCTAAAATAATCTAAGTTGTTTACAATGTTTAAATCATCTATTGCAGAAGTAATTGTAGTATAATCATCATTTGTTTTATTTAATTCTACTGCTTTAATGTATGATTCTAATTTCTGTACAATAGGGTTTTGCTGTTCGTAAATTAACGGTTTAAAAATATTTCCGTGTACTATAATTCCATGTTCTTTTAATTTGATTTTAAGTGATATTAATATTTTATTTATCATTAATTTCATAAGATCAGTATTCTCATAGATGGCACTAGTTGCAAAACTAACATAAATTGGCAGTATTTTTGTTTTTGCAAAGGTACTATCTAATTCATATTCAGCCTTGCGTAAAAGCATGGTTTTTCCTGTACCACGGCTCCCAATGAGAAGAAGTTGCTGATTTGACTTTAGGGCAATAATATTTTCACGATCAATTTTTGTTTCAACAAATAAATCATTTATTTCAGTAGGTGTTAAATCTTCAGTTCTTATTAGTGCTTCACTCATTTATATTTACCCCGTACTTTCTTAATAATCCTTTCCAATGATCAGAGAAATCTTCTAATAAAAAGTTATATTTTAATTCCTTACCAAATCTTATAAACATTAGCGTTATTATGCAGTCACACACAAAGATGATTTGATCAAAACACTTTGTAAAATGATTTGTTTCATATTTAATTCCAATATTATTAATGCTTTGCATAAATTGATATTTTCCATGTACGTATTCTGAACAATCATGATAGCACTTTTCAACATCATCTATTAATTTCGTTGTATTTAATGTATCGCTACAAAATAATTGCAAATATTTGTCACATAATATGCCATTATCTTGGCTACTTATTTTTGTCCACGACATGTCAATGTAATTGTTTTTCCATAATAAAAACTCGTAATTTCTATCTGTATAATATATAAAACTTAAAGATAATTCCATAGCACTTCTTAAACACATATATGAGTTGCGATAAAACGCTTGGGTAAGAAATATAACGCTATTAAGCAAATCATTTTGTACTTCTTTGAACACGTCTATGCAATTATTCTGTATATTTCTTTGACATATATCTATTATTTCCAATTTCACTAATAATTTAGAAATATCATATTCATGATGCTGCAAGCTATCTGCAATATTTTGTGATATAACTTTTTTAATATTATCAAATTGATTATTAATTTCCTCCATATATAGTTCCCCCCAGTTTAAATATAATTAATCATAGTACTAAATAAGTTTAAATATTTGCCATTATAATGTCAAGCAAATCTTAATGTTTTGTAAAAAAACATACAGGATGTGAGGTGTTGATGTTTTTTGTACTGGCTAAGCTACCAATACAATAATTATAGAGTTGGTGAATATGTCTACCAATACCAATTTGAAACAATTATAGCTCTATATATGGCAGTTTCTATAAGATAACAATTCTGAAAGAGTTCGAATAATTGCGTATACAAGTTTCTCCCCAAATAGGAATATCAAAAGTGCTAATTACAAAAATTGGTAATGGAATTAATTAACTTTTTCTAATGGGAAACAGAAGATTAATGATTAGTGTATCTCCCAATCACCTTGATGATTTTGAGACAATATAAAAGAGCGTAAGGTATTATAAGTACTAAAAACTATAGTTTAAATAAATTCTATAGAATTGGTAAGGAATTTCATGAGGTTTATTATTTTTGCTTATGGAATCTATGGTGAAATATCTAACATGGAAATGAAATCCGAAATACAAAGGACCTTGAGGTAGTAAAAAGAAGGCTGAATACATGAGTATTTGGGAGGTGAAAAACATGAAAGAATATGTGCATATTGTTGTTAAGCATGCTGAAGAATTGCAAGTGATGTCAACCACCAGATAGTGTAGAAATTGTGTACAATCCCTTCGGCATATAATAAAAAAGGTTTTGTCGGAGGAGTTTGAAAAACAGGAGATCATACAGATGAAGAAGAGTTTACAGGAAAAGGCAATACTGAGTCAGGTAGCAAGTTTATTGACCCAGGAAAGGCTAATCAATCCGGAAGAACAGATGCGTTTTTTAGCATGCTTGAAGGAGGAGGATTAACGTGGCTCTATTACGTGCAGTAATATATTGCAGGTGCAGCACCGAAGAAGAATCACAGATAGATGCGCTGCGAAATCAAATGGTTGAAAGTGAAGCTTGTGTAAAGGAACAAGGCTGGTTTCTAATTGATAAATATGTGGAGTCAAAAAGCGGTACGACTACTCGTGGAAGGACAGAATATAACCGTTTGTTTGAATACCTTTTGTTTGACAAGTTTGATATTATTGTGATCAAAAGTCAGGACCGTTTAATGAGATATGTAAAAGACTGGTACCTTTTTCTGGACAGAATGATTAGTCATGGTAAACGCCTGTTTATGTACATAGACCAAAAGTTTTATACGAATGACGATTCCTTAATCACTGGAATTAAAGCCATCCTAGCGGAAGAGTATAGTCGGGAGTTGAGCAAAAAAATCAATAATGCGCATCATCACCGGCAATACCCTGGAGGTAAAGCTATGCTTACCTCCAGGGTATTTGGTTTTGTAAAAATGCAGGATGGTTCCATTTCTGTTGTTGAGGAAGAGGCTGAAACAATAAGAAGGATGTATGAATATTGTACGATTGGTTATGGCAGCCGCACAATTGCCAATATTTTATTAAAGCAAGGTTATAAAAAAAACAGGGACCACTTTATCAGCTACATCTATAGGCCGAATGATACGGAATCCGCTTTATAAAGGAATTCTTGTCATGAATCGCTTTCATTACGACTTTGAAATCAAATGAACGATTAAGACGCCGAAAGAAGAATGGATATACGGGACGGATATTGTACCAGCTATTATAAGTGAAGAACTGTGGGAACAGGCAAATACAGCTATGACACAAAGAGCAGAACGTTTTCATCAAAATGGTGCTTATATAAAAAGAGGTAGTCCTGGTAAGTACAATCTATTTGGGAAAATTGTGTGTGGTCAATGTGGGAGCCCGTATTACAGGATAAGAAGACGTGGCTATGCGGACAAAGATGAAAGTGTAATTGAATGGAAGTGCTATACGTACATTGAAAAGGGAAGAAAAGAAAAAAATAAATTAAATAGCTTAAAAAAAGCTTCAGCACAATCTGAAGAAGGTTGTGATATTGCACATTTAGAAGAAAATATACTATTTTCATTGTTGGAGCAAGTGAGCTCCAAGTATTATGATATTAAGAATCAGGATACAGATAGTATTATAAATCATGCAGTCAGTATATTAAGAAAAGCATTAAATGAAAAAACATTTAGTAACGATTGGGAACGTATAGAGGTTGATGAGAAAAAAACAATCCAGCAAAAGAACTTTTATTAACAAAGCTATTTGATGGTGTTATTTCGGATACGGATTACCAAAAAAGAAATGTTCAGCTGGAAGAAAAAATGTTGGAGATACATCTTCAAAGAGATAAGTTAAAGCAAAACGAATGGGAAATCAGGAATCTGGAGCTAAGAATTGAAAAATCAAAAAACGACTGGAAAAGGGTGGAATTGAAAGAGCTACTGTATCTAATATGCTGGAAGATATTAGGCAGATTACAGTGAATGAATGGTATCTAAACATTACGTTTAATCCACTTAAAATCATTGGATTTTCAGAAAACAGACAAGATAGCAGGATAATTGATGGAGAAGATGTCGAGAAGGATTTTACAATTACAGTGATATACCCATTTTCTCCAATGACAGAACGTGGAAGATATCTGGATAAAGAAATGATTCTAAAGATCATGATAGAAACTCCTGATACATCAGCAAAGAAAATTGCTGTACAGACGGATCGACCTCTTAAAATTGTTCAAAATAGAATAAAAGAGCTACGCATTGATGGAAATATACGATTTAACGGAAAGGTCGGGCATGGATTTTGGGATGTTCTTCATTAACAGAACATCCCATCCGTAATAAGTTTTTTCTTGTATCGTATAGCGTTTCCAAGTATAATAAGGTTAGATTAACTTAAGAGAGGAGATGAACGAAATGGCCAAATCAAATTTAACACAAGTACCGGAAATCTTAAAATATACAGAAGCTGATGCAATCCAGGCTTTGAAGTCAGAGCTAGAAAAGGGTGTGGCGAGCATGGAACAAGATATACTGTATACAATAGACGAAGCATGGAATGAAATTGATACCATTTAGGAGAAGCTATGGAAAGACCAACAAATTATAAGATACGCCTGACGTCTGATGCGAAAAACGATATTGCGCAGATAAAGCGGTACATTTTACATACATTCAAGTACCGGGAGACGGCAGAAGCGTTCTCAAAAAATATGAAAAATGCAATATCAAAATTGAGCCCTTTTTCTGAGGCCTACACAAAAACCGGCCTGCTGATTCAAGGGCTCGAAGTATACTATAAGCCGTACAGCACCTATCTCATATTCTTTGTGGTAAAAATGGACAAGGTCATTGTAATCAGAGTCTTAAAGGACCGTATGTACTGGCAGTCTATTATGAAACGAATCCGTTCTATCAATTAGGAATCTCAAAATCAAAAAATCTTATCATTAGAAAATCTTCAAAATCTCAAGAATACCCAATTATAACATTTTGTACTCTCAGCTAAACACCTGGCTGCCATAGATGATCAGATATCCCAGAGGTTTTATTTTATGGCAAAAAGAAGAAGGGACGAGTCTCTTTGGTTATTCAAGGAATCCAGAAGCAGATACAATTTAGAAATATAAAAGATACGTTTACCGTATTTGATTCGTATACGGTAAACGTTTCTTTTATAAATAAAACAGTTAAAACTTAATTTTCTTCTCCAGCAATGAAATCCCCTGATACAAAATCGCAGATACAATACAGAGAATCACAATGCTCATAACTACCAGATTCATCTTAAACACCTGGCTGCCATAGATGATTAAATATCCCAGCCCCTTATTAGCGGCAAGGAATTCTCCAATAATGACACCAACCAGGCAAAGTCCGATGTTGACCTTCATATTGCTGATAATCAAAGGGATCGAGCTTGGAAGCAATACCTTTAATAACACATCCTTCTTTGTCCCTCCAAGAGAATAAATCAGCTTGATTTTATCCGGGTCTGTTTGAGAAAAACCCGTGTGGAGAGTCATGATACAACCAAAGACAGCAACTGAAATAGATGCAACAATGATGGTCTTAATGTTATTGCCCAGCCATACAATTAAGATGGGGGCAAGGGCGGATTTAGGCAGGCTGTTAAGCATAACGAGATAAGGTTCCAGTACCTCAGATATGCTCCGGCTGGACCAGAGAAGTATGGAAATAAGGAGTCCGAAGCCGACAACCAGAACAAAGCTTATGAGGGTTTCCATTACCGTCACTCCGGTATGAACAAAAATGGAACGATCCCTTACCATGTCAATAAAGGTCATGGTCACGCGGGTAGGGGAGCTGAAGATAAAGTCATTGATAATTCCCAGTCTTGCGCAAAGCTCCCAGATCGATAAAAGGAGTACCAGAAGCATCAGACGTAAGATCCTTACATTACGGCGGTGCTGCTTTTCCTTTTCAATAAATTCCTGCTGGGCTAAGGATGGATGAGTCTCAATCATGGTTCTGCAGCTCCTTCCATACCTGATTAAAGAAGACAGAAAATTCCGGCATGTTTCGCCTCATGAGCGGCCGTATATAATCATCTCCAAAGGATACCGGTACAATGGCTTTTAATCGTCCCGGTCTGCTTGTCAGTACAATGACCCTGTCCGCAACACTGATTGCTTCGGAAAGATCATGGGTGATTAATATTGCTGTTTTATGGGTGCTTTTTATAATAGAACTGATGTCATCGCAGACAGAGAGTCTGGTCTGATAGTCAAGTGCGGAAAACGGTTCGTCTAACAAAAGAAGGTCAGGCTCCAGAGCCAGAGTGCGGACCAGTGCGGCACGCTGTCTCATGCCTCCGGATAATTCAGATGGTTTTGCCTGTTCAAAATTTCCAAGACCATAGGTTAAGAGCATTTGATGCAGCTTTTCTTTGGAACTGCTGTCAAGCTTTTTCTGTATTTCAAGGCCAAGCTCCGCATTTCCCATAATCGTCCGCCATCCAAAAAGGTGATCCCTTTGCAGCATATAGCCAATGTTTGAGAAAGATTCAGCCTGGGAAACACCGTCTATCAGAATTTCTCCCGTATCAGGAGTCAGCAATCCGCTGAGAAGAGATAAGAGGGTAGATTTCCCGCAGCCGGAGGGTCCGACGATTGCAAGGAATTCCCCGTTCTCTGCCGTAAAAGATATATCAGAAAGGGCCAGCGTCTCACCCTCAAGGGAATGATAGGAGTAACTGACCCCGCGAACTTCCAGTTTAGGCTTCATGGGTCCTCCTTTTCGATATTTTAATCTGATATAGTGTTATAATATGTACAATAAAAAGGAGTGTGAAGATATGTCTACAATTTCCTTTCAATTTGTCGAAATAGAATGAATCGTGTAGGATTCCAGGAATAACGGGAAAAATGAGAAAAAGCCCTTGCATTACCTGGGAATCAGTGCTATACTACTATGGATAACATGAATGTTTGACGGATAAAGAGTGGGCGCAAGTCCACTCTTTCCATTTGTTTGGAAAGGTGGGAGGAATATGGCAAAAAGGGAACAATATGAAGCAAAGACAGAAAGCTTTTTGATGCCCCTTATGACAGAAAACAATTTTGAACTGGTCGATGTGGAATATGTAAAAGAAGCAGGAAACTGGTACTTACGAGCTTATATAGATAAAGAAGGCGGAATCACAGTGGACGACTGTGAGATCATCAGCCGGAAGCTGGGAGAATGGCTGGATGAAAAGGATTTCATTGAAGACAGTTATATTTTAGAGGTCAGCTCCCCGGGACTTGGAAGACCTCTAAAGAAGGATAAAGACTTTGAGCGAAGCATTGGAAAAGAAGTCGATATCCGTTTATATAAGGCATTGAACAAACAGAAAGATTTTAATGGAACATTACAGTCTTATAATAAGGAAACTGTGACCATAACCATAGAAGATGGAACCGAGCTTGTGATTAACCGTCCGGAAATCGCACTGATCCGGCTGGCATTTGATTTCTAAACAGTAAGAAATATTAGGAGGATAAAAAAATGAATAAGGAACTGTTAGAAGCACTGAATATTCTGGAAAAGGAGAATAACATAAGCAAGGAAACTCTTCTGGAAGCGATTGAAAATTCTCTCCTGACAGCGTGCAAAAACCATTTTGGCAAAGCAGATAATGTTAAAGTCAGCATCAACCGTGATACCTGCGATTTTAATGTATTTGCAGAAAAAGAAGTGGTTGAAACAGTTGAAGATCCTCTGCTTCAGATCAGTCTTGCAGATGCAAAGATGACAAATCCCAAGTACGAACTTGGAGATGTGATTCATTGTCAGATCGACTCAAAGAAGTTCGGAAGAATTGCCACACAGAATGCCAAGAACGTTATTTTGCAGAAGATCCGTGAGGAAGGAAGAAAGTCACTGTATAACGACTGGTTCTGCCAGGAAAGAGAAGTGGTAACAGGAATTGTACAGAGATATCTTGGAAGAAATGTGAGCATCAATCTTGGTAAAGTAGATGCCATTTTAAATGAAACAGAGATGGTAAAAAGCGAAGTATTTAAAGCGACCGAGCGTATCAAGGTTCTTGTACTGGAAGTTAAGGATACTCCGAAAGGACCAAGAATTTCTGTTTCCAGAACTCATCCGGATCTTGTAAAGCGTCTCTTTGAATCTGAAGTTGCAGAAGTAAAAGACGGTACTGTAGAGATCAAGGCCATTGCAAGAGAAGCTGGCTCCAGAACCAAGATCGCAGTAAAATCCAATGAAGTAAACGTTGATCCGGTAGGTGCCTGCGTTGGTTTAAATGGTGCCAGAGTTAATTCCATCGTCAATGAATTAAGAGGCGAAAAGATCGATATCATCAATTGGGATGACAATCCTGCTTATCTGATCGAAAATGCATTAAGTCCTGCAAAGGTCATCTGTGTCGTAGCAGATGAAGAATCAAAAGAAGCCCAGGTAATCGTTCCTGATTATCAGTTATCCCTTGCCATTGGTAAGGAAGGGCAGAATGCAAGACTTGCAGCCAGGCTGACTGGATACAAGATCGATATCAAGAGTGAGACACAGGCAAGAGAACTTGGACTTTTTGAAGAACTTGGTCTTGAATACCAGGAGGGAAATACATCCTTTGAAGAATTTGCAAGTGAATATAAGGAAGGCGGCGATATAGAAGCATCAGACTACCAGGAAGAGTATCAGAACGGCTACCCTGACGAAAGCCAGGACGGCAATATCCAGGAATAAAGAAAACGGGAAGTGATGGAAACTTGAGTACAAAAAAAATACCCCTCAGACAGTGTATCGGCTGTGGTGAGATGAAAAGTAAAAAAGAGATGATTCGTGTGTTAAAGACCTCGGAGGACGAAATCGTTCTTGACGCGACTGGTCGTAAAAACGGCCGCGGCGCTTATCTGTGCCCTTCTATGGAATGTTTTCATAAGGCGGTAAAAAGTAAGGGGCTGGAGCGTTCCTTTAAGATGGCAATACCAAAGGAAGTATACGAAACATTGGAAAAGGAGATGGAACAGATTGGATAACAGACAGAAGATCCTGAATCTAATTGGTCTGGCCACCAAAGCAGGTAAAATTGGCAGCGGGGAATTTATGACAGAAAAATCTGTAAAAGCAGGAAAGGCGTCATTAGTAATTGTTTCAGAAGAAGCCTCAGATAATACCAAAAAGATGTTTACCAACATGTGTACTTACTATAAAGTTCCAATCTACTTCTTTGCAAGTAAAGATGAACTGGGCCACGCTATGGGCAAAGAGATGCGGGCGTCTCTCGTCATTATGGATAGTGGGTTTGCTAAGGCAGTCGTGAAACTAATGAATACAATGGTCGGTAGTGAGTGTGAGAATGAGCCTTCACATCTACCCACATGTGCTGTAGAATGTGCACAGAATGGAGGAAAACATGAGAGTATATGATCTGGCAAAGGAACTCGGTAAAGACAGCAGTAAGGAGATACTGGATATCTTGGAAAAGCATAATATAAATTTAAAAAGTTCTTCAAACATATCAGAGGAACAGGCAGCAATCGTAAAAAAGGAAGTGGGCGGTCATAGCAGAACAAACGCCCAGGGACATTCTGATTCCCATGAAGGTGATGATTCTGATGCACCAAAGAAGAAAATAGCAGCAGTATTTCGTCCACAGAATGCTCAGAGCAGACCACAGGGTCAGGGCGGAAGAGATCAAAGACCGAATCAGTCTGGTTCCCAGAGAGAATATCCTGCAAGAAATCAGCAGGTAAGTGAGCAGTCCACGTCATCAGGATCTGACATGAACAGAGAACATAGCACAGGCTACCAGGGAAACAGACCACAGGGCCAGGGCGGCTACCAGGGAAATAGACCACAGGGTCAGGGCGGCTATCAGGGAAATAGACCACAGGGCCAGGGCGGCTACCAGGGAAATCGTGATGGAAGACCACAGGGTCAGGGCGGTTACCAGGGAAATCGTGACGGAAGACCACAGGGTCAGGGCGGTTACCAGGGAAATCGTGACGGAAGACCACAGGGTCAGGGCGGTTACCAGGGAAATCGTGACGGAAGACCACAGGGTCAGGGCGGCTACCAGGGAAATCGTGACGGAAGACCACAGGGTCAGGGCGGTTACCAGGGAAATCGTGACGGAAGACCACAGGGTCAGGGCGGTTACCAGGGAAATCGTGACGGAAGACCACAGGGTCAGGGCGGCTACCAGGGAAATCGTGACGGAAGACCACAAGGCCAGGGCGGCTACCAGGGAAATCGTGACGGAAGACCACAAGGCCAGGGCGGTTATCAGGGAAACAGACCACAGGGCCAGGGCGGTTACCAGGGAAACAGACCACAGGGCCAGGGTGGTTATCAGGGAAACAGACCACAGGGCCAGGGCGGCTATCAGGGCAACCGTGATGGAAGACCACAGGGTGGCGGCTATCAGGGAAACCGTGACGGAAGACCACAGGGCCAGGGCGGCTACCAGGGAAATCGTGATGGAAGACCACAAGGTCCAGGCGGAAGAAATGGAAGAGATGGCGGAGCTAAGACAGGATCCTTTGATACTCCAATCCAGGCAAAGCCTACCAGCAACCGCGCAACAAAGAATAACTATAAGAATGACAGATTTGATAAAAGAGACAAAGATGATGATAGCGTAAACAAAGGTGCAGTAAAAGGCGGTAAGGGCAAAGCTCCAATCCTGCCACCAGTACACAGAGAAGCGAAGGTCGAAGAAGTTAAGACCATCATAATCCCAGAGAGACTGACCATTAAAGAGCTGGCAGAAAGCATGAAGCTTACGCCATCAGCCATTGTAAAGAAGCTGTTTTTACAGGGTAAAATCGTCACTTTAAATACAGAAATCGACTTTGAACAGGCAGAAGAGATCGCGATGGAATACGATGTACTCTGCGAAAAAGAAGTGAAAGTAGATGTAATCGAGGAATTGTTAAAAGAGGAAGAAGAAGATGAGAAAGATATGGTTACCAGACCACCGGTTGTTTGTGTTATGGGCCATGTTGACCACGGTAAAACTTCCCTTCTTGATGCAATCCGTCAGACCAGCGTAACCACCAGAGAGGCAGGCGGTATCACACAGCATATCGGTGCTTATACGGTTGAGGTGAACGGACAGAACATCACATTTTTAGATACACCAGGACATGAGGCATTTACAGCCATGCGTATGAGAGGTGCTCAGTCCACAGATATTGCAATCCTTGTTGTTGCAGCAGATGACGGAGTTATGCCTCAGACCGTAGAGGCCATTAACCATGCAAAGGCTGCAGGCGTAGAGATTATTGTTGCCATCAACAAAATCGATAAGCCAAGTGCTAACATTGATCGTGCAAAGCAGGAATTATCTGAGCATGAGCTGATTTCAGAAGACTGGGGCGGAAGCACTGTATTTGTACCGGTTTCAGCTCATACAAAGGAAGGTATCAAAGAGCTTCTTGAGATGATTCTTCTTACTTCCGAAGTAAAGGAATTAAAGGCGAATCCAAACCGCCGTGCAAGAGGTCTTATTATTGAGGCAGAGCTTGATAAGGGCAAAGGCCCGGTTGCTACCGTACTGGTACAAAAAGGTACCTTACGTGTTGGTGATACCGTTGCAGCCGGATCCTGTTACGGAAAAGTTCGTGCCATGATGGATGACAAGGGACGCAGAGTAAAAGAAGCAGGCCCATCGACTCCAGTAGAGATTTTAGGTCTGAATGACGTTCCCAATGCTGGAGAAGTCCTGGTTGGAACTGAGACCGAAAAAGAAGCAAGAAGCTTCGCAGAAACATTTATTTCAGAAGGTAAGAATAAATTACTGGAAGATACAAAAGCTAAGTTATCATTGGATGATTTATTCAGCCAGATTAAAGCAGGTACTGTAAAAGAACTGCCAATCATCGTAAAGGCTGACGTACAGGGATCTGTAGAGGCGGTAAAGCAGAGTCTTGTGAAGCTGTCTAATGAAGAAGTTATGGTAAAAGTGATTCATGGCGGCGTTGGTGCCATCAATGAGTCCGACGTATCCCTGGCTTCCGCATCAAATGCTATCATCATTGGTTTTAACGTTAGACCTGATGTAACAGCTAAATCCATTGCGGACCGGGAAAAAGTAGATATGAGACTTTACAAAGTAATCTATCAGGCGATTGCAGATGTGGAATCAGCCATGAAGGGTATGCTTGATCCTATCTTTGAGGAACAGGTTACTGGTCACGCCATTGTCCGCCAGACCTTTAAGGCATCTGGTGTAGGTACGATCGCAGGTTCCTATGTAATGGATGGTAAATTCGTAAGAGGCTGCAGCGTTCGTATTACAAGAGCTGGAGAAAAGATTTACGAAGGACCGTTAGCATCCTTAAAGAGATTTAAAGATGATGTAAAAGAAGTAGCAACCGGTTACGAGTGTGGTCTTGTATTTGAGAAGTTTAACGATATCCAGGAAGACGATATGATCGAAGCATATACCATGGTGGAGGTTCCCCGCTAGGAACCACTCCACCTGGATTTTAGAAAGATGAGCCCGTTTTTGCGGGCTGGTCTTTTTGAAAATGTGGATGAAAAGCGAAAGGAATAACATGCGTAAAAACAGTATAAAGAATACAAGAATCAATATGGAAGTCCAGAGGGAGATAAGCCAGATTATCCGTCTGGAAATCAAGGATCCAAGAATCCACCCTATGACAACTGTAGTTGCCGTTGAGGTAACTCCAGACTTAAAATTCTGTAAGGCTTATATCAGTATTCTGGGAGATGAGGAAGCCGGCAAAGCGACCATTGAAGGTTTAAGGAGCGCAGAAGGCTATATCCGCAGAGAACTGGCAAGAAGAGTCAATCTTCGCAACACACCTGAAATTAAATTCATTCTGGATCAGTCCATTGAGTATGGCGTTAACATGTCCAGACTGATTGAAGAGGTTACAAAAGACATCAAAGATTAAGGAGGTGCACCTTTGAGTTACCTTGATACAATCCTTGAAGATGTAAAAAATGCGGCCATTATGGGCCATGTCAGACCAGATGGGGACTGTGTAGGTTCCTGTCTGGCAACATATAATTACTTAAAAGAAAACTATCCTCAGATAGAGACGGTGGTATACTTAGAGAAGCCGTCGGATAAATTTAATTATTTAAATCATTTTGACCGTATTGTCAGCGATTTTTCAAAAGACAAGGAGTATGACCTGTGCATTTGTCTTGACTGCAGCGATACCCTTCGCCTTGGAGAAGCGGTGAAGTATTTAAATACGGCAAAAAAAAGCATCTGTGTAGACCACCACATCACCAACATCGGCTATGCCGGTGAGAATATTGTGGAAGGACATTCCAGCTCAACCTGTGAAGTGCTTTACGCCCTTCTTGATGAAGCTAAGATCAGCAGGGAAGTGGCAGAATGTATCTATACCGGCATCATACATGATACCGGAGTATTCAAATATGACTCTACATCCAGAAAGACCATGGAAATAGCCGGAAAGCTGATGGAAAAAGGGATTAATTTTTCCAGAATCATCGATGACAGCTTTTACCGAAAAACATATATTCAGAATCAAATTCTTGGAAGGGCACTGCTGGAAAGCATAACCTTTCATAACAGCCAATGTATCTTCAGCGCAATCAGCAAGAAAGACATGGAGTTTTACGGTGTCTCAGGAAGTGATATGGATGGAATCATCGACCAGCTTAGGATAACGGAAGGTGTGGAATGTGCCATCTTTATGTATGAGACTGCCTGCAGAGAATATAAGGTAAGTCTTCGTTCCACTTCTGATCTTGATGTGAGTAAAATCGCTGTATACTTTGGCGGAGGCGGTCATAAAAAGGCTGCTGGCTGTACAATGACAGGAAGCGTTCACGATGTGATCAACAATCTATCAGATCAGATCGCAAAACAGCTTAATTAGGAGAACGGACGATGGCAGACGGCATCATCAATGTGTATAAAGAAAAAGGATTTACCTCTCATGACGTCGTGGCGAAAATGAGAGGTATTTTAAAGCAGAAAAAGATAGGACATACCGGTACCTTAGATCCCATGGCAGAGGGAGTGCTTCCTGTCTGTCTTGGCAAGGCGACCAAGCTCTGTGATATGCTGACGGATAAGACGAAAACATATGAAGCGGTCTTACTTCTTGGAAAAGAAACTGACACTCAGGATGTGACAGGGACGGTTCTTGCTGAATATCCGGTTCATAGAGAGGAAGAGGAAATCCGTGAGGCGGTATTAAGCTTTCTGGGGCATTATGACCAGATTCCCCCCATGTATTCTGCCCTGAAAGTAGACGGCAAGAAGCTTTATGAGCTTGCCAGAGCAGGAAAAGAAGTGGAGCGGAAGGCAAGGCCCGTAGAGATACTGGAAATCCGGGTGGATAAAATAGAGCTTCCCAGAGTCACAATGACAGTGACCTGCTCCAAGGGAACTTATATCCGGACCCTTTGCTATGATATTGGAAGAAAGCTGGGCTGCGGCGGCTGTATGGAGTCATTGACCCGCACCCAGGTCTCAGGGTTTTGTCTGGAGGAGAGCCTTACTCTTTCCCAGATTGAAGCGCTTAGAGACGAAGGAACCTTGGGAGAACGTATCCTTGCTGTGGACAAGGTATTTGAGAATTATCCCGCCATTGTCATGAAACCGGAATTTGATAAGCTGGTTCATAATGGGAACCCATTTTTAAGAAATCAAGGGATGGAAAGCTCTGTAACGGTGGACGGACCGGTGAGAGTTTATGACAGTGAGAATCATTTTATTGGAGTTTATGAGCCTGACAGAGAAAGGAACTTGCTTAAGCCCCAAAAGGTATTTCTGGGAGGAAAATAAAGATGGAGTATATAACCGGAACCAGGAAATTTCAGATCGAAGAACCATCGGTGGTCACACTTGGAAAGTTTGACGGACGCCACAGGGGCCACCAGAAGCTTCTTCGGGAGATGGCAGAAGTAAAAAAGGAAAAAGGATATCAGATTGCCGTTTTTACCTTTGACATGTCACCAAGTATCCTGGATTCAGAAAGCACGCAGCGGGTCATTACTACGAATCTGGAGAGAAAAAACAATCTGGAGCGAATCGGCATCGACTATCTGGTAGAATACCCCTTTACCATGGAAACCGCCCATATGGACCCGGAGGAATTTGTAAAGGAAATACTGGTAGGTCAGATGAATGCGAAGACCATAGTAGTCGGCACGGACTGCACCTTTGGCTATCTGGGAGCAGGAAATGCGGACAGCCTAAATCAGTGGAAGGACCGGTATGGTTACGAATTAATTGTCATTCAAAAAGAAAAGGATGATCACCGTGATATCAGCAGTACATACATCAGAGAGCTGCTGGATGCCGGAAATATGGAAAAGGCCAATGAGCTCTTAGGTGAGCCTTACTCCATTCATGGAAACGTAGTTCATGGCAATCATCTGGGAGGCCCGGTCTTAGGCTTTCCTACGGCGAATATTGTACCGGAGCCGGAAAAGCATCTGCCGACCTTTGGCGTTTATGTATCCAGAGTCTATATAGAAGGCTGCTATTATGGAGGGATTACCAACATCGGAAAGAAGCCCACCGTGGAAGGTGGATCCCCCGTAGGAGCAGAAACTTACATTTATGGTATAAATAGGGATATTTATGGAAAGACTATAGAAGTACAGCTATTGCACTTCGTCCGCCCTGAACGGAAATTTGACGGATTGGAGCAGTTAAAAGTGCAGATAGAAAAAGACAGGGACTATGGAATGGAGTATTTAAAGAGCCGTTCTGAGGAACTGAATATCCAGTTGTAAAAGAAAGGCGGCCACACCGCCTGGTTAAAAATGAATAACTTGCGAAGGAACGTGCATATGACTGACAAAGCATGGAAAATGCTGGGCTTCGCAATCGCATGCGGCAGTGCCGTATGGATTGCAACAGCAGATGTGCAGGCCGCAGGAACCAAGACGACTGTGACTACCGGTACTCCGGTAGCTGGAATCGATGTCTATATGGACAAGTACCAGAAAAGCGAAAAACAGAAGTCAGAAGAAAACTCGGCCGGTCTTACGCAGGAAAAAATGAGAATAGGAACCTTTCAGACCATATTCAGTAATCTTGGAGTGGCAGTCGTAGAGGATTCCTTAAATATCAGAAAAGAACCAAAGAATGATGCGGATATCGTAGGAAAATTAAAAAGCCATTCCGGAGCCAGCGTGCTGTCTGAGGAAAATGGCTGGTATAAGATAAAATCAGGACAAATCACTGGTTATGTGTATGGACAGTATCTGGTGACTGGAAAAGAAGCAAGGGCTATCGCTTATTACGATATGAAGCTGATGCTTCGTGTTAACACCGATACCCTTCGTGTCAGGAACCAGCCAAGTACCGATGCCCAGATTTTAGGAAGAATCCATGAGGGAGAAACCTATCGGTTCCTTTCTGGAAGTGATGGCTGGGCCAAGATAGAATATAAGGGCCAGACTGCTTATGCCTATGTGCCGGAATTTGCCACCATAGCTTACACCATACCGGAAGCAGAGAAAAACAGTGACATGCGTACCCAGGTTGTAAATTATGCGGTTAATTTCGTTGGAAAACCTTATAGGTGGGGAGGCACCGATCCAAATACCGGTGCAGACTGTTCTGGTTTTGTCCAGTATGTTATGGAGCATGCGGCAGGAGTACAGCTTGACAGAACTTCAAGGCAACAGGCGGCAGAGGGAGAGGCAATTCCAGCCTCCAACATGGAGCCGGGAGACTTGTTGTTCTATTCCAGTGGAAGCCAGATCGACCATGTGGCTATGTACATCGGAAAAGGCCAGATCGTTCATGCAGCAAACCGTAGAAGCGGGATTAAAATTTCCTCGTGGAATTACAGGAAACCGGTAACCATACGCCGGGTAATCCAATAGTGAAACCTGATAAAAGATTGATATACGACCGCACATGTAAAGGAAAAGGAACTGTAACCATTTAGCCATATATAAGGGCTTTGTGGTCACAGTTCCTTTTTGGTGTATGAATTTAGAATAAATTTCTTTTAGTTTTCGTATAACTTCCATTCAAGGATACCGGTAGAGCTGGTTCCTTTTGATTCCATAACAATGGAGATTGCATAGGTTGTGACTGGTGTAAAGGTCGTGGTGTTATATTGATTGGTTTTTGTACCAAGGCCTTTTGGATTCTTTATATCCTGCCATGCACTTCCATCCCAGTAATACATACGGTAAGATGCGGGCACATCAATTCCCTGACCATCTTTAAACCAATAAATATCACTGCCTGTGATGGTGTGAGTCTCATTAAATGTATACTGTACCCATTGAGAACCGGTCTCCGGCCAGTTGCCGTAAACAGCACCGCTTCTGTCATTTGAGCTGGTAGGGTCGATTCCATCATTTAATGCAAGGATGCTTTCCCAATCAGAAACATAAGAGGCTGTAGGAGTCGCCAGTCCTGCGATGTTCTTTTGCTGTGGGGTAGGATCTGGGTCTGGGTCAGGATTTGGGTTCTGGCCGTTGGAGGCCTGAACAAAGGTCATTTCAGAGCCTGTGTTGCTGATCTGGGATATTTCAAGACCAGAGGCTGACTGATTCCACCATTTGGAATTTGGTGCGGTGCTGCTGGTAAAGGAATCCTTGTATCCTTTCCGGAATAAGTCTCCCCTGTTTCCGCCGTTCCTATTTCTCTCCATATCATAATTTCCATCGGCCTGTTCCAGAGAAACTAAGTAGTGGTTACTCGGTGTCATTTCATTTCTGGAGTTATTTCCTTTTTCATCAATATGCCAGATGGCAAGTCCTGCATCAGGAAGGTCAGCATATCTGCCGGTTCTCTGGAGGTTCTCAATGAGGAAATACTCGTTTGACTGATTGCCAGACCATTTGTAGGTATAGGAATTACCGTTGCCGTCAGCAACTGCGGCAAACTTGGTCCCTGCATTATATTCTTTCATATTTATGGGAAGATTCCAGCGAGATATCACATTTCTGCAATATGGATCCGGTGGAACCGGATTTTTGTCATTTGCCACGGTACTCATTAAGCTGTACATACCAGTGCCCTGGGAATCACCATCGTAATCATAAAGATCCGGATATCCGTATATCATATGACCGCTTTCATGGCAGATTGTATAAAGAGATAAATCCCGTCCGATGTTAGTCATCTCATATTTCTGGATTCTTGCTCCATTGATATAATCTGACTTTGGATACCAGGCTTGATGAGGCCACAATCCCTTTGCCCAGCCTGCATCCGGAGTTCCGGCATAAAGAATGTTCACAGCTTTTAAGTATCCTTTAGAGTCTGTGGTTAAAGAGGAAAGATTATATCCAGAGCTTTTCAGCCACTGAAATACTTCTTCTGCAAACTCATTGGATTTTGCGTAGGAGCCTGTCTGCTCATAAATGTCATCATAATATGTTTTTGGATGCTTTGCCGTATAGAAACCAATTAAATTATTGGTATAGGTGACTCTGCCGCCTGAGACATCATAATAATAATCCCTCACAGACCCATTGTTATTAAAGCCCCGGTACCCGGTTTCGTTGAAGAAGCGTTCTATTTCGGATTGGGAAATATCGCTTTTTTTATCTGGGAAATCAACCAGGATCGTCAGTCCTTTTACATCACCAGATGCCGCTACCTTGGAATCCAGCAGTGAATTTTCAAAACTGTTTTCTGATTTTGGGGTATTTTTAAAATCATTTCCATGAAGCCTGTTCCTCACTTCATCCGCCTGTTCCCTGATTGCATCGCTCTTGATCTTTAAATGCTTCTGAAGGCCGCCCCCGCCCCGCTGAGGCTCGTCAGTGGATCTTCGTTCACTGCTTGTGTTGTAAACAGTTCCCGTAGACACATACTCTGTCTGGTCAGCGTTTAATTCTGCGTAACAGATCCAGCCGTTTTCATCACGGATTAGCGTATATCCGTCCGGACTTTCAATATGCTGATAATACTCATCGCCTGTAATGGATACGGAAACCCTGGTTCCATCAGGCTGTGCTAATTCAAACTCTTTGTTGTTGTAAGGAGCAGCTAAAACAGCGTAGTTCGTCATGGAAGACATGGATACTACAGCTAATCCAGTTGCCAATAGCTTAATCATTTTACTCATTCATTTTCCCCTTTACTTTTTCTTTTGTAATAAACTGATATTGCTTTCAATGACTAATTTAAATTCACATGGGAATCACCTCCTTAAATTAATTTATTACTTGAAATTATTATCGAATTTATATTGCAATAGTTAATAAAATGCTATTAATATTAAGAATTATTAATGATATAGTTATATTTGCAAACATGTTGTTAAAAAACACAATATTAGTTAAATAAATCAGGAATTTTGACGAATAGAAGAGAAACTTTGTGAGAAAAATGAGAGCTGGAATCAGAAAAAAGAAGCCATTGCTCCATAAGCGGTCTTTCACTTATGAGCAATGGCTCCTTATGATTAATGTTTCTTTTTACCAAGGTAAGCTGCTTTCACGGATTCGTCAGCCAGAAGCTCTTTACCCGCACCGGATAAGGTGATTCTTCCGGTTTCCAGTACATATCCGATATCAGCCGTGTGAAGGGCCATATTGGCATTCTGTTCGATTAAAAGTACGGTCACGCCCTTTTTATTGATTTCCTTGATAATGGAGAACAAGTCCTTAACGATAAGAGGTGCCAATCCAAGGGAAGGTTCATCCATCATGAGGATTCTGGGGTGGCTCATTAAGGCTCTTGCAACTGCAAGCATCTGCTGCTCACCGCCGGATAAGGTTCCGGAGAGCTGCCAGCTTCGTTCCTTTAACCTTGGAAACAGGCTGTAGACCCAGTTGATATCGTCTTCCAGACTGTCGTTTCTTAAATAAGCCCCGATCTTAATGTTTTCAAGTACGGTCATATCGGGAAACACATGACGGCCTTCCGGCACTAGAGCAATGCCCTTGGATACGACCTGTGTAGTATCAAGTCCGATGAGCTCTTCTCCATCAAGAGTAATACTGCTTCCGGCAGAAGGCTTTACAAGGCCTACAATGGAGCGGAGCGTGGTACTCTTTCCGGCGCCGTTGGCACCGATCAGGGTTACAATGCTTTTATCCGGCACTTCAAAGGAAATGCCCTTTACGGCTTCAATGCCCCCGTAGTTCACTTTTAAATTCTCAATCTTCAGCATCGTCACTCACCCCCAGATATGCTTCAATAACCCGTTCGTTGTTCTGGATTTCATCCGGTGTTCCCTGTGCAATCAGTTTTCCAAAATCCAGTACATAGATTCGGTCTGAGATCTGCATGACCAGATCCATATGGTGTTCAATCATAAATACAGTCAAATGATAGGTGTCCCGGATCTGCTTGATAAAATCGGTAAGCTCCTGGGTCTCCTGCGGATTCATACCAGCCGCAGGCTCATCAAGGAGAAGAAACTTTGGCTCGGTAGCCAGAGCTCTTGCAATCTCCAGACGTCTTTGCAGACCGTAAGGGAGAGAAGAGGCAATCTCATCCTTTAAGTGGAGAAGATTCTGCTCCTCCAAAAGAGCGGTGGCTTCTGCCCGCATCCGCTCTTCCTCCTTGCGGTTTAAACGAAGAGTGGCGGAAAACACATTTTGTCTGGCCCGCATATGCTTTGCAATAAGAACATTGTCAAATACAGTAAGCTGCCCAAAGAGACGAATGTTCTGAAAGGTTCTGGCAATACCCTTCTGGGTAATCTTATCCGGTGTATTTCTGATAATGGTAATCGGTCTGGGAGTTATTTCACCCAAGTATGTTTTCGCCGCTTTTCCCTTGGGAGTATTAGAGAGAATGGTCTCTCCCATAAAATCAACCTTACCAAAGGTAGGCTCATAAATACCGGTAACACAGTTAAAGGCAGTTGTTTTTCCAGCACCGTTAGGACCAATGAGTGCCACGATTTCGCCCTGGTTTACATCAAGGGTGAGTCCGTTGACAGCTACTACGCCGCCAAACTGCATGGTAACATCCTCCATATGGAGGACATTGACTGGAGTTTTTGCTTCCGCTGACATTATATGTTTTCCCCCTTATGTGTTTTATTTTTCTTCTTTAATCTGTCTGGAATGCTGCGAATCAGCCTTCCAAGGCCTTCCCATGAAAACTCATTGCTTCCCATGATTCCACGGCGGTAGAAGAGCACCACTGCCATAAGAAGAATGGAGAAGATGACCATACGAAAGCCGGAACGGAACAGAGGAATGTCAATGCCTCCAATGGTAAGAGGATTGTCAAAGAATCGAAGCCATTCTCTTCCAGCAGTAACTAAAAATGCGCCGATGACGCTTCCGGTAATACTTCCGATTCCACCAAGAACGACAATAAGAAGAATGTCGTAGGTCAAATTAATGGAGAAGGTCTTAGAATCAATGGAGCGCATGAATATAGCAAGAAGACCTCCGCCAACTCCTGTAAAGAAGGAGGAAATTACAAAAGCCAGCTCTTTGTAACGGAATAAGTTAAGTCCCATAGCCTGAGCAGCCACCTCATCCTCACGAAGAGCCTTAAATGCACGGCCATAAGAGGAATTAATCAAAAGCACCATAAGAAGGATGCAGAGGGCACATAAGCCAAAGGCCACAAACAGGTTTGGAAAGCCTGGGATATTCTTAAGTCCATAAGAACCATTGGTGATTTTATTTAACTGTGGGGCAGAAATTACCGCACGGATGATCTCAGAAAAACCAAGGGTAGCAATGGCTAAATAATCACTTTTTAAACGAAGTACCGGAATTCCGATTAAGGCAGCAATGGCAGCAGAAAAAACTCCTGCTAAAATGAGTGCCAGCCAGAAGGGGCACTGGAGATTTGCAATGGCTGGTGCGATTCCGTCTACATAATAAACGCTTGCACGGTTGTCTACAGGGATTGTCAGTATAGCAACCGTATAAGCACCGATTGCCATGAATCCGGCCTGGCCCAAGGAAAAGAGTCCGGTAAATCCGGTGAGTAAGTTCATGGAAACAGCGACCACCGCATAGATGGCACTTCGTTCCAGAATGGAAATCTGATAGCTGTACTGAGCACTGTTAGCCTGTAAAATACCCAGGATTCCAATGACAAATAAAAGGGCAATCAGAGTATAGAGTCTGTTTTTGGATACTGCTTTTTTCTTCATAAAAGACACCTCACACTTTATCGGTTGTTTTCTCACCGAACAAGCCAGTAGGTTTGATCAGGAGAATGGCTATTAACAGAACAAAGGTAAATGCATCGCTGAAGGTGGAATACCCGGTTGCAACCAGGGCAGTTTCTCCAAGTCCCAGGATAAAGCCTCCGATGACGGCACCTGGAATGCTGCCGATTCCTCCGAATACCGCAGCTACGAAGCACTTTAAGCCCGGCAGGGAGCCGGAGAATGGGAACACGGTCATACGGTCTGTAAAATAGAGGATAGAGCCGACAGCAGCTAAAAGAGAACCGATTGCAAAGGTAAAGGTAATGATCCGATTAATCTTGATTCCCATTAAAGAGGCAGTATCGTAATCCTTTGCCACAGCACGCATTGCCATTCCGATCTTTGTTTTGTTGATCAGGACCATAAGAACATACACAATAATGAGAGTAAGGACCGGTGTTAAGAAGGTAACGAAGGAAGCAGAAAGACCTCCGATCTGATAAATCTTCTTTAAGACAGGAAGTTCAGGATATCCCTTTGGAAGGGCAGTAAATAAGTATGTAGCAAGATTTTGCAGGAGGTAGGAAACACCAATGGCTGAAATCATAACAGACATTCTTGGAGCGGAACGAAGGGGGCGGTAAGCGACCCGTTCAATGGAAACACCAAGAACAACGGTGATGAAGAGCACCAGTGGAATGGAAATGAACCATGGAAAACTTGCCATGGCAAAGATCATGAAATAGCCTGCCATCATAAAAATATCGCCATGGGCGAAGTTGATGAGGCGAAGGATTCCGTAAACCAGCGTATAGCCAATGGCTATGAGAGCATATGCACCGCCAAGGGAAATACCGGTCAGGCACTGCTGTAAAAAGGTTGAAAGACTCATGTGGCGAAAAGCCTCCTATCTGTGAAGTATGTGGAAAAGGTATCCGTTACAAATGGAACGAGTGGGGAAGGAAATGCGTCCCCACTCATCCGGTGATGTTTGCATCATTGCGATGTAATTTGTTATTTTACGGTAGTTGTTGTCAGGAATTTGAATTTTCCGTTCTCAACAGTCTTAATAAATGCCATATCCTTTTTAGCATCTCCGTTCTCGTCAAAGGAGATATTACCGGTAACGCCTTCAATGGATACTCCCTTTAAAGCCTCTTTAATCTTTTCGCCATCGGTAGTACCAGCGGTTTCAATTGCCTTACATGCGCTTAAGTAAGCGTCATAGCCAAGAGCAGATACGGCTGGAATGATCTCATCCTGCTTCTGTTCCTTTAA
The DNA here is from genome assembly GCA_000526575.1 of Clostridium sp. 12(A). Taxonomy (GTDB): domain Bacteria; phylum Bacillota; class Clostridia; order Lachnospirales; family Lachnospiraceae; genus Lacrimispora; species Lacrimispora xylanolytica. Next base: position 262,796 of record JAGI01000003.1, on the reverse strand, counting down.
GTAAGTTTTGAAACCAGAGATAAAGGAAGCAGCTTCGTCGTTGGCTGGCTCTGCTTCGTCAAAGAAAGTAGAAAGAACGATTCCGTCCGCGGAGGTTCCTGCATTCTCGATAACTGTTGAGTTCTCCCAGGTATCACCAGCAGCAATGGTAGCTGTGATTCCAAGCTCACGGGCCTGCTTGATGATTAAAGGAGCTGTTGTAATAGAAGAAGGAGCGAAGATAATGTCAGGGTTCTGCGCCTTAATGTTTGTAAGGATTGCTTTAAAGTCTGTCTGGTTAGTCTGGAACTGTTCTTCACTTACTACAGTACCGCCAAGCTTTGTAAAGGAGGTTTTAAAGAAAGAACCAAGTCCGGAAGAGTAATCATCTCCAAGCTGTGTAATAATGGCTGCCTTCTTTGCTCCGTTATCATTGGCATAGTTTGCCATAACCGTTCCCTGGAAGGGATCTAAGAAGCATACACGGAAGTAATAGTCATTTCCCTGGGTAACCTGTGGATTCGTACAGGAAGCGCCGATTGCCGGAATCTTGGCATCTGCAAAGATCTGTCCGGCGGCAATGGAAACACCGGAACCATAGCTTCCGATAACAGCAGAAACCTTCTGGCTTACAAGCTTCTGTGCTGCATTGACAGCCTCTGTTTTATCGGATTTATTATCTACTTCCACTAATACAACTTTATAGTCCTCTCCACCGATCTTCACGGTTGGGTGAACCTGGTTGGCGTAACGAACGCCTAAGACTTCCTGGAAGCCGCCGCCGCCGTTTTCTCCGGTGGTTGGCTCAAATACACCGATTTTTACAACCTTTTCGCCGCTGTTTGAAGATCCTGAGGAACCTGAGCTGCTGCAGCCGGCAACAAGAGAAGCGCTTAAGCAAGCAGCAAGAGTAAGTGCAAAAACTTTTTTCAATTTCATAATACATATCCTCCTTATGTGTATCTCCTATGAGTACAACTGTCTTCCCTGCGGACACACGTTGCATATTATTATAGCAGAAGATGAGAAAAGTGCAAGAAAAAAATAAAAGAAAATAATAATTTAAAGTAAATTCTTATTTTCGCAAAATAAAAATGGAGCCAGATTCTAAGTAAGAACCTGAACTCCATCGTTCGGTGTCATTATTTTTTATTTTCAACAGCTGCCTTGATGAAATCACGGAACAGCGGGTGAGGTCTGTTTGGTCTTGATTTAAATTCTGGGTGAGCCTGGGTCGCTACGAACCATGGGTGAGCCGGGATTTCTACCATCTCTACGATTCGTCCATCTGGAGAGATACCGGAAAGCTTCATTCCAGCTTTTGTTAAATCTTCACGGTAATCGTTATTTACCTCATAACGATGTCTGTGGCGTTCGTGAATCAGTTCTTCTCCATACACCTCAAAGGATTTGGAGGACTTGTCCAGAACACAAGGATAAGAACCGAGACGAAGAGTTCCGCCAATATCTTCAATATCATTCTGGTCTGGCATTAAATGAATCACGGGATGTGTGGTATCCATATCAAGCTCTGAGGTATGAGCATCGGCAAAACCGACTACATTGCGGGCAAATTCTACAATGGCCATCTGCATGCCAAGACAAATGCCAAGGAATGGTATGTTATGTTCGCGGGCATATTGTATGGAAGAAATCTTTCCTTCGATTCCACGGCTACCAAAGCCTCCCGGAACAAGAATACCATTGACATCGCTGAATAATTCATCTGCATTCTCATTGGTCACGAGTTCAGAATCCACCCATTTAATGGTAACGTCGGCACGGTTATATACGCCGCCGTGTTTTAATGCCTCGACAACGGAAATATAAGCGTCATGAAGCTGAATGTATTTGCCTACTAATGCAATGGTCACTTCCTTTTCCGGATGCTTCCAGTTATCAATCATGGCAGCCCATTCTGCTAAATCAGGAGTAGGACATGGGAGCTTTAAACACTCACATGCGACCTGAGCCAGATGTTCTTCTTCCATAACAAGGGGAAGTTCATATAATACCTCAACATCCAGGTTCTGGATTACGTGAGTCTTGGGAACATTACAGAATTGTGCGATTTTGCTTCGGATTCCGTCATCAAGGGGCTGTTCGGAACGGCATACAATGATGTCGGGCTGGATACCCATTCCCTGTAAGTCTTTTACACTGGCCTGGGTCGGTTTGGTTTTTAGTTCTTCGGAAACTTTCAGATATGGAACCAGGGTCACGTGGATCAGCATTGCATTCTCGCGGCCTACTTCATGTTGGAATTGGCGGATTGCCTCTAAGAAAGGCTGGCTTTCGATGTCGCCTACCGTTCCGCCTACTTCTATGATAGCAATTTCTGTTTCAGAGGAATTGTGATTGTGGTGAAAACGGCTTTTTATTTCGTCGGTAATATGAGGGATAACCTGTACGGTGCCTCCCCCGAAGTCTCCCCGTCGTTCGCGGGTCAATACGGTCCAATAAACCTTACCAGTTGTAACGTTGGAATTTTTGGTCAGGCTCTCATCGATAAAACGTTCGTAGTGTCCAAGATCTAAATCTGTTTCTACTCCATCTTCTGTCACGAAAACTTCTCCATGCTGAACGGGATTCATGGTACCTGGATCAATATTGATATAAGGATCGAATTTCTGCATGGTGACTTTATAGCCTCGGGCTTTTAACAGTCGACCAAGCGATGCTGCGGTAATACCTTTGCCAAGTCCGGACACAACGCCTCCGGTGACAAATACGTATTTCACTGACATAACAGTGTAACCTCCTTCTGTGGTGATGGTATGGGGATGTTTTCAAAAAAGTGATTATACACCTATTCAAAAAAAAAATCCAGAGCCAAACATAAAAAACTAAAATAATTAAGTGGAAATTTTTTGGGTGGATTATATTTATATGGAAGTGGATGGTATTTCTTCTATTATATTATACCATTTGCTTTTCATTTTTATCGAAAAAGAAAAATGGGAAAAATATGATGAAAAAGGTTAAAAAACACCATACTATAATAGCCGCTTATTAATGATAATTAAGCCCGCTTATGGTGGAAAGAAATAGTGTAAAAAATGACATTTTTCTTATTGACAAGCCTTAAAACGATGTTATACTGGGTAATGTAAATTTTGCAATTTATAGAGGTTAACAACACCAAAGCGCACACGTTTGAGGAGGATTAGTTATGAAATCAAAGAAGTTGGTTGGTCTGGCTCTGGCAGGACTTATGGCTCTGTCATTAACCGCCTGCGGTAACTCCGGTTCCCCATCCGCTACAGCTACAACAAAAGCAGAAGGTCAGGCAACAGAAGCTGGTAAAACAGAAGCTGCTGACCCAAAAGGCAAAGTCGCCAAAGAAGATTTAAAGGTAGGATTTATTTACATCGGCGATGAGAACGAGAGCTACACAGCCGCTCATTACAATGGTGCCCTGGATATGAAGAAAGCCCTTGGCTTATCTGATGACCAGATCATTGTAAAATGGAACGTTCCAGAAGACGAGAGTGCAAAAGATGCGGCTATGGATCTTGCGGATCAGGGCTGCAACATCATTTTTGCCAACAGCTTTGGTTACGAATCCTATATTATAGAAGCTGCAAAAGAATATCCAGAGGTTCAGTTCTGTCATGCAACCGGATATCAGGCAAAATTAAGCGGCTTAAGCAATATGCATAATTATTTTACTAACGTATATGAATCCCGTTATGTATCCGGTGTCGTAGCTGGACTTAAGTTAAACCAGATGATTCAGGATGGAAAAGTAAAAGAAGACGCAGTAAAGATCGGTTATGTAGGCGCTTATCCATATGCAGAGGTAATCAGCGGTTATACTTCCTTCTTCCTTGGCGTACGTTCCGTATGTCCGCAGGCTACCATGGAAGTTAAGTATACCAACAGCTGGGGAAGCTTTGATCTGGAAAAAGAAGCAGCAGATGCTTTGATTTCCAATGGCTGTGTATTAATCAGCCAGCATGCAGATACCACAGGCGCTCCTGTTGCTTGTGAAGCAGCCGGCGTTCCAGACGTAGGCTATAACATCTCCATGCTTGCAACGGCTCCTAAGACTGCACTTACTTCAGCCTCCATTAACTGGGCTCCATACGTGACCTATGCAGTACAGAGTGTGATTGACGGCAAGGCCATTGACACAGACTGGTGCCAGGGCTACAAGGACGGAGCTGTTTCCATTACCGAACTGAATAAGGATGCAATAGCTCCTGGTACAGAAGAGAAGGTAAAAGAAACAGAAGATGCCATTAAGGCAGGAACCCTTCACGTATTTGATACTTCTACTTTTACAGTAGGCGGCAAAAAGCTTGAAACCTATAAAAAGGATGGAAGTGACGTGGAATACGTATCCAATGGATATTTCCATGAGTCTGAATTCGGTTCTGCACCGGCATTTGATATCTTAATTGATGGTATTACTACCATTGATAAATAAATGCTCAGACGGAAATGAGTCAGGCTTAAAAGCGGCGCCAGATATTTTGGCCCCGCTTTTTGCTATTAAAGAATGGAATGGGAAAAGCAGGAAAAAATGAAACGGAGGATGTCCCGGTGAACGATAATTATGCCATTGAACTGAAAAATATCACCAAACGGTTTGGCAAGGTAACTGCCAACGACAAAGTCTGCCTGTCTGTAAAGAGAGGAGAAATACTTTCGATTCTGGGGGAAAACGGAAGCGGCAAAACAACACTTATGAATATGATTTCCGGAATCTATTACCCTGATGAGGGGCAGATTGCGGTGAATGGAAAAGAGGTATCCATACGGTCTCCCAAGGATTCCTTTGATTTAGGAATTGGTATGATTCACCAGCATTTTAAGCTGGTTGAGGTGTTTACTGCTGCGGAAAACATCATTTTAGGCCTACCGGGACAGGAGCTTCTTGACCGGAAAGCAGTCAGCGATAAAATCAACAGCCTGACCGCCAAATACGGATTTGATTTAGACCCTGACCAGAAGATTTACACCATGTCAGTGTCCCAGAAGCAGACCGTTGAGATCGTTAAGCTGTTATACCGTGGGGTGGACATCCTTATATTAGATGAGCCTACGGCAGTACTTACCCCTCAGGAAGCGGACCGCCTCTTTGCAGTACTCCGCAACATGAGAAAAGCAGGTCATTCCATTATCATCATCACCCATAAGCTCAATGAAGTACTTACCTTGTCTGACCGGGTATCGGTTCTTAGAAAGGGCCAGTATATCGGTACCATCGAGACAAAAGAAGCGACAGAAGAATCCTTGACCGAAATGATGGTAGGAAAAAAAGTCAGCTTGAACATAGAACGTCCGGATCCTGTTTCCCCGGAAAAAAGACTGGAGATACATGGGCTTACCTGTGTAAGCAAGGAAGGGATCACCACCTTGGAAAACGCCACCTTTGTCGCTAACAGCGGAGAGATTCTTGGAATTGCAGGCGTCGCAGGAAGCGGACAGAGAGAGCTTTTAGAGGCCATTGCGGGACTGATTCCAACCACCAGAGGTTCTGCCCTTTATTACCCTCCGGAAGGCGGAGAAAAGGAACTGACCGTTATGAGCGCAGCCGATATAGCAAAGGCTGGAGTCCGGCTTTCCTTTGTTCCGGAAGACCGTCTGGGTATGGGACTTGTTGGTACCATGGATTTAACGGATAATATTATGCTTCGAAGCTACAAAAAAGGCCGTTCCTTTTTTGCAGACCGAAGATCCCCAAAGGCACTGGCAGAAAAGCTGATTCATGAGCTTGGAATCGCCACACCGGGAACTTCAATACCAGTACGAAAGCTGTCAGGCGGTAATGTTCAGAAGGTATTAGTCGGACGTGAGATTGCATCGGCACCATCGGTACTTTTAGTGGCATATCCGGTTCGCGGACTCGATATTCATTCCTCCCACACCATCTACAACCTGCTCAATGAGCAGAAAAAGAAAGGGACCGCTGTTATCTGTGTTGGTGAGGATCTTGATGTGCTCATGGAATTATGTGACAGCATCCTTGTGATGTGCGGCGGAACCATAAGCGGTATCGTTGACGGCAGAAGTGCCACAAAAGAAGAAATCGGAAAGCTGATGATGAAAACAGGAGGAAATCAGGAATGATGAAGGGAAAAGAGCCGCTGTTTCAAACGGCAAAGCGGGAATCCATTGAACCATGGAAGGCATGGATGATTCGCCTCATTGCGGTTTTTCTGTCTTTGGTAGTCTGTGCAGGAGTCATCGTGGCACTGACTGGACTGAATCCGATTGAAGTTTATAAAGGAATCTTTGAAGGAGCCGTAGGTACCAAGAGAAGAATCTGGATGACCATAAGAGATACCCTGGTGCTGCTTTGTATCGCAGTTGGTATCACTCCGGCATTTAAAATGAGATTCTGGAATATTGGTGCAGAAGGTCAGGTCTTAATTGGAGGCGTAACTTCCGCCGCTATGATGATCTATTTTGGAAATACTCTTTCTCCTTTTATATTATTTCCCCTCATGTTCCTTGGAAGCGCCATAGCAGCCATGATCTGGGCCTGCATTCCAGCTTTCTTTAAGGCATACTGGGATACCAATGAAACATTATTTACCTTGATGATGAACTATGTTGCCATGCAGGTAGTAACCTTTGGTATCATTTTCTGGGAAAATCCAAAGGGATCTAACTCCGTTGGAACCATTAACTCTGCGACAAAGGGTGGCTGGCTTCCAAAGCTCTTTGGTCTGGAATATGGCTGGAATCTTATCATTGTATTAGGGCTTACCATTGCCATGTATTTTTACTTAAAGCACAGCAAGCAGGGCTATGAAATCTCCGTCGTGGGAGAGAGCGGCAATACTGCACGCTATGCCGGAATTAACGTGAAAAAAGTAATTATGAGAACCGTAGCTCTTTCCGGTGCCTTATGTGGAATTGCCGGATTCATCATCGTAAGCGGTGCCAGCCATACGATTTCCACCAGTACGGCAGGCGGCAGAGGATTTACTGCCATCATCGTTTCCTGGCTCAGTAAATTCAACACCTTTGCCATGATCATTGTTTCCTTCTTCCTTGTATTCATGCAAAAGGGAGCCGGACAGATCGCCTCTCAGTTCAATTTAAATGAAAATGCTTCCGACGTTATTACCGGCATCATTCTTTTCTTTATTCTGGGCTGTGAATTCTTTATTGACTATGAAGTAAGGTTCCGGGGCGGCAAACGTTCATCGGCAGAATAGGAAGGAGTAATAGATCATGGGACTTTTGGTAATCTTTATTCAAAAAGTGATCGGTCAGGGAATCGGAATTCTCTATGGCGCACTTGGAGAAATCCTGACAGAAAAATCAGGTAACTTAAATCTGGGGATTCCGGGCATGATGTATATGGGAGGCATTGCAGGACTGATCGGCGCCTTTTTATATGAAAATTCTACAGCGGCTCCCAATGGACTGGTTGGCGTGCTGATTTCCTTTTTATGTGCCTTTTTGTGTGCTGCATTTGGCGGACTGATTTACAGCATACTGACCATAACCTTAAAGGCAAATCAAAACGTAACCGGACTTGCACTGACTACCTTTGGTGTGGGATTTGGCAACTTTTTCGGCGGCTCTCTTTCAAAGCTTGCAGGCGGTGTTGGACAGATCTCTGTTGCAGTGACCGGACAGGCATTTAAGACTCCCATTCCAGGACTTTCTAAGCTTGGCGTCTTGGGACAGGCTCTGTTTTCTTATGGTTTTCTTACGTATCTTGGCGTTGCACTTGCAATCGCACTTGCACTTTTCTTAAATAAAACGAGAAAAGGCCTGAACTTAAGAGCCGTAGGAGAGAGCCCGGCGACTGCGGATGCAGCAGGAATTCCTGTTACTGCCTACAAGTATCTGGCAACCTGCATTGGCGGCGGTTTAAGCGGTCTTGGCGGTCTCTACTTTGTAATGGAATATTCCGGAGGAACCTGGACCAATAACGGTTTTGGTGACAGAGGCTGGCTTGCCATCGCTCTAGTCATTTTTGCCCTTTGGAAGCCGGTAGGAGCCATCTGGGGTTCCTTGCTGTTTGGTGGACTTTACATCCTATATTTATATATCCCAGGCTTAAGCCGTGGGTCACAGGAAATATTCAAAGCACTGCCTTACGTTGTAACCATTATCGTGCTCATCATTTCCAGTTTAAGGAAAAAAAGGGAACACCAGCCACCGGAAAGTCTTGGTCAGGCATATTTCCGTGAGGAACGGTAAATTACATTTTTGAAAAATAAAACCAGTCCGGGTGTTTATAAGGATTTTATAATTCTTTTCTTGATTTATGGGGAGACTGACACTATAATGATAGAGATATATAATGGGTAGAAACTATCCGGATTGGAGACTTTACACAGATGGATAACAAGAATCAGAATCAAAACAAGATGCCGAAAAATACCCAGGCCATCGTTATATGGGTCGCTGCGTTTCTGATTGCCGTAGCAGGAATTTCTTATCTGCACAATGCAATTACAACGAGGACCAATAAAGAACTGAGTTACGACACCTTTATGAATATGGTTGATGCGAAACAAGTAGAGTCTGTTCATGTAGACGATACAAAGATTACCATTACGCCTAAGAACACCTGGGAAGGATACAAGCCCGGAGTCAGCTATTACACGGTTCGTATGGACTCTGACTCAAAGCTGGTAGAACGGCTTTATGATGCAGGTGTAGATATCGTAAGGACTCGAAAAGACAGCAATTTCTTCATTCAGACCATAGTCAGCTATCTGCTTTTATTTGCAGCCATGGGATTCTTATTGAACTTCATGATGCGCCGGGTTGGCGGCGGCGGACTGATGGGAGTTGGAAAGAGCAACGCCAAGGTCTATGTGCAGAAGGAAACCGGTATCACCTTTAAGGATGTGGCGGGAGAAGACGAGGCAAAGGAATCCTTAACTGAGATTGTAGATTTCCTTCATAATCCAGGGAAATATACGAAGATTGGAGCCAAGCTTCCAAAAGGTGCCCTCCTTGTAGGCCCTCCGGGAACAGGTAAGACCCTTCTTGCCAAGGCAGTAGCAGGAGAGGCCCACGTGCCCTTTTATTCCCTGTCAGGTTCCGATTTTGTTGAAATGTTCGTAGGTGTGGGTGCTTCCCGTGTCCGTGATTTATTCAAACAGGCCCAGGAATCCGCTCCCTGTATAATCTTTATCGATGAAGTAGATGCCATTGGAAAAAGCCGTGATTCCAGGTTTGGAGGCGGTAACGATGAGAGAGAACAGACACTCAACCAGCTTCTTTCAGAGATGGATGGATTTGACTCTTCCAAGGGTCTTTTAGTCCTTGCGGCGACCAACCGTCCGGAGATTCTCGATCCGGCTCTTTTAAGACCAGGTCGTTTTGACCGCCGTATTATTGTGGATAAGCCGGATTTAAAAGGCCGTGTGGATATTTTAAAGGTTCATGCAAGAGACGTTCTTCTTGATGAGACCGTTGATCTTGATGCCATCGCTCTTGCAACCTCTGGAGCCGTTGGTTCTGATCTTGCAAACATGATTAACGAATCCGCCATTCTGGCAGTTAAGAACGGACGTCATGCCGTGGCACAGAAGGATTTATTTGAGGCAGTTGAGGTAGTGCTGGTTGGTAAAGAAAAGAAAGACCGTGTTCTTAATAAGGAAGAACGCCGTATCGTTTCCTACCACGAGGTCGGCCATGCCCTGGTCAGTGCCCTGCAAAAAGATGCAGAACCAGTACAGAAAATCACCATTGTTCCAAGGACTATGGGTGCTCTGGGATACGTGATGCAGGTACCGGAAGAAGAGAAATTCTTAAATTCCAAGAAAGAGCTTCATGCCATGCTGGTAGGCTATCTGGCCGGCCGTGCGGCTGAGGAAATCGTATTTGATTCCATTACCACAGGAGCTGCCAATGACATAGAGCAGGCAACTAAGATTGCCAGAGCTATGGTGACTCAATACGGTATGTCAGATAAGTTTGGCCTTATTGGACTTGCTACCAAGGAAGACCAGTACTTAAGCGGCCGTACTGTGATGAACTGTGCAGAAGCAACTTCTTCCCAGGTAGATGACGAAGTAATGAGAATGCTGAAGGAAGCCTATGAAGAAGCCAAATCCCTGCTGATGGAGAATCGTGATATCATGGATAAGATTGCAGAGTTCCTGATTGAAAGAGAAACCATTACTGGTAAGGAATTCATGAAGATTTTCCGGGAGGCAAAAGGAATTCCTGAACCGGATGAGAAAAAGAAGGATGCTGAGGGGGAAGACAAAGCAGAACTTTCTGACGGTCTTACAGACTGGGTTGAAGAAAAGGAAGCTGAGAAAGAATCAGATTCTCACCTTGGAGATAATAAAAATTAGATGAATCAAACCGCTGTTAGCTAAGGCTGCAGCGGTTTTTTTATGGAATTTAAAAAATAATTGTCTAGGACTATAGCTGTTATTTTGTCCCTTGATATACGCTAACACTTGCCTTATGACTAGAATTTACAATATTTGACAAATATCTGCTATTTGTTATATAATTCAAATACGATTTGGAAAGAAACGGTTAGAAAAATACAAAGGATAAGTGGGGGATATGACCATGGAAAGGAAGAGTCAATTATTACAAAAGGCCATTAGAAAAAAAGAGGAAGGCCAGGTTTCAACTGGAAAGAAACGATCCATTAAAAAGACATTATTAATTGGTATCATCAGTCTCTCAGTATCAATTTCGATTCTTTTTGGAGTAGTCAATGGTTTTATGTTTTATAGTGATACGAAAGATAACACCGATAAACGACTGATGGAATCGGCCAAGGCTTATAGTCAGTCCGTGGAGAATGCCATTGAAGTCTATAAGACAAAGATTGAATCCGCATCCCAGTACACATCCATAACAGATCAGAATAAAAGCCCGGATCAGAGAAAGGAGGCTCTTGACAAGCTGGCAAAGCAATATGGCTTTATCGATATGATTACAGCAGATGTCAACGGAAAAGCAAGCAATGGAAGCGATATAAGCAATCAGGAATATTTTATCCAGGCAATGAAGGGAGAGACCTATCTTTCTTCCACCTTCCACAGCGAGGTGCTTGGAAAAACCATTCTGGTGATTGCCACGAAAGTCAATAACGGACAATTCAACGGAATTATATCTGGAGCCATGGATGCGGATACCTTCAGCAACATGATTGACGGAGTTTCCATAGGTAAATCAGGCTATGGTTTTATTGTGGATAAAACAGGTAAGGTGGTTGCCCATAAAAACAGAGAGACCGTAGCAAATGAGACCAACTATATTGAGATGGGAAAAACAGACAAAGCGTTTTCTGTTCTCTCTAATAATATTCAGGATATGGCAAAAGGAAATACAGGTATCCGGCAATCAGTCTTTAAAGGTAAAGTTCTGATTATGGGATATACACCGGTCACCAATACCGATGGCTGGTCCATGGCAGTCGTTTCCGATAAGTCAGAGATGATGATGGCATTTTATCAGTCTTTAGGTATGACTGCGTTTATGACGGTTCTGTTAATCGGGGTATCATTGCTCTTTGCGTTCCGCATTGCCACTCCTATTGTAACCCCCATCATCAATCTGGTGAAACGCATCGAGGCCCTGTCAGAGGGAGATTTACATACTGAAGTACCACAGGTAAACTCAGGTGATGAGCTTGAAATCCTTTCTCAGTCCTTTACGCAGACGGTTAATACCTTAAATCAATATATCAATGAGATATCCATGATTTTAAGCGGTCTGGAAAAAGGAGATTGTACCGTTACAACAACCCAGGATTATAAGGGTGATTTTGTAAAGATCAGGGATTCTTTAAATCGAATCACTTTAAATCTGAATTCCGTTTTTGGTAAGATAAAGGAAGCCTCAGAACGTGTGGCAGATGGCTCCAAGCAGATTTCAGATGCTTCCACGGCTTTGGCAGCAGGCGCTACGGAGCAGGCCGCTACGGTGGAAGAATTAAGCTCTTCCATAACCAGTGTTGCAAACAGAGCCCAGGAGAATGCAGCCAATGTTCAAAAAGCAACCGATTATGTGAAACAGGCCAGTGACGGAATGAATGAAGGCAATGCCTACATGGAGAGGCTGGATCAGTCCATGAAGGAAATCGGACAGGCTTCCGATAAGATATCCAGCATAACCAAGGTGATTGAGGACATTGCATTCCAGACGAATATTCTGGCCCTGAATGCGGCTGTGGAATCTGCAAGAGCTGGCGAAGCAGGAAAAGGCTTTGCAGTCGTTGCCGATGAAGTACGGAATCTGGCTGGTAAATCTGCGGAGGCCGCCAAGCAGACAGCAGAGCTGATCGGACACTCTGTTGAGACCGTCTCAGAGGGAGGAAAAATTGCCCGTGAGACGACCCGTATCTTAAAGGAAGTGGCAGAGCATTCTGCACTGGTAGAAAAGACCATTCAGGAGATTGCAACTGCCTCTTATGAACAGGTAGAAGCCATAGATGAGATTAACCAGGGCCTGACCCAGGTATCTGTAGTAGTTCAGACCAATGCGGCTACTGCGGAAGAAAGCTCTGCATCCAGTGAAGAATTAGATGCCCAGGCTCAGTTATTAAAACAGGAAGTGGAAAAATTCCGTCTACAGGATATGGGAGCTGCCCCAGTCAAGGAGCAGGAGGCATTTGACAGCGGATATTCTGCATACAATGCTGTTTCCCATGATTCCCGGGAGATTGAGATTCCAGAAGAAGTACAGAGCTACCATTCTTCAAAATATTAATCATCACTGAGGCTTAAATTCCTTACGTAAAGAAAGCAGCAGATACCATGACAGACAGATAACACCAGCAAGTATAATGTTATTGTAAGAAATGGAGATTTTTGCTATAATGTAAGGAGAAGCCTTAATAAAAACATAACGGCTGTCATGAACCTATGATAGCCGTTTCTTTTTGTCCGTTTCTGCAAAAATGCCGCTGAAACGAAAGAATTACAGCAGAAGGACGGGAGAGGAAGCGAACGAATTATGATACTGATGAATGAAATACCGGACCGCTTTTGGGGATTGTTCCGCTCCATCAACCGGTCTACCTACATAGAAGCTTTGCTGAGAATTAATGAAGAATATGAATACAGCAACTACTTTTTAAGCAGAGAGGTCTGTCTCCAGGTGCTTGACGAATATTTTCTCCAGAAACGGTTTGTTATCTGGCAGGATGAATTGGAAGAGGAAGCCGATGAGCTGGAGCCCCCTGCCGCCAGAGTGCTTAACTGGCTGTTAAGAGCCGGCTGGCTTCGAAAAGTAGATGATTATGCCTCCATGACAGTCCATATCGTAATCCCTGATTATGCAGCTGTTATGATTGAGGCATTTTTTAAGCTTACCACAGACGAAGAAGATGAGACCCAGATTTATATCCAGAACATTTACGCCATCCTCTTTTCCCTGAAAAATGATCCAAGAGCCAGCATCAGCCTCTTAAATACGGCCTATGTCAACACGAAACGGCTCAACAAGACCCTTCAGGACATGCTTCACAACATGGACAAGTTCTTTGCAAGCCTTCTTGAAAAACGGGCATACGGAGAGCTTTTAAAGGATCATCTGGAAGGCTATGTGGAAGAAATCGTAAAGAAGAAATACCACATTTTAAAAACCTCTGATAATTTCTATCTCTATAAAAATGATATCAAGCGTTGGATCAGCGCCATGCGGGAAGATGTCCAGTGGATGGAAGAGATGAGCGTCCGCAGCCGGAATAAAGTAACGGCAGCAGATGTTTCAGAAAAGCTGGATCAGATTGAGCGGGGATTTGATGATATTGAACACCGGATCGCCAACATGGATAAGGAGCATTCCAGGTATATCCGGGCCACCGTAACAAGGCTTAATTATCTGCTCAATCAGGAAGATAACATGAAGGGCCTTGTCATCCGCCTGTTAAATCATTTATCAGAGGCAGAGGACCAGGAAGCTGCGATCCAGGAGACTGGCAATCGGATGAACTTATCTCAGGTATCCATTTTATCGGAGCATGCTCTATATAAGAAAAGAAAGCCAAGGTCTGTCTTTAAAGAGACCCTTGCAGCAGATGAGGAATCTGTGGAGCTGACAGCTCAGGAGATTTTAAACTTAAATCGGTTAAAGAACCGTTACAGCCGAAAAGAGATCGAAAACTATCTGGCATCCCATATGGATCACGGCCGTATGGAAGTGACAGAGCATACGGTGAAAACGGCAGAGGATTTTGAAATGCTGATTCTGGCTTATGATTATTCCACAAGACGAAAAAGCATTTACGGAGTGGAAAATCCCGAACCGGAATTGATTGACAATGGCAGATACCGCTACCCCAAGCTGGTGTTTGTAAGGAGGAATGAATCATGACATACGAAGAGACTGCTGGCGCCATCGGCCAGATCCCATATTACGATGCTTTAAGCCAGGAGGAAAAAAGAGAAGTCACCGACGGCTTAAAAATACTCCTGCGTCAGACCTTTGTGCTGGAGCACAAGTACGATAAGCGGACCGAACGCTTTGCCTATAATCAGGAATTTCGAATCTGCAACAAGCATCTGGAATTTATCCGTTCCTATCTTGCCGTAATCGGTGTATCCGTTCTGGAAAACAGCCAGCTTGGGATCATTTATATTCAGGGAGAAACGACCATGGGAGATAAGCTTCCAAAGCTTGCTACCCTATATCTTCTTGTTTTAAAGCTGATTTACGCCGAACAGATGGCAGAGGTATCTACAAGCGTCAATGTTTATACTACATTAAGTGATATCCACGAGAAGCTTGGAAGCTACCGGCTCTTTAAAAAGCAGCCAGCGCCTACTGAGATCAGAAGGACCATAGCATTGTTAAAGAAATATCAGGTACTGGAACCCTTAGACCTTTTGGAAGACTTAGAAGGGGACAGCCGGCTGATCATCTACCCCTGTATCAATGTGGTGCTTTTTGGTGACGATGTCAGGGGCCTGTTAGAATCATTTGAAGAAGGAGAGGACAGCGATGACGAATCAGAAATTTGAGGCTCTTTCCAGGATCCTGTTAAACAACTGGCATTATATCAACCGGAAAACCTTGTCCTTCCATAAAGAAATCAATTTCTTTACTGGTCATTCCGGCAGCGGAAAATCCACGGTCATCGATGCCATGCAGATTCTTCTTTATGCCAATACCGATGGTCGTGGCTTCTTTAATAAAGCAGCTGCCGATGATTCCGACCGAAATCTCATTGAATATCTGCGGGGCATGGTGAACATTGGAGAGAACAATGAATTTGCCTACTTAAGAAACCAGAATTTCTCCACCAACATTGTGCTGGAGCTGGAGCGAACCGATACAAAGGCCTTCCAGTGCGTTGGCGTTGTATTCGATGTGGAGACCTCCACCAATGAAATCTCCAGAAAATTCTTCTGGCACAAGGGGCCATTATGGGACAATGGATACCGGACGGCTGACCGGGCCATGACCATAGAGGAAATTACGGCAATCCTTCGTTCTAATTATACGAAGGAGGAGTATTTTGCAACTTCCCATAATGAGCGGTTTCGGAGACAGCTCTATGATGTATATTTAGGCGGCCTTGATTCAGAGAAATTTCCTCTGCTCTTTAAGCGGGCCATTCCATTTCGAATGAACATCAAGCTGGAGGACTTCGTAAAGGAATACATCTGCATGGACCAGGATATCCATATTGAGGATATGCAGGAAAGCGTCATGCAGTATGGCCGCATGCGGAAGAAAATCGAGGATACGTCGGTTGAGATCAGTATTCTAAAGGAACTATCGGATAAATACAATCGGGTCCAGGAGTTCAATGACCAGATTCATAAAAATATGTACTTTTTCCGGAAAGCGGAAATCAAGGACTACCAGACAAGAATCCAGGCTTTGACGGATAAAACTGGGCTTGCAAAGGAAGACCTCCTTCGTCAGGAAGAGCAAAAGACCAGCCTGGAAGGTCAGGTGAAAGATCTGACGCTACAGGGAGAAGAGCTTCTTAAAAGAATCTCTTCCACCGGATATGAGGACTTAAAAAATCAGTGGAATGCGACTGAGGAACTGATCGGTCATTTAAACAAAAGTGCTGTCAAATGGTCCCAGACCTCGGATAAGCTGAAGGAATGGGTGGAAGAAGATACCACCGCAAACCAGACCATCTGGGATATCGAGGCATTTGGCAAAAAGGAAGCAGATGAGGAAACTCTCATCCGGTTAAAACGTTCCATTGCTGAAATGCAAAAAGAGACAGAAGAGACCAAAAAAGAAGCGGAAGGTACCTTACGTGATATCCGCAAAAAAGAGCGCCAGACAAGCGAAGAACTGACCCAGCTTAAAGCAGGCAATAAAGCCTACCCCAAATATTTAGAACGGGCCAGAGCCTATGTCCAGAAGCGCCTTTTAGAAGAGACGGGAAAAGCCGTAGAAGTATGGGTTTTAGCAGACCTTCTGGATATCAGGGACGAAACCTGGAGAAATGCCGTTGAGGGCTACATGGGCAATCACAAGCTGTCTCTGGTGATATCTCCGTCATACGCTAAGACAGCCCTTGAAATCTATGGAGAGCTAGATAGGAACGAATACTATAACGTGGCAGTTCTGGATACCGAGGAAGCGTCAAAGCATACCAGTGAGGTAATGGAAGGAGCGTTGTCCGAGGAGGTCGTGGTGCGTGAGTCCTACTTACAGCCTTACATCGATCTTCTCCTGGGCCGCGTTGTAAAATGCCTGACCGTGGAGGAGCTTCGCCGCTGCAAGGTAGGAGTGACTCCAGACTGCATGCTGTATCACACCTTCCGGCTCCAGCATATGAATCCGGACAATTACACGAAATTTGCCTATATCGGCAAGGACAGCGTCCGCAGAAGAATCCGTTTGCTGGAAAAGAGCCTTATTTCCATGGAGGAAGAGAAAAAGCCTCAGGAAGAGGTCTTAAAAGAATGCCAGAGAATTCTTTCCATGGAAGCCTTATCAGAAGAAACAAGCGTTTATCTGGAATGGCAGCAGGATATGAACTCCTTAAATCAAAAGGAAAAAGAAAAAAAGAAGCTGGAACAGAAGCTTGAGAAAATAAAAGCCCAAAATGTCAGCGAGTGGGAAAAGGAGCGGGAAGCCATTTTAATACTGTGTGACGGAAAGCGGGCAGAGCAAAGAGCCTTAGATAAGCTGATCTTTGAATGCAGCGGTAAGATCGAAGGATATCAAAAAGAGATTCTGGAGCTTCAGTCACAGCTGGTGGAGAAGACAAGCAGCCTGGAACCAGAGGAAGAGCTGGAAGAGGAAAGCAGAGCGTATTTTGAGACAGAAGAAATCCCGAGATACGACCGGTTGAAGGACCGGTTCTATGCTCTGTCAAAGAAGGCAGAGGAAGCAAGGGATGATGCCTTTTCTATTCTTGTCTCTGCCAGAGGAGAGTATGGAAGGAAATATCCCAACAGAAACTGCTCCCTTACCTCAAAGGACAATGAAGAATACGACAGACTCCTGGAACTGATGGAATGCGGAAACCTGGAAGAGTATCGGAAAATGGCAGCAGAGCAGGCGAAATCAGCCGTTCTTCATTTTAAAGACGATTTCATGTTCAAGATACGTAGTGCCATCCGGGATGCCATTCAGCGAAAGGAAGAACTGAACCGGATTATCAGCCGTCTTGATTTCGGTAAGGATAAATACCAGTTTGTCATCGGTAAGAACAAGGGACCGGACGGCCGTTATTACGACATGTTCATGGATGACTCCCTGGAGGTAAATCCCTCTCAATTAACGGATTCTGTGGATGACCAGATGAACCTGTTCACCATGGAGCACGAAAATCAGTACGGAGAAATCATCAATGACCTTATTAATATCTTCATCCCGCCAGACAATGCCACCCCGGAGCAGATGGAGGAAGCCAAGAGAAATATGGACCGGTACGCAGATTACCGCACCTATCTGTCCTTTGACATGCAGCAGCTAGTGCAAAATGAAGATGAAGTCATTAAAATCCGCTTAAGTAAAATGCTTAAGAAAAACTCCGGCGGAGAGGGCCAGAACCCCCTTTATGTGGCACTTCTTGCAAGCTTTGCGCAGGCCTACCGCATCAGCCAGTCACCAAAGGTGCAAAGAAATCCTACCATTCGCCTGGTGGTTCTTGATGAGGCATTTTCGAAAATGGACGCAGAAAAGGTAGCAAGCTGTATCGAGCTGATCCGTGGTCTTGGCTTTCAGGCAATCATCAGTGCCACCAACGATAAAATCCAGAATTACGTGGAAAATGTGGACAAAACCTTTGTTTTCGCCAATCCAAACAAGAAGTCCATTTCCATACAGGAATTTGAACGGGAAAGCTTCCCGGAACTGATGCAGGAGCTTGATGAGGACGTGGAGAGCTAAAAAGAACATCTATCCTTATAAGGAAGAAATTATAGAATAAAAAGTCGAACAGGGCCTAAGCTGTGCAGATCAATAGATCAATGCGCTTGCTTGGGCCCTGTTTCTATGAATTAAGCAGGTAAATTATAATACCTTTTTCATGCAGATGGAATCAGTCATATCTTTATATTGCCCATAATTGGGAATGGTCTCAAACCCTATGCCCTGGTATAAATGGATTGCCGTGGTCATTGGCCTGCCGGTCTCCAGTATCAGAGCTTGAAATCCTTTTTCTTTGGCATAGACCTCAATCAGTTCCATAAGCTTTTTAGATATTCCCTTACCCCGATATTCATCACGCACATAAACCCGTTTTATCTCGGCACATTCTTCATCATACCGTTTGAAGCTGGCACATGCTACGGGTAAATCATTGTCATAGGCCACGATCACATCTTTAATGTCATCCAAATAATTGTACTGGGCATATTGAGAGCGGTTCTTCTCTCCTCCAACCTGTTCATTTAAAGATTCATCCAGCTCCTGGCACAGTAAAATGAAATCCTGACTGACTGAATTCGTATATTCAAACCTCAAGTCTTTTCCTCCTTGTATTTATACACCTTTTGTTAGAATCTGCAAGCTGTCAACACGTGCCCACCCATGTGTTCAAGCATACGCATATGCATATGCACATGTAATGTACTAACGCGTATCTTAGAATATTTTTTTGAGAATTAATAAAATCATATATAATAGAAAGGTGGATGTCAAGAAAAGTAGCTTTTCTTCTTGATAAATAAATATTATTTCTCTATAAATAAGAAAAGCGACTATATCTTACTTCGCATCGCATCACATCATATCACATCATATCGTATGCCATTAGCCTGTGAACTTATGGAGCGTGTTTCGTTACATTCTATGTGCATTCGCATATGAAAAATCAGGGTTTCCCCCTTGGCAACTCTTGTATCTATTTTATATCAATCCCTCATTCTTTTTCTTCTTGCCTTCCTTGATGTATCCTGGAATGGATGCGATTTCATAGTTATTTTTCTCTGTTGTATGATATATAATGGAGTTTGCTGGTCTTTGATCAGAAAGACTAAATTGTAGATTTATTATCGAACAAATGTTTGCAAAAAGCAAAATAGTGTGATATAATTGGAAAAATCAGTTGTTGTGTTATAAGGGAGCGGGCTGAGGAGGCCCCCATCCTGAGGCAGTGCCATTCAGGATGTTAGTTGATAACAGGAGTACATTATGGCAAAACAGTATATTAAGATAAGAGGTGCCAATGAGCACAATTTAAAAAACGTTTCCGTGGATATTCCAAGGAATGAGCTGGTAGTTTTAACGGGCTTAAGCGGTTCGGGAAAATCTTCCCTGGCTTTTGATACCATTTACGCAGAGGGACAGAGACGCTATATGGAGTCCCTTTCTTCTTATGCCAGACAGTTCTTGGGCCAGATGGAAAAACCGGACGTGGAGAACATTGAAGGGCTTTCGCCGGCCATTTCCATTGACCAGAAGTCTACCAACCGTAATCCACGTTCCACCGTAGGTACGGTAACGGAGATCTATGATTATTTACGACTTCTCTATGCAAGAGTAGGAATTCCTCATTGTCCGAAGTGTGGACGTGAGATTCGGAAACAGACCGTAGACCAGATGGTAGATCAGATTATGGAGCTGCCGGAGAGAACAAAGATTCAGCTTCTGGCTCCAGTGGTCCGCGGAAGAAAAGGCGAGCACGCAAAGGTACTGGAAAACTCCAGAAAAAGCGGTTACGTCAGAGTCCGAATTGATGGCAATCTCTATGAGCTGTCTGAAGAAATCAAACTGGACAAGAACATCAAACATAACATAGAAGTCGTAGTAGACCGTCTGGCTATCCGGGAAGGCATAGAAAAGCGTCTGACTGATTCCATTGAGACCGTGATGGAGCTGGCAGATGGCCTTATGATCGTAGACGTGATAGATGGGAATCCGATTAATTTCAGTCAGAGCTTTTCCTGCCCGGACTGCGGCATCAGCATTGACGAAGTTGAGCCAAGAAGCTTCTCCTTTAATAACCCATTTGGAGCCTGCCCGGACTGTTTTGGTCTTGGATATAAGATGGAGTTTGACGAAGATCTGATGATTCCGGATAAGAGCCTTAGCATTGATGAAGGAGCCATTACCGTTCTTGGCTGGCAGTCCTGTACCGATAAGGGAAGCTATACCCGCGCGGTCCTGGATGCGTTGGCAAAGGAGTATCGTTTTAAGCTGAATACTCCCTTTGAGGATTATCCAAAAGAAGTACATGACATCCTGATCCATGGAACCAATGGAAAGGAAGTAAAAGTATATTATAAGGGACAGCGAGGAGAAGGTATCTACGATGTTGCCTTTGAAGGGCTGGTGCAGAATGTTGCCAGAAGATACCGGGAAACCTATTCTGAGTCCTCCAAAGCTGAGTATGAGACCTTTATGCGCATCACCCCATGTCCAGCCTGCGGCGGCATGAGACTGAAAAAAGAATCACTTGCCGTTACGGTAGGAGATAAAAATATCTATGAAGCCACCAATATGTCCATCGTTCGCTTCCGTGAGTTCTTTGACCAGATGAATCTGACTCCTATGCAGCGTGCCATTGGTGACCAGATATTAAAAGAAATCAGAGCAAGAGTTTCCTTCCTCATTGATGTTGGTCTTGATTATCTGACCTTAAGCCGTGCTACAGGAACCCTGTCCGGCGGAGAGGCCCAGAGAATCCGTCTGGCAACCCAGATTGGTTCCGGACTGGTTGGCGTTGCCTATATCTTAGATGAGCCGAGTATCGGTCTTCACCAGAGAGATAATGACAAGCTGTTAAAGACCCTTCTTCATCTGAGAGACCTTGGAAACAGCGTAATCGTGGTAGAACATGACGAAGACACTATGATGGCAGCCGATTACATTGTGGATATCGGTCCAGGTGCCGGAGAGCACGGTGGAAATGTTGTTGCAGTAGGAACTGCAAAGCAGATCATGAAGAATAAGAATTCAGTCACCGGGGCTTATTTAAGCGGACGCATTAAGATTCCAGTACCAAAAGAGCGCAGAGAGCCAACCGGATATCTGACTGTAAAGGGAGCACAAGAGAATAATTTAAAGAACATTGATGTTTCTTTCCCTCTTGGAGTCATGACCTGTGTCACCGGTGTATCCGGTTCCGGTAAGAGTTCTCTTGTCAATGAGATTCTTTACAAAGCTCTGGCAAAGAAATTAAACCGGGCAAGAACTGTTCCAGGAAAGCATAAGTCCCTGGAGGGCGTGGATCAGCTTGATAAAATCATAGCCATTGATCAGTCCCCAATTGGAAGAACACCAAGATCCAACCCAGCCACCTATACAGGTGTATTTGACTTGATTCGTGACTTATTTGCCTCCACCCCTGATGCAAAGGCAAAGGGCTATTCCAAAGGCCGTTTCAGCTTTAATGTAAAAGGTGGACGCTGTGAAGCATGTAATGGTGATGGTATTATCAAGATAGAGATGCACTTTCTTCCTGATGTCTACGTTCCTTGTGAAGTATGTAATGGAAAGCGTTACAACCGTGAGACCCTAGATGTGAGATATAAGGGAAAAAACATTTATGATGTTCTTGATATGACGGTAGAAGAAGCCGTAAAGTTTTTTGAAAATGTACCATCTATCTCAAGAAAAATATCAACCCTGAATGATGTAGGACTTTCCTATATCCGACTTGGACAGCCTTCTACAGAATTATCAGGCGGTGAAGCCCAGAGAATTAAACTGGCTACAGAATTAAGCAAGCGTGGAACGGGTAAGACCATCTACATTTTAGACGAGCCTACCACCGGACTTCATTTTGCTGATGTTCACAAGCTGATTGAGATTTTAAGAAAGCTTTCAGAGGGCGGCAATACGGTAGTTGTCATTGAACATAATCTGGAGGTCATTAAGACTGCGGATTACATCATCGACATCGGCCCCGAAGGAGGAGACAAGGGCGGTACCGTCATTGCTAAGGGCACACCAGAAGACGTGGCACTTTGTCCTGATTCCTACACCGGCCATTATATAAAGAAATATTTAGAATAAGTATGGTTTTATAACTATAATGATATTGAAGATTCCGCCTTTTGTAACATGCCTGTCAGAAATGACAGATGTATAAAGCAACAGGCGGGATTTTCCCGTATCATAGCAGGTATGATATATCGGAACAAGGGAACATATTATAAATAGGTCAAATTCAGGGATAAATTTACGAATGTAAATGCAAGGTGCGGTGATGTATTGCAGCAGTTGGTATGTATCATATTCCTAAGAAAAGGAAGACGCCGGCAGAAGGGGGATTCTGCCAGCGTGATATGAAAAAGTATTTATGAGAAAAAATGCTTCAATCGTTTACAAGGAATATCATAAATGTTTCTTGTGATAAAACTTTGACCAATTTGTGAAATAATCGTGAAAACAGGTCAAGCGCTACCACTGGCTATTTGATGGCTGTTTGGGAGTGTCACACCTAATATTTTGTGACTTTCCACATGTTTTTTTTGAATTCACGAAAATGCTTGTCAAGCCCAAGGAAGTAGAATATAATGTAACCCAAAGCGCTATTTGTCAAAGATGAAATTAGGAGGAATACCCGTGAAAAGAGAAATGATTATCGTTCTGGATTTCGGCGGACAGTACAACCAGCTGATTGCCAGAAGAGTCAGAGAATGCAATGTTTACTGTGAGGTTCATCCCCACACGCTGTCACTGGACAAGATTAAGGAAATAAATCCCAAAGGAATTATATTTACAGGTGGTCCAAACAGTGCATATAAGGAAGAGTCACCTCGCTGTGAAAAGGAGCTCTTTGAATTGGGAATCCCGATTCTGGGAATCTGCTACGGTTCTCAGTTAATGGCACATATGCTGGGCGGCAAGGTAAACACAGCTCCTGTCAGTGAATACGGCAAGACTGAAGTTGACGTAGAAGCCGACAGCAAAATCTTAAAAAATGTCAGCTCCAAGACCATCTGCTGGATGAGTCATACCGATTATATAGAAAAAGCACCAGAAGGCTTTAAAGTCACCGCTCACACTCCCGTCTGCCCAGTTGCAGGCATGGAATGCGAAGAACGCGGCCTCTATGCCGTACAGTTCCACCCTGAGGTTATGCACACCCAGGAAGGTACTACCATGCTTTCTAACTTTGTTTACAACGTCTGTAAGTGTTCCGGTGACTGGAAGATGGACTCCTTTGTAGAAACTTCTATTCAGGCTATCCGTGAAAAAGTTGGAGATGGTAAAGTACTTTGTGCTTTATCCGGTGGTGTCGATTCTTCCGTAGCTGCTGTTATGCTTTCCAAAGCAGTAGGCAAGCAGCTTACCTGCGTATTCGTTGACCACGGCTTACTCCGTAAGAACGAAGGAGATGAAGTAGAAGCCGTATTCGGACCAGAAGGCCACTATGACTTAAACTTTATCCGTGTCAACGCTCAGGATCGTTTCTACGACAAGTTAAAGGGCGTGGAAGATCCAGAGAGAAAGCGTAAGATCATCGGCGAAGAATTCATCCGTGTATTCGAAGATGAAGCAAAAAAGATTGGCGCTGTAGATTTCTTTGTACAGGGAACCATCTATCCTGACGTGATTGAATCAGGACTTGGAAAATCCGCTGTAATTAAATCTCACCACAACGTAGGCGGTCTGCCAGAGCATGTGGATTTCAAAGAGATCATTGAACCCTTAAGACTTCTGTTTAAAGATGAGGTTAGAAGAGCAGGTCTGGAACTTGATATTCCGGAATACCTGGTTTACCGCCAGCCATTCCCAGGTCCAGGACTTGGTGTTCGTATTATTGGTGAAGTAACTCCTGAAAAGGTGAAGATTGTTCAGGAAGCGGATGCAATCTATAGAGAAGAGATTGCAAAAGCTGGCGTTGATAAAGGATTAGGACAGTACTTTGCAGCTCTTACTAACATGCGTTCTGTTGGATGTATGGGAGATGAGAGAACTTACGATTATGCGATTGCACTTCGTGCGGTATTGACTTCTGACTTTATGACAGCGGAATCTGCAGAGCTTCCTTGGGAGGTTCTTGGTACCGTGACCAGAAGAATTGTAAATGAAGTGAAAGGCGTAAACCGGGTGCTGTATGATTGCACTGGGAAGCCGCCGGCTACTATTGAGTTTGAATAATTATAAGAGTCTACAAACCCATTATTTATGCGGGTTCGTAGGCTCTTGTTATGCTTCGTGACTATCAAATGGCAATACTTTTTAGTAAAAACCCTTTAATAATTAAAAGTAATAATGTTAAAATGTGAAATCGGGATTAAGACCGTATCTATTAACTCTAATATTATTAATCCAGTTTATACAATTTGATTTAGATGATTTACTTAAATTGTAACCACTATTGTATCTGCCTGGAACAGATATGATATCATAACCAGCTAAACGCAAGCTTTGTATAATACATCTTGGAGCACCTAGTTGTTTTAAAGTTAAATTTGTAGTAGATGTTGCTAATTTGGTAATAACTTGAGCTTCAAATATCTTTTTTTGCCATTGTGTCATACGATGACCTCCTTCAGTCAATATAATTTTACAGGGAGGAATATCAGAAAATCTATTGACGTACGCATATAGCTGAGAGACATTACCATCAAATAATAGGTTAGCAATGGTTTTCATATCTTGCTTATTCATAATATTTCTTAGAATACTGGCTGATATTAATAAAAACTGCAATTCTTTATAAGTGCGATTAAATTTAGATTTACAATATCTGTTAATTTGCTTGGTACTATAGTTCAATTCCTTAGCAGATAATGTTAGTTTTTTATTACTTTCTGCATTACCAACAATGTGCGCATAAATATCATTCATAGGAATCCTCCAGTGATAGTATTATCACAAATATCATAGATTAAGTCTTTATTAAAAAAGGACATCATATTAGTAATCAGTTTTATATCAAACATTATATATCAAAAAAATTTGATTTAGAGATTAGATATTTGCTTTTCGATGAGTAATGAGTTTCATTGTTACCTCTCAATTTACGATAACATTGAAAATGCTCTATATCAGTGAATCCATCGAACTTAAATTACTATTCTTCACATATTTCAATATCATTACTAATAATTGTTTCATCCTCTGACATATGATGATCTGGATTACTTAATAAAGTATCTTGTAATGATTCTTTCAATTTGTCACAACAAGGTTTAAAGGACAAAAATGTAATTCGACCACAGATTAACCCACCAACAACTGGAAACGCTTTTCTGAATAAGCCAGCAAATACCTGTTTTGTCATGTTGACTCCAAACCATTTCGAGACACTTTTTACAATAGGATATATAGTACCTTTTGTTAATGCAGTCCGTAAGAGTTTCTTTTCAGCACCTTTTCCTAATGCAGTAGCCATTGCCTTCAAAGCAGTACTTGTGCCTTGTACTTCGTACATAATTCCTAAGCAAATTATTATAAAGTTCATTATTTCAGAGTCAAACTTATGACCTTTTCTGAAGTGTCTAATTCAGGAAATCCATGTAGATTCATAAGTTTCTGCGTAGCTCTTAACATATAGCCATAGTATTGGGCAATATCAGTCGGGATAATTGCTGCCATCGCAAAATCACCAGTTGTCCCTAGAGCAGCATAGATTCCTGTAAAGCAGTTTCTTTTAAACTTAATTACTTTGTCTACAATTTTATCTATTTCACTTGCTGGTATTTTTTCATGTGCTGGATTATAAATTATTAAATCATCAATGACTTCTTGAGGGTAATTTTTCATTAACTCCTTTTGTAAAAAATCACTTCGGTCTGCACGGATGCCAGGTGTACGCAATCCAAGAATAATAAAATCTTCAATATCAATTTCACCATTTCCATTTGCATCTACTGCATTAATCACAGAATCTTTGGATTTAACAACAATTCCTTTTGCTTTATCAGCAAAATTTGAAGCTGTATTTCCTGGACCATTACTATGTTACTGAAAGTTTCTTTTATATTTCTACTTTCTTTTAAAGCATTTGTTTTATCACTCATTTGTATACTCCTCCTTTACAATAGCACATGTAAATTTTGAGAATACATTATATATATTTATGTAACTTCAATTTATAAGGATAAACTTATTTTCTATCCACCTTTGTCTTTAGATACATCCTCTTAGCATCCGCCATTCTTTGGTCGATGTTTTCATCACCTTTATACTTAGCTCCAAATATATCGTCTGGACTGCCTGTTGGGTAGTTTGGAAATTTCATCTGCCACAACAGATAAGTTTGTTCATCTATTTCACCAGCTTCAAACATCTGATGAAATCTTGACCAGGCACGAAGTAACTGCTCCATAATGGAAGAAGGAGATTGAATCGGATTTTCTGCTTTCTTTGTATCAAATGTTAGATTCATTTTTCCATCAATTTCAACGAGTACCATAAGATAATAGTTTTCTAAGTCAAACTAATATTTATGCATAGCATGAGGTATACTCGCATTGCATGTTCTGGAAAATACCAGACTAACTACTTCTAATACAGCAGATAATATATGAATTGTATCATAATCAGGAAACGATTGCCAAGTTAATAATTATGAACGGTAGAATCGCTTAGATCACACTTTTCTGCTAATTCCATTTGTGTTAATCCGACAATCTGTCTGAAATATCGGAGGCGTTGTTCTCATTCGTATAAGAGTATTCATTTACATCGTCAGAAAACTAATTCCATTCAACCATTCTTACAAATCTTCCAAAATATTTTTTAATATATATTTTTCAGCTGTATCAAGATCTATAAATTTCTTTACAGTCATACCATTTATCAACTAAGCATTTTAATGCCTTTTCCGATCATTTCTTTTTTCATGATAGAAAATCCTTTCCCGTGTATATTTAAGGCTTCACTTTATGGTAAGCAGTATATTACGAGCAGTTCAGAAGTGAAATTAAGTTTTAATAAATTATTGACAGTTCGCTTATGAGCTTACGTATTAAAAATAATTCAGTTTATAAATTAACGGAAATATAATAAAAGTACGGAGAATAACAAATGGACAAAGAATTATTTATTGCAGCAGAAGAAGTGGCAAAGGAACTAAGAGTTTCCCAATCCAATGCCTACAAGGTGATTAGGGAAATGAAACAGCAATTAAAACGAAGTGGTTTTATCTTTATGTTTGGCAAGGTAAGCCTTAAGTACTTGTATGAGAAAAATTATAGAGGTACGAGCAAAGAGCACAAAAGGGAGGTGAGCTAACTGTCAGTTAATAGGAATAGTAAGTCTGGGACATGGGAAGTTAGGGTTTACTTTAAGGATTGGACAGGGGAGCGAAAACAGGCTACAAAGAGAGTTTTGCCAAGAAAAGTGATGCTCAGGACTAGGAGAGGGCCTTCAAACTTCAAAAAGAGCAGAGACTTGATATGAACTTTGAAACTTTTGAGGATCTTTATTTAAAAGATATTGAACTGTGTCTGAAACGAAATTAATTTTGAGAAAAAAGCATGTAATAAGTAAAAAGATTATTCCTTACTTCAAAAATAAAAAGCTTCGGGACATCATGTCTTGCGATGTTGTGCAATGACAGAATGATATTATGAGGATTAAAAAAGACAATGGAGATAAGTAATCTCCAATATATCTCAAAACCATCCATAATCAAATGAATGCTCAATTGGATTGGAATCCGAGAAAGGGGAAACTTCTTGCATTAAGTAAATCAGATTTCATTTTGAGAAGACTACCGTAACTATCAGCAAGTCATATCAACGAATGGAGGTGCACGTTGTTAACACAGTTCCCAAAACGGAAAATAAAAGCAGTGGAATTATAAGTTGATGAAGTATTATTGACTGGAGTTGTGAATGCAGAAATTATAATAATTAAGCAGGAGAAGATTTCGGAAAAGGTAAAGGATTATATCAAGTCATATGGGGATTTGCTTATTTCTTTAAAAGCATTGTGGAAGCAGCTATACAGTTCTTTTGAAGGAAGTTATTAGCAAGTTTTTGTTAACGCCAAAGCCAGTATTTCATAGAAATACGGCAAGATATGAGTAAATTGAAACACAAAGGCAGCGATTTATGCGAGTGGTTCAGCAGATGAAGACATTTGATAAGCAGGAAATTCATCCGTTAAAGGCACGATATGATGGACTTCAACCAGTGTTTAAGGCAAAGGAAAGGAGGGTGCTAGAGAGGAAATTGAATATTGCGGCTATGCATAGGAGCAGTTAGGAATTGCAGTTATCGTCTTCGATTGAAGCAACAGGATATCGGAATATTCGGCAAGGATTATATTAAGTTTTCAGGGGAAGTTAGTCTCTATGAGGCGGAGGTCAATAATTGGGAAAGGGAATGTTGGGAGAAGAAGTTTGAGAGGTAGTATAAGAAAAACCAGGATATTAATGGGACTGATTAGGTACATTATTAAAAAAAATCTAAAAAGTAAGTAGTATAAAAGCTTTGAAGGTAACTTTGATGCTCTTGACACGGTAAGAACTAAAAAAGAATTTATAATTAAGTTGATATTCGGCGCAATAACGCTTATAATTTTAATGGTGATTTCAATTATGTAAGGAGTACAAAAATGGAATACATAACAATTAAAGAAGTTGCTGATAAATGGGGTTTATCAGTTAGAAGAGTACAGACGCTTTGTAATGAGAATAAAATAACTGGAGCAGTACGATTCGGAAAAGCATGGGCGATCCCGAAAGAGGTTGAGAAGCCAGTAGATCATCGAATAAAATCTGGAGTATATGTAAAAGAAAAAGTAGATATAAATGTTAATAGAGAAACAGAAGGATTTACAACTCCTATATTAAAGTGGGCTGGTGGGAAAACACAGATGTTAGGAGATATTGTTCAGAGAATGCCCCGAAACTATGAAAGGTATGTAGAACCGTTTATTGGAGGAGGTGCTTTATTTTTTTATTTAGGAGCTAAGAATTCATTAATCGCTGACTCAAATCCCGAACTAATTAATTTGTATAAACAGGTCGCAGAAAATTGCGAAAAAGTTATAAATGCTTTGAAAAAGTATAGAAATGAAGAAGAAATGTTTTATGAAGTTAGGTCAAAAGATTGGAAAGATATTAATCCTATTGATGCTGCTGCAAGAATGATTTTTCTGAATAGAACTTGTTTTAACGGCCTGTATAGGCTGAATAAAAAAGGTTATTTTAATACACCTTTTGGAAAATATGAAAATCCAAATATTTGTAACGAAGAGAAAATTAGAAAGGCATCAAAGTTATTAAAAAATACTGCGATCATATGTGGAGATTATCTACAAGTATTAGATAAATATGTTAACAAGGGGGATTTTGTTTTTTTAGATCCGCCATATGTTCCGATTTCGGAGAATTCCGATTTTAAAAGGTATACCAAAGAACAATTTTATGAAGAAGATCAAAGAAAGCTTGCAAAAAAGGTTGAAGAGTTAGTGGATAAGGGGTGTTATGTGATGCTAACTAATTCCAATCATCCGTTAGTTCATGAACTATATGGTAATTATAATATTGAAATTATACCGACAAGGAGAAACATTAATAGTCGTGGAGATAAACGAAGAGGAGAAGACATCATTGTCAGAACTTATACAAAATAAAGAATTAATAGAAAATCAGATTAATAAATTTCCTACGACCAGATATATGGGATCAAAAAGAAAATTATTAGATTTTATTTGGATGGCATCATCAAGATTTGAATTTACAACAGTACTTGATCTTTTTTCGGGGTCGGGTGTGGTAAGCTATATGTATAAATCACATGATAAAAGAGTTATAAGTAATGATTATATGACGATGAGCGCTATCAAGACTCGAGCTTTAATTGAGAATAATACGGTAATTTTACCGATTAGTGAGGCAAAAAAGCTTTTACTACCTAGTGAGAATATGGATAGTTTTGTTCAAGATAAGTTTAAAAGTATTTATTTTTCAGACGAAGACAATTTATTTATAGATATTGTAAGGAACAATCTGAAGCTGATTGATAATAAGTATAAACATGCAATTGCAATGGAGGCTTTGATTAGAGCGTGTACAAAAAAAAGACCGCGTGGGATATTTACATATGTAGGAGATAGATATGACGATGGAAGAAAAGATTTAAAAAAGTCATTTGAAGAACAGTTTTTAGAGGCTGTAATTACAATAAATGAAGCCGTGTTTAGCAATAAAAAGCATAACAAATCCTACAATGAAGATTCAATGAAACTGAAAGTTAAGGCAGATTTAGTGTATATTGATCCGCCTTACTATACTCCGAAGTCTGATAACGAATATGTGCGTAGATATCACTTTGTAGAAGGATTAGCAAGAGATTGGCAGGGTGTTGAAATTCAAGAAGAAACTAAAACAAAAAAGTTCAAGTCATATCCAACTCCTTTTTCAACAAAAGATGGAGCTTCAGATGCTTTTGATAAAATCTTTAAAAGATATAAAAATTCAATTTTAATCGTATCATATTCATCAAATAGTTTACCATCCATGGGTGACATGGTGGAATTAATTAAAAAATACAAAGATAATGTTGAAGTTATTCCTGTGGAATATACTTATAGCTTTGGAACAAGAACAAATACTACTCGTAATAATGTACAAGAATATATTTTTGTGGGGTATAACGATGGCGAAGGCAGAAATAATACAGATCGATGAAAATACATATCAGGTAAAAGAGCAAAAAAAGATAAAGACCGTTGATGGTGAAAAAATAGTAGAAAAAATAAGAATAGTGGTTAATCCAATTGAAATTTGGTTGATTGGTAATACCGGAGTGAGAAATCCATGGAGAATTCCAAGTGGATTTAAAGTATATGTTGAATCAAATTTAGTTGGAAGACTACGTGACCCAGCTGATCAGGTTGCATTTAAGGAACTATTATATAGAACTGGTGAAATTGGAGGAGATCTCAATAAAGATACGGACGCAAGTATCACTCGTAAATATAGATTGATGTTTAATAAATATGGATTTACGTATCCAGAAGTTACTGTTAAAGATGGGTTTTCACAAGATGAATTAGGTCCTGTAGATGGGATTACTTCACTCGGACAAGCCTTTTATGCAGCAGAGACTGTTTCAGCTCAACAAGAATGTTTTTTACGCGGATTAATTGTCCCGATGGAAAAAACTAGATGACAATACAACCTTTTCGCCTTTGTTGTGGGTTCTTAAGGTTATGATGAAATTAGAAGAAGCTACAGGTGAATATAAGATTAATTTTATAGAATTTGCAACATGTGTCCAAACAAGCACACCGAAGGATGACATAAATCAGGTTATCAAACGGATTCTTAGTATTCGTGGAAATAGAAAAAATGCTCAAAATAAGAAAAAGTTTGATGGTATATTAATTGATGACATTTCGAAAAAATATTTAAAGCAGCGCGTGAATTTTAAGGATTATGCAGATATGAATATGAGATACTTGATTTCTACGGGAATAATTAAAAGATCAGGTCGTGGTCTTACCCTAGTTCAAGAATATAAATCGCTTGCTGTAGAACTGGTAAAAAATGTTGTTAGTACAGAAACATTGAAAGAAAGATATAAAAAGTTATGTAATGGTATCGAGTTACCAACTGATAATTTTGAGACGGCTAATCAGGTTTTACAGGATCTTGTTTCAGAACTTGATTATTATGGAGTGAAGTATACCATACCGGATATTTCTTTAGATACAGCAAAAAATATCAATATTGTACGCAATAATTTAAAAAAAGATATTGATAAATTCAAGGAGGAACAATATGCAAAAAGGCAGGTTAGCGAATGGCAAGAAATATTCGAGTATATGAATTTGTTGATAGCGAATAATGGAAAAGAGAAAGAACTAGATGAAGATTACATCATTAAAGTTCCAAAATCAGAAGCAGCAGCCTATTTAGAATGGACGTTATGGAGAGCGTTTTTAGCAATTAATCACACTATAAATAAGCCATATGAAGCTCGAGGGTTTAATATTGATCAAGATTATTTACCTGTTGGTACGGCACCAGGCGGTGGGCCAGATATGATTTTTGAATTTAGTGATTACATAATTGTGGTTGAAGTAACCATGTCAACTAATTCAAGGCAAGAGGCTATGGAAGGGGAGCCAGTTAGAAGACATGTTGCAGATCTTGTAATGAGTAATAAAAAGCCTGTATATGGAGTTTTTATTGCTAATAAGGTTGACTCGAATACTGCCGAAACATTTAGAATAGGTGTATGGTATAACAAAGATGATGAAAAAATGGCATTAAAAATAGTTCCATTTACACTAAAACAATTTTCAAGATTCTTTCAATACATGTTTAAGTTTAATGAAGTTAATCCATCCAGATTTTTAAAATTATTCAATATTTGCTTTGAAGCAAAAACTGACAAAGGTGGACCTGAATGGAAACAGGAAATTGATTTGATTATTTCACAAGCATTAATAGAGAATAAAAATATTTATGATACGTGCCCAGATGACATGCTGATGGTAGTAGAAGATTTGTCGCTATATGAGACAAAAAAAGAGTAAAACTATAGCAATGCTGAAGAAAATAAAGAATTCAATTAGTCCGTAATAATAAAAGAGTGTTCATAATAAAAACAAATGAGGTAATGCAAATATAATATTACCTTTGCATTATTTTAATAGGTGTGGAAATATATCAACAATAATAAGCAAAAATAAAGGAGTGTATAACATGGATAAGAAGAAAGATAATCCATTAGGAATAATTTCGATATTTGCATCACTTGCAGAAGTTGCAGGAACAGTTGTTATTAAATTTTTACCAGAAAATATTCAAAGCATATTTATTTGGTATGTTATTTCCTTTCCTATAATGATTGTAATTTTATTTTTCTTTATACTATATAAGAAGCCACAAAATTTCTATACCCCAGAATATTATAAAGATGAAAATAATTTTGTCACGGCTATGATTATTAATAAACAAAAGGAAATGCTTGATATTATTCGAGAGAATGTTGATAATGATGCAACTGTATCAGAAGAAGTTAAACAGATTTTGAAGAAAAAGATTGAAAAAGTGGAAGTCGATTTGGATGAAATAGAAACGAAAGAAGGTGCTGATAATAAGCTTTCAATTGAGATCGAAGGAAACAGAATTGAAGCAAACTCGGTAAAAATGTTTTATAGGAAAATTTTTGAGTATTTGATTATGCAAGAAATAGAATTTGAGCAAAAAATCCCTTTTAAAACGGGAAGCAAAAGATATTTGATAAATAAAGAAAATAAACATATCAATGGTGGGCCATTTTTTGCGCCTATTATTGTAGACGATTATTATATTGAATCACATAAAAGTAAGAATGGAGCTATCACTGATATAAAGAAGTTTTTGAAAGCTATTGGAGTAAGTTTTAATTAAAATCACCAAATTATAGTGAAATAGTTCAATGTAGATTTTAAAATAATTAGGATATGAAAATTCTTAAGGTTCCAGAGTGGCTTTAATGATATTGTTTTTTTCTGTATAGTTAAAATATATTAATAATAGATTTATATATGTATGAAAATAAAATGACAATACTTTTTCAGGGAAACTGAGATAATATGGAAAAACAGTGCATAAATGAACTGAAAAAAACAAATAAAAGCACTTTAAATACTACAAAATAAGTTTGAAATTAGGAGTTTGAATAATGAACAGATTCGGGAATGCCTAGTATTTACAGAGGTTCCCGAACCTTTTTTATAGAAATTGGTACCTTTGTAACCATATACATATGTTTTATAAGAATTCTGTTGACATTCCCCTTTTTGAAAAACAAAGAATGGTACTGGGTACCAACTAATAATATACATCTTGTAACATACCTTCATATGCAGCTTCCGGATCAGAAGCTATTGTAAGCATAGTAGGAAGCTTTTGGTAAGAAATTAAAGTGTAGTATTTGCTTAAGCTAGTAGTGATTGTTTTAATTCGGTCATGGGGACTGGTATGGATCATAATGTAAGCTATCAATTAGAAATTCTGGTTATGGAGGCTGAACAATTAGGAAGCTCACAAGCAGCGATAGTCGTTGCAGTTGATTATTCTCCAGATTTTATTTTTCTGCTCTATTAGAATGTTCTCAATAAAATATTTCTTTAAAGGCTATAAACATAAAAAATAAGCCCCAATACCTATATCTATAAGTATAAAAAATTATAATTATTTTTTAATCCTAGATCTACTATTAACTATATTAAAGTAGAGTATAAGATGTTTCATTTTATTTCTATTTATTCTTATAGATATGCTTAATATTCATAACAATAAGACTCAGTTAAATCTACTCGTCTTAAAGCTTGTCTAAATGGATAAGTTAACCCTGCATTTGAAACATAAAAAAATGAAATAGGTAGATACTAAGAGAGTTTTATATACTGTTTCTTAAGGAGGATGAAAAAATGGAACAGGGAAAATGGAATTTTAATAACAGCTATACTAAATTGCCGAAGATTTTCTACACGCATCAATCTCCAACCACTGTGCGTGCCCCAAAGCTTATTATTTTTAATCATCCATTGGCGTCTTCTTTGGGAGTACCTCTGCAATTGGATGTCTTTGCAGGAAATGAAATTCCAAAAGGTGCCGAACCTTTGGCACAAGCATATGCCGGGCATCAGTTTGGATATTTTACCATGTTAGGAGACGGACGTGCCATTCTGCTTGGTGAGCAAATAACAGATTCAGGAGAACGTTTTGATATTCAACTAAAAGGCTCTGGACGAACCCCATACTCCAGGGGGGGTGACGGGCGAGCCGCTTTAGGCCCCATGCTTCGGGAATATATCATTAGTGAAGCAATGCATGCATTAGGTATTCCCACAACAAGGAGCTTAGCGGTCGTAACAACGGGAGAAACTATAACGCGCGAAGAATATCTGCCTGGAGCGGTCTTAACACGTGTTGCAGCAAGCCATATTCGAGTAGGAACCTTTGAATATGCTTCACATTTTGGAACATCGGAGGATGTTCGCTGCTTAGCCGATTATACTATCAAACGCCATTTTCCAAGCATCGCTACATTAGAAAACAAATATCTGGAACTGTTAAGAGAAGTGATTAAACGGCAGGCATCTCTGATTTCTAAATGGCAATTGGTTGGATTTATTCACGGTGTAATGAATACAGATAATATGGCCATTAGCGGTGAAACCATTGATTATGGTCCCTGCGCATTTATGGACGTTTATGACCCAACTACTGTTTTTAGTTCTATTGATACTAACGGCCGCTATTCCTATGAAAATCAGGCAAAGATGGCGGTTTGGAATTTAGCACGTTTTGCAGAAACCTTGCTACCTTTTTTACATGATGATAAGAATAAGGCTGTTAGCATTGCACAAGAAGAACTTGCAAAATTTGAGAGCTTATATCAAGAACATTGGCTATCTGGAATGCGTGCCAAGTTGGGTTTGTATAATAACGAAGTAGAAGATCTATCTTTGATTAAAGACATTTTACAACTAATGCAACAGCACAAAGCGGATTATACGAAGATATTCCAATCTTTAACATTTGATAAAGACGATGGTCAGAATTTGTTTTCCAGCCCTGATTATCATCAGTGGCATGAGAGGTGGCAAGCACGTCTTAGCCGACAATCAATTTCAAAGGATGAAAGCAAAGAGCTTATGAAAAGTCATAACCCTGCTATTATTCCAAGAAACCATAGGGTTGAAGAGGCACTGGCTGCTGCTAATGAGGGGGATTTAAGCAAAATGCACAAGCTTCTCGATGCCTTGAAAAATCCTTATAGATATACACCTGAACAAGAGGAGTTCTCAGCGTTGCCTGCACCTGAGTTTTGTCATTATAAAACATTTTGCGGGACTTGAGTGGATAATTAGACCAAATGTAAATCACTGGTAATAAACATATACGTAACTTATAAGGTTTTATACTGAAAGTTAGAAGTGTGCTTTTTAAGCAAACACCAACTTTCAGTATAGAACCTGTTTTTTATGTTGGAACCATAAACAAATATTAACTCCTTAAAATGTTAACGCATATCTATAAAAGTCATTGACAAAAACAATTCAAAAGTCCATAATATAGACAACTATTTGTCTATATTATGGGGAGAAGAAAGTTATGAAGCAATATTACTTACAACAAATTCTATCAACAATATTCTATTTATCTAATAAAGCTCAGTCAGAAGGAGACAAATTAGATGATTTCATTACAGTCAAACAATGGATGGCACTCTTAACAATCATGCATTTACCAAAAAACAAAGCTAATTACAATCAAATTGCCAGCATGATGGGGTATTCAAAACAAAATGCAAAAAAGCTTGTAGCAGCCCTTGAAAGAAAGGGCTTTGTAACAATCGAGAAAAGTGAATCAGACCAGCGTGCAGTACAGATTCAGATCTCAGAGAATCGTAAATCCTTTATACAGGATTACTACAAAAGAGGTACTGCGTATCTAAGTGAGATGTATAAAGACTTTGATGAAAGTGAACTGCAGATGTTATGGAATTTACTTAAGAAATTCGCAGCTTTTGGTGATAGCAACTGGGTGGGATATGAAGAAAGAGTTCCTCTTTATTAATGAAAGAAGGTTATATAATGGACAAAGAATGCCTTATAGAAATTAATCCCACAAGGTCATTCATAGACGAAGCGGTTGATATAACAATCAGTGGATTGCAAAGTAATCAAGAAGTTGTTATACGAGCTGTGACAAGTGATTATTATTGTATAAATGCAGGAATTTCAGAGCAGGGACAAAACTCACTATGGGAATCTTATGGTATTTTTACAGCAGACCATAATGGTAATATCTCATTAGAGAAGGACTCTCCAGTGGAAGGGACGTATCAGGCTTGTGATGGAATGGGGCTTTTCTATTCCATGAGATTGAAACATCTTAATAAAAGTAAGCCATTAAAAACGCTTTCAGACGTCAGCGAAAACAGAAGCTATCATATTTGCTTCACAGTAGAATCACAGGGGAAGGTACTGGCGTCTAAAGAATGTATCAGGCAGTTTTGTGATGAAACAATAGAAAGCAAGGCATTAGTTCAGAAAAGCTATGTTGCACGCTATTTCACCTCACGGATAGTGAAAAAAAGACCAACTGTAATTGTCGTAAGCGGAAGCGAAGGCAGGATAGAAAAGCCACAGGCTATAGCTGAGATTCTGGCACAACGAGGATATTCTGCATTGGCAGTCTGCTATTTTGGAATGAAGGGGATTTCAACAGACTTAAATCAAATACCACTTGAAATTATAGAAAACTCCATACAATGGTTGAAACAACAGGATAGTGTTGATGAAAATCACATTGGAATATATGGACGTTCCAAAGGAGGAGAATATGCTCTGGCAGCAGCCTCTATTTTTAATGAACTTTCCTGCGTAATTGCCAACACACCTAGCTGTTATGTTTACGAAGGATTAAAAGGCATGATGCCTTCTCGCCACTCGTCCTGGACTTATGGCGGACAGGATCTGCCCTTCCTGAAATTTTCCTGCCCTGTTATGATTAAAATGGTAATCAAAAAAGTCTTAGGCCAAAAGGAGCTTGTCCGTTGGATGTATCAGCAGGTAATAGCAAGTGCAAAAACAGATAAAGCAAATTTAGAGGTAGAAAAAATAAGTGGACCTATTTTATTCCTTTCTTCTGCGGAAGATTCGATATGGCCCTCCTTTCTTCATTGCGAAACAGCTGTTAAAAGACTACATGAAAAAAACTTTAGATATGATTACAAGCACTGCACTTATGAAAAATCAGGTCATATGATTACTTTACCCTATCAATCTATCTCCAGCCTAAAAAAATGCAATGGAAACGTGAAAGAGTGGCAAAATGCATGTTTGAATAGTTGGAAGGAAACTACAGATTTTTTGGATATGTGGAGTAAAAGTTAATTTAATCTCCTTTATTACTTTCCGAACTGGTGTGAACTGCCTCGTTATAGAAATAATAGTGATTTTATTTACTCATTTTTTCTCCTCATAACAAATAATTGGGATACCGGATTCTATATATTCGTATATTGCTTTAGCAAGATAATAGGGGGAATTCACGCATCCATGAGATCCATTCCTTTTATAAATCTCTCCCCCAAAAGCATGCCTCCATTTCGCGTCGTGAATTCCGATGTTTCCGTAAAAAGGCATCCAGTATTGGACACCGGCTTCATAGCCAGGTCCAGTTAGCGATACACCTTCCTGTTTATAATTTAGCATGTAAGCTCCGGTCACTGTGGCATTACCCCTGTTTGGATTTCCGGTAACCACAGGGCCTTGGGCAATGAGTCTGCCATCTTTGTAGAACCACATATGCTGTCTGGTTATATTTATTTCCACATATGTTTCTCCGATTTCATTACCATTTCTTGATACTGCTCTTTGAACATATGCAGGTTCTTTTATAAGAGTCCGTCCTGAGTTGATATGATCCGCCAGCGCCGATGTTTCAGCTTCCTGATCAATCTTCCAGCCATAGATTCCCCCCTCAATATCTACCATTGTTCCGAGGGAGGTTTTAAAACTTCTTTTCACGCCTACGGTATCATATTTCTTCCCCATAGCCTTCACATAGGCCCTGACTTTATCCTTATCCAGCATAATATCCAGATTTTCATCTACTGTAATCCAGTATTGAATCACATTCCCATCAACCACTTCTCTGTTACTTCCAAAAAGATAAGTGACATGAGTAGATGCACATTTATTTAAATACCTGAGGGTTTTAAAGGCTTTGGAAGATTTCATGGTATATACGGGATTTATGTAACAGGAGTTAGCTTCCAGGTCAAGTTTTGTTTCTCCTTTTAAAAGGCAGTCTGCTACAGCAGCTTTCAGTTTTTCTTTTTCAACCCAATTTCCGTAAATTTCCTTTACCATTTGATAATGTCCGTCCATAAACTGATAAGACACATTTTCAGGTTGTATTTTCGCCTGTGTAAAGCAGTTTAACTGATTGAACGTTACATTCAGCTTGTTCTCATTATAGGAAAATAAATTCTCCGAAAGAAATTTCTGCTTTTTAAATAATGATCCGATCCATCGAAGTGCTTTCTGCTCATGAAGCGCCTCTTTTACATATGTTTTATTCTTGTATTCCAGTCCAGCTTCCAGTCCGGTAATTTCATCCGTTTTACCTTCTCGTTCCATCAGAAGGAGTCTATAATTTTCCGTGTATCTTCTTATACTTTGATCCGCCTGTCGTTCGTTTTTTAAAGATACATCGGCTCCGTTTATTGTGGTGGAAAAAAAGAAATGGCTGGTGAAGTAAAAAGAAATGAGTAAATACACTAACAACACAGCTGCAACTATGATTCCCAGGAGTTCTATGGCCTCCCGTTTTTCACAAGCGCTCATATTTTCATAATTCATAACAGCTCACACTCACCTGCACTATGCACTGGGATCATATCATTTTATGTTCAGAAAATTGAATTTAATACTAATCAGTTGAAAAGAAGCCTCTTTCTCTTCTAAAACTAACCTGCATGCTCCATTTACAAACTTACATACTTCATTTCCAGGTGACTATATGAATATTATAAATTTGTTTAAGCTTGTTACCCGCTGTTTATTGATTGCTTTGACATAGTTTACTTTTCTGTGAGTTTTTACTTTGCCGACATGAAAAAATATATCTGTCAGTTAAAAAGTGTGGTGAGTATGTATTTATTTATACTGTAAACTCAACACTAACAAAATAATCTTTAGGTTTTCCCTGTGGTGGTTCGACTCTAAAACTTTTTATCATTCGATATTTCCCTGGAGATAATTTGCCATATAAAATATCATAATCAGTGGACCACAGGAAGCTGGCTCCTTTTTTTAATTCATACCCTATAGAATTAAACATAATATCTTTATTAATGGGTAAAGTGTACCACCTTTGTCCATTTTTTGCTTCAATGATATAATCTTCACCAAGTATAACTGAATCATTAGCAGAAGAATTAATACGCACTGTGATTTTAGTATTATCTAAGTTCTCTAACGACATGGATATATCGCTAAAATTATTTGGAGTTAATGTACTTTCAGTCATTTTAGATATCATTTCATACTCTTTAGTGTTAGTATTATTTTTATAAATTAATATTAAAATGCATGTGGCAAGTAAAGCAAAGATAAATATTTTTTTTTCTACTTTCATAATAATTCCTTTATTCTGTGCTAAGCTCTCTAATGCCTTATGTTAATGCCCATTATTCCGCCTCCGATACTCCGTAGGCAACTCCCCAAAATACTCCTTAAAAGCCGTAGTAAATTTACTCTGACTCGAATAACCAACCTGGTCCGCAATTTCAGCCATACTATCATCCGTAGCCACCAACAATCTCGCTGCTTCCTCCATACGATGCCCTTTCACATGCGCCGCAATAGAAGTCCCATAAACAGCCTTAAATACCTGTTTCAAAGTAGTAGGATTCATCAAATATTCCTTAGAAAGATACTCGATCGTAAATCGCTGATTCATATTATGAACCATTTGCTCATGAATCTTCCTGATAATATCAATCTGTTCCGATTGATACTCTGATATCTGCTCCTTCTCCTTAATCTCAAGCTTACTCAAAAATAGCAGTAATTCCACCGCCTTTATTTTCCAGTAAACCGTTTTTAACTCCGACACTTCCTCAAAAAAAGGCCGAAAGATGCTTTCCGTCTCCT
This sequence comes from Clostridium sp. 12(A), assembly GCA_000526575.1. Lineage (GTDB taxonomy): Bacteria > Bacillota > Clostridia > Lachnospirales > Lachnospiraceae > Lacrimispora > Lacrimispora xylanolytica. The sequence goes on along the minus strand of JAGI01000003.1, from coordinate 221,903 downwards.
CATTCCCCGAAAGTGACAAACTATATCCCCTATCACAAAACTTCCCATACAGAAATTCCCCTGTAATACCAGTACCGGACAAAAGTTCAGGCGGGTTTTGATCCAATCGTTTCAAGTCCACCAATATAGTCAGCCCCTCATAAGAACCATTGGGCAGGGTAATATTACATGCAGCACATGTCTTCATCGTATGAAGGGAAAAATCTCCAGGGCCAAGATAAACATTGTTCCCATTCCCTATACTCCAACCAATCCGGCCAGACTTACAATAATTAATCTCCATAATAGTATCAAGTGCTTCATGATGATAGGGCAGAGTTTCTCCTTTTACATCAAAAAATAACAATTCTATTCCAGGATACAACACATGCTTTTCCATAGAATCCAACTCCTTACTTAGGACAGGTGATTTCCATTACCTTTTCTATCATCTCATGCAATAATTTACTCTGTGCAGACTCCGCAGCCCGATAGTAAACCTCTTTGCCCACCCTGCGGCTCACAATCAGCCCGCTGTTTTTCAGAGGCCTTAAATGATGGGATATGGCAGGGCTTGACATTTCCATCATGGCTGCAATGTTAATGACGCATTCCTCACAATGACATAATAACCAGAAGATACGGATTCGAGTGGTATCCCCTAGCTGCTTAAATACGTCTGAGACCGTCTGATATTGATCCACTTCTGATAATTGTACTTTTAAATGTTCCAGCTTTTTTTCTTCCCCGTGATTATGTGGAAGTTCTATATGATTCATAAAACATCACTCCTTTTATTCCATTTAGAAATGCTTTTCGCCCTTCTGGTAGGGTATGGGCCGATAGCATTGACTTATAATTTTTCTTGAATTATACTACACACATAAAGATTAAACAAGTACTTAATCGTACAATCCATCAGCAGAAAGGAATCAACATTATGAAAAAGACATATAAAATCGAAGTAGACTGTGCAAACTGTGCAAACCTTATGGAGGATGCAGCAAGAAAGACTTCAGGCGTTGAAGCAGCAACTGTAAACTTCATGACTCAAAAGATGATTGTTGAATTCAAAGATGGCCAGGAGCCAAAAGCTGTTATGCAGGATGTTTTGAAGGCCTGCAAGAAGGTAGAACCTGATTGTGAAATAGAATTATAATCAGCATACTGTTACACATGCGCCCCGGAAGCCTGAAGGCGGAAGGGGTGTGACCTTTCATTCAAACATATGAACGAATAAGCATATAATAAATCATCATAAAGGGAGGGACGTATCATGAATAAAAAGCAGAAGAAAATGCTGGCTAGAATCGTTATTTCAGCAGTGATGCTTATTGTATTGCATTTTATTCCGGTAACAGGAATCGCAGAGTTCGTATTATACTTTGCCGCTTATCTGATTATTGGATACGATATATTGAAAAAAGCAGGAAAAGGCATTTTAAACAGACAGATATTTGATGAGAACTTCTTGATGTCTGTGGCAACCTTAGGAGCATTTATCCTAGCAATCTATGAACAGAGCGGTGACTATGTAGAAGGCATAGCCGTTATGCTGTTCTACCAGATTGGAGAGCTGTTCCAGAGCTACGCGGTTGGAAAGAGCAGAAAGAATATCAGTGCTCTCATGGATATCAGGCCAGATTATGCAAATCTGGAACGAGATGGGAAGCTTCAAAAGGTTGATCCTGATGAAGTCCAAATCGGAAGCATCATCGTGGTGCAGCCAGGCGAGAAGGTGCCCCTTGATGGTATTATAAAGGAAGGCACATCCACCTTAAATACCAGTGCATTGACTGGAGAAAGCATGCCAAGAGATGCAAGAGAAGGCGATGAGATCATAAGTGGCTGTATCAATATGACTGGCGTGTTAAAGGTCCAGACTACAAAAGAGTTTGGGGAATCTACCGTCTCCAAGATTCTGGAGCTTGTGGAAAATTCCAGCTCACGGAAATCTAAATCAGAAGATTTTATTTCAAAATTTGCAAAGATCTATACCCCGGCTGTTTGTTACAGTGCGTTAGCGCTGGCGATTCTGCCTCCCCTTGTTCAGATGATATTTTTAAATGTACCAGCTCAGTGGGACGTTTGGGTTTACAGGGCTCTGACATTTCTTGTAATCAGCTGTCCTTGTGCACTTGTAATCAGTATTCCCCTTAGCTTCTTTGCCGGAATCGGTGGAGCAAGCAAGGAAGGTGTTTTAATCAAAGGTTCCAATTACCTTGAAACATTATCCCGTGCAAAATACGTGGTATTTGACAAAACAGGTACATTGACACAAGGTGTATTTGAAGTAAGTGGTGTGCATCACAATGAGATTGAAAATGAAAAATTGCTGGAATACGCAGCTCTGGCTGAATGTGCCTCCTCCCACCCCATTAGTAAAAGCTTACAGAAAGCATATGGAAAAGACATCGACCGTAATCGTGTAACAGATATTGAAGAGATCAGCGGCCATGGAATCATTGCTAAGGTTGATGGGGAAACAGTTGCAGCAGGAAATAGTAAACTGATGAAGAAATTAAACATTCCTTATCAGGATTGCCATTCCGTAGGTACCATTATTCACATGGCAATCAATGGAACCTATGCAGGTCACATTGTTATCTCTGATATTATAAAGCTTCATTCCAAAGAGGCAGTCAGAGAACTGAAACATGCTGGAGTTGAAAAGACTGTTATGTTGACAGGCGATGCAAAGTCAGTAGCAGACCAGGTAGCAGCTTCCCTTGGAATTGACGAAGTTTACAGCGAGCTTCTTCCGGCAGACAAAGTAACAAAAGTAGAAGAATTGCTAAATCTAAAACAGGATAGCGAAAAACTTGCTTTCGTTGGAGATGGAATCAACGATGCACCGGTACTGACTCGTGCAGATATTGGTATCGCCATGGGAGCCATGGGATCGGATGCAGCAATTGAAGCAGCAGACGTAGTTTTAATGGATGATGATCCGATGAAGATAGCAAAAGCGATTAAAATGTCCCGCAAATGCATTCGTATCGTATACCAGAATATTACACTTGCTTTGGTAATCAAATTTGCCTGCCTTGGCCTTGGAGCAATCGGTATCGCAAATATGTGGTTTGCAATCTTTGCAGACGTAGGAGTTATGATAATCGCAGTCTTAAATGCGATTCGTGCACTTCGTGTTCACAACTTATAAACAATGATTATGGGGGCAGATGTAAATCTGCTCCCATATTTTCTATAAGCAGATGATAGAAAGCAGAAGAAGTAATTTAAGATACTAATCTATCTCAACACTGAGAAACAGAAAGATAAAGCAAAGTAAATGAATATGTCAATAGAAACCTGGCTGGTCATAATATCATGACCAGCCAGGTTTCTATTATTTACCGATTTATCCATATATATAAGCCAAAACAAAGAATCTAATATAAAGACAACCTGTAAAAGTGCACAAAAAAACATCAAAAATCTGTATAATGTTACAAAATTTTACTAACGAACATATAATGGAAAAACGAACATATAAAAACGTTGATAACTATCATAAACCATGTTAATATGACCTTAAGAAATAAAATGAACATAAAAAACAGACATTAAGATCAAAGGAGAAGATGTATGAGCAAGGTAAGCGAAACAACCAGAGAATCTTGGATCATGAGCACATTTCCAGAATGGGGAACCTGGTTAAATGAGGAGATTGAGAGGGAAGAAGTAAAGCCCGGCACCGTGGCAATGTGGTGGCTGGGGTGTACCGGAATCTGGTTAAAGACTCCCGGGGGCGGTAACCTGACCATTGATTTATGGTGTGGAAACGGAAAGCGCACCCATGGAGACGGAAAGATGGCAGTAGGTCATCAGATGGCAAACATGTGCGGAGCCAGAAACATGCAGCCCAACTTGCGGGCAGTCCCATTTGTCATTGACCCATTTGCAATCCGTCAGGTAGATGCGGTGCTGGCAACCCATTATCACCAGGACCACATGAGCGCAGAATATGCGGCTCACGTAATCCAGAGCGGGCTGACAACAACAGATGAATACGGAAAGGAGATTCCAGTTCCATTTATAGGACCCCTAAAATCAGTGGAAACCTGGATTAAATGGGGAGTTCCAAAAGAGCAATGTAGGATTGTTCGTCCCGGAGATACCATTAAAATCAAGGACATGGAAATCGTTGTACTTGATTCCTTTGACAGAACATGTCTCGTAACCACAGATTCCACTGGCCCGGACAGAGAAGAACTGACAGGGGTATGCCCGGTGGATATGGATGATAAGGCAGTTAACTTCCTGATTAAAACACCAGGAGGAAATATCTATCACAGCGGAGATTCCCATTATTCCATTTATTTTGCAAAGCACGGCAAGGACCATAAGGTAGATGTAGCGTTCGGCTCCTACGGAGAAAATCCCGTTGGAATGGCAGATAAGATGACCTCCTGCGATATCCTTCGCATGGCAGAGGCATTACGGTGCGATGTGGTCATTCCCATTCATTACGATGTCTGGACGAATTTCATGGCAGATGTGAATGAGATCCGGGTCCTCTACGATATGAAAAAGGATCGTCTTGATTATCAGTTCCAACCATTTTTCTGGGAAGTGGGGGGGAAATACGTTTATCCTGTGGATCGGGAGAAAAAAGCATATCACCACCCAAGAGGATTTGAAGATTGCTTTGAAGCTCCGCAGAATATACCGTTTCGTGCCTGTCTGTAGAGCGTTTGGGGAGGGGACAGATGTTAAAAGAATTTGTAGAACAGGGACATTATAAATTTGCCAGAGAGGCCGCTGACTGGGAAGAAGCGGTTCGTATGAGCTGTGAAACATTAGAGAGAGATGGAACCGTAGAGTCAAATTACAAGGAAGATATTATCAGCTGTATTAAGAAATACGGTCCATATATCATTATCATGCCAAATGTTGCAATGCCTCATTCCCAGGAATGTGCCAGGGGAGTGCACAAAACTGCGATTGGATTTATGAAGCTGGATAAAGCAGTAAGCTTTGCACCAGGGGAAGAGGATAAGGAAGCAAAACTGTTTTTTACCCTTGCTTCCTGCAATCCAGAGCAGCATCTGGAAAATATGACAAAGCTGTCGGAGCTTTTAATGAATGAAGGGGCGGTGGAAGCGCTTATGCAGGCGCAGACACCGGAAGATTTACTGAGGATTCAGGAAGATTATCTGAATTAATCATGGGAGGGGTTCTTATGGAGGTATTATTAAAGATTTGGTCGTTTTTTGCAGTCAATGTATTGCAGCAGCCGGCATTTATGATTGGATTGATCGTTATGATCGGATACATTCTGCTGGGTAAACCATGGTACGATGTTCTTGCCGGAGTATTAAAAGCAATTGTGGGTTACTTAATTTTGACCGTTGGTTCCGGCGGTCTGGTAAGTAATTTCCGGCCTGTGCTGGTGGGGTTGAAAGACCGTTTTAACATGAATGCCATGGTAATTGATCCTTACTTTGGCCAGAATGCAGTAACTGCAGGAGTGGAAGAGGTTTTTGGAAAAACCTTCGGCAATGCCATGATTCTTCTTCTCATTGCATTTATAGTAAATATCCTGCTGGTAAGATTTCGTAAAATCACAAAAATGAGAGCCTTATTCACCACCGGACACGTACAGGTGCAGCAGGCTGCAACTGCTTACTGGCTGATTCTCTTTGCCTGTCCGTTCCTGTTACATAACAATGTGGCACTTTTAATTGTAATGGCCTTGATTCTGGGAGCCTACTGGGCCGTTGGTTCGAATCTGACCATTAAGCCCTGTCAGGAGCTGACCGATGGAGCAGGCTTTTGTCTGGCTCATCAGCAGATGTTCGGGATTGCCTTTAACACCTGGCTGGCAGAGAAACTGTTTGGCAAGAGAAAAGATGGTAAGGATATCAAAAAGATTGATGATATTGAGCTGCCAGGTTTCATGTCCATCTTCAATGAAAACATGGTTTGTACCTCCATTCTTATGGTGATGTTCTTCGGTACCATCCTCTGTGTACTTGGCAGGGATTATCTGGTGGAGCAGAAGTTCATGAAAGAAGGAGCCAGTATGTTCTTCTATGTCATTCAAACCTGTTTATATTTCTCCGTTTATCTGGCTATTTTACAGCTTGGTGTCAGAACCTTCGTCACAGAGCTGACTGCCTCCTTCCAGGGAATCGCAGATAAGCTGCTTCCAGGCTCGCTCCCAGGAGTTGACTGTGCCGTTGTATTCGGTTTTGGTTCTGCCAATGCAGTTCCTCTTGGCTTCCTTGCAGGATTTGTGGGACAGATGCTTGCAATCCTCGCTCTTATTGTATTAAAGAGTCCAGTCCTTGTTATATGCGGTTTCGTGCCCGTATTTTTTGATAATGCTACCATAGCTGTATTTGCCAATGAAAAAGGAGGAATTAAAGCGGCTCTTCTTCTTCCGTTCTTTTCCGGCATCTGTCAGGTTTTTGGTTCAGCCTTAATCGCTGGCTGGGTAGGAATGGCTGCTTACGGCGGATATCTTGGCATGTGGGATTGGGCTGTGGTATGGCCTGTTATGACAGGAGTCATGAAGTTCTTAAGCTATGCTGGTGTTGCCATTGTATTTGCCGCTTTGATTGCGATTCCTCAGATTCAGTACCGCAAGGATAAAAAGGGCTATTTCCTCATTACAGAGAATTACGAAGCCTATAAAGAACTTAAAGGAATGAAACAGGAGTAAGGAGAAGGATTATGGTAAAACAAAATATGAGTTTTATGGTTTGCTGCGCCAACGGAGCTGGTTCCAGCCTGATGATGAAAATGACAATGCAGAAGGTTCTTGATAAGGTTGGGTTAAAGCCTTCCAAGGTCCATCACTGTGCCCTTTCCGAAGGAAAGACAGCTGCGGCCCAGTACGATGTGGTATTTTGTGCCCAGAATTTTGTAAGTATGTTTAAGAGTGCACAGGACAAAGGAACCCTGGTGATTGGACTTCGGAACATTATGTCCCCTCAGGAAATGGAAGATAAGATGAGGGAAAACGGAATTCTTTAATTACAATCAAAACGAACATAAAACAAGTGACACAAGCTCCTTGAAAGGATATAATGTGTATGATGAACCTATCTTTGTGAATTGAGAGGGAAGAATATGAAAAAGGATCGAGCTTGTGTAGATAATAGAAGGAACCGCATCCTGGCATTGATGGAAAAGAATCCCAGGGTGCGGGTAGATGAACTGGCGGATATATTAGAAGTGTCTCTGATAACCATACGAAGAGATTTACAGTATTTAGAAGACAGAAAGCTTCTTGTCCGCACCCACGGAGGGGCTGTCGCATCCCAAAACCCCATGGATGAGATTTCTCTTTACCGGAAACTGATTGCTGAGTTTGCAGCAGGATTTGTTACAGACAATGACACCCTGTTTATCAATACCAGCAGCAATGCTTTAAAAATACTGGAGCATATCTCTTGTTCCAATGTTACGGTCATAACCAATAATGGAAAAGCCATTCACTGTGATCACTCTCAGGAAGTAAATGTGGTGCTGACAGGCGGTGAACTGCGCTATCCAAAAGAAGCTATGGTAGGAGATTTTGCTCTTAGGAATCTGCAGACGATTTATGCGAAAAAGGCATTTATCGGATGCTCTGGTATCAGCGCTGAAAATGGAATGACGACCGAACTGTTTAATGAAGTGAGCATCAATGAAATGATGGTCAGTCATGCGACCCAGGAAGTATACGTCCTGGCAGATCATACGAAGATTGGGAAGAACAGCAGCTTTGTCAGCTGTCCCATCGACAAGATAAAGTATTTGATTACCGATGAAAAAGCATCCACAGAAGCCCTTGACCTCATACGGGAAAAAGGCGTAACTGTGTACGTGGTCTCACGGAAGGATAGATAAACCAATCATTGTGGAACAATGCCCGGGCTTCCATTTTGATTGCATCTGTATGGAGGCAAATTTATGGAAAAGGCATACACCCTTGGATTATATGAGAAATCCATGCCCTCTTGGCTTGGATGGAAAGAAAAACTGGAGGCGGCAAAAGCAGCCGGGTATGATTTCGTAGAAATCAGCATCGATGAAACAGAGGAAAAGCTGAGCCGCTTATCCATGTCCCAGGCCGAGCGCCTGGAACTCATCAGTATGATGAAAATCGTAGGACTTCCCATACGTACCATGTGCCTTAGCGGACATCGAAAATATCCACTTGGAAGCCATGACCCTGAGATACGGGAAAAAGGAATGGATATTATGAAAAAAGCCATCCAGCTTTCAGATGACCTGGGAGTGAGGATCATTCAGCTGGCAGGCTATGATGTATATTACGAGGATTCCAGTGAGGATACCAGAGAATATTTTCTGGATAATCTAAAAAAGGCCACTGAAATCGCAGCAAAGGCCGGAGTTTTACTGGGATTTGAAACCATGGAAACGGAATTTATGAATACAGTGGAAAAGTCCATGGAATATGTAAAATTAGTATCTTCTATGTATCTAAACGTCTATCCGGATATCGGAAACATCACAAATGCAGCAAAAACATATGGAATCGATGCCCTTGATGATTTAAAAGCAGGAAAGGGGCATCTGGTCGCCATGCACTTAAAAGAAACGGTACCTGGAAAGTTCCGGGAGATTCCTTTTGGTATGGGGCATGTGGATTTTGAACGTGCCATAGAGACAGCATGGGAACTGGGCATTCGAAAATTCGTCACGGAATTTTGGTTCACCGGAAATGAGGAATGGATGAAAGACCTTTATGATGCCAACCGGCGAATGACAGAAATACTGAATAAGCAGTGTTAAGGGGGAGATTAGAATGAAAGCAGAAAAAAAGGTATTGGAGCATTTGACCAAATGTTATTCTGTGGCACCCTTAAACTACAAGGGAAAAGAACATTTTCTGGTGGCAGCGGAGAAAGAAGAGCGGTGCCTGCTCTTTGATATGGACGGCAAGGTCGTGGACATCGTATGGAAAGGGCCAGGGGGTACGATGTCCATGGTACAGGTTCCTGGAACCGACGGACAATTTCTTGCGACTCATAGATTTTATTCCCCTAATGACTCCAGGGAATCCAGCATTGTGATTGTAACGCCAGTCGGCCCTGATGATTGGCAGATAAGAACCCTGGTAAAGCTTCCTCATATCCATCGGTTTGATATTCTTAAACGGAATGGCATTCATTATTTATTAGCCTGTACCTTAAAATCTGGTCACGAATATAAAGAAGACTGGTCCAGTCCTGGAAAGGTTTATGCCGCTGTACTTCCTCAGGACTTAAGCAGCTTGAATGAAGATAATCCCCTGGATTTTGAGATCATAAAGGATAACATGCTTCGAAACCACGGATATTACCGGGTGGAGGAAGAGGGGGTGGAAACAGGGCTTGTTTCATTTGAAGGAGGCATCTGTCAATTCATTCCCCCAGCAGTAAAGGGGGAACCGTGGGAGATAAGGGAATTGCTGCATACTCCTTCCAGTGATGCCGTTCTTGTGGATCTTGATGAAGATGGGGAAAAAGAGCTTGCGGTATTATCTCCGTTCCATGGGGATCAGATTTCTATCTATAAAAAACAGGCTGGTAGTTTTCAAAAGGTATATGAATATGAAAGACCTGCAGAATTTACCCATGCCATATACGGAGGAAATTTGTGTGGAAGGCCTTGTCTTGTAGTGGGTCATAGACAAGGGGAAAGAAACCTTCTGTTGTTTACCTGGAACAAGGACATCAGCAATTACCAGTGGGAAGTGCTAGATGGAGATTGCGGTCCGGCAAATGTGTGCCATCTGATGAAGGATGGTGATGATTTACTAATTAGTGCAAACCGTGAAACCGATGAAATCGCCATGTACCGGATAACACCATAGAGGAGGAGAAAATATGCTGGAAGATTTAAAGCTTCAGGTTTATGAAGCAAACATGGATTTGCCTAGGTATGGACTGGTGACATTTACCTGGGGAAATGTAAGTGCTATTGATAGAAAGAGCGGGTATTTCGTGATTAAACCAAGCGGAGTAGAATACGAAAAGCTGCATCCAGAGGACATGGTCGTGGTGGATTTGGAGGGGAATATTGTAGAGGGGAGCCTAAATCCATCCTCTGATACGCCCACTCATCTGGAGCTTTATAAGGCATTTGCAAATATTGGGGCAGTGGTACATACTCATTCCTCCTGGGCCACCAGCTGGGCTCAGGCTGGAAGAGGGATTCCATGCTACGGCACCACCCATGCCGATTATATGTATGGAGAAATTCCCTGTCTTCGCTGTCTGAATGAAGCGGAGATAAACGGTGCCTATGAAAAGAATACAGGAATTTTGATTGCAGATTATTATAAAGATAAGGATTATATGGCAGTTCCAGCTTGTCTTTGTAAAAATCACGGGCCGTTTGCCTGGGGAAAGAATGCCAGGGAGGCAGTTCATCATAGTGTGGTTTTAGAAGAAGTGGCAAAAATGGCAGCCAGGTGTGAACAGATCAACCCCCATGTGAAGCCAGCCCCAAGAGAGCTTCTTGATAAGCATTACTTAAGGAAGCATGGGGCCAATGCTTATTATGGACAAAAACCGGGCCGTTACATTTCCCCAATTTTATCCTAAAATATTTAAAAGCTTGTAGCCCTTCGCATTGACATACTTCCAAGGATATACTAAAATAGAATTATTTTACAAATGATAAATTTTAAGTATCTGTCCAGGAAATTACATAAGACGGCTTAACGAATGAAGGGGGAAGGTATTATGAACAATTTTACCACAGAGCACCAGTTATTGGACTCATTTTATGAGGTGATTCCGTATTTATCCAGCTTATTTGATGATGATGTTGCTTTCGCATTAACAGACACAGAGAAATTTATTTTGGTGGAAAATGGCAATCAGTTAAGATTCCATATCACTCCAGGAGATTTAATCCCTGCAGGGGGTGCCATCAGAGAGAGCCTTAACAGCGGGAGGGTGACAGTACTGGATGTGCCGGCAACGGTTTACGGAATCCCGTTTAAGTCCTATGCGGTTCCCATTTTTGATAAGGGCAGAAAAGTGATTGGGGTTTTGACCCTTGGAAAAAGTCTGGAAAAAAGAAATAACCTGGTCAGAATCGTTAATAGTTTATCAGCAGGAATCACTCAGATTGCAGAATCTACAAAAAGTGTTTCTAATGGAATTGAACAATTAAAAAATATGAATTCCGAAATATCCGTGAAGGTAAATGAAGCCAATGAAAGCACAAGAAATACCGATGGTATTCTGGACTTTGTAAAAGATATCTCCACACAGACAAACCTGTTAGGTCTCAATGCTGCCATTGAAGCAGCAAGAGCAGGAGAAGCAGGAAGAGGCTTTACCGTAGTTGCAGGTGAGATCAGGAAGATGTCTGCCTCCACCAACGATTCCATTGGTCAGATTGATACGGTTTTAAAAAGCATCAATGCTTCTATTACTGTCATCAACAGCAGAATCACCGAATCCAACACCATTTTTAATGAGGAAACCCAGGAATTTAAGAACATTGTAAATTCTATCAGTGAGTTAAATGCCACAGCGAAAAAGCTGGAAGGATTGGTGGAACATCTGTAGAAAATTCCTTTGATAATTTTTAGTTTTTGAGTTATGATAATCATGACTCTAAACATAAAGAAGGAATTGACAGATGAAGATAAAAACATCAAAAATAGCCATAGTCGGCTGCGGTCTCGTAGGCTCTTCAACCGCATTCAGCCTTGTGACTCAGGGAATCTGTGATGAGATCCTGATGATTGACATTAATGAAGAGAGAGCGCTGGGAGAAGTACTTGACCTTCGCGATACGATTAAGTATCTGGACCGCAACGTAAAGGTCCGTGTGGCAGGCTATAAGGACTGCTCAGATGCCGATATTATAGTAATTACAGCGGGAGCACCGCCCCAAAAGGGTCAGACCAGACTTGATACCTTAGAAGTCAGCGCAAAGATAGTAAAGACCATTGTAGACCCCATTATGGCAAGCGGTTTTGACGGCATCTTCATCGTTGTTTCAAACCCAGTCGATATTATGGCTCATTACGTATATCAATTATCAGGACTTCCTAAAAATCAGGTTATTGGAACCGGAAGTGCTCTTGATACCTCAAGACTTCAAAACTTCATTGCAGAACTGGTGAACGTTGATCCGAGAAGCATCTATGCCTATTCCATGGGAGAGCACGGTGATTCCCAGATGGTTCCCTGGTCTACCGTAACCGTAGCAGGAAAGCCATTCCAGGATATTATTCATGATAACAAGGACATGCTGGGTGATGTGGATCTTGATGAAATCGTAAAGAAAACAGTCCGGGAAGGCTGGGAGATCTATCAGAGAAAGGGAACCACTTACTATGGAATCGCTACCACCTGCGCCGGAATCATCAAAGCAATTCTTTACGATGAGAACCGGATCATCCCGGTTTCCACGCTGTTAGAAGGTGAATACGGTCAAAACGGAGTGTATGCCGGAGTTCCTACGATTTTAAATCGGACAGGGGCAGCAGACATACTTGAGATACACATGACAGAAGAAGAGCTGGAGCGATTTAGAAGCTCTGCGGAGATAATTCGGGAATATACGGACAAGGTCTTAAAAGGAATATAAAATCAGGAGCCTCACTGGTAAATCAACGATTTGCCGGCGAGGCTTTTTTCTATCATACTTTCTCTCCATATGCTGACTACGGAGCATGAAATCTGGTAACCCTATGTTTAACTGATACAGAAAAATGAACAGATGGGAGACTGAGGACAAATGCCGCAACATAAGAAATGTACCATGCACAAAAGGCCGGAAAGCATGGGCGAGATAAGACGTTTCAATCAAAAGCTTCAAAGAAGAACCGTTTTGTTAAGGGACAGCTTAAGAGATTCCTGTGTTACCACTTTTTATACCAACGCAAACTTCGCATTTTTTGAAGGCTGGTATTTTAAGCATCAGAACAAGGATAGTATACTGGCGCTGATTCCTGGTATCAGCGTGGAGAAAAATGGAACCAGGCACCCTTTTTTGCAGATTATCTGGAATGAGACCTCTTATTTCCTCCATTTTTCCGAGGAGGATTATCTGGTTGACAGAAGACAAAACCGAATCATGCTGGGCCCTAATGTTTTCTCCCATCGCGGGATTCGCTTAAATGTAAGATCAAAGGATATCGACCTTCAGGGAATCATTCATTACGGTCCCATCAGCCCTCTGCGGTATTCCATTATGGGACCCTTTGAGCTAATGCCCTTTATGGAATGCAGGCACCAGGTAATCAGCATGTCTCATACCCTTCATGGGAGAGTCATGATAAATGGAACGGTGTTAGATTTTGAAGGAGAAAAAGGATACATGGAAGGCGACAAAGGAAGAGCCTTTCCCAAAGATTACCTTTGGATTCAATGCAACCGGTTTAAGGAGCCAGCCTCCATCATGGTATCGGTTGCCAGTATCCCGTTTATGGGAGCTAGCTTTGAGGGCTGCATCTGCGTCATTCATTATAAGGGAAGAGAATACCGCTTTGCCACCTATCTTGGGGTAAAGGTCATATGCAAAAGACGGACTTCGGTTGTTCTAAAACAGGGGAAGTATACCTTAAAGGTCTATTTAAGCAGCCAGGGAAAACGAGAGATACCTACCTTTGCTCATAAACTCATGGCTCCCGGAAAGGGAGGAATGACCCGCTTTATTAAGGAAGGTCATCTGCTCCGGGGAAGATTTCTTTTGTATAAAGGGGAGGACCAGATTTTTGACCTTTCCAGTGACTATGTAAGCTTTGAATACGAATCAGGAGTCATATAAATCAGAGGGCCGGAGCATGCCATTTAACGGTAGGTGGCATCGGCCCTTTTGTGTTGACATTTTTCGACATATGAATCCATGGAAATTTAGAAAAGCAGAGGCTTGTTCTTAATAAATGTTAATGTGTATGTGCCTTTGTTAGGTGGGTTCTATAATAAATAGAATACAACCTTAAAGAATTGTAATATTCTGCAAAATATGTTGAAAAATGGCAGATAATTGATATAATAATATTGTATATATTTACTAATTCCATATCTTAGGATAAAGGGGGAGCACTTATGAAAAAGAGCAGCAGACTTAAAATTTCCCGTCGATTGAATCTTGTATTTGCAGTCCTTGTATTAATCATTTTTCTTTCTTCAGTTTTTTCACTCGTAAGCTTTCGTAAGATCGGTAATCATTTCAATACCTTTTTTCACGTACAATATGAGACCACAAAACAACAGATGGAAATTCGAAAAGACGTACAGACCATTAACAAGCGTATGCTTTGGGCAGTCATTTCCAATGATCCGGCTGTGACAGCAGAACAAAAAGAAGATTTTGACAAAAGATTTGAAAAAATCGACGGTTATATCAACGTGATTAAAACAAATCTAAAAGACGAACAAATATCACAGAGCTTAACTGAGGCCGTGAGCAAATTTAAAGAAGATACTTATCATTTCGTTCAACTGGTAGAAGACGGACAGACGAAGCAGGCCATCAGCTTTTATAATACAGATTATAATAAATCTTCTGAAATGCTTGCAGATGCCCTTGATAACACAGGTACAAGATCTGATAAGGAAGCCCTGCAGCAATTTGAAACAAGCCAGGTCGTGGAGAATATTGCCTCAGTACTACTAGCTGTTTTCTCCGTAATCTCACTGGTTACCGCCATTGTTATGGCAAGACGGCTTTCCGCCAGTATAGTGGTTCCGCTTAGAGAGCTTGAGACAGCTTCAAAAGACATTGCAGAAGGAAATTTACATACGGAAATTACATATGTATCCAACGATGAAATCGGGCAGGTGGCAGACAGCTTAAGGGTCTCCATTCAAAAGATTGCATCCTATATCGAGGATATTGATTCCGTTATGGGCAGCATGGCATCCGGTAATTTTAATGTGAATTTTAAAAATGAATTTTTAGGAGATTTTAGAAATATCGAAAAGTCCCTGAAATTATTTACCACTAAGATTTCCCAGAGTCTGGGAGATATCAGTCAGGTGTCTGATGAAGTTTCCATGGGATCCGTGCAGATCGCAGGTTCCGCTCAGACCCTGGCAGAAGGCGCAGCCAATCAGGCGGCCATTGTAAAAGACCTTTCCGATACCATTGCAGATATGTCCGGAAGAATTTCTGAGAATGCGCAGAATGCAGTTGAAATCAGCGATGAGATGACGAATGTTACAAAGAGTATCAATCTTGAAAATGAAAACATGCAGGAGATGGTCCGTGCTATGGAGGTAATCAGAAATACCTCACAGGAAATTAATAAGATCATCAATACCATCAATGATATTGCATCTCAGACGAACCTCCTGGCACTTAATGCTTCCATTGAGGCGGCAAGAGCCGGTGAAGCAGGCAAAGGCTTTTCAGTTGTTGCCAACCAGGTAAGCCTCTTAGCAAGCCAGAGTACCAATGCAGCAAAGACCTCCACCCAGTTAATCGAAGATTCTCTGGAGGCAGTGGAGATGGGGGCTGTAATCGCTGATACAGCCGCTAAGGGCTTGAGTATTATTGTAGAAAGAACAGAAGTTGTTATGAACAAGGTGGAGAGCATTGCTTCTGCATCAAAGGATCAGGCAATGGCAGCCAGACAGATTGACAACGGTATCGGCCAGATCTCTCAGGTAGTAGAAGTAAATGCTGCCACGGCAGAAGAGAATTCTGCTTCCAGTGAGGAGCTTACCGGTCAGGCCCAGTCCCTTCGTAATCTGATTTTCCAGTTTCAGCTAAAAAAGTAAACAATTAATTACATCAGGTTTAAAATAAACAGCATATAACAGTTGACATTTTTGGTCAACTGTTATATGCTGTTTGTCGAGGGGGAAATTTATGAAGATCATTATAAATAACTCTTCCATGCAGCCGATCTATGAGCAGGCGGTGGAACAAATCAAGGGCCTTATTATGGAGGGCCAGTTAAAAGAAGGAGAATCTCTTCCATCTGTACGCAGTCTAGCAAAGGAACTGAGAGTCAGTGCACTGACTGTAAAAAAGTCCTATGACGTACTGGAGCAGGAGGGCTTTGTCATAACCGTGCATGGGAAAGGAAGCTTTGTAGCCTGCACCAATCAAGGCTTGATATTGGAAGAGAAGAGAAAAGAAGTGGAATCAGACTTAGAGACAGCCATTCGCAAGGGCAGGAGCTGTGGTATGAGTGACGAGGACATAACAGAGATGTTTCGTATCATTTTGGAGGATTGATTATGATGCTAACAATGGAAAACGTACAGAAGCAGTATGACGGTTACAGTCTGGATTGTTCTTTGGAGCTGCGTACAGGATACATTACCGGACTGGTAGGACCTAACGGAGCAGGAAAGACAACGATATTTAAGTCAGCCCTGGGGCTTATTTCAGTCGATGGAGGTAAGATAAGAATCCTTAACAAGGAACCCAAGGATCTGACTGCGAAAGAAAGGGAAGAAATTGGGGTCGTACTTTACGATTCCGGATTCAGCGGCTATCTCACCCTTTCTGATATATCTATCTTTTTAAAGAATTTGTATAAAAAATTCAATAAAGAAGAATTTGAGCAAAAATGCAGAGATGCAGGACTTCCTTTTCACAAGAGAATCAAGGAATTTTCAACTGGTATGAAAGCAAAGCTTAAATTGATTGCAGCCATGTCTCACCAGGCGAAAATACTGATCTTAGATGAGCCTACCGCAGGGCTTGATATCATTGCCAGAGATGAACTTCTTGACTACATCAGAGCTTATATGCAGGAAGGAGACCGATCCATTCTCATTAGTTCTCATATATCAAAGGATTTAGAGACTCTTTGTGATGATGTTTACTTGCTTGATCAGGGACGAATCGTTCTCCATGAAGAGACAGATGTGCTCCTTGACCGTTATGGATTATTAAAGGCTACCAAAGAACAGTATGAAGAGCTGGATCATCAGCATATCATCAGACGCAGGAAAGAAGCCTACGGCTACTATTGCCTGACCGACCAAAAGGGGTATTATACTCGTAACTATCCTGATCTCGTTATGGAGAAAGGGACCATTGATGAGATTCTGACATTAATGATTCGAGGTGAGCGGATATGATAGGATTCTTTATAAAGGATTTGATTTTGTTTAAGAACCAGGCGAAATTTTACATCATGTTTGCAATGATCTGCGCACTGCTGCTGTTCGCTAATTTTAATCCCGCATATATCATCGGGTATATGACGCTGATGTGTATGATGTTCACATTTACCACCATCAGCTATGATGAGTTTGAAAATGGATTCTCTTTTCTTTTCACCCTGCCCTATAGCAGAAGAGATTATGTAAGGGAAAAGTACGGGTTTGGAATCCTTGTAAGTCTCACTGTCTGGATTTTGTTCTTAGCTGTTGTTTTCATAAAATCATTGGTAGGAAAGAATATGGATATGGGAGAAATTCTTCCGGGTGCGCTTATGTATCTTTTTGTGGTACAATTATTTTGTGCAGTGAATCTTCCCATTCAATTTAAATTTGGAATTGAAAAGGGAAGAATCGCCTTGTTCGGCGTATCCATAACTATCTTTGCCGTTGTATTTGGCATTGCAAAACTCTTTGAGTTAAATAATTTGAATATAACAGCAGCGTTCCGTCAGTTAGGAACCATAAAGCCAGCGCCCTTTTTTGGGATTTTGGCATGCATCTGTGCCGTGATATATGGTATTTCCTATTGTTTTTCTGTTAAAATCATGGAGAAAAGGCAATTCTGATAAACACGGCTTATAAGTGAAAGGAAAAGGGAGAAGATAAGAAAAGGAAGTTCTTCAGGAGTAAAACGATGAATCTTATTTTTCTTATCATGGCCTGGCTGCCTATTTCGCTTGGCACATTTGGAATTGTATTAATATCTTATTATTTTTATAAATGGACCAAGGGGATAAGAATTATTAAAATCCGCGTGGCAGGAGAAATCTGCTTTCTTCTGGTTCTGATTTACTTTTTCCTGTTCTTTTTCATAGGATTTATCATTCATCCCAGATAGACTTATATTCTCTTTTGAATATATCAATGCTCCCCCTCACCGGGACAGTTTTCAGCAGGAAAACGGTTTTGGTGAGGGGGAGCTGTTTTTAGTTATATGCAGCTTATTATAATTGCTTATCCATATCTTTCTCCTGCCTTTTCAAGGCATTTCTATGCTTTCTGGGCGTCGTGTGAAACTCTCTTTTAAACAAGCGGTCAAAGTAGCTGGTACTCTCAAATCCTGTGGATTCTGCTATTGTGCTTATGGAATAGCCCGTAGAAAGAAGGAGGTTGGAGGCCTGCTTCAGCCGATATTTGTTAAGGTATTCAATGGGAGATAAGGGAACGGAGCATTGGAAGCAGCGAAGTGCCTCTCGTTTACTAACACCTACCGAGGCAGCAATATCATCTAGCGTAAGCCTCCTTCTGTAATTTTCTTCAATAAACATGGTCATGCGTCGAAAACGGGCCTGGGAGATACGGTTGGTTCCCGTATTTTCCATGGTGACTAATTCGTTTCGGTGTTCATATAGCTCTGTCCATATCTGGCAGATCAAAGTATGGGTTTTAAGTTCCCAGGCAGACCCCTTATTCTCACAGGTGCTGTAAAGCTTTAAAAGATTGTTAAGGATGCTTTTTTGCCAGGGAATCATGGATTTTAAAACGATATGAGAAATACCGGAAGAGAGAAAGGGAGATAAGTACTGCTCATAAATCAGACTTCCCTCCGGTGCCATGAATTCTGGTGAAAATACCACGTTGGGAATCACCGCACTTCCTGCAGAAGCGTACCGATGTATGGCTCCTGAATTAATAAACAAGCCATCCCCGTCTTCCAGTATGTGACTGATGTTGCCGATGGAGCATTGTACAATGCCCTTTGTAACGGAAACCAGCTCAAACTCCCTGTGCCAGTGCCAGTCAATGCATCGGTTTTCAAATTGACCTACGTCTTCGTAATAATATTGCAGAGGAAAACCCTTTGAGCCATGGGAGGCAAGCTCCATCATGGATTCGTCTGTCTGTATTCTAGTGCTTTGCATAAATGGTTCTCCTTTGAAAGAATGGCTAGATTATATCATAAATTGGCCATATCTTGCAAGAATCAGATTTTATTATGCGTTATAATACAACAAATGAGACCAGGGAGGAAAGTAATGAGTCAGGATTATAATAAAACCATACGCGCCTGCTTTATGAGCTATATTGTACAGGCCATAATTAACAATTTTGTACCGCTTCTGTTTCTTACGTTTGAAAAGGAATACGACATACCATTATCCCGGATAGCCCTTCTTGTTACCTTTAATTTTGGTATCCAGCTATTGGTGGATCTGTTGTCAGCGGGCGTGATTGACAAGGTAGGATACCGGATTTCCATGATTACAGCCCTTGCTCTATGTGCCCTTGGTCTTGTTTCCCTTGTGGTACTTCCAGGATTTTTTTCTAATCCCTGGACCGGACTTTTAGGAGCGGTAATGATTTATGGAGCAGGCGGGGGACTTTTAGAGGTCTTAGTAAGTCCTGTGGTAGAGGCATGTCCCACGGAAAATAAGGAAAAGGCTATGAGCATGCTACATTCCTTCTACTGCTGGGGCCATGTTGGTGTGGTTCTCATCTCCACCGTGTTTTTCGTATTACTGGGTGTGGATAACTGGAGGATACTGGCCCTTTTTTGGGCGCTGATACCGCTCTATAACATGATTACTTTCTTCCGTGTCCCAATCGCACCTCTTATAAAGGAAGATGAGGGGATCTCCTTTAGGACCCTTATAGGGAAAAAGATATTCTGGGTATTTATGATACTAATGGTCTGTGCCGGAGCCGGCGAACAGGCGGTAAGCCAGTGGGCCTCAGCCTTTGCCGAAGAGGGCCTTAAGGTGAAAAAAGCGGTTGGTGATCTTGCAGGCCCTATGTTTTTTGCAGCTATGATGGGAACGTCAAGAGCCCTTTACGGTAAGTACGGAGAAAAAATCGATTTGGGAAAAATGATGACCTACAGCGGTATTTTATGTATTGCGTCCTATATTCTAATTTCCCTGTCACCTCATCCGGCACTGGGGCTGATTGGCTGTGGAATATGTGGTCTGTCCGTTGGGATCATGTGGCCTGGCACCTTTAGTATGGCATCAGCCTCCATTCGGGGCGGGGGAACGGCTATGTTCGCCTTTCTTGCCCTGGCCGGGGACTTAGGCTGTTCTTCAGGCCCCACCCTTGTGGGTCAGGTCTCAGGTATTCTAGGTAACAATTTGAAAATGGGAATTCTGGCAGCAGTCCTATTTCCCATACTTTTTGTAATCAGTGTAAGATATCTGCTACGGTTAAAGCTTAAAGCATAAAAAGGGAGGAAACCATCGGCTGGTTTCCTCCCTTTTGCAATTAATGTATTGTGTTAATAAACGACTACTTCATACCCATCGGTAGAAGGAAAATTAATGGTTACAGCCTGGCCTGGGTTGTTATAATCCAGCCTGATGTTCATGGTAAAACCAGCCGTCTCCCCATCCTCTTCCATGGTGGTATCAATCGTGATGTCCTCCTTGGAGAAATATCCCTCCGGGGTGAGAACTGCTTTGCCGCTGATTCGGTTTATCTTGAAGTCTAGCTCATTGAGAAGCGGCCATATTTCATTATTAATATTACTGAGATATGGTTCCATTCCGTCTCCGCTGCTGGAATATACGATGGTCTTACTTCCTGAATCACCATCTGCTATCTGAACATTGTCAATAAATGCAAAGAACTGGCCGGTCAATCCACCAAGAGTTAAATTCTTCGTCATATCCTCATGGCCGATCTTCATCTTATACTTTTTATGAGTGCCGCCGTTGGAATAGTAGGTACCATCTTTATAAAAGGATTGATGGGCGTCCTTTGATCCCATCATCTGCATCGCTGTCTCCGAAAGAAATTCCATGTTGGGAGTATTGATGTCATGGTATTGTAAGCGCAGCTTCATGGAAATGGGAACTTCCATATCAGTATAAGAAAGGCTCATGTGAATATCACCGCTGATATCCAGCCCCTGAAGTTCCGAGCTTTTCTTGATCGCCTGATAATAGAGCTCTCTACCTTCCTTTTTAGCAGAGGCAGCGGCAGACGGGTTGGCAGCTCTTTGTCTTACCATGCCATCAGCCACCCAGGCTCCATTTTCATTGACCGTGTAGCCGTCGGGGGTGGTAGTATTGGTAAGCAGATATCCGTTTTCATCAAAATAATAGCATTCTGACATTCCATCCTCATTGGAATCAATCCATTCCCAGGAAGATACAGGGGAGAGTTGATCCTTTTCCTGCCAGCGCCACCCGTTAGAATCCTCCATCCAGGTTCCGGCAAAAGCAGACAGGGTCAATGAGAAGGACAGAAGCAATGCAACGGCAAATATTTTTATAGAATGTTTCATTCCGTTTTTAATCCTCCTGTTGTAGTTCGCAGGCCGCAATATGGACCATAGCGAAGCTTTTTACCATAATGATTGGTTCATTGTACCATATTTTGGTAAATACAACAATGTTTTTTACAGAGGCGGTCTATTTGAATGCGGATTTTAACTGATCAAAAAGCTTTAAGTCTGATTCTTTTATCTTTATGTTGGTGGTAATGCTTTTTCCTTCCGGAGGTGTGATAGTAATCTCCACCACGCTTCCTTCTTTTAGACCGTTTTTTGAAGCAGCATTTAAAAACAAGGGGAATTTAGGATGATTTTCTTTAAACACGCCCCAGGCTTCTTTTAACTGCATTAAATTCATGATATTCATCTGAAAAATCCTTTCTCCTGATTGATAGGCATATCCTAGCATAAAAAAATCTTACAGTCAATTATGACCAGTTTTCAAGGAAAAAGATGGGGCTTCCATGGAAAATACAGCCGTGCTATAATAAAATTACAAAGATAAAAACACAGCATACTTTAAAATTACAGCAGGAGAAAGTAAAACAGGAGCGAAGTGGACTGGCACGGCAGAAAAAGGAAGCCAGGAAACTATTTCAGTTTGGACAGGGGCAGATAATGCCCCTTTTCTCTATAAAAAGCAGGTGAGAACATGTACATTACAGATTTACATATTCATTCCCATTATTCCAGAGCAACCAGCAAGGAATGCACCCCGGAATATCTGGATTTATGGGCAAGAAGAAAAGGAATTGATTTATTAGGAACTGGAGATTTCACTCATAGAGCATGGAGAGAAGAGTTAAAGGAAAAGCTGGTTCCAGCAGAAGATGGACTATACCGGTTAAAAGAAGAATATTGTCTGGAACCGGGATACCGGCCACAAATGAGAACTCCACGGTTCGTAATATCAGGGGAAATCAGTACTATATATAAAAAACATGGAAAAGTGAGAAAGGTCCACAGCGTAATCCTCCTTCCAGGACTGGAAGAAGCTGAGCGCCTTTCTGTGAATTTAGAAGCAATCGGAAATCTTCACTCCGATGGACGTCCCATTTTAGGCCTTGATTGCCGGGATCTGCTGGAAATGACATTAGAATCATGCCCTGAGGCCATATTTTTCCCAGCCCATATCTGGACGCCTCATTTTTCCTTATTCGGCGCATTCTCTGGCTTTGATACCATTGAGGAATGCTTTGAAGATTTAACTCCTCATATCCATGCGCTGGAAACCGGGCTTTCCTCGGATCCGCCCATGATCAGAAAGCTGTCGGCTCTTGACCGATTCCAGCTTATCTCTAACTCCGATGCCCATTCTCCTTCTAAGATGGGAAGAGAAGCCAACCTTATGGATATAGACTTATCCTATGAGGGGCTTAAAAAAGCTATCAATACAGGAACTGGATTATCCGGCACCATTGAATTTTTCCCGGAGGAGGGAAAATATCACTATGATGGTCATAGAAAATGTGGTCTATGCCTTTCTCCTGATGAGGCAAAGGCTTACCATGGCAAATGCCCGGTCTGTGGCAAAAAGCTGACCACAGGTGTGTCTCATAGAATCCAGCAGCTAGCCGACCGTAATGAGGAGGTCCTGCTACCGGGGGCAAAGCCTTTTGAAAGTCTGGTTCCCCTTTTGGAGGTGGTTGCAGCTTCCACAGGCTATACCACAGCCAGCAAACGTGTACAAAATCAATACCAGGAACTACTATATTCTCTTGGATCAGAATTTTCTATATTAAGAGACATACCCATTGAAGAAATCAAAAAGGTCTCAAATGAATGGATCGCTGAAGGTATCGCCCGGATTAGAGCGAAAAAGGTGATATGCAGTCCGGGATATGACGGGGAATACGGAACCATAAAGCTTTTTGAGCCTGGAGAGATAGAATAACAGAGAGCTTAGTAGATGTTAAAAGGGAATTATCCGGCGGCAGAAGGAGAATACATATGAAAAAGGGAGAAATAAATAAAGAGCGTTTGAAACTGACTCTGGATAAATTAGACGAGGTTTATGGAGTCACAAAGGAGGGCTTTTATCACCGGCAGCCCTGGCAGCTGCTGGCGGCCATTATGCTCAGCGCCCAAAGTACCGATAAGCAGGTGGAAGAGACGCTTCCTCAGCTATTTACACGATTTCCTGACGTAAAGGATATGGCAGAAGCATCTGTGGAGGAAATTGAGAATTCAATCCGTTCCGTGGGGATTTATAAAAATAAAGCAAAGAATTTAAAGAAATGCTGTCAGCAGATTGTAGAGAATTTTGGCGGAGAGGTCCCCACAAGTATGGAAGGGCTCCTAAGCCTTGCAGGAGTTGGAAGAAAAACTGCCACCTTATTCCTGGCTGATGCCTATGGAATACCAGGCGTTACGGTAGATACTCATGTATTCCGAATATCCAGGCGCCTTGGCTGGGCAGCGGGCAAAAATCCAGTGCAGGTAGAGCTGGAATTACAAAAAGTTTTACCAGAGGAACACTGGAACCGGATCAATTTTCAATTGATTTACCATGGCAGGGCAGTCTGTACCTCAAGAAAGGCAAGATGCGGGGAGTGCGTACTGGAAGAGTGGTGTGATAAAAAAATAGAATCATAAAAATGGTCCGGCAGCTATCTCGTGGTTGCCGGGCTTTTTTTGCAGTATGTGTGACCGGAAATTATTTAAGATCTGCTATTTATTACATCAAAACGGTTAATTGTTACATATTTAACAACAATGTCGTTTTTTGTTCTATAATGTAAGCGGAACTTTATGGTTTACATATTTATGGAAAGGTGAAGGAGAGTATGGAGAGTACAATTGAGCAAAGAGTAAGTGTAGAAGAAACACAAAAGGGGAGTAACTGGTGGGGCGTTTTAGGTTTCTTTATTCCGCTTGTGGGACTGATTTTATTTCTTGTTTGGAAAACAACAAATCCAAAGTCATCTAAGGCTGCAGGAATTGGTGCCCTGGTTGGTATGATATTAAATCTACTGCTTGTTATTGCAACGGCTGTTCTACCAGCCATGATGTAGTTTTATATCAGAATTATTTTACATAGCATGTTCTGCAAATGATAAAAAAGCTGTCAATTAACAGTAGTGATCCTGTTAATTGGCAGCTTTCATTGTTTAAAGACTCTCATATTCGTAGCTGACATTGGCTCTATCTGCTTTATCTGCTTCACGGCTAACCACTATAAAAATGGGTGCTGTGCTTGAAGAATAGCTGGACACCAGCTGATTTTGGTCAGCTAATGCCCAGCTTTCAATAAATTAACCTAATTCAATAATATTAAACTGTGCACCTACACTTGGCGCTAGAGCTAATGTCAAGGCGACTGCAGAGTTGTTTCTCAGAGTCAGTACATCACCAGCAGCTAATGTTAGCATTGCAGTTCCGGAAACCTCTCCAGTGGCTACAAGCGCTGTTACAGGAGTTGAAGGATCTACAGTACCATTTACTGCAATTGCTATAGATGCTCCAATACCAGCAGTTATAGTGACATAATAATCAATTTGATATACTCCAGCCGTAGGAACTGTTACTGTCGTTGTTCCAGCTGTGTGAGTAACTCCAGCCAGAGGACCATTGTTGCTGAGCGGTACATCAGCGCCTCCGACAACAGTAGCATCTGCAAGTGTTGCCAGCTGATAAGCAAAACCAAACGTTGTTACACCTGCACCAGTAGGTCCGGTATCACCAGTAGGTCCAGTGTCTCCGGTAGGTCCGGTAGGCCCAGTAGCTCCAGTAGGTCCGGTAGGCCCAGTGTCACCAGTAGGTCCAGTAGGTCCGGTATCTCCCGTAGGTCCGGTAGGTCCAGTGGCTCCAGTAGGTCCGGTAGGTCCGGTAGCCCCAGTAGGTCCGGTAGGTCCGGTATCGCCCGTAGGTCCGGTAGGTCCGGTATCCCCGGTAGGTCCGGTAGGCCCGGTATCGCCCGTAGGTCCGGTAGGTCCGGTAGCTCCCGTAGGTCCAGTAGGTCCGGTATCGCCGGTAGGTCCAGTAGGTCCGGTATCACCTGTCGGTCCGGTAGGTCCAGTAGCTCCCGTAGGTCCGGTAGGCCCGGTATCGCCCGTAGGTCCAGTCGGTCCGGTATCGCCAGTAGGTCCAGTGGCTCCAGTATCACCAGTCGGTCCGGTAGGTCCAGTATCACCGGTAGGTCCAGTCGGCCCGGTATCGCCGGTAGGTCCAGTGGCTCCTGTATCTCCGGTAGGCCCGGTAGGTCCAGTATCACCCGTAGGTCCGGTAGGCCCGGTATCGCCGGTAGGTCCAGTAGCGCCGGTATCGCCGGTAGGTCCGGTAGGCCCGGTATCGCCGGTAGGTCCAGTAGCACCAGTGTCACCAGTAGGTCCAGTAGCACCGGTATCGCCGGTAGGTCCGGTAGGCCCGGTATCGCCGGTAGGTCCAGTAGCACCAGTGTCACCAGTAGGTCCAGTAGCGCCGGTATCACCGGTAGGTCCGGTAGGCCCGGTGTCACCAGTAGGTCCAGTAGCACCCGTATCGCCGGTAGGTCCGGTAGGCCCAGTATCACCAGTAGGTCCGGTAGCACCCGTATCACCGGTCGGCCCGGTAGCACCGGTATCACCAGTTGGTCCAGTCAGTCCGGTATCACCGGTAGGTCCAGTGGCACCGGTATCGCCGGTAGGTCCAGTAGCACCGGTATCGCCAGTCGGTCCAGTAGCACCGGTATCACCAGTCGGCCCAGTAGCACCGGTATCGCCGGTAGGTCCGGTAAGACCGGTATCACCAGTCGGTCCGGTCGGTCCGGTATCACCAGTCGGTCCGGTCGGTCCGGTATCACCAGTCGGTCCGGTAAGACCGGTATCACCAGTCGGGCCGGTCGGTCCGGTATCACCAGTAGGCCCAGTGGCACCCGTAGCACCAGTCGGTCCGGTAAGACCGGTATCGCCGGTCGGTCCGGTAGGTCCGGTATCGCCGGTAGGTCCGGTAGCACCCGTAGCACCAGTCGGTCCGGTAAGGCCGGTATCACCAGTCGGTCCGGTAGATCCAGTGTCACCAGTCGGTCCAGTCGGTCCGGTAGGTCCAGTAGCACCAGTAGGTCCAGTAGCACCAGTCTCTCCTCCTGTAATATCATCTTCTACGATGACTAAAGATCCTCTTAAGGGAACTATTTGAGAGAAGAACACTTCTGCAGTACTAATATTTACAAGTGACAAGGTGACTGGGGGTGCTGTAACTTCAACAATTCCAATCCCAAAGACCTCACCTGTTTTTATTGGAGAATTTCCTTCCAGAAAATCTCCCTGTGAAGATGACAATGCAAACGATGCGCCATTTGTAGATTGAGATGATTGTGTGGCAAGCCACCAATCAATTACAAATCTCCCAGCCTCAGTAAAGGTAATAACCCCTGTAGCTGGGTTATAGATGATCCCTCCAGCTTGATAGACTATGCTATCAAAAAGGACGTTTGCACCTGAAGCAACAGTCGTAGCTGTATTTAGTTCAATTTGAAGCGCACTATTAGCCATTTCCAACCCTCCATTTCAAGATGTTTTAGACAAGATCCTGCAAATGATCATGCCTATATATTTTATGAACAAAATTGAATTTTTGTACCCTAAGTAACATTTTAGAAAAATGTCAGTAAATTATCGTTTATCACTTTCCATGTTTTTGCAGAAATATTAGGAACAGGAGAGGAAGAAAAACGTTTTATAAATTTAGTAGCACTGCAGCTTTCATAAAGTATCTTTTAAAATAGTATGTAAAAAGTCTGCATTCTGTTATAATAATGGAGTGAATAATAATAAAATCCAATGGAATTAGATGATACATGAAGGAAAAAGAATGAAATGTTAGGAAAGGGAGCAATTTTATGAAATTAATGTTCAAACAACGCTTTTTCTCCTGGTTTGACAGCTATGACATCTACGACGAAAGTGGAAATACCATTTATACGGTAAAAGGAACGCCAGCCTGGGGGCACAAGCTTCAAATTTATGATCGGTATGATAACCATCTAGCCACCTTAAGAGAGCATATTATCTCATTTCTTCCCTGCTTTGACATACAGGTGAACGGTCAGACCATAGGAACTATCCGCAAGGAGTTCACGTTCTTTAAGCCCTCCTTTTCCGTAGACTTTAAAGGCTGGAGAGTGGAAGGCAGCTTTTTTGAGTGGGATTATCAAATTATGTCATCTACTGGAAAAACAGTAGCCGTAATTGAAAAGCAATTATTCCATTTTACAGATACTTATATCATTGATGTGCCTGATATGGAGGACAGTCTTCTGGCACTTATGGTCGTGCTGGCCATTGATGCAATCAAATGCAGTCAAAATAATTAAAATATGCTCTTGACTCCTACGTTACGTGATACTCTATCATAGATACTGCAAGGAGGGAAATCCGATGAATACCAATGAAGTTGCTGTTTTAACAGGGGTGAGTGTGCGCACACTTCATCATTACGACAAAATAGGGCTTCTATGCCCCGACCGGAATCCGGAAAATGATTACAGGGAATATTCAGAACATGATTTGGATTTGCTGCAGCAGATTCTGTTTTTTAAAGCCTGTGGATTTTCTCTTGCAGATACTAAAAGGATGATATCCAGCCCTGATTTCAATCAAAAAGAGGCGTTTAAGCTGCAGAAAAAATACCTTCTGCATGAAAAAAAGCGAATAAATATCATGCTGGATACACTGGAAAAGACCATGAGGTCGTGGAAGGGAGAAGAAGCTATGACGCAAAAAGAAAAGTTTGCTGGATTTATAATGGGTGATAATCCGTACGAAGAGGAGGCTCGCCGTCTTTGGGGAGACAAAGCAGTTGATGAAAGCAATGCAAAAATAAGTTCCATGTCTCCTCAGGAACAAAAACAGGTGGCAGAAGGCATGGAAGAGCTGTTTAGAGAGCTTGGAAAGATACGGTTTGAACAGCCGGATTCTAAGATCGCTCAGGATGCCATGGACCATATGTACCAATTTTTTAATAAAAATTTCGGATATCAATATTCTCTGGAGGCATTTGCCGGCCTTGGGCAGCTGTACGTGGCTGATGAACGTTTCCTGAAAAATATTGACCAGTACGGAGAAGGACTGTCTGTTTTTTTATCTCAGGCAATGAAAATTTATGGAAATAGCCATTAATTGTTTCAAAGATTTAATCCTGTAAATATCATAGACCGGCCAATGAATTTTCCACCATTGGCCGGTCTTTTTATGGAGTTCAATTCAAAAGTAATACCCTGGTGGCTGGTGATACAGGCCCAGCCATGGTTACAAGTAAGATATTTGCATAATTTCGTAAAAATCTCAACCAAATCCTTAATAAATTCTAGAATGTTCCGAAATATTATTAGATGGGTTTCTCTAATTCTTTCAAATGTTTAAGTATTTAGAATATAAGTGTTATATTTCCTTGTTGTTTATAACACTCTGGTATCCATGCACACTGGGATGAGGAAGAAATCATATATTAATAGTGGGCAGTGAATTACAACACTTTAATTTTTATTCTGTAAATGTTAGGCAATGGATGCTTAACAATAATGGAAAGGTATTGTTGTCGTTTGTAGATGTTAATCTTTTATTTTTATATACAAAACAAAGATGGAAAAGTGCCTGAAACCAAACGGACGAATTCTTCTGCGGCCTGAATGAAGTATGGTTTTAGCCAATAAGAGTCTCTGAAGGCGGCGGAGCATCGCAACATTGAGCTATATGCTCCTGCGAACTGATTGGCATTAATAATGATGCGAAATTCAGAAAATCTTAAGGGAACAAGACAGATGATTCTTAAGATTCTGTGATAAGATAGACTGCGATGGAATTGTCTTCCAAGTCACGGAAAAAAGCAAATGATCCAGAATCAGCCGGGTTGATTTTCAGGTATACAGCCTGACTGCAGTCATCATAAGATAACCTGCAGTCGGGCTTTTTCTAAAAAGGGGGGGATCGAAGCCAAATGGTCTGCATTCCAATGATAAATAAGAAACTAATATGAGTATGGAGGAGAAAATGGAACAAAATAAAAGAAAACAGTGGATTCGATTCAGTCTATTTGGAGTATTTGCTCTGGCATCGGCTATGATTCTGTTAACACAGATCATGAAAAACAAGACAAAACCTATCTTTGATAAGAATGTCACTACTACCTTTTACGCCAGGACCAATGTCGGCAAGGCACTTGATTTAAATGCAGACGGGTATTTTTCCAGGGAACTCTATGATCATACAAAATTCAGTTTTGATTTGTCTCAATGCGACTTTAACACTCCTGGCCTTTACCGGATACCGGTATTCTATGACGAAGAAAAGACCAACTGTGTGGTTCAGATTCAGGTAGGGGATACAGATAGCGGGGATGCGTGTATAGACACGGATTCCAATGAGGATGTGGTAATCAAAG
The DNA here is from genome assembly GCA_000526575.1 of Clostridium sp. 12(A). Classification (GTDB taxonomy): domain Bacteria; phylum Bacillota; class Clostridia; order Lachnospirales; family Lachnospiraceae; genus Lacrimispora; species Lacrimispora xylanolytica. The sequence goes on along the minus strand of JAGI01000003.1, from coordinate 192,260 downwards.
AACAGGAAGGAATGGCAAAAACAGATGGCTCATAAAAATCTTACGACCCTGTGTTATATCGAACAGGATGGCAGTTATCTGATGCTGCACCGGATCAAGAAAAAACAGGATATGAACCAGGATAAGTGGCTTGGGGTCGGAGGACATCTGGAGGAAGGTGAAAGTCCGGAGGATTGCCTGTTAAGAGAAGTGAAAGAGGAAACAGGACTCACCCTTCATTCCTATCGGCAAAGAGGAATTATAACGTTTGTATCCGATGAGTATCCTGATGAATATATGTTTTTATATACCTCAGACGATTTTAAAGGAACTCTTATTGAATGCAATGAGGGCAGCTTAGAGTGGGTACCAAAGGAAAAAACAGGACAGCTTCCTCTGTGGGAAGGAGATCTGATTTTCTTTGAACTGCTTAAGGATGAACTGCCATTTTTTTCGCTGAAGCTGGTCTATCAGGGGGAACGCCTATCCGCTGCCGTGTTAAATGGAGAAGCAATGGAGCTGCTGGATGAAAGACATACAGACGGGAGCCTGACCGGAAGAGTCATGGCCCGGTTTTTCATGCATCGGGAAGGTATTCTTCACGGCACCGCCCATGTCTGGATCATAAGGCCGAATGGAACAAATGGTTTTGATGTTCTTTTGCAAAAACGCAGTGCAAACAAGGATTCCTACCCTGGTTGTTATGACGTTTCTTCAGCGGGACACTTAACAGCAGGAAGTGACTATCTGGAATCCGCAGTCAGAGAGCTGAAAGAAGAGCTGGGCATAGAGGCAGCACCAGATGAGCTTTCCTTTGTAGGGCTTCGAAGTGAGCTTGATAAAAGAGAATTTTATGGCAGGAGCTTCTTTAACCGTGAGGTCAGTAAGGTGTATGCCTACGAAAAAACGGTAGAAGAATCACAGCTCATTCTTGATCCAGCCGAGGTAGAATCTGTTTTGTGGATGGACCATGAAGAATGTCTGCTACAGATGAGGACAGGCACCTTAAACCATTGTCTCAATGAGAAGGAAATCCTTATGCTGGCTGACTGGTGGAAATCAAGAAATTACCGTTGACCGTAATGACTTAATATGTTATATTGATGAAAGAATAGAAAAGAATAGGATGTGTGTTTTTGTTAATTGTGTCTGAACATGGAGCGTAAAGCAATTTTATATTGAAAACAGGAATCAGGAAGGAAGGTATATTTACCTGCCCTTAGCTTTGTGTACCTGTTTTGCCCATGAAGATACAGAACAGACGGATTAGGTTTATGACCTGCGAGATGTCGATTTGTAATCTCTCAGGTTTTTTTGTTGTCTGAAAGACCGGCTGCTTTATGCTCCATGGATTTTAAGAATCTTATCGATCATTTAAAATCAAGGAGAACGAGATGAATCACACATTTCAAACATTAGAATTTTATCGTATATTAGAAAAACTGGAAAACTTATCCCATACAGAAGCGGCAAAAGAACAGATCAGGACTCTGATGCCAAGTCAGAAGGAGAGTGAAGTAAAAAAGAGCATACGGGACACCACCGAAGCCAGGATTATACTGGATAACATGGGGCTTCCTCCTGCGGTAGCTATGAAAGACCTTTCTGTTATTATAACGACAACAAAACAGGGAGGCTGCCTTATGGCTGAAGAGCTGGAGGAGATTGGCGTAATGCTTACTGGAGTAAAGCGGTTAAAAGATTTTTTGAACCGATGCAAATATCTGGAATTAAGTCTTCCCTATTACGAGCTGGAGTTAGAACCTCTGGAGGCTTTATCAGGAATGATCTATGAAAGCATCCGAAATGGAAGAGTGGAAGACTATGCCAGCAAAAGCCTGAAAAACGTCCGTCAGGAGATTGGCAGGATGGAGGAACGCCTGAGAACAAAAGCAGAAGCCATTTTGCGGGGAAACAAAAAATGGTTCTCAGATTCCTATATAACCATAAGAAATGGAAAAACCTGCCTCCCAGTGATAAAAGATTATAGATCCTCTGTTCCAGGCAGTGTAATTGACCAGTCGTCTACAGGTTCCACACTCTTCATTGAACCAGCCGTTATTGCTGCCATGAATGGTGAACTGGAGCTTCTTCGCATTGAAGAGGAGAATGAGGTACGAAAGATTCTGTATACACTGACAGCCTTTGTAGAAGATAATCTCCCGGTACTGGAGAAAAACAAACGTTATTTGGAAAAGCTGGATTTCCTGTTTGCCAAAGGGCGGCTGAGCCAGGAGATGAATGGGGCAGAGCCGGTAGTCAATTCGGAGCGCATCATACGAATCGTGGAAGGACGTCATCCATTTATGGACCCAAGGACCGTGGTCCCTCTCAACTTTGAATTAGGAAAGAGGGAGAGAGGTATTGTTATTACAGGTCCAAACACAGGGGGGAAAACCGTCTCTATTAAAACGGTTGGATTGTTTTCTCTTATGGCCCAATGCGGACTTCATGTACCATGTAAGGAAGCGGAGCTTTGCTTAAATCGACAGGTGCTTTGTGATATAGGGGATGGGCAGAATATTACGGAGAATCTATCTACATTCTCGGCTCATATTACCAATGTGATGAAGATTTTAAAAGAGGCAGGAGAAGAGAGCCTTGTTATCCTGGACGAATTGGGATCAGGCACAGACCCGGCTGAGGGAATGGGAATCGCCATCGCTATTTTGGATGAACTAAGGCACATGGGGTGTCTGTTCCTTGCGACCACTCATTATCCAGAGGTAAAGACCTATGCAAAGGAAAGAAAAGGAATCACCAATGCGCGTATGGCCTTTGATGAGGAAACCTTAAAACCACTGTATCGTATGGAAATCGGAGAGGCAGGAGAAAGCTGCGCGCTGGCCATAGCAACTAGGCTTGGTATGCCAGAACAGATGATTGAAAGAGCCAGAAGATATGCCTACGGAGCGTGGGAAGAATCGGATCAGAACAATGGGGATATCGAATGGGAAAAAGTGAAAAAGGCCCCAAAAGCCAAGAAGGGGGAAGGAATCAGCAGTGCCCAGCATAAAGATGAGTTACTGACTAAATTCACCATTGGTGACAGTGTGTATGTATTGCCAGATAAGAAAAAGGGAATTGTATGCAGGCCGGTCAATGACCAGGGTGTTTTGCAAGTCCAGCTGCCGGATAAGAAAATATGGATTAACCACAAGCGGATAAAGCTTTTGGTTCCGGCCGCTGAATTATACCCCGAGGATTATGATTTTTCCATTATCTTTGATACGGTGGAAAACAGGAAAGCACGGCACAAGATGGAAAAAGGATATCAGGAAGGCCTGGAAATCAGGACAGAGTAAGACCAGGCCTTCGTTAAGAATCCGGGATTATAAGGGTTCATATTCATCTTCTGTGAGTTCTGATTCTTCCTCTGCCTCATTGTATTCAGTGGATTGAATCAGGGCTTCGCCGTTTAGCTCAGCCAGAATAAGCCGGAATATTTCAACGTGACATTGTTCATCTGCGATAATCCGGTTTAAGACGGCCTGAATCTTACAGTCATCGATCCACTGTGCTTGAGCCTGATATTTTCGTATGGCTTCCAGCTCACCATTAAGAGCGTTGGTCACCAGCTCGCCAATGATGGTAGGGTAATGATTGCAGGAAGGTGACCAGTACTGCATCCGACCGTTTTGCCGGCTCCAAAGTCTGGGGTCTGCTCCTAAAAGAACGCTCAGCTCACCGAATGCATTTAGATGGCGCATTTCCACCATACTGATTTTGTGAAAACACTCTGCAATCTCAAAAAAGAAATTCTTTGTAATGAGACTGTTATAGACATAGAGGCTGATGGCAGACATTTCTGAATTGCAGGCACCAATGTTTGATAACATGGCGGCCGCGTACCGTTCATTTTGGGATACAATCTCTATGGGTGGCCATGGAGAAGGATCGGAAAACACAAGAGAAGATAATTTCATATAACACCTCGTTTTACTTATTCAATAAAATATATCCTTAAGGCGGTAGAGTATGCCTGAAAAACGATGAAAAGGGGACAAAAGAGCATGAATCAAAGAGAACAGCTGATAAATGATGTAGAACGGTTTCAGCCTTGGAATGAACAGGAGGAGAAGGATAAGGAGCTGATTCTTTCTTATCTGCGACAGGGAGATTCCTGCTTTTACAGGGAAAATGATGAGGCCCATCTATCGGCTTCCGGCTGGGTGGTAAATCCCTCCCGCACCAAAACCCTGATGGCTTATCATAACATCTATGGTTCCTGGGCCTGGACCGGAGGACACTCAGACGGAGAAAAGGATCTTCTAAAGGTGGCTCTTAGAGAGGCCATGGAAGAAACCGGAATCAGCAAAGTCGTGCCGGTGAGCAAGGACATCTTTTCTCTGGAGATTCTCACGGTGGACGGTCATGAGAAAAAAGGAGCTTATGTCTCTTCTCATCTTCATTTGAATGTAACGTATCTGTTGGAGGCGGATGACACACTGCCTATCCATAACAAAGAGGATGAAAACAGTGCAGTCGGCTGGTTTGCGCTCAGTGAATGCTTGCATGCGGTGAATGAACCATGGATGAGCGAGAGAATTTATCAAAAGCTTCTTTATAAAATGCAGAATCTTGCTTATTAACAGAAAACTTATAAAAATTTTAGGATTGGTTGTTTTATTTTTCCTGATTATGCTTTATAATAGAACCATCTAATAAATGCAGTTTTGCCAAATGAAAAGTGAGGTGGTAGATATGAAGATAATTTATGCTATCGTTAGCTCCGATGATGGAAACCGGGTGACCGATGCACTGAATGAACACCAGTACAGCGTGACAAAACTTGCCACTACAGGCGGCTTCTTAAAAAAGGGAAATACGACTTTGATGATAGGTACAGAAGACGAGCAGGTAGAATTGGTCATTAATCTGATTAAAGACACCTGTGGGAAACGCCAGAAGATAACATATAATGTACCGGCTCCCAACCTGGCATCCGTATCCTCTGGTTTTATGATGATGCCGACCACGGTTGAACTGGGCGGCGCTACTATATTTGTAACAGATGTGGAAAGATTTGAAAAAATTTGACGAAATGTCGAAGGGATTGCAGAGCAATCCCTTTTCGTAACAGGAGGTATGAATATGTCAGAGACAAAAAGAGTATTTTTAATTGTATTAGACAGCTTTGGGATTGGAGAAGCACCAGATGCTGCGAAATTTCATGACGAAGGAAGCAATACCTTAGGAAGCATTGCAAAAGCAGACGAGTATTACACCCCTAATTTGAAAAAACTGGGAATGTTCAACATAGATGGCGTAACAGCAGGAGAAAAAGAAGAGATGCCTGTGGGTTCCTTCGGACGCATGACAGAAAAGTCCCAGGGAAAGGACACCACCATAGGCCATTGGGAAATTGCCGGAATTATATCCGAAGAGCCTCTTCCCACCTATCCCAACGGATTTCCAGAGGAAATCCTTTCTGAATTTAAAAAGCAGACGGGCAGAGGAATCCTCTGTAATAAGCCTTACTCCGGAACCGATGTCATCAGAGATTTCGGAAAAGAGCATGTAGAGACTGGGGATTTGATTGTTTATACTTCGGCAGACAGCGTGTTCCAGATTGCCGCTCATGAAGAAGTGGTTCCTCTAGAGGAGCTTTACCGCTATTGCAAGATTGCAAGGGAGCTGCTGACCGGAAAGCACGGGCTTGGCCGAGTAATTGCCAGGCCATTTGAGGGGACTTATCCTGATTATAAACGGACTCCTCACCGCCATGATTTTTCCCTTCTTCCGCCTAAGACTACCATGCTTGACTGCCTGAAAGAGGCTGGCTATGATACCATTGGAATTGGAAAGATATACGATATCTTTGCAGGAAAAGGAATTGATAAAACAACTTCTATTGTGAATAATACAGACGGCATGATTAAGACACTGGAAGCGCAAAAAGATGACTTTAAAGGTATTTGCTTTGTGAATCTGGTGGATTTTGATATGGTATACGGTCATAGAAACGATGTAAAGGGCTATGCTCAGGCTGCTACGGATTTCGATGTGCAGTTAGGTGAATTCATGAAAGGCATGAGAGCAGATGATGTCCTTATCATAACCGCTGACCATGGCTGTGACCCTGGAACTCCAAGTACCGACCATTCCAGAGAATACACACCAATGCTCATCTATGGAGAGGGAATCAAAGCAGGCGTTTCCATTGGCACAAGAGATACCTTTGCAGACATAGCTGCTACGGTCCTTGATTTATTTGGAGTAAAGGGTGACATTGCAGGCAAGAGCTTTTTAGATGAGGTAGCAAAATAACAGGAGGTGCCCATGAAGCTTGAGGAAGCAACGAAAAACATGTTGGTGGCAGAGGCCTATGAGGCGCAAAGAAATGCATATGTACCGTATTCGGATTTTTGTGTGGGAGCGGCTCTTTTGGCAAAAAATGGAACGGTCTACAGAGGCTGTAACATCGAGAATGCCTCCTTCTCCCCCACCAACTGCGCAGAGCGGACGGCATTTTTCAAGGCGGTCTCAGAAGGCGTTACAGAATTTGAGGCCATTGCCATCGTAGGCAATAAAAAAGGGAAAGAAGGAGATTTTTGTGCTCCCTGCGGAGTTTGCAGGCAGGTCATGGCAGAGTTTTGCGATCCTGATGAATTTCAAATTATCCTGGGAGCAGGAGAAAAGACCTCGGTCTATACCTTAAAGGAAATACTTCCGATGGGATTTACAAATGATAATTTAAAATCCAGTGAATGAGGGGACAGGGAAACCATGAGGATGTATGATGTAATTGCAAAAAAGAGAAACGGAGAAACTCTCAGTGAAGAAGAAATCCGTTTTATGATAGATGGCTATGTAAAGGGGGAGATTCCTGATTATCAGATGTCAGCAATGCTGATGGCCATTTATTTAAATGGAATGAATGATAAGGAGACAGCCACTTTGACCAGTGAAGTGGCTCACTCCGGTGATATGGTGGATTTATCTCCCATTGAAGGCATAAAGGTGGATAAACATTCCACAGGCGGTGTTGGAGACAAGACCACCCTGGTGGTGGCACCTATTGTGGCAGCTTGCGGAGTCAAGGTTGCAAAGATGTCTGGACGGGGTCTTGGACATACCGGTGGAACGGTTGATAAGATGGAGTCCATACCCGGGATGCGTACGACCCTTACGGAAGAAGAATTCTTTCAGGTGGTAAACAACACAGGACTTTCTGTCATCGGGCAGTCCGGCAATCTGGCACCCGCCGATAAAAAGCTTTACGCCCTTCGGGACGTGACTGCCACGGTAGACAGCATACCCCTCATTGCAGCCTCTATCATGAGCAAAAAGCTGGCAGCAGGAAGTGACTGCATTCTTCTCGATGTAAAGACAGGCAGTGGAGCATTTATGAAAACCCTTGATGATTCCATTACCCTGGCTGAAAAAATGGTGGCTATTGGGGAACACGCAGGGAAGAAAACCATGGCGCTGATCACCAATATGGATATTCCTCTTGGAAGTCTCATCGGCAACAGCCTGGAGGTCATAGAGGCAGTGGATACCTTAAAAGGAGATGGCCCGGAGGATTTGACAGAGGTATGCTTACAGCTTGCTTCCGGCATGCTCTTTCTGGCAGGAAAAGGTGATCTTTCCGCATGCAGGGCCATGGCAGAAAAGACCATAGCTGATGGAAGTGCACTAAAGCGCCTGATTGCCATGGTGGAAGCACAGGGGGGTGATTCTTCCGTAATAAAAGATACTTCTCTGTTTCAAAAGGCTCCCTTTAAGCTGGAGGTAAAAGCGCCAAAAGGTGGCTACATCACTCATATGGATACGGAGCGTTGCGGCATTGCATCTTCCATGCTTGGAGCTGGCAGAATCACGAAGGAGAGTGAAATCGATTTTGCTGCCGGAATTGCTCTTAAAAAGAAGGTGGGCCAAAGCGTAGCGGAGGGAGAAGTTATGGCAGTGCTCTATACTTCTAAGGAAGAGCTGTTTTTGGCTTCCGTAGAGGAATTTATAAGTGCAGTCACCATCAGTGATGAAAAGCCGGCCACAGAGCCTCTCATCTATGCAAGAGTTACAAAAGCAGGCGCAGAGCGTCTTGTATAATAGAAAGGAAATCAAACAAATGACTGATTTAGAAATGTTAAGCTATGTAGACCATACCGTATTAAAGGCGGTTGCAACCTGGGATGAGATTAAGGTGCTTTGTCAGGAGGCTTTGGAATATAAAACTGCTTCTGTATGCATTCCACCCTGTTATATCAGCAGAGTTCATAAGGAATTTCCAAATCTGAATATATGCACGGTAGTAGGGTTTCCACTTGGCTACAGTGTTACAGAGTCAAAGGTTCTTGAGACCAAGAAAGCCATTGAAGACGGAGCCAATGAAGTGGATATGGTAATCAATCTCGCTGACGTGAAAAACGGAGATTATGAAAAAGTAGAAGAAGAAATTCGTTTGTTAAAGCAGGAAACAGGAGACAAGATCTTAAAGGTCATTATTGAGACCTGTTATCTCACAGAAGAAGAGAAGATCGCCATGTGCAAAGCAGTAACTGCTGCAAAAGCCGATTATATTAAGACCTCTACCGGATTTGGAACTGCTGGTGCGACTCTTTCTGATATCCAGCTGTTTAAAGAGCACATCGGGCCAGAGGTAAAAATCAAGGCAGCAGGCGGAGTGCGCACTCTGGAAGATTTAAGGGCTTATATTGAAGCTGGATGCAGCCGGGTAGGTGCAAGTGCAGCTGTTAAGCTGGCAGCTAAAAAAGACTGACCATAAAAAGCACCCTAAATATCTGACATTTTGGTAATGTTTGGATATTTAGGGTGATTTTTATGGGATAATTACTTAAATTGCACAAATAATACAAGGGTTGTATCTGGTAATATTTCACGAAAATGACTAAAAAACAAAAAAATACTGACAAAACATGGTGTAAAGTGTTATACTTATAGGAGAGTAGTTGTAACATTGGCAATATTGTGTTGTTTTTCAGTCAGGAGGAATGCATTATGTTTCAGGTAAACGATCTGGTTATGTATGGTACCCATGGTATTTGCAAGGTGAACGCCATTGGAAGTCTTGCTATGTCTGCGGCCCAGGAAGACCGGCTTTATTATACGCTAAAGCCGCTTTACGAGGAGCAGCACAGCGCGGTTTATACACCGGTAGACAATAAAAAAGCAGCCATAAGACCTGCTGTTACCAAAGAAGAGGCATTGGAACTGATTGACCAGATTCCAGACATAGAAACCATTTGGGTGGTAGATGACAGACAAAGAGAAGGCAAATACAAGGAAATCATGCAGAGAAATGAAGGTACTGGCTGGATGCAGATTATTAAGACGCTCTATTTAAAGAAACAGAAGCGTTTGGCAGAAGGAAAGAAGAGTACGGCAAAGGATGATTTCTATTTTAATATGGCTCAGGAGCTTCTTTATGGAGAACTTGCTGCTGCTCTTTTGATGGATCGGACCAAGGTGAAAGGTCTTGTGGAAGAGCAGGTAAGTCAAGAGGATAGTCCTGTTGCATCAGTTGATTTAAAATCGTGATAGAAGTAAAAAAATGCGTCTTGAATTTCAAGACGCATTTTTTCTATTCTTTGCCTGGGCTGAAATGGTAAGACCTGGCTTAATGATAAATTTTCTTTTCTTCGTAAAGCGGTTCGCAGGTCAGATGAACTCCCAATTTTTTAAAGGTTTTCATATCCACATCAGAAAGAATGACTGAAGTATGAGCCTCGCATCCCTTTAATTTAGGCAGCTGCTCCAGTGCAATTTGTGCATTGGGGTCTGTGGCGGCACAGGTTGATAAGGCAATTAAGACCTCGTCTGTATGCAGTCTTGGATTTTTGCTTCCCAGATAATAAGTTTTTAATTTCTGGATAGGCTCAATGGCGGAAGGAGCGATTAGATGTACATCGTGAGGGATATCTCCTAATGCCTTGACTGCGTTAAGTAAAAGAGCAGCAGAGGAACCAAGAAGGTTGGTGGTCTTTCCTGTGATAACTCTTCCGTCTTCCAGCTGTAAGGCCGCACAGGGAGAGCCCATTGCTTCTGCGCGTTCATTGGCTGCCTTAACCACCGGACGCTTGTCAGTGGTGATTTTTGCCTGCTTTAATATAAGCTCGATCTTATAGACTTCATCCTTGGAGCCAGTATCCTTAGCCAGTCTTAAGAGCGCCTGATAATATCTTCTTATAATTTCCTGCATGGAAGCTTCTCTGCAGATCTCATCATCTATAATACAAAAACCAGCCATATTCACACCCATGTCCGTAGGTGATTTATAGGGGCATTCTCCATAGATTTCTTCAAAGATAGCACTTAATACAGGAAAAACCTCCACATCACGGTTGTAATTAACGGAGGTGGTGCCGTACGCTTCCAGATGGAATGGGTCAATCATGTTAACATCATTTAAATCAGCGGTAGCTGCCTCGTAGGCAAGGTTCACCGGATGCTTTAATGGAAGGTTCCAAACGGGGAAGGTCTCAAACTTCGCGTAGCCAGCTTTGATCCCTCTTTTATTTTCATGATAAAGCTGGGATAAGCAGGTAGCCATCTTTCCGCTTCCTGGTCCGGGTGCTGTGATGATGACAAGAGGTTTTGTTGTTTCTATATAATCATTTCTTCCATAGCCTTCATCGCTGACAATGAAAGGAATATTGCTTGGATAACCGTCAATGATGTAATGGCGGTATACACGGATTCCCATGGTTTCCAGCTTGCTTTTAAATACATCAGCAGACTTCTGTCCGGAATACTGGGTGATGACTACACTTCCTACATAGAGTCCCTTATCCGTAAAGGACTGAATGAGGCGGAATACATCCACATCATAAGTGATGCCCAGGTCGTGACGGATCTTGTTCTTTTCGATATCGGCTGCACTGATAGCGATAACGATTTCTGCCTGGTCAGAAAGCTGCATCAGCATGCGGAGTTTGCTGTCAGGCTCAAATCCCGGCAGTACCCTGGAAGCGTGATAATCGTCAAACAGCTTGCCACCGAACTCCAGATAAAGCTTGTCCCCAAATTGACCGATCCGCTCCTTGATATGCTCTGACTGCATGTTTAAATACTTGTTGTTGTCAAATCCAAATTTCATTTGTTCCTCCATTGTGTTTCCTGTTTTGAGCCTTCATAAACTCTTTGCCTTTAATATCAATAAATTGTATCATAGAAAGGATGTAAAAGCCATGAGATTTTCTCTTGTTTCTTTATTTAAGCGAAACACTTTACATTCCTGGCTAAACATGTTAAAACGGTGTAGTAAGAAGGAGGTACGAAATGCTTAAAACAGGAAGAAACGACGCATGCTGGTGCGGCAGTGGTAAGAAATATAAAAACTGCCATCTGGCTTTTGACCAAAGATTAGAAAATTATGCAGTGATGGGTGATGAGGTTCCGGAGCACCATATGATAAAAACACCGGCCCAGATTGAGGGCATCCGTCATGCTGGCGTTATAAACAATCAGATTCTTGACATTGTCAGTGAGAATATAAAGGCAGGAATGACGACACAGGATATCAATACCCTGGTTCATGAAAATACCATTCGCCTGGGAGGTATTCCAGCCCCCCTTAATTTTGAAGGATATCCAAAGAGTGTATGTACCTCTATTAACGATGTGGTATGCCATGGAATTCCCAGTCCGAAGCGCATCATTAAGGAAGGGGATATTATCAATGTAGATGTAACTACTATTTTAAACGGGTACTACGCAGATGCTTCCAGAATGTACTGCATCGGCAAGGTATCTCCAGAGGCAGAAAAACTTGTACGTGTTGCAAAGGAAAGCCTGGACCTTGGCCTTAAGGAATGCAGGGCCTGGGGACATTTGGGAGACGTTGGAGCCGCTGTTTCCGAATACGTATATGCCAATGGATATACTGTGGTAAGAGAAATCGGAGGCCATGGCGTAGGTGTTGATTTCCATGAAGAGCCATGGGTCAGCCACATTGGTACAAGAGGAACCGATATGCTGCTTGTTCCGGGCATGATCTTTACCGTTGAGCCTATGGTCAATGCCGGTAAAGCAGATGTGGTGCAAGACAGCAAGGATGGCTGGACGATTTATACCCAGGATGGCAGCCTTTCTGCCCAGTGGGAGTACACCATTTTAATTACAGAAGACGGCCCGGAGGTGCTAGCCAGATAATGGAGAAAACAAGATGTTTTTGGGTGGATGAAAAATCACCAGTCTACGTAAAATACCATGACGAAGAATGGGGAGTTCCGGTATACGACGATAAAAAGCTTTATGAAATGTTTCTTTTAGAGACATTTCAGGCTGGCCTCTCCTGGATTACCATATTAAGGAAGCGGGAGGAATTCCGGGAGGCCTTTGACAACTTTGATGTGGAAAAGGTGGCTTCCTACGGTGAAGAGAAACTGGAAGAGCTGATGCAGAATCAGGGACTTATAAGAAACCGGAAGAAGATGGAAGCAGCCATTAAGAACGCCCGTATATTTATTGAGATTCAAAAGGAATTTGGTTCCTTTTCCAAATACTTATGGGGCTTTACCGATGGGAAAATCATTGTGAACCAGGATGATAATTTCCCAGTGAAGACCCCGTTATCTGACAGCCTTTCCAAGGATTTAAAAAAGAGAGGCATGGGCTTTGTCGGCTCAGTGACCATTTATTCCTACCTCCAGGCAGTTGGTGTGGTTAATGATCACCAGCTTTCCTGCTTCTGCTACCATGGAAACCCATAGAAGGAGTGAAAAAGATTGGGAATTATTGAATTAAAAGATACCTCTTTGATAGAAGAGCTCTTTGCTGGCTGGGAAGAAACCATGATATGGTCCTGTTTGGGTGGTGTTATGGGAAGAGCCTATGCAGATGATGGTGAACCACCAAAATCCGCTCAGATCGTCCTGGGAGACTTCTGCTTTTTTTCAGGAGAACCCCTGGAGGAGCTGATCCGCAATAAGCCAGAGGGAAGAGAATCTGATTTTATTATTATGGTTCCAAGAGATGAAGCATGGGCGGCTAAGATCGAAGAGGTCTGGAAGACCCAGGCGAAAAAAGTGATAAGGTACGCCATTAAGAAGCATGGCCGTGGATTTAATAAAGAATATTTAGAAAGCATTGTAAATAATCTGTCTGAGCCATTTACCATGGAGATGATTGACCGGAATCTGTATCATAAGATTTTAGCGGAAAGCTGGTCCAGAGATTTATGCTCCCTTTTTGAAACCTATGAGGAATATGAGAAAATGGGGCTTGGAGTTGCCGTGCTTTTAGACGGTCAGGTGATTGCGGGAGCATCATCTTATTCGGCTTATCCTGGTGGCATTGAAATAGAAATCGATACAAGATCAGACTACAGGCGGCGGGGAGCTGCCCTTGCCTGCGGAGCAAAACTGATTTTGGAATGTTTAAAAAGAGGACTTTACCCAAGCTGGGACGCCCAGAATCCAGGCTCTGTTGCCCTGGCCCAAAAGCTTGGTTATGAAAGGGACTACGAATATACGGCATACGAAATATACGGATATTAAAAACGACTGCATCCGGCATATATAACATTTTAACTGGTAAATTTTACAATTTGTGGTAAAATGTTAAATAATTATTACAATACAACACCTTAAACCATAGAGAAAGTGAACAGAGTATTATGAAAAGATGGCTTTTGGCAGTAATTGTGTGCTCGTTAGTGGCATCCGGATGCAGCAGATACAAAAAGGTTACCGAATCAGAGGAAACAGAATCCTCCAGGAAAGAAGTGGAAGAGAGTGCCGTTAAGGTTTCGGCCCAGCCTGGGAAGAAGCCGGTAAAGGTGAGGGGAATCTACATCTCCGGCTATATGGCAGGCTCCGAAGGCATGGAGGCAATCCTTGATAAGATTAAGGGAACTGAGATCAATACGGTTGTCATCGATGTGAAAAATGATGATGGGCGTATTACCTTTGCCATGGACGGGGCTCCCACGGTACAGGAAATCGGTGCTGAGGATCGATGCATCAAGGATATGGATGCCCTGATGAAAGAACTGAAATCCAGAGGGCTTTATACCATAGCCAGGGTCGTGGCTTTCCGCGATCCTTATTTGGCAGAAAAGAAACCGGAATGGGGATTGAAAAATCAGGACGGAAGCCTTCACCGGGACAACAAAGGACTTCCCTGGGTCAATCCCTATCGCCAGGAGGTCTGGGATTACCTTGTGGAAGTTGGGACCCAGGCGTCGGTGGCTGGCTTTGATGAGGTTCAGTTTGATTATATCCGTTTTGCAACAGACAGCTCCATGAATCAGGTGGTGTTTGACGAGAAGGATACAAGGGGCCGCTCAAAGACAGATGTCATTACGGAATTTATAGAATACGCATACAAAAAGCTTTCTGCTCATGATATTTATGTTTCGGCTGATGTATTTGGCACTATTATTGGAAGCAATGTGGATGCGCAGCGAGTGGGACAAGTTTATTATGACATGGCAGAGCATCTGGACTACATCTGCCCTATGATTTATCCATCCCACTACAGCGATGGAAACTTTAATATTGATCATCCAGATACAGAGCCCTACAATACCGTTCTGGCAGCTTTGGAGCTTTCCAAAAAGGAGCTTCTGGAAAATAGGAAAGAGGGCAGAAAGCAGGCAGTGGTAAGACCCTGGCTTCAGGACTTTACTGCCTCATATCTGGATCATTATATTCCCTATGGACCCAAGGAGGTAAGAGCTCAGATTCAGGCGGTCTACGATGCCGGATATGATGAGTGGATTCTTTGGAGTGCCTCCAACCGCTATACCTGGGAAGGACTTCTTACCAAAGAAGAAGGGGAAAAAGAACAAAAAGAGCTGGAGCGCTTAAGGCCGTCTGCCAGTGCCTCCCAGGCGGAGACCAGTAAGGCTTATGAAAGCCTGGAGGGAAAGGTGGCTGAGGAAGAGTCCACGTCTGAAAGCTCTGAAGATAAAAAAACGAACGTCAGGAAAAAACCAAATGTTGTGATTGTAACCACAGGTGGTTCCAGGAATTAGGAAGTGAGGAAAGCCATGGAAAAAGAACCCAGGCCAGGAGATTTTTACAGACATTTTAAAGATAAGATGTATCAGATCGTATCGGTAGCCACTCACTCGGAAACAAGGGAAAAGATGGTGGTATATCAGGCACTTTACGGTACCTATCAGGTATATGTCCGCCCTTATGATATGTTTGTCAGTGAGGTGGATCATGAGAAGTATCCAGAAGTAAAGCAAAAATACCGGTTTGAGAAGATAAACATAGAAGCAGCCCCGGAAACAGCCCCCCAGGAGGAGGCTCCCGCAGGGGCTCATCCGGAAGATTTAAGGGCAACCAATAAAAATCTTCTTGCATTTCTTGACGCAAGGACGTATCATGAGAAACTGGAGGTTCTTTTCGACAGAAAGGATGAATTTTCGCCGGAAGAGCTTCTTGCTATTTGTGAAATACTGGAGATCGGACGGCTGGATTCTGAACCGGAAGAGAAGTATTACGCAATTAAGCGGCATCTGGAACTACAAAATAAGTACGATGGATCAAGATTGAGGTGATTCGTTTTCATGGACCACATCGAATTTAATATAGAAGAAGAATTAAAAAAACTGCCGTCCCAGCCTGGAGTGTATATCATGCATGACAGGAGGGACGAAATTATCTATGTAGGAAAAGCAATCAGCTTAAAAAACAGGGTCAGGCAGTATTTCCAAAGCAGCAGAAACAAGACGGCAAAAATCGAACAGATGGTGTCGAGGATCGCACGGTTTGAATACATTATAACAGACTCGGAATTGGAAGCTCTTGTATTGGAATGCAACTTGATCAAGGAGCACCGTCCTCGCTATAATACCATGCTTAAGGATGATAAAACCTATCCTTATATTAAAGTTACGGTAAACGAGGACTTTCCCCGTGTGCTGTTCTCCAGAGAGATGAAAAAGGACAAATGCAAGTATTTTGGTCCCTACACCAGCGCTGGAGCTGTGAAGGATACCATAGAGCTGATTCATAAGCTATATCAGATACGAACCTGCAACCGGAATCTGCCCAGAGATATCGGCAAGGAACGGCCATGCTTAAATTACCATATTAAGCAGTGTCAGGCTCCGTGCCAGGGCTATATTAACAAGGAAGATTACGGAAAGTCTATTAGTCAGGCCCTGGAATTTCTGGGCGGGAAATACAGTCCGGTCATTACCATGTTAGAGGAGAAGATGCAGGCTGCCTCAGAAGAGATGGATTATGAAAAGGCCATTGAATTCAGGGATTTGTTAAACAGCGTAAAGCAGATCGCCCAAAAGCAGAAGATTACGGACAGCGGTATGGAAGACCGGGATATCATTGCCATGGCTAAGGATGAAAAGGATGCCGTTGTTCAGGTATTTTTTGTTCGGGAAGGCAGGCTGATCGGCCGGGAGCATTTTCATGTAAATATTGGAGCAGCTGAGGATAACCAGCAGATCCTGACCGGCTTTGTAAAGCAGTTTTATGCAGGAACGCCCTTTGTTCCCAAGGAGCTGTGGGTACAGACCGGACTTGAGGATGATACGGTAATCGAAGAATGGCTGTCTGCCAAGCGAGGCCAGAAGGTGAAAATCATGGTTCCAAGAAAGGGCCAGAAGGAACGTCTGGTGGAGCTGGCGGAGAAGAACGCTGCCCTTGTTTTATCTCAGGATAAGGAAAAGATCAAACGGGAAGAGCTGCGTACCATTGGAGCCATGAACGAAGTGGGCAATTGGCTTGGGCTTACGGAAGTCAGGAGAATTGAAGCGTTCGACATTTCAAATATCAGCGGTTTCGAGTCAGTAGGCTCTATGATAGTCTACGAAAATGGCAAACCAAAGCGTAATGATTATCGAAAGTTTAAAATAAAATGGGTAAAGGGAGCCAATGACTATGCCTCCATGCATGAGGTGCTGACCAGAAGGTTTTCCCATGGATTAAAGGAAGCAGAGGAGCTAAAGGAAAAGGGCGTGGATGAAGAGTTTGGAAGCTTCACCCGTTTTCCGGATCTCATTATGATGGATGGCGGCCGGGGGCAGGTAAATATTGCGCTTCAGGTTATTCAGGATCTGGGGCTTGCAATTCCCGTCTGCGGTATGGTAAAGGATGATAACCATCGTACCAGGGGACTTTACTATAACAATGTGGAGATTCCCATTGACCGGCATTCTGAAGGCTTTAAGCTGATAACAAGAGTCCAGGATGAAGCCCATCGGTTTGCAATTGAATACCATAGAAGCTTAAGAAGCAAGGGACAGGTGAAGTCCATCCTTGATGATATTGAAGGAATTGGGCCAAACCGCAGAAAAGCGCTTATGCGTGAATTTAAAGGGCTGGAGCCTATAAAAGAAGCTTCCATGGAGGAACTTTTAAAAGTTCCGGGCATGAACGCCAGAGCGGCTAAGAGCGTTTATGATTTTTTTCATTGACCATTATAAGCTTTTCAAAATACGGAATCTGTGTTAGTATGAAAAAAACAGATGGAAAAAGGAGCGTTTCGCCATGCATGGAGTAGCGATTACGGATTTGATCGAAAAGATGAGTCTTAGGAATATGACTCCGGAGATTGATGCGGATAAAATTGTATTAAGCCATCCTGATGTCAATCGTCCGGCACTGCAGCTTACTGGATTTTTTGATCATTTTGATAATGAAAGAGTGCAGATCATCGGCTATGTGGAGCAGGAATATATCAATCAGATGGGCAGAGAGAGAAAGCTTGAGATGTACGATAAGCTTTTAGCCTGTCAGATTCCGTGCCTGGTATACAGCCGCAGCCAGGTTCCTGATGAGGATATCCTGGCTCTTTGCAACCATTACGGCGTTCCCTGCCTTGTTTCAGATAAGACCACATCTGACTTAATGGCAGAGATTATCCGCTGGTTAAAAGTTAAGCTGGCTCCCTGCATCAGCATTCACGGTGTTTTAGTGGATGTTTTTGGTGAAGGCGTGCTTATCATGGGAGAGAGCGGTATCGGAAAAAGCGAAGCAGCTCTGGAACTGATCAAACGAGGACATCGTCTGGTGACCGATGATGTTGTGGAGATCCGTAAGGTAAGTGATGCGACCCTGATCGGAAGAGCTCCGGAAATTACAAAGCATTTTATCGAATTAAGGGGAATTGGAATCATTGATGTAAAGACCCTGTTCGGTGTGGAAAGCGTAAAAGATACCCAGGCCATTGATATGGTAATTAAATTAGAGGACTGGGATAAAGATAAAGAATATGACAGACTGGGGATTGAAGACCAGTATACGGAATTTTTAGGAAACCGGGTGGTGTGTCATTCCATTCCAGTACGTCCAGGACGTAACCTGGCCATTATCGTTGAATCAGCGGCTGTTAATTACAGACAAAAGAAGATGGGGTACAACGCGGCTCAGGAATTATATAACCGCGTCCAGGCAAACCTGTCAAGAAAACAGGATGATTGAGGTGTCTGATGACTGATATTTATGAAAAACTTCTTGGTGCAGCCGATAAAAACCATATAAAAGTAGGGGAAGAGATGCGAAAGCATACATCCTTCAAGGTAGGCGGACCTGCTGCCTGCTTTGTAACTCCAACCGGGGAAAAGGAGCTTTCTGGTGTTCTGCGTGTATGCCGGGAAGAAGAGGTTCCTTATTTCATTCTAGGGAATGGAAGCAATCTTCTGGTGGGAGATGAAGGGTTTGACGGAGTTGTAATATCCATGGACGGCTTTGCAGGCTGTGAAGTGGACCGGGAAACAGGGATTGTTCAGGCTGGTGCCGGACTTTCTTTAGCCCGGATTGCCCAGGAGGCTTATAAGGCATCCTTAACAGGGTTTGAATTTGCAGCAGGCATCCCGGGTACACTGGGAGGAGCGGTTGTAATGAATGCCGGTGCATATGGTTCTGAGATGAAAGAGGTGCTGCGCTCTGTCAGGGTATTGACTCCTGAGGGCGAAGTAAAAGAAATTCCAGCTCCAGAGCTGAATCTTGGATATCGAACCAGCTGCATCATACCAATGCAATACGTGGTACTGGATGCCAAAATCCGGTTAAAGGAGGGAGATCCGGTTTCTATTAAGAGCAGGATGGATGAACTTGCCGGAAGAAGAAAAGAAAAACAGCCTTTGGAATATCCCAGTGCAGGCAGTACCTTTAAAAGACCGGAAGGTTATTTTGCAGGTAAGCTGATTGAAGATGCAGGACTGAGGGGATTTACCCTGGGTGGTGCACAGGTATCAGATAAGCATTGCGGTTTTGTGATCAATAAAGATCATGCCACTGCGGCGGATATTAAGGCACTTTGTGAGGAAGTAAAGGAACGGGTAAGAAAAAAATCCGGAGTAGAGCTTGAGATGGAAGTAAAGACGCTGGGTAAGTTCTAACAGTGCAAAGGAGAACAACGTGAGGCTTGTAATAATAACTGGCATGTCTGGAGCAGGCAAGACGCAGGCGTTAAAGATGTTGGAAGACATGGGGTTTTACTGCGTGGATAATCTTCCCATCCCTCTGATTGAAAAGTTCGCAGAACTGACCCTTAACAATCCGGACGGCATACCCAATGCTGCTCTTGGAATTGATATCCGAAGCGGAGAAGATCTGTCGGTACTGAATCGGATTTTTGATGAATGGTCCAGAAACCGGGTGCCCTTTGAGATCCTTTTCCTGGATGCTGGTGATGAGACACTCATCAAGCGGTATAAGGAGACCAGAAGGGCGCACCCTCTGGCAGCAGGAGGACGGATTGACAGCGGTATCATAAAAGAGCGGGGGAAGCTGGCGTTCTTAAAGGAAGAGGCAGATTATATTATAGATACCAGCAAGCTTCTTACAAAAGAATTGAGACAGGAACTGGAGAAGATTTTTGTTAACCATGAATCTTACCGGAATCTATATATTACTCTGCTTTCCTTTGGTTTTAAATATGGGATTCCTTCTGATGCAGACCTGGTGTTTGATGTGAGATTTCTCCCAAATCCTTATTACGTGGAAGACCTTCGGCACAAAACCGGAGAAGAAAAGATCGTGCGGGACTATGTCATGCAACATGGAACCGCTGACTTGTTTTTGGACAAGCTATATGATATGCTGGACTTTCTCATTCCCAATTATGTGCAGGAAGGGAAAAACCAGCTGGTAATAGCCATTGGCTGTACCGGAGGCAAGCACCGTTCCGTAACCATTGCAAAAGCAGTCTATGACAGGCTTAAGCCCAGTGAGGAATTCGGGCTTAAGATAGAGCACAGAGATATTGATAAGGATAGTATACGGAAAAGGATGGGCTAGACATGTCATTTTCTTCCAAGTTAAAAGAAGAGCTTTCCCGGCAGATCAGTCCGGCAAGGCATTGTCAGATTGCGGAGATGGCCGCTATTATCAGTCTTTGCGGGAAAATAATCATATCCGAAGAAGACAGATACACCATTAAAATTCATACGGAAAATGTAGCAGTTGCAAGAAAGTACTTTACATTATTGAAAAAAACATTTAATATAAGTACTGATGTTTCTATTAGAAGAAACGCTTACTTGAATAAGAACCGGACGTATACCGTTACAATCCGGGAGCATGAGGATGCCCTTAGGGTTTTGCATGCAGTAAAGCTTCTTGATGAAAACGGAGAAGTTGGGGAAAACTTAAATGTAGTACAGAATGTAGTCATCCAGCAGTCCTGCTGTAGAAGAGCATTTATCAGAGGAGCTTTTTTATCCTCAGGTTCCATTAGCGATCCTGAGAAATTCTATCATTTTGAAATCGTTTGTGCAACAGAAGAGAAAGCAGAGCAGTTAAAGAATATTATTGCCACCTTTGGCCTTGAAGCAAAAATTGTAAAAAGAAAGCGTTATTACGTGGTCTATATCAAAGAGGGAAACCAGATCGTAGATATCTTAAATGTGATGGAAGCCCCGGTTACCCTAATGGAGCTTGAAAATATCAGGATTTTAAAGGACATGCGTAACAGCGTAAACCGTCAGGTAAACTGCGAAACTGCCAACATTAACAAAACGGTATCCGCTGCGGTTAAGCAGATAGAAGATATAGAGTATATCAAAGATACAATAGGACTTGATAATCTCCCCGACAATTTAAGGGAGATTGCCAGAGAGAGACTTGAAAGACCGGAAGCTACCTTAAAGGAGCTTGGAGAAGCGCTTGACCCACCAGTGGGAAAATCAGGAGTGAATCACCGGCTGAGGAAACTTTGTGATCTGGCAGGGCGTCTGCGCACCGCAGGTATGGGCAGCAGAATGGAATAGATTCGTTCATAGGAATGAGGAGGATAATTATGGTAAGAAGAACAGTCACCGTGGAACTCGCATCAGGCTTAGAAGCCAGACCGGTAGCTATGTTAGTTCAGGTTGCAAGTCAGTATGACAGCAACATCTATGTTGAGATCGAATCCAAAAGAGTCAATGCAAAGAGCATTATGGGGATGATGACCCTTGGTCTTGCGGCTGGGGAGCAGATTACGGTCACAGCGGAAGGTACGGATGAGGAACAGGCTGTTACCGAGATTGAGAAATATTTAAGCAATCATGAGTGATTCTGAAATAATAGGTAGATGATAAGGCGGAGATTTCCATAGAACGGTATGGAAGCTCCGCCTCTTGTTGTTTATGAAAAGTTGGGATAAGATGTTTCAGGGCGACTCCCTTTGTGCTATAATAGAAGAAATAAGGAAAGAAGGAGATACGACAGATGGCATTTACGCATTTACACGTCCATACAGAATACAGTCTTTTGGATGGTTCCAGTAAAATCAAAGAGCTTGTGCACAGAGTCAAGGAACTTGGTATGGACAGTGTAGCGATCACAGACCATGGTGTCATGTATGGCGTGATCGATTTTTACAGAGCAGCCAAAGAAGCCGAAATTAAGCCCATTATTGGGTGTGAGGTGTATGTTACCTCCGGTTCAAGATTTGACCGGGAGGTTAACAGCGGAGAAGACAGATACTACCATCTGGTACTTCTTGCAGAAAACAACCAAGGGTATCAAAATCTGATGAAGATTGTTTCCAAGGGATTTGTAGATGGATTTTATTATAAACCAAGAGTGGATTATGAGATTTTAGAGAAGTATCACGAAGGGATCATTGCTCTTAGTGCATGTCTGGCAGGCGAGGTCCAGCGGTACATAAGCCGTGGTCTTTACGATCAGGGAAAGGCGGCAGCCCTTCATTATCAGGAGATATTTGGAAAAGGAAACTTCTTTTTAGAGCTTCAGGACCATGGGATTGCGGCCCAGCAGACCGTCAATCAGGGGCTGGTCCGCATGAGTCAGGAAATCGGAATTGACCTTGTGGCGACCAATGATATTCATTATACCTATGCAGAAGATGAGGCACCACACGACATCCTCTTATGCATTCAGACGGGGAAAAAGGTTGCAGATGAGAACCGGATGCGCTATGAAGGGGGTCAGTACTATTGTAAGTCTGAGGAAGAGATGAGAACCTTGTTTTCCTTTGCCACTCAGGCTGTTGACAACACTCAGAAAATTGCAGACCGCTGTAACGTAGATATTGAGTTTGGAGTGACCAAGCTTCCTAAATATGAAGTGCCGGAAGGGTTTGATTCCTGGACTTATTTAAATAAACTGTGTACCGATGGCTTCAAAGAGCATTATCCGGAAGACGACGGAACCTTAAAGGAGAGGCTTGATTATGAGCTTGATGTCATCCACTCCATGGGATACGTGGATTACTTCTTAATCGTTTGGGACTTCATCCATTATGCCAGATCCCAGGACATTATGGTGGGGCCAGGAAGAGGTTCTGCCGCCGGCAGTATTGTATCCTACTGTCTGGGAATTACCAATATTGACCCCATACGCTATAACCTGCTGTTTGAACGTTTCCTGAACCCGGAACGAGTATCCATGCCGGATATCGATATTGACTTCTGCTTCGAACGGCGGCAGGAAGTCATCGATTATGTGGTGGAGAAGTACGGCAAGGATCAGGTGGTTCAGATCGTGACCTTTGGTACCCTGGCAGCAAAGGGTGTGGTCCGTGACGTT
The DNA here is from genome assembly GCA_000526575.1 of Clostridium sp. 12(A). Lineage (GTDB taxonomy): Bacteria > Bacillota > Clostridia > Lachnospirales > Lachnospiraceae > Lacrimispora > Lacrimispora xylanolytica. Next base: position 169,362 of record JAGI01000003.1, on the reverse strand, counting down.
GGAAGAGTGCTTGATATGCCTTATGCCCGCTGTGACGCCATTGCGAAGATGATCCCGGGTGATCTTGGCATGACCCTTGAGAAGGCCCTAAAACAAAGCCCTGACCTTCGTAGTGCCTACAATGAGGACTCTGAGGTCAAATACTTAATTGATATGTCTATGCGTCTGGAGGGATTGCCAAGGCATACCTCTATGCATGCGGCAGGAGTAGTAATCAGTAAGAATTCAGTGGATGAATACGTCCCCTTATCAAGAGCTGCGGACGGAACCATCACGACTCAGTTTACCATGACAACGTTGGAAGAACTGGGACTGTTAAAGATGGACTTCCTGGGACTTCGTACCCTGACCGTTATCCAGAAGGCAGTCGCAGAAGTGGAGAAAAACAGGGATATTATCATTGATATGGACCTTATTAATTATGATGATAAGGCTGTTTTAAATTCCATTGGTACCGGAAAAGACGAAGGCGTGTTCCAGCTGGAGAGTTCTGGTATGAAAAGCTTTATGAAAGAGTTAAAGCCAGAAAGCCTGGAGGACATTATAGCCGGAATCTCCCTGTATCGTCCAGGTCCTATGGACTTTATCCCCAAATACTTAAAAGGGAAGAATGACAGGGCGTCGATCACCTTTGACTGTCCTCAGCTCGAACCTATCTTAAGGCCGACACACGGCTGTATTGTTTATCAGGAGCAGGTTATGCAGATCGTGCGGGATCTGGCTGGTTACACCATGGGCCGAAGCGATCTTGTCCGCAGAGCCATGTCAAAGAAGAAGACATACGTCATGGAAAAGGAGCGTCAGAACTTTGTTTATGGTAATCCGGAGGAAGGAGTTACCGGTTGTATTGCCAATGGCATAGATGAAAAGGTGGCGAACCGCATCTACGATGAGATGATCGATTTTGCCAAGTATGCCTTTAACAAGTCCCATGCGGCCGCTTATGCAGTGGTTTCCTATCAGACAGCTTATTTAAAATATTATTATCCTCAGGAGTTTATGGCAGCTTTACTGACTTCTGTTATGGATAATGTAACAAAGGTATCGGAATATATTTTAAACTGCAGACAAATGGGCATTCAGATTCTTCCCCCTGATATTAATGAGGGAGAAAGCGGATTTTCTGTGTCAGGAGGATCCATTCGTTACGGCCTTTCTGCCATCAAGAGTGTGGGAAGATCCGTGGTGGAACTTATTGTTCAGGAACGCCAGCAAAATGGGGTGTTTCATGACATGGAAGATTTTATCGACCGGATGAGCAACAAGGAAGTCAACAAGCGGACCCTGGAAAACTTCATTAAATCAGGAGCTCTTGATACCCTTCCAGGGACGAGAAAGCAGAAGCTTTTGATTGCTCCGGAGCTTTTAGATCAAAGGAGCAAGGATCGTAAAAATACCATGGAAGGCCAGATGACTCTTTTTGATTTTGCAGGAGAAGAGGAAAAGACTCACTACCAGATTACGTTTCCGGATGTGGGAGAGTTTATCAAAGAGGATATCCTGGCATTTGAAAAGGAGACCCTTGGCATTTACTTAAGCGGTCATCCCATGGAAGCCTATGAGGAGACCTGGAGAAACAATATCACCGCGGTCACCAATGACTTTATTGTAGATGAGGAAATCGGAGCCGCAAAGGTGCAGGACGGTTCTTATGTGACCATCGGAGGAATGATTACCGGGAAAACAGTAAAAACTACAAGAAACAACAAAATGATGGCTTTTATTACTCTGGAAGATCTGCTTGGTTCTGTGGAAGTAATCGTGTTTCCCAAGGATTATGAAAGCAAACGTGACGTTTTTATAGAAGAATCCAAAGTATTTATCCAGGGAAGAGTATCCATTGGTGATGATCCTGTAGGAAAACTGGTCTGCGAGCGGGTAATTCCCTTTTCCGTTCTTCCTAAGGAGCTTTGGCTTAAATTCCCGGACAAAGACGCTTATGCAGGCAGTGAACGGGAGCTTTTAGAAGAATTAAAGGAATCAGAAGGTAGTGATTCTGTTATCATCTATCTGGAAAAGGAACGGGCAAAAAAGGTTCTTCCTAGCAATCGCAATGTCAACGCCGATGAAGAGCTGATTCGTCATTTAGCCAAGAAACTTGGTGAAAAAAATGTCAAAGTTGTGGAAAAAAAACTTGAAAAGATTGGCAAAATGAATTAGAATACAACGTGTACGTATTGAAAAACAATATTAGTATCCATAAATCAGGAGGAAGTTACTATGGCAAATCAAGTGAAAACCATTGGCGTCTTAACCAGCGGCGGCGATGCACCAGGTATGAATGCTGCAATTCGCGCTGTTGTCAGGACTGCAATCCATAAAGGATTAAAGGTAAAGGGAATCATGAGGGGATACGCGGGCCTTCTGCAGGAAGAAATCGTGGATATGGACAGCACCAGTGTGTCTGATATCATCCATCGCGGAGGAACGATTCTTTATACAGCCAGATGTCAGGAGTTTACCACTGCCGAAGGGCAGAAAAAAGGCGCCGAAATCTGCCGGAAGAATAACATTGACGGCATTGTGGTAATCGGCGGAGACGGATCCTTCCGTGGAGCGGGTAAGCTGTCTGCACTTGGAATTAATACCATTGGACTTCCGGGAACCATTGATTTGGATATTGCTTGCACAGATTATACCATTGGCTTTGACACAGCTGTGAATACGGCGATGGAAGCCATTGATAAGGTACGTGATACCTCTACTTCTCATGAGCGCTGCAGCATCATCGAGGTTATGGGCCGTAATGCAGGATACATTGCCCTTTGGTGCGGTTTTGCAAACGGAGCCGAGGATATCCTTCTACCAGAGCGGTATGATGGAGATGAACAGTCTTTAATCAACCGGATTATCGAAAACAGAAAGCGCGGAAAGAAGCATCACATTATTATCAATGCAGAGGGCATCGGTCATTCTTCTTCTATGGCAAGAAGAATTGAAGCCGCTACCGGAATTGAGACAAGAGCTACCATTCTTGGTCATATGCAAAGAGGCGGAGCGCCTACCTGTAAAGACCGTGTTTACGCTTCCATCATGGGAGCCAGAGCGGTAGAGCTTCTTTGTGAAGGAAAGAGCAACCGTGTGGTAGGCTATAAGCATGGAGAATATGTTGACTTTGATATCCAGGAAGCGCTTGCTATGACAAAGGATATTCCGGAAGATCAGTATCAGATCAGTAAGATGCTGGTGAGATAAGGAGAACATAAGAAAATACAGAAGGCTTAAATGCCCTTAAGGTGTTTTCTGTCAAGAATATAACAAAGTTAAACATAAAAGGGCTGATGGAAAAGGACTTTTACATCAGAATAGAAATACGCCTTGAATCGGTTGTGGTATCATGATCCGATTTAAGGCGTATTTTTGTTATATCTGCATCATTTTTGTGACATACTTTTCGAACCGTTATAGATACTCCATCCAAGTATGAGCCAGAGAAATCCAGTTTTGACACTGAGGTACGATGTGTTTGCCATCCTCTCCTGAGACCTCCTGATTTGCAAGGGATAAGCCATGGCAGCCGGTGGGATAGATGTGCATTTCCACATTTACCCCGTGATCTGTCAAAGCGTCTGCCAGCAGATAACTGTTTTTTACAGGTACCGCATCATCAGAAGAAGTATGCCAGATAAATGTCTTTGGTGTGTGTGGGCCTACCTGATGTTCTAAAGATACCAGCCGTCTGATGGTTTCATCCTCTGCTCTTTCACCTAACAGATTCAGGAAAGAGCCGGAATGACAGCAGGGGCCCGAGGATATGACCGGATAAGCCAGAATAAGGCCATCTGGGCGAATATCCTCTGGATTTAATCCAAGAGGGCTGTATAAAAATGACTGATTCCAGAATGCTCCCAGACTGCAAGCGAGGTGTCCACCGGCAGAAAAACCGATAACCACAACTTTTTCTGTGTCGATCTGGTACTCCGAGGCAAGGGAACGGACCATGGCTACAGCCGCAGCCAGCTCCATCTGGGGATAAGGAAAGCCGTCTGGAGCCAGACTGTAATGAAGAACAAATGCATGGTATCCCATAGCTAAAAACTGCATGGCCACAGGCTCTCCCTCACGGTCTGATAAATGGCCGTAACCACCGCCGGGGCAGATAATTACTGCCGGACGCTTACGATCCATACATACAGAAATGGAATCAAGAATATAAGCGTCCAGGCTTGCTGGGGCGGCAGATTTTTTTAGACCTGCCTGCTCCTGTGAAATAACTATATTTTTTGTAAACTGCTTCATGATTGTTCGCCATTCCTTTCCATATCATTATACCAGATTAATTCTCTTCCAGAACCGTTACCACTCCTTCGTATAAGGTTTTTGCAGCTTCCTCTGGAGTAATATCCTTTGCACTTAATTTTCCAAATACCTTGTAATATAAGCCATCTGGATTAGCCTTTAATTCACTGTTGTCAAACTGAGGATCCTGAAGGAACTTGCAATAATCCAGTACTTTTGTATTTGCTTCTTTTGTCATTGCATCTCCGATTCCTTTTTCTTCCAGAACCTTAAGAGCTGCAGCTGAACAGGGAACACCACGAGTAGTGGATAAGGTCTCAACACCTTCCGGCTCATTTAACAGGAAGTTTACTAACATAGCGGCTTCCTTTGGATGCTTGGTAGATGCTTTTACTGCAAAATCCATGGAAATCTTTGTAGATCCACCATTGAAATCACCAAACTTAAGGAACTCACCGATAACAAATTCCTGTCCGGGCTTGTTGACGCTGCCTTCAAGTGCAGCTTTAACCTTGGAAACACCGGAATCCCATTCCATAAGACCAGCATATTTTCCGTCAATCCATTTTGCATTCTTATCCAGGGAGTCCGCCATATCACCGTTAATGGTTGCAATCGTAGGAATTACATGTTCGTCTTCCAGTTTCTTTATGAAATCCATGCCTTCTTTCAGTTCAGCCTCTGTGTAATTTAATTTGCCGTCTACAATCCACTCTTTGCCATACTTTGCTTCCAGATAATAAACGAGGAAAATAGCGCGGTCGTATTCTCCAAGAGCCAGAGGATAATGATCATTGTCATGAGCTTTAAATGCAGCGCCTGCAGCCAAAAGAGAAGCTTCATCCGTTGGAACTGCTACTCCAATTTCGTCAAAGGTTGTTTTATTCCAGTAGAAGAGGCGTCCAGTTAAGGAGATAGGAACTGCCATAAGTTTTCCGTTTATCTCATTTGATTTTAATTTGTCCTCAGGAAACTGAGTTAAGTCAAGAACATCAGTATACTGGTTTAAGTCCAAATAGGTTTCTCCACCCTTGCTGTAATCCTTTACCCAGTTGGAGCCGATCTGAATGACATCCGCACATTCTCCGCTTAAAATTCCAAGAGACTGTTTTTCTTCCCACCCGGTCCATGCGCCGTATTCTGCTGTTACCTTAATATTCGGGTATTTTTCCATGAACTTTTTAATTGCTTCTTCCGTAGCAGTATGTCTTTCATCACCACCCCACCAGGACATGCGAAGCTCAACGGGTTCCGTTGATGCGGAATCACTTCCCGCCTTGGATTCTGTCTGTGCTGTTGTTCCTGTTTTAGAATCAGCTTTGCCCTGAGAACCACCACAGGCTGTCAGAGACAGGCCCATAGCTGCGGATAAAGCAATTGCTGTCACTTTAGCCAACTTCTTTTTCATAGATACTTCCTCACTTTCTTTCTGTCGTCTCATTGAGTCGTGGGAACCGGTACCACCGATTCCATATGTAGTGTAAGCACTTACACACTCCACTTATCTTATCACATCAAAGGAAAGATAAAAGATGAAAAATAAATAAAAATGAAAAAAAATATTATGAATATTACCTAAAAAAAGCAAATGATATAAAAGTTAAAAACTTATTTATTTTAAATATAGTAAGTATTGCACATATAAAAAATAAAAAATAGAATAATAATATATATAATATATAAAAATGTATTACTGATTGCAAACCTTTGCAAAATGATTCTTCTGGAAGATGACAAAGGTAAAAAAGAATGATATGATAATTTGTAAAGGGAGGGGAAGCTATGGCAGTTACCATAAAAGATATTGCCGCTTATGCTGGCGTTTCTTACTCCACGGTTTCCAGAGCCTTAAGCGGCGGTGGGGCTGTGGAAGAGTCAAAGAGAGAGAGAATACTTGAGATTGCCCGATCCATGGGATATGTACCCAATCAGGCGGCTGTTATGTTGAAAAAATCAACATCCCGCAACATAGGCTTGTGTTTTTCCACCATCAGTAAGTCTACATCGCCTTATATCCTTCACGATGTGTTAATTGGAGTATATAGTGTCATTGGAAGTGGCTATCATGTAATTGTAAAAGCAATTGATATGCATGAGCCTGGAACACTAAACCAAAGCAATTTTGCCGGACTTTTAATCATGTCTCAGGGGGATTGGGATGAAGCGTTTGTGGAAGAGGCGCGTAGTAAGCGAATACCAATGGTCGCTATTAGCCGGAGAGTCCACCCGGATGTACCTTCCGTTCTTACGGATGAAAAGGGAGGGATGGAAAAAGCCATGGAGCACCTTCTGGAACAAGGTCATAGAAGAATCGGTGTTATTGAAGGCAATCCTGATTTAGAGGCTACCATACTCAGACGGGAAGGCTTTCTTCAGGTGGCAGGCCGGTGGGGAATCAATGCCAGATCCATTCCGGTCGAGTACGGAAATTACAGGTATAACAGCGGAAGGCTCGCGGCAGGAAGGCTTTTGGATACTTATGATGATCTGACAGCCATTTTATGTTTTAATGATGAAATGGCTATGGGAGCAGCGACCGCAATCTCAGAACGGGGATTAAAGGTGCCGGATGATATTTCTTTAACAGGGTTTGACAACTTGGATATTTCCGGTTATGCTGATATAAGGCTGACTACGGTGGAACGCAATTCCATCCAGATAGCGACCGAAGGGGCAAGAATGCTCCTTGCCTATATGGAAGAGGGAATACGGCCGGAGGATGTATGGCTGGAAAACCGCCTGATAAAAAGAAAGACGGTAAGAAACCGAAATAGCTTGTAAAAGAATCTAAACCAACAAGACAAATAGCAAAGTGAGGAATACGAGCGTGGATGCAATTGAGATGTACATCAATGAGCTGATGGAAAAAAGTACGCCGGACTGTCCGGCCTGGAACATTGAAAAACTCCTTTCCGGAGAAAAGTCAGGTTGGAATTACATTGACGGCTGCATGATTAAGGCTATTTTAGAAATGTATGCCATAACAAAGAATTCCAGATATTTTGAGTTCGCGGATGCTTTTATTGATCACCGGGTAAGAGAAGACGGAACCATTGACGGCTACGATGTGGAGGAATTAAACATCGACAATATCAATGCCGGAAAAACTTTGTTTGAGCTTTACGATTTGACCGGTAAAGAGAAATACAGAAAAGCAATCGATTTAATTTACAGCCAGATTGGAATGATGCCAAGAACAAAAGAGGGGAACTTCTGGCATAAAAACATTTATCCAAACCAGGTATGGCTTGACGGTCTTTATATGTGCCAGCCATTTTACATGGAATATGAAACTAGATTTCATGATAAGAAGAATTGCAATGATATTTACAGCCAGTTTTCCAATGTGAAGCAATTTATGAAGGATACAGAAACCGGTCTTTATTACCATGCCTATGATTCAGAGCGTGAGATGTTCTGGTGTGATAAGGTCACTGGTCTCTCTCAGAATTTCTGGCTGAGGGCTCTAGGCTGGTATTCCATGGCACTTCTTGATACCATGGATAAGGCGGACCCACAAGACACTCAAGAAGTGAATGGGATGAAAGAGGCATTTGTAAGCCTGATTGATGCTATGCTGAAATATCAGGATGAAAGCGGCATGTGGTATCAGGTGGTAAATTTAGGCGGCATGGATAAGAATTATCTGGAGACCAGCGGAAGTGCTATTTTCTCCTATGCTATTTTAAAAGGGGTACGTCTTGGATACCTTCCAGCAGATTACGCCCAGTACGGAAAGAAAGCCTTTCTTGGTATCTGTGACAAGTACTTAAATCTGGAAAAAGGCAATATGAGCCTTGGCGGAATTTGTCTTGTAGCAGGACTTGGCGGTAAGGACAGAAGAAATGGAACCTTTGATTACTATATGTCAGAGCCCATTGTTAAGGATGATGCAAAAGGAGTGGGACCATTCCTTCTTGCCTATACAGAGATGAAGAGGACTGGCTGGGAATACCAGTCATAACATAAAAGGAGGATCAGAGCTCACATGGAGTTCTGGTCCTCTCTTAGATTAACTTAAGCTGTTCTGTGCATACTTCTTTGGTGAGATTCCTGTCTTTTTTGTAAAGGCTTTGAAGAAATTGCTGTAATCATTAAATCCACACATGAGATAAACCTCGTTGACGCTGTAGCCCCCGGACAATAAAGTCTGAGCCAGCTCGATCCTGCGGTTGGTAATATAGGAATTAATGGTGGTGCCAGTCCCCTTTTTAAATAACCTGCAAAGATAAGAGGTGCTTAAGTAAAAATGAGCGGCTATCTCTCCTATGCTAAGAGGGGAATCAATGTTATGATGGATGTAGGTGATGATATCTGCCACTTTACTGTTAAAATACTGTCTCTGGTCCTCGGTTTCGTCACCTGCAGAGGCATCCATGGCAAGTTTTGTCACAAAAACCATAAATTCGGCGAAAACAGACCGTTCTTCCACGTCCTGCCCAAAGCCTTCCTCTGCGGATAATTTGTTGATATAGTAAGTAAATCGTCGTTGCTGGCCCTGGTTCAGAGCAATTCGATGGGAGAATTTGTCAGGTCTGTGAGTGAAGCAATAGGTTAAATCTGTCAGTGGAGTGGAAATGCTTTTTAAATAAGAAGGATCTATAAAAATGGTATATCTTTCGTGTGGTATGGTAGAATCCATTTGAATCACCTGATGCTTTTCGTGATTGTTGATCATGAACAGATTCCCTGGTTCTACGCGGTAATTATTGTCCTCGATTAAAAAAGTACGTTCCCCGCTGATGGAATAATTAAACTCATAACAGCGGTGGCTGTGCATACTTAATACACCGGATTCTTTATGAAGATGAGCAATTGAGAAGTATTTGGAAGCCATGCAATGGTCAATTCCGTCTGAATATGAGGTAAGTACTTTCATAAATTGGATTCTCCTTAGCTAATATTACTAAAATTATATCATAGGATGTCAATATATTCAATGTTTTGTGCCGTATTTGAAATGAATTATAAGATGATGGATGCTATAATATAGAAAAAGCACAGTGTAAGCGCTTACGCAACGGTTGAAAAAATTGTTGAAAATTGTAAATGCTTCCAAAGGCTTTTAAAGAACTCATTTGAGGGAAAGAAAAAAGGAGAGAGAAAAATGAGAAAAATCAAACAGTGGACAGCGATGGGGTTAGCGACTGTTATGGCTATGTCTTTATCTGCATGTGCAGGCGGCAAGGGCACGACTGAGACAACCGGTGCGGCTGAGACAACAAAGGCAGCAGAGACAACTTCGGCAGCAGCTTCAGACACAACTTCCGGAGAGCCAGTAGAACTCAAGTTTTCCTGGTGGGGTGGAGACAGCAGACATGCTGCAACAGAAGAAGCAATCAAAGCCTTTATGGCAAAGTATCCTAACATAACAGTTACTCCTGAGTACGGCGCATGGACAGGCTGGGAAGAGAAGCAGTCCTTAAACATCTTAGGCGGCAACGCAGCAGATGTTATGCAGATCAACTGGAACTGGATTGAATCTTACGGCCAGGGCGGAAAGTCATTCGCTAATCTTGAGGATTACTCCGATGTTCTTGATTTAAAGCAGTTTTCACCGGAAAGCCTTGAGCTTTGTAAATTAGATAAGAAGTTAATGGCAGTTCCGATTTCTTTAACAGGTCGTCTGTTCTACTGGAATAAGTCAGCTTTTGATGAGGTTGGTGTAGCAATCCCTACAGACCTTGATTCTCTGTATAAAGCAGGGGAAGCTTTCAAAGCAAAAGATCCTGATATGTATCCATTAGCAGTTGGTGAGTATGATCGTATGATCTTAATGGTTTACTATCTTGAGTCCAAATATGGTAAGAACTGGGTAGAAGAAGGCCAGATCAACTACACAGAAGATGAAGTAAAAGACGGTATGGATTTCATTACTGGCTTAGAAGAGAAGCACGTTATCCCAACATTAGCTACCATCAATGGCGATATGGCTGACTCTCTTGACAAGAATGCAAAATGGATCGATGGCAAGTATGCAGGTATCTTCGAGTGGGATTCCTCCGCTTCCAAGTTCAAAAAAGCTCTTGAAGGCAGCGTAAACAAGCCAGGTCAGGAATTCGTTCTTGGTGATTTCATTAAGATGGGCAACAACAACGGTGGATTTACAAAGATTTCCATGGCGTTTGCAGTTCCTTCAAGCTCCAAGCATCCAAAAGAAGCAGCTATGTTAATTAACTTCCTGTTAAATGATGAAGAAGGCGTTAAGATCGGTTCTACTGAGAGAGGAATTCCTTGCTCCGCAGCAGGCTTAAAGGTTCTTCAGGATAACAAGCTTGGCGATGCTTTAACAATTGAAGCAAACACAAAGGTTATGAGCTACAGCAAGTTCACTCTGGACAGCAAATTTGAGCACAACGACTTAAAGGCTAACCCAGACGGTGTTTACTACAAAGTATTTGGTAAATTAAGTGCTGGTGAAGTTGACTCCAAGCAGGCTGCAACTGACTTAATCAAGGGTGTTACAGATACTCTGGAGAACTAATTAGCATTATAGAAAAGAAACATACATTTCATACGAGCCGCCATAACGTTATGGCGGCTCCCATAAAGAAAAGGGCAGACAAAAGTCATGGAATGCAGATATGAGACATTGAAACCATACCAGCTGACTGGTGCAGTACAGATGTATGAGGCTTTAGGGGAAGAGTCTTATAAGGAATTTGTACTGAATCATTTAGGCGGGCTTAAGGCCCTGGAGGGGACGGCAGGCAGCCTGCCGATGCAGGACTATTTAGCATATTTTTTTGCTTATGGGCAAACAGACAATGAGGAATACAGACAGAAGATTGATACAGCAATGATATCAAATGAATGGACTTTGGAATTCATGCCATTTGTTACAGCGTATGAAACGAGTTATAATAGGAAAGAACATTATAATGAAATTGCTGCAATGTTTCGGAATAAGGAAGCCTTTACAGGGAATGATTTAGTAGCCCTGATCGAAACCATCAGTCAGATGTCAGAAGAGATCTACGAATATTATAGAGAATTAAGGGATTTGTTCAAGGTTATAGTCAAGGAAAAGATGAAAGACCTCCCGGATTCTCCTGAAATTTTGGAAATCGGTTATTCCATCCTTAAGGCGTGCAACATTGGTGTACTTCAGAGGGATAAATACAGCAATTTCGGGGAACTTGTATGGAATAATATTGCGGGGAACGATAATCAAACTTGCGTAGGTTTAGAAAATATGATTCGTGCGCAATACACAATACTTAAAAAACAGGAGGTATAAGCAGTATGAAGTCTAAGGGTATTCATAAGTTCCTGGCAGAGAATGCAGGATTTTTCTTTGTGCTACCGTGGCTGATTGGATTTATACTTTTTAAAGTTTATCCGTTCGCATCTTCACTGTACTATAGCTTTACAAATTATGACCTGTTCAGTGGTGTAACAAAGACAGGTTTGATGAACTATAATAAGATTTTTACAGATTCTGACATCAGAAGAGCTTTCATGGTTACATTCAAATATGCAATTATTGATGTTCCTGTAAAGCTGACATTTGCATTATTCATTGCATATATTCTAAATTTTAAATTAAAGGGTGTAAATTTCTTTAGAACTGCATATTACATTCCCTCCATTCTTGGTGGTTCCATTGCCATAGCAATTCTTTGGAGAGCGGTATTTAATACAGACGGTCTGATCAATACCGTAATTGGCGCTTTCGGAGCTGAAAAAATCAACTGGATGGCATCTGCCAACGGCGCTCTTGCAGTTATCATTCTTTTAAGAGTATGGCAGTTTGGATCTGCCATGGTTATCTTCCTTGCCGCTCTAAAGGGGGTATCAGAAGATCTCTATGAAGCAGCATCTATTGATGGAGCAGGAAAGTGGACACAGTTTTTTAAGATCACAGTTCCGCTTATCACACCAGTTATTTTCTACAATCTGATTACCCAGTTATGTCAGGCATTCCAGGAGTTCAACGGACCATTCCTTGTAACAAAGGGAGGACCAAACGGAGCGACAACACTTATTTCCATCTTGATTTACAACAACGCATTCTTACGTCACAAGATGGGTATGGCAAGTGCACAGGCATGGATTCTGTTCCTTATCGTTATGACCTTTACGGCTGTGGCGTTCGTAAGCCAGAAGAAGTGGGTTTACTATTCAGATGAGGACGGGAGGTAGATAACATGACGAAAGAGACTAGAAGACAAATCAGTACAGTGATTCGTTATACGCTTCTTATTGCTGTAGGTTTCATTATGGTATACCCCCTGATCTGGATGGTGGGAGCTACCTTTAAAACAAACTCTGAGATTTTTACCAGCGCATGGTTCTGGCCAAAGAATCCTGTTATGGACGGATATGACAATGCATTTGTTGATTACGGCGGCAAGATTAACTTAATCAAGTCCATGCTCAACACTTATAAAATCGTAGTACCTAAAGTAATTTTCACTGTTTTCTCTGCAACCATTACTGCTTACGGTTTCGGACGGTTTGAATTTAAGGGAAAAGCAATCCTTTTCTCCTTAATGATCTCCACTTTATTCCTTCCACAGGTAGTTTTAAATGCACCACAGTACATCATGTTCAATCAGTGGGGATGGACAAACTCCTATCTTCCATTAGTGATTCCTTCTCTGTTTGCAGGAGATACTTACTTCCTGTTCATGCTGGTACAGTTCTTAAGAGGTGTGCCAAAGGAGCTTGAGGAAGCAGCTAAGATTGATGGATGTAACTCCATTAAAACCTTATGGTATGTTATCGTTCCTATGTTAAAGCCATCTCTGGTTTCCGTTGCACTGTTCCAGTTCATGTGGACCACCAATGACTTTATGGGACCCCTCATTTACGTTTCCGATATGCCCAAATACACAAACTCCATCTACTTACGTATGTCAATGGATGGCGATGTCGGATTCCAGTGGAATAGAATTTTAGCCATGTCTTTAATTTCTATTATCCCATCCCTGATTGTGTTCTTCTGTGCGCAGGATGCATTTATTGATGGTATCGCAGCTGGAGGCGTAAAAGGTTAATTGAATTAGATTGGGCGTAGTAGAAGTTGCTGCGCCCTTTTTGTATATAGGAAAAAGAAAATGCGAGGTTAATTCAGTATGAAACTTAGAGTTGCTTTAAAGACAGCACGTACCGCAACCATTGAAACTATGACAGAGCAGATCTATGAATATGATACTCCTGGAACCATTTTTATCAATGGAGAACGCTTTGGAGAGACCAGGAAGGCCGTATTTACTTTATTTGACTTAAAACCGGATATGGATTATAATATCTGCTTGGAAAGAGATGGAGAAAAGGCAGAGATAACCTTCCGTACTGATTATGAATTCGTGACCTTAAATGTCAGGGATATTGGGGCAAAGGGAGATGGGATTCAGGATGATACTCCGTTTATCCAGGCAGCAATTATGGCTTGTCCAAAAGATGGAAGAGTCCTCATTCCAAGAGGCAAATACCATATTACCAGTTTGTTTTTAAAGAGCCATTTAAGATTGGAGCTTTCTGAAGGTGCAGAGCTTTTGGCAGACACAGACCGTTACAAATACCCAAGATTTCCTGGCATGATTGAGAGCTATGACGAGAAAGAGGATTATAATCTTGGAACCTGGGAAGGAAATCCCCTTCCTATGTTTGCCGGAATCATTACAGGGATTGATGTAGAGGATGTTGTAATTTATGGACAGGGACTCATAAATGGTCAGGCATCCTTTGATAACTGGTGGGATAATGTACGTCAGATGAAGGTGGCTTTCCGCCCCCGCATGGTATTCTTGGAGAGATGTAAAAATATCAGCCTCCAGGGCTTTACCTTGATGAACAGCCCTACCTGGGTTCTCCACCCTTATTTCAGCGAAGACTTAAAATTCCTGGATTTAGCTATTAAAAATCCAGCAGATTCGCCCAACACCGATGGACTTGATCCGGAATCATGTAAAGATGTGGAGATTCTTGGAATTCATTTTTCACTGGGAGATGACTGCATTGCAATTAAATCCGGAAAGATTTATATGGGCCGCAGATATAAAAAGCCTTCTGAAAATATCGTTATCCGTCAGTGCCTTATGGAAAATGGACACGGCGCAGTAACCGTAGGAAGCGAAGTGGGAGCCGGAGTTAAAAATATCCGGGTGGAATACTGTCTTTTCCGTCACACGGACAGAGGGTTACGAATCAAGACGAGAAGAGGACGGGGCAAGGACTCTGTACTTTCCGAAATATATTTTGACCATATCCACATGGATCACGTCATGACACCATTTGTTGTAAACTGCTTTTATTTCTGTGATCCCGATGGCAAGTCTGATTATGTACAGTGCAGGGAACCCCTTCCTGTGGATGACAGGACACCATGGATTAAAAAACTGTATTTTACCAACATAAAGGCAGAAAACTGTCATGTAGCTGCTTCCTTCTTTTACGGGCTCCCGGAACAGAAGATTGAGCGCATTGAACTTAAGAATGTTTTAGTCTCCTTTGCTGAGGAGGCGAAAATGGGTGCCCCTGCCATGTTAAGCGGAATCGGGGAATGCTCTAAGAAAGGATTCTTAATCAATAACGTGGATACCCTGATTATGGACAATGTCTCCATATCAGGCCAGGAAGGGAAAGCCTTTGACGTGTCCAATGTGGACCACTATGAAGTGAAATAAAGGAGAGGTAAATTATGCAGATTGGAATCCGGTTACACGATGTTGCACCAGGCACCATAGAAGAAAGACTGAAAATTGCCAGTGAACAGGGCTTTTCCTGTGCCCATCTGGCATTAACAAAGACAGTGAAGGAACACTCTGTTGAAAATTCCGCACTGACACCAGGCTACGCAACGTATTTACGTAAGCTGTTTGCAAAGTATGATGTGGATATAGCGGTATTGGGGTGCTATTTGAATCTGGCTCATCCAGATCCCGTAGAGCTTAAAAAGATTCAGGAGCGCTATTTTGCACATCTTCGTTTTGCTTCCATGTTAGGCTGCAGTGTTGTGGGAACAGAGACAGGAGCTCCCAATGCAGAATACCGTTTTGTACCGGAGAGCCATACGGAGGAATCCTTAAATATTTTCATTAAGAATCTTCGTCCGGTGGTGGAATGCGCGGAGAAATTTGGTGTTATAATTGCGATAGAACCAGTATGGAGCCATATTGTATACGATTCCAAGCAGGCGTTAAAGGTGCTTAAGGAAATTGATTCCCCTAATTTAAGAATCATTCTGGATCCGGTTAACCTTCTTTCTGTAGAAAACAGTGTTCGTTATGAGGAAGTGATTGGGGAAGCGGTTAAGGATCTTGGGGAGTATACAGATGTGGTTCATATGAAGGATTTTGTCATCGAAGGTGACAAGGTAGTATCCGGCGCACCGGGTACTGGTACCATGAAGTATGATACCATTCTTAATTTTATTAAGAAGGACAAACCATTTGTTCAGATGACCATAGAAGACAGCACACCAGATAATGCGGAATGGTCCAGGAAATTTCTTGAGGATTATTCTTGTAATTAAAGTAAGGCAATCTCTTGAACTAAGACAGGATTATCATTATAAATAAACAGAAACGAGCTTTGAATTCCTGTATGTCAGGTTTTCAAAGCTCGTTTTGGTTCTATCGTTATCCGGTGATGCGTTTGAGCAGATAATAATACTCTGTACTGTGTATCATGCTGAATTCCCCGGGCTTCATGCCGGGGACAATAAATACCTTGGTCTCTGGTATCATGTCAATCAGCTTATGGATGGAAGGGTCCATACGCTTAATTTCTCTGGAACCTATGATAATCATTACATTGGCTCTGGTGTTTTTTAATGAGTCAGAGACCGCATAAGAAGAGTGATTCACTGCGATGTTTATCAGGGAATCTTTTGTCATGGAGCTGGTGTCGCTGAAGTACTCAATAAAATGTTGTTTCTTTATAGATAATTCTCTGGCTCTGATCCTGGCAAACCATTTCCAGTGATAAAGTCTGTACGCAAGTCTGCCTGCCAAAACCGTTAAAAATGTCAGAGACTTAGATGGTATCACCCAAGGACTTTCTATGATGGCATACCTGGCAATATCAGTCCTTTGAGACAGTGCCTCAACGACTATCTGTGCCCCCAGGGTGGAACCGCCCATGGCAAAGACAGAACCGTTGTTATTTTCATCAATATACTGGATCAGTTTACGGGCAGAATCCTGGATACTTAAAAAGGTGGTTTGTGCATCTTCTCCGTGTCCGTCTATAATGGGAGCTACGATGTGGTAATCCTTCTTCAGCAGTTCAATGGTTTCCATCAGAGACCACCAGGAAAGGCCGCCTTCATGAAGAAGGACTATGGTCGGTGCACTGATGGTCCCAAACTCTTTAAATATCATACTGTAAAGCACCTCCATTCCCTGGCAGAATGCTATTTTTCTGATCCCAGTGTCTCAGCCAGATGGTCCAAATAAGAGTTATGGGCAATTGCAACTACCTTGTCACCAGCAATCAGATGGGTGTTTCCTCTGGGAAGAAGAAGCTGGTCTTTTCGAAGGATAGCAACAAGAACGCATTCCAGGGGCAGATTAATCTCCTTTACCGTTTTCCCAGCGGCCGGAGATGCCGGGTCCACTATACGCTCTACCAGAGAGTATTGACCGCCGTGTAGCTTTAAAAGGGTCATCATATCGCCCATTGTCATTTCCTCTGCCACCAGTCGAGCCATTAAATCGGCCTGGTTAAGAGCGGCATCGACTCCCATGATTCCCTGAAAGAGCCATGCATTTTTAGGATTATTTACCCTTCCTACCACACGGCGTACCCCGTACTCCATGCGGGATAGGGTGGCTACCACCAGGTTTGTTTCATCAGAGCCGGTCACGGCGGCCACCACATCGGTCTGATTGATCCCAGCGGCTTCCAGGACCCTTGGCTCGGCTCCATTCCCGCAGATAACACATTCCTCAGGAAGGTCACGCTTTAAGACCGGGATCCTGGTTTCTCTCACATCAATGATTTTAATTTCATGCCCCCGTTCCAATAGAAGGGAAGCTAAATATGCACCAACTTGGCCACCGCCAATAATTATGACCTTCATCTTTATATCCCCTTTCCATTGGAAATTCCAAATAAGCGTTTTAACCGGTCAAAGGAAGATATGGCGGCAGCAACATAGAGAATATCCCCTTTTTGCAGTGCAGTACCTGTTGTGGGCAGTATGGTCTTGTTTCCCCTGGTAATGGATACAATGTTCACTTCTCCTGGGATGGAAAGTTCACTGGCCTTATGGCCTTCCATGAGAGGTGTGGTCTCAATTTCCACAAGCTCCACATCTCCGTTCCCCATGCTGAATATGGTATGAAGAGGAGAGTAGCAAAGCAGATCCACAGCCCTTTGTATTCCCCAGGCTGTAGAGGATAAGGTCTGTACGCCCAGCCGTTTATAAATCTCGGCCTTTTCCCTGTCATGAAGACGGGCGACTACCTTTGGTACGTGATAGATTTCTCTGGAGATTCGTGCAATTACCGCATTGGATTCATCACTGGAGGTAAAGGCAGCCAGTGCATCGGTCTTTTTGATCTGTGCCTTTAAGAGGACCTCCTGGTCAAACCCAATTCCCTCTATGGTCTCTCCCCGAAAATTAGGGCCAAGTTCTTTAAATGATCCTGGGTTGGAATCTATGACGGTCACGTTGTGGCCCATTTTACTTAATGCCAGTGCCAGGCCGGAACCATTTCGTCCGCAGCCTACGATGATCATTCTCATGAATTATACATCTCCTTCTTCTCATAATTTCCTTTATTCTTTCTGGGTCTAAGATTTCGCAGGAAGAATTTCCTGATTTCATCAATGAGCAGAACCGCAAATGGAATCCAGATTAAGAATACCCATTCCTTTAAGCCCAGTGGAGCCGTATTAAAAAGATTGTGGAGGAACGGTAAGTAGGTGATGAGGCTTAAAAGAATCAGCTCTACCAAGATTCCCACAAGAATCAGCTTGTTGGTATGAAAGCCTGTTTTAAAGATGGATACCCGCTCGGTCCGGCAGGCAAATACAGCACCTACCTGTGCCAGTACGATGGCTGCAAATGTCATGGTGGTCGCCATCCGGTAAATGGTCCCTGTACCGGGAAGGGGAGTACCAGGCCAGCCGTTCAGCCAGTTTAGGTAAAAGAAAGCAGCCATACAGGCGATTGCTTCCATGGAGCCGTACCATAAGAGGGCACGTGAAAGCAGTTTTTTAGTCAGCAGAGACTCTTTTTGTGAACGGGGTGGAATATCCATGATGCCAGGCTCCGGTGATTCTGCACCCAGACCCATGGCCGGTACCATATCGGTTCCAAGGTCAATACAAAGTACCTGCATAATGGTCAGGGGAAGTGGAATCGTACCTCTGGAGAAGAGATAGAAAATCATAGGCACTGCCTCAGCCATATTGCTGTTAAAAATGTACACTGCAAATTTACGAATATTATTGTAGACTGCACGCCCTTCCTCCACTGCATTGACAATGGAAGCGAAGTTATCATCGGTCAGGATCATGTCAGCAGCCTCTTTTGCCACATCAGTGCCGGAAAGTCCCATGGCAACACCGATGTCTGCCTTTTTTAAAGCTGGAGAATCGTTGACTCCGTCGCCTGTAACCGCAACGATATGCTTCATCTCCTGAAGTGCACTTACCACCTGCAGCTTTTGTTCCGGCGCCACTCTGGCAAAGAGTACTTCACCCTCCAGGGCTTTCTTAAGTTCTTCCGGCTGCATTTTCCCAAGTTCGATTCCTGTAATAATTCTTGGATGTTCCCCTTTTATAATTCCGATTCGGCGGGCAATGCTTTCTGCCGTGAGACCATAGTCACCGGTGATCATGATAATCCGTATGCCTGCCCTGTGACATTTCTTAACCGCTTCGGATACTTCCGGACGGGGAGGATCAACCATGGCAATGAGACCTAAAAAGGTAAGCTCCTGCTCAATAAGTTCCGGGGTATATTGGCTTAAGCTTTGAGGAATTCCGGTAATGCCTTTTAGGTTTCTGGATGCAACGGCAAGGACTCTGAGGCCGTTTCTTGCATAACGGTCATTGATTTCCATGATTTCGGCACGGGTCTTTCCGTCCATTTCCATGGAGGTTCCATTAACCCTTATGTGGGTGCATAGCTCAAGAACTTCCTTTGGAGCGCCTTTTGTAAAGGCGATCCGGTCGTTTGAGACCTGGTGAATCGTGGTCATCCGTTTTCTTACAGAATCAAATGGCAGCTCACGAAGGCGGAGTTCTTTCTTATTTAAATCCTCTGGTGCTAGGCCGTACTTTTGGGCAGCCACCAGCAGAGCGGCCTCAGTGGGGTCTCCAAGTACAGTAAAACGGGAGGATTCCGGGCCTGGGGGTACGAGATGAGCGTTGCAGCAAAGGGCCGCTGCACTTAAGAGCCTGCTTAAATCTGGTGTTCCGGGAGCCACAGGGTGTCCATTTTCTAGAATTCTGCCTTCCGAAGGGTCATAACCTACTCCGGTTACATCAAGGGATTTTCCCCCGATAAAGATATTGCTTACGGTCATCTCATTTTGGGTCAGAGTTCCTGTTTTATCCGTACAAATAACAGTGGTACAGCCCAGTGTCTCCACAGCAGAAAGACGTTTGATGAGGGCATTTCTTTTGGCCATCCGCTGAACGCCCATGGCAAGGGATAAGGTAACGGTGGGAAGGAGTCCCTCCGGGATAAACGCTACGATCATACCCATGGCGAAAATAAATGCCACGGCTAATTCTGTACCAACCAGCAGAATGGACAGCAGGAAAAATACGACACCAATGCTGATGGCAAGAATGGAAACGGTCCTGGTCAGCTTATTCATCTCTTTTTGAAGAGGACTTAATTCTTCTTTCAGCGTCTGGGTAAGGCCTGCAATTTTTCCAAACTCCGTATTCATACCGGTCGCATAGACAATTGCCTTACAGGTTCCTGCCGCTACGTTGGTTCCGGCGAAAATCATATCAGGCTGTTCGGAACGTGAGAGGTCATCTCGTATTACCTCATCCTTAGATTTGTGGACTGGATGGGATTCTCCGGTCAGGGTGGATTGATTCACGCTTAAATCATTGTCCTCCACCAGACGGGCATCGGCTGAAATGCGGTCCCCTTCTCCAAGGAGGATGAGATCACCAGGGACCAGATCCTCTGCCAGTATTTTTTGCTCTTCCCCGTCCCGGACCACACGGGCATAATCTGGAAGGAGCTTCTTTAAAGCCTCAGTTGCTTTGCCAGCCCGGAATTCCTGCCAAAAACTGAACGCACCGTTTATGATATTTACCATCCAGATTGCAATTCCAAGTTCAGGCAGCTGGGCAATGAAGCCCACTAAGCCTGCGCACCAGAGGAGAATGGCCATAAAGTGGGTAAAGTTAGAGAGAAATTTAAAGATAAGGGGCTGGCCCTTCTTCTCCTGGAGCGCATTTTTTCCAAACTGGTGGATGCGCGTGGCGACCTCTGATTTTGACAGCCCTTTTTCTCCGGTGTTTAAAGCAGAATACACCTCTTTTACGGGCAGTTTTTGTAAATCGGATAACACATCGGGAGAAAATGCTTGCTTTAATGTTTTACTCATAGCGATCTATCTTCCTATCCTTTTTCGTAGATTGACAGCCTGGGAAAAAAGCCGTCTGCTTTTTCATTGCTTTGCCAGATCGATTTGGTAATTTCTATCATAGCTCTTATTTTGTGAGTGGGGTGTGAGAATGGAAGAGGGGGTGTGAGAATGGTGTGAGAACGGTATTGGAACGATGTGAGAAAGAAAAACCGGGATAAGAAGTCATAAAGAACTTCTTATCCCGGTTTTTCTTTTATCGATGATGGTTAGATTGTTGCTGCCTGTCTACTCGTCAACCAGCCGGTACCCAACCCCTATTTCCGTTATAATATAACGAGGTTTGGCTGGATTTTTTTCGATTTTCCGCCTGAGGCCGGCCATAAGAGCCCGGAGGGCCTGGGTGTCATTGCCGTAGTGAATCCCCCAGATCTCAGTCAGTATCTGCTTTGTGGTCAGTACCTTTCCCATGTTTTTAAAGAACAGGGTCAAGAGGCTGTATTCCATAGGAGTTACATGTACTTCCTGATTTTCCAGATAGACCAGCCTTTTTTCAAAATCAATTTGTAGGTCACCTGCCTGAAGGTGGTTCTGGGCCCTTTCCGGTCCATTGTGCTGATTTAAGTGCCGCAGTGCCACCCGGATTCGGGCAAGAAGCTCTGTGGCGGAAAATGGCTTTGTGAGATAATCGTCTGCCCCTAAGTCAAGTGCCGCTGCCTTTTCCTTGTCCTGATCTCTGGCAGAAACCACGATGATGGGGAGCTCTGACCATTCCCTCACCTTCTTAATCACCTCCATGCCGTCAAGATCCGGCAGTCCAAGATCCAGGAGCATAATATCAATCTGATCCGACAAAAGGATAGAGAGAGCCCCCTGACCGGTGCCTGATGTGACATAGGCAAACCCTTCCTGATCAAGGGAATAGCTGATGAAATTTCTTATTTGCTTGTCGTCTTCAACAATCAGGATTTTTCTGTTATTTAGATTCATGAAAATTCTCCTTGAAAGGAAGGGTGAAAATAAATTCTGCGCCCGGTCCATTCTCCCTGTTCCTTGCTTTAATTTCCCCACCGTGAGCTTTCACAATGGCTTCGCATATGGTCAGCCCCAGTCCAACCCCCAGCTTAACGTCGTTTCGCCTGGAAGCAGAGGTATAAAACATTTGAAAGATATTAGAAATGTCTGATGCATCAATGCCTTCCCCATGGTCACAGACAGAGAAAACAGCATAATTACCGCTGTTCTCCTTTTTTAAGGAGACCTGGATTTCCTGTTCCGGCTTTGTATGCTTGATGGCATTGTCCAAAAGATTGATCAGAACCTGTCGGATTAATTTGGCGTCCATGGGAATGAGAAGCAGTTCCTCAGGGGCAGTAACCCATATGTCGTGCTCCGGATGAAGGTGCAGGACATGGTGTACCGCAGCACCTATGACTTCCTCCCCGGCTTCCTCCTGCTTATGAAGAACTAATTTTCCTTCCTGCAGGCGGGTGAGGCTTAGGATGTTTTCCACCAGAGAATGGAGCCAGTCCGCGTCTCCGTATATTTCCTTAATCAGTTCATACCGGTTGTCGTCCTTCCCTGTCATAGTAAGAAGCATTTCTGCTGTTCCCATAATCCCTGTAAGAGGAGTCCGAAGATCGTGAGAGATAGCCTGAAGCAGATTGCCCCGGTAACGCTCCTGGACGATGGCCTCATTTGTTTTACGCCGCTGCTCGGCGGCATGAAAACGGTCCATGGCAAGTGCTGTATTTTCAATCATACCCTGAAGCAGCCGTGTCTGGGTAGAAGTCATGCGCTTTGCATCATCCATGGGAATTCTTATGACGCCTAAGGTGGAATCCCTTCCGGATATGAGCCAGTCAAAAAAGGATTTCTGTGAGGTTACCTCTTTCGTCGTCCCATTCTTTGGAGAAAACTGCCGGGTAAAGGCCTCATCCGGTTTCCCGGACTCATCAAAGCAGACACAGCCGACCCTGCAGTTTAACATCTCACAGACTGCACTTGCTGCAATGTCTGCGATTTCAGGAATGTCCGCTGCATCGGTCAAACGGTTGGTAAGGGAATAGAGAGCCTTCGCTTCTTCTTCCCGTTCTCTGGCCTGAATGGCATTTTGCTTGGCATGGGTCGTTAAGGTACTGGTAATAAAGGCAGTAATTGCCATAATGGTAAAGGTTATAATATAATTTGGTGTATTAACAGAAAACGTGTAATAAGGCTCCATAAATAAAAAATTAAAGATAAAGGCTGCAAAGAGAGAGACCCAGAAGCCAAAGAGGTATCCTCCCGTATACCGTGCCGTTAAAAGTACAGCCAGCAGATAAACAATGGCTATATTGGTTTCCTGTAATTGGAGCGCTTTAAAACTATATCCGATTAAAGAGGCTCCCAGTAAAAATGAAAACAGGATGCTCATACGGATTAGAAATGGAGCCATGGCAGAATAATGATCCTGGATACCTTTCCCTTTCTCAGGGGCATTTTTAAAGAAATTCATTTCGTATTCTCCTTTATGAGCCGTTAAGTTATTTTATAAACAGTATATTAGCATGGGAGGGAATATACAAGATACCTGTTAAGAAATATTGTCTCATATAGAATCCTTTGGTATAATAAGGCAAATCTATTACAACAGGAGGAAACAATGAGCATAAGCATTCGAAAAGGAATAAAGAGTGATGCGGATGATCTGGAAATTCTATATGATACAATCAATGACCATATGGAAAAGGGGATTAATTATTGCGGTTGGAAAAAAGGAGTCTATCCCACGCGTAATGATGCCATACGGGGAATCGAAGAGGGCAATCTATACGTTGCCATAAAAGAAGACGTTATCGTTGGTTCCATGATCTTAAGACACAAACCGGAAGAAGCTTATTTAAGCGTCAGGTGGAAAAAAGATTTATCCTATGATAAGGTTTTAGTTGTTTATACGTTTACCGTTCATCCAGGTTATTTCAATCAGGGAATTGGATTTAAACTGTTACAATATGCAGAAGAACTGGGAATAGAAGAGGGAACTGAATCCTTACGGCTTGATGTTTACACAGAGAATGTTCCAGCCATTCATCTTTATGAAAAGTGTGGTTTTGAGTATATTGATACGGTAAGTCTGGGATTAGAAGAATCTGGACTTGATTGGTTTAAACTATATGAAAAATTGATTTAAGATAGAAAAATAAGGCCCATGTATGAAACATACACAGGCCTTTAAGGTTTATTTACTGACAGTCTTTCATGACTGCATAAGCACCTTTTTCTTCAATGGCTTTTAAGTAACCTGTTACAGCTGATTCAAAGCCAGGGATCTTGCTTAAATCCTCATCCCAGAAATCAGTATTGCTACAAACGGCATGTGCCAGAGTTTCTGCATCATCATCTTTGTGATCATAGAAGAACTGAAGGACCGGCTTATCGTCTTTTACTGTATATTCGTCCCCTGCCGGACGGGAAGCGACCAGGCCATCCTCGGTTAAGTTCATGCCGTGATAGAAGGCGATGTAGAATGCAAAGGAAGCTGTGATGCATTTTGGCAGTTCTCCTGTTTTCTCTACATATCCTTTAAAGGAAGGCATAACTCTTGCTTTCCACTTGGAAGTGGAGTTTAAGGAGATGGCAAGCAGAGCATGATCGATGAATGGATTCTTAAAACGCTCTGTGACGGAAGCAGCAAAGCTTAATAATTCTTCCTTCGGCAGTGTGAGAGTAGGAATGATTTCATCATAGATGGTCTTGTTCATAAATCCGCAGATCACTTCGTCATCCATACAGTCACGGACAATATCCTGACCAGCCAGGTAAGCACCTAATACAAAGGAAGTATGAGCACCGTTTAAGATACGTACCTTTCTCTGTTTGTATGGCTTGTGGTCATCGCAGATAATAACCGGAAGGCCGGCTTCTTCAAAAGGAAGCTCTTTCTTTAAAGACTCAGGTCCTTCAATGACCCAGAAGCCAAAGACTTCCCCTGTATTGATCAGATTATCCTGATAGCCTAATTCCTCACAGATGGAGGCAGCTTCATTTCTTGGATATCCGGTTACGATACGGTCAACCAGAGTAGAGCAGAAGATGTTTTCAGCCTTGATCCAGCTGATAAATTCTTCTCCCAGGTTCCACTGCTTTGCATACTGCAATACGCATTTTTCCAGCTCTTTTCCGTTGTTGTCAATCAGCTCACAGGAGAGAATAACGAAACCTTTGCCGGCTTCCTTACCAAACTTCTCAAATCTTTTATATAAGAACTGAGTCAGTTTTCCAGGATAGCTGTCAGCAGGTACATCGGTAAACTGGCAGGAAGGATCGTATGCGATTCCTGCTTCTGTTGTGTTGCAGGCAATGTAACGAAGATCCGGGTTTTCTGCACAGGCAAGAACCTCATCATATTCCTTATAAGGGTTTAAACATCTGCTGACGCAGGAAATGACTCTTTTGTCATTTACTTTCTTTCCGTTTTCAAATCCACGGAGGAAGAGGGTATAAAGTCCCTCCTGCTCGTTAATCATATCTGCAAGACCTGGGGCGATAGGCTGACATAAAACGACTTTGGAATTAAAGCCAGTTCTCTCGTTGAGCATATCAATAAAATAGTCCACGAAAGCTCTTAAAAAGTTTCCTTCGCCAAACTGCAGAACACGCTCTGGCGCATCCTTTAACAGATAACCGTCATAACCCTGCTTTTCCAGTGTTGCATAACATAACTTTTCCATTTGAATTAATCTCCTTTTCCTGTATCCATGAAGTATTATAAAGTCACGCCCCGTTTGAAGATGGCCATATCGTGGAAGCCTGCTTCCTCGGATTTTACCTTCTTGCCGGAAGCAACTTCAATTACAAAATCAAAAAACTGGTTCTTAAGGGTATCCATATCGGTGCCTTCTACTAAAACACCGCAGTTGAAATCGATCCAGTTATTCTTCTTCTCGCTCAGGGCTGTGTTGGTGGCAATCTTCATCGTAGGTACCGGACATGCAAATGGAGTTCCACGGCCTGTGGTAAAGAGAACGATATGAGCTCCGGAAGCAGCAAGAGCCGTAGAAGCAACCAGGTCATTGCCAGGAGCGCTTAATAAGTTTAAGCCCTTTGTCTGTACTGGTTCTCCGTATTTTAATACATCCACCACTTCAGCACTGCCTGATTTCTGGACACATCCTAAGGATTTGTCCTCCAGGGTAGAAATACCGCCTTTTTTATTACCAGGTGACGGATTTTCGTAAATGGTCTGGTTGTGGCTGGTAAAGTAGTTTTTAAAGTCGTTGATGAGCTCTACTGTTTTTTCAAAGGTTTCCTCATCTTTACAACGGTTCATCAAGAGTGTTTCCGCTCCGAACATCTCGGGAACCTCAGTAAGAATGGTGGTGCCGCCCTTGGATACCAGCATATCTGAGAAAGCGCCTACCGTTGGATTGGCAGTAATGCCAGATAAACCGTCAGAGCCGCCGCACTTCATGCCGATGATCAGCTCGCTGCAGCTGATTGGTTCTCTGTGGAACGTACCTGCATACTCTGCTAATTCTTCGATGAGAGCCATGGAATCCTCCATCTCATCCTCAGATTCCTGAGCCACCAGGAATTTGACCCTGCGCTCATCATATTCCCCGATGTAGCGCTTTAACTCCTGAACATTGCTGTTTTCACAGCCAAGTCCAAGGACAAGAACGCCTCCTGCATTGGGATGGTTGATTAAATCTGCTAAAATGGTTCTGGTGTATTCCTGATCATCGCCCATCTGGGAACAGCCGTATGGGTGTGGGAATGCCGCTACTTCGTCAATGGATCCGGTAATATATTTTTGAGATGCACGTTCAATGGCAGATGCAATCTTATTGACACAACCAACCGTTGGGATAATCCAGATTTCGTTTCGCACGCCTACTTTTCCGTCAGGCCGTCTGTATCCCATAAAGGTGCGGTCCTCTGTCTTTGCAAGACTGATATCCTGTTTGTCGTAACTGTAAGTAAGTAAATCCCCTAACCCTGTTTTTAAATTGTGTGTGTGAATCCAGGCCCCTGCCGCAATATTCTCCTTTGCTGCGCCGATGGCACAGCCGTATTTCATGACGGATGAGCCGGCAGGTATATCGGTAAGGGCAAATTTGTGACCCTGAGGGATATCTTCCAGAAGGGTCACCGCCGTATCGCCTGTCTCAATGAAAGTACCAGCTGCAAGCGGCTTTAAGGCAACGGCTACGTTATCTTCGGAATGAATTTTGATAAAATCCTGCATAAGCTTCCTTTCCTTTCTTAGTACGGGTTTTATAATAAATACATGCAATGTAAGTACTTACATAAAACATACACCATTTTAATCTTATAGTCAATAGGGAAAGAGTGAAAGAAAGATTTTTTCTTTTAGATAAGCCGATTTTTTAAAATAAAATATCAATTATTTCCTATATTAATGCCGAATAACAGTTGCTTTCTATGAAATAATCCTGTATAATTGACCGAGAATAGTGTAAGCGCTTACGCTGGCTTTCAAAAGCGGCAAAAGCTGCCTTACCCGCATTGAAATTTATGATACTAAGAGGGACTACAATGAATATTTATGATATCGCACAGCTTGCAGGAGTTTCCATTGCTACGGTATCCCGGGTGGTGAATGACAGCCCCCGAGTAAGCGAGAAAACAAAGAATAAAGTAAGAGCTATAATGGATGAAAATGGCTATACTCCCAATGTGTTTGCCAGAGGTCTTGGACTGGATTCCATGAAGACCATTGGAATTATGTGTCCTGATGTTTCAGATGCTTATATGGCCACGGCAGTAGCTCATTTAGAAAGCCGCATGCATGAGCATGGATATGACTGCATCTTATGCTGTACTGGATATGAACAATCTGTAAAAGAAAAGTATGTAAGCCTTCTTTTAGCCAAAAGAATAGATGCACTTATAATGGTAGGCTCTGTCTATGCAGGTTCCGGTGACAGTGACAGCCTGATTCAGTATGTTCGTGACGCCGCTAAGACGGTTCCTGTTTTTCTCATCAATGGTTATCTGGATAATGAAAATGTTTACTGCGCCTACGGAGATGACTATAAAGCTACTTTTGATGTAACCAGTCAGATGATTGAAAGAGGAAGAAAACGGATTCTATTTCTCTGCGATTCTCATTCCTACAGTGCGACCCAGAAGCTGGAAGGATATGAGGCGGCTTTAAAAAGCCATGGACTTCCCGTGCTTGGCGATTTAAAGCTTTATGTAAAGAACAAGATCCATTCCGTGCGGGATATTCTCTTGGAACGGAGAGATTTAAACTTTGACAGTGTGGTGGCTACTGACGATGGTCTGGCAGTCGGGGCGATTAAATATGCAAATTCAAAGCTGTTAAAGATACCAGAGGATCTTTGCATAACCGGATTTAATAATTCCGCCCTTTCCATCTGCAGCGATCCTGAGCTATCCTCTGTTGATAATAAGGTAGAAGAGCTGTGCAATCTGACCATCAGCAATATGATGAAAATCCTACACGGAAATGTTGAGGAAGTCCCCCGTGACAGCAAGATTCCCTGTAAGCTGATTAAACGCTGCACCACTGATTTTTAACCTTGTCTTTTTATATCCGTTATGCTACAATATAAAGCCAGTAAAGCAAATGAAACGCCCTGCTGGCTTTTTTTATGAAAAAATGCAGGGAATTTTAGATAGAAAGTGCGGTGGCAGGAATAAAGATGGAACATGATGGAGACAATGTGGTGCTGTGTGGTGCCAATTCCTATGAGCAGAGATTCTATTTTAACCAGCAATTCCAAAGCCTTCCGGAGAGCATCAAACAGGATTTAAAAGTGATGTGCGTGCTTTATACGGAGGACGTAGGCGGTATTCTCCTTCTGGAATTTACGGAGGATGGTACACTGGAGTTTAAAGTGACGGCAGAAGAGAGCGATTATCTGTTTGATGAAATTGGAAGCGTGTTAAAGATAAAGCAGTACCGGAAGGAAAAAAGGGAACTCCTGGAAGCCTTAGAGATGTATTACCGGGTGTTTTATCTTGGAGAAGAATTAGAAAATGGAGCAATGGACAAGTGAAGCTTAGAATTGGAAATGTGACGCTTGATAATAACCTGATACTTGCGCCGATGGCAGGAGTTACAGACCTGCCATTTCGATTTTTATGCAGGGAGCAGGGCTGCGGTATGGCAGTAACGGAGATGGTCAGCGCCAAAGCGATTTTATATAAAAACAGAAATACAAAAGAATTAATGGAAGTTGCAGACGGCGAAGGCCCGGTGAGCGTTCAGCTTTTTGGGTCAGATCCTTCCATTATGGCAGATATGGCGGCCCAGATTGAATCTGGTCCTTTTGCCTTTATAGATGTAAATATGGGCTGTCCGGTTCCCAAAATCGTCAACAATGGAGAAGGTTCTGCACTTATGAAGGACATAAAGCTGGCGGAGCGCATTTTATCTTCCATGGTAAAAGCAGTAAAAAAGCCTGTAACGGTTAAGTTTAGAAAAGGCTTTGCCGAGGATGATATTAATGCGGTTGAGTTTGCAAAAATGGCAGAGAGCTCCGGAGTGGCGGCAGTAGCTGTCCATGGACGGACCAGGGAACAGTATTATTCCGGAACCGCGGACTGGGATATCATCCGTAAAGTAAAGGAAGCCATCTCCCTTCCGGTCATTGGCAACGGCGATGTCTTTAAGCCGGAAGACGCCAAGGCACTTTTAGAGGAGACTGGATGTGACGGCATTATGATTGCCAGAGGCGCAAAAGGAAATCCCTGGATCTTTTCCAGAACCCTTCACTATCTGGAAACAGGAACCTTGCTCCCGGAGCCGAATGCAGGAGAGATCAGCCAAATGATCCTGCGTCATGGCAGTATGCAGATGGAGCAAAAAGGAGAAAATGTAGCCATGCGTGAGATGCGAAAGCATATGGCATGGTATACCGCAGGACTTCCTCATTCTGCCAAATTGAGAAATGATATCAATCAGGTAGAAACCATGGACGAATTAAGGCGATTTGTGGAAGAAAGAATCTTAGTATTGTAACCAGTAAAACCAAGCAGAATCTTGACATTTTCAGATGTTTACGCTATAATATCTGGAATGCGAATGAGCGAGTAAGAAACCAGGAGGAATCGAAAACCATGGTAGATAAGAAAAATATTTTAACCTACGAAGGTCTTAAAAGATACGAAGATGAGCTTCAGAACTTAAAGGTAGTTAAAAGAAAAGAAGTTGCCCAGAAGATCAAGGAAGCCAGAGAACAAGGCGACTTATCCGAGAATGCTGAGTATGATGCCGCTAAGGATGAACAAAGAGACATCGAGCTGCGTATAGAAGAACTGGAAAAATTACTCAAAAATGCAGAAGTCGTTGTGGAAGATGAAATAGACCTTGATAAGATTAACATTGGCTGTAAGGTAAAAGTTTACGATGTTGATGAAGACGAAGAGATGGAATTCAAGATTGTAGGCTCAACAGAAGCGAACAGCCTTCAGAATAAGATTTCCAACGAATCCCCGGTTGGCCAGGCGTTAATGGGCAAAAAGGTGGGAGACGTTGTAGAGGTGGAAACCCAGTCTGGTGTGATTCAGTATAAGGTACTGGAGATCCAGAGAGTATCATAAGTAATATATGCTTAGCGAACTTAAATCAGAGGCAGGCTGAGCTTTGGAAATTAACTGTTCGAGGAGCCGCAAGGCGAATCGAACTTCCTTATTTTATAGTTCACAAAGGAGTGCAAACAGGTGGCAGAACAGCAGAATCAAAACCAGAATCAGGTTGTGGAAGAGGATTTAAACCATTTATTAAAGGTTCGCCGTGAGAAGCTGGCAGAGCTTCAGGAAGCGGGAAAGGATCCGTTTCAGGTAACAAAATATGATGTCACTGTACACAGCAGCGACATTAAGGAGCATTACGATCAGTGGGAAGGCAAGGAAGTAACGATTGCAGGGCGTTTGATGTCCAAGAGAGTTATGGGAAAGGCTGCCTTTTGTAATGTTCAGGATTTAAAGGGCAATATCCAGTCCTATGTAGCCAGAGACAGCATTGGAGAAGAAGAGTATAAAGAATTCAAAAAGCTGGATATCGGTGATATCGTTGGAATTAAGGGTACTGCATTTACCACGAAAACAGGCGAGGTCTCTATCCACGCAGAAAGCGTAGATCTGCTGACTAAGAGCCTTCAGATTCTTCCTGAAAAGTTCCATGGACTTACCAATACAGATATCCGTTACAGACAGAGATATGTGGATCTGATCATGAATCCGGAGGTAAGAGATACCTTTGTAAAGAGATCCCAGATCATCAAAGCAATTCGTGACCATTTGGATGGCCAGGGCTTTATGGAAGTGGAAACACCTATGCTGGTAGCCAATGCCGGCGGTGCTGCTGCAAGACCATTTGAAACCCACTATAATGCACTTGATGAGGATGTAAAGCTCCGTATTTCTCTTGAACTTTATTTAAAGCGTCTGATCGTAGGCGGTTTAGAGCGTGTCTATGAAATCGGACGTGTTTTCCGTAATGAGGGAGTTGATACCCGACACAATCCGGAATTTACCCTGATGGAATTATATCAGGCCTATACTGATTACCACGGCATGATGGATCTGGTTGAGAATCTCTTCCGTTCCGTTGCCTTAAAGGTACTTGGTACTGCTGTTGTTACTTACGATGGTGTGGAAATCGACTTATCGAAGCCTTTTGAAAGAATCTCCATGGTTGATGCTCTTAAGAAGTATAAGGACATTGATTTTACAGAGGTTCATACAGACGAGGAAGCGAAGGCGCTGGCTGACAAATACCACGTATCCTACGAAGCACGTCATAAGAAAGGTGATATCTTAAGCCTTCTATTTGAAGAGTTCGTAGAAGAGCACCTGGTTCAGCCTACCTTTATCATTGATCATCCGGTGGAAATCTCCCCGCTGACCAAGAAAAAGCCAGAGGACCCAGAGTACACCGAGCGTTTCGAGCTGTTCATCACAAAGCGTGAGATGGCTAATGCTTATTCCGAGTTAAACGATCCATTAGATCAGATCGAGCGTTTCAAGGCACAGGAAGCACTTCTTGCTGCTGGTGATGATGAGGCGAACTCTATGGATGATGACTTTATCAATGCGTTGATGATTGGTATGCCACCAACTGGCGGTATTGGTATTGGTATCGACCGTTTTGTTATGCTGCTTACAGATTCTTATGCGATTAGGGATGTGCTACTGTTCCCGACGATGAAGAGCTTGGAGAAATAAATCCAGAGTTTATGGGGATTCACAGACACTTTGGAAACCAAAGTACATCAAAAGTACATCAAATTTAATAAGAATGCACTATTATGGGCACTTTTCTAAAGAAATATAGAAAAGTGCCCTTTTTGATGTTATAGAGAACAGAAGGAAAGAACGTGTTTAACTACAAAGGCCGTAACATTGACCATTAAAGCTGGCGAGGAGAAGTACCATAATACTGTTTAAAAGCCTTATAGAAATTGCTGCTATTGCTGTATCCCAGCATATCAGCAATTTTTTCAATGGAAAGATCCGTATGATCCAATAATAGCTTGGCTCTTCGCATAAGTGATTCAGTTACCAGAGCAGAAAAGGTCTTCCCTGTCTTTTCCGGCAAAAGACGGGAAATATAGACGGGATGATATCCGAAATGGGATGCAATTTCTTTCAATGTTACAGAGTCAGAGTGTAATTCGATATATTCCATGATCCGGTCAATTAATGTCGTGCCAGTAGGTAGATGCTGGCGCTTGTACTCATAGGAAAGATACATTGCAAGGGACATGACCATAGGCTTTAATATTTTCTGTGTGTCCTCTGTTTTATGAGCATATTCAAGAATCATGACATTCAGCAGCAGCCAGATTGGCGAAGAATCTGGAATTTCCAGATGAATGAACTCTTCTGCATATTTGTTTTTCTGTGGTTTCAGAAAAAAATCGAGCATGGAGCTATCTGCTGCGAGCGCACTTAAGTATTCCCGGAAAAAGGTTTCTTTACGAATCAGTACTCCGAGAATAATACATTCGTGATCAGAATCACGTTGGGCCGCATAGCCGCTGTAGGGCTGACCGATGTAGCAGTCTCCTTCTTTTACCGTGATCCGATTGTTACAGTTGGCGCTTAATGCATCATAATCTCCGTGGTAAGCAAAATGAATGAAAAAGAAGTCCTGGCGATGAAAACGCTCCTTAATTTTCTTTCCTTTAAATGCACACACCATAACTTCCTCGGATTTCTCTCCCAACCAATGGGAAATCAGTTCGTTATTTCCTGAGGACGGATCAGGGCTAAAGTCCCAATTGAGGTGCGGAAAGTCCTGACCTAATTTTTCTAATGCTTGATCGATTTCGGTATCGCAATTCCAAGACATAACAACGTTCCTTTCTTCAAATAGACATGCTTAAATCCGATTATAGGTTAAAATAAGCCATAATTCAAGTTAATATTTAGCGCTGATTTGGAGGGTGAAAATCTATATGATGGGTTAGTAACAAGAAAGTTTAAATTGGAAGCAATAAGGAAGTAAGAGCAAATAATGATTTTTTTTTGCAGAACGTAAGGCTGCAGAAGAATAGATGATCAGAATGGCAAAAGCAATGGGAGTGGAGAACCCGACATCCGGAAAAGATTTTATTAGAGCATTGGATAACTGTGATTTATTACAAAATTTAAGGAGAATAAATATGTCTAGAATAAATATCGGAGCAAAGCCATACATCACACCCATGCCGGTTTTAATAATTTCATCTTATGATGGGGTTGAAAAGCCCACCGCCATGTTAGCGGTATGGGGCGGAATCACCAATGAGACAGAAATTACGATTACCGTAGCCTCCCAGAGAAATACGTTAAAAGGAATTCTTTCCAGAGGTTCCTTTGTTGTAAGTATGGCGGATGTGGAAAATGAAGCTGCCTGTGATTACCTTGGTATAACACCAGGGAATAAAGTGGGAGATAAATTTGAAAAGTCCGGATTCCATACAACAAAGTCCGAATTCGTAGATGCACCAATTATCGATGAGCTTCCTTTTGCCGTTGAATGCAGAGTGAAGAGCTATGATGAGGAAACCTGGAGACTGGTTGGCGAAATCGTCAATGTAAGTATGGATGAACGGATTCTTGGAGACGATGGCAAGGTATCATTTGAAAAATTCCATCCGATCACTTTCGATTGGATGAATAAGTCATACTTGTCCGTTGGTGAGAAGGTAGGTGATGCTTACCGCGATGGACTAAAGCTGAGAAAGAAGAACTAAGAGGAGGTGTTTTCCAGCCCCGGTTTTAATGGTTAGATAGTCATATGTAATGTTTGCTAATTAAATAATGTTATGATAATATTATATCAAAAGGCTCTGATTTGTATCTATGAAATTAGGGCCTTTATATTGCAATTAAGAAGGCTCGAATATATAAAGATTAGTCGGTCAAAAGAAAAATATGTGAACTTTAGGGGGGTAAACGTATGTTTCGAATTGCTATATGTGATGATGAATATTATTTCAGACAGGAATTAAAAGGGATTATATCAGATTATATGAGGAACAAAGGATTGATTTTTCAAATAGATACCTTTGCTTCTGGCGAAGATTTTATCGCGCTTGGAATTGAAATGGTCAAGTATACCATTGTATTCCTTGATGTTAATATGAATAAGATGGATGGCGTTACAGCAGCTAAGGCAATACGAACCATAAGTAAAGAGATATTTATTGTTTTTGTGACAGCCTATGTAGACTACACGCTGGAAGGATATAAAGTAGATGCCATACGTTATTTATTAAAGGATAGTAATAATTTTAAAAGCACCATAAGTGAATGCATGGAAGCTGTTATCGATAAGATGAACTATACAGTTATAAAAAAGGTTTTTGATTTTAATGAGTCGAAAAGGGAAATTTCCTTAGACCGGCTTTTATACATAGAAAGTAAATTACATAAGCTGGAATTTCACATTATGGAACAAAAATTGAAAATTTACACGATGTATGAAACATTGAATGATTTGGAACGGGAGCTAAGGGGGTACAATTTTTTAAGAATTCATCAAAGCTTTCTTGTGAATTTAAAATACATGAATGAAGTATTTCGATATAAGACCATATTGAGCAATGGGATTGAGTTAATCATACCAAAGGCACGTTATAAACAAGTGAAAGATTCATTTATTGCGTATCAGGGAGAGATATAGATGAATTCTTATCTTGATAATTTACTAATCATTATTTTCGAGGTATTTTGCTGCAATGTTTTTTATGAATCCTTTGGAAGGAAAAGGTACAAGGATAAAAAATGTCTAAACTGCATACAATTGCTTTTTTTATGTCTATGTGGATTTTGCTTTGCAGAGCTGCTAGCCAATCATTTTATCGTCAGGCAACTCATAAATATCATTGTAATTTCAGGAGTCATGTATTGGCATACAAACATAAGTTATAATAAGTCTTTCGTATTGGCAATTTTATATGATGGGCTCATGTTAATGTCAGATTTTATTGCATTTTCTGTAAATAGCCGATTTTTTTCCAGTAATCATGAGATAATGGAATATCATGGATTAGAAGGTTATCTGGTAACTTTGCTTGGAAAAGTAATACTATTTTTATGTATTCTAATTATTAGAAAGAAATTCAGCCATAAGGATACAGATATGCTGAAAGATACAGAATGGCTAAGATTTTTATTTTTTCCAGTATTTACGATTATAATAATTTCATCCCTGTTATCCTCTTTTAATTATGTGGAGACAAAAAGGCAGGCAAATGTTTTATTTGTTCATGCGGTTGGTACAGCTGGCATGAATATGGTTGTTTTTTATTTAATCAATGATATTGTTGACAGGGAAATCAAGATCAATGATAACAGGATCAATCAAATGCAGGTGAAAAACCAGGTTAATATGTATCGCTCTATCTCCGAAAAATTTGAAAGTCAAAAAAGGAAAACACATGAATTTAAGAATCAAATTATGTGTATTGAATCGCTGTTAGCGAAAAAGCAATACGATGAATTGAAAAAGTATGTGAAAAATATTAATGGTGATCTGAATAAAGAGCTTGATCTGATTAACACCAATCATGTCATTATAAACGCTGTATTAAATACCAAATATCAGGAAATGACTGAAAAGAAGATTGTTTTTGTGTTCCGGGTAAACAACCTTGCAGAAGTAGGCATCAGAGATGAAGATATCGTGATTATTTTATCCAATCTTTTAAATAATGCTATTGAAGCATGTAATAAATGTAGTGGAAAGAGAATTATTAGACTTAAATTTATAAAAGAGAGTGATCACATTATTATTGCAGTAAAGAATTCATTTAATCATATCATTCATTATAAAGATGGTGAAATAAAATCCACAAAAATATCAGAGGAAGGGGAACATGGGGTAGGAATTAAAAATATTGTAAGGACCATAGAAAAATATGGAGGTTCTTATGTGATACAAGAATTGGAAAGAGAGTTTCTCTTTTCCATTGTAATACCATTAGGGCAAAAGAGGGGCATTCTATAAGTCGTATAATAGGATGCCCCTCTTTTTGTCCATTTTCTGCTTTCCAGTGTCCGGTATCTGCAAACCTACTTGTTTAAACTATGAATTATTCTATAATGCAGAATTAGGAGGTACATTTGATATGGTTGAAAAAATAGCAATAAGGATCGTTGGACGATTGAAAGAAGAATGTCTTATAAATGCTACTGACGAAGAATATTATGAGTATGCAGTCATCACCATAATAGAGCGTTACATAACTGTTATTACATTGTTGCTTTTAGGTATGGCTTATGGTCAAATTCTTCCTACCGTTTGTTTTTTATGTTTCTTCTTGTCGCTGAGAAAACGGACAGGAGGATATCATGCAGATAAGTTCTGGAAGTGCTACCTTGGCACGGCTGTAACGTTCATTGCTGTGATAGAAATTACAAAAATGCTTTCTGAAAAACCAATCATAATGTATGGACTATTGCTCTGCTCTGTTATTTTAATTGAGGTAATTGGAACGGTGAATCATCCTAATATGGATATGGATGTTCATGAGCTGCAGGAGTCTAAAAAAGCAGCCAGATTAGTGGTCTTGTTAGAAGCCATGGTCATTGTATCATTTATATTCCTAAGGATTGAAAGTGTGTATATAGGTTATATGTCAATAGCTATTATCTTATGTGCATTTTTATTATGCCTGGCAAAAATGATAAAACAGGAGGTAAGAACAATATGAAGAAAAAGGAAACATTGGAAAAGAAGGTTTTAAACGTAGTGGAGAAGATCGCCCGAAAAGAGATTACTGAAAATCTCTATAGCTGGCCGCCCCATTGTATGGGCATCTATCATCAACCGAAAAGACCAAAAAGGAAATAGGTGAATGCGTATAAGCAGCTAATACATATAGAGTGTTCAAAGTATTAGTATTACTTATAAATATAAATGAAGATAGGAGGTGTAAATATGAAAAAACCGCTTATGAAAAAAGCTTCAACCGGAACCAGAGGTTATGTAATGGGAAATTGTTCATGCCCATGTAGCTGTAGCGTTGCTTACGAATACGGTACATCATACCAGGTAGTACATTATATCTTTATCCTCTAGGCTTTGGCTTATGAGAAAATTAAAGATGTTTTCATTATCACCAAAAAAGTGGGGGCTGATCATAAGGTTAGCTCCCTGCTTATCATATGAGTATGTTATCTATTTACCCCTAATAGGTAAAAAGTGAACGTATAAATCTAAAATAGTATGCAATTTGAAACTTCCGAGGATTCTATAAAATAAATGTGGATATATTATGATCGATTATAAGAGGGGGCAGAATCATGAATGAGCAGATAAAACCTATGTATCAACTGTTCCAAATAAGCAACCAAGATTTTTTTATGTTTGATACATATGCAAATAAGATTAAAAGAATAAGTAAAAATTGCTTTGAATATTTATATAAATTCAGCAAAGAAACGACAAATTTTTTTGAAAAAGCAGAAAGCGTAGATGATATTGAATTCAAAGAATTTTATAAAGAGAGTTTGAAACAAGGTCTTTTTAAAAAGTTCAGTATTGAAAAGCTTCAACATCCTATGACTGAACTTTTGGAAGATGTACTGGATGCGAACATAGAGAGTATTAACTTACAAGTGACTCAAAATTGTAATCTAAGATGTGATTATTGCCCCTATACAGGAAATTACTATAATAACAGGAAGCACTCTAATAAAAGAATGAGTTTTGAATTGGCAAAAAAGGGAATAGACTTCCTTTACAATCATTCCATGAATTGTGATGTAGTAAATGTTGCTTTTTATGGAGGTGAGCCATTATTGGAGTTTGAATTAATAAAAAGATGTGTTAAATATGCAAGGGAAAAATTTATATCAAAAAAAGTAGTATTTAATTTGACAACAAATGGTGTGTTGCTCACAGATGAAATAATGAAATTCTTTTCAGATAATGAGATTTTGTTAACAATAAGTTTAGATGGACCAAAAAATATTCATGATAAATCCCGTGTTACTGCCAATGGTACAGGTAGTTTTGAACTCATATACGAAAAACTGTGTTATTTTAAAGAAAAGTATCTAGAGTATTTTAATCAAAATGTCTCGTTTAATTCCGTAAGTGCCCAAGATGATGGGGTAATCGATATCGATTTGTTTTTTACAGAAGACTCTCTGTTTGAGTTCAGCAAAGTAAATACTACCTTTTACAGTACAAATTATTTAAGTGATGAAAAAGCG
Source organism: Clostridium sp. 12(A) (assembly GCA_000526575.1). Taxonomy (GTDB): domain Bacteria; phylum Bacillota; class Clostridia; order Lachnospirales; family Lachnospiraceae; genus Lacrimispora; species Lacrimispora xylanolytica. Next base: position 130,918 of record JAGI01000003.1, on the reverse strand, counting down.
TTTGATAAACAGGCTGACAAGTTCAGGCAGCATATGGAATTTGAAAAATATAAGTGCTTTTTACATAAGATGAAGAGAGTAAAAGCTCTTCCAACAAGGATACAGTTAAATAGTTTTAATGAAGTGATTAGGACCGCAAAGCAGCTGCAAGATTTTACGGGGATACCTAAGGTTTTTCACCCATCAGGTCCTTGCGTTCCTGGCAGGAAAAAACTGTTTATGAATATAGACGGGAATTTTTATCCTTGTGAGAGGATTGATGAGACCTCTCCATGTTCTGTGATTGGTAATATAGAGGAAGGCTTATCATTAGATCAATGCAAAAAGCTTTTAAATGTTGGAAAGATAACGGAAGAAAAATGTAAGAGCTGTTGGGCGATTGCTCATTGCAAGTTATGTTTTGTTCAAGCGGATAATGGAGGAGAGCTTTGTGCAAAGAACAGGTTAGACCATTGCGGTAATTTACAAGATACGATTATAGATACCTTTAAGAATATTTGCGTATTAGCAAAAAGTGGCTATCATTTCGAGGAGGACATTTAATGAAAGAGAATGGTAAAATAGCTGTTATTTATCCAATAAAAAAGGAGTATGTGGAAATAATAAAATATAGAGATATGTTAAACGATTATGAAACGATTATTCCGGTGGCATTGGCAGGACAAGGAATCGAAGACAGGGATGTTGGGGAATTAATAAAGGAGAATCCACTGGGGATTGAGGTAACGGCAAATATTAATGAGAGTATAAAATCGGCAACTGATATTATTTTTACAGAATTTTCTGAAGCTGTGTATGAGAAAATGATATACTCCATAGAACAAGCGAAAAACATCATTTGTTTATGTGAAATGGAAAGTGAAGTGGAGGAACCATTGATTCAAAAATGTAAGGAAAAGGGGACTACTTATAAAAACTACTGCATTTCTCATGAAATATATCCTGAATTAAAGGAAAATCGTTTACATAAAATTAATGCGCCCATACTTCTTGTTTGTGGAATAGCAGAATATACAAATAAGTTTGAATTACAGCTTAAGGCGAGGAAGGAATTTTTAAATAGAGGGTATTGTGTTTCTCAAATAGGAAGTAAGGAATACAGCAGCTTTTTTGGTATGCATAATTTTCCAGAGTTTATGTTTGATAATATACCGGATATTGAAAAAGTATACCGTTTCAATTCCTATATAAAACAAATTGAAAACACAGAGGAGCCGGAAATAATCATCATTGGTGTCCCGGGAGGAGCCATGCAATATGATGCGGATCATCCCAATGGATTTGGTATTATCAATTATTTGGTATCAAATTCTATCATTGTGGATGTTACACTGCTTTCCTTATCCTATAATGATTATGATGAATCATTCTGGGATTTTACTAAAAATTATCTGAAATTTAGATATGAGTATCCTGTACGAAGCTTTCATTTATCAAATATTTTTCATGATATATATGGAGGTGAAACATTTGATAAAGAACGATTAGTTTATATCAATCAGAACAAGGTAGAGGAAAAAATACAAAGCTTAGATAAAAAGGATGTATTTAATCTGAATAATGAGGAAGCTTTTACGAGTGCGATTGATGAAATAATCAACTATTTGTCAAATTAGATGGAGGTCTATTATATGAACGGGATTAAAGAGAGTGTGTTAAACAAACTAGCTGAAAAATTTTCAGTGCACTTAACAGAAAGCCAATACGATACAAACTTTTTCAGCCCTGGTGTAGGTTTATTTGCAAGGAATTTTATCGAATTGATCTATGAGATTGAAGGAGAAAAGAATATTGTTTTTGACGAAAAGACATTGATGAATCCGGATTTTTGTACATTCAATGGATTTGTAAAGGAAATAGAAGAAAGGTTGATTGGTTAAAAACAATGAGTAACCGCCAGGCAGTAAGAAAATTGCTTCATCTTTTAAAGAAGTATAATAAAACCATAGCAGTGATTATCGGCTGCCTGTTGATTTCTACCGGACTCAGTTTATGTATCCCATTAATCAACAGGCAGATTATGGATGCTGGTTTTATTGGTGGAAATAAAAGTTTATTGATTCAATTATCTATTATGTTAATGGCAATCTACGGAGTAATCTCTTTGATTGATATCATAAAAGAAAGAAAAAGGATCCATATATCCGCCAAATTACAGTATTCCCTTTCGGAACAGTCATTTTCTCATTTGATGAAAATGGAAGCAGGCTGTTTTAATCGGACCAACTACGCGGAGTTACTAAATAATATTTATGCAGATATCAATAAAATGGTCATGATTGCAGATGAAAGTGTCTTTTTTGTTGTTACACAAGCATTTAATATGATGGGAGGCATCGTTGGTCTTTTCATCATAGATGATAGAATGACCATTCTGGTACTTATATTTATACCAGTTAAATTTATTGTTATGAAGAATTTTGCTAAAAAGCAAAAATCGATTGTGGAGGAATTTATAATAAGCAACCAGATTTATGCGAATTGGTTTGGTGATACCGTAGGTGGGATTAATGAAGTTAAGTTATTTAACATATACAATGAAAAGTATGATGAATTTTCCGTTCGCCAGAGACGCATTATAGAGAAACAAAGACAATTGAATATGCTCAGCCGATGGAATATCATTACGGATTCTATCATGGTTCATTTGTTATCGACGGTAATCTATGTCGTAGGGGCTAACCTGGTGTTTGATCTGCAGTTGACGGTTGGAAGTGTTTTCGCCTTTATTACATACAGCTCTTACGTAACAGGACCTATAACGGCTATATTAAACATCGGGTATTTACTTTCAGGAATCATACCGTCTACAAAAAGGTTTTATGAGTTTATGGATTTGAAGGAAGAGAGTGATCATGGGTCATTTGCAGAAGCAGCATATGGGGATTTGGAATTAGAAAACATAACATTTTCCTATGGAGCAGAAAAGCCTCTTCTTAAAGACGTTAATATGAAATTTCCAAAGGGAAGTAAAACTGCCTTAATCGGCAGAAATGGCTCAGGAAAATCAACCATTATAAATCTGCTTACCAGGCTATACGATCCGGCGGACGGCAGAATCCTATTGAATGGAACAGATATTTCTAAAATATCATTGCAGGAATATAGAAGCATGGTATCCATTGTAAGCCAGCAGATTTATCTTTTTAACGATACCATCAAAAATAATATATGCCTTTATAGAACAGTCAGCGATGAAGAAGTGAATATTGCGTGCAGAGACAGCGGGTTAGATGATTTTCTAAAAGAGGTATCTCTGGATTATATGGTGGGACAAAATGGCTCAATGCTTTCCGGCGGGCAGAAGCAGAAGATAGCCCTTGCCAGAGCCCTTATTCATGCCAGACCTATTATTTTATTTGATGAAGTCACTTCCAATACTGATGTTTATTCAGAACACCAGATCAACGGGTTACTGCATACCAGGTTAAAAGATAAAACAGTGGTTATCATTACTCACAGGCAAGAAATACTCAGTAAAGTAGATCAGGTCATTATATTAAAACATGGAACTGTCACCGATAGCGGAAGGTATGAGGAGTTATTAAATAATAATGATGAATTAAGTATCATGCTAAAGAATAATTTATCATTCTAAAGCCGCTTCTTATTTGCGTTAATTCTTCTTTTCTTTCTTTCCTCTTTATAGTATGATATAAAATACGTCATTGAATCATATTAGGATTGCTGGAAAGAATACGTAAAGAGGAGAGCAAGATGACAAAACGAATGTGGGATTTCCTGCTGGTTGTTGCGGGATCAATCATTATGGGCTGTGGAATCGCCTTTGAAGCAAAGTCAAATTTTGGACTAGATGCACTATCATTGTTTAATGAAGGGATGGGAAAGCTTTTTGGCGTTCCCTTGGGGACGGCATCCCAGATTTTCGTTGTAACTATCATCGTGATACTGTTTTTTATTGATAGAAAAAGAGTTGGTATTGGTTCTGTTGTCAATGGAGTTTTAGTTGGGGCTTCCGCCAATTTTTTTATGCCCTTGGTGAGCCAGCTAGATGATAACACCCTGCTAAAGGTATTGGCATTGATCATAGGTATACTTCTGGTAAGTGTTGGAATCGGAGTCTACGTTTCTGCAGGTCTGGGAGAGGGCGGAGTAGACGCCTGGATGATGTTTGTTTCGGATAAGCTAAAAAAAGAGGTCCGGTTTGTGAGAATCGCCATGGATGGCTTTTTGATCGTCATCGGGGCATTGTTAGGTGGAAGTATAGGACTGGGCACTTTAATCTCCATGCTGCTTTATGGTCCCATCATTCAGTTCACCCTGAATACCATGAACCGGCTTAGAGAACGTAACAATTAAGTGATGCAAGATATTCCATATGGATAATAGATAAAATCCAGAAATGAGTGAATGATACACTTGTTTCTGGATTTTCTGACCGATAATCAATTCCAGGATGAAAACAATAGAGACCTGTTTTTTTACAAATATATTTATGTTTTTATTGTGTTATTTCTATTTTATTGCTAATATATTTATGGATATATTTGGGTAAAAACATTACTTCTATGGCTGAATTATGTATCTAAAAAACATCATTTTTTGAAAAAAAACTTTGATTTTTAAAAAATTTGTGATATATTAATAATAGTAATTATTACTTGTATAATATTTACGGAGGTCGATATGATATTGTGTTCTGGAGATAAAATTATGATATATGAAGAAAATAAAGAAAAGTGCTATCATGTTGCAGAAGCAACAGAAGACTATGTAAAGCTGACCAATGATGCATGCTACTTTATCAATGAGACCATTGATTTGAATGATAAATCAGTTCATGTAATGTCGACCCAAAATGATATCACCGGGTCTAAAGATAATGTCACTCAGATGGTCATGAATAAGATGCATAATGTAAAACAGATCAGCTATGAGAAAGCAATTAAAATTTTAGAGATACTTATGGATGTAGACAGCGAAGAGTAAGCCTGGCTGCATGGATAAGAGGAGCCATTCCTTGTAAGGCTCCTCTTTTTTAATGGGATAAGCCAAGATATACTATTACTAATATCCTATGAGGAACTGGATTTGTATTTCATATACAGCTCATTGGCATAGCACCAGTCCACCACCTGAAACCAGTCATCAATATAGGCGGCTCTCTGGTTATAATGTTTCAGATAATAGGCATGCTCCCATACATCAATGGTCGCAATAGGGCAGAGATTTTTAACAATAGGGGTATCCTGGTTGGCAGAAGTTACAAGCTTAAGTCCGCTGCCCCGTTCTAAGACAAGCCAGGCATAACCGGAGCCGAATACTGACAGAGCTTTGTTCTTAAATTCCTGAAAAAAGGAGTCAATAGAACCAAAGTCTTCCAGGATTGCAGAAAAAAGCATCCCGGCATTGCTCCGTGATTCCAGATCTGACATTCCATTAAAGTAAAATATGTGGTTGTAAACGCCGCCTCCATTATTTTTAATGGATTGCCGAATCACTTCCGGCAGGCAGTCTGCGTTACAAATCAGCTTTTCCAGTGACCAGTCATGAAGGTCACACCAGCCCTTTAACGTCTCGTTTAAATTGTTCACATAGGTCTGTAAATGTCTGTCATGATGCAGGCACATGGTTTTTGTATCGATAAATGGCTCCAGCGCATCATAGGCGTAGGGAAGCGGAGGATTTACAAAAGGATAATGCTCGTTCATAAAAAAACCTGTTATTATTTTTGCTATATCATATTCCAGGAACATGGGGATGTGTGGAATGCACAACATAAAATAAAGAAAAATAATAAAAATGGAGTAAAAATAAGATATTAGATAAAAAAATATTATTTTTTTTGTTAAATGTCTTGACTTATATGCATAGAATCCGCATAATAGTAACAATCAGATTCTATAATTGCTTATAGAAATACATAATAATCATAAATAATGAATAGAGTAAATGAAAAAATGCCTTATGAGGCATATTTTTATACCTAATAAACATATATAATTAATATGTATATATGTTTAGGGCTAATCATATATCTTTTCTGTGAGCTAATCATCATCATTCTGGTTGATTCATGAAGCTGATTTGAAAACCACATTTTTATATGAATAAGGAGGGATTATGAAAAAGACAAAAAACTTAAGGCTTACATTTCTGCTCTTTGGCACGGCTCTATTGCTGTCAGGATGCGCTAAGACAACGACTGCAGCAGCCGATGGCAAATTGACTATCACCAACGCTTCCTACGACCCCACCAGAGAATTTTATATGGCCTATAATGAAAAATTTGAGGCCTATTATAAAAACAAAACAGGTAAGGAGATTGAGGTAATACAATCTCATGGAGGCTCAGGCAGTCAGGCCAGATCCGTTATTGAGGGAGCCGGAGCCGATGTGGTGACCCTGGCCCTGGCCCATGATATTACCCTGATTGAAAAAGCAGGACTGATTGAACCTGGCTGGATCAAGGAGTTTAAGGATAATTCTGCTCCCTATACTTCAACCATTGTCTTTCTGGTGAGAAAAGGAAATGAAAAAGGAATCAAAGACTGGGATGATCTCATTCGGGAAGGAGTATCTGTTATCACTCCGGATCCCAAAAGCAGTGGAGGGGCATGCTGGAACTTTCTAGGTGCCTGGTATTATGCCGGAAAACAGTTTAACGGCGATGAGTCTGAAATGAAGAATTTTATGTCTAAGCTTTATTCCAATGTTACTGTTATGGACCCGGGGGCAAGAGGAGCCACTACCACCTTTGTGGAAAACGGCCAGGGAGATGTGCTGATTGCCTGGGAAAATGAAGCAATCATGGCAACAGAAGAATATCCAAATGAATTTGAAATCGTATCACCAAGTATGAGCATCTTGGCTCAGCCCAATGTAGCCATTGTAGACGAAAATGCGAATAAAAATAATACTCAGGAAGCAGCCAAGGAATATCTGGATTATCTTTATACCGATGAAGCCCAGAAAATCATCGGTGAATATGGCTACAGACCATCCAATCAGTCGGTATTAAAAGAATTTTCCAGTAAATTCGATTTGAATATGAAATTATGTACCATTGATGATTTTGGAGGCTGGGATGCAGCATATGAGAAATTTTTTGCTGATGGTGGTATTTTTGATGAAATCTATGAAAATTAGAAATTCTGACAGGAGTTTAATATGGTGAAAAAGTACATAAAGAAAGACCGGGTGATCCCCGGATTCGGTCTGACCATGGGGATTACGCTGTTCATGCTTTCTTTCCTTATATTACTTCCCCTTTTATCAGTTATGGTCTTTTCCTTAAAGCTTACCCCTCATGAATTTATAACGTTGATTACCAAAGATAACGTAATAAATTCATTTCAAACAAGTATCCTTTGTTCGTTCCTTGCTGCAGTAGTGAATTGCTTCTTTGGAATCATCCTTGCCTGGGTTCTGGTAAGGTATGACTTCCCTGGAAAGCGAATCATGGATGGTCTTATTGAGCTGCCCTTTGCCCTTCCAACCGCAGTGGCAGGCATTACCCTTTCCAAACTTTACTCGGATACAGGAATTCTTGGAAAGCCCCTTGCCCAGCTGGGATTCAAGGTTTCCTATACAAAAGCCGGACTTTTAATTGCCCTTGTATTTATTGGCCTGCCTTTTGTCGTCCGTGCCATTCAGCCGGTGCTTGAGAAGCTGGATCCCCAATATGAGGAAGCGGCCTACATACTGGGAGCAGGAAAGATAAAAACATTTCTAAAGGTAATATTGCCGGAGCTTCGTCCTGCCCTTTGGACCGGCTTTGGCCTGGCATTTGCAAGAGGCATGGGAGAGTATGGAAGCGTCATTTATATCTCTGGAAACAGTGCCAGAGAAAAAACTCAGGTGATTTCATATGTAATTATGCAGAAGCTTAATTATGTGGATTATGCGGGAGCTACTGCAATTGCGCTGGTTATGCTTATTATTTCCTTCCTCATATTGCTTGTCATCAATATGATTCAGATTTGCCAGTCAAGGCGTACGAATTTCATTTAGGAGGTATAGAATGAAAAAGGATAAGAGAAGAGAGAGTCAGGGAGTCAAATGGCTTTTGATTGGAATCAGTGTTCTTTTTATGGCAGTTATGCTGGTATTGCCCTTAGTTTCTGTTATTGTCAATTCTTTCAGTCTTGGGATTCCGTTCTATATACGTTCTTTGCAGGCAGAGTTTACCAGATCGGCTCTTAAAGTCACTCTTTTGGCTGCCGTGATAGCCGTTTCGGTAAATACCTTTTTTGGCATAGGAGCCGCCTGGGTAATCACTAAATTTTCCTTTAAAGGAAAGCAGGTACTGGCGGCTCTCATTGATATCCCGTTTTCCATTTCTCCTGTAATTGCAGGTCTGGCGTTTCTAATGACCTTTGGACGTCTTGGTTGGGCCAATTCCCCTATTACACAGCTAAACGAATGGCTGGGGACGGATATCAAGATTGTCTTTGCTCTGCCGGGAGTCATTCTTGCCACCATATTTGTTACGTTCCCCTTTGTATCAAGAGAAATCATACCAGTCCTTCATGCACAGGGAACGGATGAGGAGGAAGCGGCTGCCCTTATGGGAGCCAGCGGATTTTATATCTTCCGAAAGATCACATTTCCCCATATCAAATGGGCTTTGGTCTATGGCGTGATTTTATGTACGGCAAGAGCACTTGGAGAGTTTGGTGCGGTCAACGCGCTTTCAAAGGCAAGAGGAAAGACCTTTACTCTGCCTCTTGAAATAGATGCTTTATACCTGTCAGGTTCCAGTGATTCCATTACGGCGGCATTTGCAGTTTCTTCCCTGCTTGTCATTATGGCGGTAGCTGTAATCGCAGTGAGAAACGTTTTGGAGTATCAGGCAGGAAAGAAGGAAAAAAGAGTTTAGAACAGGAAAGGAGGAAGAGATGTACGTTGAACTGAAACATATACATAAAACCTATGGAAGCTACAAAGCATCAGAGGATATTAATATCGGGATTCAAAAGGGAAGGCTGGCTGCACTGTTAGGCCCAAGCGGAAGCGGAAAGACCACCATACTGCGCATGATCGCAGGACTGGAGACTCCTGATTCGGGAGATATCATCATTGATGGGAGAAGAGTCAATGACATTTCTCCTGCGGAGAGAGGAATCGGCTTTGTTTTTCAGAACTACGCCCTATTCCGCTATATGACAGTTTATGAAAATCTGGCTTTTGGCCTGGAGATTAAAAAGCTTCCGAAGAAAGAAATAAAGGAACGGATTTCAGAGCTTATGGAGCTTACGGGGCTTCAGGGGCTGGAAAAAAGATATCCCAATCAGCTTTCCGGAGGCCAGAGACAGCGTGTGGCTTTCGCAAGAGCTCTTGCACCAAACCCCAGCCTTCTCCTCCTTGATGAGCCATTTGCAGCCATCGATGCCAAAATCAGAGGAGAGCTTAGAAGCTGGCTTCGAGACATGATACATAAGGTGGGCATCACCAGTATCTTTGTTACCCATGACCAGGATGAGGCAGTTGAGGCGGCGGATGAAATCATCATTACCAACAAAGGCCGGATCGAACAGGCGGGTTCTCCCCTTGATATTTATAAAAACCCTGAAACACCATTTGTGGCGGAATTCATCGGTGAGTCCTCTAAAATAGATGGGTATCATCAGTTAAAGGGCTTTGAAAAGGGAAGTTATAAAGGGGCGATTATCAGGCCTGAATTCGTAGAGAGCTTTAAAAGTGACAACACGAAATTTAAGGATATCATCAATCATTCAGAGGAAGGAACCATTGAAGATATCTCCTTTCGGGGGAATTGCCTTGAGGTTAAGCTGAGAGTGGGGGATATTTTGCTGACCACGCACCGTTCCCTGGAACGAAGGCCTGTAGCCATCGGAGAGCGGATGCACGTTATCGTATACCGCATGTATGCCTATGACGATGAAAAGTCTTATTTACTGGAAAATAAAGAACTGATCGGAAAGGAAATGGTCACCTTTTAAGTTCCCGGATCAGGTAAAGATAGGAGATAACATGAGTAAGAAGCTGGACCATAAAGTAATTCATACGGATGTACTGATTATAGGCGGAGGAACTGCCGGGTGTTATGGGGCAGTTACAATCAGTCAAAATTCAAACCTTTCCGTAGTCATTGCAGAAAAGGCTAATATAAAACGAAGTGGGTGTCTTGCGGCAGGGGTCAATGCCATCAATGCCTATATTGTAAAGGGCAGAACACCCGAGGATTACGTAAATTATGCTACAGAGGATGCCAAGGGTATTGTACGAAAGGATTTGCTTTTGACTGCGGCAGAGCGCTTCAATTCCGTGACAGCTGCCATGGAAGAGCTTGGTCTTGTCATTTTAAAGGATGAGGAAGGCAATTATGCGGCAAGAGGCAACCGGAATATTAAAATTAACGGAGAGAATTTTAAACCTCTTCTGGCAAAGGCAGTTAAGGAAGCTTCCAATGTCACCGTGCTGAACCGGGTCAATGTGACAGATCTGATTGTGGAAGAGAATGAAGTAAAGGGAGCCATTGGCTTTCATATTCTGGAGGATATTGTTTATGAAATCCGTGCCCGTAAGGTATTAATGGCAACGGGAGGGGCGGCTGGCCTCTACCGGCCGAATAACCCTGGATTTTCCCGTCACAAAATGTGGTATCCCCCCTTTAATACAGGAGCGGGATACGCCATGGGAATTTTATCCGGGGCAGAGATGACCTCCTTTGAAATGCGTTTTATTGCCTTACGGTGCAAGGACACCATAGCGCCTACAGGAACCATTGCCCAGGGAGCTGGTGCAAGACAGATCAATTCCTCTGGGGAAGTTTATGAGGATAAGTATGGAATCACCACAAGCGAACGGGTATACGGTACCATCAGGGAGAATTTAGAGGGCAGAGGTCCCTGCTATCTTAAGACCAGCAATATGGACACCGGTAAGGACGAGGAGCTGTTAAAGGCGTATCTTAATATGGCGCCCAGTCAGACCTTAAAGTGGCTGGAGAGCGGCAAAAATCCCAGCGAACAGGATGTAGAGATTTCAGGAACGGAACCTTATATTGTGGGAGGCCATACGGCCAGCGGCTACTGGGTGAATACAAAGCGGGAGACAACAATCAGGGGCCTGTATGCAGCCGGAGACGTTTCCGGTGGCTGTCCTCAAAAATATGTGACCGGGGCTCTTGCAGAAGGAGAGATTGCAGCCCTTGATATCATTGAAAAGATACAAGGGGAAAAAGAGCTGTCCGGGGATTTGGCATTTGCTGCTTCTAAAATAGAAGAATATGAAGTGAAGCTTAAAGATAAGCCTGGATTATTTACCGTTCAGGAGCTGGAAGAGGCCATGCAAAAGGCAATGGATGAATATGCAGGAGGCATTTCTACCTATTACCAGTACAACGAGTCAAATTTAAGCCTTGCAGAGGAAAAAATCAATCGGATATTAGGACTTTGGGAAGACTTAACCGCCTGCGATATGCGGGAACTGATGGAGATTTATGAATTAAGAGAACGTCTCATTGTCTGCAAGTCGGTCATTGCCCATCTGCTTCACAGAAAAGAAACGAGATGGCATTCCTTTAATGAAAATCTGGACTATAAGGAAACAGACAAAGCTTATGAAAAGTATGTTAACTCCAGACTGACAGAAGGGAATCTGCAGATGATTTACAGAGATATCGTAGAGGAGGCTGAGTATGAGCATAAGGATTGATAAAAACAAATGCGTGGGCTGTATGAAATGCATTGATGTCTGCCCTGGAAGTCTGATTGTTGAAAAGGATCATAAGGCTCATATGAGATACCCCAAAGACTGCTGGGGCTGTGTCTCCTGTGTTAAGGAATGCAGATTTTCAGCCATTGATTTTTATCTGGGAGCAGATATCGGAGGAAACGGAAGCACCATGAATGTATCCATAGAGGGAGATATCCTTCATTGGATCATCAGGAAAAAGGACGGAACTATAACTGAAATCCAAGTAAACAGCAAGGATTCAAATAAATATTAGGAGAGATGAAAATGAGCAGATTATCACATCTGGATGAGCTGGAAGCAGAGGCCATCTATATCATCAGGGAGGTTGCGGCAGAATGTGAGAAGCCGGTAATGCTTTATTCCATAGGTAAGGACAGTTCGGTCATGCTTCGGCTTGCCATGAAAGCATTTTATCCCGAAAAGCCCCCCTTTCCCTTTCTGCATGTAAATACCACCTGGAAGTTTAAGGAGATGATAGAGTTCAGGGACAGGACCGCCAAAGAGCTTGGAATTGAAATGCTTGAATACATCAACGAGGAAGGGGTAAATAATGGCATAAATCCCTTTGATCATGGCTCCTCCTATACGGATATTATGAAAACCCAGGCTCTTAAACAGGCGTTAAATAAATATGGATTCACCGCTGCCTTTGGAGGCGGAAGACGGGATGAGGAAAAAAGCCGTGCCAAAGAGAGAATCTTCTCCTTTCGGAATGCCTCTCACGCCTGGGATCCTAAAAATCAAAGGCCGGAGATGTGGAAGCTTTATAATACGGAAATAAACAAGGGAGAAAGCATTCGTGTATTCCCTATATCCAACTGGACGGAAACGGACATCTGGCAGTACATAAAACAGGAAGAGATCCCTATCGTTCCCCTTTATTTTGCCGCCGAGAGGCCTGTGGTGGAACGGGATGGAAACCTTATCATGGTAGATGATGACCGTATGCGGTTAGAGCCGGGGGAGGTTCCTCAGTTAAAGCCGGTCCGTTTCCGGACATTGGGCTGTTATCCCCTTTCCGGTGGCGTCTTGTCTCAGGCCTCTACCTTAGATGAAATCATAGAAGAGACATTAAGCTCCGTGGAATCAGAAAGAACCAGCCGTGTCATCGACAAAGACGGTGGCGGGGCGAGTATGGAAAAAAGGAAGAGAGAAGGGTATTTCTAAATGAGTGGATTGCTTAAATTTATTACATGCGGCAGTGTAGATGATGGGAAATCAACACTGATCGGGCATATTTTATATGATTCCAAGCTGCTTTATGCAGACCAGGAAAAGGCACTGCTTCTTGATAGTAAGGTTGGTTCCAGAGGCGGAGAAATTGATTATTCCCTCTTATTAGATGGCTTGATGGCAGAAAGGGAGCAGGGAATTACCATTGATGTTGCTTACCGTTATTTTACGACGGAACGCAGGAGCTTTATCGTAGCCGATACTCCAGGCCATGAGGAATATACGAGAAATATGGCAGTAGGAGCTTCCTTTGCCAATCTGGCAGTAATTTTAGTAGATGCCAAGCAAGGCGTCCTGGTACAGACAAGGCGCCATTCACGGATTTGTGCCTTGATGGGAATCCATCATTTTGTCTTTGCGGTCAATAAGATGGATTTAGCTGATTACCAGGAAGAAAGATTCAACGAGATAAAGAAGGAAATCCTTGCGCTTTCTAAAGAGCTGTCCCTGAAAAACATCAAGATCATACCGGTCAGTGCAACGGAAGGAGATAATGTAACAAAAAGATCAGACCGTATGGACTGGTACCAGGGTGAGACTCTGATGGAGCATTTAGAAACCGTGGATATATCTGAGAGCGAAAATCTTGATGATTTCTATCTGCCGGTGCAAAGAGTATGCCGCCCGAATCATGAATTCAGAGGATTTCAGGGACAGATCGAGTCGGGCAAGGTGAAAACCGGTCAAAAGCTTTACTCACTGCCAGGCAGTGAAAGCGCCAGAGTAGAGCGGATTCTTGTTGGGGATAAGGAGGTTTCGGAGGCATTTTACGGGCAGGCGGTTACCATTCAGCTGGACCGGGAAGTGGATGTGAGCAGAGGCTGTGTTCTCACGGACAATGAGTCCCTTCCGATTGGAAAGAATATAAAGGCTTCTCTGCTTTGGATGGATGATGAGCCTTTAAGTGCGGCCAAGAATTATCTCATTAAGCTTGGGACGAAGCGGCTTCCCGCCATTATTAAAAAGATTGAATATAAGGTTGATGTCAACACCGGTGAACATATAAAAACGGACAGAGGAGTTAAAAATGAAATCCTGTTTTGTGAAATCGAATGTTCCGAGAATGTTGTGGCAGATTTATTTAAAAATCATAAGACTCTTGGTGAGCTGATTCTCATTGACCGTTTAAGCCACATGACATCTGCCTGCGGAGTGGTTGAGCATGTGGAATGCCAAACGAAAAAGCCGTATTTTGAAAAGGATTCGATCTGGGCAGAGGGCTACATATTTGAAGAATTTTACTTTAATCTGGAGCATGCATTCCTCTCAAAGCCAAATTCCGCAGATACGACCTACCATGTGGGGGATGCCGTTCCAATAAAGGGTGATAGCTTTCACTATCCGGAATACTTTGATATCATTGATGTTGAGCGTTCTGCAGCAATTCTCATCCGCGGTGCTTTTATAAAGGACATCATAAGCCTGACGGAATATGAATATTCCGGTCTTCCCGTTCTGGATGAAAGAGGTTTTGCCCTTTTAGTGACCTCCAAAAAAGATGTGGACCGTTTCTTTAAGGAGTATAATTTGCTGGAAAAGGATAACAGAGTAGCATTTGTAAATAAATGGTCTAAATTCGAGACCTATAGAAGTGTGGTATGTAACGATAATTACTGGATGATTTAAGTGCCAGTCAGAGAGAAACTTTACTTCCTATTTCTGTTATATAAACGTATAATAGAAAGGGAAGTATAGATTCCTCCTGGCAGCAGGAGGCAAAAAGGAAACAAAGATGAAATATATTCCGAATACCTTATCTGCAATGAGAATCCTGTTATCTCTCCTTCTTTTCTTGACCCGGCCTCTCTCGACCGGTTTTTTTGCAATTTATCTTATGTGCGGGCTGAGTGATATGCTTGACGGGTATTTTGCCAGAAAATTTGGAGCTGCCAGTAAGTTTGGCGCGGCCCTTGACAGCCTGGGTGATTTTATCATGATCCTTATCGTACTTTATATGATGTTTCCGTACCTTGATCTAACTTTAACTGTTATGCTGTGGATAGGAGCAATCGGAGTCATCCGGATTGCCTCGGGTATTGTTTCTTTTCTTAAATACAAAACCTTTGTGTTTCTTCACACCTATGGAAATAAGGCAACAGGATTTCTGCTTTTTTGCTTTCCTCTGCTATTTATGTTCCTGGGAGTGGAAAAGGCAGCGGTCTTTCTTTGCGTGACAGCAACCATTTCTGCTGTAGAGGAATTGCTTATACAAATCAAATCAAAAAAAATAAATCAGGATATTATCTCTATTTTTCATCTTTAACCCCCGTAAGAACTTTTGAAAACAAATCAAACTTTTAAGAAAATTAGGACAAGTGCAACAAATTGTCATAAATTGTATCTTAATGGAAAA
Source organism: Clostridium sp. 12(A) (assembly GCA_000526575.1). Lineage (GTDB taxonomy): Bacteria > Bacillota > Clostridia > Lachnospirales > Lachnospiraceae > Lacrimispora > Lacrimispora xylanolytica. The sequence continues at coordinate 115,647 of JAGI01000003.1, read as the reverse complement.
AATTGTCTATAACCAAGTTGACTTTTTCTTTTTCAGATGACATAATACTAGACATTGATTTATGCTATGATCGCAGAGAGGAAAGTCGTATGAAAAAAATTGAAACAAGAATCCTATTAATCATTGGAGGGGTTGTTATCTTCTTCATGATATGTACGGGTATTTTAATGATATCCTTTACCAGAAAGACAGTTATTTCGTCGGAGAGCAGCATAGCAGCGCTTTCTGCAGACAAGATGACGGTAGAGGCAGACAGCTATTTTAAAAGGTATATTTCCGTAGCCCAGCAGATGGCAAAAGATTACAGCGGTATGAATCTTCTTATGACCACCAGTTCCAGAGAAGATTTAAAAAGCTCTCAGTACTGGCCGTCGACCTATGGCATGCTGAAGAAGACGATGGAGTCTGACGATGAGATTTTATCCGCATATTATGCAGATGCAGATACCAATATCGCCTTTGACGGAGGAGATTGGGTAGCAGATCCGGACTTCCGTTTAAATGAAAGGGATTATGTATTTAAAACAGATGACCAGCTGAAAAAAGGATACATAATTACGGAGCCATATGTGGATCTGGATACCGGAGAACAGGTAATCACCTTTTCGGCACCTGTTTATGATACTTCTGGTAACAAAATGTTAGGAGTTGCGGCTCTTGATGTAAAGCTCACAAGCCTTACCAAGCAGATACAAAGTTATAAGCTATCTCATGAAAGCGGCCAGGTACGCCTCATCAGTACGTCTGGTATCATACTGGTAAGCCCTGATGAGAATGAGGTCTTAAAAAATATCAAAGAAATCGGACTCCCTGGGGAAATGATGGCAGACTATGAAAATCCGGGCAAACGTGTCATTACATATCATAATAAAGGGAACGTGGCCTGTGGCATTACACGAATGATCGACAGTGCGGACTGGAAAGCAATCGTTACTGTGGACCAGGCAGATTTTACCCGGGTGGCTTCCGCGGCAGGCGTAAGCATGACAGTTCTCTTTCTTCTTATTGGTGTTGTTTTGATAGTTACCATGTATATTGTGGCAAGAAGTGTCGCCAGACCTTTAAAGAATCTGACTAAGGTTACGGACCAGCTTGCAGCAGGCAATCTTTCCGTGGAAATATCCGTAAACAGCAAAGACGAGGTGGGGCAGCTTGCGGAGTCGTTAAAGAATCTGACAAAACGCCTGGTGACGTACATTGCATACATTGACGAGATATCCCATACCCTTGATGAATTTGGAAGAGGAAATTTTGTATTAAACCTGGCTCATAGCTATGAGGGAGAATTTTCAGCGGTAAAGGAGTCTCTTATGAGAACCTCAGATGTACTGAGATCCACCATCGGAGAGATTGCTTTAGTATCCCAGCAGGTATCAAGTGGTTCCGGTGAGGTGGCTAACGGCTCCCAGGCTCTGGCTCAGGGAACCATGGAGCAGGCAGGTGTTATGGATGAATTGTCCTTGACCATGGAGAAAATTTCTGTAAATATTACAAAGACGGCTGAAAACTCCGCTCAGGCAGAAACACGGGCCATTGCAGCAGGGGAAGCGGCAGATGAAAGCAGCGTACATATGAAGATGCTTCTAACTGCCATTGAAGATATCAATGAAAAGTCGTCTGAAATTGGTAAAATAATAAAGACCATTGAGGACATTGCTTTCCAGACGAACATACTTGCACTGAATGCTGCGGTAGAGGCAGCGAGGGCAGGAGAGGCAGGAAAAGGCTTTGCAGTGGTTGCAGATGAGGTGCGGAACCTGGCAAATAAATCAGCTCAGGCAGCTAAAAATACAGCACAATTAATTGACAGCTCCATACTATCTGTGGATCATGGTACAAAAATAGCCGAAGAGACAAGCCAAATTCTTGGAGAAGTACTTCTGGGAGTTGGCGATACCGTAGCCAGAATCAAGGAGGTATCCCAGGCTTCCTCGGAACAGGCGGAGTCCTTAAGCCAGGCCCTTATGGGATTAGAGCAGGTAAATTCAGTGGTTCAGTCAAATTCTGCCACAGCGCAGGAGAGTTCAGCAGCCAGTGAAGAGCTTTCCGCTCAGGCAGGACTTTTGAAGGAACTTGCAAATAAATTTAAAATATAAGAAAAAAAGACTGTTTTGATGTCCCAAAAACCTGGGGATCAAAGCAGTTTTTTTTTGCTAATCCATAAAAAGTATAAAAATTTAGAAAATTATAAGAAATTTATACTTAAAAAACCTCTCTTAAACCGCTATAATGAAACAAAGGAAATGGAATAAAGCAGGAGGGAAGAAAGAATGAACGTTTTTAAGCGAAAAGGCAAAGAAAATAAAGATGATACTCTGGAAATGGAATCCTTAAAGGAGCCAATGCCAGATGAAGTATTTGAACATGAGCTGCAGAACCTGTTGAAGGAAGACAGCGAGGGAAACCACAAAAAGAAAAAGGTGAGAAAAAAATGGAGTAAGAAACGAAAGATCATCACCATTGGAGCAGGTGCATTTTTTGGTCTGTTTCTCCTGTTTTCTATCTTTGGTGGGAAAAAGCAGGCAATGATTGTTCATACGTTTCCCTTGGAAAAAGGGGAAGTAGTAGAGGAATTATCGATTAGTGGTCCTGTTCAGGGAACAGACAGCGTAGAAGTTGTGTCTAATCTTCATGCTGAGATTCTGGAGCTTCCGGTAAAGGAAGGGGAAAAGGTTGAGAAAGGCCAGGTACTGGCGGTTCTCGATGATAAGGATGCCAAAAAAGAGCTGGATATCGCAAAGAATGCGTATGATCTGGCTGTCAGTACATATCAGGATCAGCAGACAGAGGCGGAGAATGGCTATGCGAAAGCAAAGCAGGACTATGATACCGCTAAAATCAATTATGACAGAACTCTGACTCTGTATCAGGCTGGAAGCGCGTCCCAGGTAGAGATGGAAACAGCCTCTAATACCATGAATGACGCCAAACGCCAGCTAAGTAAATTCACCTTAAAAAACGGCAAGCCAATAGCCAACGAATCTTACACACTTCAAATAGAAAAAGCAGCCTTTGAGGTGGAGCAGAAAACGGAAGCCTTAAACAATACAAAGGTCACCAGTCCTATTGCAGGAACCGTGGTTCGTGTCAATTGTAAAGTAGGCCGGTTCGCTGATAAAACAGACGACGATAAGCCAATGTTCATCATCAACAATCTGGATGTTCTGGAGATGAAGATCAATGTCAGCGAGTATTCCATTGGTAAAGTGTCCATAGGACAGCCGGTAGAAATCACCGCTGATATCTTAGGCACTGAATCCGTAAAAGGGGAAGTAAGCTCTATCTCTCCAACCGGAGAGGAAAAGGGCAATGGTTCCACAGAGCGAGTGATTCCTACCACAATCCGAATCATTGACCAGAACAGCCGTCTGATCGCCGGAATCACCGCTAAGGCAAAGATTGAACTGAATAAAGCGGAAAATGTATGGACCGTTCCATTTGCTTCTGTGATTCAGAACCCGGACGGAACCATGGCAATTGCAACCGTGGAGAATAATGTTGTAAAGATGATACCTGTTAAGAACGGAGTGGAAAGTGATATCCAGACTGAGATCATTCCGGAAGAAGAAGGTGCCCTTAAGGAAGGGATGCAGGTAATTGATGCGCCAACCGAACTCTTAGAGGATGGTACGACGGTGGTAGTGGCTCCGTCCGGTCAGTAAAGGGGGAGGCAGCATGTGGAAATGGAAAAAGAACACTCCTCCTCATGGAACAGAGTACATGGGAGAGGACTTAATAAAGCTTGTGGATATGGTAAAGGTTTATGATACCGGAACCATTAAAGTATTAGGACTAAAAAGGGTAAATTTAACGATTAAGCGGGGAGAGTTCGTAGCAATCATGGGACAGTCCGGATCTGGAAAGTCTACTCTTATGAATGTATTAGGCTGCCTTGACCGTCCTACCATGGGCCATTACTATTTAGATGGCATTGATACAGCCAATCTTTCCCCCGACGAGCTATCAGCCGTTCGTAATCGTAAGATTGGATTCGTGTTCCAGTCGTTTAACTTAATATCACGTACCTCATCCTTAAAGAATGTGGAGCTTCCCATGACCTATGCCCATGTTTCTCAAAAGGTGAGAGAGAAAAGGGCTATGGAGCTTTTAGACAGGGTAGGACTTGGAAGCCGGCATGAGCACATGCCTAATGAGCTTTCAGGCGGACAGCGGCAGAGGGTGGCAATTGCAAGAGCGCTTGCCAATGAGCCTCCCCTAATCCTTGCCGATGAGCCGACGGGAAACTTGGATACGGCTTCTTCCATAGAAATCATGGAGCTGTTTTCCCAGCTCCACAAAGAAGGGGCGACGGTGGTTGTGGTCACTCATGAAGAGGATATTGCAGCATTTACAGAGAGGGTCATACGATTCAGGGATGGGGAAATGGTCAGCGATACGCGAAATGAACCTCAGAACCTGACCGTGGAAGAAGCTGTTAGAATGCAGAAAGAGGGGCGCCATGCTGATTGAAAATATGAGTATGGCATTCCACGCCATACGGGCCAATAAGATGAGATCCTTTCTTACCATGCTTGGTATCATCATTGGAATTGGAGCAGTCATTGCCATTGCAGCCGTTGGTGACAGTATGAGGAATATGTTTACTGATGCTTATAAAGATGTAGGCCTTAACCGGGCGGTTGTCATGGTTTCCTGGCAGGTAGATACTTTCCGTATGTCGGATCAGTTTACAAGAGCTGAGATGGACCGGATCAAGGATATTTACAGTGACCGGATTGAGTATATTGATTCCAATGCGACCGAGAGGACCGAGGCGATTAATGGCCGCAGAAAAGTCTCTTACGAGTTTCAGGGAGTGGATTACAATTACACCGATGTGCAGCCTACGAATATTATTTATGGCAGATTTCTAAATGAAGCGGATGTAAAAGGGGCTGCCAATCACGTGGTTCTGGAAGACAAAGGGGCCATAAAACTATTTGGCACTGCAGATTGTGTTGGCAGAACCTTTCGAATGACCATAAAAAAGAGTACACAGGAATATAAAGTGGTTGGAGTCTATCACAAGGATCTGTCTCCTATGGTGGCCATGATGATGGGAAAGGGGCAGACCCAGTCTGGTTTTATCCCGGATACCGTTTTGACAAAATCCAACGATACCTTTCAGGCCGTCAATCTCTATTCCCGTCCCGGTACCAACATGAGACAGCTTATGATCGATATGAAACAGTACGTAGCTAAGCTGAAAGGCCGTCCGGAATCTGAAATTATGGCTCAGTCCGCAGTGGAACAGATGGGAACCATGGATGCTCAGCTGGGGGCCATGTCAGCAGCGGTTGGAGGAATTGCAGCCATTTCCCTGCTGGTAGGCGGCATCGGTATCATGAATATTATGATGGTATCGGTAACAGAGCGTACCAGAGAGATTGGAATACGAAAGGCTCTTGGAGCCAGAACAAAGGATATTATGATCCAGTTTTTAACGGAATCAGCCCTCATGTCTGCCTGCGGAGGTATCATTGGAGTTATTCTCGGATTATCCCTGGTAAAAGTGGGAGGAATCCTTTTGCAGATGACAGTCGTGGTGAATCCTGGTGTTGTAATTCTTGCTGTAGGCTTTTCCGCGCTGGTGGGTATTTTCTTTGGACTTTATCCGGCATCCAAAGCAGCCAAAGCAGATCCCATTGAAGCACTGCGATTTGAATAGAAGGAGGAAGCATCATGTTGTTTGAAAATATGTCAATGGCCGTTCATGCAATTAAGGCCAACAAGATGCGCTCCTTACTGACAATGCTTGGAATCATTATAGGTATCGGCGCAGTCATTGCCATTGTCTCCATCGGAGATACCATGCGCTATATGGTATCTGATCTCTATAAGAATGTAGGTACCAACATGGCTTATATTTATGTATGGCCAAAGGATGGGGACGATATGAGAGATGGGGATTACTTTAAGCTGGATGAATTGGATCGAATCGAAGAGGCTTTTAAGGACGACATCATATATCTGGATAGTGAACCAACTGTTTCGGGTGAAGCTGTCCATGGACGTAATAAAATCAAGTATAATTTTGAAGGTATAAAAGACAGTTATTCCACGGTAAAGAAAATCAATATGATCTATGGACGCAATATCAATGAAAGTGACATTAAGGCCAGAAAGAACAATGTTGTTTTAGAGGCAAGCGGAGCCAAGGATTTATTTGGAACTGAAAATGCAGTGGGAAAGACCTTCAGGACTACCATAAACGGTGAGACCAGCTATTATAATGTGGTTGGAGTTTACCGGCTGGATCTGACTACGATAGAGAAAATGCTGAAGGGAGCCAGTACTACAAAAGAAGGGTATCTTCCGTACTCACTAATTGTCTGGCCCAATGATAATTTATATTCCCTTCGCCTGTATGCAAAAGAAGGCGTGGATATGGATGCCCTTTCTGATAAAATTACCTCCTATCTGGCAAGGACGAAAAACCGGGACAAAGAGGACATATACTTTAACTCCATCGCCAGTGAGATGAAGAGCGTGGATACGATCATGGGTGGATTATCAGCTGCGGTAGGGGGCATTGCGGCCATCTCTCTGTTAGTTGGCGGTATCGGTATCATGAACATCATGCTGGTATCCGTTACAGAGAGAACGAGAGAAATCGGCATTCGGAAAGCCCTGGGGGCAAAGACACAAGACGTTCTCATTCAGTTTCTTACGGAGTCAGCCATTCTTTCCGCATTTGGAGGAATTCTTGGAATCGCAGTGGGCGCAGGACTGGTATATTTAGGAGGAGCTCTTCTTGGGATGCACGTTGTCGTAAAGCCATCCGTCATATTAGTCGCGGTAAGTTTCTCCGCACTGGTAGGAGTGTTTTTTGGAATATATCCGGCTTCCAAGGCTGCAAATGCAGATCCAATCGACGCATTAAGATACGAATAAAACAGCGCAGCGGACTCGCTGCGCTTGTTTTTACCCAAATGATTTTATCCCTGTATGGAAATATCCGATTCATTACAAAATAAATAAAAATTCCTTATTTGGCTCGCAATGTCAAAAGTTCTATGCTATAATAAGTTGATATCTTATGGTATAGTGAGGAAACCATATGCTTAGTGAAGAGAAAATAAAAATAATGACAAGTCTTGCCATGTTTGAAAAGCATGAAGCTAAGAGGATATTTCCTGTGAACCGCTATTTTAAAGGTGATTACATCGGAAGCAGGCTGTTTCAGTCCTTTTTTAACTACACTCTGAGCTTTGTTTTATGCCTTTTTTTATGGGGACTGTATTATATGGAGCGGTGGCTCAGCACCATGGATGTGACTCGGCTGACCGGCGCCGGCATAAGGATTGGTATTATTTATGGCATTGGCCTGGCCATCTACTTGGGAATCAGCTTTCTTATTTACAGGAAACGGTATGAATATGCCGTCCGGGGAGGAAAAGTGTATCTTTCTAAGTTAAAACGGCTGGACAAGCGATATGAAGGAAATACCAGACCTTTAAAACGAACTAAAGGAGGGCGGACATCATGATGGGCCTTCTTGTGTTAAAAGAGCGGCTGAAAGGATTTTATGCCAGGTTCGATATCTATGTAAATCCTTTAATCAAATTTATATTCAGCTGCATGGCATTTTTTCTGATGAACGGTAATATCGGTTTTTCATCAAAGCTTACAGAGCCTTTTGTACCACTGGTTCTGGCTTTGTTATGCTCTTTTTTGCCTTATGGAGCGATCTCATTTCTGGCATCGGGCTTTATGCTCATTCATCTGTCGGGAATATCCATTGAAATCACTTTGGTAATGGCTATCTTTATTGTAGTAGTGGGACTTCTTTATTATGGATTTCAGCCGGGAGACAGCTATCTTCTGGTCTTAACGCCGATATTTTTCCTGCTTAAGATTCCGTATGCCATTCCCTTGATTGTAGGGCTTTCCGGTAGTGTGATTTCGGTCATTCCTGTGAGCTGTGGTGTATTTATCTACTATACACTTTTATATGTGAAGCAGAATGCAGGTGTTTTGACCAATGATATGTCAGTGGATGAGGTTCAGAAGTTCATGCAGATCATGAACAGTCTTTTGGGGAATAAGCAGATGCTTCTCATGGTAGGGGCCTTTGCCCTTGCTCTGGTGGTTGTAGTGATTGTAAAGAATCTTTCCGTGGATTATTCCTGGATGATAGCGATCATCGCCGGAACCATTACTCAGCTTGGTGTTATATTTATTGGAGATATTGCACTTGATGTATCGGTTTCTGTTATCGGTCTGCTGCTGGGAATGCTTGCCTCCATATTAATTTCAGTTATTTATACATTTTTTGTATTTGCGGTGGATTATTCCCGCACAGAATACGTACAATTTGAAGATGATGATTATTATTATTACGTCAAGGCGGTTCCCAAGCTGACTGTCAGCACGCCGGATGTAAAAGTTCAGAAAATAAACGCCACAAAACTCCAAAGACCGCAAAGGTAGTGAAGGAATAAGAGGGAGGTGGTTTGGATGGCAAATTTTCTAGAAGGGATGTATTCCTGGGTATCATTTATTCCCAGAATTTCAAAGACAAACCTGGTTGAGATTGTGATTATAGCTGTGCTGCTGTATGAGGTCCTGACCTGGATTATGAATACGAGAGCATGGACACTGCTAAAGGGAATCGTAGTAATTCTTCTTTTCTATGTCTTTGCCTATGTGTTCCGGTTGGATAATATTTTTTGGATTTTAAATAAAATTGCAACTCCTGCCGTTACGATGGCAATTGTTATCTTTCAGCCGGAGCTTCGAAAGGCTCTGGAGCAGTTAGGCAGCAAGAATCCATTTACAGGCATCCTGACCTTTGATGACGGAAGAGACAATTCTGCATTTACCGAAAAGACCATCAATGAGGTAGTGAAGGCTACCTTTGAGATGGCTAAGGTTAAGACAGGCGCTCTTATGGTCATTGAACGCGGGGATTCCTTAAAGGAGATCGAACGGACAGGAATTGAAGTGGGCGCTATTGTCAGCAGCCAGCTTCTCATTAATATCTTTGAGCATAATACACCCCTTCACGATGGAGCGGTGGTAATCCGGGGGAACCGGGTAGCGGCTGCCACCTGTTACCTTCCTTTATCTGACAACATGACCATAAGTAAGGACCTGGGAACAAGACACAGGGCAGCTCTTGGCGTAAGTGAGGTCAGTGACAGTGTTACCATCGTAGTTTCTGAGGAGACCGGTCGTGTGACAGTGGCCCTTGAGGGCGGCTTGAAGCGGATTCTTGACGCAGATGGACTGCGTTCTGTATTAGCAGGTGTAAAGCAGTCAGAGGAGGAAGGAAGCAGATTCAGATTATTGAAGGGAAGGCGGAAGAATGAAGGAAAAGCTACTAAATAATCTTGGACTGAAAGTCGCATCCCTGGTACTTGCTTTTGCCGTATGGATGGCGATTGTCAATATCTCAAATCCCATTATCGACGATTCCCAGCTTGTTACCGTGGAGGTGCGTAATGCTGAAACTCTGGCATCCAGAGACTTGACCTATGAGATTTTAGGTAAGGATGTAGTTACCGTCAGCTACCAGGTAAGAACAAGGGATCGTTCTCTTGTGAAAGCTTCGGACTTTCATGCTTATGTTGATTTAAATGATTACAATGTTACAGGTGCCGTTCCTATCACGGTAGAAATCAATAAAGACAAGGAAAACCTGGTAAAAAGTGATGCAATCACTGCAAAGCCCATGGTAATCCGGATTAAAACAGAGGCACTGCAGCGCAAGCAATTTGATCTTCAGGTCAATACAAAGGGAACTCCGGAAGAAGGGTATGCCCTTGGAATCAGCAATCCGACACCCAGCTTTGTGACTGTAGAGGGACCGGAATCTTTGATTGGGCAAATCAGCCGAATGGGAGTGGAAGTGAACGTGGAGAATGCCAACGCGGATTTAAATGTAACCACGGCTCCTGTTTTTTATGATGCCAACGGCAACATACTGGATTTGGGAAATAAAGTTACCGTCAGTCCTCACGAGATTGAATGTCATATTTCTGTGCTCAAGGCCAAGAACATTGCCTTGAATTTTGAGGTATCTGGAAATGTAGCCAATGGATACCGATATACCGGTGTGGAGAGCAGTATAAAGAGCGTACCGGTCGTAGGAACAAAATCAGTGCTTGCCTCCTTAAGCACACTGTCTATCACCTCAGATAAGCTGAATGTTGACGGTGCTACAGGGGATAAAGTCATTGAACTTGATTTAAGCCAATATCTTCCACCCAATACTTCTGTGGTTGGAAATGCATATAAGAACGTCACAGTGAAATTAAAAGTGGAGCCGCTCATCACCAGGGCATTCAGCCTGGATCTGGATACACTGGATAAAAAGGGAATGGATGCAGATTATAATTATACCTTTGATAAGGAAACCTCTGATGTAACTCTAAGAGGCCTTAAGGAGGATTTGGATTCTCTTGATATCAAGAAGCTTAATGCCATTCTTGATGTGACGAATTTCCACTCTGGGCAGAATCAGGGAGTTTTAAAATTCCAGATTCCAGGTGGATTTGAGATGGTTGGTTATACACCGTTTGTTGTAGTGCTTACTCATAAGGAGCCGGCAAACAGTACTGTTGAAAGTACCACAGCAGCCACAACGCCTACGACAACGACCACCACCACTACCACTACCACAGCAGCAACGACAGAAGCGGCCGGGCCGCAATAGATAGGCTGTTCCTCTTTCCAGGGAGCAGTGTGATAATTAAAGGGAGGAATTCAGTATGGTCAGTGCTAAAGTTGCTATTAAGAATCCTACTGGTCTGCACTTGAGGCCGGCAGGAATTCTTTGTAGGGAAGCCATGAACTTTAACTCAACAGTCAGTTTTCGTTTTAAGAATACGACTGCCAATGCAAAAAGCGTGCTTAGTGTGTTGGGTGCCTGTGTAAAAAGCGGGGATGAGATAACCTTTGTCTGCGAGGGGGAAGACGAAGAGGAAGCTCTGGCTGCCATGGTCAAGGCCGTTTTAGAGGGCCTTGGCGAATAGATCAAGCTACATTAATTAATAAGGAGGAAGTGTAATGTTGAAAGGAACAAGCGCATCTGCGGGAATCGGCATTGGGAAAGCCGTTATCGTAGAAGAAACAGAACTTATTATTAGTAAAACTCCAGTAGAGGATGCAGAAGCAGAAAAAAGCCGTTTTCAGTCAGCGGTCCAGCTGGCTATGGAACAGACAGAAGCTTTGGCAAAGGATCTGGCAACAAGAGTAGGGGAAAAGGAAGCTGAAATTTTAAATGGACATATTCTGCTCCTTTCCGATCCGATGCTGGTAGGAGAGATTGAAAGTACAATATCTGGGGAGAATGTTGTAAGTGAATATGCGGTGGAGGCTGTATGCAACACATATGCAGATATGTTTGCATCTATGGGAGACGAGCTTATGCAGCAGAGAGCAACGGATATGCGTGACATTAAGACACGCATTCAGAAGATTCTTCTGGGTGTCAGCTCTGTAGATATCGCTGCACTTCCTATGGGAAGTGTTATTGTTGCAAAGGATTTAACACCTTCTATGACGGCTGGAATCAATCCGGCCAATGTTACTGGTATTGTAACAGAGCTTGGAGGTAAGACTTCTCACAGCGCCATTTTAGCAAGAGCTCTGGAGATTCCTGCTGTTGTGGCATTGGAAGGCTTTTTGGGGAAAGTGACTGAGGGCGCAGATCTGGTATTAGATGGTTCCGATGGAACCGTATTCATAAATCCGGATGAATCCGTTAAGGCAGAATATGCGGCTAAAAGAGAAGCTTTCTTAAAAGAGAAGAAAGAGCTGGAGCAGTACATCGGAAAGCCTACCATCACAAAGGACGGCGTGACCGTAGAGCTGGTTGCCAATATTGGAAAGCCGGAAGATGTGGAAAAGGTGCTTCAGTATGATGGAGAGGGCGTGGGCCTTTTCCGTACTGAGTTCTTATTCATGGATCGTACCGCTATGCCTACAGAGGATGAGCAGTTTGAGGCATATAAGAGAGTGGCATCTGCCTTAAACGGTAAGCCGGTTATTATTCGTACTCTGGATATCGGTGGGGACAAAGAGATTCCGTACATGGGCCTTAGTAAGGATGAAAATCCATTTTTAGGCTACCGTGCCATTCGTTTCTGTCTGGACCGGAAAGAAGATGTTTATAAGCCTCAGCTCCGTGCCCTTTTAAGAGCCAGCGCATTCGGAAATATCCGCATTATGGTGCCGATGGTTACCTGCCTGGAAGAAATCCGGGAAGCAAAGGCGCTTGTAGAAGAGATGAAAAAGGAACTGGATGAGAAGGGGATTGCTTACAAGAAAGATATCGAGATCGGTATCATGGTGGAAACAGCAGCAGCTTCTCTCATGGCAGATGTATTTGCAAAAGAGGTTGATTTCTTCAGTATAGGAACCAATGACCTTACTCAGTATACCATGTCCGTAGACCGTGGGAATGATAAGGTATCCTATCTCTACTCTCCATTAAATCCGGCAGTATTAAGAAGCATTCGCCATGTCATTGAGTGCGGCCGGAAAGAGGGCATCATGGTAGGCATGTGCGGAGAAGCAGCCAGTGATTCCACTATGATTCCTCTGCTTCTTGCCTTTGGTCTAAATGAATTCAGTATGAGTGCTTCTGCTATTTTAAATGCGAGAAAACTGATTACCGGTTACAGCACAAAGGAATTACAGGAAGTGGCGAATCAGGCGATGTCCTTTGCGACTGCAAAGGAAGTAGAAGATTTTATGAAAGAATTTATCAGCCGTTCTTAATAGATTTATAAATGGATGGGCAGCTGTCGCCAGGGCGTTGGCTGCCCTTTTCATAGAAAGAAAGCTTTGTTATTTTTTACCAAAGGGGATTACGTAATGAGTGTATATCTAATCGGTTATGCAGCGTCTTATTTGTTTGCAAGGGCAGGATTTTATTGGTTGTCAGGTCTGGTTTTAGTACTGACTGCTCTTTTTCTGTATTGGTATGATTATCGGAGAACCGAGAATATCGTTCATCTGAGAGGACTGTTTTCCCTGTTTTGGGTCGGCGGTCAGGGCATTGCTTGTTTGAAGCTTTCTGAGCTTTCCAGCGACTGGAGTATTATTACCTGGCTTTGCTTTTTGGTAGCGTTTCTGGGCTTCTGGGTATCCTTTGAATTTTTTGCACGAATGCAGGGCGTATCAGGTGGCCATCGTCCCAGCTGGTTTAGTTTTAAAGGCTATGAAAAGCCATTGTTTTATTCTATGGTACTGGTTACTGTGTTATCCCTTTTCGCATTCATTGCAGAAGCAGTATTACTGGGATTTATCCCGTTCTTTGTAAAGGGAGTGCCTCATGCCTATTCCACGTTTCATATCACTGGCATCCATTATTTTACCGTCCTATGTGTTCTCACTCCGGCCTTGTCCGTGCTCTATTTCTGCATTGAACAGGGGAGAAATGGAATCCGGCTTGTGATCGCGGTAATTATGGATATCATTGCCTGTGCAATTCCTGTTTTATGCGTATCCCGGTTTCAGCTGATCCTGGCAGTGGGGCTTGCGGTCCTCACCTATATTGCTATGGAGCACAGACTGAAAATTGCTTATGCAGCCGGACTGATGCTTGGAATGATTCCTATTTATGTGGTACTGACCATTGCAAGAGGGCATGATGTATCTTATTTAAATGGGATATTCCAGATGAAGAACAGTGGAATGCCTATTTTTATTACTCAGCCTTATATGTACATTGCAAACAATTATGATAACTTTAACTGCATGGTGGAATGGCTGCCTTCTCACACCTTCGGCCTTCGCATGCTGTTTCCTTTATGGGCGCTCACCGGACTTAAGTTCCTTGTCCCCGCACTTGTGGATTTCCCCATCTATGTGACCAAGGAAGAATTGACGACCGTGACACTTTTTTATGATTCCTTTTATGATTTTGGAATCTTTGGAGTTCTGCTCCTTGGATGTATTCTTGGAATCGCAGCATTTTTCCTTATGCGTATGGCGAAAAGAGTGCGCAATCCCATTGGTTATCTGTTTTATGCTCAGTTTGCCATGTATATGATACTGTCCTTTTTCACCACCTGGTTCAGCAATCCGGCAACCTGGTTTTACTTTGGATTTACTGGCGTATTGTATGTGTTTTGCTCCTGGAGAAACGATGGAAGACATGGATAAGCAGAATATATGTTAATAAAATATAAATATAATAATAGCCTCGAGTGGTCAAGCCATTCGGGGCTATTTTTATCTGTAACAATTCCTCAAAAAAAGGACTGTTCTTTTATGGTTTCAGAAGGCGAGGCGTGAAACTGTTTTTTGTAGGCTCTGGAAAAGGTGGAGTAATTCTTAAAGCCGCTGTTAAAACAGGCCTCTGTTACAGAAACTCCTGTTTTTAACAGATCTCTGGCCAGTAGAAGCCGCTTTTCTGCAATATAATCAAACAGAGTGTATCCCGTCTCCTCCTTAAACAAGTGCATCAAATGATATCGGCTGATAAAACAGGATTCTGCAATGGAATCTACGGTCATATCATCTATTAAGTGGCTGTTAATGTAATCCATTATGGTTAAGATTCTCTTATCTGCCGTAGCGGGAGGGAGGTACTTTACCAGGTTGGTTAAGGAGGCTCTGTTAAGCTGGATCATAAACTCCAGAAAGACCACCTGACAATATAGGTCTCTGGCATAGCCATCATGGGTACAAGCGTACTCTAATTCTGTCACGGAACGATATAAACTGCTTTTATCCATGGAATGAAGCCGTAAAACATGAGAATGAAGTTCTTTGGATTTCTGAAAGCAGGCACTTAGATCATAGCTTTCTGATTTGTAGGCCTGTAAAAAACCAGGAGATAAGTATACGATAATTCTCTCATAGGGAACCGTGGGGTCAATATCCGGCTTGTGAATGTCGTTGTGGCTTACCAGCAAAACGTCGTAAGGCTCCAGCTTATAGGTACAGGCTTCAATTCGATAGGTCACATTTCCCTGTATGAAGATAATGATTTTATCAAAATCATGGTAGTGGTATTCAAAGTCCTGTTTCTTCGTATCGATGAGATGGAACAGCTTAAAGTCACTGTTTAAATATCCCCGCTTTTCGTAATTGTCCATGGATAAAAACCGCCTCCCTTCGTTTCTTTTATTTTACAACACAATCTGCAATATAAAAAGCATTATTTTAGTAGAAATGATGAATAGTGCTGTATATAATTAGAATATAAAACCAATGATCACAACAAGAAGAAGGTAGATTATATTGAAAATTGTAGTGCTGGCAGGTGGTTACAGCCCGGAACGGGACGTATCATTATCTTCAGGAGCCATGATAACCAATGCCCTGATGGAGAAAGGCCATGATGTTTGTCTCCTAGATTCTTACTTAGGAATTGCCGATGGAGAAGAGATACGGTTTCAAAGCCTGAACGATGGCGGGAACCATTATTATGAGATTGGGAAGGATGCCCCTGATCTGGAGCAATTGACAGATGCTTTTCATAGACGAGGCTTTATGGGAAACCGGGTGATAGAAGCCTGCAGTCTTGCAGATATTGTTTTTCTGGCCCTTCATGGAGGAGCCGGAGAGAATGGTCAGATACAGGCAGTTCTTGATGCTTATGGTATTTCCTATACAGGTACCGGCTATGAAGGGTCTTTAAAGGCCATGGATAAGCATATAGCAAAGCTTATGATGCGGGAAGCTGGGATACTTACTCCCGATTGGAAGTTGTATACAAAAGGAGAAAGAATTGAGCCATATATGTTTCCCTGTGTGGTAAAGCCTTGTGGCTGTGGATCCAGTGTGGGTGTTGTCATGGTAGAGAATTTAAGCCAGTGGGAAGATGCGCTCCATGTTGCTTTTCAGTATGAGGAGCGGATCATGGCAGAAGCTAAGATATCAGGAAGAGAATTTTCAGTAGGAATTATGGGCAAAGAGGCATTGCCAGTCATAGAGATCATTCCAAACGAAGGGTTTTATGATTATGAAAATAAATATCAGCCTGGTAAGACAGAAGAGATCTGTCCGGCCCAGTTAACGGAGGAAAAGGCAGAAGAGATGAAGCAGCTTGCGCTTTTGGTTCATGAGACTCTTTACCTTGGTTATTATTCCAGAGTTGATTTTTTAATGAAAGAGGATGGAAGCCTATATTGTCTGGAGGCAAATACACTGCCCGGCATGACGCCATTTAGTCTCCTTCCTCAGGAAGCTTTGGCAGCCGGAATCACATATGCTGATTTATGCAATGAGATCGCGAAACACGGGAAAGGAGTTTTATCATGAATATAACGTTAGAAAAATACCATGGACTGGGGAACGATTATCTGATTTTTGATCCTAATAAAAACGAGCTGGAGTTGACAGAGGAAAATATCCGCTTGATCTGCAACCGGAATTTTGGAGTTGGATCAGACGGTCTTTTGGTGGGGCCTATCCTTGGCAATGACAAGCTGGAGGTAAAGATTTTAAATCCCGATGGAAGCGAAGCAGAAATCAGTGGAAACGGAGTCAGAATTTTTGGTAAATACTTAAAAGATGCTGGATACGTACAAAAAAATCGTTTTACGATCAATACATTAAGCGGACAGCAGACCATACAGTACTTAAATGAAGAAGGAACCAGGATAAAGGTTTCCATGGGGAAATTAAGCTTTTACAGCGATGAGATTCCTGTTACAGGACCGAGAAGAGAAGTTCTGAATGAGACTATGATGTTTGGCAGCATTCCCTACCGCGTCACTTGTGTAAACATAGGGAATCCACATTGTGTGATCTGGTTAAATGATATTTCCAAGGAACTGGTATGCCGGATTGGAAAGCATTCCGAATCCGCCGAGTGTTTCCCGGAAAAGATCAATACCCAGCTGTTAAAGGTCTTAGACCGTACCAATATAGAAATTGAAATTTATGAGCGCGGGGCTGGATATACCCTTGCTTCCGGGACCAGTGGCTGCGCCGCCGCCGGAGCAGCGTACCGCATGGGACTTACGGAGAGGAAGATGTATGTTCATATGCCAGGCGGTGTTCTTGAAGTGGAAATTGAGGAAGATGAAAATGTATTAATGACCGGTGAAGTGGGATATGTGGGCAGATTTACACTATCCCATGAGATGGCAGAGCAGCTTAAGGCTCTCCAGTAAAGCAGCTCATTTAATAGGATAGGAAAAATTAAACCAGCCATGGGAAAATCGGAGAAAACTCTGTAAAAACCTATGGCTGGTTTTTGTGTGCTCCCAATCAGAGAAAATCTTTTTATTTTCCTTCGCATGATATACATTATCTGCTGGATGCTTTAGTAGATTTTCGTATAGTTTTATTTGTATTTTTCTTATAAGTGTGTATAAAGGTGTATAAAACACGAAAATATTGCATAAAAATACTCATCAATCCCTTGTGGATTCTGTTGACGTAACCATCATTTTCATACTATAATATACAATAATTTAGTAGGTGCGTAGTTAATGAGATGCAGGAGAGGCGGGAATGTATGAATCAAATGTCGGCTGATAACGGAGAGGCCGGTATCTACATCATTGACCAGGAATACAGGATCATTTACATGAATGATATGGCAAAATCGTATTATCCCGATCTGAAAGCAGGTATGTACTGTTATGAAGAATTGGGAAAGAATTCTGTTCCCTGTAAGGTCTGTCCGGGAGCTGTAAATGATACCGGACAAGTGATATTTTATGATGCTGCCTCCAAGCTGTGGCTGAATCTATCCTCTGGCCTGATTGACTGGCCGGGATACGAGGGAAGCAGGTTGGTTATGTTCCGCCCTGTTGGGGAACAGAATAGAAACCTGTTTTATAGTCTTACGAATAACACAGCATATGAAGAATTATTTGAACTGAATCTGAATTCAAATTCATATAAGATCATCTTCTGTGAGAAAAATAAATTTAAGCTCCCTGCCGAAGAGGGGCAGCTGGTTCCTATGTATACAGAGGTGCTAAGAACCATGATTCACCCCAGTGACAGGGAAGAGTTTTTAAAATTCTGGGATCGTCCCACCTTACTGGATCGTCTGAATGAAAGTGAAAGAATTATAAAAGCAGAGTTTCGCAGACAGCTTTTGGATGGAAGCTACCATTGGGTCAGCCTGACCGTTGTATTATTTCTTGACGAATTACGGGATGAATCTCTGGTCATGTGTTATGTGAAGGACATAGACAGCTTAAAGAAGAAGGAAGAGGAGCAGAAACAGCAGCAGGAGAGAAGAGATGAAACAGATTCTCTGACAGGACTTTTAAGATATGGTCCATTCTTTGAAAAAGCCAGACTATTTTTGGAGCAGCGGCCCCAGGAACCTTTTTTCATGATTGCTATCGATATTGAGCATTTCAAGCTCTATAATGAATGGTATGGGGAAGATGAGGGGGACCGATTCTTAATTAAGATCAGCGAGTATTTAAGGATGATGGAGGCCACCCGGGATACCATCGCAGGCTATATGGGAGGCGATGATTTCGTCATTATTCAGCCCCAGGATTCAGAGCTTTTGCATCAGCTGGAGCAGGAGATTAACGGCTATGCCAGACAATTCGGCGGAAACGCCGGTTTTCTGCCGGCTTTTGGAATATACTGCATCGAGGATCGTCATTTGACGGTAAGCACCATGTACGACCGGGCAATTATCGCTCTAAATTCCGTTAAGGGCAATTATGCAAAAAGGGTGGGCTGGTATGATCCTGGTATGAAACGTAAGATGGAAAATGACCAGGTCCTGCTGTCCGAGATACAAAGAGCCCTGGAGAACAAAGAGTTTATTTTTTATGCGCAGCCTCAGTGTAATATGCTGACCGGAAAAATCATCGGTATGGAATCTCTGGTACGGTGGGAGCATCCTACCCGAGGAATGATATCTCCCGGAGAATTCATTCCTTTACTGGAGCAGAACGGCTTTATCACCCATCTTGATGTCTATATCTGGGAGATGGTCTGCAAACAGCTTAGTAAGTGGATAAAGGCAGGAATTAAACCGATTCCTATTTCCGTTAACATGTCCCGTATGGATCTTTACGGCATTAACGTAGTTGAGACATTTAAGGGGCTGATAGAAGAATATGAAATTGACCCCAAATACCTTGAAATTGAGATAACGGAAAGTGCCTACGCCGAGGATTACGATTTGATCCGAAAGGTAGTTGAAGACTTAAGGAGGGCAGGATTTCCTGTATTCATGGATGACTTTGGCAGCGGTTATTCCTCCCTTAACATGCTAAAAGATGTGAACGTGGACGTAATCAAGATCGATACCAAGTTCCTGGATATGAACGAAAGCAGTATTAAGCGTGGAATGGGTATTCTTGAGACCATTGTAAGAATGGCCAGGGTCATGCAGTTTAAGGTGGTTGCAGAAGGAATTGAGGAGAAGGAACAGGCTGATTTCCTCATTAACATTGGCTGCATTTATGGACAAGGATATTATTACTATAAGCCCATGACCGTAACAGAGGTGGAGGCGCTTTTAAGAAATGACAACAATCTGGATTACAGAGGCATTCAGGCCCGCCAGATGAAGGAATTAAAGCTGGAGGATCTGTTTAACGAAGATATCACCAGTGAGGCTATGTTAAATAATATGCTGGGAGCCATTGCCCTGTATGAGGTTTACGAGGACCGCTGTGAGGTTTTAAGGGTTAATGAAGAGTATTACCGTATCACCGGAGATAATCCCGTGGATGCGGGAGAACGAAGACGATTTATGCTTCACAAGGTTTATAAGGATGACATTGACTGGGTCCTTAGGATTTTTGAGAATGCATATAAGAATCCGGTACACGGGGCAGAAGGGATTTTCCGGCGTTACCGATTAAGCGGAGAGCTTATGTGGGTGCATCTTAGGGTATTCTTCTTACGAGAGCAGGATGACCGGAGACTTTATTATGGAACCGTGCAGGATGCCACGGAGCAGATGGAACAGAGAAAAAAGCTTGAGGATTCTCAGAAGATGCTCAGTGAAGTAATGAAGCTTGCCGGACGTAATCTCTCCTTTGATAACATGGCCCAGGAAAATCAATGGGCGGCAAGCGTTATCTTCGCTCAGGCGGCTCCGGGAGGTCTGGTTGGAATTTATTGCGAAAAGGAACTGCCGCTTTATTTTGCCAATAACGAGATGCTAAGTATGCTGGGTTACGATTCCTATGAACGCTTTACAAGGGATATTGGAGGAATGATGGTGGATATCATTCACCCGGATGACAGGATTCTCATTCGGGAAGTGATTCTTTGCTGTGATACCCCGGGCATGGAGTACAATCTCCGGCACAGGATCAGAAAACAGGACGGAAGCTATCTGTGGATCATGACAAAGGGACGTACGGTTCAGGCAGAGGATGGGCGTCTGGCAGTAGTAAGCGCTTGTATGGATATAACAAATACAGTGCTTGCAGAGCAGCAGATCAAGCATACGGTTGAAGTTTTGGAAAAGAAGGAGGACGAGCTTGATTTCTTAAGCTCTGGTATACCAGGCGGATACTTCAGATGCATCAAGAACAATGATATGACGTTTCAATACACGAGCTCCCGTTTTCATGAATTAACCGGCTTTGAAAGAGAAGAACTGGCATCCTGTTTTAAGGGCAGCTTACTTGAGATGATTCATCCCGATGACAGGGAAATGGTCCTTAGGATGTCAGAGGAATTAAGCCCTGGAAAAACCTTATGGGATTTTAAGTACCGGATCAAAATAAAGACAGGTTATATGACGGCTCTATCCAATTTCAGAATCTCTGCCAGGGATAATAGCACATTATACGGCGTCATGGTGAACTTGGAAGAAATGGTGGCAAACCCTCAGATCTGGAACGAAAGCAAAGAAAATGTTCTTAAGCTTAATTCTCAGGAAATCTGGCTGCCATCGGAGGTAAGCGGATTTCTGGACCGCAGGAGATTTCAGGAAAGTCTAAAAATATATCTGGAACGTGACAGATTTCAGACGTGCTCTCTGGCTGTCTTTGAAATGAGCCGCCCAAAGGTCATAAACGGGCAGGCAGGAAAAGATGGAAAGACCTTGTTTTTAAAGCAGGTCAGTCGTTTGAAAGGCTTTTTCCGTCAGGAAGATCTTCTTTGCTTAAATGGTGGATATGAGGTTGTTGTACTGTGTAAAAACATCCGGGAAAGTGATATGGAGGCGAAGCTGAGCGGAATCATTAAGAACTTAAATCACGAGATGTCAGGAGACGAAAGACGGAACTTTCTTCCGGTAAGGGGAACCTTCGCCATGATCGGAATAAGGGAAAAGGAGTTTGCCAATAGCTTTAAGCAGGCAAGAAACGCCCTGGAAGATCATATAATTTAGTGAATTAAAGTGTTAAAATACATAGACCCTTTTAAGGACTTGTGATATAATTCCATATAACCATTTCAGGATAAAGGAAGGTAACAATTATGATATCAGAGAAAATGAGACCTCTTGTAGAAAACAATTCCGCAATCCGTGCCATGTTTGAGGAAGGAAAGAAACTGGCAGCTTTATACGGACGGGAGAACGTATACGATTTTAGTCTGGGAAATCCCAATGTACCGGCACCTTCAGCGGTGAATAAAGCCATTCTTGACATCGTCACGGAAGAAGAGACGACCATGGTCCATGGCTATATGAGCAATGCGGGATACGAGGATGTGCGGGATGCCATTGCCCAGTCTTTAAACAGACGGTTTGGGACTCATTTTCGATTGGAAAATATATTGATGACCGTTGGCGCAGCCAGCGGCATGAACGTGATATTAAAGACCATACTGGATCCGGGCGATGAGGTGATTGTATTTGCCCCGTATTTCATGGAATATGGTTCCTATGTAAGAAATTACGATGGGGTACTGTCTGTGGTGCCTCCTGATACGGAGACCTTTCAGCCAGATTTAACTGAATTTGAACGGCGGATCACGGAGAAAACAAAGGCGGTCATTATCAATACCCCCAATAATCCTACGGGTGTGATTTATTCCTCCGAGACGTTAGAGAAGATATCAGAGATCATGAGGGGGAAGGAAAAGGAATACGGGAAGTCTATCGTTCTTATTTCTGACGAGCCATATAGAGAACTGGCTTATGATGGGGCAGAGGTACCATATGTGACTCCATTTTACCATAACACAATGGTCTGCTACTCCTACAGTAAATCCCTGTCCCTTCCGGGAGAGAGAATTGGTTACCTGGTCATTCCGGATGAAGTCGATGACTTTCAAGCTGTGGCAGCGGCGGCAGCCATAGCTAACCGGGTGCTTGGCTGTGTCAATGCTCCCTCACTCATGCAGAGGGTCATTATGCGCTGTGTGGACGAACAGGTCAATGTAGATGCATACAATCAAAACCGGGAACTCCTCTACGGCCGTTTGAAAGAATATGGATTTACCTGCATCAAGCCTCAGGGAGCCTTTTATTTATTTATGAAAGCGCCTGTGGATGATAAGGAATTCTGCCAGTTTTGCAAAGAACACCTGGTGCTTCTCGTCCCAGGCAGCTCTTTTGCCTGCCCTGGATACGTCCGCATCGCATACTGTGTCTCGTATGACCAGATTCTTCGTTCCCTGCCGGCGTTTGAGGCCATTGCAAAGGCGTATGGACTTGGAGGAAATAAGGAGGGAGATGCATGAGACCCTGGGAAGCAAATATAAGAAATGTGGAACCTTACGTGCCGGGAGAACAGCCAAAGGGAGCGGATCTAATCAAATTAAATACCAATGAGAATCCATATCCTCCGTCGCCCTCTGTAGAGAAGGCATTAAAAGAGATGGATTACGACCAGTTCCGAAAATATCCAGATCCCAAAGCTTCGGACCTTGTCCATGTGCTTTCAGATTATTATGGAGTGGGCACTGATGAGGTTTTTGTTGGCGTAGGCTCTGATGATGTAATTGCCATGGCATTTATGACATTTTTTAACTCAGAACTTCCTGTTCTTTTTCCTGATGTAAGCTACTCCTTTTATAAAGTTTGGGCGGAGCTCTTTGGAATTCCTTATGAGACCCCAATGCTTCAAGAGGATTTTACTATAAGAAAAGAAGATTATTATAAAGCAAATGGAGGCATAATATTTCCGAATCCCAATGCGCCCACCGGTGTTTTACTGCCCCTTGATGAAGTAGAGGCAATCATTGCACATAACCAGAATTCTGTGGTGATTATCGATGAAGCATACATTGATTTTGGTGGTGAAAGTGCAGTGAAGCTCACCAGAAAGTATGAAAATCTTCTGGTGGTACAGACCTTCAGCAAATCCCGCTCCTTAGCAGGTATGAGAATTGGATATGCCATAGGACATCCGGACTTAATCCGTTCGATCCATGATGTGAAATATTCCTATAATTCCTATACCATGAACATGCCTTCCCTCATCCTCGGGCGAGAGGCAGTAAAGGATGATAATTATTTTAAAGAATGTCTTGATAAAATTATAAAAACGAGAGAAGAAGCAAAGAAACGATTAAAAGACCTTGGATTTTCCTTCCCGGATTCCAAAGCAAATTTTATTTTTGCAGCTCACAAGGAGAAAAGGGCGGAAGATATCTATAAGGCTCTTCGTGAAGACCACATCTTTGTTCGTTATTTTAATTTGCCAAGACTTGACAATTATCTGCGTATTACCATTGGCACAGAAGAGGAGATGAAGCAATTATTTGATTTTTTAGAGGCTTTTCTTTCGAATTAATTTATTTGCCAGAAGTTCCCTGGGATAGTATAATAGAGACAGGTGATGGAAATGGATTCTGTGAAGAAATATTTGAAATTGATACTTAATATTATCATCCCCATTCTGTTCCTGTACCTGGTCTGCGTATGGGGACCAAGGGTGATGAAATTTTTTCTGCCTTTTGTGATTGGCTGGGTCATTGCGGTGATAGCCAATCCTTTGGTGCGCTTTTTGGAAAAGCGTTTAAAGATCGTTAGAAAGCACAGCTCCGTTTTGATTGTGGTAGGTGTGCTTACACTCATTATCGTGGCCCTTTATTTCCTGATTTCCAAGCTTATTTATGAGACCATTGGTTTTGTGGAGCACATTCCCCAGTATTACGAGGCGGCGTGGGTAGAGATCCAGAAGATTCTGATTAACGTACAGGGAATTTTAAAGTTCCTGCCTCAGGGAATGCAGGATTCCGTGAATCAGTTTATTGCTCATATCGAACAATATATGAATGTTGCAGTTCAAAAGATAGCTTCTCCTACGGTCATGGTAGCCGGCAGCTTGGTAAAAAGTATACCGGCGGCTCTTGTTTATACTGTGGTGACCATTTTTTCTTCCTATCTCTTCATTGTAGACAGGGATAAAATTATGGATATCATCCACCGTTATGTCCCAAGAGGAGGAACCAGATATTACAGCTATTTTAAAAAGGATGTCAAGCATCTGGTAAGCGGTTATTTTCTCGCCCAGTTTAAGATAATGTTTGTCATCGGTGCAGTACTGGCCGTGGGATTTCTGGTGCTTGGTGTAGACTACGCGCTTTTGCTGGCAGTGCTGATTGCGTTTCTGGATTTTCTGCCTATTCTGGGTACGGGTACTATTTTAATCCCATGGGCTTTGGTGCGGATTGTATCCGGTGATTATGCCTTTGGACTTGGCCTGGTAGCTATCTATGTGCTGACTCTTGTATTGAGACAGATTATACAGCCAAAGATTGTGGGAGATACCATGGGACTTGACCCTCTTATGACGCTGCTGTTTTTATACTTGGGATTTAAAATAAGCGGAATTGCAGGAATGATTTTAGCAGTGCCGATTGGAATGCTGTTTCTCAGCTTATATGAATTTGGGGCTTTTGATCTGTTTTTTTACAGTGTGAGAACATTGATTCATGATATCAATGTGTTTCGGAAAGAGCCGGATTAATAGGATTAATAAGTTATATTTGGGGGAAATGATAACATGAACATAAGAATGAGGGTCACTGCAGGCATTATTGCTGGTTTAGTTACCTCTATCATAATAGCAACGCCAATGAATGGTTTTTCCGGGGAAGCCTGGAGCCAGGAAAATGGTCAGTATGTAGATGCATCGGGAAAGCCAATTACCGGGGCATTGGAAAAAGGAATCACGGTCTCTAAATACCAGAACCGCCAGAATGAAGAAGGCGGTGGAATCAACTGGGATAAGGTGAAGGAGTCCGGTGTTTCTTTTGCCATGATCCGCCTTGGCTATTTAAATGATAAAGATCCTTACTATTCCGTTAATATGAAGAATGCAGCAAAAAGCGGGATCAAGACAGGCATCTTCTTTTACACACAGGCTCTTGATGTTGCCACCGCTGAGGAAGAAGCGAGATATGTGCTCCGAGAAATTAAGGATTATCCCATTTCTTATCCGGTGGCCTATGACGTGGAATCTCAGTATCTTTTAGACAACCGAATGACCAGACAGCAGATTACAGATAACATCAATGCCTTCTGTAAAATCATAGAGGATGCAGGATATCGTCCCATTGTTTATGCCAATAACAAATGGCTCAATTACCATATTGATATGAGCAGGATTCCATACGATGTCTGGTACGCAAGGTATGGAACCGTCAATGACTGCACGAACCGAACCATATGGCAGTGTACCGACCAGGGAAGAGTGGCTGGAATTGAGGGAGATGTGACTATTGAGTTTTCATTTAAGGACTATCATGGCCTCATTCCGGCAGACGGCTGGAAGACCATAGACGGAAACCGGTATTACATGAAGAATTTCAATAAGCAGACTGGCTGGCTTTCTCTGGACGGAGCGTGGTATTACTTAGACCAGAATGGTGTTATGGTTCACGATACCGATATGGTGGTTGATGGAACCTCCTATCACTTTGAGTCCGATGGAACTACGAAAGGCAAGTCGTAAAAGAATGTTTCTTAATTTTAATCTATAAAAAACGTCTTGAATGGAAATCTCATTTAAAGTGGTCCCCATGTCAAGGACATTTAAAAAAAAGAGTATGATAAAGCGTCACAGCTAGTAATTGTAGTTGTGACGCTTTTGCTATACCTCTATAGGATAATAACCTGTTTTCAAATATTCTGCATATTGGTTAGGAGAAAGCTTTGCCAGTTCCCATTGATAACGTTCATTATTGTAGTAATCCATGTAATCATTGATTTCTGTATATAGTTCCTCATAAGTAGTACATCCGGCAAGATGGATTTCGTCTTTCATATGTCCGAAAAAAGATTCCTGTGGAGCATTATCCCAGCAGTTACCACGTCTGGACATTGACTGTCTTAGTTCTTTATCTTTCAGTAGCTGTCTGAATGAAATACTTGTATAATGGCAGCCTTGATCTGAGTGTAATATTGCATCGGTCTGAAGGGCTTTTTTATGATTTTTGATTAACATATTTATTGTATCGAGTACAAAATCAACTTCAAGGGATTCGCTAAGAACATAGGCTAATACCTGTTTCGTATAGGCATCCTTTATTACAGATAAATATGCTTTGCACCCATGGTTGTAAAATAGATATGTAATATCGGTGAGAAGGATTTTTCCTGCACCATGTTCTGAAAACTCGCGTTGTACAAGATTATCAGATACAGCATCTGTTTTTAAAGCTTTTGCCATTCTTCGATATGGATTAGCTTTACGTATAGGGCAAAACAAGTTGAATTTCTTCATTAAACGACTGATTTTCTTTTGATTCATACGTACTCCCATATGAAGCAAGCGCATGTAGATACTACGCCTTCCTTTATCATAACCACGATACAGATATGCTTTAAGAATCAAATCAAAATCAGCTTTATCTCTAGCATCTTTTTCATTTCGTTTATCCTTAGAATTTAACCAGTTATAATAACCACTTCTGGATACACTTGCCGAGTCACAGAGCCAGCTGATGTTTAGTTCATTATTATCCCGTGAAATCATTTCTTGAATGAGTCTGAATTTTTCTTCTGATGTTGCTTCCGTTTTTCTGTCCATTCGGCTTTTTTGTCTATAAAATTGATTTTTTTTAAAAACTCATTTTCCTGTTTTAAATATTTTACTTGATGTTCTAGATGTGCAATACGTTCCTGTTCAGATAATTGTTTAGTTGAAGGGCGTCCCGAATTATTTTTACGTGTGTCTTCAAACCCTTCTGCTCGAAGACTGAATTTCTTTATGCGTCTTGTAATTGTATCGATTCTACGTTTACCAAGCAGTTGTGGGTCAATACCCATAGCACGTAAAATAGAAGAAGGCAATCTCCCGGTCTCATATTCTGTGGCAAATTTTCTTCTAAACTCAGTTGTATATGTAATTGCTTTCTCAGAAACGCGTTCAATATATGGATTATTACGAAGCTGTTCCTGTTGTTTCTGTGTAAAATAATTTTTCCCCATAAAGTACGCTCCTTAATTTATGCTATGAGTATAACAAAAATAGACCCTACAAGGTAGAGTAAGTTAAAATATAAGCAATTTACGCTTTTTTTAACTGTCTATCTTATAGGGACCACTTTATTCCGATCAAGACGTTTTTTTTGTAGTTTGCTTTTTCTGTCCGCTGTAATACTACATTGAATTATAAATGGTTCCTTGCATCTGGCAATCGATCCATATTCAGTTATTGTACCTTTTTATATTGATAAATTCCAAGCCTGTCATTTGTTAGGTATAGAATGGGAGTGAATATCTTCATAAAGCCTGGGAGGAGGTGCTTTAGCTCATCGGTAAAATTAATAAGTCCAGTCTGCTTGAGAGCTGGGCAGAGTTTCACCACCTCGCTGCCGTCTTTCACGCCCCAATTAAACTCCGCCTTTGTTTTTTTAACAGTGTCATGGAATTTGCCTTTGTTGGCCATACCTTTATACAGCAGATCAAACTGGGCTTCAAACTGGTCAAATCCATTGGTAAGAATATGTAGAAGCTTTTTGACTTCCTCTTCCTTTAGATACATCATCATGCCTTCGGAAAGAATCAAAAGCTTTTTTCCATCCGTTTTAACATCCTCTGGCCAGGAGGAATCCAAAGCTGATTTAGGGATGTTTGTCTCTCGTTCGTTGGGTACAACGTATTGCTCCCGTTTAGCAATGACCTCTGGAAAGTCCAGATTGTACCACTGTATTTTCCCATTATCCACACGTGAAAATCTGGTATCCAGGCCGCAGCCCACGGAGACTACCACACAGTCAGGATGCTTTTTAATAAATGCCTTTGCCCTTTCATCCATGATCTTTGCCCGTGCCAGTACACCGTAATAGGACATGATGCCATGTTCAAATTTCTTGAAATCGTAGTCGATTTTCTTTACGATTTCCACTGCCTTCCTGTCATTGAGGACGGGATTATTGCTGGTGGCATCCTTTGCCCTAACGTAAAGAGTAATAAAAAGTGTTTCCATAACTCCGCCAAGCTCTGTAGACATAATGCTCCTCCTTATTTGAGTGAACAAGACGATTAGTTTAGACTAACTACATTTCACCCATTATAACCCTTTTGTTATTTCTTTGTCAAGAACCAGAGGATTGATATCTGGATAGCCCAAATCTCCAAAGAAGTATGGCAGGAATCAGAAAGAGACATCCGGCAATGGGCAGCAGCCCGTACCATGCATGCTCTGCTTTACCTGTTAAGTAAAGAAACGGATAGTACTGAAATAAGGAAAAGGGCACGATGTAAGTGCAGATCGTAACAACGGTCTTTCCATAAACTCCAATGGGATATTTTCCGTACTCTCTGGCACCGTCTGTAAATACATTCATAAATTCCAGTCCTTCCAGAGTAAAAAAGCAGATGGAGGCAAATATAAGGTAAATAGAAGCAAACACCACAACTCCACCCAGAATCATAAGCGCTATGACCATGATGCGGAAGGGATTCCAGTCTATATCACTGAATGAAATTCCGTATGCGAACATAAGAAGGGTCTGTAAAAGCCGCCCGATACGGGTAAATTCAATCTTGCTGCATAACACAGTGAAGAGGCAGTTTCTCGGACGAAGAAGAATCCGGTCAAACTCGCCGCTTCTTATGATGGAATCAAAGGTATCCAGACTCCGAAAGAAAAGCTCTGCGATGGTAAAGGCCATAAGTGTGATGGAAAAGCAGAGCAGCACTTCTTCATAAGAGAAGCCTTTTACCTGCTGAAAACGGTCCATCATGAAGTAGACTCCTAAAAACAGGTTAAAGGACATCAGGAATATTCCCATGGTGTTTAAAAGAAAAGAGACCTTATGCTGCATGATGCACTTTAAGTGGATGATACAATATTTTTTGTACAAATCAATTGATTTCATATAATCCCTCCTTTCAGCCTCCCTGAATCACAACACGTTTCAAAGCCCTTTGCTCCATGGCTCGTCCGATGAGTAAAAAGGTGATAAACCAGAAACACTGTAAGAGAAGGCTTATATACATCTCCCTGCCAGTCAAATCTCCCCCGAAGATACGGAAAGGAACATTTTGTGCAGAAGCAAAGGGAAGGATATTTACAATTTCCCGGATACCATCTGGCAGAAAGGGCAAAGGAATCACCGCTCCCCCCAGAAATTCTGAGACGGAAGAGGCCAGGAGCTTAATACCCTGGGAAGAGATGGTATAAAAAACGGACATATAAACGATCATTCCAAAGGCGATCACAAGGAGAAATGCCAGTGTCATGGAGAGGAGGGTAAAAAACCATGTTCTAAAGTCCGGTGGCAATGTTAGTCCATAGGGGGCTGGGAGAAGCCAGGCAAATAATAAGACTGGAATACATCGAAGCACTGCCTTGGATAAACGAACAGCCATGCCCCGGATAAACCACATATTATAGAGACGGACTGGCCGGCATAGCTCATAAGCCACATCCCCGTTTGTAATGGAATCAAACAGCTGGGATTCCCAGAACCAGATCAAGTAGAGTGCCAAAAATGCCTGCTGGAGCCACACATAATTGGAGAGTGCCTGAAAGGTCATGGGGAAGCTTTCCGGAGATGCCTGGTAGAAGGCGCGGAATAATAAAATTTCCATGATGCCCCAGATGAACTGAGTGATCATACCAGAAACAGCCGCAGTCCGGTATTGAAGACCATGGATGAAACGGATACGGAAAAACGAAGCGTATTTTTTCATGTTCCGCCTCCTAAATATCATAGTCCCGGTAAAGGGCAGCGATGATTTCGTCCAGAGTTGCATCTTCTCTTGGCTGGTGAGTCATTAAATCTGGAAGGGACCCATCAAAAAGAAGCGTACCTTTTCCAATTAATAAGACCCGGTCCGCCAGGGCTTCAATGTCCTGCATATCATGGGTGGTAATTAGGACGGTGGTGTTGTGCTTTTTGTTCTGTTTTCGAATAAAATCCCGTACCGCCAGCTTGGAAACTGCATCAAGGCCGATGGTAGGCTCATCTAAGAACAAGGTCTTTGGACTATGTAATAAAGATGCAGCAATTTCACAGCGCATTCTTTGGCCCAGAGATAGCTGTCTGGCAGGAGTTTTTAAAAGCTCCTTAAGAGATAGAAGCTCCGTCAGTTCTTCTAAATTTTCTTCATAGGTTTGTGTTGGGATTTCGTAGATGTCTCGCAGAAGCTCATAAGAGTCAATGATTGGGACGTCCCACCATAACTGGGTCCGCTGGCCAAACACCACGCCAATATCCTTTACATGCTCTTTTCGTTCCTTCCAGGGAATGCGGCCATTTATGATACAGGTACCGTCATCCGGGGTGAGGATTCCGCTTAAGATTTTGATGGTAGAGCTTTTTCCGGCTCCGTTCGGGCCGATATAGCCTACCATTTCTCCGTCTCCAATGGAAAAGGAGATGTCAGAAAGAGCGCGGATGGTTTCCGTCTCTCGGTGAAAAAGTGCCTTTATGGCCTGGGAAAAGCCGGCGCTTCTTCTTGCGACTTTAAAAGTCTTGTTCATGTGTTCCACTTGAATCATGTTAATTCCTCCTGGTAGTAATATTTGGGAACGTGATCCTTCCGGCAGCGGACAGTGGAAAGCTGTCATAACTGGTGGGAGCGTTCTAATATCTTGCCAAGCGGTGAGCACAGCCGGTCCATGGACCATAGCGCTTCTCTCTGGAAATTGTAAATTTCCAGGGACTCTACCGTGGTATAAATATTCTCTTTTCCTGATGTTTAGATGTGATTATAGAATGGAAAAGGAACTTTAGTGTACCACCCTTAAAAACCAGTGTCAAGTCAGTGAACGTAATGTCTTGACAAATAGATGAGATGTGATAATATAAACATATGAACAGTTATTCATATAATAATATTAACTACAAGGAGGTATGTTATGGAGCTGGATCTTAAAAAAAGCAGAGCAGAAACTGAATTCGATCAGTGTGATTTTATCTGTGTCCATGAGAGTGTAGTGAACCAGGTTTTGAATGTTATGCCGAAAGAACAGGAGCTTCTTGATCTGGCTGAATTCTATAAAGTATTTGGTGATGCTACACGAATTAAGATTCTATATGTACTCAGCCAATCGGAGATGTGCGTCTGCGACCTGGCAAATCTGTTACAGATGGGACAGTCAGCCATTTCCCATCAGTTAAGAGTATTAAAGCAGATGCGTCTGGTGAAGTTCCGCAGAGAAGGAAAGACTGTATTTTATTCTCTGGCTGACGGTCATATCGAGACCATTCTGGCTCAGGGAATGGAGCATATCAGCGAGTAGGGAATAAAAAGAATAAAAAATAAGGAGAGAGTGATAATATGAAAAAGATTGTTAAATTAGAAGGGTTATGCTGTGCTAATTGTGCAGCTAAGATTGAAGAAGGGGTTAAGAAATTATCCGGAGTGGAAAGTGCTTCTTTAAGCTTTATGACTCAGAGACTGACTATGGAAGTTCAGGAAGATAAGACCGATGAGGTTTTGGAAGCTGCCAGAAAACTTGCAAACAAGATTGAGCCAGAAGCAGAATTTAAGGTAGTACGATAAGACAAAAGGAGCTTTTATGACTAAAAAACAAAAAAAGATGGTAATCAGACTTCTCATAAGCGCTCTGTTCTTTGCAATTGGGATGCTTTTTGAAGGTAGGACATCCTGGTATCTGGTTCCATTTATTATTTCCTATCTTGCAGCAGGCTATGATGTGCCTTTGAGAGCTGTCCGCAGCATGAAAAACGGCCAGCTTTTTGATGAAAATTTTCTTATGTCCATAGCCACCTTTGGAGCCATAGCCATCGGCGCCATGGAAGAAGCTGTAGGGGTCATGCTGTTTTACCAGATCGGGGAGCTTTTCAATGACTATGCAGTCAATAAATCGAGAAAATCCATTACAGAACTGATGGATATTAACCCGGAATATGCCAATCTTTTAAGAGACGGGAAGGAAGAAAAGGTAGATCCTTATGAAGTGGAAGTAGGAGATACCATTGTTGTAAAGCCTGGAGAAAAAGTACCTCTTGATGGAGTGGTGATAAAAGGAGCCAGCGAGCTTGATACCAAAGCCCTTACAGGAGAATCCATGCCTGCTGAAGTCAAAGAGGGTAATGATATTATCAGCGGTTCCATTAACTTAAATGGCGTTTTAGAGATTCAGGTCACTAAGCTGTTTGATGATTCCACGGTAGCAAAGATTTTGGAGTTAGTGGAGAATGCAAGCTCCAGAAAAGCAAAGGCAGAGACATTTATCACCCGGTTTGCAAGGGTCTATACGCCTGCGGTCGTGGTTCTTGCCCTTCTTCTTGCCGTAATCCCTCCGTTGTTATTTGGCGGAAACTGGAGCACCTGGATTTATCGTGCCTTAAGCTTTCTTGTTGTTTCCTGTCCCTGTGCTCTTGTGATCTCAGTTCCCTTAAGCTTCTTTGGAGGTTTGGGAGCGGCTTCCAGTCACGGGATTCTTTTAAAAGGAAGCAATTATCTGGAGTCTATGGCTTCCTTAGGTACCGTAGTCTTTGACAAGACAGGTACCCTTACCACGGGAAAATTTAAGGTGACTGACATAGAAGCAGTAACGGGCTCTAAGGAGGAGCTTTTAAAGCTGGCAGCTTACGGAGAATATCATTCCAATCATCCGATTGCCCTTTCTGTAAAAGAGGCATATGGAGAGTCTCTTGACAAGACCATGATTGGACATGTAGAAGAGACGGCAGGCTTTGGTATTCGGTCTGAGCTGTTTTTAGATGGAGAAACAAGGGAAATTTCCGTTGGTAATATGAGGCTTATGGAACAGCTTTCTATTTCTGTTCCTGAGAATCAATCTGTCATAGGAACCACTCTATACGTTTCTGAAGGAACCACATACTTAGGTTCCATTACCATATCTGATACAGTCCGGGAAGATGTGCCCATAGCCTTAAAGGGTCTGAAAAGAGCAGGTGTGAAAAAGCTGGTCATGCTGACTGGTGACAAACCAGAGGTTGGTCAGGCAGTTGGAAAAGCCCTGGGGCTTGACGAGGTTCATGGAGGGCTACTGCCAGGGGATAAAGTTCATAAGGTAGAAGAACTCCTTAAGAATCAGCCGGAAGGAACCATGCTGGCATTTGTGGGGGATGGAATCAACGATGCTCCTGTTCTTGCAAGAGCTGACGTTGGAATTGCCATGGGCGGAATCGGCTCTGACGCTGCGGTGGAGGCAGCTGATATTGTCATCATGACCGATGAGCCGTCAAAGCTTACAGATATCATACTGATTGCCAGAAAAACCATGAAAATTGTGAAGCAGAACATTGCCTTTGCCATCGGAGTGAAGGTTGTAATTCTTATTCTGTCAGCCATGGGAATTGCAACCATGTGGGCGGCTGTATTTGGTGATGTAGGCGTTTCTGTACTGGCTATTTTAAATGCAGTCCGTGCCTTAAAGTATAAAACCAAAGATTAAAAACACGTTGACAAATTTTTTGACAGCTGTTATATTTTACACATATGAGGTGGTGCGAAGACGGTCCATGAAAAGGCTGTGTTTGCCCACCCTTTTTTTGGAAATACTTCCTATTAGGATATTTCGTTTCCCATAAGGCAATTATGCAGGTATGGAAACGCACTGTGACAGAGAGTCCCTTTTTAGGACTCTCTATTCAAGGATTAAGAAAGGGAGATGTATAATGAGCAAATATAGCAAGGAAGATATATTCCGTATTGTGGAAGAAGAGGATGTGGAGTTTATCCGCCTTCAGTTTACGGATATTTTCGGTATGATGAAGAATGTGGCAATTACAAAGAACATGCTTCCAAAAGCCTTAGACAACCGCTGTATGTTTGATGGTTCTTCTATTGAGGGCTTTATCCGAAGCGAAGAGTCTGATATGTATCTCTATCCGGATCTGGATACCTTTGAGATATTCCCATGGCGGCCGCAGCAGGGCAAGGTAGCGAGGCTGATTTGTGATGTATACAACCCGGATCAGGCCCCATTTGAAGGCGATCCCAGATTCGTGTTAAAAAAGGTGCTTAAGAAAGCACATGATATGGGATTTGTATTTCAGGCCGGCCCGGAGTGTGAATTCTTTCTTTTCCATACCGATGAAGAGGGGCGTCCGACGACCCATACTCACGAGACTGCCAGCTATTTTGATGTGGCACCCATTGACCAGGCGGAGAATGTTCGCCGTGATATGGTGATTTCACTGGAAGAGATGGGCTTTATGATTGAAGCTTCTCATCATGAAATCTCACCGGGTCAGCATGAGATTGATTTTCAATATGCAGAAGGCATTGTAACAGCCGATAACATTATGACATTCAGACTGGCTGTTAAGTCCATCGCAAAGCGTCATGGTCTTCATGCTACGTTTATGCCAAAGCCAAAGGCAGGAGTCAATGGTTCCGGAATGCATATTAATATGTCACTTTCCGATTTAAACGGCAACAATATGTTTAAGGACGATGAAGATGAGCAGGGATTAAGCAAAACAGCGTATTCATTTATCGCAGGCATTCTCCACCACATGAAGGGAATGACCATTTTGACCAATCCTTTAGTCAATTCCTATAAGCGCCTTGTTCCGGGCTATGATGCACCGGTCTACATTGCATGGTCCGCAAAGGCAAACAGAAGCCCACTAATCCGCATACCTTCCTCCAGAGGTTCCAGCACAAGAATTGAGCTTCGCTGCCCGGATTCTGCAGTCAATCCTTATCTGGCACTGGCAGCCTGCCTGGCAGCCGGACTTGATGGCATTGAAAAAGGAATGACACCGCCGGAGAGCGTGGACAGCAATGTATTTGCCATGCCCGAGGAAGAGATTTTAAGCAGGGGTATAGAGCAGCTTCCGGAAACTCTGGGAGAAGCCATTGAAGCGTTCCGGAAAGATGAATTTATGAAAAAAGTGTTAGGTGAGCATATTTTCACCAAATATCTGGAAGCAAAGGAAGCTGAGTGGCACATGTTCCGTGCCCAGGTAACTGACTGGGAAGTAGAAGAATACCTGTATAAGTATTAACTATTGTATCCCTGATACGGTTATCTGGAGGTGAGAGTGCTTGACCAATGTAATTGTGGCATTTTCCAAGGCGGAGGATGCGAAAAATATAAAGAATATACTAATGAAAAACGGCTTTTTCGTCTCCGCGGTCTGCACCTCTGGCGCGCAGGCAGTCAACAGCGCAGATGAACTTGGAAGCGGAGTCGTGGTATGCGGCAGCAGATTTGCAGATATGGTTTATCAGGAAATTTACGAATGCCTGCCTCCGGGAGTTGAGATGCTTTTGGTGGCATCCCCAAGCCAGTGGAGTGGAAGGGCGCCGGATGATGTGGTCTGCCTCGGGCTTCCTTTAAAGGTTCAGGATCTTGTAAGCACTCTTGGTATGATGATGGAGACCATTGCAAGAAAGCGGAAGAAATTAAAGAGCCAGCCCAAGGAACGAAGCAGAGAAGAGATCGAGACGATTCAGCAGGCAAAAGAGCTATTAATGGAGCGAAACCATATGTCTGAATCAGAAGCCCACCGTTACATTCAAAAGTGCAGTATGGACAGCGGAACCAATATGGTTGAAACGGCTCAGATGATCGTGAGTTTGATTAATCAATAGAAGTAGAGGAAACAGTTATGAAATTTACAAAAATGCAGGGAATTGGTAATGATTACGTATACATCAATTGTTTTGAGGAAACGGTAGAAAATCCGGCTGAGCTTTCTAAAAAGGTAAGTGACCGCCATTTTGGAATCGGCTCCGATGGACTGATACTTATCTGCCCCTCTAAGACGGCAGACTGCCGGATGCAGATGTTCAATGCAGATGGCTCAGAAAGCGAAATGTGCGGGAATGGAATCCGATGTGTGGGTAAGTACGTCTTTGATCACAAGCTGGTGGATAAAACAGAATTTGATGTAGAGACAAAGGCAGGGATCAAGCATTTAAAGATCACGGAAGAAAATGGCAAAGCAGTTAAGATTACTGTTGATATGGGAATTCCGGAGCTGACCAGTACAGTGCCAGAGCCCATTGTAATTGACGGTAAGGAGTATGAATTTATCGGTATTTCAGTGGGAAATCCCCATGCAATCTACTATATGGAAGGCATCGATGATCTGGACCTTGAATCCATAGGTCCAGCCTTTGAAACCCATGAGCGTTTCCCGGAGCGGACCAATTCTGAGTACATTGAGGTAATAAGCAAGGACTATATCCGAATGAGAGTATGGGAAAGAGGCAGCGGTGAGACCTGGGCTTGTGGAACTGGTGCAACTGCCAGTGCAGTAGCTTCAGCACTGAGCGGACGGACTTTAAACACGGTTGAGGTAGAATTAAAGGGCGGCAATCTGACCATTCACTGGGACAGAGATGGCAGCGGTCATGTGTTTATGACAGGGCCTGCGATAGAAGTGTTTGAGGGAGAGTTTGACATTAACAATCTATAAGATAAAGCAGGAGGAACCTATGGTTAAGGTAAATGAAAATTATTTAAAGTTTCCGGGAAGCTATCTGTTTTCCACAATTGCAAAAAAAGTGAAAGCTTACATCGAAGCAAATCCTGATAAAAAAGTAATCCGTCTTGGAATCGGCGATGTGACCATGCCTCTGGCTCCGTCTATCGTTGACGCTCTTCACGGGGCAGTAGAGGAGATGGGGAATGCAGAGACATTTCACGGCTATGCACCGGATCTTGGGTATAGCTTTTTAAGGGAAACCATTGCAAAAGAAGATTATATTAAAAGAGGCTGTCAAATCGAGGCAGACGAGATCTTTGTTTCTGACGGTGCCAAAAGCGACTGCGGAAATATTCAGGAAATCTTTGATGAAAGCTGTATCATTGCAGTCTGTGATCCTGTGTATCCTGTATACGTAGACTCCAATGTAATGGCAGGAAGAACCGGAACTTATGATGAGGTAACCGGAAAATGGAGCAAGGTGGTCTATATGCCTTGTACAGCAGAAAACGGCTTCGTTCCTGAGCTTCCAAAAGAGGCGGCAGACCTTATATACTTATGCGTTCCAAACAATCCAACAGGTACTACCTTAACCAGAGACCAGTTAAAGGTATGGGTGGACTATGCCAATGAAACAGGTGCAGTGATTCTTTATGACGCTGCTTATGAAGCGTATATTGCTGAAGATAACGTTCCTCACTCCATTTATGAGATAGAGGAAGCGAAAACTTGTGCCATTGAGTTCCGTTCTTTTTCTAAGAACGCCGGATTTACCGGAGTACGTCTTGGGTTTACCGTAATTCCAAAGGAATTGATCCGTGGCGGAGTGGCTCTTCACGCTCTTTGGGCAAGACGTCATGGAACCAAATTTAACGGAGCTCCTTACATCATCCAGAAGGCTGGTGAAGCCGTGTATTCCGAAGCAGGTAAGGCACAGCTAAAGGAACAGGTGGCATACTATATGAGAAATGCCAGAGTCATCTATGACGGGTTAAAGGAAGTTGGCTGTGAAGTCTACGGCGGAGTCAATGCTCCTTACATCTGGCTGAGAGTGCCGGAAGGAATGACCTCCTGGGAATTTTTCGATCTGCTTTTAGAAGAAGCCAGTGTGGTAGGAACTCCGGGAAGTGGGTTTGGACCAAGCGGCGAAGGATATTTCCGTCTCACTGCATTCGGTACTTATGAAAATACAGTAGAAGCCATGGAACGGCTTAAAAAAATGCCTTCCTTAAGAAAATAAATGTTGACAAGTATTTGATAATTAGATATTATTAAGTGTATGAAAGATTTATAAGATAGCGGCTTAATTTATAAGAACAAAAGCGTTCAGTACTTAGGAAGTACTGGCGCTTTTTTTATTTCAAGGAGGAAGATATGGACGATATCGATAAGAAAATAGTGCAGACCCTGCAGAAGAATGCCCGGGCATCCTTAAAGAACATAGCAGAAAATACTTTTTTATCCTCACCTGCAGTTTCCTCCAGAATCGAGAAGCTGGAGCGGGAAAAAATTATTACAGGGTACCATGCTTCCGTAGATCCGATGAAGCTTGGTTACCACATCACTGCATTCGTAAACCTGGATGTATCACCAATTGACAAGCTTCAGTTTTATTCCTATATGGAGTCCATACCAAATGTGCTTGAATGCAATTGCGTGACAGGAGATTATTCCATGCTGATAAAGGTGGCATTCCAAAGTACCATGGAACTGGATGTTTTCATCGGCCAGCTTCAAAAATACGGAAAAACCAACACTCAGATCGTATTTTCCACTCCGGTAGGACCAAGAGGCGTGGATGTGATGGCGGAATTAGCAGAAAAAGATTAAAATTTATAAAAAATGTGGTACTTGAGAAGCTTCTCTCACATACGTTATAGAATAGAGGTATGTGAAAGGAGTTTTTCTTTTGGCTGAGAGACAGATCGTAGTGATAGATGCCGGCCACGGCGGTGCGGATCCGGGTGCAACCTATAACGGACGGCAGGAAAAGGATGATAACTTAAAGCTTGCGTTGGCAGTAGGTAAAGTTCTTGCAGACAGCGGACTTGATGTCAGATATACAAGAACTGACGATACCTACAATACACCTCTTGAGAAAACCATGATGGGAAACGATGCAGAAGCAAACTTTTTTGTTTCCTTACACCGCAATGCAATGCCTGTTCCTGGTTCTGGTTCCGGGGCTGAAGTCCTTTTATTTGAAAATAAAGGCCCTCAGGCTATGCTGGCAAGCAACATCATGGAAGCCTTAAGTAAGACCGGATTTAGTGATTTAGGAGTCATTGAACGCCCGGGGTTGGTTGTTCTTAGAAGAACAAATATTCCGGCGGTTCTGATAGAGGCTGGATTTATAGACAACGAGGCGGATAATTATCTGTTTGACCAGAACTTTACTGAGATCGCACAGTCCATTGGGAACAGCATCGTAGCGACCATTCAGGAGCAGACAGAATCTCAAACAGAATATTACCAGGTTCAGACTGGAGCGTACCGGGTGCGTTCTCTTGCGGAAACGCAAATGAATGATTTAAAAGCCCAGGGATTTCCGGCTTTCATCGTTTTAGAAGATGGACTATATAAGGTTCGGGTGGGAGCATTCCATAATGTTGACAACGCAGTACAAATGGAGCAGGCCTTAAGACGGTACGGATACAATACATTTATGGTTAAAAGGCCGGCTGTATTATGAAAATGGGTCGCCGGGACGAAGGCTTTATAAGAAAGGCTCCGCCCCTGCGGCTTTTTTTGCATTTCAGCTTGACAA
Organism: Clostridium sp. 12(A); assembly: GCA_000526575.1. Classification (GTDB taxonomy): domain Bacteria; phylum Bacillota; class Clostridia; order Lachnospirales; family Lachnospiraceae; genus Lacrimispora; species Lacrimispora xylanolytica. The sequence goes on along the minus strand of JAGI01000003.1, from coordinate 76,232 downwards.
ACCCTCCTGGTTCCCGTATTGTCTGAATCAGAAAGAAAGACAAGGAGAGACAACATGATTCAGGCAGTTATATTTGATATGGATGGGGTTTTGATTGACAGCGAAGGCGTGTATTTAAACTACCAGCTTGCATTCGCAAGGGCAAAGAATCCTGCTGTAACAATGGAACAGCTTTATCCCATGGTGGGTGCCACAAAAAAGGACTCCTGGGAAGTGGTGGAACGGGCAGTGAATAATGGACAAACCTGGGAAGAGCTTCGAAGTGAGTTTCGAAAAAAGGACATTTATGAGGAAATCGATTACAGAGAGCTTTATCGAAAGGAAGCCACTGAAGTCCTGAACACACTAAAAGATGAGGGATTCAAGCTGGCCCTTGCATCCTCTACTCACTTAGAGCTGGTGGAACGGGTGCTGAATGAAAATGGGATACGTAATCTTTTTGAAACCGTGGTCAGTGGCAATCAGTTTAAAAAAAGCAAGCCGGACCCGGAAATCTATCTTTACACGGCAAGCTGTCTTGGTGTGAAGCCAGAAGAGTGCCTGGCTGTGGAGGATTCCACCATTGGAATTACAGCAGCTCACAGAGCGGGAATGAAGATTGCAGCCATGATTGACGAGAGGTATGGTTTTGACCAGAGTCTGGCAGATTACAGGCTTTCCGGGGTAAAAGATGTATTAGAAGTGGTGAAACAGGCATAGGATATGATAACGACAGAATTTCAGGAGGAATTGCTTGAAATATATCAGTGAGCTGTTAAAAGGCGTTATCATAGGCGTGGCTAACATACTTCCGGGAATCAGCGGCGGAATGCTTGCCATAACCATGGGAGTATACGACACGATTCTTCATGCGGTTACCCAGCTGTTTAAGGAGCCCGTAAAGAGTATACGGACGTTGCTTCCATACGGCATCGGGGCAGTGGCGGGGATTGTGTTTCTATCTCTGGCTTTTGAATATCTTTTTCATACATATCCCCTACAGACTAAGCTGGCATTTTTGGGGCTCATAGGAGGTGGACTTCCTACCTTGTTTCGAAAGTCCTTTTCCAGGGAACATAAGGACAGGAAAAAGGGGATTTTGACCGCAGTAATAACCTGCGGAGTGGTCATATTAATTACTGTTGTTGCAGAGACTGTAATCGCATCTGGAAGAAACAGTGGGGGAATGAGCACACTTTCAGGGGCTTCTTACCTTACTTCCGGTAAATACTGGGTGGTGATCTTGTTTCTTGTGGGACTTCTGGCGGCAGGCACCATGATAGTTCCAGGTGTCAGTGGTTCTATGATTATGATGATGCTGGGTTTTTATGAACCCATTTTACAGACGAACAATGCCTGTATCAGAGCTTTATCTGCCATGGATTTTCAGGGATTGTTCTATTATATCCTGGTATTACTGCCTTATTTCACCGGCATGGCTTTAGGGGTGTTCTTCTTTGCTAAAATCGTGGAGGGTCTCTTAATCCGTCATGAATGCCAGATGTACCGGGTTATCATCGGACTTGTGTTTTCATCCCCCTTTGTCATTTTATGGGATATCCCATGGCAGGGCGTAAAGGTCTATGAATTAATGGGCGGAATTTCCCTTGCACTTCTTGGATATGTAGCGGCAGATCTTTTAGGAGGAGAAGGCTGATTATAAAGCGTTACAACATAGAAAGGGAAGGCGTCTGAAATGCATTGATTATAAATCGAATGCATTTCAGATGCCTTCCCTTTTGATGCAGACCTTAAAATTTTAAGAATATTCCGCAATCCTGGTAATACCTACATAGATATGAGAAATCCGGTACCAGGTGGCAAAATCTATGATTCCAGTTACAGGAAGATTAAAAATTCTCTGGAACTGGCGAACTGCCTCAGCCGTCTGTTCCCCAAAAACCCCGTCAGCCGTAATTCTTGGAATTGCTGTATAAACACCTGCTATGACAGCAAGCTGATCCTGGACCTGCTGAACCTTTTCGCCGGTGGCACCTATGGTTAAGTTAAAACCTGGGAAGGAAGAAGGAACACCGGAAACCTGCTCTGCCGTGTTGATGTACATATCGCTTCCATAATAATTCCGAAGAATCTGAATCGCGGTATAGCCCTGCTCTCCTAACGTACAGCTGCCCCATTGTGACATCCAGTTGGGACACCGTACCCGCTGCCCGTCGCAGTACTGAGTAAGGATAGGCTGCCTGATTCCAGGACGTGACAGATAGCTGTTGAAAATTTCATCAACGACCTGAGAGATGCTTTCATATATGTTCCGCTCATGAATCCATTTATGATCAAAGGCGGTGGAAGAGGTTATGGTAAAATCATATCCCTGGTTCCGGTACCATTCCGTGTACACACGGTTTAGGGTAAAACTCATAATTGCCAGAACATTAGCGATTATGGTTTCTCTGGGCCATGTTGCATAGATCTCACTGGAAGCCACATTTTTAATGTAATCGCCGTAAGGAACATAATAGTTAGGAGCGGTGGGGTCTGTGGGAACGCCGTCATGTACAATGATTGTCTGGGGAACTACCACTCTGCTAAGAACGATCTCACCGGTTTCCGCTACACTTTTCACTTCTGATTCCGCAATTTTTGGAGGATATTCGCCGTACAGGGTATGGTCCGGGATAACGATGGGGACATCGGGAGATACTTGATCTTGAATGGGAGTCATCCGGGCAGGCTGTAAAGCAATGGTATCTGCAAGAATCTGGGTACCTGAGATGGCTACCGGCTCAAAGCCTTGGGCACGGATCATCAGCGTGTATTCGGAGTAAGGCTGTTCAAGGCTTGGAGAAAGGCTTAAGTCCACAGGAGGAGCAGCAAGACTTACGAGTTCGGTCTGACCGGAAGCATCTGTGACTACCTGCTCCAGAGTACTAGTGGGATCTCCTGTATAAGAAATGGTAATTTCTGCATCTGGAATGGGAAAGTTGTTTTCTGCAGAGACAACATTCACCTGAAGGGAACCGGTTGAATTGTTTTCCTGCGCTCTGTAAATCGTATATGGATTCATAGAATGCCCCTTATAACAATAATTGTTATAAATATATTACAGTAGAAATGGAATCATTACAAAAGTCCCCGCAGATTGGGGAAAATCCATTCTGCGGGTGGCTTTTTAGAAAAATGAATTTTTTGGCTCTTTAAAAATAGATTCCACATAATTGCGCATCTCATCCCGGCTGTCAACGCTTCTTGCACCGTCAATTATCGAGTTCCTCTGAGCTTCAGGAAGTCCGGCAAAACGGTTTAAAATATCTGAGTGCTGAGCCAATTCCATGGTAAAACCAATGGGCAGATCGCTGTTATCTATCATATTTATCACCTCAATACTATTTTCCCCGAATAAGCCCTAAAGTATACTTTTGAATAATATTCCATGGTTAGAAGTGCATAATTATTCATTAGTTACATAGAAAAACATCAAATATTCAAAAAATATGAATAAAATTTAATGAAAGAAATACGAAAAAAACAGTTGAAAAATGTCACGAGATAATGTATAATCTATTCAATTTGGGCTGATATCAGAAAGCTCAAAACATACCATTAAGAAAGGATTGGGACTTTGCGTATGAAAGCTTTTTTAATACTGGAAGACGGTACTGTATTTACAGGGACGAGCATTGGTTCAACACGGGAAATTATTAGCGAAATTGTATTTAATACTTCCATGACAGGTTATTTGGAAGTCCTCACCGACCCTTCCTATGCGGGGCAAGCGGTTGTGATGACTTATCCGTTGATTGGTAATTACGGCATTTGTCAGGAAGATATGGAATCATTAAAACCGTGGCCGGATGGCTACATTGTCAGAGAATTATCTAGAATCCCCAGCAACTTTAGAAGCGAGGATACCATTCAGCATTTCTTAAAAGAAAACGACATTCCAGGTATCAGTGGTATCGATACGAGAGCCCTAACAAAAATCTTAAGAGAAAAAGGTACGATGAACGGCATGATTACAACCAATGAAGGTTTTAATCTCGATGACGTCATTTCGCGTATGAAAAATTATGAGGTTACCGGTGTAGTGAAAGCTGCTACCTGTAAGGAAACCTTTGTACTTCCCGGAAACGGAAAGAAAGTTGCACTTTTAGATCTTGGTGCCAAAAAGAATATTGCTCACTCCTTGCATGAGAGAGGCTGCGAAGTAACCGTATATCCAGCCCTTACAAAGGCAGAAGAGATACTCGCCGCAAACCCGGACGGCATTATGCTGTCTAACGGCCCTGGCGATCCAAAAGAGTGTACGGAAATCATTGCTGAGATCAAAAAGCTTTATGATTCCAATGTTCCGATTTTTGCCATCTGCCTGGGACATCAGCTTATGGCTCTTGCAACTGGAGCGGACACACATAAATTGAAGTACGGACACAGAGGCGGAAACCACCCGGTCAAGGATCTGGAAACAGGACGTGTATATATTTCTTCCCAGAACCACGGCTATGTGGTAGATGTGGATACCATGGATCCATCGGTAGCAGTTCCAGCCTTTGTCAATGTCAATGACGGAACCAATGAAGGACTGAAATACACCAACAAAAACATATTTACAGTTCAGTATCACCCGGAAGCCTGTCCTGGACCTCAGGATTCCAGCTACTTATTTGACCGGTTCTTAAAGATGATGGAGGAGAGATAATAATGCCGAAGATTCAGGATATTAAAAAAGTACTCGTTCTCGGATCCGGTCCGATCATCATCGGTCAGGCGGCAGAATTTGATTATGCAGGAACACAGGCCTGCCGTTCCTTAAAAGAAGAAGGGGTAGAAGTAGTTTTATTAAACTCAAACCCTGCAACCATCATGACGGATAAGGACATTGCAGACAAGGTATACATTGAACCCCTTACTGTAGAAGTGGTGGAGCAGCTTATTTTAAAGGAACAGCCAGACAGCGTTCTGCCAACCCTTGGCGGACAGGCTGGTTTAAATCTTGCTATGGAGTTAGAAGACAGCGGATTTTTAAAAAAGCACAACGTTCGTCTCATTGGAACGACTGCCCTTACCATTAAGAAGGCAGAAGATCGTGAGATGTTTAAAGAGACCATGGAGAAGATCGGGGAACCGGTAGCTCCTTCTGATATCGTTGAGAACGTAGAAGACGGTTTGAGAATTGCCAAAGAGATCGGATATCCCATCGTACTACGACCAGCCTACACTCTGGGCGGTTCCGGCGGCGGTATTGCCGAGAATCCGGCTCAGTGCCGTGAGATTTTAGAAAATGGACTTCGTTTGAGCCGAGTTGGTCAGGTTCTTGTAGAACGCTGTATCTCTGGCTGGAAAGAAGTGGAATATGAAGTAATGCGTGACGGCGCTGGAAACGTGATTACCGTATGTAATATGGAAAACCTTGATCCGGTCGGCGTTCATACTGGTGACAGCATCGTTGTAGCTCCTTCCCAGACCCTGGGAGATAAGGAATACCAGATGCTTCGTACCTCTGCCTTAAAGATCATCAGCGAGCTGGGGATTACAGGCGGCTGTAACGTACAGTATGCCCTCCACCCGGACAGCTTTGAATACTGCGTGATTGAGGTAAATCCTCGTGTGAGCCGTTCCTCTGCTCTTGCTTCCAAGGCAACTGGATACCCCATTGCAAAGGTAGCAGCAAAGATCGCATTAGGCTATACTCTGGACGAGATCAAGAATGCAGTAACGAAAAAAACCTACGCAAGCTTTGAGCCAATGCTTGACTACTGCGTGGTTAAGATGCCAAGACTTCCTTTTGACAAATTCTTAAGCGCAAAGAGAACCCTGGGGACTCAGATGAAGGCAACCGGCGAGGTCATGAGTATCTGTACCAACTTCGAAGGCGGCTTAATGAAGGCCATTCGTTCCTTGGAGCAGCATGTGGACAGCCTTATGTCTTATGATTTTACAGGTCTTACCGATGAAGAACTGACAGAGACCCTTCATCTTGTAGATGACAGAAGAATCTGGGTCATTGCAGAAGCACTGAGAAGAGGCTTCTCCTATGAGAGCATACATGACATTACAAAAATTGATGTCTGGTTCATTGATAAGCTTGCCATTCTGATAGAGATGGAAGAGGCTCTGAAAAAAGGCCCTCTTACCACAGAGCTGTTAAAAGAAGCAAAGCGTCTGGAGTTCCCGGATACGGTGATATCAAGACTGACAGGAGTTTCTGTGGAAGAAATTCATGACAGAAGAAAAGAAAATGGAATCACAGCGGCCTTTAAGATGGTAGATACCTGTGCAGCTGAGTTTGCGGCTGAAACCCCTTATTACTACTCCTGCTTTGGAAGTGAGAATGAAGCCATTCAGACTTCCGGAAGAAAAAAGGTTCTTGTCCTTGGTTCCGGCCCGATTCGTATCGGCCAGGGAATTGAATTCGATTACTGTTCCGTACACAGCACCTGGAGCTTCAGCAAAGAAGGATATGAGACAATCATCGTAAACAACAATCCGGAAACCGTAAGTACGGACTTTGACATTGCAGATAAGCTTTATTTTGAGCCTCTGACTCCGGAAGACGTGGAAAGCATTGTTGATGTGGAAAAGCCAGACGGAGCAGTGGTACAGTTCGGCGGACAGACTGCCATTAAACTGACAGAAGCTCTTATGAAGATGGGCGTTCCCATTCTTGGAACGGCAGCAGAAGATGTAGACGCAGCAGAGGACAGAGAGCTGTTTGATAAGATACTGGAAGAGTGTGAGATCCCAAGACCAGCTGGACATACCGTATTTACAGCGGAAGAAGCAAAGGAAGCCGCGAACAAGCTGGGTTATCCGGTCCTTGTAAGACCTTCCTATGTATTAGGCGGCCAGGGAATGCAGATTGCAATCTCTGATCAGGATGTAGACGAATTTATCGGAATCATCAACCAGATCGCTCAGGAACACCCGATTCTGGTCGATAAATATATCATGGGAAAAGAGATTGAAGTTGACGCAGTCTGCGACGGGGAAGATATTCTGATACCAGGAATCATGGAGCATATTGAGCGTGCTGGTGTCCATTCCGGAGACAGTATCTCGGTATATCCGGCCCAGAGCATTGACCATGAAGTAAAGGAAAAGCTGGTAGAATACACCAGAAGGCTTGCAAGAGCCCTTCATGTAAAAGGAATGATCAACATTCAGTTCATTGTCTGCGGAAGCGACGTTTACGTCATTGAGGTAAATCCACGTTCCTCCCGTACCGTACCGTACATCAGTAAGGTAACTGGAATTCCAATTGTACCGCTTGCAACTCAGGTAATCTGCGGACATTCCATTAAGGAACTTGGCTATGAGCCAGGTCTCCAGCCCGAAGCCGATTACATCGCAGTAAAAATGCCGGTATTCTCCTTTGAAAAGATCCGTGGCGCTGATATCAGCCTGGGACCTGAGATGAAATCCACAGGTGAATGTCTTGGAATTGCAAAGACCTTTAACGAAGCGCTATACAAAGCCTTTGCAGGTGCAGGCATTAAGCTTCCAAAGTACAAGAACATGATCATTACCGTAAAAGATTCTGATAAAGAGGAAATCATCGAAATCGCCAGAAGATTTCAGGCTCAGGGCTATAAGATTTTCTCCACCTCAGGCACTGCTAAGGTGTTAAATGACAACGGGGTAAAAGCACTAATGGTACGTAAGCTGGAACAGGAATCTCCAAATCTCATGGATTTAATTCTGGGACATGAAATTGACCTTGTCATTGATACACCGCCTCAGGGCGCTGACAGAAGCAAGGACGGTTTCATTATCCGCAGAAATGCCATTGAGACCGGCGTTACGGTCCTGACCTCATTGGATACGGCACAGGCCTTAGTGACCAGTATGGAAAACAAGGCTAAAGAATTGACACTCATTGATATTGCACAGGTAAAAAATGTATAAGGAATTGTGATTTTATGATATTTTACATCAACAAACAGGCGGTAGAAATTAAAACCAGATTTGAAAATGCACCACTGACCTCACCAAATGAGGCCTGTGCAGCCATGGGAATGCTCTATAAGATATTTGGTCTTGCGATTCCACAAAAGCGGGAGATGGTAAGTCAGATGAAAGAGGATTTTCATACGGCGGTAAAAGATCTTCCGGTTCCGTCGGAGTTTGCTAAAAAGATCATAACACTTTTAGACGGATATTATAAAGATGATCCGGTTACCGATGAAATATATGAGCTGTTAAAGTACAGCTACGAAGAACAAAAATAAATAAACCATTAATATAGAAGAAAAGCCGGAATTGCACTCATTGCATTTCCGGTTTTTCTTAGGTTTAATCCACTGGTTTCTTTACAAACTGCTTATCAAATTCAGGGTTAAAATAATAGAAGTTCTTTGCATCAAGATCCCCTTTGATATTTTCCAGTGCTTCTCCGAATCTCTGGAAATGAACGACTTCCCTTGCTCTTAAGAATTTAAGGGGTTCTCTTACATCAGGGTCTGGGATGATACGGATCAGGTTATCATAAGTGGTTCTGGCTTTTTGTTCGGCTGCCAGATCCTCGATCAAATCAGTGATGGCATCGCCCTTAGACTGGAATTCACATGCATTAAACGGCACTCCGGCAGCGGCAGTGGGCCAGAGAGCTGTTGTATGGTCAACATAGTAGGCATCAAAGCCTGCTGTCTTTGCCTGCTCCACAGATAGATTCTTTGTAAGCTGATAAATAATAGAACAGATAATTTCCAAGTGTCCTAATTCCTCAGTACCGATATCGGTTAACAGTCCTCCCACTTCCTTGCATGGCATGGAATATCTTTGGGAAAGATAACGCATAGAGGCAGCTAATTCTCCATCTGGTCCGCCAAACTGGCTGATGATAAGAGATGCTGTTTTAGGGCAGGTATTTTTGATGTTTACTGGAAACTGTAATCTTTTTTCATAGGTCCACATTATATCATTCCTCCTTCCCACGGCAGCGGGCCATCCGACCAGGTAAAATGTCTCTGATCCGGGTATTTTGTTTTTGTCTGGCTTTTGTTGTTGGTGTCAGGGCACACGCAATTCATGGTAAGAGGTTCAAAGTTTTCAGCAAAGGTCTGTAAAAGCTGTTTTCTTTGTTCCATGGCCTCTTTAAAAGCATCAAGCGCATTTTCATCCAGAGGATGAGTGTCCAGATATAAATTTAAATCATTGACCGTAAAACTGATTTCGTTGATCTGCTGCAGAAGATTGTTTCGGTCTGCCATTACAAATCACCTCCCGTAACGTAAAATGGAAGATTAAGACTAGGGAAAATAGTTCCGTGTTTTAAAGCTGCTGCTGGGTCATAAGGCTGTTCCCAAGGCTGCATGGGAACAGTGGCAATTGCAAGGTGAACAGATTCCGATGGTGTTGCAGGGGGTCTTTTTGATGTGTCACATCCAGAAGAAGAAATCGTATTCATAGTAACACTCCTTTCATTGATGTCTTAATACCTTCTTTTTTATTATGAACATATAAAAGGATAATACTTGACTAAAATTCTCCCATTTTAACCACTGTCATGTTATTGTAATAAATGGTAAAATGAAATATAATTAATAGGACGAGAGAAAAATGACAGCAAAGACAGGATATGGGAAAACAAATTAAGACGGGAGAACAGGGTTTTGAGTGACAAAAAATTTGCAGTTTTAATTGATTCAGATAATATTTCAGCAAAGTACATTACATGCATTCTGGATGAGATGACACGATACGGGGTCATTACCTACAAACGAATTTATGGAGATTGGACAAGCGCCCAGATGGGAAAGTGGAAGCTGGAGCTTTTGGAAAATTCTATTACCCCGATTCAGCAGTTTTCCAATACCGTTGGAAAGAATGCCACAGACTCCGCACTTATTATTGATGCCATGGACTTACTTTATACGGACAATGTGGATGGATTCTGTATCGTTTCCAGTGACAGTGATTTTACCCGTCTGGCAAGCAGGCTTCGGGAATCAGGAAAAGAAGTCATTGGTATGGGAGAAGAAAAGACACCCAAATCCTTCCGTGCTGCCTGTACGGTTTTTACGAATCTGGAAGTTCTTTTGGATCAGGATGAAGAGGGAACCGGCGGCGGAGCCATTGGAAAAGAAGTTATTGAGCAGGATATTACCTCCATCATTTTGGAAAATGATGATAAGAATAAGGCGACCGGACTTGGAGAAATTGGGAACCGTTTGGTAAAGAAGTATTCCGATTTCGACGTGAGAAATTATGGCTACAGTTCTCTGTCTAAATTTTTGGAAGAGATGGATTCCTTTGAGCTGAGAAAATCCAACAATGTGGTGACGGTTCGAATGAAGGACAATCGTACCAAACGCCAGGAGCTGGAAGAATTTGCAGTGAAGCTTGTAAAGGGTTCTGGTAAAAACGGAATGGAGCTTGCGGCTTTGGGCAATGGTATGCACCGGAAGTTTGCTGACTTTAAGGTAAAGGATTACGGGTATTCCACATTTTCAAAATTTGTCCACAGCGTTTCCATGTTAGAAGTGCGGGAGAATAAAAACAACAGCAAAGCGGTATTTTTGAAAAAAGAATAATTGGATTATAAAAGCCGTTTTAGGAGTACTCCAAGACGGCTTTTGTGGTTCTTTGTCTATTTCAGGAGAAGAAAAAGGGCAGAAAACCTCGCAGGAATCAGGGTTTTAAGAGAAATGGAAAAAAAAGAAAATAATTGACAAAAAAGTGTTGACAATTAATACAATTCATATTATACTAATGAAGCAGTCGGGAACGAGAGAAAAACAAAGCTCCTGACAAGCACTGGGATCTTAGCTCAGCTGGGAGAGCATCTGCCTTACAAGCAGAGGGTCACAGGTTCGAGCCCTGTAGGTCCCACTGATAAACAAAGCGTTTATCAAACAATTTCATATGGCGGAATAGCTCAGTTGGCCAGAGCACACGGTTCATACCCGTGGTGTCGAGAGTTCGAATCTCCCTTCCGCTATTAACGACACATTGAAAGTCTGACGTTAAGTCGGGTTCAATGTGTTTTTTTGTTTTGTAAAAAAGTAGTATCATATTATTTATATTTTTTTCATCAAAAGTCAAAAAGAAGAGCAATATAAAGTTAGTAAGAAAAAACAGAAAATGAAAAATATTCGTATCTCCTTGCTTTGACAAGGTTCGCTGACCTTTTTCCTTTTTTTTATATTCAATTCTTCTGTTTTATGGTATACTAACAAATAGCAAAAAGTGGAGGGATCCCATGTACTATTTTATTGTAAACCCTAACTCACGCTGCGGACGTGGACAAAATACCTGGAATAAGCTGAAGGGAGCCTTAGAAGCTTCCGGTGTGGAGTATGAAGTTTATTTGACGGAAAAGCCGGGAGATGCAAGGATTTATGCCAGTAAACTGACAAACGGCTGTAAAGAATCCAATGTGATTGTTGCCGTAGGCGGAGATGGTACAGTGAACGAGATTCTGGATGGACTCTGTTTTTGTGGTTCCATAACCTTAGGGTATATTCCTGCGGGATCGGGTAATGATCTGGCAAGGAGTTTAAAACTGCCCAGGAACCCGGTCCGTTGTCTTGACAGGATTCTTCATCCAAAATATTACAAATTAATGGATTATGGGGTTATAACCTATGGGGACGGTGAAGTGGCGCACCGGCGATTCATTGTAAGTGCAGGAATCGGTATGGATGCAGCTGTTTGCCATAATATATTATTTTCAAAATCAAAAGGACTGCTTCACAAGATTCATATAGGAAGGCTGGCTTATCTTTTAATCGGAATCAAGCAGCTTGCCCTGGCGAAGCCGTCTAAGGGTCATGTTCTTATAAATGGTGTTCAAAAAGTAGAATTTAATCACGTGTATTTTATATCAGCCCACATTCATCCTTACGAGGGCGGTGGATTCAAGTTTGCCCCCGGTGCAAGTTTTGAGGATGGAAAGCTTACGATCTGTATTATGAATAACAGAAAGAAGCGTAAGCTTATTCCTGTACTGGCCTGCTCTTTATTAGGAAGAAAGATACCAAATACAGGGATCCGTTTTTATACTTGTGAGGAAATCTCGATTCACATGGAGCAGCCGATGGCAGTTCATACCGATGGGGAAAGCTGCTTTTGTCAAAAGGATGTGCAGATTCGGTGTATCAGTAAAAAATTGCGGGTGATTGTTTAGCAGCGAATGTATATATATAGAAGAAAGGAAATATTATGAGAATTGGACAGGGATATGATGTTCATAAATTAGTAGAAGGAAGAGATCTTATCATTGGAGGAGTAACGATTCCATATGAGAAAGGACTTTTAGGTCATTCTGACGCGGATGTACTGGTTCATGCTGTTATTGATGCTCTTTTTGGAGCGGCAGCCATGGGAGATATCGGTGAGCATTTCCCGGATCAGGATCCTGCATATAAGGGTGTATCCAGTATTGAGCTTTTAAAACAGGCAGGTAAGCTTTTGGAAGAGGGAGGCTATATTATTGAAAATATTGATGCCACCATTATCGCACAGAAACCGAAGCTTCTTACCTATCGCCCTCAGATGATGGAGAACATTGCAGATGCGCTGAATCTGCCGGTAGGAAAGGTGAATGTAAAAGCCACTACGGAAGAAGGACTTGGATTTACCGGAAACGGCGAGGGAATTTCAGCTCAGGCCATTACCCTTCTTACTTCTGTGGAAGATTACTGTTATGATGATAAAATCATGGGTTCCGGCTGCGGAGGCTGTTCCGGAGGCTGCTGCGGAAGATAGAGACCAATTAACAGGAGGGAGATATTTATGAAGGTTTTTAATACATTATCCAGACAAAAAGAAGAATTCGTACCATTGGAGCCGTTAAAGGTCAAGATGTATGTGTGCGGTCCTACCGTATACAATTTTATACACATTGGTAACGCAAGGCCTATCATAGTCTTTGACACCGTACGAAGATATTTTGAATATAAAGGTTATGAGGTTAATTATGTATCCAACTTTACCGATGTAGATGATAAAATCATCAAAAAGGCAATCGAGGAAGGTGTGGATTCAGATGTCATATCCAAGCGTTACATTGAAGAGTGCAAAAAAGATATGGAAGCTTTGAATGTGAAGCCGGCGACTAAAAATCCTCTGGCAACAGAAGAAATCTGTGGAATGCTTGACATGATAAAAGGTCTGGTTGAAAAAGGCCATGCATATCAGGCGGCAGACGGTACTGTTTATTTCCGTACAAAGTCTTTTAAGGAGTACGGAAAGCTGTCCCATAAGAACCTGGAAGATTTACAGTCAGGATTCCGTGAAATTAAAGTGACCGGAGAAGACGGAAAAGAAGAATCCTCTGACTTTGTTCTCTGGAAGCCGAAAAAAGAAGGGGAGCCTTATTGGGAGTCACCCTGGAGCGAGGGAAGACCTGGCTGGCATATTGAATGCTCTGTGATGTCTAAAAAGTATCTTGGAGACCAGATCGATATTCATGCAGGTGGGGAAGATTTGATTTTCCCTCATCATGAGAACGAGATTGCGCAGAGTGAAGCGGCTAACGGAAAAGAATTTGCAAAATACTGGATGCACAATGCCTTTTTAAATGTTGATAACAAGAAGATGTCAAAGTCTCTTGGAAACTTCTTTACCGTAAGAGAAATTGGTGAAAAGTATGATTTACAGGTACTTCGTTTCTTTATGCTCAGTGCTCACTACAGAAGTCCTCTTAATTTCAGCGCTGATTTAATGGAATCATCCAAAAACGGTTTGGACCGCATTCTGACAGCTGTAGATAAGCTTAAGGATCTGGAAGCTGTAGCAAAGACAGATTCCCTTCGTGAGGGAGAAGAGAAAAAGCCGGTAGAAGAGCTGATCGTCAAATATGAAGCTGCCATGGATGATGATTTCAACACGGCAGATGCGATTTCAGCCATTTTCGAACTGGTGAAACTAAGCAATTCCACTACCGATGAAAACAGCTCAAGAGAATATGTGACCTACTTAAAGGAAACCATTGATAAGCTGTGCGGTGTTCTCGGCATTATTGCAGAGAAGAAAGAAGAAATTCTTGACGAAGAAATTGAAGCCATGATAGAAGCAAGGCAGCAGGCAAGAAAAGACAAGGACTTCGCTCTTGCAGATGAGATTCGTGGAAAATTACTGGAGCAGGGCATTGTTCTGGAGGACACCAGGGAAGGTGTAAAATGGAAGAGAGTATAATGACCCTGAACGGATTTTCTGATTTCTTTAAAGAATCACTGCATCTAAAGAAAGTAGATATCAAAAGCTATTCCCCTCTGGCTCTCGCATATATCGGTGATGCTGTCTATGAGGTCATGATCCGAACAAAGGTAATGAATCATGGAAGCACACAGGTTAACAATATGCATAAAAAGAGTGCCAAGCTGGTCAATGCCGGGACCCAGGCAGAGATCATAAGACGGCTGATAGAGGCGGAAGATTTAACACAAGATGAGATTGCTGTTTATAAAAGAGGGCGTAATGCCAAGTCAGTCACAACGGCCAAGCATGCCACCATGGCAGACTACCGGACAGCGACTGGATTTGAAGCGCTATGCGGCTATCTGTATTTAAACGGCGATTTAGAACGGCTCATTGCCGTAGTGGGCAAAGGACTTGAACGAATAGGAGAACTGGAATGATAGAGGAATTTACCATAGAGGGAAGAAACGCAGTATTGGAGGCGTTTCGCTCCGGGAAGACAATTGATAAGCTGTACGTGCAAAAGGGAGTTCAGGATGGCCCCATCCAGTCCATTATCCGGGAAGCAAAAAAGAAAGATACCATCATTAATTTCGTAGAGCGGGAACGGCTGGACCAGATGTCAGAAGAAGGGCATCACCAGGGCGTAATCGCTCATGCAGCAGCTTATGAATATGCAGAAGTGGAGGATATGTTAAAGGCAGCAGAGGAAAAGGGAGAACCGCCGTTCTTATTCTTATTGGACGGAATTGAAGATCCTCATAATCTGGGTGCCATTATCCGTACTGCTAATTTAGCCGGAGCTCATGGTGTTATCATTCCAAAGCGCCGGGCGGTAGGTCTGACAGCAACGGTTGCAAAGACCTCAGCAGGTGCACTTAACTATACACCAGTGGCAAAGGTTACAAACTTAACAGCCACCATGGAAGAATTAAAAGAAAAGGGTATGTGGTTTGTCTGTGCCGATATGGAGGGAGAGACCATGTACCGTATGAACTTAAAGGGTCCGATCGGACTTGTGATAGGAAGTGAAGGAAGCGGTGTCAGCAGGCTGGTTAAAGAGAACTGCGATATGATAGCTTCTATCCCCATGAAAGGGGATATTGACTCTTTAAATGCCTCAGTTGCGGCTGGGGTCCTTGCCTATGAAATCGTGAGACAACGTCTGGGATAACACTGGGGAGATGATAAAGATGAAAAAAAGTGGTGCGGTATTTGCAGCGGCATTTGCAGCCGTTATGGTCTACATTGCTGGCTTTGGGCCGGAAGGGTCTATCTCTGCATCAGAAAATACAAAGGAAAGCATTGAATGGAAAACAGTTGTCAGTATTAAAGATGAAGCAGTTCCTTTGGCTTCCAAGCCTGCTGGTGGCAACGTGAAGGTTCCTACAGCATCTGGAACGGTTACGTTTAGCGGCAATTCGGTAACGGTTGATGCATCCAATACAAGCCATGGATATGTTATGGTCCAGTATACGGGCAGTGCAGCAAAGATTAAGGTACAGGTCATTAAAAGCGGTGGTGAGACTTATACCTATGACCTAAATGCCAGATCCGCCTATGAGGTATTTCCTTTAACCGAGGGTAATGGAACCTATACCCTGCGGGTTCTGGAGCAGGTACAGGGGACTCAGTACGCTATTAAATACAGCAATCAGCTACAGGTCAGTCTTTCCAATGAATTTGAACCATTTCTATATCCAAACCAGTATGTGAATTTTACAGCTGGAAGTGCAGTGGTATCAAAAGGAGCTGAACTTGCAGCATCAGCACCGGATTCTCTGGGAGTTGTGACCAATGTCTATAACTACGTGGTGAAAAGCTTTACCTACGATACAGCCTTGGCTAATTCCGTTCAGACCGGATACCTTCCTGATGTTGACCAGGCTTTGGCTAAGAAAAAGGGAATCTGTTTTGATTATGCGGCTGTTATGACTTCCATGCTGCGCTCTCAGAATATTCCTACCAAGCTAGTCGTAGGGTATACCGGAAGTCTTTACCATGCATGGGTGAATGTCTATATCGAGGGACAGGGCTGGGTGGACAATGTCATTTACTTTGACGGTTACGACTGGAAACTCATGGATCCTACCTTTGCCTCCTCTGGCGGTAACGATCCTGCGATAAAGCAATATATAACCAATAGCTCCAATTATAAAGGAAAATACACTTACTAAAGAAACCATATAGAAAAAGGAGAAACGGTATATGGCAAAGAGTGCGAGAAACATTTATTCTTCCAGAGAAATATCCGCTTTCTGCCTTCAAATATCCCTTCTTCTTCATGCTGCAATCCCTCTTGACGAGGGATTGTCTGTTATGGCGGAGGATGCGGTATGGGGAGAAGAGAGAAAGATCCTGCTTTCCATGGCAGAGGAAGCGGAGCTTGGCATTCCATTTTCAAAAGTGCTGGAACAGGCAGGAGTCTATCCGCCTTATGTAATCCGTATGGTCAGGGTTGGCGAAGAAACCGGTAATCTGGATAAGATTATGGAATCCCTTGCCGAGTATTACGATAAAGAAGATGTGCTCTACAAAAACATAAAACATGCCCTTACATATCCCATCATCATGATTACCATGCTTCTTGTTGTATTGCTGGTTTTATTTACCAAGGTCATGCCTATATTTGAAGGCGTATACCGGCAGCTGGGGGCAGAGATGCCGCCGGCTTCTCTTGCTGCTGCAAGGCTTGGTGGAATCTTCAGCGGAGCGGCTCTTTTATTAGGCGGTGTGCTGGCAATGGCTGTTTTCATCGTATGGCTTCTTGGGAAAAAAGGAAAAAAAGTCCCAGCAGCAGAAAAGTTCATTTGGTGGATCAAGAAGAATAATAAAATTGCTCTGTCTACGGCAAAGCGCCGTTTTACCTCTGTGTTATCCCTTACCTTAAAAAGCGGTCTGGATCTGGAAAAAGGCATGGAGCTGGCTGGTCAATTGGTGGATCATAAGATTGTGGAAGAAAAAATCAATCAGTGTTCCTTTGAACTGGAATCAGGGGCGACATACTATACAGCCATGAAAAATACAGGTTTGTTCACAGGATTTTATGTACAGATGATTAAAGTGGGAACGAAAAGCGGTCGTCTTGACAGTGTGATGGCGGAGATTTCGGATAAGTACGAGGAAGAAGCAGATACTGCCATGGAACAGATGATTAACCGTTTTGAACCAACGGTGGTAGCTGTGCTTGCCATATCCGTGGGACTCATTTTACTTTCAGTCATGCTGCCGCTTATGGGTGTATTATCTGCCATTGGTTAGGAGGAGAGATTATTGAAGCTTAAAAATTCCCTGAAAGAAATTTCAGGCAGCCTTCTTACCCTGGCGATTTTCCCTTGTATGATCGGGGCCTTCATAATAGGGATTTTATTTTTCTCCAAACGGGCAGATGCAGAGGGAGCAGATACTCTCCGGGACGCGATTCGGAGGGCCTCGGTACAATGCTATGCCATTGAAGGAAGATACCCCCCTAGTGTGGAATATTTAGAAGAACATTACGGAATACAGATTGACAGAGAAAGATATGATGTTTTTTACAGTGGCTTTGCCTCAAACTTCATGCCAGATATTACAGTCAATCTTCATGAATCAGCACCAGGAGGTGGCAAATGAGCGGGAGCATGGATAAAAGAAGCCGGATGACCGGCGCTCTTTTCACTCTGATACTGTTTCTGGTGTTTGTATTAAGCGCCCTGTTTCTGGTTCTTATGGGCGGAAAAGTGTATGAGAATATCAATCACAGAATGGAAGCTGCTTACCGGGAAGATGTGGCGTTAAGCTACATTGCCAATAAGGTAAGACAAGGCGATGAAGCCGGCGGTGTGTCTGTGAAAGAGGTTTCAGGCACCACAGTTCTGGAAATCAAGCAGGTCATTGAGGATTCTGTCTATGTGACGGATATTTACTATCAGGATGGAAAACTGTGGGAGCTGTTTTCCCAGGAAGGAAGCGGCCTTTCCATTGGAGACGGCAACGAGATATTATCATGCAGTCCGGTCACCATGGAGATGAACGACGGGCTTCTTCATATAAAAACAGAGGGAACAGAGGGCGGCTCCCTCTGGTTTACCTTAAGAAGCAAAGGAGCACAAGATGAATAGAAAAAGTCATTCTGGCGTATTCCTTATGGAAATGATAGGCGTCGTTTTTTTCTTCCTCCTTTGTGCCGGAATATGTACCCGGATCTTTACAAAGGCTGATCTTATAAGCCGGGAAGCCTCTGACTTAAACCGGGCAGTTATCATAGCCCAAAGCTCTTGTGAGGTGTTTAAGGAAAAGGGGAAAGAGGGACTAAAGGAAGTATTTGCCCTGAAAGAAAGCGGTTCCAATGAAGAACCAAGCCGAATGGAATTTGATAAAAATGGAGAATCCATGACCAGTGGTCAGGCTGTATTTTCTGCTGAGGCAGATTTTCAGGAAACAGATGAGATGGTCCTGACGATAAAAAAAGGTGAGAAAATCCTATATACCCTTACTGTGAATCGCCATGAAAACGGCAGCTGATGGAGGTGAACCATGGCAAAACAGGAAATCAGATACAGAGCTAACATCGGAGGCCCTTCCCTTATATTAATTTTTATTGTGATGTGCCTTGTGACGTTTGGAATGCTCTCCTTAAGTGCAGCCAAAAGTCAACGTGAGCTTGCAGAGCGTAATGCTTCAGCAGTAAAAGAGTATTATTTGACAGACAGTGAGGGAGAAGAGTTCTACCAGATGGTCTTGGAAGAAGTGAAAGAGATAAAACGAAGCGCTCCAGAGCCTGGGGACTATGAGGAACTTTTGGCACAAGAGCTTGGAGATTATTATCTGCCGGAAGAAGGGATTGTAACGACCCAGATTCCAATGGCTCATTCCCAGGCTCTCTCCATAGAACTCTCACCCAGCTTTTTGGGAGAAGGCCAGGTTTGGGTGCGTAAATGGAAGGTGATTCAGACCGAGGATTATACGGTTGATACATCCATGCCCGTTTATCATGGGGGAGAATCAGATAATCAGGAGACTGGAAAATGAAGGTAGTGGATTTATTGAATGCTGCTGTGGCTAAGAATGCATCGGATATCTTTCTTGTGCCAGGTATGCCTTTTTCCTATAAGATAGGAAGCAGAATCGTATATCAGAATGAAGAAAAACTGTTTCCGGCCCAGATGGAGACTTTAATTGAGGAACTGTATCAGCTGGCTGGAAACAGGAACATGGATAAAGTAAAGGAGCATGGAGATGATGACTTTTCCTTTGCCCTGCCAGGTATTTGCAGATTCCGCTCCAGTGTATTTCGCCAGAGGGGTTCTCTGGCAGCTGTAATCCGTGTTGTCACCTTTGATCTGCCGGATTATAAGGAACTCCATATTCCTGAAACCATTATGGATGTTGCCAGAATGACGAAGGGGTTTGTGCTGGTGACAGGTCCGGCTGGAAGTGGTAAGACCACGACTCTGGCCTGTATCATTGATAAGATCAACAACACCAGGAACGCTCATGTAATCACCCTGGAAGATCCTCTTGAATATCTGCACCGTCATAAGCAGAGTGTGGTGACCCAGAGAGAAATCACTACGGATACAGACAGTTATGTGACAGGCCTGCGGGCAGCACTGAGGCAGGCACCGGACGTCATTTTAGTTGGAGAGATGAGAGATTACGAGACCATTCGAATTGCCATGACGGCAGCGGAAACGGGCCATTTGGTGATTTCTACCCTTCATACGGTGGGAGCCGCCAATACCATTGACCGTATCATCGATAGCTTTCCGCCCAATCAGCAGCAGCAGATTCGTATGCAGCTTTCCATGGTGGTTCAGGCCGTTATCTCACAGCAGCTAATTCCAACTGTAGACGGAGGTGTTGAGCCGGCGTTTGAAATCATGTTTTTTAATAATGCAATTCGCAATATGATCCGTGAGTCAAAGACCCATCAGATCGATTCTGTCATAGCAACCGGGCAGACAGAAGGGATGGTATCCATGGATGCCAGTCTCTTAAACTTGTACCGGGAAGGAAAGATCACCAGGGAACATGCAGTTATTTACAGCAGCAACAGTGAATTAATGGCGAAAAAGATTGATCGGGGAATGTAAGGAGTATACTTTCCTGTTCAAGCGACAAAATAACTATAACAATGACAGGAGCGTGTTAGATGATGAGAACAGATAAAAGAAAAGTTGCATTAGTCGGCACAGGTATGGTGGGAATGAGCTATGCTTATTCCATGTTGAACCAGGGTGTCTGTGATGAATTGGTATTAATTGATATTAACCGTAAACGTGCAGAGGGTGAAGCCATGGATTTAAATCATGGACTTGCTTTTTCTGCCTCTCATATGAAAATTTATGCAGGGGAATACAGGGACTGCTCCGATGCAGATATTGTTGTAATCTGTGCGGGAGTAGCTCAGAAGCCGGGAGAGACAAGGCTTGATCTTTTAAAGCGCAATGCTGCGGTATTCCGTTCCATTGTGGAGCCTGTGACAGAATCTGGCTTCAATGGTATCTTCCTTGTGGCCACAAATCCAGTGGACATTATGACGAGGATTACCTATTCCTTATCCGGCTTTAATCCTAAGCGGGTCATCGGAAGCGGAACCACGCTTGATACCGCAAGACTTCGGTATCTTCTTGGGGAGTCCTTAAGGGTAGACCCACGAAATGTACACGCTTATGTAATCGGAGAGCATGGAGACAGTGAGTTTGTTCCCTGGAGCCAGGCTATGATTGCTACAAAACCTATTTTATCTCTTTGCGGATCTGGTGGAGAAGAAGATATGGTAAACCGAGAGGAATTAAAGCGTATTGAAGAAGAGGTGCGTACAGCGGCATATAAGATTATAGAAGCAAAGCAGGCCACCTATTATGGAATCGGTATGTCTCTTACCAGAATCACAAGAGCCATTTTAGGAGATGAGAACAGCGTGTTTACCGTATCCGCCATGCTTCGCGGAGAATATGGACAATCTGAGGTATATGCAGGCGTTCCCTGTATCATCAATAAAAATGGAATTCAGCGGGTTCTTACTCTATCTCTTACAGAGGATGAGAAGGAACGGCTTGATAATTCCTGTAATACCCTTCGGGAAAGCTTTGAAGGTATCTTTTAAATAGGGACATTTTTAGAAAGAGGGAGGGAGTGGCTTACCTTTCCCCTCCTCTTTCCACTTGCCTATCTATGTAAAATTTTGTATATTTTTGTATTTAAGTAAAAAATTAAAAATATTATTGACAAAGATATTATCCCATGCTATGATATACGAGGTTCGAGGTAAGAACCATAAAGATGCTGATGTGGCACAGGTGGTAGCGCACCTCATTGGTAGTGAGGAGGTCACGGGTCCGAGTCCCGTCATCAGCTCTGAAAACAAACGGGAAGTCTTAGTTAAGAGACTTCCCGTTTTTGTCATATAAAAAGTAAAAGAAGGAGGCACATGATATGAAGAAACAAAGAAAGAAGAAAAAAACAAGATGGTCCGTCTTTTTAAAGCCCATAAAAGTGATTCTTTTTACGTTTCTGGCGGTTATGGTCTTAGGGTGCCTGGCCGGCGGTGCCGTATTTTTAAAATATCAGGATGAGATTCTGGCTTGCAAAGAGAAGGCAGATTCCATCATGAGTAAGACAAGCAAGACGGATTTTTCTCAGCCAACGGATACGAGAGTATACGATTCTTCCGGTACTCTTATAGGAACGATTAACTCTGGTCATTATGAGTATGTACCGATTACGGGTATTAGTGAGAACCTTCAAAATGCTTATGTCGCTCAGGAGGACAGGCGGTTCTATAAGCATCACGGAATTGATTACCAGGGTCTTTTAAGAGCTGGTCTGGTGTTTATAAAGAATAAGGGAGTTTTTACCCAGGGAGGCAGTACCATTACCCAGCAGGTAATTAAGAATACATACCTGTCACAGGAGAGGACCTTCCAGAGAAAGCTTACGGAGTTCTTTGCGGCACCTCAAATGGAGAAGAAGTATACAAAGCCGGAGATTCTGGAGTTTTATTGTAACACCAACTTCTATGCCAACCGGTGTTACGGTGTATCAGAGGCAAGCCGTTATTATTTTGATAAGGAAGCCAAAGACTTAACCATTTGGGAAGCAGCCACCTTAGCAGGAATCAGCAACAATCCGTCAAAATATGATCCGGTTGCTCACCCTGAAGCTTCTCAGAAGAAGAGAAATCAGATTATCAACAGTATGGCTATCTGTAAGTTCATTACAGAAGAGGAAAGTGAAAATGCCAAGGCCCAGCCAATCACTGTTGCTAAGATCTACGAACCTGGAATGAAAGAGAATTATCAGACCAGCTACGCCATTCATGCGGCGACCTTAGAGCTGATGAAGAATGATGGGTTTGTATTTAAGTACGTATTTAATAATAAGGCATCCTATGATGCCTATAAGGAACAATATCAGGAAGTTTACCAGACGAAAAGTGATATGATCAGAAACGGCGGATTTGAAATACATACCAGCCTTAATACGGACATTCAGAATTTACTTCAAGGCATGATTGATGACAGGCTTAAGAAGTTTAAAGAGGTTCAGGAGAATGGGAAGCTTGCTCTTCAGGGCGCGGCTGTTTGTGTGGATAACAGAACCGGTTACGTGGTAGCCATTGTAGGTGGCCGGGGAACAGATGATGAATATAACCGCGGTTTTCTAAGCAGACGCCAGCCTGGTTCCACCATTAAGCCGTTAATTGATTATGCTCCGGCTTTTGAAAGCGGATTTTATTACCCTTCCAGACTGGTCAATGACAATCTTTTCGATAAAGGCCCTAAAAACAGCGGGGGCAAGTATTTTGGTCCCATCTCTGTAAGAGAAGCCCTGAACCGAAGCTTAAACACGGTAGCCTGGCAGGTGCTTGCTGACATCGGTGTGGATAAGGGAATCGGATATCTTGGAAAGATGCATTTTAACGGTTTAAGCTATCTGGATAACGGCAACACCAGTATGAGTATCGGTGGTTTTACAGAGGGCGCAAGAGTCGTTGATATGGCAAAAGGCTACGCGGTTTTAGCGAACAAAGGAATGTATAGCAGCAAATCCTGTATCACCAGCATTCAAAGCCAGTATGATGGTGAGATTTATAACCAGAGTCAGGCCGATGAACGGATTTTTACAGAAGATACGGCATATATGATCACCGATGTTTTAAAGGGAACTCTTGATAAGCCTTATGGAACAGGATATGGCCTTGGCCTTACTGTTCCTGCCGCAGGTAAGACGGGAACCACCAACAGCAACAAAGATACCTGGTTCTGCGGATATACCAAGTATTACACCACTGCCATTTGGGTAGGCTATGACACTCCAAAAGCAATGCCTGGGGTCTATGGAAAAACTTATTCCGGAAGGATCTGGCATGATTTTATGGCTGAAATAAACAAAGACCTTCCTGCGCTTGACTGGGATATGCCGGCAACGGTCTCACTTTCAAACGTTGACTCCATTGGAGAAAAAACGGATAAAGAAACAGGAAGAAAAGATCTGTTTTCATCGGTAGCAGAAGCAGCCGCAAGAGCGGATGCCGGAAGGTGGCAGCAGGAAGAAGAACGTAAGAAGCTGGAATCTCAGTCTCAAAAGAACGCAGAAGCTGCTCAGCAATCACAAATGGCTGCAGATCAGGCCGCGGCTGCCATTCAGACCATTATTAACGAATTTAATGGGCTCCAGTACCGTGACAGCACAACAGATGAAAAGATAAATACGGCTCACAGCCTCCTTGACCAGTTAGCTGGAACAGAATACTACGATAGTTTAAGCCCGCAGCTCGAGGCTGCCATTAACCGTGTCATGTCTCTGCCAAAAAAAGAAGAGTCAGGGACAAAGCCACAGGAGGTGGGTCCTGGAGTCACAAGGCCTTCTGAAACCACAACTCCTGTATTTCCTGGAGATATGGAGCCGGGAGGAGGAGATGGACCTGATCAGGGGCCAGATGGCTCTGATTACGGCCCCATCCAGGTGGAGCCTGGAATGTAATCGAATATAATTGGTTCAAAACATTGTTTTTTCCTGTTGTTGGGTATATAATGGGCTATGCGGCAACCAGGTTTGCCTCATAGCCGGTCAACAGGACCGGCCATCATAAGAAAGAAGATATAGGAGTGTGTTCACAATGAGTAAAATAAGAACAAGATACGCACCGAGTCCTACAGGCCGCATGCACGTAGGAAATTTAAGAACTGCAATGTATGCTTACCTGATTGCAAAACACGAAGGCGGCGATTTCCTTCTCCGCATTGAAGATACGGATCAGGAGCGTTTTGTAGAAGGCGCGGTCGAGATCATTTACAGAACCCTGGAAGAGACCGGTTTGATTCATGATGAAGGTCCGGATAAAGACGGAGGCGTGGGCCCCTATGTCCAGAGTGAACGCCATGAAACCGGTATCTATCTGGAATATGCGAAAAAATTAATTGAAAAAGGGGAAGCGTATTACTGCTTCTGTAACCAGGAAAGACTGGAGACTTTAAAACGAACCGTAGATGGACAGGAAATCATGACTTATGACAAGCACTGCCTACACCTCACAAAGGAAGAGGTAGAAGAAAAGCTTGCATCAGGAATTCCTTATGTAATCCGTCAGAATAACCCAACAGAAGGAAAAACAACCTTCCACGATGAGATTTACGGAGATATTTCCGTAGACAACTCAGAGCTTGACGATATGGTACTGATTAAATCTGATGGGTATCCGACTTATAATTTCGCGAATGTAGTAGATGACCATTTGATGGGTATCACTCATGTGGTGAGAGGCAATGAATACTTATCCTCTTCTCCGAAATATAACCGCCTTTATGAAGCCTTTGGCTGGGAGGTTCCAGTATACGTTCACTGTCCTCTCATTACCAATGAGGAGCATAAAAAGCTAAGTAAGAGAAGCGGACATGCTTCCTACGAAGATTTAATCGAGCAGGGCTTTATCTCTGAGGCTGTGGTCAATTACGTGGCATTGTTAGGCTGGTCCCCGGAAAGCAATCAGGAGATCTTTTCTCTGGAAGAGCTTGTTAAGGAATTCAACTACCATAACTTAAGCAAATCTCCGGCTGTGTTCGACATGACAAAGCTTAAGTGGATGAACAGCGAATATATGAAATCCATGGAATTTGATGCGTTTTATCAGCTGGCAGAGCCATATGTAAAGGCAGTGATTAAAAAGGATTTAAATAAAAAAAAGATTGCTTCTATGGTGAAAACAAGAATTGAAGTATTCCCTGACATTGCAGATCATATTGATTTCTTTGAAGCCTTACCGGAATATGACCTTTCCATGTACACCAACAAAAAGATGAAGACAAACAGCGAAAATTCTCTTGCATTACTGAAAGAGGTGCTCCCAATCCTGGAAGCACAGGAGGATTACAGCAATGACGCTCTTTATGCTGCTCTCTCTAAGCATGTGGCAGAAAAGGAATATAAGACCGGCTTTGTTATGTGGCCTATTCGTACCGCAGTATCAGGAAAACAGATGACTCCTGCTGGTGCGACGGAGATTATGGAGGTTCTTGGCAAAGAGGAATCCTTAAACCGAATCCGCAAAGGAATAGAGCTTTTAAGCAATCAGGCTTTATAAAAAATAAAGGGAAGCAGAGGTTCCGGTTAAGTCCGGACCCCTGCTTTTTTTATCACAAGGGAGGATATCATGGAGGAACAGGTGATTTACGAAGGAGCACAAAAAGAAGCCATCCTTCATTATAACGGCCCTATGCTGGTCCTTGCCGGGCCTGGGTCAGGGAAAACATTTACCATCACTCACCGCATCTGCCATTTGATTAAAGAGCGGGGGGTGAATCCAGCCAATATACTGGTAATCACATTTACCAAGTCAGCAGCAGGAGAGATGAAGGACCGCTTTGAAAGCCTTATGGGAGGGGAAACCACCTCAGTAAGCTTTGGAACCTTTCATGCTATTTTCTTCCGGATTCTAAAATTCGCCTACCGCTACGATGCCAGAAGCATTGTAAGGGAAGAGCAGAGAATTCAGTACATAAAAGAGGAAATGGATCAGTGCAGCATGGAGGTAGAAGATGAAGCTGAATTTGTCTCCTCCATCCTAACAGAGATCAGCTCTGTAAAGGGAGAGATGATCGGGCTTGATCATTACTATTCCAAAAACTGCTCGGAAGAAAATTTTAAGCAGCTCTATCTGGGGTATGAGAACCGGCTGCGTAAGGCAGGACTCATAGATTTTGATGATATGCTTGTGATGTGCTATGAATTGTTTACCCAGAGAAAGGATATTTTGGAGGCATGGCAGAAAAAATATCAGTACATATTAGTCGATGAGTTTCAGGATATCAACCGGGTACAGTATGAAATAATCCGGATGTTAGCAGCTCCTGAAAATAATCTCTTTATCGTAGGAGATGATGACCAGTCCATATACCGGTTTCGGGGAGCAAAGCCTGAAATTATGCTGGGCTTTGAGAAGGATTATAAGGATGCCAAAAAGGTATTGTTAAATATAAATTTCAGAAGTACCAAAGATATTGTAACCACGGCAGGGAAACTGATCTCCAACAACGAAATGCGGTTTCCAAAGAATATTGTGACAAAAAAAGGGACAGGAAAGCCAGTCATCACTAGAATGTGGCAGGATCCAAAAGAGGAAACCTCTGAAATTGTCCAGGAAATCATGGCTTATAAAAAAGCAGGCTTTTCCTGGTCTGACATCGCTGTCCTTTACCGCACCAACATGGGACCTGGACTTCTGATAGAAAAGCTGATGGAATACAATATACCATTTTCCATGAGGGATTCCGTTCCCAATCTTTACGACCACTGGATCTGTAAGAACATTATGGCCTATATAAAAGGGGGGCTTGGTGACTTAAGCCGGGCCAATGTGTTTCAGTTCTTAAACCGGCCAAACCGGTATATCAGCCGGGATGCTTTGGAAGGACCAGTTATAAACTGGGAATCCATTAAATCCTTTTACCAGGACAAAGGCTTTATGGTGGAACGGGTGGAACAGATGGAATATGATCTTAGAATGCTTAAGACCATGGACCCGGTCGCTGCCATAAACTATATCCGGAAGGTGATCGGATATGATGATTATATCAGAGACTATGCCCAGTACCGGAGAATGAAGCCAGAGGAGCTTTTTGAGGTTCTGGATCAGCTAAAGGAAAGTGCAGCTAATTTTTCTACCTATGAGAGCTGGTTTCTTCATATGAAAGAATATGGAGAGGAGTTAAAGGCTCAGGCAATGAAACGGGAACAGAGCATCGACGGGGTTGCCCTAATGACGATGCACAGCTCTAAAGGGCTGGAATATCGGATCGTATACATCCTGGATGCCAACGAAGGAGTGACTCCTCATCAAAAGGCTGTACTTCCGGCGGATCTAGAGGAGGAGCGGCGGATGTTTTATGTGGCTATGACAAGAGCAAAAGAACGGCTTCACGTCAACTATGTCCGGGAACGATACAGCAAAAAGCAGGAGGTATCCCGCTTTGTAAGAGAATACTTAAAACAGGAGTAAGAGAGGAGAATGAATGATGAAGTCCTGTATACACATTTATTGCGGTGATGGAAAAGGGAAGACAACGGCAGCCATAGGCCTTTCTGTGCGGGCCTCAGGGTGTGGGAAGAAAGTACTTGTCACCCGCTTTTTGAAGACGGATCATTCTGGTGAAGTGAAGGTTTTAGATGCCATACCTGGTATTACCGTTACACCCTGTGAACGAAGCTTTGGCTTCTTTACCAGAATGACAGAGGAACAAAAAAAGGAAGCAGCAGTCTATTATTCCCAGCTCCTTGCTTCTACCTTAGAAAAGGCTGTAAATGAAGAATATGATCTTTTGGTCATGGATGAGATCATGGCAGTATGTAACTATGGATTGGTAGATGAGGAAGTGGTCCGAAAGTTTCTGCTGGATCGTCCGAAAGGACTGGAGGTTGTCCTTACGGGAAGAAATCCATCAAAAGAGCTTACGGATCTGGCTGATTATGTATCGGAAATTCATAAAATCAAACATCCTTATGATCAAGGCTTAAATGCGAGAAAAGGAATTGAATATTAAAATCAAAATACCTTGATTTTTCCTAAATTGTCTGTTAGAGTGGAGGCAGACATACACGTATGTCTCCACAACTAGATTAATTGAAAAAGAGAGGTATCAAGATGGCACAGGATGCTAATTTAGAGCACGACGAGATGGAATCCCAGGAGGAGATGACTGTAACACTTACCTTGGATGACGGATCAGAGCTGGAGTGCGTAGTACTTACCATTTTTACAGCAGGGGAAAGAGACTACATCGCACTTCTACCAATGGATGGCCCTGAGGCAGAAGAAGGAGAAGTATATCTATATCGTTATTCTGAAAGTGAAGACGGACAGCCAGATCTTCAGAATATTGAAGATGATGATGAATATGAGATCGTTGCAGATGCCTTTGACCAATTACTGGACGAAGCAGAATATGATGAGCTGGTAGGCGAAGACGAGGAATAATCGTATGAAAGCCGGGGCATGTCCTTTTTGGGCAGGTCCCGGTTTTGGATTATAGGCCTTCTGGCCACCTGATATATATTCTGGGAGATTTTATTTTGCTGTAGAGTCTTTGAAGCAGAGCAGAGCAGGAAAGAATAAAAAAGATTTCAAGTGCTGTGCTTACAATGCCTGAGATTATGAGTAGAACAGCGGACATCATGGTAATACCTATCATGCAGATCAGATAAGGGCGATAGTCCTCCTGATTCATACAATAAAGCTTCCAGATAACCATATAAAGACAGATAAGCAGAGAAAAGGAAGCCATAAAGGATAAGACCACGTGAAGCACGGACTGAAGCGGCTGTGATTCCGGCAGATAAGGGGTCAAAACTCCAAGAGCCAGAAATAGCAGGGCTGCCATGCTAAAGGCTTTTTCCTTTTCGTTCCGTGGAAGGTTTAAGATGATTCTTTTTAATACGCAGTAAAAATAAGTCCCTACAATAATGCCCCAAAGCAGGAACAGATTTTTCCGGCCAGATATATTTCCGAGAACAGAAAAATTCATGGTGAACCAATCGGTTCCCCATGCAAAAAGCAGGGTATATAAGGGGATAATGACGTAAGCGGTTAAAGATATTAAGAGCATGCGAAACCTCCTAAAGTTTATCTCCTAATATTGTGTCAAAAACTGATGAAAATAACAGCAAATACAAAATATTTTATAAAATATACAAGTTAGAGGAAAAACGATGATTCAATTACCCGAGGCATTCAGGGAAAAAATGAAACGACTACTGAAAGAAGAATACGATTCTTTTATCGATAGCTATGAGATGGAACGGGTTCAGGGACTAAGAAGGAATCCCATAAAGATCACCCAGGAGGAGTTTGAACGCCTGTCCCCCTTTCACTTAAAAAAGATTCCCTGGGTCAAAGAAGGATATTACTACAGCGGCCAGGAACGACCGGGAAAGCATCCATATCATGAGGCAGGCCTTTATTATATTCAGGAGCCCAGCGCCATGGCAGTGGTGGAGCTTTTAGATCCAAGACCAGGAGAGACCATACTTGATTTATGTGCAGCGCCTGGGGGAAAGACAACCCATATCGCCGGCAGACTGAAAGGAGAAGGATTCCTGGTCAGCAATGAGATTCATCCTGCCAGAGCTAAGATTCTTTCTCAGAATGTGGAGCGCCTTGGCGTTAAAAATGCTGTGGTAACCAACGAAGATTCTCATAGCCTGTCTCAATACTTTCCTGAATTTTTTGACCGGATTGTGGTAGATGCCCCTTGTTCTGGAGAAGGAATGTTCCGAAAGGATGAAACAGCAAGACTTCAGTGGTCTCCAGATCATGTGAATCTCTGTGCAAAACGTCAGGGGGAGATTCTTTTAAATGCCGCAGCGATGCTGAAGCCTGGCGGTGTACTGGTTTATTCCACCTGTACCTTCTCTCCAGAAGAGAATGAGCAAGTCATCGAAGAATTTCTTTTATCCAATGATGATTTTTCCATTGAGGATAAGGGAGAACGTCAGGGGCTTTCTGAGGGCCGCCCGGAGTGGAGTAAGACTGGCCGGAAGGATTTAAAGAAGACCTTCCGCATCTGGCCTCATAAGACAGAAGGAGAAGGCCATTATCTGGCTGTATTAAAAAAAGCAGACCGGGATAGTGGTAAGATCAAGAGAACAGAACCGGAGTACTGTAAAGATGCGTTGATCATAAAGGAGGCGGAAAAGTTCTTTCAGGATATTCTCGTTGATCCGGCTTCCTATCTCATTCGCAAGGAATACATTCTCTTTGGAGACCAGTTATATCTCATTTCTCCGGAGATGATTCAGTTTAAAGGCATGAAAATCCTGCGGCCAGGTCTTCATATCGGAACGATAAAAAAGAACCGCCTGGAGCCTTCCCATGCATTGGCTCTCGCTTTAAAAAAGGAAGAGATCAGGCAATGGGTAGATCTGCCGGCGGCTGGCGGTGAAATCATACGGTATCTAAAAGGAGAAACTCTCTCAGAAGATGGGCTGTCAGGAGCCCAGCTTGAGAAAAAGGGCTGGGTTCTTATGAATGTAGATGGATATTCCATTGGATTTGCTAAGCTGGCGGGTGGAATTCTTAAAAATCATTATCCCAAAGGCCTTCGGTGGATGTAAAACCTAAAAACTTCATATCTTCCGGAATGGGTGCCTCAAAGAACAGGGGCACCTTTTTGATTGGATGAAGAAAGCTTAGACGAAAGGAGTGGAGTGCCTGGCGTTTGATATACCGGTAATCGGGGTGATATAAAAAATCACCTGGAAGAGGAAATCCAATGGACTTTAAGTGAACCCGGATCTGATGAGTCCGTCCAGTCTCAAGCTTAAGCCCTGCCAGGGAGTGATCCGATGCAGAGTCGTAATAGAGCCGCCGATAGTGGGTACGGGCTTCCTCGCCTCCCTGACCGGTACAGCGTTCAATGGTGGAACCATCAACCCGGCTTATAGGGGCATCTATGATTCCCTGTTCCGGGAGTTTCCCGCAGACAACTGCAAGGTATCTGCGGCTGATCTCACGTTTTTTAACCATATCAGACAGAATGCATGCGCTTAACGGATTTTTTGCCAGGATCAAAAGTCCTGTGGTATCCCGGTCCAGCCGGTTTATGGCCCGGTATATAAAGTTCTCCCCCTTTTCTTTAAAGTAACAGGCAATGCCGTTGGCTAGAGTATTATCAAAATTTCCCTGTGAAGGGTGAATTGGGACGCCGGCATCTTTATTCACAACCAAAAGGTGTTCATCCTCAAATACGATATGAAGAGGCATTTTTGTGGGAACAATGTTTTCAGAACTATCTTCTTCTGAGATAAAGACGGAAAGTATTTCTCCTTCTTTTAGTTTATGGGTGGTATAGACAAGGGTTTTGTCAATGGTCAATCCGTTTTCTGTATTCCGCAGGTGGCGGATGAGCTTCTGAGAGTAGCCCTGTTCCAGAAGAAACCGCTCCACCGTTTTATCAGTTTGGGTATTACTCATAGGATAAGTCATCGTCATTTTCATAAAGGGATTTTACCATGGTGCAATGGGATTGACAAGAAAAAACGAAAGGTTATAATTAGGGTGTAGAAAACAAAGGAGGACATTTTTATGTTCAATCAGGATATTTACGATTTGCTGGAAGCAGAATTCGAAAAGAACCACATCGAAGAAGACGTGGAGGAAGTGTTGCTGGATTTATCGGAGGCTTTGGCAGACAAAGGAATTATGGATAAACAAATCACTTTAAAGGAATCCTATGGTAAGACGGCTATTGAAGCGGTAGGAATCTGCTCAGAGGAAGAGGATGAAGTTACCGTATTGATCAAGCGGGTAAAGATAGGCAATAAAGAATTTGAAATTGAGGATTATTTTCTATAATCCATAATCAGCCAGAGGAAATGGAGGCGGCTTACTTATGAAGGTATTTCGGCAGGAATACTCGCCAAAAGAATTAGGAATTGACTTGTTGTGCGACATAGCGGGAGCATTTTTATTTAATATTGGTATCTATAACTTTGCCTTAAATGCAGAGTTCGCACCGGTAGGTGTTTCCGGTATTGCATTGATACTTCGCCACTTATTCGGTCTGCCTATGGGAATCATGACCATTATCTTAAACATTCCCATTGTGCTTGTAAGCTATAAGCTTCTTGGCAGACGCTTTTTGCTCCGCTCCATGAAAAGCATGGTCATCTTTGCTCTGGTGCTGGACTACATCGTTCCTTATCTACCAGTGTATAATGGAAATCCACTTTATGCCTCAGCCTGTACCGGTATCTTCACCGGTTTAGGCCTTACGATCGTCTATTTGAGGAACTGCTCCACTGGAGGAACCGATTTCCTGGTCATGGCCATACGTAAGATATTTCCTCATTTTACCATCGGTCAGATCTCACTTGTCATTGATGCCATTGTCATACTTTTAGGCGGTCTTGTGTTCCGTAATGTTGATGCGGTCATTCTTGGCCTCCTTTCCTCCATCGTGACCACCATGGCCATTGATAAAATCATGTATGGACTGGGTGCAGGAAAACTGGTCTTTGTCGTGACGGATCATGAACGTGAGGTGGCCCTTCGCATCGAAGAAGCCACCGGAAGAGGCTGTACCTTTCTTCATGGACAAGGCTCCTTCTCCTTGGATGACAAGAAAATCGTGATGTGCGCCTGCAACAACAGCCAGGTGGTTCCAATACGTAGAGCCATTCATGAAGTGGATTCAGGTGCGTTTCTAATCATAACGGATTCCAATGAAGTGTACGGGGAAGGCTTTAAGGAAATTGGCGGTCAGTGGTAATGCTTCTCTTTACCGGATACATGGTCAACGATGCTGTCTTCTTTTAAAAAGCTGGCTCTTTTTACACTGTCCGTTCCAAATTTATTACGTATGGTGTCAACTGCCTTTTCCATCTCTTTTCTCTTTCTGGACTGCTCCGATTCAAATAAATTCAGCTGGCAGTATCCTTCGTCCGTAATTTTAGTGGTACGGACACCGATCAGGCGCAGAGGAGTCTTGTCCCAGAAATCCTTTATCAGTTTACAGGCGGTCTCATAAATGATGGACGTAGAATCCGTAGGATTGTTTAATGTCATCTGATGAGACTGGCTGTGAAAATCCCAGTCTTTTATCTCCACACAAACACAGTCACACAGCACGCGGTCCTGACGGAGTCTGGCCCCTACGGTTTCACATAAAGACAGTAAAACCTGGCAGGCAGCCTCTAAATCGTCAATATCCCTGGAAAGGGTGGTGCTGTTTCCGTATCCTTTATTCAAGGGTTCCCGTTCCTCTACAGGCTCATGATCAATCCCACAAGCGTAATTATGAATGAGAATGGCATATTTCTCTCCAAGAAGGTGCTTTAAGTAACTGACATTACAGGCAGCCAGCTCCCCGATGGTGTGAATGCCAATGCTTTTCATTTTTTTTCTGGCGGAATGCCCTACAAAAAATAACTCTCCAATGGGAAGGGGCCACATCTTTTTCTCGATTTCATGGGAGAACAGAGTATGGCACATGTCTGGCTTTTTAAAGTCTGAAGCCATCTTAGCCAGAAGCTTATTCGGTGCAATTCCTATATTTACGGTAAAGCCAAGCTCCTTAGCCACTCGTTCCCGTATCTGATTGGCTACGGTAAGAGGAGGTCCGAATAAGTGAATGGTGGAAGTCATATCAAGGAAGGCCTCGTCAATGCTGAATTTTTCGATATCAGGTGTGTAATCGGACAAAATGTCCATGAGCTGCCGGGATTTTCTGATATAAGTATCAAAGTGAGGCGGTACGATCTTAAGATCAGGACATTTTTTTAAGGCATGAACGAGAGGTTCTCCAGTGGTGATCCCATATTTTTTTGCTGGTATGGATTTAGCCAGAACGATTCCATGTCTTGCTTTTTCATCGCCTCCTACTGCGGAGGGAATGGTGCGTAAGTCAAGAGCTTCCGGGTCTTTTTCCAGTCGGTCTACAGATTCCCAGCTTAAAAATGCAGAATTAACATCAATGTGAAAAATCAGTCGGTTTTGTTCCATGACAGACTCCTTTCTTATGATTCTTATTATACCGAAAATACGTTCGAAAAGTAAAGGGAATATTTAAAAAAACTATTGAATAGGATAAAATAAAGTCAAGCGGGAGGCTCTTTCATGAGGCATGTCATAAGAGCATTTCTGGCGGCCGCCTTTGTTCTGCTTCTGGTAATAGGAACTGTGGTGTTTCAGCTGAAAGAAACAAGGACTGTCAATGGAAAAGTAACAGTAGAAGAAGATAAAGTACAACAGTCCGTCCAGACAAAGGATGAATTAAACCTTTATGCTCAGTCTGCGGTATTAATGGATGCCTCGACGGGCCGCGTTTTATATGGGAAGAATGAGGACATTATCCGTCCCATGGCAAGTACAACAAAGATTATGACCTGTATCATCGCCCTGGAGTATGGAAATCTTTCCGATGAGGTAATTGCAAGTCAGAATGCAGCATCTCAGCCAAAGGTTCATCTTGGAGTTTACAAAGGAGAAAAATTCCTTTTAAAAGACCTTCTTTACAGTCTGATGCTGGAATCCCACAACGATGCTGCAATGATGATTGCAGAGCATGTGGGCGGCAGTATGGAGGGCTTTGCCCAGATGATGAATCAAAAGGCAAGAGATTTGGGATGCAGCAATACATATTTTATTACGCCAAATGGACTGGACGCCAAGGAAGAAAAAGATGGACAGGTGAAGGAGCATTCCACCACAGCGGCAGACCTTGCCAGAATCATGAATTACTGTATCGGACAGTCGCCGAAAAAAGAGGAATTCTTAGAGATCACAGGAACCCAGAATTATTCCTTTCAGGATCTGGACCGAAAACGAAATTTCAGCTGCATCAATCACAATGCACTTTTAAACTCTATGAACGGCGCCTTTTCCGGAAAAACCGGTTTCACTGGAGGAGCCGGATATTCCTATGTGGGGGCCTTAAAAGACGATGGAAGAGTATTTACCATCGCACTATTAGGCTGCGGCTGGCCGCCCCACAAAACCTACAAGTGGTCCGATGCCAGAAAGCTGTTCCAGTACGGACTGGATCGTTACCGTTATAAAGATGTATTTCAGGAGACCCGATTTGATGATATATATGTAAAAAATGGAGTCCCCACATCCGGACGGCTGGAAGACCCGGTCATGATCTCCTGTGGAATCAGTGATTCTGAGGAGAAAAGCTTAAAAATGCTTTTGGCTGATGATGAGAAAATAACGGTGGAGGCAGAAATTCCAAAGGAATTAAAGGCACCTGTCACAAAAGGTCAGACCGTTGGGTCCGTGGTATACCGATTAAATGGAGAAGTATTAAAAAGCTATCCAGTTTGTTTGAAGGAGGGTGCAGACCGATTGACCCCTCTTTGGTATGCAAAGACCATTATAAAAGATTATCTGTCCATGCCAGGTGTTAAATCAATATTTCCTTTCTATTAGAAAATCCTTATGTTATACTGGAGAGAGTTACTGTCAGTGTGATTGCGATTGGAGGATGACATAAAGATGAAAGAATCAGAAATTAACAGCTACGGACGAATCCGTCTTGAGAAGCTTCCCAATACAAGAGATTTGGGTGGAATTAGGACCATAGACAAAAGGAGCATTCTTCCCAGAAGGCTGATACGAAGCGGCACCTTATTTGAAGCCACGACTGGTGATATTCAGATTCTGTCTGAGGAATGTAGAGTTGGTACTGTCATTGATTTTAGAACAGAGACAGAACGTAAGCAAAAGCCTGATCCGGAGATTCCGGGAATATTAAATATATTCAATCCCATTCTTGATGAAAAAACAGTAGGCATTACCATGGAAGAAGAGGAAGCAAAAGAGAAAAAAGAATTATTTTCAGGAATTATTGATCATGCGGCATCCCTTGGAGGGAAACCGGAATCATATATTACAAAGCTTTATGAGGATCTTGTACTCAGCGATTCTGCGGCAAAGCAGTACGGCCGTTTCTTTGATTTGTTATTAGAAGCGGATGACCGGGCTGTGCTCTGGCACTGTAGTGCAGGAAAAGACCGGGTTGGAATTGGAACAGCACTCTTATTATCGGCACTGTCCGTGGACCGTGAGACCATTGTAAAGGATTTTGTGCTGACAAATGCTTATGTGATGGATGGGGCAGAAGCGGTAGCCACCATGGTCAGAAAGAGTACCGGAGACCATGTGCTGGCTGACTGTGTCCGTGTTCTCTTAACGGTATCGGAAGAGTATATCAATCAGGCATTCCATGCCATTGATTCCTGTTACGGTACCATAGATTCCTATCTTACAAAACGGCTTGGTCTGTCTAAGGAAAAAAAGAATCTGTTAAGACAAAAGTTTCTAACTGCCGGTTTGGCGGAATAAAAGATTCCTATAAAATAAAAATTACCCTGATTACAAGCCATTTTAATGTCTTGCGGTCAGGGCATTTTTGTATGCGGCTTAAAGATTGCGGCTGATATCCTCGAATGGTTTCCAATGATTTATCTTAAGCATTTAAAATAAGACAATCCCCATCCTGCAAAAAAGTCTGCCCGTCTGGTATCAGTGTCTTACCAGCCCTCCGAACAAGAAAGATTAAGGTATCTCCAGGCAAGGTCAGCTCGCTGATCTTTTGGTCCACCCAAGGGTGATACGGTCCAATCTGTACTTCTCGAAGCTTCATGTTGTTATCTGTATATGCAGGGGTGTTTAAGATAATGGAATCATCTGCAAGAACCATGGTGTCGCCCCTTGGTATCAGAGTTTTACCATCTCTTATGATCATCACCGCCATCATCCCGTTTGGAATGACAATATCCTTTAAGGTCTGATTGATCCAGGGATGCCCCTCGGGCAGCCGGATCTCGGTCAGATTAACAGCCGGATCCTCGCTGTAATCGTTAAAGGTACGAAAGATATTGTCGGTAGCTCCGATTACGTTTAGTTTTTTTGCCATCCATGGAAGCAGAGAACCCTGAATGGAAACAGAGAGGAGACAGACGCAAAAAACAATATGAAAAATATCAAGCTCTAAGGCAGATGGGCTCAGTACGGCAAGTATGGCAAATACGATGGAGACTGCACCTCTAAGACCAGCCCAAGAGATAAGGAGCTGCTGGCGGATTGGCACTTTAAAAGGTGTCAGAATACAAAAGACCACCAGAGGTCTGGCGATAAAAAGCATGAATGCCCAGATACCCAGAGAGGGCAGGATAACAGGAGTGATTCTGGAAGGGAAGCATAATAGACCGAGAAGGAAAAACAATACGATCTGCATCATTCCGGTGATCCCGTCAAAGAAATGAACCATTTCCGCTTTGTAATGTATCTTGCTGTTTCCTATTATAATACCGGCAATGTATACGCTTAAAAATCCATTTCCGCCCACGGAATTGGACAAGCCATAGGTCAAAAGAGCCACGGAAAGGCCAAAGATAGGAAGCATCTCCCTGGACCTGAAATGTTCCATGCGGAAAATAAAATATCCTGCACAGCCTGCAATCGCTCCGAAAAGAAGTCCGAATAAAACCTCTTCTCCAAAGATAATGCCTACAGAAGCAGGAGAACTTTTCCCATTCATGATTCCAAGAACAATAATGGTAAGCATATAGGAAACCGGGTCATTGCTTCCGCTTTCTACTTCAAGAACAGATGCCATGCCATTGACTAAATTCAACTTTTTAACTCGTAATATGGAAAATACGCTTGCGGCGTCCGTTGAGCTTAAAATGGAGCCAATTAAAAATCCTTCAAGCAGGGTGGTTTTTAAAACGAAATAACAGAAGAACGCGGTCAGAACAGCCGTGAGAATCACGCCTAAGCTGGAAAGTATAATAGACTTGGCGGCTACCGGCTTTGCTTCGTGCCAGTTGGTACAGAATCCGCCGTAGAACATGATGAAAATCAGTGCGATGGAGCAGATGGTTTCAGAAAGTGCATAGTCAGAAAAGTTGATTCGAAAGATGCCGTCGGTACCAAACATCATGCCCAACAGGATAAAAAGAAGCAGTGACGGAACGCCGATGCGGTACGATAAGTTACTTGCCAGAATGCAGAGAATGCAGATGATGGCGGCTACGATTAGGTATATTTCCATGAATTCCCTCCTTGATTTCGATGTCTGTAAACAAGTATAACATAAAATTCCAGGATAAGAAAAGAAGAAAATAAATTGTAGAAAATAAAAACACGTGATATAGTATGTATGTTTCTTACATAAGGGAAAGGAAGTATTATGGTATGGATATTAAAAAAATAGCGACAGTTATGGCGGGTAATACCATATATGCCCTGGCAGTTTCTCTGTTTATTCTTCCGGGCGGTTTGATTACTGGTGGTACGACCGGACTTGCGCTGGTGGCTTACCATCAGTTTCATATACCGGTAGCTGCTTTTGTGGCGGTCTTTAATATAATCATGTTTGCAGCCGGAGTCATGGTACTTGGGAAAGCATTTGCATTTACTACATTGATCAGTACCTTTTATTATCCATTTATTCTCGGAATCTTTGAGCGAATCCTGGGCAGTGGAAGGGTGACCGATGACCGTATGCTGGGGACCGTATTTGCAGGGCTTTTAATAGGAGCAGGAATCGGTATGGTTATTCGGGCCGGAGCGTCTACCGGAGGCATGGATATCCCGCCCCTGATACTTAATAAAAAAAGGCATTTGTCTGTTTCCGTAACCATGTCCGTGTTTGACTGTTTGATCCTCTTTTCCCAGATGATCTTTTCTAATAAGGAACAAATTCTTTATGGAATTTTGCTGGTACTTATTTATACCATGGTTCTTGATAAGGTGCTTTTAATTGGAAGGAATCAGATGCAGGTCAAGATTGTCAGCGAAAAATATGAAGAAATCAATCAGATGATCCAGGAGAAAATGGACCGGGGAACCACTCTTTTAGGGAGTGAAGGCGGTTATATGAGGCAGGCGTCCTTTACCGTGCTTACCGTGATTTCAGGAAGGCAGCTTTCAAAGCTCAATGATCTGGTGATGAGTATTGATCCCCAGGCCTTTATGATTATAAATCAGGTAAATGAAGTAAGGGGAAGAGGCTTTACTCTTCATAAAGAATACAGACGAAGATAAGAAGAAATTACGGATTCTTACAGAATACAGTCTAAGGTTTACAGTTTTGAAAACTCTATTGACTTACATTCTTTTCAGGTGCTATACTGTGGCCGAAGAAAAAGACAGGACGCAGGGAGGAACCAGGAAATGATCAGGAATAAAACCAGTTGTATCTGTTTTGCCATTTGTATGGCGGCAGTGTTAATAACTGGCTGCGGCAGCAGGAAAGCTGTAGATTCCGTCGGGACCCCAGGGATAACAACGGAATCAGAAACTGCGGCCAACGAAATGGATAAAGCCATGATACAGGAAGATGTTTCAGCAGACGAAGGCCAGGAAGGGCCGGGAGCAATGGAAAGCAGCGAAAGTCCGGGAACGGATAAAAAGTCAGAGGCATTTGCAGAGAAGGTTCAGGAAGCAATTGCTGACCGGGATCTGGAGGCGCTGGCAGACTTATTATTATATCCATGTAAATTTATTAGCATGGATAAAGAAACCATTGTATTTGAAAAAAAAGAAGATTTATTAAAGCTGAATCCTGATATGATATTTGGAGATGATTTAATGGTGGCGGTAGCTAACGTGGATACAGGTTCCCTTAATACCAAAGATGAGAAAATCGTTCTTGGGGAAGGCGAATCCAGAATCACATTTCAGACAAGCCAGGATGGAAGCATAGGAATAATAGAAATCAAAGAATAGCTATGTTAAATTTTAACAAAATTTATTGTCGAAAATATACAAAACGCCGGATATCTCGACATATTACGTCAAAATGATTAGCAACCACGAGA
Organism: Clostridium sp. 12(A); assembly: GCA_000526575.1. Lineage (GTDB taxonomy): Bacteria > Bacillota > Clostridia > Lachnospirales > Lachnospiraceae > Lacrimispora > Lacrimispora xylanolytica. Next base: position 36,347 of record JAGI01000003.1, on the reverse strand, counting down.
ACAGGGAACTATTAATTGTGAAAACCACATAGTTTCCTGTTCTTTTTTTGTTAAAAATAGCTTGTAAATCATCAGGTTACATTATACAATTATAATCGGCAGAAATTAGTGTTAATTATAATTCTTCGGTTTCCTATCGGATAGAATTATATATTTATTACAAAATGGAGGATTGCAAAATGAGTAATTCAACACAAACATCAGCAAGTAATCGAATTCATGCTTTGCTTGATGAGAACAGTTTTGTTGAAGTTGGCAGCTATGTAACAGCTAGGAGCACTGACTTTAACATGTCAGCAAAGGAAACTCCGGCTGACGGTGTTGTTACTGGCTACGGTACAATTGATGGCTGTCTTGTTTATGTGTACAGCCAGGATGCATCCGTTCTCGGCGGATCAGTTGGAGAGATGCATGCAAAAAAAATCACAAAACTTTACAATATGGCTATGAAGACAGGCGCTCCAGTCATTGGTCTGGTTGATTGTGCAGGCTTAAGACTTCAGGAAGCAACTGATGCATTAAACGGATTTGGTGAATTGTATATGAGCCAGACACTGGCATCTGGCGTAATTCCGCAGATTACAGCAGTATTTGGCGCTTGCGGCGGCGGTATGGCTGTTTCAGCGGCTATGGCAGACTTTACATTCATGGAAACTAAGGGTGGAAAGCTGTTTGTTAACGCTCCTAACGCCATTTCTGAAAATTATGCTGAGAAGTGCAACACAGCATCTGCAGACTTCCAGAGCAAAGAAACTGGTTTGGTAGACTTTACTGCTGAAGGTGATGAGATCCTGACAGGAATCAGAATCCTTGTTTCCATTCTTCCGGCTAATAACAAAGATGACCTTTCTTACAGCGAATGCAATGATGATTTAAACCGCGTCTGCTCCGATCTGTCAAATTATGTAGGTGATACAACCATCGCGCTTACCCAGATTTCCGATGAACATTTCTTTATGGAAACAAAGAAGGATTATGCTCCTTCCATGGTAACTGGTTTTATCCGTTTAAACGGTGAGACCATTGGCTGTGTTGCAAACAAGACAGAAGCTTATGATGAAAGCGGCGTGAAAACTGCTCAGTATGATGCTGTTTTAACGGCTGAGGGCTGTACTAAGGCAGCAGAATTTGTTGATTTCTGCGATGCATTTAACATTCCTCTTCTTACCCTTGTTAATGTAAAGGGATATGAAGCAACGAAGTGTGCAGAGAAGGCAATTGCCAAAGCTTCTGCAAAACTGACCTATGCATTTGCTAATGCAACTGTTCCGAAAGTAACCGTTGTAATCGGCAACGCATTTGGTACTGCATATCTGACCATGAACAGCAAATCCATCGGTTCTGACGTTGTATACGCTTGGGAGAATGCCTCTATTGGCATGATGGATGCAGAATCAGCGGCTAAGATCATGTATGCGGATGAAATTGCAAAGGCTGACAATGGAAAAGCTCTTATTACAGAAAAGGCTGAGAGTTATAAGCAGGCTCAATCAAGCGCTGTAGCAGCAGCAAAAAGAGGTTATGTTGATGATATCATCGATGCCAGCGAAACAAGAGCAAGAGTTGCAGCTGCATTTGAGATGTTATTTACAAAAAATGAGGATCGTCCCGCGAAAAAACATGGCACGATTTAGAATGAGGTGACAGGAATATGAAACTGAATTTGAAACGAGTAGCAATGGGACTTAGTTTGGCTGTCTGCCTCTTTTCATTCTCTATAAGCAGTAAGGCTGATACGGAACCAAAGCAGGTTGATGCTAACGCTCAGTCACAGCTTGAGCAGATTCCGGAACCACTTCTGCAGATGTTTGTAGATTTAAAAGAAGAAGAAGTGGAAAAGTTTAAGTCTCAGGCAGAGCAGGCGGCTGTTCTGTCTCAGGCAGCAGAGTCCTGGCAGAGCTTAAAGCCAGAGCTGGGTGCACTGGTATCCATCGGAGATGATGTTGCTATTACGACCACTCCAGAAGGATACAATGCAACCGTGAATGCTGTTTTTGAAAAGAAAAGTATGGAATTCACAGTGGCTATGGACTCCTCTTTAACAAAGGTACTTTCTGTGACCTTTACTCCAGAAAAGAGTAGTAACAGTCAGGAAGATTTATACGGATGGCTGGCAGTTGGAGCTATCGTACTTGTACTGGCAATTATCGGTGTGCGTAAGTACAGTGGCGGATCCGAAGGTGATTCCTCCGAAGGAACGAGTGCGCCAGCAGCTGTTGCACCAGCAGCATCTCCAGCACCGGTAAATGCAGCAATTCCTGCAGAAGTAAATTTAGTCGATGATCTGGAACTGGTAGCTGTTATTACTGCTGCAATAGCAGCAAGCACAGGCAGCTCACCAAGCAGCCTGGTTGTTCGTTCAATCAGACGCTCACCAGTTAATAATTGGAAAAAAGCTTAAATAATCAGGAGGATTTTCATCATGAAAAATTATACAATTACAGTGAATGGTAATGTTTATGCCGTAACAGTAGAAGAGGGAATTACACAGGCAGCAGTAGCTAGAACAGCGGCTCCAGCACCAGTGGCAGCAGCACCGGCTCCAGTAGCAGCAGCTCCAGCACCAGCACCGGTTGCCGCAGCTCCAGCTCCAGCAGCACCAGCAGGTTCTCAGGGTTCTGTCACAGTCCCAGCTCCAATGCCAGGTAAGATCCTTGGTGTTAAAGTGAGCGTAGGTCAGGCAGTGAAAAAAGGAGATGTACTTGTTATTCTTGAAGCTATGAAGATGGAAAATGAAATCGTAGCACCTTCTGATGGTACTGTTGCAAGCATCAATGTATCAAATGGTGATGCAGTAGAATCTGGCGCGACATTAGCGACACTGAACTAAGACGATAAGGCCGGCAGTTACTGCCGGCATATGTATGGCTCAGATCAGAGCAGAATTAACATTGACCAGGAGGTAAGACAATGGCAGAAATAGAGAAAAAGCCGGTCAAGATTGTAGAGACAGCCCTTCGTGATGCTCATCAGTCTTTGATTGCTACAAGAATGACAACCGATCAGATGCTTCCGATCGTAGAGAAGATGGATCAGGTTGGATATCATGCAGTAGAGTGCTGGGGCGGCGCAACCTTTGATGCGTGCCTTCGCTTTTTAAAGGAAGATCCCTGGATCAGACTTAGAAAGTTAAGAGATGGCTTTAAGAATACAAAGTTACAGATGCTTTTCCGTGGACAGAATATTTTAGGTTACAATCACTATGCTGATGATGTTGTAGAATACTTTGTACAGAAATCTCTGGCTAATGGTATTGATATCATCCGTATCTTTGACTGTTTAAATGATATCCGCAACTTACAGACAGCTGTAAGCGCATGTAATAAAGAGAATGGTCACGCTCAGGTAGCGTTAAGCTATACTCTGGGTGATGCATACACTCTGGATTACTGGAAAGATATCGCAAAGAGAATCGAAGACATGGGAGCTTCTTCCATCTGTGTAAAGGATATGGCAGGTCTGTTAACTCCTTACAAAGCAGAAGAGCTGATCAGTGCTCTTAAGGAATCAACTAAGCTTCCTATCGATGTTCATACCCACTACACCTCTGGTGTTGCTTCCATGACATACTTAAAGGCAGTGGAAGCTGGATGCGATATCATCGATACCGCAATGTCACCACTTGCACTTGGAACCAGCCAGCCAGCAACTGAGGTTATGGTTGAGACATTCCGTGGCACACCATATGATACAGGCTTTGACCAGAATCTTCTGGCTGAAATCTGCTCTTATTTACAGCCAATCCGTGAGGAAGCATTAAAGAGCGGATTATTAAATCCAAAGGTTCTTGGCGTAGATATTAAGACATTACAGTATCAGGTACCTGGCGGTATGCTTTCTAACCTGGTTAGCCAGTTAAAAGAAGCAGGCCAGGAAGATAAATATATGGAAGTTCTTCAGGAAATTCCAAGAGTAAGACAGGACTTAGGAGAAGCTCCTCTTGTTACTCCTTCTTCTCAGATCGTTGGTACACAGGCAGTATTAAATGTTATCGGCGGCGAGCGTTATAAGATGGTTACAAAAGAGACAAGAAAGATGTTCTTAGGTGAATTCGGCCAGACAGTAAAACCGTTCAATGCTGAAATTCAGAAAAAAGTTATTGGAAACGAGACTCCGATTACCTGTCGTCCGGCAGATAACATTGAGCCACAGCTTCCGAAGTTTGAGAAGGAATGTGCACAGTGGAAACAGCAGGATGAGGATGTGTTATCCTACGCTCTGTTCCCAACAGTAGCAAAAGAATTCTTTGAATACCGTGCAGCTCAGCAGACTGGTGTTGATGTAACAGTAGCCGACAAGGAAAGCAAGGCATATCCGGTATAATAAATAAGTTTAAGGCTCCCCGGCAAGGGGAGCCTTATTTTTGCTTTCTTATATGGTTAACTGTTTTCCATAGACAGCTTTCTTATGATCTCTGTGTGGTGAGGATAGCTTTTTAAAAGCTCCTCTCTATTTAATAATTCAAAGTCTTCAAAGTCAAAGCCAGGGGAAACCATACAGCCCACCAGAGCAAATCCTTCTTTATTCATGGCAGAGCCAAATATATATCCCCTTGGAACCAGAACCTGAGGGCATTCTCCCCGATCTAAATCTAAGCCAAGATCCCTGGTGATTAATTCACCTTCTGGAGTTATCATATATATGGTCAATGAGGAACCTGCATGATAATACCACATTTCATCGGATTTTAACCGGTGGAAATTGGAAACTTCACCGTCCCTTAAAAGAAAATAGATGCTTGTCCATAATTTTCGTGTTTTTCTGGTATCGGCTTCGGTCGCGTTTACCGGAATATAATCATCAGAAGCTTCTATTTCTTTAAAGAAGCCGCCCTCCTGATGAGGGATCATATCCAGTTTTTCAATAAAATAATCTGCTGTATTCATTAATCGTCATATGATGGCTCCTGCATCATATCTCCTTTCCTTCCCTTTTGTTTTAACTTAGTCTATCACACCATATCCTTGTTTTCAAGGTATCGCTATGATGCTTAAGTGATTCTTAAAACTATAAAGATTTTCTTACAAATAATTCCAATTGTCTGAACTTTGGACGATTTGGTTGACACATGGTATGATTTGTCATTATAATAAATAAATGGATGATTTACATATAATTGTTAAGTTTAAAATACATAAGGTCATATTGGGAGAAACAGATGAAAAAGTACAAAAAAGCTCGTAAGCTGGCTATTATATTAGCCAGTGTTCTGGTGTTGGATTCCAGCGTTGGAGTTATTACGCCATACATAAATGCGTATGCTTACACAGAGAGGTCGGCCACGGTGAATGCTACTTCACTTAATGTGAGGAGCGGGCCCGGTACGACCTATTCTATCGTTACAAAACTGACCAACGGCGCATCCGTAACCGTAATCGATGAAAAGAATGCAACGGACGGCGCGTTATGGTATCAAATTCGTTTTTCCAATGCAAGTGGTCAAAAGGTTACCGGCTATGTAACAAAGAGTTATTTAAAGTTTCCTGCTTCCTACACCCAGGATGGGAACTTTGAATCCCAGCTTTCCGCGGAAGGATTTCCGGAGAGCTATAAGGTGCGCCTTCGTGAGCTCCATGCACAGCACCCTCAGTGGGTTTTTCGTGCCCAAAAGACCAATCTTGACTGGAATACAGCGGTAAGAGAAGAAAGTCAGGTAGGAAAGACCCTGGTACATACCAGCAGCATGTCCTCCTGGAAGTCCATGCTAAGCGGTGCCTATAACTTCGATACCAGCACCTGGGTAGGCTTTGACGGCAGTAGCTGGGTAACAGCATCAGAAGATATTGTAAAATACTATATGGATCCCAGAAATTTTCTGGACGAAACAAATGTATTTCAGTTCTTAAGCCATTCCTATGACAGCAATAAACAGACCATGGATGGGCTGCAGACCATGACGAAAGGAACCTTTTTATCCGGCAGCTCCCAAAGCGGCGGAGGTTCCAATGATTCCACCGGTACTTCAAATCCCACCGGAGGTTCTCAAAATGTAGGACCTGGCGCAGCTGTAAGTCCTGCTACCGGAGGAGCTCCCCAAAGCTCCGGATCCGGGAATGTAAGCTTAGAGGCACCTCACGCTTCCATAACACCTAAGAATCCTCAGGTTCTTATGGAATACGGACCAGGAGCCAGCCTTACGGGTCCGTCCTCAACAGCTCCTTCCAACAATACCACCGGTACCGGCAGTTCCTCTTATGCAAACATGATCATGAATGCCGCCACCCAGTCCGGGGTTAACCCTTACGTTCTTGCTGCTATGATTATACAGGAACAGGGATCCGCAGGAAATGGAAAAAGCGTATCCGGAACAGAGTCCGGATATGAGGGATTTTATAATTTCTTTAACATTGAAGCCTATCAGTCAGGAAGTATGTCAGCGGTTCAAAGAGGTTTATGGTGGGCCTCCCAAACAGGTAATTACGGAAGACCATGGAATTCCCCTGAAAAATCAATTTTGGGCGGAGCTTTATATTATGGTAATAACTATGTAAAAGTTGGGCAGGATACATTTTATCTGAAGAAGTTTAATGTACAGGGTGCAAACTTATATAAGCATCAGTACATGACCAATGTACAGGGCGCAGCTTCAGAGGGTGCTGTATTTTCAAAAGCATATAACAGCGATATGAAAAAAACGGCTCTTGAGTTTAAGATTCCGGTCTACAATAATATGCCGGAAACTCCCTGCAGTCAGCCAACAGGTGATGGAAATCCCAACAATATGCTTGCAGGCTTAAGTGTGGACGGCTTTGTAATGACACCTACCTTCCACAGAGATACCCTGGAATACAATTTAATTGTTGACCCTACGGTATCTAACATTAAGATATCTGCTTCAGCGTTAAATTCTGCCTCCTCTGTGAGCGGAACCGGAACCGTAGCACTTCAAAATGGTAATAATGATATTAAAATATCCGTAACAGCTCAAAATGGAACGGTAAGGGAATATATCCTTCATGTAGTACGTCAGAATAATGGTCCGACCTATTCTTCTGGTGTGGGAGGCAGCAGTTCAGGCAGCACGCCCAGTAACCCGGGAAGCAGTAGTTCAGGGAGCAGCGGATCCAGTGGCAGCAGCGGATCCGGAAACAGCGGTGGACCTGGAAGCAGCGGACCTGGCAAAACAAGTACCAATGAGTCTGGTAACAAGGGAACGCCAGGAGGAAGCAATGTAACCATTGCTCCCGTAGGCAGTACCAGTATCTCCGTGCAGACTTCCACCGGTGTCATCACACAGGGACCGGGAGGAAGTAAACCGGTGACAACGCAGGTAACAGAGACTGCAGCACAGACACAGGCCCAGGAAGTTGCCGCCGCGCATGCTGCTTCCGGGACCACAGGAGATATTGATGGGGATGGAAAAGTATCAAGCAAGGATGTGCTAAAGCTTCAGCGTTACCTCCTTGGACTGGAAAAGTTGTCTGAAACAGAAAAAAAGGCCGCTGACTTAAATGGCGACGGCAAGATTGATTCAAAGGATCTTCTGGTATTAAAAAAGAAGGTTCTGGGACTTTAATGCCCTGCAGAAATAGGAGACAATATGAATAGGAAACTGAAAAAACTTTTAATCAGTGTGATGACCGCCTTCATGATAGCTGTCGTAGGACCTTTCGGTCAGATGATATCCTGGGCCTCCAACACAAAGATCTCATTTTCAGACCCATCGGTCATGGTGGGAAATGATGTGACTGTTAATATGAAGGTGACCAGTGATACTGCACTGGGGACAGCAGAGGTCATGCTGTCGTATGATCCGGGGATTTTAGAATTTGTAAGCGGGACCAGTGCCAACGGCGGCGCAGGAGCCATTAAAATTTTAGGTACCATGGATTCTGCAGACCAGAAAACATTTAATTTTAGCCTTAAGTTTAAAACCTTACAGGCGGGCAATGCCCAGATCAAGGTAACCTCTCAGGAAATTTACGATGTAAATTCCCAGGCACTGTCTCTTAGCAAACAGGGGAGTGCAACCGTAAAGGTCACTTCACCGGCAACGGTTTCCAAGGATGCCACTTTAAAATCCTTAAAAATCTCACCTGGAACCCTGTCACCGGCATTTTCGGCTGCTGTGGATCAATATACAACCGAAGTAGATGCCAACACCTCTGATTTAGTAGTCAATGCTGTGGCAGCCAATGCTGGGGCAAACGTAGCGCTTGAGGGTGATAAAGGGTTAAAAGCGGGAGAAAACAAGGTTGTTGTCAAAGTAACAGCCGAAGACGGCCAGACCATAAAGAACTATACCATAACCGTGAAAAAACCAGAAGGCGGAGAATCCGTTCGTGAAACCAATGAAAATGGGGAGACGAAAGAAGCGGAATTTGCTGACACAAAGGTAACGGTTAATGGAACGGATTATAACATTGCAACCTCCTTTGATGAAGCATCTCTTCCAGAAGGATTTGAAGCAGCAACTTATTCCTATAAGGGCACTGATGTAATGTCGGGTAAAGGACTGGAAAAGGATCTTCTTCTCCTTTATTTAAAGGATGCAGGCGGCAATGGTGGCTTCTTTGTTTACAATGAGAAATCCGATTCCTGGTCTCAGTTTGTACAGGTGGAGACAAGCTCTAAGGCTATTGTAATTATTCCTCTTGATACAGATACCAAAGTACCGGAAGGCTTTACAGAACGAAGCGTGGATATTGATGGCGTCCGTGTGACAGGCTGGGTGGCAAAAACTGAGGCAGAACCGGAATATTGTGTATTCTACGCCATGAACTGGAATGGAGAAAAAGAATTCTACCGTTACGATTTAAAAGAAAAGACGATTCAAAGGTATTTTGCATCAGGAGTATCAGGTGACGAGTATACAAAGCTGGCAAAGACCTATGAAGCACTTCGAAAAGATTACAGCATGCAGTTTTATATTCTTATTGCTGTCAGCGTAATGGCCTTGGTTCTTCTGGTAATCGTTATTTTACTATTAAGAAAAGGAAATAACGGCTCAGGAAGGGATCGTTCCGTAAAAGGAGATCCGGAAGGCAGTAACCGTTTTTATAAAGATCCGGAGGAGGCTCCGGAAAGCAGAATTAAACGGTACAGCCGGGAAGAATTTGACCGGGAATCCTTTGAAACCATACCAGAGGTTAAGCGGCCTGAAAGAAACATGGACAAGCCGATACAAAATCCGGTACAGGAACTGGAAGAGGATGATGATTTTATTGTGGAATCCAGCCTTGAAGATGTGGAGAGAAATCTGTCCTCCCATGTGTCTCATGGCCAGTCACGTAAAAGACCGACACAGCCCAGGAGGACAGATAACGGGCAGTCATCTGAACCGGTAAAAAAGGATGATCAGGACGAAGAAGACGATTTTGAATTTATGGATCTTGATGATTGATAATAGATAGTTAAATAAATAAGCTGCTGCATGGGAACGGAATAATCCGGGCATGCAGCAGCTTATATTTATGATAAAACAACTTTCTAATAAAAAAATTTTGCATTTACAGATACAAAAGGAAAATATGGAAGTGATGCAGAATAAAATGGAAATAATCAAAAAAGGATAATTTTAATCATGAAAAAACCATGAAAACTGGAGAGGATAAGACTATTGAAAAAATAAGTGATGTGTGCTAATATTCATATAACAGATATAACGAAAGATGGTGAAATTATGTTTTTGCAAATTGATTTTAACAGTGACGAAGCGATCTACATCCAGCTTCGAAACCAGATAATCATAGGAATCGCCACAGAAAGTATCAGAGAAGGGGATCCCCTGCCTTCCGTACGCCAGATGGCCGACAACATAGGAATTAATATGCATACGGTAAATAAGGCGTATACTGTGCTGAAACAGGAAGGCTTTGTAAAGCTTGACCGCCGCAAAGGTGCCGTTGTATCTCTGGATGTGGATAAGATCCAGGTTCTTGACGAGATGCGCAGAGACTTGAGCGTAGTATTGGCTCGGGGCATCTGTAAGAATGTGTCATGTGAAGAAATGCACCAGCTGGTAGATGAGATATTCCAGTCATTTATAAAAGACCAGAGGGAAGAGTAATTCACTGGATTGGAGGTTCATTATGTTATGCGAGAGATGTAAGATTCGCGAAGCAAATATTCAATATACGGAAGTAGTGAATGGAGTGAAGAAGGAACATCATTTTTGTGCCCAGTGTGCGAAAGAGATGGATTTTGGAGTATACGCAGCTATATTTGACGGAGAATTCCCGATTGGAAAGCTACTTTCCGGCCTTTTAGGAATCGAAGATGATAATCAGGGACCTGATAAGCTTCATCAGATTTCCTGTCCCACCTGCAGCACTACTTATGATACCTTTGTCAGGGACAGCAGATTTGGGTGTGCGGACTGTTACAGTGTTTTCGGTCCTCTTATGGAGGACAGCATCAAGCAGCTTCAGGGAAGCCTGCACCATACTGGTAAATCTCCTGTTTACCAAAATACAGAGGATGAAGGCGAAAAGGGCGGAAAGACAAGCGGTAAAGTATTGGCCAAAGGAGTAACTGAAGAGGAAAAAGAATTATCAGAGCTGGATTCCAGACTAAAAGAAGCATTACGTTTTGAAGATTACGAAACCGCAGCGGTCTGCCGTGATCGAATCAGAGAACTTAGGAAAGGAAATGAGACGAATGCATAGATGGTATGAGCAAAATCCTGCCGGACGCCCTGGAATTATAAGCAGCCGGATCCGTCTTGCAAGAAATTTACAGGAATATCCGTTTCCTGCAAAGCTTGATGACAAAGTGAGCACGGAACTGGTTCACCGACTGGAATTCGGTTTAAAAGATGTTGGTGAAATGGAAGAGAAAAAGTTTAAATTCGCCTTGTTAAATGAGATGGAAGAGCTTGACAGATTGGCCTTAAAAGAAAGAAGAGTATTAAATTCTTCAGCTCTAACAAAGAAAAGGCCTTCCGGAATTCTTCTTTCCCAAGAGGAAGATACGGGAATCGTCTTAAACTGTGACGATCATATCAGAATTCAGATGCTTGGAGCCGGACTTTATCTGGAAGAGCTTTGGGAAAAGGCGGATAAGCTTGATGATTACATTAACGAAAGATTTGAATATGCTTTTGATGATCGTTTTGGATATTTAACATCCTTTCCTACCAATGTAGGCACTGGTCTTCGGGCATCTGTTGTGGTTCATCTTCCCATGCTTTCCCAGGGAAGAAAATTTTCCAGTCTGATTGGAGATATGAGCCGTTTTGGAGCCTGCGTTCGGGGCGTTTATGGAGATGTGGAAGAAAACTTCGGATCTCTCTATGAAATCTCCAATTTAAAAACTCTTGGTCAGACGGAACGGGAGATTATCGATACGGTAACGAAAGCCGCCATCCAGCTGACCAATCAGGAGATGCAGGTAAGAAAATTGTCCATACAGAAACGAAAGATTGAAAGAGAAGATGAAGTGTATAAATCATACGGAGTGCTGAAATATGCCAGAAGGCTGACATTTCGGGATTCTATGATTTTCCTGTCCCAGTTGATGGCTGCCTTGTCTGATGAACTAGTAAAGGCAAAGGAAGATGTTTCGGTTTACCGCTTAATGCTTGGAATACAGCCGGCCAATCTGCAGAAAATTTCTGACCGTCCCCTTAGTAAGGAGGAACTGGATATCGCGAGAGCAGAATTTATCCGCAGGGAATTACCGGAATTAAAATAACAGGAGGATGCAATTATGATAGACAGATTTACGACAAAGGCCAGGACGGCCATAAATCTGGCCGTACAGGCAGCAGAACGTCTTGGGCACGGCTATGTAGGAACCGAGCATTTACTGATCGGCCTTCTGGAAGAAGGGAGCGGAGTCGCTTCCAGGGTATTAGAAGAAAATGGTGTAAAAGAAGATAAAGTTTTAAATTTAATCAGCCAGTTAATTGCACCGGATCAGGCTGTCCGTCTCCAGGAAGATGGCGGTTATACTCCCGGCGCAAGAAGAGTATTGGAGAACAGTTACCGGGAAGCAGTTCGTTTTAAGGCTAATTTAATTGGTACGGAACACGTTCTCATTTCTATTATCCGGGACAATGACTGTGTTGCATCCAGATTGTTAAATACCATTGGTGTCAGCGTTCAAAAGCTCTATATTGATGTGCTGGCCGCCATGGGAGAAGATGCTCCAGCCAATAAGGAAGAGCTTATGAAAACACAAAAAAAAGGCAACACACCGACACTGGACAGCTATAGCAGAGATTTGACAGAGCTTGCATTAAAGGGAAAGCTTGATCCGGTCATTGGAAGAGAATCTGAGATCAAGCGCCTCATTCAGATATTAAGCCGCAGAACCAAGAATAATCCTTGCCTCATCGGAGAACCTGGAGTTGGTAAAACAGCGGTTGTAGAAGGTCTGGCACAGATGATCACGGATGGAGATGTCCCTGAGACCATAGCTGGAAAACGCCTTCTGACCCTTGATTTATCTGGTATGGTAGCCGGCTCCAAATACCGTGGCGAGTTTGAGGAAAGAATTAAAAAAGTAATTGCAGAGGTCATCGAGGATGGAGAAGTTCTTTTATTTATAGATGAGATCCATACCATTATCGGTGCCGGCGGAGCGGAAGGCGCCATTGATGCCTCCAATATATTAAAGCCTTCACTAGCAAGAGGCGAGCTTCAGTTAATCGGAGCCACCACCATAGAAGAGTACCGCAAGTACATTGAAAAGGACTCAGCTCTTGAACGCAGGTTCCAGCCGGTTACGGTAGAGGAACCTTCCGAAGAGGCAGCCATCGGTATCTTAAGAGGCTTAAAAGGACGTTATGAAGATCATCATAGAGTAACCATTACCGATGATGCTGTCAAAGCCGCTGTGAAGCTGTCCTCCCGTTATATCAATGACCGTTTCCTTCCGGATAAAGCAATTGATGTAATTGATGAAGCCTCCTCAAAGGTTCGTCTGACCATGTTTACCGAGCCTACAGAGATTAAAGAACTGGAGCTTGAGATCGAACAGATGGAAGATCAGAAGGAAGGTTTTATTAAGGCAGAGGCTTATGAAAAAGCCGGTGCCGTTAAGAAGAAACAGGAGAAAAAGCGGGAAAAGATTGATAAGATCCGTGAAAAGTGGCAGAAGGAGAAAACCACCAAGAGCCTTACGGTAGATGAGGGAGAGATTGCCGATGTAATCTCAAGCTGGACCAAGATTCCTGTTAGAAAGCTGGAGGAAGGGGAAAGCGAACGCCTTAGAAACTTGGAGAATATCCTTCACGAAAGAGTCATTGGCCAGGAAGAAGCTGTGACTGCTGTTGCAAAAGCCATCCGCCGCGGAAGAGTCGGCTTAAAAGACCCGAAACGTCCAATCGGCTCCTTCCTGTTCTTAGGACCTACTGGTGTGGGTAAAACAGAGCTTTCAAAGGCTCTTTCAGAGGCCATGTTCGGTACGGAAAATGCCCTGATCCGGGTAGATATGTCGGAATACATGGAAAAACACAGTGTCTCAAAGCTGATCGGTTCTCCTCCTGGATACGTTGGATATGATGAGGGCGGCCAGCTAAGTGAAAAGGTGAGAAGAAACCCCTATTCCGTCATCTTGTTTGATGAGATTGAAAAGGCTCACCCCGATGTATTCAATATCCTTTTACAGGTGCTTGACGATGGTCACATCACCGATGCCCAGGGGCGAAAGATTGATTTTAAGAATACAATTATAATAATGACATCCAATGCGGGAGCTGAAACCATCATTTCTCCGAAACGTCTGGGATTTGGTGCAGTCGCCGATGAAAAGGCAGATTACAAGCTGATGAAGGACCGGGTTATGGAAGAAGTGAAACGTCTCTTTAAGCCGGAATTCATTAACCGTATTGATGAGATCATAGTATTCCACCCACTGAACAAAGAGCATATGAAGGATATCGTATCCATTATGCTGAAGGATATTATGAAGCGTACCAAAGAACAGATGAATATTTCTATTATTGTTGAAGAAGATGCAAAGGAATATCTGATTCAGAAAGGCTATGATGAAAAGTACGGTGCAAGACCTCTTAGAAGGACCATACAAAATAGTCTGGAAGATAAGCTGGCGGAGGAGATCTTAAGCGGAACCGTGAAAAACGGGGATGAAGTGGTTGTATCAGCAGATACAGAAGGACTTAAATTTTCTGTCAGAGAGCTTGTAAAATAGCTAGCCATTTTCCGCTCATTCGTGTATAATAGCTACAAGCGAAAGGATCTGTTCTTCGCAATCAGGGATAAGTAAACAAAATACTAGGAGGGCAAACCGATGCCGGTAATTGAAGAATTAATCCGCACTGAACAAGACGGAACAATCAGTTTTGGTAATTACAAATTAGGAGCAAAGTCAAAATTACAGGATTTTGAACACGCAGGTGATTTATATAAAGTAAAGACTTTTTATGAGATAACCAAGCTGGAACGAAACGGCATGTTTGTATACGAGTCTGTACCCGGGACTGCGGTAGAAAATTTTACCGTTTCCAACGATGGTGTAGAATTTTTGGTCGAGGGTGACAAGGATGCTCAGTTAACCATTCAGCTGGCAGAGGATACAGAATATGAGGTTTATGTGGAAGGTGAAGCAGCCGGAAGCGTGAGAACCAATATGAGCGGTAAGCTTTCTGCAAGCGTTGAATTAAATGAGGGTACTCCGGTATCTGTGAAGATCAAACGCAAATAACAGGAATAAGGAAGGGGTTCGGTTCTTATGAAGAGCCGGGCCCCATTTTTTAAGGAGGAAGCAGATGGCAAAAGCTAAGGCAACTGCATTCTTTTGTAAGGAATGTGGATATGAATCCGCAAAGTGGCTGGGACAGTGCCCTGGCTGTAAGGAGTGGAATACATTTGTAGAGGAGCTGGTGGGAAAAAAAGAGCCTGTGTCCAAACGAGGAATTGGTTCTGGAGGCGATGGCGGTATCCTGGGAGCAAAGGCGAAGCCCAGCAGGCTCTCGGACATTCATCTTGATGAGCAGGACCGTATGAAGACTGGTTATGAGGAACTGGACCGGGTTCTTGGGGGCGGTGTTGTAAAAGGCTCTCTGGTTCTGGTAGGAGGAGACCCGGGAATCGGGAAATCCACCCTTTTGCTCCAGGTCTGCCGTAACCTTGCCGCTTCCGGACAAAAGGTGCTTTACATATCGGGAGAGGAATCCTTAAAGCAGATTAAGCTAAGGGGGAATCGTATCGGGGAAATAACCGGTGATCTTTTATTCCTCTGTGAGACGAGCCTGGAACTGATTGAAGGAGTCATTCGGGAGGAAAAGCCGGATGTAGTGATCATTGATTCCATCCAGACCATGTTCCGGGAAGAGGTTTCTTCCGCACCAGGAAGTGTCAGCCAGGTAAGAGAATCCACCAATATCCTTTTGCAGATCGCAAAGGGTTCAGGAATCGCTGTTTTCATTGTAGGACATGTAACAAAAGAAGGAGTCGTGGCCGGTCCCAGAGTGCTGGAGCATATGGTGGATACGGTGCTTTATTTCGAGGGAGAAAGAAGTGCTTCCTACCGGATTAT
The DNA here is from genome assembly GCA_000526575.1 of Clostridium sp. 12(A). GTDB lineage: Bacteria > Bacillota > Clostridia > Lachnospirales > Lachnospiraceae > Lacrimispora > Lacrimispora xylanolytica. Next base: position 20,903 of record JAGI01000003.1, on the reverse strand, counting down.
CCGTGGTGTTAAAAACAGATTTGGTTCTACCAATGAAATCGGAGTATTTGAAATGGTAGAAAGCGGCCTGGCTGAGGTGGCAAATCCCTCTGAATATATGTTGAGCGGAAGGCCGGAGGAGGCTTCTGGTGCTGTGGTAGCCTGTTCCATGGAGGGGACAAGGCCTATGCTTTTGGAGGTTCAGGCACTGATTACGCCAACGGCTTTTGGTATGCCAAGGCGTACGGCGGCTGGTACGGATTATAACCGGGTAAACTTATTGATGGCAGTCCTTGAGAAAAGATGCCACTATGACCTTTCTCATTTTGACGCTTACGTGAATATTACCGGTGGACTCCGGATGAACGAACCGGCCCTTGACCTTGCCATTCTCATGGCTATCGTTTCCAGTATGAAGGACCGGGCGGTGGATTCAAAAACTATTATCTTTGGCGAAGTTGGGTTATCTGGAGAGGTTCGTGCTGTTTCCATGGCCCAGCAAAGAGTGAACGAGGCAAAGAAGCTGGGATTTAAGACCTGCATCCTTCCTGAAATATGCATGGGAAAGATGGGACCCGTTCCTGGAATCCGCCTGGTTGGTGCTCGTAACGTAAGAGATGCAATTATAGGATTGTCTGACTGACAGGTTAAGAAAACCTGAAATGGTTGAGACTATGTTTATGACCTTTGATAGTGAAAGGAACATAGCCTGAATCGTTTCAGGTTTTTTAACGTTTCTTAACAATATAAACCGATAAAAGGAATAATTAATAGACAATAATGAGAATATATTGTGGTATTATGCCTTGACTGCGCAAAAAAGACAAGAAAAATAATAATACAGCAAAAAAATAATATATGACCATGCGCTTTCGTTTGCTAAAATGTTTAGGAGGTAGTATTACGAACCTAAATTTAAGGAGGAAGTAAAATGAAAAAAAGGTATTTTAAGCGTGCTTCGGCCCTCTTGCTAGCCGGTCTTTTGGCAGCAACAGCAACAGGCTGCTCCTCAGGAAGTAAGACAGAAACCGTAGGGGAGACTACAAGTCAGGAGACAAAAGGAGCAGATAACAAAGGCGAGACAACAAAAGCAGCCAGTGGGGACGAGGTTACGATCCGTCTGGTTCACTACATGGGCGAACAGTCAAAAAGAGATGCTCTGGATGCTATGATAGCAGCATTTGAAGCAGCAAACCCAGGAGTTAAAGTTGATGTAGAGGTCGTAGCATCTTCCTCTTATATCGCAACGTATAAAAACTATATCGCTGCAGGCGAAGCACCGGACATTATGTTTGGTAAGCCTCAGACAATGAAAGAATTCGTTGATGGCGGTTACTTTATGGACTTAAAAGACGAAGACTGCATGAAAAATGTACTTCCAATGTTAGCCGATGAATGTACCATTGACGGCGGAGTTTACGGATTCCCTATCGATGCTCAGGTAAAGGCAACCTTCTACAACAAGAAGATGTTTAAAGAAGCCGGATTAGAGGCTCCAAAGACAAAGGACGAGTTCTTTAAAGTAGCTGACGCATTTAATGATAAAGGTATTAAACCATTTGTACATCCTTACAACTTCATTCACGGAGTATTCCATGAGCTTGATTCTTTCTTTACAAGCATGGCAGCTTCCACCGGAAATGAAAGTGTATGGAGAGATTCTCAGGAAGGCAAGAAAGAGCTGTCTGACAATGCAACTGTGAAAGAAGCAATGGAAATGTTCTCTAAATTCGCTTCCTACAAAGATGCAGGTGATGCAGCTGTAGATCAGACACAGGGTATTCAGAACTTTGCAGCAGGTCAGAGACCGATGTACATGAACGGCGGCTGGCTCATGGGAGACGTTATTGCAGCAAGCCCGGATGGTGAATTCGGTATGTTCCCGACTCCATGGTCAAACAATGCCCAGGACAATAAATTATGGGTTGGTATTGATGATGTATTCGTAGTATCTTCCCAGACAAAGCAAAAGGAAGCGGTTATGGCATTATTAAATTATTTTGCCAATGAAGAAAGCTCAAAGACCTGGATGTCTACTGCTAAATTAATGACCAGCAATGTAACAGTTTCAACTGATGATGCAGATGACTTTATTAAGGAAATCAAATCATATATCGATAACGATATGATCGTTTCCAAGAGTCTGGTGCCAGATTATACCTCTGAGTATTCCACTGCATTCCGCACCAAACTTCAGGAATTTGTCACTTTGGACGACAGCCAGCGTGACGTAGCAAAATTACTTCAGGACATTGATTATGAAATCGCATCCATCAGACAGTAATTTTATGAAGTAATGAAATAACTCACGAAGTCAGGGTGGCAGGTAGCTAAAGCTATATAAAACCCTGACTTTATTTTTTCAACATATTGGAGGCATGAATGAACCAGAAAACGAAAAAACGGCTGCAGGAATTTACCTTTGTACTGCCGGCACTGATTATATTCTCAATATTCGTGGTCTATCCGTTTCTGCAGGGGTTTCCGATCTCCTTTACGAAATGGGATGGAATGAGTCCGGTTAAAAAATATGTGGGCCTAAGCAATTATATCCGTATTTTTCAGGATGCCAATGTATTAAATGCCATAAAAAATACACTGATCTTTACAGCAGTTACAATGGTATTTTCTAACCTTTTTGGTTTGCTTTTTGCCCTGATGATATCGAAAAAATCAAAAGTAAATAACTTACTCAGGACTTGTATTTTTGTACCTTATTGTCTTAGCCTTGTATTATCTTCCTATATCTGGAGATATGTATACAGTGATGTGTTTTTTAATGTGTTTGGAATTCCAAGTCCCCTTGGAAGCAGGGTCTGGGTCATGATCGGACTCTCTGTGATCTCTATCTGGAGAGATGCGGGTTACTGTATGGTCGTTTATATTGCGGCGATTCAGGGAGTATCCAAAGATTATTATGAGGCAGCAGAGCTGGAAGGCGCCACGTCATGGCAGAAGTTCAAAGCGATCACATTCCCCATGATCGCACCGGCAATTACCGCAAACTTCACCCTGCTTCTGGCCTGGGGTATGAAGGTGTTTGATTATCCAATGGCAGCGACAGGCGGAGGACCGGGAAGAGCTTCTGAAACTGTGGCAATGTTAATTTACAACAACTTATTTACTTATTTTAAAGCTGGCTACGGACAGGCAATTGCAGTGGTATTTACCATAGCTATTTTCATTGTCAGCACACTGGTATCAAAGAATTTAAGAGCCAGGGAGGTGGAGATCTAATGAACCGGACATTAAAGAAAAGCTTGACTCTTATTATAAAAATTGCAATCACTCTTTTGGTTGTCAGTCCCTTTTACATTGCAATTATTTATTCCGTCAAATCAAAACCAGAGATGGTTATAAACCGCCTGGCATTCCCCAAAATCATTCACTGGGATAACTTTACACGGGCTATAGAAACCTCCAATTTCGGCCTGGCTCTTAAGAACAGCCTTGTGACCACAGTCGTATCGGTTGTGCTTATTACCCTGTTCTGTACCATGGCAGCTTATATCATTGCCAGAAAAAACAACAAGTTCTATAACGGAATCTATTATCTGTTTATAGGAGCTATGATTATTCCATTTCAGTCGATCATGACCCCACTCTATATCGACATGACAAAATGGAAGCTGTTAAATACCCTTCATGGGTTTATCATGGCAAAGGTCGGTTTTCAAATTGCATTTACCGTACTTTTAGTATCAGGTTTTGTTAAAAGCATCCCCAAGGAACTGGAAGAGGCGGCTTCCATAGATGGAGCCGGCATCTATTCCACATTTTTCCGCATTGTATTTCCGCTGATGAAGCCAATCATACTGACATCTGTTATTTTAAATTCACTGAATGTATGGAATGATTTCCAGATGTCTTTAACACTGCTTCAGCAAAAACAGGTCCGGAACATCCCACTGACCCAGTATTTCTTCTTTGGAGAGAACAGCATAGAGCTGGGTCTTGCCTTTGCATTATTCATTCTCTCCATCATACCTATCTTACTTCTTTACCTTATGCTTCAGAAGTACATTATCGGAGGAATTACCTCCGGTGCGGTTAAGGGCTGATATTGCCATAATCAGTCGCTTTCTGTCGTTGACATTCTCATTATGAGTTGATATAGTTGGAAAAAACAGGAGGTGGCTGATGAGACCCGCCGATAAAAAAATTCATTTCAGAAAAACTCTGTATTTTAAAATGATCGCGGTCACCATGCTGTTAGGCGTGACATTTCTGGGAGCCCTGGTCTGCATTTATAAGGTCAGCAGCAACTGGTTTAAGACAGAGCTGACCAATCAGTCGGATACCTTAACCGAGCAGATATGCCGAAACATTGATATATCGTTAAAGGAATTGGTGGAGGATACCATCCCATTGTCAGCCACAAACGAACGGTTTGGTCCGCTTTTATATCAGATGGTTGGTTCTGAAAAGACAGAGGTTCCATTTCTCACCCAGAGGATCCGAAAGCAATTAGAAGAAATGCTCAGCGCCAATTATGACATTAACTGGGTCGCCATCGTAGATCCTGCTAACAACATTCATATGGTTTACCGGGATTCCAGAATTCGGAAAGAAAGACCAAAAGATGAGGACGTGAGAAATCTTTATTTTAAGAATCTGGGAAATCTGGCTGACCAGCCCGGAAATACGGTATGGACAAGCAGTCCCAATGAGAACGGAATCATTCTCATGCGATATTTGTTTGATCAGGGTAGTATGAAATTCTGCGGCTGTGTCATTGCAGAGGTACAGAATGGTTCCTTGAAAGAAATATTTTCTAACATAGACAGCAATCGAATAGGGAACTTCACATTATATGATAGAAACGAAGCCCTTCTATTCTCTACCAATGAAGGCACCAGTCAGGAAAACCAGAAAAAGAATAACAAGCATGACTACCTGTATGCAGAGTACTTTATTAACAGGAGCCGGCTGCGGATCTCTCATGAGGTTGATTTGACGGAAAAATACAGAACATTTTCTGATCTTCTTTACTTTATATCTGCAGTGGGACTTCTTTTATTTGTTCTTATTATAATATTTCTCTGGCTCATGTTTGGAAATATGGCAAGGAATCTGGAGATACTGCTCCGTAACATCAGTCAGATATCAAAGGGAAAATTTGATATGGAAGCCACCTCTTTTTCCAGCGGTGATCAAATGGATGTTCTCTCCGATCATATTCATGAAATGGCGGGCAGAATCGAAACTCTCATGGCAGAGGTGGTTAAAGCAAAGGAAATTCAGCAGCAGAATGAATACATGCTGTTGGAATTCAAATACCATGAACTCCAGGCTCAGGTCAATCCGCATTTCCTGTTCAATGTCCTCCAATCCATCAATGGCATTGCTCAAATCAATGGAGATGAAGAGGTCAGCCGGTTGATTTGTTATTTATCCAAATTTTTCAGGGGTAACATTAACCGCACACAGCCTACCTGCAGCGTAAGCATGGAAATTGAATACGCAGAAAATTATCTGGAGCTTTACAGCAATATTTATCCTGACAGGCTGAATATTCAGTGGGATGTGGATGAAAGTCTGCTGGATATTATGATACCAAGCTGTATTTTACAGCCTATCATTGAAAACTCTCTGGTTCATGGCATGGAACCGAAGATAGGTATTTGTACCATTCGCATTTCTGTTTATCAGGAAAAGGATCGTCTGATCATAAAAATATGGGATGATGGAGAGGGCATACCGCCTGATAAGCTCTTAACCACCATTCATGCGGACGGAGAAAGAAAGCGGATTGGTATTAAAAATGTTCATGACCGGATCCAGCTTATGTATGGTCCGGAGTACGGCGTGTATATAGAATCGGAATATCTTCATTACACAGAGGTAAGGCTTGAATTTCCTCTGCCCTGATTGTCCGAAAAGGAGTGACATTATGTATTCAGTAGTAATCGTAGATGACAATAAGATAGCAGTGACAGCAATTGCGCGTTCTACTCACTGGGAAAACTTCCAATGTGAAGTTACCGGAGTGGCATACGATGGAATTGCCGGCCTGGAACTGATTCACAAAGAATGTCCGGATATCGTGATCATTGATATCCAGATGCCGGGATTTAACGGCCTTGATATTATTGAAAAATTAAATCAGCAAAAGCAGGATACCCAGTTCATCATAATTTCCGGTTACAGCCATTTTGAGTATGCTCAAAAGGCCATCCGGTATGGTGTCAGTGATTTTCTCTTAAAACCGATTATGACAGATGAACTGGAGCAGGCTTTAAAGAAGGCGGTAGACACGCTTTCCAGAAATAAAGAAAGAGAAGAAGAGGAGGAGACGGATTCCTTGGAAGGTAAAGTACAATCTATTCGTTCTAACAGAGAGGAATACTCCAAACTGGTTTTTAATGCAATCGATTATGTGGAAAGGAACATTCAGCGCAATATTTCATTATCAGACATCTGCGAAGAATTGTTGATATCTACATCTTACTTCAGCAAGTGCTTTAAAAAAGAAACCGGCGTAGGGTTCTCCAATTATGTTACTATGGTAAAAATGATCAATGCCAAAATACTGCTTAAAAATCCACAGAACAGAGTTAACGAAGTATCACGTATGCTGGGCTACAGTGATTACTCTTACTTCTTTCAGGTATTTAAGAAATGTTTTGGTTTTGCACCAAGCGATATTAAGCAATACAGCAAATAAGAGAGGGGAAGAGTCATGATAGAAAACAAAAGAAATATTCCCTCCATATTAACCTGCCTTGACGGGACAGAGGTCGGGGATTGGGAAACCTGGCTCAAGAAACGCAGACCTGAGCTTCTTAATCTGTTTCGCCAGGAAGAATACGGATTCCTGCCTGACATGAGCGAGGTTGAAATTAAGATACGGGTGGCGGATTCCAGAAGATCAGAAGAAATCATGCAGGGACGTGCAATCAGAAACACAGTGGAAGTGGAAGCAATCAGAAAAGGCATTCATTTTAGCTTTACATTTGTAGCATTTATTCCAGCAGATGCAAAGGGCCCGGTGCCTGCTTTTGTTACTGTCTGCAATAGAGGAATCAAAGACAGCGATCCGGCCAGACATTTTCTAAGCTCCTTTTATCCGGCAGAAACGATTATTTCCAGAGGATACGCCTGTGCAGCATTCCGTACCCAGGAGGTATCACCGGACTATGATGAGGGCTTTACCACAGGCTTTTCCAGGCTGTTCCCGGAATATGTGGAAGGAAGACCAGACGATGCCTGGGGAGCTATAACTGCCTGGGCCTGGGCGGCTAGCCGTATTATGGACTATTTTGAGATGGAACCTTTGATTGATGAGAAACGGGTAGCTTTGGTTGGGCACTCCAGAGGCGGAAAGACAGCCCTTTGGGGGACGGCTCAGGATGAACGCTTCGCCATGGCAGTAAGCAGCTGTGCCGGAAACAGCGGAGATGCCTTATCAAGAGGAGCAAAGGGTGAAAAAATCGGAGATATTGTCAAACGATTCCCTTATTGGTTCTGTAAGAACTATCAGAAATATGTAGATAAAGAAGAAACCCTTCCGTTTGACCAGCATATGCTTCTTGGTCTCATTGCACCAAGGTTAGTCTACACCTCAGCGAAGACCTTTGACAGCTGGGCTGACCCGGAAGGGCAGTTTGAATCCTGTATACAGGCCAGTCCGGTTTACGAGCTTTTTGGAAAGAAGGGAATCGGGCAGAAGAAACGGCCCTTGCCGGAACAGCCTGTACACGAAGGAAGTATCGGACACCATTATAAGACAGGAAATCACGATATGGATGAGTATGACTGGAATTGTTATATGGATTTTGCTGACCTCCATATGAAGGCGAAGTAAAATCGGGTGCTCATTCACACTTACGAAATCACTGCAAGTACCGCTGTAAAAATTAAGCTTACAATGGAACTGGAGAGCCCGATACTGAAACCGAAATAACACAAAACCGGTACTTTTTCCCGGATCAAATAAGATACTTTTACATGCGTACTAAAAGATGGTAATGGCAGTGTTGAATAAGGCCTGTTTTCCAGATCAAAAACATAATCCCCGGAGGGAACGGAAAACGTATATAATATACTACGGCTGACCCCGCTAAGTGATACGGAGCTGGTACCGGTGATACCGGCTCTCATGGAAACCTTTCTGGAGTCTGGTCCTATAAGAATAGGATTTTCTACCATTAAGCGGTTGGTCTTGTAAGCCTTAGACTCGCCCCAAAGGGAATAGCTGCCCTGCTCAAGATGAATGATCTGGCCCTTTGTCAAGTTTGATGCGACAATCGGGGAATGAAAAACCATCTTGCCCATTTTAATCGTAAAAAGAATTAATGCCAATGTAAGCGGTATGCCAACTGCTAATATAATCACAGTCATTGTTATCACTCCATTTCTTTATAATATATTTGACCAATTCTATCGTTAAAGTGAATGGTTCATAATTATTATATCATAGTGGAAAAATGATGTAAATGAAAGTGGTCATAGTCTGCTTATAGGTTACAAGATCCAGGTTAACTGATACTGAGCTGAGCACTATTGAAGATTGGTATCGTAAAAATAGAGGAGTAAACAGAGAACTTATTAGCCACTGGACAATTAAAATCTGGTGGCTTTTATAATGGTAAGATAGTATAATGGAGGAAAATAAAAAGGTTAGAGTGAATGAATATGAAGTAGTAGGTAAGTTTGATTGCAATGGTAAAAGTATGGTAGTAATTAAGGCTACTCAGAGACATACATAATGTCTGGTGATGAGTGGGATCTAACAAAACAGATATTAATTAAGGAGATATGATGTTTTACGATGATTTATGCAAGAACTTGAATCCGAGAAGTGGGATTGTTCAGCCCAATACTGCTCATGATGAAAAAGAAAGTTCCATACTTTTTGACATCGTATGGAAAGGGGATTTTCATTTTATTGTTTCGGGATGGACTCATTTTGGATGGTACTATATAGTACGCAATAAACAGGAGATATCGGAAATTCACCATTTTGCAGAGATTAATAGTAATCTTTTTAAAGGCATGCAGAAAATGATAGACGAAGTCGAAGGTGGAAAATATAAAAATAAAAAAACTTTAAACGAAAAAATAATTGCTGAAGTTGAGAAGAGAAATCTTGTTTCCTACATGAATAACACAAAATGGCATAAATTAATAGAAGCAATAAAGTCGCAAATGTGTGATATTCCGATACAATATAAGACACTTTTTGAAGTTGAAGTTCCTAATACCTATTGGACAATATATGGAGATGAACATTTTGATTACATGAATATGGCAATCATCGAGTGGTTCAAAATAGCATGCACAATAAAAGAAAGTAAGTTCGTAGGAAGGCTGCTTGATCCGGTAACTACCATCATTGACAAGGAAGAAGAACTACTTCAAATTTTTGGAAAGTATAATATACCTTATGAGTATGATGGGGATGAAAGAGGATTTATTATTTATGGATATAAATAAGTGGTTTATATCATTGTTAAATTAGCATTTGTTTGGAAAGGAGTATGAGTGATAGTAAATAAGGATTATATAAAAGAATCATAAAAGATGACCCAAGAGCTATTGACAAGGTAGAGTCATTATGGGCTGATTCCTAAAAACAAAAAGCCTCAAAATCTTGATTATATCAAGAATTCTGAGACTCTACGAGCAGGGGAAGAGGGGCTCGAACCCCCATTTACGGTTTTGGAGACCGTTGCTCTACCATTGAACTATTCCCCTTTGGTAAGCTTTTTGTGCCCTCACCCGAGCACCTAGAAAGTATAGCATAGAAGTTTTTGAATTGCAACCATTTTTTTGAATAAAATAAAAAATTTATTCTACTGTTAAAGGGAATCCGATTGTGGTAAAATTATATCAAGTTTAAGACTTTAAGGTTTATTTATAAGCTTGAAATAAATGAATAAGAATAAGACAATAATTCCCGATATAAAAGGAACCTCAGCAGAAAAATGGATCGATATTCCTGCATATGAAGAGCTGCCACTGCGAAATATGCACAAAAAGGAAGATAGGGTTAAGTCCGGAGCATAATTTGACAAAACGTGTCAATCATGATATAAGTATTTAGTGACTTTTTCTTTATTTTAAAAGGAGTTTTGATTATGAAACAGTATAAGATCATGCTGCCTACCGTTGCTGAGGCAAAAAAGTTTGTTACCGCTGCTGCAAAATGTAAATTCGACATAGACGTTTATTACAATAGAGTGACCATTGACGCAAAGTCTATATTAGGAGTTTTAAGCCTGGATTTAACGCAGGTGTTGACCGTGGAACTCCATGGGGAAGATGCAGATTTTGAAGCATTTTTAAAGGAGAAAGCTCCGGAGAAGTGTTCCGCAGCATAAGCAAACAATCTAAAAAGGGAATTGTAAGCCAGAGGGCATACAGTTTCCTTTTTTTGTGTATGTCTGTGAAGCCAGACTCTCACCCCTAAAAGGAATGGAGAAATATGTCAGAGAATAAAATTATAAAAATATCAGTGAGAAATCTGGTCGAGTACGTATTACGGTCCGGTGATATTGATAACCGCAGAACATCGGCAGCTGAAAAGATGGCCATGCAGGAAGGCAGCAGGATTCACAGAAAGATTCAGCGCCGTATGGGACCGGATTACCGGCCTGAGGTATCATTAAAGCATACCGTAGATCAGGATCAGTTTCAGATACTAATTGAAGGCAGGGCCGATGGAATCATAGAAAAGCCAGACGGTGTTACCATAGATGAGATTAAGGGAATGTATATGGATCTATCCTATCTGGACGAGCCATTCCAGGTTCACTTAGCCCAGGCCATGTGCTATGGCTATTTTTACTGCTTTGACCACAAACTTCCCGGTGCTGTCATACAGATGACATACTGCAATCTGGAGACAGAGGAAATACGCCGATTTCAGGTGGATAAGACATTTGAGGAACTGGAGACCTGGTTTCAGGGGCTGATTCACGAATACGTCAAATGGGCCAGATATCTATACATTCATGAGATAAGAAGGGATGAATCCATCGGGGAGCTCTCGTTTCCATTTCCTTACCGCTCCGGTCAAAAGGAGCTGGTGGTCTCTGTGTACCGTAGTATATTAAGAAAAAGAAATTTATTTATACAGGCACCTACCGGGATCGGAAAGACCCTTTCAACCATTTATCCAGCCCTAAGAGCCATGGGAGAGGGACTTGGGGACAAGCTGTTTTATCTGACTGCCAAGACCATTACAAGAAGTGTGGCAGAGGAGGCCTTTGAACTCTTGAGAGAGCAGGGGCTCTATCTTAATACGGTAACCATAACTGCAAAAGATAAGCTCTGTTTTTTAGAGACACCGGAATGCAATCCGGATGCTTGTCCTTATGCAAAAGGTCATTTTGACCGGGTAGGGGATGCTGTTTATGATATCCTTCATCAGGAGAGCGGAATTACCAGAGAGATTGTTCTGGATTATGCTAAAAAGCATCAGGTGTGTCCCTTTGAATTCTGTCTTGATATCAGTAGCTGGACGGATTCCATAATCTGTGATTACAATTACGTATTTGATCCCAACGTAAAGCTGAAACGGTATTTTTCTGAAGGAGTTTCCGGGGAATACCTGTTTTTGGTGGATGAGGCACACAATCTGGTACCAAGAGGGAGAGAGATGTACAGTGCCATTCTCTATAAGGAAGATTTCCTGCTTGTGAAAAAAATCATTAAAACCATGGACCCAAAGCTTGTAAGGCTTTTAGACCGCTGCAACAAAGAGCTTCTAGAAATGAAACGGGAATGCGAGAGCTTTCGGATTCTGGAAGATATACGGTTTTTTGTTACCGGAATCTTATCTCTGTTTGGGGAGATGGAGAAGTTTATGGAGGTTCATCAGGATTTTAAAGACCGTGATCTGGTCCTGGATTTTTATTTTGCTCTCAGGGACTTTATAAATATCTATGAACGTCTGGATGAGAACTACCGTATTTATACAGAGCTTCTAAATGATGGCCGGTTTATGCTTCGTCTGTTTTGCGTAAATCCTTCTAAAAACTTAAAGGAGTGCTTAAATAAAGGAAATGGAACGGTGTTTTTTTCAGCCACACTGCTTCCCGTTTCCTATTATAAGGAGCTTTTAAGCGGAGACCAGGAAGAATATGCGGTATATGCCCATTCTCCATTTGATCCGGGAAAAAGGCTATTGATGGTTGCAGGAGATGTCAGCAGCCGCTATACAAGAAGAAATAAAAGAGAGTATCAAAAGGTGGTAGATTACTTAACGGCCATTGTTTCAGAAAAAAAGGGAAACTATATGGTGTTTCTGCCTTCCTATCATTTTCTGAAGGAAGTGGAAGAAGTTCTTTGGGAGACTTCTTTGGAGAATCTGGGTTTTACATTTTTATCTCAGGCTTCCAGCATGAATGAAGAGGAAAGGGAAGAGTTTCTTCAGGAATTTTCAAAAGACAGGGAGCTTTCCTTTGTAGCTCTCTGCGTGATGGGAGGAGTTTTTTCAGAAGGAATTGATTTAAGGGCTGACCAGTTAATCGGCGCCGTTATTGTAGGAACCGGCCTGCCCATGGTCTGTACCGAACAGGAAATATTAAAGGGATATTTTGATGAAAAGGAACAAAACGGCTTTGATTATGCCTATCAGTATCCCGGCATGAACAAAGTAATGCAGGCAGCAGGAAGAGTGATTCGGACTGTGGAAGATGAAGGAATCATAGCTCTGTTGGATGAAAGATTTTTAAGACCTGATTATCAGGCTCTTTTTCCAAGGGAGTGGGATGGATATTATGAGGTCCGTCTTAAAAATGTAGGGAATGTAGTAAAAGAATTCTGGTGCCAGCGGGAGAGAAAAGGAGAGAATGAATATGAAGAGGACATTGAGACTTCGCCCAAGTAAAAAAGAAGATGGCAGATACCTGGTTTCATGGTTTGACAATGAGTACATGATGCGGCTTTGGTGCAGGGACCGCTTTACCTTTCCTCTGACTGAGGAACAGATAAAGGAGTATTATGAAGGCTTTGAACATGATCTGCTGTCCTGGGGCTTTACCGCCATTGATGAGGAAGGGAAACCGGTTGGCAGCTTTTCCATGTTAAGGGCAGACTATGAGGCGGAAAGAATCCATATGGGATATATTGTGGTCGATCCCAATTTAAGGGGAAAGGGGCTAGGCTATGAGATGGTCTCTCTGGCTGTTCGGTATGGCGTAGAGATCCTTGGAATGAAAAAGCTTACCCTTAAGGTATTTGATAATAATCCTGGTGCGAAACGCTGTTATGAAAAGGTGGGATTTACGGTGGAAAGTGCCGAGGAGGAAGGCTTCCTGTTCCAAAATGAGATGTGGAAGGTTTATCATATGGCTTATGTAGCCAAGAATGAATAAAACCTGCCATTCACATGGAAGACAGGTTATCCGGGGCAAATTAAAGCATATCCATGAATTGTCTGGTGGCCTGAGAAACGGGAATACTTTCATTATAAGCAACAATCATCTGGCGAATCGGAAGCTTTTCTGTGAGCTTTACCTGGAATAAATCCTTGTCTTGTTCCGGGATGCAAAAATCAGGAACAAAGGCAATGCCAAGGCCGATGCGGGCCAGATCAATTAAAAGATCATTACTGCTAAGTTCAATTTCAGGAACCAGGTCCAGCTGCTCCTTTTGAAACATATGATGGAGAAATTCGCTGGTGGTACTCTTTCTGTCCAGCATTAAAATAGGATAAGTTTGAAGCGTTTGTAGGCTTACTTCTTCTCCTTTTAATGGAAAGTACTCTTCATTGGCTACAAATACATCGGAAAATTCATTGATGACACGAACATTCTGAGCGTTGGAGAGACCTGAGTTTGGATAATTGGTAATAATGAAATCCACCTGTCCATTTTCCAAAAGGTGAGCGCATTCAATGGATGTCTGATTTGTTACCTTGATATGCACATTTGGAAATTCCTTATGAAACCGGTTTAAATAGGGAACCAGATAGTAACGGCATATGGTATCGCTGGCACCGATGCGCAGCTGACCGCCATTTAGGGTATTGGCTTCCAATAGCTGGTTTTCTCCCTTTTGAATCAGGTTGATGGCAGGTTCTATATGCTTTAAAAGAATTTCACCTTCCGGAGTAAGTTGGACTTTTTTTGTACTTCGGATAAAAAGAGTCTGATTCAGCTTTTTCTCAAGAACCTTGATGGACTGGCTGACTGCTGACTGGGAGATGAATAGCTGCTTGGAGGCTTCGGAAAAGCTTAAGGTGGCAGCTACATGGTAAAAGACTTTATAAAGTTCAAAATTAATATCCATCATTAGTCCTCCTTATAAGTATAAGGACATTCTATCACGAATTTGATTGGTTTGTAAAGGAATTTGACAAATTTCCTGGGGTGCGGTATAGTAACGGGCACAGGTATCAGGAATGAACGAAAAAGGAGCGAAAAAATATATGCATGATGATTTTTACCAAATGTATTTAGAGGAAATGGGAGACATCAATCCCTGTACAAAAGAGGAGACTGAGCTTCTTTTACATGATATAAAGGAAGGCAAAGATGAGGCGAAAAAAAGGCTTGTAGAAGGAAATTTAAAAACGGCCCTTTCCTATGCCAAAGAATATGATGGTAAGGGAGTGCTTCTTACAGACCTGGTACAGGAAGCGAACATGGCATTGATGATGGCAGTGGACCGGTATGACGGAACTCCAGTTAAGGAAGAATTTGACCATTTTGCAGCTACCATGATGAAAGAATATCTTCAGGCAGCCGTTGATGAGGAAATATCCGCGGAGCAGACAGGAGAAGAGCTGGCTGCAAGAGTCAATGTACTCCAGACAGTCTCACAAGCTCTTTCTAAGGACCTGGGACGGGAAGCTACCATAGAAGAGCTGGCAGATAAGATGAAGATGACAGTGGATGAAATCCATGGAATCATGAAGATGGCCATAGAGGCCATGAGCCTGAATGCAGAAAATATGGATTTGGATGCTCTATCAGAAGCAGAAGGGTTTGATTTCATCGAACAAGAGGACGAGGACTACGAATGAAGATTTATCTCATACGACATGGGCAGACAGATTGGAATATAGCGGGAATGATTCAGGGAAGCCATGACATTCCTTTAAATGAAACCGGACGCATCCAGGCACGGAAACTGGCAGAAGCCATGGATCAAAGGCCAATAACACAAATTTTTTCAAGCCCTCTCATCCGTGCAGCCGAAACAGCACAGATGATTGCTAAGAGGCAAAAGGTAGAGCTGTGTTCAATAAAACCTCTTGTGGAAGTGGAATTTGGAAAGTGGGAAGGGCTTACGTGGGCTGAAATTGAAAACCAGTTTCCAGAGGAATTAAAGCGCTGGACTATGAATCCCCAGGAAGTCTCACCTCCAGGCGGTGAAACGCTTACCTCCATAAGAAACCGTTGTGTCGAGGCATGGAAAACCATAAGAGAAATCACAGGTGGTAATGAGGATGTGGCAATTGTATCTCACGGAGCTACACTGGGCCATCTCTATTCCTTTCTAATGGGCAATAAGCCAGGAGAAGATCATAAAATCGTAGAAAACGCCAGCATTACAACCATCTCGTTTGAGCCTTTGACAGAGGAATTTCATTTGCTGGAACGGAATGAAAGCTCGCATCTTAAATAGAACGGTCACATGGCTTAATAAGACAAACAGGGGAAGCAGGCCGGTACATTGACCGGTCGGCTTCCCCTGTTTCCATGGGACCCGTATCACGTTATGTGAAGAATATCGATCCTTAATCAAACAGTGTTTCCACCAGAATATTCAGCATGGAGGGTGCGGTGCGGATGTAGAGATGGTTGCTCTTGCCGCAGCGTATAGAGGTCTGCATCAGATAATCCTTTGATACGTCTGTGTCAAAGATACTGACCATATTGGCACAGGATTCAATAATAGAGTTAAGCTGTCCAGCTTTCTCAATGAATCGGTCAATGTGAGTTTCCTGCAGAGTCAGGCACACCTCCAGGTTTGGTATTTGCTCATCTGTTTTAAACTGGCTGTCTTCGAATAAATATTTCTGGGATAAGTTTTTTAGTTGTTGATTAAGATCCATATTATGTTGCGCTCCTTTAGTAAAAAAATCCTTTACTACTATATTGTACTTTAATTAAACTTTCAAGTATTTTCGAAAAAAATATGGAAAAATGTCGAATGCAATCCCGGGAATCATATAAATTAAAAAAGAAGATTATTTTATATTAATTGTACTGATTAATAACATAAGATATATTAATTTCACTAATTGATATGTAGTATGGTATGATGATGGTATCAATGGACCATATGGATTTTTACAAGGAGGAAATTATGAGTGTAAGAAGAGTATACGTGGAGAAAAAACCAGCCTATGCTGTGAAAGCCAATGAATTGAATGAAGAGATCAAAAGCTATCTTGGCATTTCCAGTGTGGAGGGAGTGCGGGTTTTGATCCGTTATGATATGGAGAATCTGTCTGATGAAATCTATGGATTGGCTCTTACTACCATTTTTTCCGAGCCTCCTGTGGACGAGTACTATTTGGAGGAATTTCCGGCTGAGGAAGGCGATCTGATCTTTTCCGTAGAGTATTTGCCCGGCCAGTTCGATCAAAGAGCAGACTCTGCAGAGCAGTGCATTAAGCTATTAAAGGAAGACGAAGAGCCTGTGATTAAGTCCGCAGTTACTTATGTAATTTCCGGGTCCTTTACCCAGGATCAGATTACAGAAATAAAATCCTTCTGCATCAACCCAGTAGATTCCAGAGAAGCAGATGAGACAAGACCAGAGACTTTGGTTACTGTATTTGAGACACCAGAGGATGTTTTGGTATTTGAAGGATTTAAGGAATTAACAAAGAATGAATTAGAGGAGTTGTACGAAGGCCTGAACCTTGCCATGACATTTCAGGATTTTCTTCATATCCAGAATTATTATAAAGAAGATGAGCACAGAGATCCGACTATGACAGAAATCCGTGTACTGGATACGTATTGGTCTGATCACTGCCGTCATACCACCTTCCAGACAGAGTTAAAAGACGTATCCTTTACAGACGGGGATTACAGAAAACCGATTGAGGATACGTATCATCAGTATCTGGCAGACCGGGAAGAGGTCTTAAAAGGAAAAAATGACAAATACGTATGTCTGATGGATCTCGCTCTCATGGCAATGAGAAAGCTCCGTAAGGAAGGTAAACTTGAGGATCTTGAGGTATCGGAAGAGATCAACGCCTGCAGCATCGTGGTTCCAGTTCTCGTTGACGGAGTGGAAGAGGAATGGCTTGTAAACTTTAAAAATGAAACCCATAACCACCCGACGGAAATTGAACCTTTTGGCGGTGCAGCCACTTGCCTTGGAGGAGCCATCCGCGATCCTCTTTCCGGACGTACCTATGTTTATCAGGCCATGCGCGTGACTGGAGCGGCCGATCCTACAAAGCCTCTTCATGAAACCTTAAAAGGAAAGCTTCCTCAGAGAAAAATAGTAACCGGGGCAGCTAAGGGCTATAGCTCCTATGGTAATCAGATTGGTCTTGCCACCGGGTATGTAAAAGAAATCTACCATCCGGATTATGTGGCTAAGAGAATGGAAATCGGCGCCGTTATGGGGGCTGCCAAAAGAGCCAATGTGATCCGTGAGACTTCAGATCCAGGAGATATTATTATTCTACTTGGCGGCCGTACCGGTCGTGATGGCTGCGGTGGAGCCACTGGTTCCTCTAAGGTTCATACCGAAGCTTCCATTGAAACCTGCGGGGCTGAGGTGCAGAAGGGAAATGCGCCTACCGAGAGAAAGATTCAGCGTCTTTTCCGCAGAGAAGAGGTCAGCAAGCTTATTAAGAAGTGCAATGACTTTGGTGCAGGCGGAGTGTCCGTTGCCATTGGAGAACTGGCCGATGGATTAAGAATTAATCTTGATATGGTACCGAAGAAATACGCAGGACTTGACGGAACTGAAATAGCCATATCCGAATCTCAGGAGCGTATGGCTGTTGTCATTGATCCCAAGGACCGGGATAAGTTCCTTTCCTTTGCAGCGGAAGAAAATTTAGAAGCAGTCGTCGTTGCTGAAGTGACGGAAGAAAAACGTCTGGTCATGAGCTGGAGAGGTAAGACAATCGTTGATATCTGCCGGGCATTCCTGGATACGAACGGTGCCCACCAGGAAGCATCTGTGATTTTGGAAGTACCGGATAAAGCTGGAAATGTATTTGAAAAGAAAGAGATAGCTGATGTAAAGAAATCCTGGCTTCAAGTGCTTTCTGATTTGAATGTATGCTCTCAAAAAGGTCTGGTGGAAATGTTTGACGGTTCCATTGGTGCTGGAAGTGTATTTATGCCCTTTGGCGGCAAATACCAGATGACAGAAACACAATGTATGGTAGCAAAGCTTCCTCTGCTTCAGGGAACTACAGATACCGTTACCATGATGAGCTATGGATTTGATCCTTATTTATCAAGCTGGAGTCCTTATCACGGTGCCATTTATGCAGTGTTAACCTCTGTTGCCAAGATCGTGGCAGCAGGCGGAGATTATAAAAAGAT
This sequence comes from Clostridium sp. 12(A), assembly GCA_000526575.1. Lineage (GTDB taxonomy): Bacteria > Bacillota > Clostridia > Lachnospirales > Lachnospiraceae > Lacrimispora > Lacrimispora xylanolytica. Next base: position 2,439 of record JAGI01000003.1, on the reverse strand, counting down.
CCGATTTACCTTCCAGGAATATTTCAGAAGAATGTCAGAGGAAGGCACTCGCTGGAGCCAGCCATTTGCAGCCCTTCTCGGTGCTTACCATGCACAGATGGGATTCTCTCTTCCTTCCATTGGGGGAAAGGACAGTATGTCTGGTACTTTCCAGGATATTGATGTTCCTCCCACTCTGGTTTCCTTTGCTGTGGATATTGCTAGCCAGAAGCATATCATCACACCAGAGCTTAAAAAGGCAGGAAATAAACTCGTATTATTTACCATTAAGAAGGATTCCTACGACTTACCAGATTACAGTCAGATCATGGAAGGATACGAGGCGCTCTTTGCAGACATTTTAGCTGGACGGGTTGTATCGGCTTATGCAGTGGAAGGCCACGGAATTTGTGAAGCGGTCAGCAAGATGGCCTTTGGTAACAGACTTGGAGTAACCATAGAAGAAACAATTGATCCTGAGGATTTCTTTGCAGCCGGCTGGGGAAATATCGTCTGTGAAGTACCGGAAGATAGAATATCTGAACTTGGATTTTCCCATACTCTGTTGGGCGAAGTTACAGAACAGGAAGCATTTTCTTATGGAGATGTAACTATTACTATGAGTGAAGCTTTAAAATCATGGACAGAAACGTTAGAGGAAGTATTCCCTACTGATTCAGGAGCAAAAAAGACTCCAGTCCAGGAGACGCTTTTTAAAGGTGACAATATTTACGTATGTAAAAATAAGGTGGCAAAGCCCAATGTGTTCATTCCTGTTTTCCCTGGCACGAATTGTGAATACGACAGTACAAAAGCATTTGTAAGTGCCGGTGCTAATGTGACAACAAGAGTTTTTAAAAACTTAAGTGCTGAGGATATCAGGGAATCGGTGGAGCTTTATCGAAATGAAATTAAAAACTCCCAGATTGTTATGTTCCCAGGCGGTTTTTCCGCAGGTGACGAACCAGATGGTTCCGCTAAATTTTTCGCAGCTGTATTCCGCAATGAGCTGATCAAAGAGGAAATCAACAAGCTTCTCAATGAAAGAGACGGTTTGATGTTAGGAGTCTGCAATGGATTCCAGGCACTCATAAAGCTTGGTCTGGTACCAGAAGGAACGATTGTAGAGCAAAGGGAGGATTCACCGACTCTGACTACGAACACCATTGGACGCCACATTTCTAAAATGGTATATACAAAGGTCGTAAGCAATAAGTCTCCATGGCTTTCAGGAGCAGAATTGGGAGGGGTATACTGCAATCCGGCTTCCCATGGGGAAGGTCGTTTTGTAGCAACAGATGAATGGCTTTTAAAGCTGTTTAAAAATGGACAGGTGGCGACTCAGTACGTGGATGAAACTGGTTGTCCTACTATGGACGAGAGTTGGAACCCCAATGGTTCATTTATGGCAATTGAGGGAATTACAAGCCCAGATGGCCGTATTCTTGGAAAGATGGCACATTCCGAGAGAAGAGGAGAGGCTGTGGCAATGAATATCTATGGAGAGCAGGATCTAAAGATCTTTGAATCCGGAGTTAAATATTTTAAATAAAGGATTACCGCCGGTAGAAAAACCGGCGGTAATTTTTTATTCTATATAGATGCCTCCAAAGGTTGAAAAAGCACCAGATTGTGCCCCGGTAGTCACATCTCCTCTCCAGCCTACGGCAATAGCAACCAGTGTGCCTGCAGAGATGGGGACATTTAAGTTAGTTAAGGATCCACTTCTCATGGCAAATTTTGGAAGAGTACCGGAAGCTGGACCAACATATGGTTCTGCGTCAGTAATCGTATCTTGTATTATAGTGAATGAAATCTGATTATTAATATTGTCTGGATTTGCCACAGCAAGGCATGCGAAGGGGATCATAGTAATTCCTTCTGCAAGCGAGTTGTCTTGCTCAGTGCCAAATATTACATAAATATTCCTTACAATTACGTCCCGCGGCATAACAAAGGAGGCTGCATAGTTGAAACTTCCCCCTTCCGCTAAAGTAAAATTAATTGTTCCGGAAGTCCAGTTCCCTGGGTCAATAGTGACAGGATATTCAGAATTACGGCTAAATCCCGCGAACTGAATTTGTTCAGGATCACCATTGGTACCAGTAGTAACTAACTGAGCATCATTGTTTACAATTGAAAATGGAATGACTGCAGATGCAGGTGCGACTGGTCCGGTGTCGCCAGTAGGTCCGGTATCGCCAGTAGGTCCAGTAGGTCCGGTGTCGCCAGTAGGTCCAGTAGGACCGGTCGGTCCGGTGTCGCCAGTAGGACCGGTAGTGCCGGTAGGTCCGGTAGTGCCGGTAGGCCCGGTGTCGCCAGTAGGTCCGGTAGGTCCGGTGTCGCCAGTAGGTCCAGTAGCGCCGGTAGGTCCGGTATCGCCAGTAGGTCCGGTGTCGCCAGTAGGTCCAGTAGGACCGGTCGGTCCGGTGTCGCCAGTAGGTCCGGTAGTGCCGGTAG
>JAGI01000002.1:3477500-3532345 GCA_000526575.1 Clostridium sp. 12(A) | reverse complement strand
GGACCTACCGGCGATACCGGGCCTACCGGCATTACCGGACCTACCGGAGCTACTGGACCTACCGGCATTACCGGACCTACCGGTGATACCGGGCCTACCGGCATTACCGGGCCTACCGGCATTACCGGGCCTACCGGCGCTACGGGACCTACCGGCATTACCGGGCCTACCGGCATTACCGGGCCTACCGGCGATACCGGGCCTACCGGCATTACCGGGCCTACCGGCGCTACGGGACCTACCGGCATTACGGGACCTACCGGTGCTACCGGACCTACCGGCATTACCGGGCCTACCGGTGCTACCGGACCTACCGGCATCACGGGACCTACCGGGTCCACTGGGCCTACCGGCGCTACTGGACCTACCGGTCCCACTGGCCCCACCGGACCTACTGGCGATACCGGACCTACTGGCCCTAACATTGCTGCAACCGGTTTTTCGGCCTTCAAGTCTTCACTTTCGGTTTCAGGCAACACGCAAATTACAGCATGGACTATCACTTCGCCTTACTATGGGAATGCAGCTTTAAATGCCACAACAGGAAACTTTACGGTCCCTGTATCAGGAAGATATTCCGTCAGTGCTACCGTTAACTATTCAACCGCTGCAGCTCTGACTGCATCCATTGGCAGCCAGAACCCAACTTTTAGCATAAGAAGAACTTCCCCATCCGCTCAGGATTTAATCAGTGGATTGGTACCAGTACTAAACGTAAACGTAACACTTTTAACTTTAAGAGCAATATTAGGAAACGGAACCGTAACATTAAGCGGTGATGTTGAACTAACGGCAGGTGATGTAATCGGATTGTTCTACAACTCCGATGGCTTGGGCCTGAACTTGAACTTAGGTGGTAACAACTCAAGTGGAGTCGTATGGTCGATTCATAGAATGACCTAATTTTTATACGAGTTTACACTGATGAAATAGTAAAACCACATCTGTTCATTACCATCTGACAAACAGAAAATAAGGAGACAAATCATAAAGAATTCAAAAATAAAGAGACCTGATTTTTTTCAGGTCTCTTTTACTATTTTAAGGTTTAATCAATCAACAGCTCATCAACCGTAACAAAGGAGTAGCCCTGTTTGGTTAGCGTATCTATTACTTCAAGTGCCGCTTCCACGGAAGTGGGATAAACATCATGCAGCAAAATAACATCCCCTGGTTCAATATGCTTTGTTATACTACGTACGATCCTCTTGGTGCTTTGCGTTTTCCAGTCTAAGGGATCTTTATTCCAAAGAACTACCGTCATATTTGTGGTGCATCCAAGCTCTTCTGTCCATGCACCATATGGCGGTCGAAGATATTGAGGCCGCACCCCCGTAATCTTCTCAATCTGTTTATTGTTTTCCTCGATTTGATCACAGGCTGTATTTACAGACTCTTTGCTCATTTGAACATGGCTGTAGCCATGGTTTCCGATTAAGTGGCCGTCCTCCTGCATCTGTTTCACTATGGCCTCTTTTCCTACCACATTTTCTCCCAAGAGAAAAAATGTAGCGTGAACCCCTCGTTCTCTAAGTCCATCGAGCAGCATTGGGGTATAAACAGAGTGGGGTCCGTCATCAAAGGTCAACGCAATCTGCTTGCTTCCGGAAAACTGCTCTTTTACCTCATCTTTTGCATCTGCCCCCGCATCTGCTGGAAGGAATAAAGTGTCCTTTGTATTTATGTAGGATTCATACATTGCTTTGACACATAGAACGTCCAGTATAAAAACAGCCAAAAAAACGGCAACTTTCCATCTCATTTTCATAATTCACAAGCCCAGCTTTCTGCCATTATTATTTAATCTATGGGCGATAACTGGAAAATAACACTGAAACCTTCCCAGGGCTTGTGTAAAATCAGAAAAAACACACTCCTTATTAAATGGAGCGAAAATAGCTGGTCAGACTTTAACACTGCCAAGATGTTATGTTAGCGACTTCCTACATCCGCACGTCATTGGAATCCGGCATTGCATATGTCTGCGTAATACGATGTAAGGTGATGTAAGGCCATTTAGTAATTCACATCTGCGACCAATTCTCCTCAACTGTCCTATGACTCTCTCCCGCCAGGACCTTTATTGTCATAGGTCTGAATTTCCTATCACATGAAATGTGCCATGTTACGTCCTGTCCTTTCAGCAAAAAAAGGGCTGTTCCTCCATCGAAATGGGGAACAACCCTTAAAGCTCACTTTATACAGAAGCTTTGATTAAGCCATGCAAACGTTAACTGCCTGAAGACCACGGTTTCCTTCTGTTGTTTCGTAAGTTACTTTCTGGCCTTCTTCTAAAGTCTTGTAACCATCAGACATGATACCAGAGAAATGTACGAATACTTCTTCTCCTGTAGCATCATTAACAATGAAACCATAACCCTTAGCACCATTAAACCATTTTACTGTACCGTTGTTCATTACGTGTACCTCCTATAAAATAAAAAAATAATTTTTGATTTATCGCCTGAAACAAAAAATCACATATTTTTGTAAATCATCATCCGAAAATAATGACTTACAAAAATATGTGAAATCATAACTCCATTCGATAATACACGTACATTCTAACCCGTTTTTGGAAAAATGTCAAGACTGTTTAGACATTTAAAATAGGAAAAAACAGAGCCCTCATCCTTCGAAAAAGATGGGGCTCTGAAAATAGGTCTATAATTACTTTAAAGTAACTTTAGCGCCTTCTGCTTCTAATGCAGTCTTAATCTGCTCAGCCTCTTCCTTAGAAGCGCCAGCCTTTAATACCTTAGGAGCTCCGTCAACTACGTCTTTAGCTTCTTTTAAGCCTAAGCCAGTAGCTTCACGAACAACTTTGATAACTTTAACCTTGTTAGGACCAACCTCAGTTAATTCTACGTCGAATTCTGTCTTCTCTTCAGCTTCTGCTGCGCCGCCTGCTGCTGCAACTACTACGCCTGCTGCTGCAGATACACCGAATTCTTCCTCACATGCCTTTACTAATTCGTTTAATTCTAATACAGATAATTCTTTGATCGCTTCGATAAATTCAGCTGTTGTTAACTTTGCCATGATAATATACCTCCGTATTTAATATGAGTGTTTTTTTAATGGAAGTTCGATTCGCCTTTGGCTCATCGAACGGCTAATTTTCTAAATTCAAGCTGCGATTCGCTTGCTTTCATGAAGAAAATTATGCCTCTGCGCTCTGTCCGTCTGCAATCTGCTTGAGAACACGAGCAAAGTTTGTGATAGGAGACTGGATGCTTCCAAGTAACTTTCCAAGAAGGATCTCTCTGGAAGGAATGCTGGAAATCTTCTCCATAGCTTTTGCGTCATAATATACGCCTTCAACAACACCGCCCTTAATCTCTAATTTCGGAGCTGTTTTAGCAAACTCTGCAAGAATTCTTGCAGGAGCTGTTGCGTCTGTCTTGGATACAGCGATAGCTGTAGGTCCTTCCAGACTTGGGGCCAGTGCTTCAAAAGCTGTACCCTCTGCTGCAAAACGGATCATAGTGTTCTTATAAACTTTGTAAGCAACACCAGCCTCTCTTAATTTCTTACGAAGCTCTGTATCCTGTGCAACGGTGATACCGCGGTAGTCAACAACTACTGCTGTCTCAGCGCCGTCCAGTAATTCTTTGATCTCGCTTACGATCGGCTGCTTTAATTCAACTTTTGCCATTATGGTTTACCTCCTGTTTAGTCTGAGTCCCATGGTTGTCCACAAAACCCGCTCGTATAAACCGCAAAGAAAAAACCTCTCCGCCAAAAATGGACAGAGAGGTCTACAATTCATTTACAAAAAATGATCTTTGTATGTTCCTCGGCAGGCGTTTACACCTTATGCCTTACGGCACCTGCTGTCTTCGGCAGTCAATACTAAGTTAGTATAACATTATTTATAATCAATGTCAACCACAAAACAAAATTAGTTCATTAACTTTGCTACGTTAAGCTTAACGCCAGGTCCCATGGTGGAAGCCAGAGTTACGCTCTTTAAGTAAGCACCCTTAACTGTACTTGGTTTTGCTTTGACGATTGCATCAACAAGCGTCTGGAAGTTGTCCGCTAACTGATCTTCTGTGAAAGAAGCTTTTCCAACTGGCACGTGGATAATATTTGTTTTATCAAGTCTATACTCAACCTTACCAGCTTTGATATCGTTGATTGCCTTGGTTACGTCCATAGTAACGGTACCAGCTTTTGGGTTTGGCATTAAGCCTTTTGGTCCAAGGACACGTCCTAAACGACCAACAACACCCATCATGTCTGGTGTAGCAACAACTACATCAAACTCCAACCAGCCTTCGTTCTGGATCTTCGGAATTAATTCCTCAGCTCCAACATAGTCTGCGCCTGCAGCTAAAGCTTCGTCAGCCTTAGGTCCCTTAGCGAAAACTAAGATACGAACAGTTTTTCCTGTACCGTGTGGAAGTACAACGGCACCACGGATCTGCTGGTCTGCGTGACGTCCGTCACAACCGGTTCTGATATGAGCTTCAATGGTTTCATCAAATTTAGCACTTGCATTCTTCTTAACTAAAGAGATTGCTACTGGTGCATCGTAGAGGACAGTACGGTCTACTGTCTTAGCTGCTTCTACGTATCTTTTTCCTTTTTTCATTCTAAATAACCTCCTAGTGGTATTGTCGGGGATTTTCCCTCCCACGTTCTCAAAACTTCGATGATTGCAACAAAGGAAGTTCGGCTGGCCTAATGCCTTGCCGAACGGCTCATTTTCGACTAGGTCTGAAAATTAAGCCTCTTCAACGGTGATACCCATACTTCTTGCGGTACCAGCGATCATGCTCATAGCTGCTTCTACAGATGCAGCGTTTAAGTCAGGCATCTTAAGTTCAGCAATCTTCTGTAATTCAGCTTTGGAAATCGTAGCTACTTTTGTCTTATTCGGAACTGCGGATCCGGATTTAAGCTTGCAAGCTTTCTTTAACAATACAGCAGCTGGTGGAGTCTTTGTGATGAAGCTGAAGCTTCTGTCAGCATAAACAGTGATAACGACTGGTATGATTAAATCACCCTGATCAGCTGTTCTTGCGTTAAATTCCTTTGTAAACTGAACGATGTTTACACCATGCTGTCCAAGAGCTGGACCTACAGGAGGAGCTGGTGTAGCCTTTCCTGCTGGAATCTGCAATTTGATATATCCTGTTACTTTCTTTGCCATAATTAGGCACCTCCTAAATAAATGTGGTATTGTCGGGGATTTCCCTCCCACGAGCCTATACGCCTGTATAAGCCGCTTTTACTTGTTACATCTTCTTTATCTCGCTGAAATTCAGTTCCACCGGGGTCTCCCGGCCAAACATCTCAACATTGATGGTGATGGTTTTCTTACCTTCGTTGATGGACTTGATGGCACCAACAGTATCCTTCCATGCACCGGAAGTTACCACTACGGTATCTCCCACTTCAAAGCCAACAATGACCTCTTCGTTTCTGAATCCAAGTTTCTCCATCTCTTCTTCTGTCAGAGGAACTGGTTTTGATCCAGGACCTACAAAGCCTGTCACTCCTCGGGTATTACGTACCACATACCATGTGTCATCATTCATGACCATGTGAATCAGTACATAGCCGGGAAACATCTTTTTATCGGCCTTTTTCTCCACGCCATTTTTAAGCTCAATGACGGACTCAAGAGGTACCGATACTTCCAGAATCTGATCCTGCAGGTTTCTGTTCTCGATTGTTTTTTCAATATCGACTTTTACTTTGTTCTCATAACCTGAATAGGTATGGACTACATACCAATTTGCTTCTGACATAAAATCACCTTAACCCTTACGAATTATAAGATAAAACTGAGACCGAACTTGATGATCAGATCAATAATCGCAATAACCAGTCCTAAAGCAATCGATGCTGATACAACAGCAATTGTCTGTTTCGTTACGGTATCTTTGTCAGGCCAAACGATTTTATGAAACTCAGCTTTTAAACCTTTAAAAAAGCTTCTCTTCTGAGCGCCCTCGTTGTTCACTGTATCTCCCATAATTTCACATCCTTTACAAACTGATTACTTTGTTTCCTTGTGCATTGTATGGCTCTTACAGAACTTACAGTACTTCTTAGTTTCCATTCTGTCCGGATGAGTCTTCTTATCCTTGGTCATATTGTAATTACGCTGTTTGCATTCTGTACATGCCAGTGTGATTTTTGTGCGCACGACTTCCACCTCCACTTAAATTTTCGTTGTTGTGTTTCAGTCTCTTTTTATCCGCTGTAAACATTTTTGAGCATAAAAAAAAGACCTAAGCTCTTCCATTCGCCCAATTACTATAACACATAGGGGCAGGATTCGTCAATCTTTTTTTACAAAAATCTATGAAATTGCAATGTCTTGACATTATAACACGGGAAACTATAAAAAGCAAGTAAAAAGTTTCCCGTGTTTTTAATTAATACTCGATTTCCGTCAAATACCGGGCAAGTGCATCCTGCCAGGAAGGAAGGGGGACAAAGCCGTTTTCTGTCAGCTTATCCTTGTTCATACGGCTGTTCATCGGCCGTTTTGCCTTGACCGGAAACTGGTCTGAGCCTACAGGCTCTACAGAAACATTCATCCCAGCCTGCTTAAAAATCTCACAGGCAAAGTCGTACCAGCTGCAAAGTCCTTCGTTGGTGGCATGATAGCGGCCGTACTTGTCAGTCTCGATCATATCCACCAAAAGACGGGCAAGGTCATACGTATAGGTAGGGGAACCGATCTGGTCAGCTACCACCGTAAGCTTATCTCTGGTCTTTCCAAGGTTCAGCATGGTCTTAATAAAGTTCTTTCCATTCACACCGAACACCCAGGCAATACGAACAGTAAAGAACTTATCAAGAGTTTCTTCTACCAAAAGCTCTCCTTCGTATTTGGTCTGACCATAAATATTCAGCGGCTCTCTTACATCATCTGGCTCCCACGGGCGGGTTCCCTGGCCGTTAAATACATAATCCGTACTGATGTACATCATCTTAATATCTAAATCCTTACATACTTTGGCGATGTATCCGGTGCCTGTTGCATTTACCTTCCGGCAAATGTCCACATTGTCCTCTGCTGCATCAACAGCAGTGTAGGCGGCACAGTGAATTACTGCGTCTGGAGCTGCTGCTTTTATGACACGGTTCACACTCTCCTCATCGGTGATATCCATTTCTTCAATGTCAACACCAATGGCTTCATGTCCCCGCTTTAAAAGTTCGTTTACAACGTCAAATCCAAGCTGGCCTTTTACGCCAGTTACTAATACTTTCATAGCTGCCTCACTTTACAGATGGATTTTATAAACGGTTTCCGTACATTGTGTCGAAATAACCCTGATACTCTCCATTTATAATATGTTTCCACCAGTCTTCATTATCCAGATACCACTGAATGGTCTGACGGATTCCGGTGTCAAAGTTATATTTTGGCTTCCAGCCAAGCTCTGTTTCCAACTTCTTAGGATCAATGGCATAACGTCTGTCATGACCTGGACGGTCTTTTACATATTTAATCAGGCTTTCTGGTTTATCAAGAGCTTCCAGAATGGTTTTTACCACTTCCAGATTGGTGCGCTCGTTGTGTCCGCCTACATTGTAGACTTCTCCTTCTTTTCCTTTGTGGATGATTAAATCAATGGCCTCGCAGTGGTCTGATACATGGAGCCAGTCTCTTACATTCTCACCTGTTCCGTATACCGGAAGCTCTTCATCTGCAAGAGCACGGCTGATGATCAGCGGAATGAGCTTCTCTGGGAAATGGTAAGGGCCGTAGTTATTGGAGCATCTGGAAATAGTCACCGGAAGTCCAAAGGTTCTCTGGTATGCCAGAACAAATAAATCCGCACTTGCCTTTGAGGATGAATAAGGGCTTGAGGTGTGAAGAGGGGTTTCCTCGGTGAAGAATAAATCAGGGCGGTCTAATGGAAGGTCGCCGTATACTTCATCGGTAGAAACCTGATGGTAGCGCTTAATGCCATAGGTACGGCAGGCATCAAGTAAGGTTGTGGTTCCCATTACATTGGTTCTTACAAATGCTTCCGGATCGGTAATGGAGCGGTCTACATGGCTCTCTGCTGCAAAGTTTACGATGATATCTGGCTTTTCATTCTCGAAAAGCTGGAATACAAAATCTCTGTCTGCAATGTCACCTTTGATAAACTTATAATTCGCCTTATCCTCCACTGGCTTTAAGGTTTCCAAGTTTCCTGCGTATGTTAAAAGATCTAAATTAATGATCTGGTAATCCGGGTATTTATTTACCATGTGATGTACGAAATTTCCGCCGATGAATCCGGCTCCGCCTGTAACGATGATTTTCATTGATCGTTCCTCCTAACTTTCTTTCACTCTACAGTTTATCGATATATTTTCCGGCAAGGACATCCATTAGATACTGTCCGTACTGGTTCTTCTTTAAAGGCTCAATGCTTGTCATAAGCTGATCCTTTGTAATCCAGTGGTTTAAGTATGCGATTTCTTCCAGGCAGGCAATCTTTCTATGCTGATGAGTTTCCATGGTGCGCACGAAGTTCGTGGCATCTACCAGGGATTCATGAGTTCCTGTATCCAGCCAGGTAAAGCCCTGACCTAACAGTTCTACATCAAGCTGGCCGTCTTCCAGGTAAATGCGGTTCAGATCCGTGATCTCAAGCTCTCCTCTAGCCGATGGCTTTAAATTCTTTGCATATTCCACGACTTTATTATCGTAGAAATAAAGTCCTGTAACACAGTAGTTGCTCTTTGGCTTCTCTGGCTTCTCTTCAATAGAAATAGCTTTTCCGTCTGAATTAAATTCCACAATACCAAAGCGTTCCGGATCATCCACATAGTAGCCGAATACAGTAGCTCCGTCTTTTTTGTTGGCAGCGTTTAATAAGCGCTTGGTGAGACCATGGCCTGCAAAGATGTTGTCGCCTAATATCATGGCAACGCTGTCATCACCGATAAATTCCTCTCCAATGATAAATGCCTGAGCAAGACCATCTGGAGATGGCTGTACGGCGTAGGATAACTGGATGCCAAACTGAGCTCCGTCTCCTAAAAGTGCTTCAAACCTTGGAGTGTCATCTGGGGTAGAGATGATCAGGATATCACGAATCCCTGCATTCATAAGCACGGATAATGGATAATAGATCATTGGCTTGTCATAGATAGGCAGAAGCTGCTTTGATGTTACCATGGTCAGCGGGTAAAGTCTGGTGCCGGAACCCCCGGCAAGAATAATTCCCTTCATTTTTACAAATCCTCCATATTATTTCATATCTCTATCATACAGGGTGACGTAAGGTCACTGTCAAGGACTTTCTGCCATTTTACTGTTTTATTTGACGCAAAGAAAGGCACCGGCCTGTTTTGTGATGTGAATATACCCCTTTTTTTCCATCTTTCGCTCCAGAAACTCCCGGAACTCACCAAATCGGTCGCTTAGATACTCCTGCTGGTTTCCATGACAGGAGAGAATGTATTCCATCAAGGCTCCGGCATCCCTGACCTCAAGATGATCATTGAATTCCCTTTTCTCTACCGAATGAAAATAGGGTGCCAGCTGTTCTTCTCCATTTTCAAGCCCGAACACATCATAGAGGTTTACTTCGGAAAGTGTGATTCTGGAATCGAATTCCTTAACCAGCTGGCTGATTTCTTTCATGTGACCGGCTCCGTAGGTACTGCAGCAGAAGGTTCCGCCCGGCTTTAGTACCCGCTGCACCTGACGGAATGCACCATCTAAATTGGAAAGATAGAACAGCACATGGTTTGCTGCCACCAAATCAAAGGTTTCTGATGGCTTTGGAATCTGTCTGCAGTCAAATACTTCAAAGGAGAAATTACCGGATACGTGTTTAAAGTTTTCTTCCACGTCCCGAATCATTCCTTTTGACACATCAGAAAGACAGATGGCTGCACCTTCTGGAATCCGGTCCCGATTAGTGAGCCACAGTTCTCCATTTCCACAGCCCAGCTCAAGAATGTTTTTTCCAGCAAGGGGTTCCATCAGCCCGAACAGCCACTGGAACCAGCTGATTGGGCTTTTGGCATATTTTTTGTGAAGTCCAATCCGTATATTAATATTAGCGGCATCTTTATATTGTTCCACCAGTGTTTTTTCCATATTAGTAATATGTATCAGGTGAAGGATCTTGTTCCAGTCCACAGCCTGGTTATCCGTCACCAGCCTGGAGGTCTCCGAAAGTGTCTGCTCCACAAGCTTTAAATGCTCGATCCGCTTGCGCACCAGATTAAGCTGAAGTCGTAAGGACTCGTCCACATAATCGTTGTCATCATCATTGATGGTAATGGAGCGAATCTCGTCCAGGGAAAAGCCAAGGTATTTTAAGGATAGAATTTTCTGCAGCTTGGCAAAATCAGAGTCCGTATAAAGGCGGTATCCGCCCTCACTGACCCCTGCCGGCTTTAAAAGCCCCTGCTTGTCATAATAGCGGATGGTACGTATGGTTACATTTGCTTTTTTGGCGAACTGGCCGGAGGTATAAAATCCATCTATTTGACTCATTCTAAAATCCTTCCTTTCTATACCATGAGCTGGTAATTTATAATATCAAGCATTTTGCCGAATTTCATTCCCATTTCTTTCATGGTACCGCAGTATTCAAAGCCCAGATGCTCATGAAGAAGAATGCTGGCCTCATTTCCACCCGTAATAACAGAAATAACGGTGTGCACATCATCTCTTTCCCTTGCAATCTCTATTATAGAAGAAGCCAGCTTTCCTGCGATTCCTTTCCGTCTGTAGTCTCTGCTTATATAAATGGACAGCTCCACAGTCGTTTTATAAGCTTCCTTGGGCCGGTAAGAGGAAAGGCTTGCATAGCCTACCGCTTTTCCGTCTTCTTCTGCTAAAATGAGGGGATGGTTTCCTATATTATGTTCGCGAAACCATACCATTCTCTCTTCCAAGGTCTTTGGGGTCAAATCAAAGGTGGCAAATCCATGCTCTACTTCGTAATTATAGATGGCCAGTAACTCTGGCATATCCTTTTCTTCGGCAGTTCTAATTATCATACGCATTCCTCCAAATTATAATTTATCTTATCATACATCATTCTAATACCCTCGTCCAATACAAATTGTGAGGAAATATATCCTCTTTATTCCTGCTTTTTTCAACGCTCTGGTGCAGGCCTCCATGGTACTTCCTGTGGTATAAATGTCATCCATTAATATGGCTCCTTCTATTCCTGGTTTTCTTTCTCCAGGCACAAAGGCCGCCTCCAGATTCTTAAGCCGCTCGTTAGGATCCAGGCCCTTTTGAGGCATGGTGTTTTTATTTCTAAGAAGCATCCCGGAAGCCACCGGAAGGTCTAAGGCATTCCCCACCTTATTTGCCAGCACTTCGGCCTGATTAAATCCCCGTTCTCTTTCTCTTTTAGGGTGAACAGGAATCGGAACTAATACACCGGCATTCATCCGGCGTATCTGCTTTTCGTAACGGGCTGCAATGGCTTCCCCATAAAAATCCAGGTACTCCCGTCTGTTTTTGTATTTTATCTTTATCATGGAATTTTTGGCCGTTTCATCATAATTAAGAAGGGCCAGCCCATAATCAAAGGATCGTTTGTGCCTGACGCAGTCAAAGCAGTATTCTATGTTTTCACTCATGACTTCCTTGCCGCATTTTTTACATACAGGACCTTTGACAAAGGATAGCTTTTTAAAACATGCCGGGCAAATGAGCCGGCCTTTTGGCATAACAATATCATCACAGACAGGGCATCGCCTGGGAAAAAGAAGATCGACAAAAAAAGAAGGATTCATAGCAGAATGTTCTCCTTGCAAATAAGAATGGCGAGACAGGCAGGAAGGGATCCCTTCCTGCCTTAAGAGTATCATGAAAGGTGATTGATTTCACAGATCCGGTCCTTAAGGCCGGAATATCTGCGCTGTTCTGTTTCGTTATTTACCATTTCCTGAAAGATCTCAGGGATTCCCACAAGACACACACAGGACTTTGCCCGGGTGACTGCGGTATAGATTAAATTTCGGGTCATCAGCATCCGGGGGCCTGAAAATACAGGAATCACCACGGCTGGGTACTCACTTCCCTGGGATTTGTGAATGGTGATGGCGTAAGCAAGCTCCAGCTCTTCCAGCTGCTTGTAGCTGTATTCTACCAGCCTTCCCTCGTCGAATTCTACGGTAATCAGCTCTGCAAAGCTGTTGATCTCCCGGATAATTCCCATATCTCCGTTATAGATTCCGGTTCCTTTGTCCACAGGAATTCCGTACTTGTTCCGTACTTCCCATTCAATGTTGTAATTATTTTTAATCTGCATGACCTTATCGCCCACCCGGTAGATGGTTCCTGGAGTCTCCTTCTGTGGTTTGTCCTCGGAAGGAGGATTTAAAAACTCCTGTAAAATGGTATTAAGCCGTTCTACTCCCATGGCCCCTTTTCTCATAGGGGTCATAATCTGGATATCAAAGGTGTCTGCATGAACATAATCCGGCAGTTTTTGCTGCACCAGAGTAATCATTGCATTAATAATGGTATTGGGGTCTTCCCGTTTGATGAAAAGAAAGTCATTGCTTTTCTTTCCCAAGGGAATGACCTCTCCCCCATTAATTTTATGGGCATTGACCACGATATCGCTCTGGGTGGCCTGACGGAAAATCTTTGTCAGCATGACCACATTAAAGCACTCAGAGTCTATCATATCCCGAAGCACATTACCAGGTCCCACGCTTGGAAGCTGGTTTACGTCACCCACCAGGATCAGTCTGGTTCCAGGGTTTATTGCCTTTAGGAGGGACTGCATCAAATGGATATCCACCATGGAGGTTTCGTCTATGATAACTGCATCTGCATCCAGGGGATTTTCCTCGTTCCGTTCAAAATGCATGGAGGCAGAACGATCATCTCCCGGTGCACCGGACAGCTCTAAAAGCCTGTGAATGGTTCTGGCTTCATAGCCGGTCGCCTCTGTCATTCGTTTGGCCGCACGTCCTGTAGGCGCTGCCAGAAGGATTTCCATCTCCTCGCTTTCAAAGAAGCGGATTATGGTATTAATGGTTGTGGTCTTACCGGTTCCAGGTCCTCCGGTGATGATTAAAAGACCGCTGTTTACGGCCTCCACCACAGCCTTTACCTGCTTTTCGTCAAGCTCGATCTGCTCTTCCTTCTGTATTTTTAACAGCTTGGTCCGTATCTCACCCTCCGGCATCTGTCCCCGTATATTAAGGTCGTGAAGCATCTTGGCGGAGTTTAGTTCCATATAGTAATACTGGGAAGCATAGACCACCCGCCTGCCGTCAGTCTCTCTGATGACCAGGCGTTTATCAAGCTGCATGTCCATAAGATGCTTTTCAATCAGCTGGCGATCCACCTTAAGAAGCTCTGAGGCCTGGCAGAGAAGCTCCTCTTCCGGAAGATAGGTGTGACCATTTGACGTGGCCTGTAAAAGACTGTAGAGCACTCCGCACTTGATCCGGAAATCGGAATCCGTGAAAATGCCTACCTTTCTGGCAATCTCATCTGCCATCTTAAATCCCACGCCCGGAATATCATCTGCCATCTGGTAAGGATTTTCCTTAATAATTCCATAGAGTCTGGGGCCGTATTCCTGATAGATTTTTGCAGCCAGATTCATGGATATTCCATACTCCTGGAGAAACATCATAGCCTGACGCATCTCCTTTTTCTGCTCCACCTGCTGGGAAATGGCCATTGCCATCTTTTCGCTGACTCCCTTGACCTCAGAAAGCCGCTCCGGCTCCTCCTCCATAATGCGGAAGGTATCCGCTTTAAAGCGCTTGACAATTCTTGCAGCTAAAGCCGCTCCTACTCCCTTAATGGCCCCGGACCCCAGATACCGTTCCATGGCAGCGGTATCCTCCGGTGTCTTGATCTCATAGGTTTCCACCGTCATCTGTTCGCCGTAGACCGGATGCTCGGTCATGGCACCAACCGCTTCCACCATCTCCCCCTCGCTTATGTAATGAAAATTACCTACAAGGGTATATTCTTCGCCTTCATTTACGAGACTTAAGACCGTATAGCCGTTATCTTCGTTCCTGTATTTAATTCTCTCTACAAATCCGCAGACAGTCGCCATAATCCCTCCCGTAAACACAGACAGACTGCCCCAAAACAATCCCTGACGGAATCATAAGATACCGCCAGGGCTGTTTTAAAGCAGTCAAATTTATATGTTGTGTACTCAGTTTAAAATTCTCTTTTATTATCTCCGCCGTGGGTAAATTCGATAAATTTACCAGTTCCAATGGCTACTGCTGTGAGCGGGTCTTCTGCGATCATGGTAGTGATGCCTGTCTTCTCTTCAATGAGAGCATCAAGGCCGCTTAAGAGAGAGCCGCCGCCTGTAAGGACGATTCCGCGGTCAAAAATATCTGCTGCAAGCTCCGGTGGTGTGCGTTCCAGTACATTATGAACCGCATCAACGATCTGCATTGCCGGCTCTTTTAATGCATCAAGAGTCTCATCAGAGGTAACTACAATGGTCTTTGGAAGGCCGGTAACCAGGTTACGTCCTCTTACTTCCATGGTCAATACTTCTGGTCTGCGGTATGCAGCACCGATGTTGATCTTAATTTCCTCGGCAGTTCTCTCACCGATTAAAAGGTTATGTTTCTTACGCATATAGCGTACCAAAGCTTCATCGAAATCATCACCAGCAACCTTAATGGAGGTGCTTACCACCGTTCCGCCAAGAGAGATAACTGCAATGTCGGAAGTACCGCCGCCAATATCGACAATCATGTTTCCGCATGCTTTGGAAATGTCGATTCCTGCACCAATAGCCGCTGCTACCGGTTCTTCAATAATCGATACTTCTCTTGCGCCTGCCTGATAGGTTGCATCTTCTACAGCCTTTTTTTCGACTTCTGTAGCACCGCTTGGGATACAGACGCTGATTCTTGGCTTTCTTAAAGTCTTTTTACCTACAGCTTTATTGATAAAATACTTCAGCATCTTTTCAGTTACCGTATAATCAGAAATGACTCCCTGACGGAGGGGTCTGACAGCAACGATATTACCAGGAGTTCTACCGATCATCAGTCTGGCTTCTTCTCCAATGGCCTTTATTTTATTGGTGTCACGGTCTATGGCAACCACTGAGGGCTCTTTTAAAACAACGCCCTTGCCTTTAATATACACCAGTATACTGGCGGTTCCTAAGTCAATTCCAATATCATTGGACATCATAAACATTCTTCCTCCTGATTCCTGTATCCTGTTCCCAAAGTTTCCTTTATCTTCAAATTTATGTGTAATTCGCAAATTAGGTCGCACTTTCTACCCTATTATATACAATAACCCCAGGTTTTTAAAGGGGTTTTTTTATTTTTATTATCTTTATTAATTTTTAATGTATCGTACACATTTTCGACACATTTTCATTGTATACTTATGATACGTTATCCAAAAGGATAACGGGCCTTTTGTTTCAAGTAACTTACTTGAAATCACAAAGCTTTTTCATACTCATACCGGACGGTGCAAACCGTCCGGCCCCCCTAAATAACAATTTGATTACATTTTTGAATCATTTCTGATAGAACGTGATAACAGGACCTGGCTTTCCTTGTGAACCAGGTCCTGTTTTTTATTGAAATTTTTTTCTTATCTTTTTCCAAACCCCATTATAATAGGATGCTTCTCCCTTAAGACAGCCTTAAAGCCCATTCCCGACAGTCGATGACTCTTGTTGCAAGACCCTCGTAAAACTCTGGCTCATGACAGATTAAAAGTATGCTTCCCTTATATTCTTTTAATGCCCGCTTTAATTCATCCTTTGCATCTACATCAAGATGGTTGGTCGGCTCGTCCAAAAGTAGAACGTTAGATTCCCGGTTTAACAGCTTACATAGACGCACCTTAGCCTGCTCTCCACCGCTTAATACACGGACCTGGCTCTCGATGTGCTTTGTGGTCAGTCCGCATTTTGCAAGAGCGGAACGGACCTGATACTGAGTATAGGAGGGGAACTCCTTCCAGATTTCTTCGATGCAGGTGGTGTTATTTCCTGGTGTCATCTCCTGCTCAAAATAACCGATGGATAAATAATCACCAAGCTCAACGCTTCCGCTTAAAGCCGGAACAAGACCAAGAATACTCTTTAAAAGAGTGGTCTTTCCAATTCCGTTGGCACCGACTAAAACCACCTTTTCTCCACGCTCCATAGAGAGATTTAAAGATCTTGACAATGGCTCATCATATCCAATCACCATATCACTTGTTTCAAAGATAACTTTTCCCGCTGTCCTTGCTTCCATAAAATGAAATTCCGGCTTTGGTTTCTCTCTTGCAAGCTCAATGACATCCATCTTATCCAGCTTTTTCTGCCGGGACATTGCCATATTTCTGGTGGATACCCTGGCTTTATTCCGGGCTACGAAATCTTCAAGCTCTGCGATCTCCTGCTGCTGGCGCTTATAGGCTGCCTCCAGCTGGGAGCGTTTTACCGCATATACTTCCTGGAACTTATCATAATCGCCTACATAGCGGTCAAGATTCTGATTTTCCATGTGGTAAATGATATTGATTACGCTGTTTAAGAAAGGAATATCGTGAGAAATCAGGATAAATGCATTCTCATATTCCAGTAAGTAGCGTTTCAGCCATTCGATATGAACCGTATCCAGATAGTTGGTCGGCTCGTCAAGAAGAAGAATATCCGGTTTTTCCAGAAGAAGCTTTCCAAGAAGGACCTTGGTTCTCTGTCCTCCACTTAACTCGGTCACATCTTTATCAAGACCCATTTCCGTTAATCCCAGGGCTCTTGCCACTTCTTCCACCTTGGAATCAATGATGTAAAAGTCATGAGCCATAAGAAGATCCTGAATGGTTCCAAGCTCTTCCATCATTGAGTTCATGGTCTCTTCGTCTGCCTCTCCCATGCGGTCACAGATATCATTCATCTGCTCTTCCATCTGGAACAGGAATGCAAAGGCGCCTTTTAACACTTCACGAATGGTCATTCCCTTTTCAAGAACCGTATGCTGATCTAAATATCCGACCCGGACTCTCTTTGACCATTCCACTTTTCCTTCATCCGGCTGTAATTTTCCGGTTATGATATTCATAAATGTGGATTTACCCTCACCATTGGCTCCGATTAGTCCAATGTGCTCTCCCTTTAACAGCCGAAAGGAGACGTCCTGAAATATAGCTCTGTCTCCAAATCCGTGGGTGAGATGCTCAACATTTAATATGCTCATTGATATAACTCCTTTATTCATGGGTATACAATACGAAACATCATAATTCTACATGACAGAAGCAATTAAGGCAAGTAAAATACCTTGATTCTTCTAAGACTTTTTTCCAGTTGCAAAAAAGGACAAAACCGTATATGATAGTTCCAATACAGTGATTGATCGAAAGGAGTCACGCTTATGTACGTATATTCTTGGTCTCAATGGCTGCTGTTCTTTTTCATCTATTGTTTTATTGGCTGGATCATTGAATCTACCTATGTTTCCGTAAGAAGTCTTCATTTTGTAAACCGTGGATTTTTGCGCCTTCCGATGCTTCCTTTGTATGGAAGCGGAGCCATTATTATGCTATGGCTGTCTCTCCCTGTTAAGGGTAATTTAATCCTTGTCTTTTTGTTTGGTATGGCGGGGGCTTCCCTTTTAGAATATGTGACCGGATACGTGATGGAACGTCTGTTTAAGATGAAATACTGGGATTACAGCAACAACCCTTTTAATATCAATGGTTACGTCTGTCTGGGTACCTCCATTGCATGGGGCTTTTTAACGCTTCTTTTGACTGAGGTGGTTCACAGACCTTTAGAATGGCTGGTCCTTAAATTAGATAGTAGCGTAACCATCTATCTGGTCATAGGGATTTCCATTGTATTTACCATTGATACCGTTCATTCTGTGAAGGAAGCACTGGATCTTGGACGGATCCTGGAATCTATGACAAAGCTAAAGGCAGAGTTAGAAGAGGTTCAGGTTCAGATGGCTCTTTTAAAAGCAGAGACCACACAAAAGGTATCGGAATTTAAGACTGAAACTCTGGTGAAGATCACCAATTTAAAATCAGAGACAGCCAGTGTGATCAAGGAATCCGCTCTGGTGGAACGGCTTCAGTCCTTGACAGAGACCAAAGAAAAGCTAAGTGGATATTTAAACTTTTACCGGAAAGGAATCCTTCGCCGGAATCCTACTGCTTCCTCTAAGCTGTTTGGGGAAGCGTTAAAGGAATTAAAAGAATATTCTAAGAAATATAAAAAATCCTGATTGTATAAAAAGTGGGAACGATTTTATCTCGTTCCCACTTTTTTTAATTGAATCATATTATAGCATCTGGTTGACCATGGCCATAACAGCCTCTCCCAGATTGTTAGACATTTCCTCTGCTTCTTCCTTAGAAGCACCCTTGATTCCATAATAGAACTTAATCTTTGGTTCTGTTCCTGATGGTCTTACGCAAAGCCATGCATCGTCGGATAAATCATAATAGAGAACATCAGACTGAGGAAGCCCGGTTGGTCTCACCTCACCAGTTGCCATATCCTTAATGGTATCTAGCTTATAATCTCTGGCAGAAAGTACCTTGTAGCTTCCAACCATCGGAGGAATCTCTCCTCTCATGGTCTCCATGATTGACCTGATTTTTGCCTGGCCTTCAATTCCCTTTAAGGAAATAGCCTGAACCGAATCCTTATAATAACCATATTTTTCATACATGGCTGTCATGGCATCCCATAAAGTCATGTTCTTTGTCTTATAATAGGCAGCTGCCTCGCACAAAGCCACGGAAGCGGAAATGGCATCCTTATCTCTGGCATACGTTCCGATGAGACAGCCATAGCTTTCTTCCAGACCGAAGAGATACGTTCCGTGCCCGGAAGACTCATTCTTTAAGATCTGCTGTCCGATGTATTTAAAGCCAGTCAGCACTTCAATGAGCTCACAGCCATAGGATTTGGCAACTGCGTCCACCAGATTGGTGGTAACGATGGATTTTACAACCTGTCCATCCCCTGGAATCTTTCCCCGTTCCTTTTTCTGGCTGAGCACGTATTCACACAGGAGAGAGCCTGACATATTGCCGGTAAGAGGGATATAATCCCCTGTTTTACTATCCTTTACATACACTCCAAGACGGTCTGCGTCAGGGTCTGTTGCCAGAACCAGATCCGCATTCTTCTCTTTTGCAAGAGCCAGTCCCAAGGCAAAGGCTTCCTCTGCCTCCGGGTTTGGATAGCTGACCGTAGGGAAATTCCCATCTGGCAGTTCCTGCTCCGGAACTACATAGACATGAGTAAAACCAATCTCTTTTAACGCTCTTCTTACAGGAAGATTGCCAGTCCCATGAAGAGGGGTATAGACAACGGAGATCTCATCCTGCATACGGTCAATGGCGTCCTGGTTCACGACCTGGGCCTTTACATGAGCAATGTATTTGTCATCCACAGAAGCTCCTATGATCTCATAGTTCCCCGCTGCCACAGCAGCTTCTCTGGTGGTAGTCTTCACAGTGGAAAGGTCTGTAATGCCTAAGACCTCCTCTGTTACCCCTTTGTCATGTGGGGGCGTGAACTGGGCGCCATCCTCCCAATAAACCTTGTATCCATTATAATCCGGCGGGTTATGGCTGGCGGTTACATTAATACCAGCGATACAGCCTAATTCCCTTACGGCAAAAGAAAGCTCCGGTGTCGGTCGCAGAGATTCAAATTTGTATGCCTTGATACCATTGGCAGCTAATGTTAGTGCAGCTTCCTCTGCGAACTCCGGAGACATATGCCTGGAGTCATATGCGATGGCTACGCCTTTGTGGGCGCCGCCCTGTTTTATAATATAATTTGCAAGCCCTTGTGTAGCTCTTCTTACAACGTATATGTTCATTCGGTTAATGCCTGCTCCGATGATTCCCCTTAAACCGGCAGTCCCAAATTCAAGGTCCTGATAAAAGCGTTCCTTGATCTCATTGTCATCTTCCTGGATTTCCCGAAGTTCCTTTTTGGTAGCCTCATCAAAATATGGATTCAAAAGCCATTCTTCAAAAATGCTCCTGTAATCTTTCATAGCAAATTACTCCCTTCTCTCCATTCCTGTTATGGCTATTATAAAACATAACATAACAAAAGAAAAGCGGATTGTGCTATTTTATTCTTGACAGAAATGAGTTCCTCACCGACTGCTGAATCTCAAGATCCTTCAGTTTTTCGATGTTTCTTGCCGGTATCCAGGCCTTGTTGGCATTGTAATAGAAGTTAATCTGCTTCCAGTATTTTTCCGGGTATAAGAATAAATAGTAAAGGCAGGTCCTGTCTGCATCCGAAAGAGGAAGGATATCAGAATAAGCATCAAGCATTGCCATTCCAAGCTTTAAGTTCCAGTCATGTTTTTCCATGGCTTTGCGCATAAAATGATACAGATCTTCCATCTGCATCCCTTTATGCATACGGTTAAATTCTACAATTGCGACATTATGGGCACACATTAAAATGTGATGCTGGTTTAGATCCCCGTGGCATAAGTACTCCTCTCTTATCTCCCGGTTCTCCAAAAAGCCTGCCATTCCGATACAGGCCTCCATAGCCTGTTCATAAAAGGTATCATAATTACCCATCACGCAAAGTTCGAATTCCGATTTTTTTCTCTTATTCCGGATAAAGGAACGGGCCCTTACCAGTTCTTTGTTGTGACGCTCCATTTCCTCTGCCGGCTGCTGCACTAAAATGGAACCTAAGTTCCATTCCTCCTTAAATTCAATCCCTCTTAGAATTTTATGTAGGCAGGCTATCTGTTCAATGGCACACAGTACTTCCTTGCTGTCCTTTAAGTTGCATTCCCGGTCCGCATACCAGTCCTTTACAATCCACCTTGTACCGTCCTCAGCGACGGAGAGGAGTTCCCCTTCCTTATTCCTGACGTAACGATCCACGTTCAAATGGCCGGCTTCTTCCATCTGTGAAAATACCTGATCTTCAAATTCCAGGCGCTTTAAAGTTCCTTTATATTCCCGAAGCAGCTTCAGACCCTGATTCGTTTCACACAACCAGGCGCCCCGGCCGCGCTTTACATCAAGAACTTCAAGCTCATACTGCGAAAGCACCTCTGTGTATTTCTCGTTCACAACCACCCCTCCAACTCTTAGCTCATCAGCTACTTCTAGGGTATGAATGGGCAGGAAAAAATATGCAAAATCTGGCTGAAAGTTATGCGGGCCAGCAGCCCGTTTTTCATAACATTTCAGCCAGATTCATGAGGGTATCTTTTTTATTATGTTCTGGATTCTTTAAGACTTCTTCAAACAGAGCGTCTAAAACCTCTCCAATCTCGGGTCCTGGCTTCCTGCCTGCTGCTATCAGCTCCCTGCCGGTCACTGCCATGTCCTTTAATCGGATGCAGTCCTTGTCCCTTATGATTTCATTGGCGAATTCTTCCACCTTTTTAAGACTTTCTAAATAAGGTTTTCTTCCGAATATATTTTGAAAATAAAGGAGATCTTGAAAGAGCTCCGGAGTCAGTCCGCTCATCACCTTTCGGATGGCAGGCTTATCTTCCGGTATCTCCTGATCCCAGAGGGCGACTAAGGTCTTAACCTGGCTGATGGTGTCATTATCCAGCTTTAAATCCCTTAATATCTCTACTGCTATTTCCGGCTTCTGATGCCTCAAAATCCCAGCCCAGCGCATATGCTTCTTGTCTGGGAGCCGTACCAGGTTCTCCTCACCGGAAAGTGTTTTTAAAGCCTGGTGAAACACACCTGATATATAAGGAGAGATTCCGCATTCATTTACTTTAACAATTGTTTCCGGATGCTTTGATACCAGCAGCTTGGAAAGCTCCACCTGAATCCGCTCCTTACTGACCTTTGCCATATTGGGAGCAATCACAGTGATTGCTTTTCTCGTCTCCTCTTCGATGGAAAAGCCAAGCTGGGCGGAAAACCGTACAGCCCTTAAAATCCTCAGGGCATCCTCAGTGAACCGGTCCCTTGCATTGCCTACACACCGGATGATACCCTGCTCCAAATCCTTTTGCCCGTCAAAGATATCCACCAGACCATCCCGGTCACTGTATGCCATGGCATTAATTGTGAAATCGCGCCGTTTTAAATCCTCTTCCAGATTTCTTGTAAACTCCACAGATTTTGGATGGCGTCCATCCTCATATTCTCCGTCAATGCGGTAGGTGGTTACTTCATACCCAGTCTTGTCACAAAGCACTGTAACCGTCCCGTGCTGAATTCCAGTGTCAACGGTCCTTGGAAATATATCCTTTACCTGCTCCGGCTTTGCGGAGGTTGTGATGTCCCAGTCTTCAGGGGTCCGATTGAGCAGACTGTCTCTGACACACCCGCCTACCACATACGCTTCAAATCCATGGGCATTCAGTTGTTCTATGATGTTCCCTGCAGCCTGGGGCACTAAAATCTTCATCACGCTCTCCTTTTCCTTGTTCCTATATAAGATTAATACGCTCTTCCCCAGTAAACCATCTTAACCGCAGGCTTTCCGCAGCAGATACAGGTATCGCTGAGTTTTTCCTGGTTAAATGGCATACAACGGGAAGTTGCTCCTGTTAATTCCTTGATTTTATCTTCACATTCCTGATTGCCGCACCACATAGCCTTTACAAAGCCAGGCTTTTCTTCTACGGTTTTTGTAAAGGCCTCCATAGTAATGGCTTCACTGGTATGTTCATCTCTGTGGCGTTTTGCCCGCTCAAACATATCCTTCTGGATAGCGGTAAGGAGCTTTCCTACCTCTTCATCCAGTTCATCAATGGATACGGTCATCTTTTCATGGGTATCACGGCGTACTAAGACTGCCTGATTCTGTTCCATATCTCTCGGTCCGATTTCCACACGAATGGGGATACCCCTCATCTCAGATTCGCTGAACTTCCAGCCCGGGCTCTTGTCGCTGTCATCTACTTTCACTCTGTAATTAGAAAGCATGCCTTTTAATTCTAATGCCTTATCAAGAACGCCTTCCTTCTGCTGCTGAACCGGAACGATAATCACCTGAACCGGAGCAATTCTTGGAGGGAGGACAAGACCGTTATCATCGCCGTGTACCATGATGATACCGCCGATTAATCTGGTACTTAAGCCCCAGGAGGTCTGATGTACATAGCTTAACTTATTTTCTTTATCGGAATACTGAATCTCAAAGGCTTTGGCAAATCCGTCTCCAAAGTTATGGCTGGTTCCGGACTGAAGTGCCTTTCCGTCATGCATGAGGGCTTCAATGGTGTAAGTCGCCTCAGCACCTGCGAATTTCTCTTTCTCGGTCTTCTGGCCTCTGATTACGGGCATTGCAAGAACTTCTTCGCAGAAATCTGCGTATAAGTTAAGCATCTGCTCGGTTCTTGCCTCTGCTTCTTTCGCTGTGGCATGTGCGGTATGGCCTTCCTGCCATAAGAACTCTCTGGAGCGTAAAAATGGTCTGGTCGTCTTTTCCCAGCGGACTACGGAGCACCACTGATTATATAATTTAGGTAAGTCACGATAGGACTGGATCTCTCTGGAATAGAAATCACAGAATAAGGTCTCTGAGGTAGGTCTGACACAAAGGCGCTCCTGAAGCGGCTCCAGTCCGCCATGAGTGACCCAGGCAACCTCCGGTGCAAAGCCTTCCACGTGGTCTTTTTCCTTCTCGAGAAGACTTTCTGGAATAAACATGGGCATGTAGACATTTTCAACGCCTGTTTCCTTAAATCTGCGGTCCAGCTCGCTCTGAATGTTTTCCCAAATGGCATAGCCTGCAGGCTTAATGACCATACAGCCCTTTACGCTGGAATAATCAATCAATTCTGCTTTTTTTACTACATCCGTGTACCACTGGGCGAAGTCCACATCCATGGATGTGATTGCTTCTACTAATTTCTTGTCCTTTGCCATGACAATTCTCCTTTATTCTTTGAATTAAAAAAGAGCCATCCGTTCCCTCTATAAAAGGGACCGAACAACTCGGCGGTGCCACCCAATTTAGCCAAAGATACATTCAATGGCTCACTTTTAGATCCGATAACGCCGGAAATTGCGCCGCAGTTTGCTGCGGGACTCCGAGGTAG
Source organism: Clostridium sp. 12(A) (assembly GCA_000526575.1). Classification (GTDB taxonomy): domain Bacteria; phylum Bacillota; class Clostridia; order Lachnospirales; family Lachnospiraceae; genus Lacrimispora; species Lacrimispora xylanolytica. The sequence continues at coordinate 3,508,351 of JAGI01000002.1, read as the reverse complement.
GTTGGGTCATGAGGGGTATAAAGGCCTTTCACCAAATGGCCTTCTCTCTGGAATACATCATCACTTAGTAATCCTCTTCAACGTCTTTTGGTTGATTTTACGTTATTTGCATATGTTTGTCAAGAGGAAGGCCTGGCTTTTGTTTATTTCCTGCCCTTCTCTTCCTCCATTAACCTTATGCTGTCCTCCCTTACCTGGTTCCTTAAATCCTTTGTCTGGGGAAAGCTGTCACAGATTTCATTTCCATAGGTTAAGTTTAAATCATATTCCAGGGGAAGCCAGTAGCTGGTACCTCCCTCATTGTGCTGAATTACGGTTTCAATCTTATCAAGGGCTTTAACCAGCTTTGCTTCCTTTGTCTGACACTCTAACAATTCTAAAAAAAGAGAGGTAAAGCGGTCAGAAGCGGCCTTTGGCAATTTGGCTAATAAGGAATAAATGGCTTCTTCCTCTACTGCCTCATCACTATCGGTCTTAACAAAGGCTGGAATATCTCCGGTTACCGCCTCGCCCCAGTCATGGATGAGGCACATGCGAATCACCTTATTCATATCCAGGTCTTTAAAATCCGGCTCCATTAACATAGCAAGAACCGCCAGCCGCCAGGTATGCTCTGCCACACTTTCCTGGCGTCCGGAGGTTGTCCAGTTGTGCCTTGTATTGCATTTTAACGTTTCTATCAATCCTAAAAACTCAATCAATTCCTTTGGGTTCATCGTGCCTTTTCATTTCCTTCCCGATTCGTTTGTTCTCTGCAATTATAGCACGATCCGCCATACAGCTCCACAATATCTTCAATAATTAATAATCCGATCGGCCCCATAATAAAGCCAAATAGCCCAAAAAGCTGAAGTCCTACAAACATGGACGCCAGGGTTTCCAGAGGTGTCAGACCTACCTTTCCTCCCATAATCTTTGCTTCCATCACTTCTCTTATGAAATAACAGATAATGTAAATGACTATCAGGCCAATACCATATACCCAGTTTTTCCCCACCATAGCAGCAATTGCCCAGGGAATTAAGACAGTTCCCGTACCAAAGATAGGAAGGGCATCTAAAAAGCCAATTCCGATTCCAAGGAGGATAAAATATGGATTCCCCATGAGAAACAGACCCACAGAGCAGATGATCATGGTGAAAATCATGATGGTGGCCTGGGTCTTTAACCATGCGCTGCCCACTGACATCAGACGGTTTCCAAGCATGGCGTATTCATAACAGAACATGGAATTATCTCTTCTGGTTCTGATATCATCCATTTCCTGAAGTGTTAAGATGGTGGCAATAAATAAAATGACAGTCAGAATGGTCACCTGCACCAGCCATTTGATAATGCTCATTGAATTTAACATGACAAATGACATGGCTCTGCTTTTTATTGCGGCTTCTCCGCCTGATATAATATCCCGAACCACCTTAAGGAGATATCCGTCAGGCAGCTTTAAAAACTGCTCCGCAAAGGTGCAGTTTTCTGTCAGCCAGGCATCGATGCTCCTCATAATCTGGGGAAGATTCTGGAATAGAAGCTTGGCCTCCATGGTAAGCTTTCTTCCTCCGGCATATAGAATAATCCCGAATACGATCATGAAAAGAATGATTTCGATTCCGCCGATGACTGCAAGGGGAATGGAAATCACTTTTTTCTTTATGGTGAACCGGGTCTTTCGTTCAATCCAAAGGGCGGAAGGACGTAAGGACAATGCAAATACATAGGCAATCAAAAAGGGAATCACGAGGGGCAGCAAATAGCGAAAACTCAAATACACTGCCCCCGTAACTCCCAATATTAATAATGTTTTCTTCAGTTTCCTGCTCGGTTTCTCCATGGACTCACCTGTTTCTGTTTTGTACTTCTTTTGTACATTGACTAGTATGAGCGTCAGGACTTTAAATTATTCAGATTTGAAATTAGTAAAAAATTCCTCATAAAAAAGAATTTTTATAAGGAGAAAAGATCAAACATTTCTCCTTTTGGTTTCACAGTAAATGTCATCTTTTTGCCTGTCACGGGATGGGTTATGGTAAGGCTGGAGGCAAATAAAGCTACATTGGTCCGAATGCCTTTTTGCTGAAAACGTGGGTTGTACTTTTGGTCGCCCCATAAAGGTGTTCCGTGTCCTGCCATCTGTACCCGGATCTGGTGGTGGCGTCCTGTTTTCAGTATGATTTCAAGAAGGCTTATTTCCTCACCTTGAAGGTCTTTGTTATCCACAATCTTAAAATCAAGTTCGGCTGCTTTTGCACCTTTTATCCCCTTTTCCACAATCTTGGAACAATTGTTTTTTCCGTCTTTCCACAAATAATCCACGTAGGTGCCAAAGTTTTCCACAGGTTTTCCACATACGACAGCATAATACATTTTCTCTGTTTGGTGGCCGGAAACCTGCCTGCTTAAAGACTCTGCGGCATTTTTTGTTTTTGCATAAACCATGACGCCGCCGACCGGTTTATCCAGCCTGTGGATAACACCCACGTACGGCTCCCCTGATTTTGGGGATAAGGTGTGGATATGTCTCTTTACTTCACTGACCATATCCGGTTCAAAGGATCTGGCTGACTGGGATTCTATACCCACCGGTTTTTCCACGATCAGGATTTCTTTGTCTTCATATAGTACATTTAAATTCATATTTTTTTCTATTCCTCTTTTTCCCAGGCTTCTATCATGGCCTTTACGGAGCGGCTCATTTCCACACTGAAATCACTATTCCATTTTCTGTTACAAAATGCATTGACCCAGGCCTTAAAATCCGGCTTTTCTCCTTCACTGTATGTAAGCTCTTTTTCAAATTCTTCCGGGCTTTGGCGGCGGTATGTATTTTCAAACACCACACATTCCCTTCGCTGTCGGGCAGGCTTTATTCTTTCCTTTTGCTGCTCCGTTGGATATCCGAATACGACCATTGCCGCAGGGACCGCATATTTGGGCAGACCTAACAGCTCTTTATGAATTTCATAATTTTCTATAATATCTCCAATATAGCAGGATCCGATTCCCATGGACTGAGCGGCTACGACTGAGTTCTGGGCTGCGATTAAGGCATCGTCTATGGAAAGCATAAGGTCACCAAGGCCAGGGTGTCTCACTTCTTCCACATGGCGGCAAAACAGATCATACCATTTCTGATAGTCTGCTACAAACACTAGGACAAGGGGCGCCTTTGCAATAAATGGCTGGTGATCACAGGTTTCCGCCAAGCGGTCCTTTATCTCTTGATCGGTTACCTTTATTATGGAGTATAAGGTCATCTTACCGGCTGTAGGAGCCTGCAAGGCGGCTTCCAGGATTAAATCTTCTTTTTCAGGTTCAATTGCTCTATCTTCGTATACCCGCACTGATTTTCGTTCTGTTAATTCCCTGATTGTCTCATTCATCATAGCCTTCCTTTCTAAACCGAAACATTTGTCATCTTTTTATTATATTAAATATCTGAGGTACAGGCAAATAGAATTAAAAATAAATACTTTGACCTTCAAAAAAACTCTTGCAAATTTTAAACAGGAAGTGTATAGTATATAAATATAGATTACATAGTATTAATAACTACATTATATATTTTCATTAACTAATAAGGAGGAGATATCATGAACATAAAAATCAAGGATCCAATGAGCGCACTGACCCATTTCATTGCGATGGTACTGGCAATTTTGGCCGCAGTCCCATTGCTTTATAAAGCGTCCTCGGCCGGAGCTCTTCATATTACTGCTCTTACGGTCTTTATCACCAGTATGATTTTACTATATGCCGCAAGCACGACCTACCACACCTTGGATATCTCGCCAAAAGTCAATAAACTCTTAAAGAAAATCGATCATTTTATGATCTTTATCCTGATAGCTGGAACCTATACTCCTGTTTGTCTGATTGTATTGGGCGATAAAACCGGATACGGCCTTTTGGCACTTGTCTGGGGAATTGCTATCACCGGAATTATTATAAAGTCCTGGTTCATCATGTGTCCTAAGTGGTTTTCCTCCTGCATCTACATTGCCATGGGCTGGGCTTGTGTCCTGGCATTTAGTAAGATTACCCAGGCACTTTCTCCCGCTGCATTTGGCTGGCTCCTTGCCGGAGGCATTATTTATACCGTTGGAGGAGTGATCTACGCCTTAAAGCTTCCCATCTTCAACTCCAGGCACAAGGGCTTTGGCTCCCATGAAATATTCCATCTCTTTGTTATGGGCGGAAGCTTCTGCCATTACATGCTGATGTATCGGTTCGTTGCTTAAAAAGAGGACCATCAGATTCTCAAGTCTCTCCTGGAATCTGGCGGTCCTCTTTTTGTGCTTCCATAACCAGCTTAAGCTTGTCCTTTCTGGACATCTTCTTTATGGCGGCCTCCCGCTTCATGGCCTCTGTCTTTGATTCAAACTCCTCGTAATAGGCAAGAAGCACCGGTCTTCGGGCTTTGGTATATTTTGCGCCCTTTCCCTCGTTGTGGGCCTTTAATCTTTTTTCCAGATGGTTTGTCCATCCGCAGTAGAGCGTATTATCCGCACACTGTAAAATATAAGTATAATTCATGCTTACTCCGTAAAAGATATATTATGTAAACGGTAATAACGCCTTGCAATCACGTCACTACCGCCCAGGCTAACCTGTCATCTATCTAAAGCACCAGCTGGATGCGTTTTGGCGCCATCGATTGGTTGATACCATAGCTGAGCTATAGTATATTATATAACAGGACAAACCGTTATGTGAATAACATTCTTTATAGTGCCCTGTTTTTTTAGATTCATTCTTTTTTTACGAAACGATGCCAGGCAGATTATATAGATTCTGCCTGGCATCCCATTTTAAGACAATTCTTTTACTAAAATCAAACGATCCCCTGGTTTTACCGCTTTTTCCGTTAAACCATTGGCAGTCATAATGGTATCAATGGTGGTATGGAATTTTTTGGCAATTTTCCAAAGAGAATCTCCAGGCTGAACGATATAGCCAACAATTCCAGGAAGTTTTTGTAAATTATTTAAATCCATAGGCGCATCCGTAGCACTGGTGATGATCTGCTCACAGATTGGCTGAAGGGCCAGTAAGTCAAGGGAAATAGTAGCTTTGATCTCTACGGTTCCTCCGCCCATCATAACTGCACTTAGCTGTTCTAAACCGGAATTCAACTGGTTGATGGTATCCGAATTGATTCCAGGCGCCTCGATTAAGTAATGGAACGGAACATCTTCTACGGCCGACTGAATGGGCTGGGAATCATCAGAGGTTAAGAAAAGGAGCCTTACCTCTAATACACCTTCTACATGAAGTCCGTCTTCCTTAACTTCCGTATCATCAATCTTTACGGTTCCATCGCTGTGACAGATCTGGAGAATCCGGTCTGAATTGTCAAGTGCCACCTTCTCTACGATTTTACACTTACTCATGTTCTTGGTGAGAATCTTATCAAAGCATGCCTCTCCTGTCTGTAACGTCAGCTCACGGTTGGTGGAATATAAATCGCTTAACAGCTCCATATTTTCTTCCCTGTAAAGCTTCATATCAAGCTCCAGAACGGCATCAAGATCCATCTCCCGCATTTCTCCGTCGGCATCTGGCTTTGCTTCCATATCTTTATGAATGAGATGTACATTCACACTTGGAACCATGTCATCGGTTACATCAGCCATATCAAGCTCACCGGAAAATGGAATGCTCTCCTCCAGCCACTGAATGGGAGCACCTTCTCCTTCTCCCTGATAAATCAAAAATACCATCAGTTCACCGTCAAGCATCATTTTGCCATCCATTGGTCTTGTGCTGACGCCTCTCAGCCTCATCTCACTCCATAAAATGTGATCGATGTTTGGCTTGTTTCCTGACAGCGTAATATTTTCCTTAATGCGGAATGTGTCCTTATGACGAAGAGCGGTAGCTGCCACATCTACGTTGCGGCGGAGCACCTCTACCTGAGGACAGTCAGAATATCCGCTTCCCGTGTCCACTTCTACAGCAGCGTCAACGTCATAGGCAGTCTCCACCTTTACCTGCAGTGTTACGATTGCCTTTACACTGATTTTTCTGGAATTGATAATTCCGGCATTTAAGTCTTCAAGGTCCCAGGTCAGTGATACCACATCCTGTTCTTCCAGACCAGGTACATTAATCGGCTCCTCAAAGCTGATGCTTCCGGAAAGGGTCTGAAGTCCGCCTTCTGCTCCCCGGTAGAGGATTGTGAAATCCAGTTTGCCCCTTACGGTGACTCTCTCAGTCTGGTTTTTCACGGATTCGATTGTAATTTCGCCGGCACTTAAAATAATCTGGTCCACATCATCCATGGTATCTGGAACAATAAAATCATCATCCAGAGTTACCTGGGATGTGGCATTTCCTTTCCAACGATTCATATGTATGTTTTTCTTCAAAAGCTCCAACATAAAACAGCACCTGCCTTACCTTCTTTATTCCTTTAAGAAAGTTTATGCAGGTGCATGTTTCAATATACTTTTTTTATACCTAATGAATGACTTCTAATGATTTGACTCTTCGCTGTCATTATTTTTATACTGAGAAAGCTCTTTTTGAAGCTCTGTTATGGTTTGTTCCATAACTCTGATCCGCTCTTCCATACGGCAATAGGATTCCATGGTTACCTCTTCCTTCTCTTCCTTTGGAATCGGTACGCCAAGAATCTTAATGGGCCGCGCAGGAATGCCCACAGCAGTCACATTCTTTTCCAGTGGCTTTAATAAAACTGCATTGGCCGCAATGGTACAGTTATCTCCTACATCAAAAGAACCTAAAATCTTAGCTCCTGCTCCCACGGTTACATTGCTTCCTAGGGTCGGATGGCGCTTACCCTTATTTAGTCCCACGCCTCCTAAGGTGACGCCCTGATAAATCGTACAGTTATCGCCCACCACAGCAGTCTCTCCGATGACCACGCCGCAACCGTGGTCAATCAAAATCCCATGGCCCATCTGGGCTCCGGGGTGAATTTCTATTAAGGTAAAAAATCTTGCCATCTGAGAAATAAGTCTGGCAATGAAAAATAATTTATGACAATAAAACCAGTGTGCAAACCGATGCCAAATTAATGCATGGACTCCCTGATATAAAAACAGTACTTCCAGTGAGTTTCTTGCTGCGGGGTCCCGTTCTTTCACCGCCTTAACATCAAGCCATATGTCTTTTAATATCATATAACCCTTCCTCTTCTCTTACTGTTGACTTCTGTTTTAGGTAGTATATCACAGGTAGGCACAAGAAAAAAGAAAAATTTTAAAATAGCCGCTCTGCAAATCAAAAAGCAGAGCGGCTAACGTTTTTATTCCTTATTGAAATACGACCGGGAGCTCCGACATCTCAGTTTTAATGACGATAAACGGATAAGAGGCGTCTGTCGCTGTGACTTCCCCCTTTCCTGGGCCGATGAGTTCTGTTTTTAAAACAATGGAATTGTCGGTGAGATACAGATCATTGACGGCGATGCTAAAGCCTCCGCTTGGCTGCTGTCCATAACCAACTACTATGTAAAGATTCTTGTCATCGCTGTAGGTCAGCTTAAACGGTGATTGCTGCTTCTGTGCAATAATATCCTTTAATTCCTGAGGGATATCGGTATCTGGGGTTACGGAAAACTCCATATCCTTTACTTTGTTACCGCCTCCTTTTCCAAGGCATCCACTTAAGGTAAACGCAACCAATCCTACCAGAATAAATCCCAGGCAAATCAGTCGTTTTCTGATTGACAATTTTTTCATGAAACATTCCCCGATTTATTGATTATTACAATCTATATGGGGAATGTGCCTTTTTTATGAAAACTTTACGCCTTTTTTCCTACCGGAATCCAGATCTGGCTGACATAATCTTCTTTGGAAGGATCTCCCATGGAGTACCATTCGATCTGAGGTCCGTCCATGATCTCATATCCTGATGTGGGGAAGAACTCTGTAAATATCCGTTTCCATACCGTTTGCTGACTCTCCGGTAATTTACCCACGCACTCAAAAATCACGTAGGTAGCTGGAGGAATCGCCAGTTCCACCATACCTTCTTTTAACGGCTGGTCAGAACCAGTGGCAATATAGTAGTCAAATTCATCATCACTGCAGTTTGCACACACTCCAAGGCAGGCAAGCTCTTCCTTGTCATTGAAACCCAGCAGTTCGTCGTATCGGCCGTCCTCCGATAACCGGTCCCACATATCAAGTACTCGTTTAAAATTCTCTCCGCCCGTAAGAGGCACCCGCTCCTTATAACCGATGACACGAAATCCTTCCAGTTCCTTCACATAATAATTCATAGCTTCTACTCCTTTAATGGTTATTTCAAATGAAATGCGGGAATAGGATTTTATCTTTGCTCCGGGCTTTTTTACCTCACTGGGATTCATTCCATGCATGGCATGAAACGCCCTGGCAAAGGAAACCGGAGATTCATATCCATACTTAACTGCCACGTCAATGACCCTGGTATCTTCTGTAAGAAGCTCGGTGGCAGCCATGGTCATCCGCCTTCTGCGAATGTAATCTCCAAGTGACACGTCTGCCATATAGGAAAACATGCGCTGAAAGTTAAAGCTGGAGCACAGGGCTATTTTCGCCGCTTCTTCCACCTTAATTTCTCCTGTTAGATTATCTTCAATGTATTGAAGCGCTTCATTCATCTTACCAAGCCAGTTCATAAAATCCCTTCCCCCTCATTTGATATGACCTAAGAATAGCAGAAGCCGGGAGAATGCTCCCGACTTTTTATGCACAAAAAAGTGCCCTTATGGTTTTTCGTTCTTACTTTCCTGCAATGGCCTTATACTGCTCCGGTCTACGGTCCCGGAATAAGCCCCAGTTTCTTCTGTCCTGTTTGATCTGATCAAAATCATAGGTTTCTAATAAAACCCCTTCTTCATCCCTGCCAAACGATTTTAATAACGCACCGGTGCTGTCCGTTAGAAAGGAGGAACCATAAAATTTAAGAGAAGAGCTTTGGTTTCCATTTTCTTCGCACGGAGTGACTATTTCCTCTCCAATTCGGTTTGCTGCAACGACAGGCACGATGTTAGAGGCTGCATGGCCCTGCATACATCTTCTCCAATGCTCCATGCTGTCGCATTCCAGAATCGGCTCACTTCCAATGGCTGTGGGATATAAAATAATCTCAGCCCCTAAAAGGGCCAGACATCTGGCAGTCTCCGGGAACCACTGATCCCAGCAAATGCCGATTCCAATGGTGCCATATAAGGTATCAAAGACTTTAAAGCCGGTATCTCCCGGCGTAAAGTAAAATTTCTCCTGATAATAATGATCATCGGGAATGTGGGTCTTTCTGTAAATCCCCAGATTCCTTCCGTCCCCATCAAGAACTGCCACTGAGTTATACATGGTATTGCCGGAGCGCTCATAAAAGCTGATGGGAAGCACTACAGAAAGCTCTTTTGCAATGGATGCAAAATGAGCGATGGCAGGATTTTCTTCCACGGTGGTTGCATAATCGTAATATTCATACCGCCGTTCCTGACAGAAATAAGGGCGCTCAAACAGCTCAGGAAGAAGAATCACGTTGGCACCTTCTCCTGCTGCCTGCCTGACCAGTTCTTCAGCCCTGGCTATATTCTCATTGATGTCCTGACAGCATTTCATCTGAACCGCTGCGACTGTTACCTTTCTCATGCACGTCTCCTTTTGGAATCTGCTGGGTGATGCAGTGAATGTTGCCTCCCCCGACTATAATATCTCTTGCAAATATGGGATAAATCTTTCGTTCCGGAAAACAATCCCCTAAAATCTTAAGAGCCATGGAATCATTCTCATCTCCAAACTGGGGAACAATGACCCCGCCGTTTGAAAGATAGAAATTCACATAGCTGGCAGCCAGACGCTCTCCTGCCTCTCTGGTATCCTCTCCCGGTTCAAAGGTGAAGCCACAAAGCTCCTCCGGTTTGATACAAACAGGCTCTTTGGGAATAGGAAGCTTATGGACGATAAAATGATTTCCCATCGCGTCTGTCTCCTCTTCCAATACCTTTAAATCTGCAAGAGACATCTCGTACTGAGGATCGCTCTCATCATCGGTCCAGGCTAAGATTACCTCTCCCGGGCGGACAAAGGCACAGACATTGTCCACGTGCTCATTGGTTTCATCCTGATAAATTCCGTATGGAAGCCAGATAATCTTTTCCGCTCCCAGATAATTTTTAAGCTGGTTTTCAATTTCAAGCTTCGTTAAGGAAGGATTTCGTCCCGGGCTTAAAAGGCAACGCTCTGTTACCAGTATGGTTCCCTGCCCATCGGAATGAATGGAGCCACCTTCCAAAACAAAATGTCTGGCATCGTAGGTATCATACCCGTAATTGTCCAGGAATCTGGACGCCAAAAGCTCATCCTTTTTCCAGTCCGCATAAAGGCCGTCATACTCCCCGCCCCAGGCATTAAACTGCCAGTCAACTCCCCTGACCTGCCCATTATGGTTTCTTACAAAGGTAGGGCCTGTATCCCTTGCCCAGGCATCATCAGACTCCATAAGAACCACCTCGATCCGGTCAGAAAGCATCTCCCTGGCAGAGTCTATTGTCTCTTCTTCTGCCAGCATGATCACATGCTCACTGTCTGCAATGGCCTCTGCAATCTTCACAAATGCCTTTCTGGCTTCTCTGGCATCAAAGGGCCAGGATCCCGGCCTTTTCGGCCATATCATGATACAGCCGTCATGAGGCTCAAATTCTCCTGGCATATAAAATCCGTCCTCTGCCGGAAGACTTGTCAGTCGTTTCATCATTCTTATCCTCTTACTTTATGGTCTTATGACAATCTGTTTTTAAAATCTTCGTATCCAAATTCTTTTACCACACGGCATTCCCCAGTCTGATCCATAACTGCAATGGAAGGGAGGGGCATCCCGTTAAAGGTATTATTTTTTACCATGGAATAGATGGCCATGTCCATAAAATAAAGCTTGTCTCCCGGCTTAATCTCCTGGTCAAAGGAATAATCTCCGATCACGTCTCCAGCCAGACAGGTGCAGGAAGAAAGGCGGTATGTGTAGGCCTTTTCTCCTGGTTGCCCGCTGTCCTTAAGAGGCGGACGATAAGGCATTTCCAACACATCGGGCATATGGCAGGAAGCAGAAGCATCTAAGATCAGAGTCTTTATTCCATTGTCTACCACATCCATAACCTCTGTCACCAGATATCCGGCGTTTAATGCCACCGCTTCTCCTGGCTCTAAATAAACTTTAACTCCATACTGATCCTGCATGTGTCTAATGCAGGATTCCAGAAGCTCTAAATCATAATCCTCTCTGGTGATGTGGTGTCCGCCTCCCATGTTCAGCCAGGAAAGGCCCATTAAGTACTTACCAAACTTTTCTTCCACCGCATCCAATGTCTTTTTTAAGTCATCAGAGTTCTGCTCACATAAAGTATGGAAATGAAGGCCGGAAAGGTAAGGCAGCCATTCTTCCTTAAAGTTCTCTGCCGTAACTCCAAGTCTGGAGCCCGGAGCGCAAGGATCGTAAATGGCATGATCCTCCTGAGTGGAGCATTCCGGATTGATCCGCATGCCCACACTCACACCTTCCAAAGAATCCTTGTGCTTCTCCAGCTGAGAAAAGGAGTTAAATATCATATGGTCACAGATCTTAACAAGCTCCTTCACATCCTCTTCCTTATAAGCAGGAGCAAACACATGGTTTTCCAGTCCCATCTCCTCTTTCCCAAGCCTGGCTTCAAACAGTCCGCTGGCCGTGGTCCCGTCGATGTATTTCCCAATGAGAGGGTATTCGGCAAAACAGGAAAATGCTTTCTGGGCTAAAAGAATGGTACAGCCGGTATTATCCTTCACCCGCTTTAACACCTTTAAATTCTCTTCCAGTTTCCCTTCATCAACCACATAGCAGGGAGTCTTTAAATCTTCTATTCTCATCACTTATTCCGCTTTCCATACTGTAACAGTTTCCGGGTCTTCACAAACCACCCATGGAAGGCCCCATTTGTTCAATGCCTCCATGTATGGATCTGGATCAAACTCTTCCACATTGAATACACCAGGCTTTCTCCACTGTCCGGTCACTAACATCATGGAACCGATCATAGCTGGAACTCCGGTGGTATAAGAAATGGCCTGAGACTCCACCTCTTTGTAGCATTCCTGATGGTCACATACGTTGTAGATGTAGATGGTCTTTTCCTTCCCATCTTTCACTCCTGTGAAGATACAGCCGATGTTTGTCTTTCCAACGGTTCTTGGTCCCAGAGACGCAGGATCTGGTAACAGAGCCTTTAAAAACTGAATGGGAACGATCTCCTGTCCATTAAACGGTATGGGAGAGGTAGAAAGCATGCCTACATTCTCCAGACATTTCATGTGTGTTAAATAGCTTTGTCCAAAGGTCATGAAGAAACGAATCCGTTTTACGCCAGGGATGTTCTTTGCCAGGGATTCGATTTCCTCGTGATGGAGTAAGTACATGTCCTTTTCTCCAACCTCCGGGAAGTTATATTTGGATTTAAGCTCCATGGGCTCTGTCTCTACCCAGTGGCCGTTCTCCCAGTAAGAACCGTTTGCAGATACTTCCCTTAAGTTGATTTCCGGGTTAAAGTTGGTCGCAAATGGATATCCATGGTCGCCGCCGTTGCAGTCTAAGATATCAATGGTATGAATTTCATCAAAATAATGCTTTAAGGCATAAGCAGAATATACACTGGTAACGCCTGGGTCAAAGCCGGTTCCAAGAAGAGCGGTAAGTCCGGCCTGTTCAAAGCGCTCTTTATAATCCCACTGCCAGGAATAATCAAAGTAAGCGGTAAAGCCAAGGTCCTTACAGCGTTTCTCATAGATTTCACGCCACTGGGGATCATCGGTATTTTCCGGCTCAAAGTTAGCGGTATCGATGTAGTGGACTCCTGCCTTTAAGCAGGCATCCATGATGGTCAAATCCTGATAAGGAAGAGCTACATTTAACACAGCATCCGGATTGTAGGATTTGATCAGCTCCACTACCTCATCCACATTGTCAGCATCGACCTTTGCAGTCTCAATCTTAGTGCTTGTCTTTCCTTCCAGCTTTTCCTTTAAGGCATCACATTTTTCCTTGGTTCTGCTTGCGATACAGATGTCTGTAAACACCTCGCTGTTCTGACAGCATTTCTGAATTGCTACGGAAGCAACGCCTCCACATCCGATAACTAATAATCTGCTCATTCTTTTTCCTCCTCTTCCAGTAAATCTTCCACATATTTTGGCAGCATAAATGCTCCCATATGAAGATTCGCGGTATAATACCAGGTCTCTATTTTTAATTTTTTCCAGTTTTCCGGTTTAAAATCGTTGATTGGGTGATACTTTTTTGATGCAAAGCCAAAGAGCCAGTAGCCAGACGGGCAAGTGGGAATATGAGCCTGGTATACCCGGCTAATGGGGAAGGAACGGTATACCTTCCGGTGCATGCTCCGGCATGCCTCCTCATCTTCATCGTAGAAGGGGCTTCCATGCTGATACACCATAATTCCATCGCTTTTTAATGCCTTATAACAGCTGCCGTAAAATTCCTTGGTAAACAGCCCTTCCGTATGACCAAAGGGGTCTGTGGAATCGTTGATAATGAGATCGTATTCCTCTTTTTTATTTCTTAAAAATCGAAGACCATCGTCATAATAGACCTTAACCCTTGGATCGGAAAGCCCGCATGCTACCTCAGGAAAGATGTCCCTGCACACGTCTACAAACAGCTTATCCGTCTCAACCACATCAATGGATTCAATAGAAGGATACTGTAACAGCTCCTTGGCTACGCCGCCGTCTCCTCCACCGATGATCAGCACACGCTTCACGCATGGGTGAACTGCCATGGGAACATGGGTCACCATCTCATCGTATATAAATTCATCCTTTTCTGAAAAAACAATGTCTCCGTCTAAAGCCACGAATTTTCCAAATTCCTGTGACTCAAACACGTCGATTCTCTGATATTCACTTTCCCCGGAAAATAGCTGCTTGTCAATCCGGACAGAAAGCTTCACGTTTGAAGTATGCAGTTCAGAAAACCATATCTCCATCTTTCCCACTCTCCTCTCTCCATGGAAGTTTTTTTATTTTAGTACCATCAGATGTTCCACGGCCGGGTCTTCTGTTCCCTGCATGGAGCATCCCTTTTCTTTTGCGTAAATGATATATTCCACAATTTCCTCTGTAATTCTCTCCCCTGGTGCTAAGATGGGGATTCCCGGAGGATAGCACATAACAAATTCTCCGCTGATTTTCCCTGCGGCTTCTTTTACAGGAACCGATACCTTACTGGAGTAAAATGCCTTCTGAGGAGAAATTTCCACCTTGGGTGCTATGTATTCTCCTGATAACATTCCGCTCCGGTCCTTTTTATAAAGCCGTTCAATGTCAGCCAGAGCACCTACGAGGCGCTCAATATCCTGAATCCTGTCCCCGATGGAAATGTAAGCCAGAATGTTGCAGATATCTCCAAATTCAATCTGAATATCATATTCATCCCGAAGCAGGTCATAAACCTCAATGCCGGCAAGACCGATGCCAAGGGTATAGATGGAAAGCTTTGTCACATCATAATCAAAGATGCTGGTGCCGTTGATTAAATCTCTTCCATACGCATAATATCCCCCGATGGAATTAATCTCTTCCCTGGCATACTCTGCCATTTCTACCACCTTTTGAAAGGACTCCTCACCACGAAGAGCCAAGTTCCTTCTTGAGATATCAAGGCTTGATAATAAGAGATAGGAGGCACTTGTGGTCTGAGTCAAGTTAATGATCTGGCGGACATAATCCCCATTCACACCCTCATTGATCAGGAGCATGGAGCTTTGTGTCAGGCTTCCCCCTGATTTGTGCATGGATACTGCCGCCATATCTGCGCCTGCTGCCATGCCGGACACCGGAAGTCCTTTCCCAAAGTATAGATGGGTACCGTGGGCCTCATCAGCCAGCACCTTCATTCCATGGGCATGAGCCAAGGTTACGATGGAACGCATATCGGAGCAGATTCCATAGTAAGTGGGATTATTAACGAGAACTGCCACTGCATCCGGATTCTCCATAATAGCCTTCTCCACCTGGCTGATTTCCATTCCAAGAGAAATACCTAAGGTACTGTTTACCTCCGGGTTTACATAAACAGGAATTGCTCCGCAAATAACAAGTGCGTTAATTGCACTTTTGTGAACATTTCTTGGAAGTATGATTTTATCCCCTGCCTTACAGACAGATAAAATCATGCTCTGAACCGCTGAAGTGGTACCACCTACCATTAAAAAAGCATCGGCTGCTCCAAAGGCTCTGGCTGCCAGCTCTTCTGCATCACGGATAACGGATACCGGGTGACATAAATTATCAAGGGGCTTCATGGAATTAACATCAAGCCCTACACATTTTTCTCCCAAAAGCTGAGCCAGTTCGGGGTTTCCCCTTCCCCTTTTATGCCCAGGCACATCAAAAGGAACCACCCTTTTCTTCCTGAATGTTTCCAGCGCTTCATAAATCGGCGCTCTTTTTTGATCTTCTTTGTTCATACGGCAATTTACCTCTCCTTCGTCACATTCTTGGGAAGCGCCTTTTGGGGCGTTTTAACACACAAAAAAGGCAGGTGACCGTACATCACCTGCCTGAAAATCTCATGAATGATTATGGAAACGGGCATGAAGCCCTCCAATTTTTCATGACAATTATCGTTTTCGAGTCTACATAGCAAATATATTGTCCCTGCTATTATTGATCGTTTCACAAGATGATGTGCATTTGCACTGATTATAAAGTAATCAACTTATAAAATTTGAGCTTCTAACTCAATCAATAATGTGGTTTCCCACGCTCGGCAGCCGACCCGCCTGTCCGTCTGGGCTTAACTTCATAAGAAGTGGTCGATATTTGCATGAAAACGATAATGTCTCTTCATACTGGGAAAAAGAATAACATATTTTGCAGTTTCATGTCAACAAATTTTTTGTGAATTTTTGTTTAGAATGGAAACAGCCGCTGACTGAGAACGTCTACTATTTCTCAGACAGCGGCTGATCCTCTACCCATTTTTTCAAGAATTCTTTTTACTGCACATCTGCAAACGATGTTGATACTTTTCCTTGGTGGCTAGGCCGCCCCTGATGTGGCGCTCGGACTTGTTAATGTCCAGGATCACCCTGGCCCGGGCTGCCAGGGATGGATTGATGTGTTCTAAGCGGTCCGTTACATCTTTATGTACCGTTGATTTGGAGATACCAAACTTCTTCGCTGTCTGCCTCACGGTCGCATGATAGTCTATGATGTAGTTGGCGATCGCAACCGCGCGTTCCTCAATATATTCCTTCAAGAAAATCCCCCTGCTAGGACGTTTTTACATACTTATGCAGGTTGTGTAACAAGTATGAATGGGTTGCAATGTATTTCTTAAATCAAATCATAATCTTTTTGAATCTTTCAAAAAAATTCCATACAATTCCTTTTATTCCAGTTAAATACTAAGAGTTAGAATAAAGGGGGATGCCGGAAGGCCGCCCTGACTGAATAAGAGCCCTTTTGAGGGAGCATTGGAGTAAGCGTAACGAAGAGCTTTAGGCTCTGCCACTTCCCTGCTCCATAAGGTAACAGAAGTTCCTTTTACGTCCCCTTTTGCCGGGTAATAGATTCCGTCCGCTCCAGCCAGGGAAAAGGCTTCTACCCCCGTTCCATTCTTTACAACCATATCCTTACCTTCATGAGTTTCAAAGGAAAGCAGAACACGGCCCTCTGACACCTGATAAGAGCGTACCTTTGGTCCGAAGTACTCCACAGGCTCTCCATAAATCATGCCTCTTACTGCCAGAGAAAGTCGTCTTGCCACTTCCTTTTTATTCAGAGGGTGAAGGTCATTCCACTCCCCAAGGTCAAGGTTCACCGTCACAGCTACCTCGGGCAGTCCGGCTGCCTGGGACTGGGCGTGCCTAAGCTTTGGCCAGGCCTCTGAATCCTCCAGAAGATCAATGGAAAAACCGGGAAGCTGGGCTACTACAAAGGGAAGCTTATCCTGCTTCCAATTCTCTCTCCAATTTAAGATAAGACGTCTTAAAAGGTCCTCGTAGGTATCGGGACTGCTGTCATTGGATTCTCCCTGATACCAGAGAACCCCCTTTACAGTATACGGAAGACATGGAGCCACCATGGCATTAAAAAGTCCTGTAGGCTTTCTGTTTATAAAATCCATCTCTGGAGCAGGACCGCACCGAAAGCCAATCCGGTATTCCCATGTCCCTTCCAGATCGATCCTGTTATCCTCTGTAAAAATCTGGTATTTCTTTTCCGGAGTCATCCGGCCTTGTCCATGGTCACAGACCAGACGGATGGTGATTTCATTCTCCCCGTTTTTTAAAACACCCTTTGGAATCTCATATTTTCTTGGAGGATATTGGTAGCCGGTTTCACCTACTAAGACTCCATTGATATAGGTTCTGTCACTGTCGACCATGGTGCCGAGCCACAGTCTGGCTGATTCTCCTGCCATAGTCTCAGGAACCATAAACCGTCTCCGAAGCCAGATGCTTCCACAGAAATCCTCAATTCCTCCATCCTTTAAAAAGCCTGGGAGATTGATTTCCTTCCACGGCTCCAAGCTGCCTTCACAGCCCTTATCCTGCTGGTCGATAATTTCATGCCACTCTCTTTGCAGTCTTTCATTTTCTGCCATGTGGCTTTTCACAAATTCCTTGTCCTGGAACTTCTTTAAAGTACTAAGCGCCTCAGGATAGGACTGAAGCGCCTCCAATCCCATCCACGCCTCTGCCGGTGTTCCGCCCAGACTTAAGTTAATAAGGCCCACAGGCACCTTTTTATCCTCCAGAAGGTATCTTCCAAAGAAATAGGAAACTGCCGAAAAGCTTCTGATGGTCTCCGGAGAACAGGTGTACCAGGAGGCCTCCCTATGGTCATCTAAAGGACCGTCAAAGTCGTAATGCTCCTTCACCTTATAAAGCCTGATATAAGGTCTCTCCGGCCGTTTCAATTCCTCCGGATACTGGTCCTTCACTCGTTCCATAGGCAGCTCCATATTGGACTGACCAGAGCAAACAAATACCTCTCCCACATACACCTCTTTGAGACGTATGATTTCTTCTGTTTCAGACCGTATGGTCAAAGTAAAGGGGCCTCCCGGGTTTAGGTCTGAAAATAAAAGCTGCCAGTCCCCCTTATCATCTGCCCTGGTAAAAATTGTTTTTTGCTGAAATTCTACGGCCACTCCCTTTAAAGGAACTGTTTTTCCCCATATCCTTGTGCTTTTTCCCTGCTGAAGCACACAGCCTTCACTGAATATTTTAGAAAGGCAGAGGGGCCTTTCGGCCCCCCTCCCTTCTGCCTGACTATTCAAGGACTCTTCTCTTTCTGTCATTCTCTCACCTTAAATCCTTCTTTTGTTAAATGCAGCACGCTTCAAGAACTACCTGATCTGCTGCTGTTACTGTCATGCATTCCGGCACTTTACCTGTCAACTCCATGCTGCGGGCATCTGGCTGCTGAGTTCCTGTATACACCAGATAATCGCCCTGGTAAAGAACCAGGTCACCCTTTTCATCTCTAAGTCCAAAGGAACGGTCACTTAAGGTAAGTGCCACCTCTTTTTCTTCCCCAGGATTAAGCTCAACCTTTTTAAAAGCCTTTAACTGAGCATTTGGAGTATCAGGCTGGCAGGACTTTACGTAAACCTGTAAGGTTTCAGCCCCTTTCATGGTACCTGTGTTCTTAAGAACCGCCTTAACCGTTATGTTTTCCCCTTCCACTACCGTATTCTGGCTCAGTGACACGCCGCTTACTGTAATATCAGTATAGGATAAGCCGTATCCAAAGGGATAAAGGGCATCCTGCTTCATATAACGGTAGGTTCTTCCCTTCATATCATAATCTCTGAAATCAGGAAGCTCCTCTGAAGTCCTATAAAAGGTCACCGGAAGCTTTCCTTCTGGTGAATACTCTCCAAATAAGACAGAGGCCAGTGCTCTTCCTCCCTGGGCTCCCGGATACCAGCCTTCCAAAATAGCCGGAATATGCTCATCTGCCCAGGTAACTGCAAGAGCACTGCCGGATAAAATCACTAATACCACTGGCTTTCCGCTCTGATAAATTTCCTTTAATACCTCTTCCTGAAGTCCTGGAAGAGAAAGGTTTGGCTTATCACCGCTGGCAAACTCATTGCCCTCATCTCCTTCTTCGCCTTCCAGACTGGAATCAAGACCCATGCAGGCAATAATCACATCGCTCTCTTCACAGACTCCCCTTACTTCAGATATACGGTCATTCTCCTGACCAAGACCGCTGACCTTCGGTCTGCAAAGATGGCAGCCTTCCGAAACCATGACACGAACGTCCTCACCCAGATAATCCTGAATGCCTTCTGTTATGGTAAAGTATCTGGAAGCAGTGCCCTCATAATTACCAACCAGTGCTTTTCTGTTATTGCTGTTGGGACCAATGATGCCAATGGTCTTTATTTTGTTCTTATCAAGAGGCAGAAGGTTATCCTTGTTCTTAAGAAGAACAAAGGACTTTCTGGATGCAGTGAAGTTAAGCTCCTTGTGCTCTCTGGTATCATTATCCTTATATGTAATCTTGTTAAATGGAATCTTCTCCTGCTCGTCAAATACGCCAAGCTTTAACCGGGTCATCATGAGGTTTTCCACGGCTTCATTTAACCGCTCCTCTGAAACCATTCCACGATTCACTGCCTCAGTCAAGTATAGGAACAAGCTGCCACAGTTTAAGTCACAGCCGTTTTCCATGGCCATTGCCACAGATTCCACGGCAGATGAAGTCACTTTATGATGTTCATGGAAATCCTTAATGGCCCAGCAATCGGAAACCACATGGCCCTCAAAGCCCCAGAAATCTCTTAAAATATCTTTTAACAGCGTTTTGCTTCCACAGCAGGGCTCTCCATTGGTCCGGTTGTAGGCGCCCATGATGGCCTCAACTTTTCCTTCCTTTACACAGGCCTCAAAAGCAGGCAGATATGTCTCAAACATATCCTGTTTGGAAACCACAGCATCAAAGGAATGGCGTTCTTCCTCCGGGCCGGAATGAACCGCAAAATGCTTTCCGCAGGCAGCTACCTTTAAGTAATTCTCATCGTCTCCCTGAAGTCCCTCAATAAAACGGACGCCCATACGGGAGGATAAATAAGGGTCCTCCCCAAAAGTCTCATGTCCCCTGCCCCAGCGCGGGTCCCTGAAAATGTTAACGTTAGGAGACCAGAAGGTAAGACCTTTGTAAATATCCGTATCTCCGCATTTTTGCTGCAAATGGAATTTAGCCCTTGCCTCTGTGGAAATAACATCTGCTACCTGGTTTAGTAAATCCTCATCAAAGGTAGCTGCCAGTCCGATGGCCTGTGGAAAAACAGTAGCCACTCCAGCCCTTGCCACTCCGTGAAGTCCCTCATTCCACCAGTTATAAGATTTAATCCCCAGCCTTTCAATTGCTGCCGCTCCGTGAATTGTCTGGGAAACCTTTTCCTCCAATGTCATTTCTGCTACCAGTTCTTTTGCTCTCCTACGGTATTCTTTCAATTTTTCTTTATTCATGAGATATGCCCTTCCCTTTACTTATAGTGATGCGATTCTGACCATTCAGCCATTTTCTGTAATCCCATCATAGCATTCTATAAAAAACAAGACATCTCATTTCTTGCTTCGATTTAAGCACATATTGCTAATTATTTTTTAATTCTTAACAATGGCCTGATAACGGATCTTACGATAATCGCTGGGAGAGCAGTTCTTAATCATTTTAAAGGTGCGGTTAAAAGCGCTGATGGATGAAAATCCAGCTCCCATGGCAACCTCCGTAATACTTAGCTCCTTGGTATAATAAAGAAGTTCTTCCGCCTTTTTCACCCGCTTGGAATTTAAGTATTCATAAAATGTCATATTCATATACTGCTTAAAGATTCTGGTAAAATGATACTTGGAAAATCCTACGATCTGTGCCACTTCCTCTAAATTAAGATTTTCCATATAATGCTTGTTAATGTAGGTGCAGGCACTCATTACGGCCTCCAGATACTGCCTCTCCTTGGTGGATTCCTGGATTCCTGGAGAAACATTTTTATAAACTTCATTTCTTCCCAGTTCCACATAAATCTCAATCAGAGCTGCATATATAGAAGCTTCCCGAAAGGTACTGTTATCCTGGTACTCCATAATGATCTTATCCAGTTTCTCCTTAAAGAAACTATGAAGTCCGTCTCCCTCTTTCTTTTTAAGAAAGATAACGGGAGGCATCATAAATAAAAGTGTTTCCATTTCCCGAAGATTATGAAGCAATGTAGTATCAAACTGAAGAATATATCGTTCCCCCTTAGAAGGCGCTCTTAATGAGTGGATCACACCGGAATGAATCAGGATGATATCATCCGGCTCTAAAAAATAACATTCCTCACCAACGGTAACCTCATAATCTCCCTGTGATGGCATAATAATCTCAATTCCCACATGCCAGTGCTTTGGATAATCCTCCTGCTTCCCATTACGATATAGCTGAAGCCCCATGGCACACTCATAATTTATGGTTTCATGCATTCCATTTAATATTTTGATCATATTTTTCCCTCTGTCTTAACCTTTAGTCCTTATGCAAAATTCTGAACAAAACAGGATGCTTTTTCTCATCTCATTATTTATTTTATCTGATTTTCTCTCTTAATACAATCTATTTTCATGCCTTTTAAACCTATCCTCCACGATTCTTTTCCTTACCAGTGGTTACAAAATTTCATTGACTCAGCCGTCAATTCCAACTATAATTTAATGTGGTGTTACATAATTATTCCCAAATTTGACAAAAGAAGGAATCTACTTAATATATAGAGAAAAGACTGCCATTTAGTCTGTTGAGGTGAAAGAATTGATTTATCTTCCTATAGAGAAATTGACCGAAGGTATGATACTAGCCCGTAATATCCCTGGGACAAATTCAATACTTCCATTTGCAGTTGCCGGTTATCAGCTAAGTGACCGCATCATCATGCGCCTTAAAAATATCGGGGTTCAGGGCGCCTATATCCATACGGCACTGACGGAAGGCATTGAGCCCGTGGATTTTGTTGAACCTGAATTAAAAGCCAAAATGCTTACCAGCATCCGCAGTACCTTTGACCAAAGCTTAAAGAAAATGACCATACAATCCAGTATGCAAAACTACCGCGACCTCACCTCTGTGGCTAAATCAGTGGTAATGAATATTTTAAATATGGACAAATACCTGTTTCAGATGATCGATATCAGGGATTATGACAATTATACCTACTCTCATAGTCTGTATGTAGGTATATTAAGCGTTCTCTTAGGACGTTTCATTGGCTTGTCCCTGGACCAGCTCAACGATCTGGCGCTGTGCGGACTGATGCATGACATAGGGAAAACCGATATCCCTCTGGAGATCACCAACAAGGCCGGCCCTCTGAGTGACGAAGAATTTGAAATCATGAAAAAGCACCCTGATCTTTCCTATGAAAAATTAAGCACTTGCAAGCTATTTTCTCAGAAGGTTCTTCAGGGCATCCGTGCTCATCATGAAAAATACGACGGAACCGGCTATCCCTTTGCCCTTATCGGAGACAGCATTCCTCTTTATGCCAGAATTCTGGCAATCGCAGATGTCTACGATGCCTTAAGCTCCACAAGACCTTACCGGAAAGCATGGCCTCCCAAAAAAATATTTGATTATCTGACCAGCCGCTGCAGCTCTCATTTTGACCCGGATCTTTTAACCGCCTTCCTCCAATGTGTATCTGCATACCCAATCGGTACAGTTGTCCACCTAAGCGACGGAAGCACGGCAGTCGTCAAGGATAACACGCCTGGCTTCACCCTGCGGCCTATCATCCGCTTTATCGCTCCTGCTGCAAAAGCCGGACAAGAGGTGGATCTTTCCATAGAAGCATTAAATCTCACAATTCTTGATGATATGGATGATTAACCGTTTATCAAAAGCTTTACATAGACAATGAAAAATGCGTCTTGATATGGTCAGCCAAAAAAAGGAGCCATTTCAAAACGCATTTTAAATTATTTGTCATTCTGATTGCATATATGGAGAAAGAGAGCTTCGCACCCTTCTAAAACATCTTCATAGGTTGTATCAAAGTCTCCGGTATACCACGGATCTGCAATATCTCTTGGCCTTTGCCCATAATCCAGCAGCCGGCTTACTTTGCCTTCCGGATCACTGCCGAATATTCTCATCATGTTAGTTATGTTTCGTGATTCCATTCCAACAATATAATCATACTTGTCATAATCATCTCTGGTGAGCTGAACTGCCTGCTTTCCCTCTACGGATATCCCAAACTCACTTAACTTCTTTCTCGTTCCAGGATGCACCGGGTTTCCAATCTCTTCACTGCTGGTGGCAGCAGAAGCAATAAAAAATAAATCTTCCATATTTCTGTTTTTCACGAGATCCTTCATAACAAATTCCGCCATAGGGGAACGGCAAATATTGCCCAGACAGACGAATAGTATCTGAATCATTTATCTTTACTCCTTTTTTATTTTCTCTCAGTACTAGAATCAGTAAGCTGTTCCACTATCTTATCTCTTAATTCCCTTAAATCTGCGACAGGGCCAAACATACTTTTAACCACGTGATAACCATATTCATGACATAGAATGGCACCCATACATTTCTCTGTTAACTCTTCCGTACTGATCTTTCCATAATATCCTTCTAAAAAATCTCTGTCAAAATGAAATGCGTCGCAGATCAGTGTCATATCTTCATAAATTCCTGGTGCAATTAATGAATCTGTAAAATCAATCACCGTCAGCTTCCCACTCTGATCCACCATCAAATTATCTTCTGTTAGATCCCCATGAACAAATACAGACGATTCCTTCTTTAAACCTTCCAGGAACTTTTTCTGCGCATTCTTTATTTCGTCAGAAGCCTCCTCCCACCGCTTACTCCTTAAAGTCCGGCCAATGGCATCTACTCCATTAAAATTTTCACAAGGCGTCGCCCAGCCCCTTACAATATCACGAAGCTTCTTTCCAATTTCAAGTTTCTGTTCTCTTCCTAGGGTATCCTTTATCTCCCCTAAGTTTTCTCCCTTCACGCATTCCATAATCAGATATCTAAATAAATATTTATCCTGTATCTGCCCTTTTGCAATCAGCTTTGGAACGCTGACTCCAACTTCATTTGCTCGTTCCATGGCAAAAAGCTCCGCTCTATAATCCGGCAGACTGTCATACCCCGATTCCAAAGGGACAAACACCTTTATCACATATTCTCCCACCCGGAAAACTCCGTTGGTCCCTGGTTTGCAATTTTGTAATGCTTGAAACTCTAAGCCCTCACATTCAAATATGTATTGAATCAATGGCGTAAATTCTTCTTTTGAACAATAAACTTCTCCCCAGGTGCTCCAGTCATGTATATCGAACTGAAATAGATGGTTTGTCATAATCTCCCCCTCTTAATCCATGCACTTAAGGATAAACTGACGAAATAAATTTATCATGGTCTCATTCTGAAACTTCGCCATCATTTCCGGGTGCCATTGTACGCCGCACATAAAGCTGCCTTCCTGCCGCTCGATGCATTCCACCACTCCGTCATCGGCTCTGGCTGTAACCAAGAAGCCCTCTGCCATGTCCTTAATCGCCTGATGATGGAAGGAATTGACCCAGCCCCTCTTACCAGTAATACTCTTAATAAAGCTCTCCTCTTCCGTATCTACCATGTGTGTAGCGTCACCTCTTGGTGCCTTTTGTACGTGCTGAAAAGAGCCTGTCAGCTGGGAGCCAAGATCCTGATACAGCGTTCCCCCAAATGCCACGTTCATCATCTGGGCTCCCTTACAGATGCCAAGAACCGGTTTTTTACGCCGATCTGCCTCTCGAATCAGCTGTAAATACTGGGTGTCCACCTCCCGCATGGTAAATCCCTGTAAAGGGGAAGGCTGCTCTCCATATAAATCTGGTGCCACATCATATCCCCCGGAAAGAACCAGTCCGTCCACCAGCTCCAGGAACCTGGCCCCATCCTCTTGATTCGTTAATACAGGTAGCAGAACCGGGATGCCTCCCCCCATTTCAATGCTTTCCACATAATCATTGTTCACGTAGGCACGGTAAATTCCGGGCATGGTACCGCCCTCCACAATTAAAATATTTGCCGCGATTCCTATGACAGGTTTTTTCATCTTAGCTCCTTCTTTTGCCTCAAATAGACCGGTTTCCAATCATGATATTTAATATTTCCACATCAGTCTTTTTCATTCCCTCTTTTCCCATATAGCCGATGGCACGGATGGTCTCCTCCGGCTCGTCCTGCACCAGCCCCTCTCCAGGTTCAAATGTTATGCCCTGCATTGCCATCTGATGCCCTAATATGGCTGCCTGGAGAACAGAGGCAATCTTTGCTGCACAGCTAGCCTTTGCCCCATCACAGATCATTCCGCCTACATTGGCAATGGTGTTGACCACGGTGTGCTCAATCTGCTCCACGGTTCCCCCATAAAGATAGGTAATGGCAGCTCCTGCACTGGCGGCGGCACATACCACTCCGCAGTATGCCGACAAAGGCCCGATATACTGCTTCTGGTCCTGAGCCGTCAAATTAGAAATACATAGAGCACGGTAAAGCTCCTCTTTCGTCTTTCCAAGCTCCCTGGCATACTCAATGACCGGTATGGAACAGGTCATTCCCTGATTTCCAGAACCAGAATTAATGACCACCGGAGAAGGACATCCTGCCATTCTTGCATCCGATCCGGCAGCCGTCTTTGCTATGGCAAGCCACTGGATCTCAGGCCGATAGCCTGACATAAAAATCCTTCCAATCTGAGCTCCCCATTGCCCCTTAAGTCCTTCCTCAGCAATGGCAGAATTATAGGAAATCTGCATATCAAGGACATCCTTAACATCTTCTATATTGACCCGATCTGCAAACGCTACAATATCCCTTATATTAAGAAGGGATTTATCACTTCTCGTATCATTCACATTATAGGCCTGTTCATATAAGGTCACTCCATTTTTCTTTATTAATGTGATATTGGTATGGGCGTGTTCAATGGTCACTTCTGCCCATTGATCCCTATTAACCGCCTTTATTTTAAGGAATAAATTTCCAACTTCTTCTACTAATATACAACGGCAGAAATCCTTGTCAAGCAGTTCTCTTGCATTCCGCCTGTCTTTTTCTGTGATTGATTCCAGTATTTCCAGCTTTTTATCAGAATCTCCAGCAAGAGCCCCTAAAATCACTGCGGTCTCAACCCCTTTAAGCCCTCCTGAGTTTGGTACTCTCACTCCCTTTACATTTTTAATAATATTTCCGCTGCAATGTGCCTCTATCAGTTCAGGAAATTCACCTAGAGTCTCCCTGGCTTTTGCAGAAGCATAGGCAAGGGCAATGGGCTCCGTACAGCCAAACGCCGGAATCAGTTCATTCCTTAAGATCCTCACATAGCTGTCGTATAATTTTCGATCCATTGTTCTCCTCCCATTTCATTAGTATTGTTACTGATTATATTACTAATAATATCACTGGTATTATTATATTTCCACTGCTTTTTTATTTTCTTACTAAAAGCCGTTCCATTTCTCCTCACCCTTAAGCATAAAGCAGGAAAACTGAAGAAAATAAGGTGATTTATGAAAATAACCTTACATATTTTTCTAATATTACGTATAATAGATTTGTTATCCATTTGATTATGAACGTAAGCTTAGGAGGCTGCATGGAAAAACAGAACTTAAAGGAAATTGTTTACCACGAGGTATTAAAAAGTATATATTCCTCAGAATATAATCCTCATAAAATCATAACAGAAAATGAACTGATCAAACGCTTCGGCTACAGCAAATCCCCGATTCGGGATGCATTGGTATCCTTATGCCACGAAGGTGTTTTAAAAAGCATTCCGAGGTATGGTTATGAGGTAGTTCCTCTGACAGCCGAGGATATTTATCATATACAAGAATATAGAAAAGTGGTGGAAACTTCATTTCTGCGCCTTGGATATCCAAATATCACGGACCGGGATTTAAAGGCTTTGGAAGAACTGAATGCACATTGCTGGAAAGAAACAGAGGATTTGATGGAACGCTGGACAAACAATGCAGACTTTCACACTGCCCTTATTTCCTTTGCCAAAAATCCATTTGTATATGAAGAGCTTCGCCGCTGCATGAATGTTCTGGGACGTGCCTATGCCCAGCTCCATTGGGATAAATGGAATCGTTTTTCCATGCTCAATGATATGAAGAACCACGATCTTATCATTCAATCCTTGAAAGAAAAAAACATCGAGCAGGCCATCTCTTATCTGGAAAATGACCTCAATGACTTTGGAACTTGATTAGATTCTTTTAAATAAGTCTCTATTAAGGAAACAAAGTTTGTTTTAGCAAACAGTACTTTATGCCTAATACATAAATATCTAAGCAACAAAAACGCTTTGACTGGAAATATTCTTTATCTCCCAATCAAAGCGTTTTCTTATAATTCTAACCAATACAATTTTAAATAAAAAAGCGCAAACCCAAACCTGGATTTACGCATTTATCACATATTATATATTCTTAACTGGTATATGAAACCTACACATACCCTCAAAACCACACATTGTTATATATCTTTCATCCGTTCTTCCTCTTACCTAAACCAACCTGGTTAAGCCCTCGACCTATTAGTGACAGTCAGCTGCACATGTTACCATGCTTCCACCTCTGCCCTATCTACCTCGTCGTCTTCAAGGGGTCTTACTCTTGCGATGGGATATCTCATCTTGAGGGGGGCTTCACGCTTAGATGCCTTCAGCGTTTATCCCTTCCCGACTTGGCTACTCTGCCATGGTGTTGATCACCAACAGATACACCAGAGGTCAGTCCATCCCGGTCCTCTCGTACTAAGGACAGCTCCTCTCAAATATCCTACGCCCACGCCGGATAGGGACCGAACTGTCTCACGACGTTCTGAACCCAGCTCGCGTACCGCTTTAATGGGCGAACAGCCCAACCCTTGGGACCTACTACAGCCCCAGGATGCGATGAGCCGACATCGAGGTGCCAAACCACTCCGTCGATGTGAACTCTTGGGAGTGATAAGCCTGTTATCCCCAGGGTAGCTTTTATCCGTTGAGCGATGGCAATCCCACTTTATACCACCGGATCACTAAGTCCTAGTTTCCTACCTGCTCGACCCGTCGGTCTCGCAGTCAAGCTCCCTTATGCCTTTGCACTCTTCGAATGGTTTCCGTCCATTCTGAGGGAACCTTTGAGCGCCTCCGATACACTTTCGGAGGCGACCGCCCCAGTCAAACTCCCCGCCTGACATTGTCCCCCAGCCAGGTAATGGCTGCAGGTTAGAAACCCAATATCGCAAGGGTGGTATCCCAACATCGGCTCCTCAAAGACTGGCGTCCTTGATTCACTGCCTCCCACCTATCCTGTACATGCAATACCGAATCCCAGTATCAAACTAGAGTAAAGCTCCATGGGGTCTTTCCGTCCTGGCGCAGGTAACCAGCATCTTCACTGGTATTTCAATTTCACCGGGTGCATTGTTGAGACAGCGCTCAAATCATTACGCCTTTCGTGCGGGTCGGAACTTACCCGACAAGGAATTTCGCTACCTTAGGACCGTTATAGTTACGGCCGCCGTTTACTGGGGCTTAAATTCAGAGCTTCGCGTTGCCGCTAACCCCTCCTCGTAACCTTCCAGCACCGGGCAGGCGTCAGCCCATATACCTCACCTTTCGGTTTTGCATAGACCTGTGTTTTTGCTAAACAGTTGCTTGAGCCTATTCTCTGCGGCCTGATTTCTCAGGCACCCCTTATCCCGAAGTTACGGGGTCATTTTGCCGAGTTCCTTAACAATGCTTCTCCCGCCGGCCTTAGGATTCTCTCCTCATCCACCTGTGTCGGTTTACGGTACGGGCACGTATTACACAATAGCGGCTTTTCTTGACAGCCCCTACAGAGACTTCCCTACTTTTGTTCGGTACGCATCACACCTTCCTGTTGTTAAGCGGATTTGCCAACTTAACCAGTCCAATGCTTGCCCCGGTCTTTTCATTCCCGGGTTCTCTCTCGGTTCTGTGTCCCCACAGTTCTGATAATACGCGGTACAGGAATTTCAACCTGTTGTCCATCGACTACGTCTTTCGACCTCGCCTTAGGCCCCGACTTACCCAGAGCAGATCAGCTTTACTCTGGAAACCTTAGATATTCGGCCTGGAAGATTCTCACTTCCATCTCGCTACTCATTCCGGCATTCTCTCTTCTTAACACTCCACATCTCCTTACGGTAATGCTTCAGCGCGGTAAGAATGCTCCTCTACCAATGTATCATTCGATACATTCCACAGCTTCGGTGTCGTGTTTTAGCCCCGGACATTTTCGGCGCAAGACCTCTCGACTAGTGAGCTATTACGCACTCTTTGAATGTGTGGCTGCTTCTAAGCCAACATCCTAGTTGTCTCTGAAATCTCACATCCTTTTCCACTTAACACGCACTTTGGGACCTTAGCTGGTGGTCTGGGCTCTTTCCCTTTTGACTGCCCAACTTATCTCGTGCAGTCTGACTCCCGTACATCATCTGACCGGCATTCGGAGTTTGATATTCTTTGGTAAGCTTTGACGCCCCCTAGGAAATTCAGTGCTCTACCTCCGGCAGACTAATACGAGGCTAGCCCTAAAGCTATTTCGAGGAGAACCAGCTATCTCCGGGTTCGATTGGAATTTCTCCCCTACCCACACCTCATCGCCACCCTTTTCAACGGATGTGCGTTCGGTCCTCCACCGCCTTTTACGGCAGCTTCAACCTGGACATGGGTAGATCACCCGGTTTCGGGTCTACCTTTACTGACTCATTCGCCCTATTAAGACTTGGTTTCCCTTCGGCTCCACACCTTAAGTGCTTAACCTTGCCAGTAACGGTAACTCGCCGGACCGTTCTACAAAAAGTACGCGGTTCCACTTTAAACGTGGTTCCACAGCTTGTAAACACAGGGTTTCAGGTTCTTTTTCACTCCCCTCCCGGGGTCCTTTTCACCTTTCCTTCACAGTACTATGCGCTATCGGTCACTAAGTAGTATTTAGCCTTGGGGGGTGGTCCCCCCGAATTCCCACAAGGTTTCTCGTGTCTCGTGGTACTTTGGATCCTGCTCGCTGACTATTGTTTTCCCATACAAGGCTTTCACTTTCTATGGCCGGTCTTTCCAGGACCGTTCTGGTAACAAATCGTCTCACTTATTGCAGTCCGTAACCCCAGCATGCACGCACGCTGGTTTAGGCTCCTTCCATTTCGCTCGCCGCTACTTTGGAAATCGAGTTTTCTTTCTTTTCCTCCGGGTACTTAGATGTTTCAGTTCCCCGGGTTCCCGACGTATGGCTATGAATTCACCATACGACAACTGAGGTTTGCTCAGTTGGGTTTCCCCATTCAGATATCTCCGGATCAAAGGATATTTGCTCCTCCCCGAAGCTTTTCGCAGCTTATCACGTCTTTCATCGGCTCTTAGTGCCAAGGCATCCACCCTGCGCTCTTATTAGCTTAACCAATTCGATGTTCACCTGCGGGTGCGGGCTACTAATCTAAGATACATAGCGTTGTATCTCTGGTCTTAGGTTTGTTCTCATATCGTACGTCACGATACTTGAACGAGTTTTTATTCGGTTACATCTTTCGATGTAACACCTCGGATGTCTTGATGTCGTCTTCTTTCGAAGACTCTATCTAGATATATTTCAATATGTGGTTTTCAAGGTACGTTCTGACTGAAGTTTATCAGTCATTCGAAAGCTCGATGTACTCAAACTTACGAATCACTGGTAAAAACCAGTTATATAAAACAGCACTGCCCTGCTGAATCAGGTTAACACATTCTTTAACACAGGTTTCGTTTTTCTCCTCCAC
>JAGI01000002.1:3262500-3475000 GCA_000526575.1 Clostridium sp. 12(A) | reverse complement strand
CACCATCTCATAGGGCTTATGGCCGCGGTTGAGTACAAGTCTAGTATGATTCCATACGTCAGTAATGATGCTTGCAAAGCGTTCCATGTGTTCGGATTCATTAAAAGTGATTCCCGACGCTTCCATGTCTTCCATTACTTCCTGAAGCTGACCGCCCAAACTGATTTCAGCCTGAATCTGGCGTAGAATATATGGAAGCAAGTCCTCTGATACATTCATCTGCTCCTTTAAGAACTGGCTTAGCTGGTCTAACTCTGGTGTCATTAAGAAGCCGTCATTGTCAGCCATGAAACGGATTTCCTGCTGAGTCGGGATATAATATGGAACCTTCTTCTGCACGCCAAGAAGATCCTTGTAGCTTTTCTGCTCTGCCAGGGCCGCATCTACGAAGCAGCCATCAAGCCAAACCACAAGGCAGCGGTATGGAAGCAGCTGTTCATATGCCTGCATCAATTCTTCCTGAGTGAGTTTTTTTGCTTCATATTTATTAAAGGTTTCCAATAATACAGATGGAGGCGTGATGGCGTAGAGAGAATTGGCAGCACAAAGATAATCTCCGATGCTTGCCAGACGGCTCCGCTCCTCCTGAAATTCTGGGGTGTTGATGGTGTTGTATGCTTCTACTACCTCTTTTGCCACTTTTAATCTGGTGTCAGACCCAGAGGTCAGGTAGCCACCGGCATAGAGGTAATCAAGCTCAGCCATATCTTCGGTCATAACCTGGGAATCATCTGCTGCCAGCTGCTCAAATAATTTCATTTCTGAGTCACGGACACAAAGGAAATACTTTCTCATGACTTCCTTATCTAAAATATAGGATATGGTCCGTTCTGTCAGCTCTTCCTTCTTTAATTTACCAAGCCCACTGATGCCATGTCTTTTGGCGATCTCTGCGATGCTGTTTTTATCATAGTAATGGAAGACCTCTTCCATATGAACTTCTTCTGATGAAGCTTCACCGCTATGGCCTAAATTTCTGTTAACGGCATCTACGTCATATTCCTTTATGCTTTGAGGGGCATTTTCAAGAAGATCGTAAAAAGCGGATAAGCCTCCGCAGTTTTCCGGTATGACATCTCCTTTGAATTTTATTACCTGGGCATAGCTTTCTTTATAATCGGATTGAACCTCTTCCACCTGAATGACATGCTCCCAGTTATCCTTGAAATCGTAGGTATATGTAAATTTAGAAGCCTGAGAAACCAGGGTATCAATGGTTTCACTCACTGGCATGGAGGTGAACTTTTTGGATTTACTTTCTCCGTAGGGGATAACCTGTATGCCCTCGGAACGGAACTCGAATTGGTACAGGTGTTCACCGCTCCAGGAAAATGCAGTCTGAATCACCTGATGTAGTCCTTCAAACGTAATCCCCTCCGGTACCAGAATCCTTCTCCATATCGGTGGCTTACTGCCTTTGATCGTGATTTTCAGTTGATATGCTCCCATGAAACGTCCTCCTGTCTCGTATCTTTCGTATCCGTTTTAAGGTAACGGATCTATTATGAAGTTTCTCTGTATAATAAAGCGCACGTTCCAATTTACCACACTTTATCCATTTCTGTCCAGTCTATTCCACATATTTTAACAGCGTAACTACAGGATTTTTTATGAAATGCTTCATTTTAGAAAGAAAGACTCCTTCTTTATAGAAGAAAAGGAATTGTAACGGTTAAAATGACAAATACTCCTTTATATAGAAGCAACTCAAATATACCTTCTTTACACAACCTTTACAATACTTATACAAAAACATGATATCAGGATGTTCGGCTGACTGTTATACTCCAACATGTAAGCGAAAGCAATTTATCTTAGAAAAGAGGAGATAGTGATTATGAAAAAAAATATGATGAAGACATTGGCAATTACAGGATTAACAATCCTTGCTATGGGTGCTTTGGCTGGATGTGGAAGCCAGAATGCAGAAACAAAAGCTGCTGATACAACCACCACCGCTGCCGCTGCAAATGATACAACTGCTGCCGGGTCTACAGCTGGTACAGAGGCTGCAAAAGGCGATTTAAAAGGCTCTATCAGCATGGTTGGTTCTACTTCTATGGAAAAATTTGCGACAGCTTTAGGTGAGGTCTTCATGGAGAAATATCCAAGCGTTACTGTTCAGACTGAATTCGTTGGTTCTGGTGCAGGCATTGAGGCAGTTGGAAATGGTTCTGCAGATATCGGTAATTCCTCCCGTAACTTAAAGGACGAAGAAAAAGCAAAGGGCATCAATGAAAATATTGTTGCTATTGATGGAATCGCAGTTGTTACTGATTCTAAGAATGCTGCTGAGAACCTGACGAAAGATCAGTTAATTAATATATATAACGGAACAACGAACAACTGGAAGGATTTAGGCGGCGCAGATCAGCCAATCGTAGTCATTGGACGAGAGTCTGGATCCGGTACCAGAACTGCTTTTGAAGAGCTGTTAAAGTTAGAGAACAAGTGTAAATACAGCAACGAGCTTGACAGCACCGGCGCTGTTATGGCTAAGGTTGCATCTACTCCTGGTGCTATCGGTTATGTATCTCTTGATGTTCTTGATGATACCGTTAAAACCTTAAAGCTGGAAAACACAGATCCAACCCCTGAAAATATCAAAGCTGGCTCTTACTTCTTAAGCCGTCCATTCGTTATGGCTACTAAGGGTGAGATTTCTGCTCAGAATGAAAATGTAAAGGCTTTGTTTGACTTCATTTACTCTGATGAAGGAAAAGAATTAGTGAAATCTGTTGGTTTAATCCCTGCAAATTAATGGACTGACAGAATCATTTTTCGGGGACGCAGCTGCTTAACTACGTTGCGTCCCTGTTTTTTGAAAGGAGCTGCTTATATGCAACCAAAGACATATTCCATATTCGGTGGCCATGGAAGTAAATCAGGAATCGAACGCGCTGCAGAGATTATCTTTACAATCTGCGGCTTCTTTGCTGTTCTGGCTGTGGCCTCAATCTCTTTATACATGCTCATAAGCGGTACTCCGGCACTTTTTAAGGTTGGTATTCTTGATATTCTTTTTGGAACCACCTGGATGCCGGATGCCGCTACTCCTGGTTTTGGTATTCTTTATGTTATTTTGACTTCTATCGTAGGAACTGCCCTGGCTATTTTAATCGGTGTTCCCATTGGTGTAATGACTGCTGTTTTCCTGGCTGAGGTAGCCCCTCCAGGGCTTACAAGGCTGGTACGTCCGGCGGTTGAGCTTTTAGCTGGTATTCCTTCTGTTATTTACGGGCTTCTTGGTATTTTGGTTTTGAATCCGCTGATGTATAAGCTGGAGCTTAAGATTTTTGCAGGGTCCACGACCCATCAGTTTACTGGCGGTGCCAACTTAATTTCCGCTGTTTTGGTTTTGGCTCTTATGATTCTTCCTACTGTGATCAACATCAGTGAAACGGCTCTTCGGTCTGTTCCACAGCATCTAAGAAGCGCTTCCCTGGCCCTTGGGGGTACACAGATCCAGACCATTTTCCATGTAGTCATTCCGGCTGCGAAATCCGGTATCATCACGGCTGTCGTTCTTGGAACTGGCCGTGCCATTGGAGAAGCCATGGCAATCAGTCTAGTATCCGGAAGCTCTGTAAATATTCCGCTTCCATTTAATTCGGTTCGGTTCCTGACAACCGCTATTGTTTCTGAAATGTCATATTCTTCTGGCCTTCACAAACAGGTTCTCTTTACCATTGGACTTGTATTGTTTGCATTTATTATGATTATCAATGTATCCCTTAACAGCATACTAAAGAAAGGAGGCGCACAGCATGATTAATCAAGTGGTACTGCCTGCTCCGCATGGAGCTTCTGCTTCTGGCAGCATTTATAATAAGAAGAGCCGTATTTCTGATACTATTTTACTGGTACTTATTTATCTTTGCGCTTCTATTTCTATCCTTGTACTGATTGGTATTATGGGATACGTATTTGTACGGGGCATTCCGGCCATCAGCCTTTCATTTTTAACAACCGTTCCCAGTACGATTAAAGGAACCTTTGGAATTGTTGGAAATATTGTAAATACTCTTTATATTGTGGTGATTACCCTGCTCATTGCTACTCCGCTTGGGGTCGGGGCTGCAATCTATTTGAATGAATATGCAAAAGGTGGTAAAATAATCCGTATCATAGAATTTACCACGGAGACCTTATCCGGTATTCCTTCTATTATTTTTGGTTTGTTTGGATATGTGTTTTTTGGTATTACTCTTGGGCTTGGATACTCTATTTTAACGGGTGCACTGACTCTGGCTATTATGGTTCTTCCCCTGATTACGCGAACCACTCAGGAGGCCTTAAAGACCGTTCCAGCCAGCTATCGTTCCGGTGCTCTTGGTATTGGCGCGACCAAATGGTATATGATTCGCACCATTCTCCTTCCCAGTGCCATGCCTGGTATTTTAACCGGCATTATTCTGGCTATTGGACGTATTGTAGGAGAATCGGCCGCACTTTTGTTTACAGCTGGAAGCGGATACCTTCTTCCCAAGGACTTTTTCGGAAAGGTCTTTGAATCCGGCGGTACCTTAACCATTCAGCTTTACTTATGCATGCAAAAGGCAAAATACTCTGAAGCCTTCGGAATCGCAGTGGTTCTTTTAGTCATTGTTCTGGCTATTAACGGACTTGCAAAATTCCTTTCCCATAAATTCAACACGGAGGTCAAATAATCGTGAATACTAACACCGTTAAAATATCTTCCAGCAACCTAAACTTATATTATGGCACCAACCATGCCTTAAAGGATGTTAATCTGGAGCTGTATACCAATAAAATCACTGCATTTATCGGTCCTTCCGGATGCGGTAAGTCTACCTACTTAAAAACCTTAAACCGAATGAACGACCTGGTTCCCAATGTAAAAATAGAAGGAGAAGTTCTTCTTGATGGAGAGAATATCTACGATCAAAGGGTAGACACTACCCTGCTTCGTAAAAAAATCGGTATGGTATTCCAGCAGCCCAATCCATTTCCCATGAGCATCTATGACAATGTGGCTTATGGCCCAAGGATTCACGGAATTAAGCATAAAGCAGAGTTAGATGCCATCGTAGAAAAGAGTTTAAAGGGAGCCGCCCTTTGGGATGAGGTATCAAGCCGTCTGAAAAAATCAGCCCTCGGCCTTTCCGGCGGACAGCAGCAGCGTCTTTGCATTGCCAGAGCCCTGGCAGTGGAACCGGAGGTACTTCTAATGGATGAGCCGACTTCCGCTTTGGATCCTATCTCCACCTTAAAAATTGAGGACTTAATGGATGAACTGAAAGAGAAATACACCGTAGCCATCGTAACCCACAACATGCAACAGGCAACCAGAATCGCCGATCACACTGCCTTTTTCCTTGTAGGGGAGGTTGTGGAATATGCTCCTACCACAGAGTTGTTTACAGTACCTAAGGATAAGAGAACGGAAGATTATATTACCGGTCGTTTTGGCTGATGGATATGATAGCAGAACAATAAAGGAGAATCGTAATGACAACCAGAGTGAATTATGAGAATGAACTAAACCTTTTAAATGAAGATATTAAAGAAATGGGACGTATGGTAGAGCATTCCATTGAACAGTGCTTTATTGCTTTCGAGGATCAGGATTTTGAGAAAGCAGAAGACATTATTAAGGGCGACAGAACCATCAACGATATGGAGCGTTCCATTGAAGCCCGCTGTCTCTCCTTAATTCTCCGTCAGCAACCAGTAGCTGGTGACTTAAGAGTGGTATCTAGTGCCCTTAAGGTGGTCACAGACCTGGAGCGTATCGGCGACCATGCATCGGATATTGCAGAACTGATTCTTCGGATTAAGGGAGAGCACGTATATCATGTCGTACGTCACATTCCGGCAATGGCAACTGCTGCCAGAGAAATGGTTCGTTGCTCCATTGAAGCTTTTATCACACAGAATATCGAGACAGCAAAACAGATCGAGCAGCAGGATGATGTAGTGGATGAATTATTCGATAAGGTAAAGACAGATGTGGTAGACTTGCTAAAGCAGTCTACAGAGCATATTGACCAGTGTATCGATCTTCTCATGGTGGCTAAATATTTAGAGCGTATTGGGGATCATGCGGTAAATGTATGCGAATGGACAGAATTCGCAAAAACCGGGGCTTTGAAGAATGTACGGATCTTGTAAAGCTACGAGCAGTGCGCCCTGAAAAGCGAAAATGCAGATAAGAATGCTTGCATACTTATCTGCATTTTTGTATTTCAGGGCATACGGTGACAGCCGTCAAGCGAGAAGGAGCGCAGCGGATTCGAGCTTGGCACTGCGGACTAGCTCCCGAAACATCCTCTTTTAATCTTTTATCATTTATTCCTTCCAATCCCACCCAGACTATTGACAAAGAGCCATAAAAACTGGGCAACCGACGCCCTCTCGCACCAGCTGCCCAGCCTGCCTATCATAACATAGCATTTCCTCGACAATAAGTCTGAACCACATCATAAGAATCCGAAAGCACCACCAGATCCGCATCATACCCTGCTGCCACCCGTCCCTTCCTGTCATCAACCCTTAAACACCTTGCCGGATTTAACGTACAGGAATTCAGCGCAGTATCAAACGGAACCATAGCTTCCTCCACCAAAATCTGAAGCCCCCGATTCATATTCAGGGTACTCCCAGCAATGGTCTGAGTCCCCTTTAAGTACGCCAACCCATTATCCCGAATCTCAACATCGTGTCCTCCCAGCTTGTAGGATCCTCCCGGCGGACAATGCTTTGCCCGAAGAGAATCGCTGACCATAATGCCATACTCTCTTCCCTTGGCTGTAAAGAAGTTATTAAGCGCTGCCACATGAGAATGGCACCCGTCACAAATAATCTCACCATAAATATCCCTGACCCGAAACGCCGTTCCCACCAGCCCGGGATTCCTATGATGATAAGGAGTCATCCCATTATAAACATGAGTCATAGATATCGCTCCGTTAGCAATTCCCATCAAAGCCTGCTCATAGGAAGCAGAGGAATGTCCCATACTAACCACCACCCCGTTCCTGCATAAATACCTGGTCAGTTCAAACCCTGCATCATGCTCCGGAGCAAGAGTAATATATCGAATCAGTCCCCTGGCTGCCTCCTGGTATCCCTGAAATTCTGCTATAGTTGCTTTGGCAATAGCCTCAGGAGGCTGAGCCCCCTTGTATTTCATATCAAGATATGGTCCCTCAAAGTGAATTCCAAGAATCTCAGCCCCAGCATACTCACCTTCCGCCACATCCGCAACACTGGAGACAGCCTTTAAAAGCACTTCAGGAACCTGGGTTACTGTAGTCGGCAAGATGGAAGTAACCCCTTCTTCCGGAATCCGCTTCATCCACTCACGAAGCCCATCCGGCTCTCCATCATTGGTATCATAGCCGTATGCACCATGAGTATGAATGTCAATGAATCCCGGGACGATCCTGTCTCTTCCATAATCAGCGTCAACCGTCATTTTCCCATACTCATAAACTGCTTCTATTTTCTTATCTTCCACCTGTAACTGTGCGGGAATAAACTGTCCCCCGATCCAAATACGTTTGCTTTGTATGATCATAATTCTTATCCTCCCTTCACACGGTACTCTCTTTTCTTTAGTATACCAGTTCTGTCAGGGTTTTCAAGAATTTATGAAAATATTTTCTTTTTTCTTTATGCTTTTAAAAATTATATCCTAATCCACTGGCCAGCGTATGCTGACACGGAATAAATCTGCCTCGATTTCTACAAAAAGCTTTCCGTTTTGAAGCTCCACAAAGCTTTTGGCAATGGCCATTCCAAGGCCTGAGCCTTCCGTATTCCTGGACTGGTCTCCTCTTGCAAACCGCTCTGTGATTTCGTTAGGATTAAAGGTCAGCTCAGCGGCAGAAACATTTTTAAGGCTGATTACCACAAATCCGTCTTCCTTTTTCATATCAATATAGGCTCTGGTATTTGGCATGGCGTATTTTATGATATTGGTCAGAAGGTTGTCAAAGATGCGGTAGGTTTTCTGACCATCTAAGGGAAGAACAATTTTTTCATCCGGCAGATTCCAGCGAAAATCAATGGTGGATTCTTCAATTTTATCACTTAACTCCAGGCTTACTTCCTTTAAGAGGCTGACTATATCTACCTCTTCCAAATTCAGGGTCACATTATTGCTGTTGGCTTTGCTAATCTCGAAAAGGTCTTCAATCAGTGACTTCAAACGCATGGACTTCTGTTCCAGTATATCAATATAAGCCTTACGCTGTTCCGGCGTCACTCTTTCATCCTTTAAGAGATTTACATAGGTGATGATGGCAGTCAGTGGTGTCTTTAAGTCGTGAGACATGTTGCTGATCAAGTCCGTTTTCAGCTTCTGGCTTTTCACTTCCTCATCAACTGCTACTTTAAACCCGCTTTGTATTTTTTGAATCTCCTTTTTAAATGGTTCGAACACACTTAGATCCTCCTCTATGGACACCTCTAAGTTTCCTTCCGCAATCTGGTTGGTGGCTTTTAAAAGCACTCGGTATTTCCCACTTAGGTCTCTGTAATACTTCCTCATAATAAAGAATAAAAGAATGGAATAAAAGAATAGTGCTCCAATTCCAAAAAACCACAGACTGCAGAGAATGGCAAGGATAAGAAAGTTAACTCCAACAATACGAAATATGGTTTTGTCTGACTGTTCTTTTAAATTAATATCTCCTACATAATGGTAGACTTTAATGCATATCATCTTTAACCAGCCACAGAACCACCCGATTAAGGTACGTTCTCTAAGATAACGTTTGATACCAATACTAAGTACATCCCGCAGGCACAGAACTGCCCAATAGACGACTGCAAAAGGCAGTGACCACCAAAGAAGGTTCCATAGCTTTACCATGATCCCTGCCACACCGGGAAGAAAATTGGCCCTCAGAAGGGTTTCAAATAAATCTCCCTGATTGGTAACAATGACAAGATTGGTAAGGCCGGCACCAAAAGCAACTCCGCCACAGCCCACACCTGTTACGATTTCAAATGGAGTTCTGAAAATCCGGCTGCTGTCTGGCAATGTCACATCCAGAAAAGAGAACAGGAATGCAAGAACGGTAACGGCACAGATGAGTCCTACAAATATTTTCAGAATGCTGTCGGAATCGTCGTAAGTGTTAGAAAAACCAGCGGCTGTATCCTTAAAGGCAGTAATCTGATCTGCTGTCATTCCATAGGTGATGGTAATATTTTTAGGATTCTGAAGCCTTAGATCCGGTTCATATAAAAACTGCTCCCAATAATCCTCCATCATAGGGTCCTTATCCCCAAAATCCTGCAAAAGTGTGAGAAGCCTGGCTGTATTGTCTCCGTGAATGGAGACTACTTCCATTCTGCCCATGCCGTCGTACTTAAGTACG
This sequence comes from Clostridium sp. 12(A), assembly GCA_000526575.1. GTDB lineage: Bacteria > Bacillota > Clostridia > Lachnospirales > Lachnospiraceae > Lacrimispora > Lacrimispora xylanolytica. The sequence goes on along the minus strand of JAGI01000002.1, from coordinate 3,465,647 downwards.
GTCTGGAACTCATATTTATCATTCCCCAGTATGGTCTTTCCACCGGAGTGGTCGGATATCACCTGCCCATTTTCATTGAGAATCTGGTAATCCAGAGAGTTTCTTATGCTGTCAAAGCAGTTTTTCCAGTTATTGTAGCTGCGCATGGTCTTCTGGCGAAGATGGGATAAATATTCAGAACGGGTTCCGCTATTACTCTCACTTAAATCCACCGTAATTTCATTCTCGATCGCCCCCTCCTGGACATCCGCATCCGCCTGATTCGTCTCCGCTGCGGCCACGGTTTCCTCTGTCTGGTTTTTCATCTCCTCTGCTGCTTTGGGAAAGAAAAACTGAAAGGGGGATATGATGTCGCCTTGATTATTACGGACCTGTTCCATGGAAAGAACATAATTTCCATATACAAGATATTTTAAAAATGTCTGCTGCTGGTATACCGGCTCCTCGTATCTGGCGGACTCATTCTTAAAAAAGGGATAGAGTCCTACCATGACAGCGGCAGCGGATACAATTACAACAATTGCAAGAAGTATGCTGATCTTATGCCTGTTTTTCAATTTTGTATCCAACTCCCCACACCACCTTTAGATATTTTGGTTCCTTAGGATCTATCTCAATCTTTTCCCGGATTTTTCTTACATGCACCATAATGGTATCTGTATTAATGGCACGTTCGTTCCAGACTCTTTCGTATATCTCTTCTGCCGAAAAAACTCTTCCGGGATTTTTCATAAGAAGAGCTAGAATCTTAAATTCAATGGGAGTTAACTTTACCGGCTTCTCATCTACGAACACCTCCACCGTGTCCTCGTTAAGCTCCAGTCCTCCGATGACATAGACATTGCTCCGTTCCTTCTCTTCCTTTGCTTCCAGCATATCCATATACTTTTTGTACCGTCTTAACTGGGAATTGACCCTGGCTAACAGCTCCATTGGGGTAAATGGCTTGGATACGTAATCATCCGCACCGATATTAAGCCCCATGATCTTATCCACTTCTTCTGATTTAGCTGATAAAATGATGACAGGAAAATCGTATTTTTCTCTCAGCTTTACGGTCATGGTGATTCCATCCATTCTGGGCATCATCACATCAACGATTGCCAGGTGAATCTCTTCCCTATCAAGAATCTTAAGCCCTTCTAACCCATCTGCCGCCTGGAACACCTCATATCCCTGGCTTCTTAAGTATATTTCCACTCCTTCTCGGATTTCTTTATCATCTTCCACTAATAAAATGTGATTTGCTTCCATGCTTTCTTTCCTCCTTGACCTATTCTGATATTATGGCACCTGCAAAAGCTGCATTGCCCTACCTGCATTTATTGGCAAAATGTTCAATGACCCACGATCTTAATATTATTAGGATAAAGAACCATTCTTAAAATGATTGACAGAGAAACCGAAAGAAATTCTAAAAATATTTTTCCGGAATCGAAAAACAGAGGATGAAATATTTTCAACCCTCTGCTTTCCTAACGCCATATGGTAAAAACGGCGTTTATTCTGTCGTCTTTCTGATATTTGTGTCCATGAGACGGTTAAAACCAAGCCAGCCACTGTTATCTCCTGCCCCTCTTAACACTTCGATCATGGTTTCCATCTTTGCATCCGTATTATCTGCAAAATTAAGAGCAAGCGCTTCTATAATCGCCGGTTTTTTCGGCGAGCCGTATTCCAGTTCCCCATGGTGGGCCAAAATGCAGTGCTTAAGCTCAGTTGCAGTCTTTTCCGGGAATCCAGGAATGGTTTTCATTCTCTCACTGATCATCTCGGTTCCGATGATGATGTGGCCTAATAGCTGTCCGTCGTCGGTATAATCATTTTCCGGAAATGCAGAGAGTTCCTTTGTCTTGCCCACATCGTGGAACATGGCTGCAGTTAAAAGCAGATCCCGGTTGATAAGAGGATAATATCCTGCATAGTAGTCACACAGCTTTACTACGCTTAAGGTATGCTCTAACAGTCCTCCTACAAACCCATGATGAACACTTTTCGCTGCGGAATGGAATTGAAATGCCTTGGCAAATGCAGCATCCTCTACAAAAAAGCTTTCTAACAGCTTCTTTAAGTAAGGATTCTTTAAGGATCTGATAAAGCCAAGGAGCTCTTCATACATGAGTCCAATGTCTTTCGTGGAAACAGGCAGATAATCCCCAGGCACATATTCTCCTTCTTCTGCTTTGCGGGCACGTTTGATGTTAAGCTGATTGGAATTCTGGAAAACGGTTACATCTGCATCAATGAAAACGTAATCCATGGATTCAAAATTGCCGATTCCAGGAGAATTCAAATCCCATATCTTGGCATCAATCGTGCCTGTCTTATCCTGAAGAATTACATTGCCGTACTCTTTTCCTGATTTTGTCAGGCAAACCTGTCTGTTTTTACATAAATACACATCTGAAACATGCATCCCTTCACGGAATGATTCTATATATCTCATTTATTTCCTCCACATTTGACTCGGGTAACAAGGAGAGCCAGGAAGATCACCTGGCTCCGATGGTTACCTGAAATTGTATCTTTTTATATTCTTCCCTTCCGCTTCGGGAAACCGTGACAGGTATGACCTGTCCGGGGGTGGATTTTTCCAGTAAAATCTGAAAATCCTTCATGGTGACAATGGTATCTCCTCCCATGGAGGTAATGATGTCACCGCACTGGATTCCGGCGTTATAGGCTGGACTGTCCCCATTGACCTCAACTACATAAACTCCCAGCGGCATTCCGCTGCTGTTCATGGCGGCACTGACTTCCTGGCCTTTGATTCCAAAGTATGGATATGCCTCTCCGTTGCTGATCTTTTCCAAAATATTCTTGTAATCGGAAATGGCCATAGCAGCCGTCATATCTGTATTTCCTTCATTCTTATATTCATCCGTTGTCCAGCCGATGATCTGGCCCGACGTATTCATAAGAAAGGTTCCTGTTCCTGCATTCCCCTTTACATCCGTATAAAGGACACGGGTCATACCATCTGTAACCTGAACATTCTTTGTAATATAGGAAATAAATCCGTACCCCGAGGAATGAACCATGCCTGCGGGACCGCCAATGGCAATGACTAAATCTCCCTGCTTCACAGAATAGGAATTTCCAAGCTCAAGAGCTTTGATTTCTTCTAAGAGCGCCCTTCCAAGGCCCTCCGTGGACACGCTGACAATTGCCATTCCGGAAAGCTTATCTCTTTGCTTAATGGTACCCTGTACCTCAGTTCCGTCTGTAAATGCCACACGAATGGCATCTGCATCCTCAACCGCACCTTCCGGTGTAAGCACCAGAAGCTCCTGGTTGGCAAAGGCTGTGATCACACCTGCATAGAGGCCTGAATTCTCCACCGGATTGTTAAACCAGTCTTTCTGAGTTTTAACAGAATGAACCGTAACAATACCTTTGTCCGCCTTTTGAACCAATGTTTTCATGTTTCCATAAAGCGTGTTTAAATCTTCCATAGAAAACGGATATTTCTCCATGGCAGATTTTAAGATATCCTCGATGGGTTCTGTCTGGACCTCCGTAGAGGCTGCTAAAGCCTCTGAAGACGCTGCCTCAGGGTCATCCTTGGGTATGGTTACCGGAGTACCTTCCGTGGTGGCTTCTCTTACGAACCACCTTTCAGCAACTGGTCTTGATATGACAAATGTAACCGCCGCAACAAATCCGAAAACAACTGCAGTCGCCAAAAAACCCAGAGACCTTTTTAAAATATCTTCCTTTGACATAGGCTGCTTGACTATTTTTTCGTTAATAAACCGACGGGGCTCCGTCTTTCTATCATCTGGCCCGTTATGATCCGGCATACTTACCCTCCTTTGCAGAAGACCTACCTACTATTATAAGGTTCTTCCTGTCTGAATGCAAGAAAAACCTGTGAAACCCGAAAAACAGGGACTTTAAGGCCATGAAAAACATACTGAGGATTGCAGTTTTTATCTCACGTATGCTATACTGTAAACGGTACAAAGGTCAACATTTGGAAAGAAAGTTATGAAAAAGGTAAATATATGAATCAGAAAGCATTAAAAACGTTAGAATACCATAAAATCATTGGAACTCTTATAGAATATGCAACCTCTGACGCAGGAAAAGAGCTGTGCAAACACCTGGTTCCATCTACTGATTACCAGGAAATCGTACAGGCCCAGACAGAAACCACAGATGCGGTTTCAAGAGTTCGTCAGAAGGGGAATATTTCATTTAACGGAGTGAAGGATATCCGCCCTTCCATCAAGCGTCTGGAGGTGGGAAGTTCCCTTGGCATCATTGAAATACTTGCCATTAGTTCCCTGTTAACCATATCTGCTCGTGCAAAGGCTTATGGGCGCCATGAAGACTCAGAGCTTCCTGAGGATTCTCTGGAGGAATTCTTCCGGTTGTTAGAGCCATTAACTCCAGTGAATACAGAAATCAAACGCTGCATTATCTCAGAGGAGGAAGTCAGTGACGACGCTAGTCCGGGACTTCACAAGGTTAGAAGGCAGATGCGGTCTATCAACGATAAAATTCATACCCAGTTAAATTCTATATTAAATTCCAACCGTTCTTATCTTCAGGATGCAGTAATTACCATGAGAGACGGCCGTTACTGTCTGCCTGTTAAATCAGAACACAAGTCCCAGGTTTCCGGTATGGTCCACGACCAGTCTTCCACTGGTTCCACCCTCTTTATCGAGCCTATGGCAATCGTAAAGCTTAATAACGAGCTTCGCACCCTGGAAATTCAGGAACAGAAGGAAATCGAGATGATCCTGGCTGATTTAAGCAATCAGCTTATGCCTTATTTAGAAGAGCTTGAGACCGATTATATCACCCTGGCTAAGCTTGATTTTATCTTTGCAAAGGCGGCTCTGTCTAAGCATTACAAGGGAAGCGAGCCTGTGTTTAATACGAAGGGACTCATTCATATTAAAGATGGACGCCATCCTCTTCTTGATCCTCAAAAGGTAGTTCCGATCACCATCCATCTGGGTCGTGATTTTGACTTGTTAATCGTAACAGGTCCTAATACTGGTGGTAAGACCGTTTCCATTAAGACGGTGGGGCTATTCACCCTTATGGGACAATCCGGCCTTCACATTCCAGCCTTTGACGGATCAGAGCTGGCTGTGTTTGATGAGGTCTTTGCTGATATCGGCGACGAGCAGAGCATTGAACAGAGTCTGAGCACCTTTTCCTCTCATATGACGAATATTGTCCAGATCCTGGGACAGGCAGACAGCCGTTCTCTTTGTTTATTTGACGAGCTTGGCGCAGGAACCGATCCTACGGAAGGTGCTGCACTTGCCATTTCCATATTGTCATTCCTTCACAACATGAAATGCCGTACCATGGCTACCACCCATTACAGCGAGCTTAAGGTATTTGCCTTAACGACTCCGGGAGTGGAAAATGCCTGCTGTGAATTTGATGTGGAAACTCTAAAGCCTACCTACCGTCTCTTAATCGGTGTTCCGGGAAAGAGTAACGCGTTTGCCATTTCCAAAAAGCTGGGACTTCCGGATTATATCATTGAAGATGCAAAGACACATCTGGAAGCAAAGGATGAAACCTTTGAGGACCTTCTGGCTCATTTGGAGGAAAACCGTATTACCATTGAAAAGGAACGAATTCAGATTGAATCTTATAAGCGGGAGGTGGAACAGCTTAAGACCAGGCTGACCCAAAAAGAGGAGCGGTTAGACGAGCAGCGGGATAAGATGATCCGTACTGCCAAGGAAGAAGCCCAGAGAATTTTACGGGATGCCAAGGATACCGCAGACCAGACCATCCGCCAGATCAACAAGCTGTCTAATGATTCTGGAATCAGCAAGGAATTAGAGGCGGAGCGGAGCCGGTTACGGGGAAAGCTTCAGGATGTGGATGCTTCTCTTACCCTTAAAAAGGAGAAAAGCCGGCAAACAAAGGGAATTGACCCGAAAAAGCTGAAGCTTGGAGAAGGAGTCAAGGTGCTTAGTATGAATTTAAATGGTACCGTCAGCTCTCTTCCTAACGCCAAAGGAGATTTATACGTTCAGATGGGTATTTTAAGATCCCTTGTGAATTTATCTGATCTTGAGCTTTTACAGGAGGACTCTGTATCTTCATCAGAAGGCAAAAACGGTACGAGACAAGGGGGAAGCGGAAGCAGCTCCACCAGAATGTCTAAATCCTTCTCCATTTCACCAGAAATTAATCTCATCGGTATGACCACGGATGAGGCCATTCCACAGCTTGACAAGTATTTAGATGATGCTTATCTGGCTCATCTGCCTCAGGTAAGAGTGGTTCACGGACGGGGAACCGGAGCGTTAAAAGCTGCAGTTCATAAGCATTTAAAAAAGCTTAAATATGTAAAGGAATTCCGTCTCGGTGCCTTTGGAGAAGGGGATTCCGGAGTAACCATTGTTTCATTCAAATAAGAGTAGAAATGGAGTCTATTATGGCAGAGAAACAGCGGATATTGATTGTAGATGATGACAGCAACATTGCAGAATTGATCTCCTTATATTTAATAAAAGAATGCTATGACACGGAAATTGTTGGGGACGGGGAGGAAGCTCTCCGTGTCTTTCCGGAATTTAAGCCAAACCTTGTTCTTCTTGACTTAATGCTGCCAGGCATGGACGGCTATCAGGTATGCCAGAGAATCCGTTCCCAGTCCCAGATTCCAATTATCATGCTCTCTGCCAAGGGTGAGGTCTTTGACAAGGTTCTTGGCCTTGAGCTGGGAGCCGATGACTATATGATCAAGCCCTTTGACTCCAAGGAGCTGGTAGCCAGGGTAAAGGCGGTTTTAAGGCGTTACCAGACCATGCCCTCTCCTTCCTCTTCCCATACGGATCAACAGGGGGATTATGTAGAGTATCCGGATTTGATTGTGAATCTTACCAATTATTCTGTTATCTATATGGGGCATTCCATTGAGATGCCTCCAAAGGAACTGGAATTGTTATACTTTTTAGCTGCCTCTCCCAATCAGGTGTTTACTAGAGAACAGCTCCTTGACCATATCTGGGGGTATGAATACATTGGGGACACCAGAACTGTTGATGTTCATATCAAGCGTTTGCGGGAAAAGATTAAGGATCATTCTGGTTGGTCGCTTTCTACGGTCTGGGGAATCGGATATAAGTTTGAGGTGAAGCGCTAAATGAGCCATTCTCTCTATACAAAATTTATCCTGGGCTACCTTTTATTTGGTCTCCTAGGATTTATTACCATCGCTACCTTTTCTTCCGAAATAACCAATCAATACTTATTAAAACGTTATTCGGAAAACTTATATGATGAAGCAAACCAGATTGCCTCCTCTTACAGCGGAATGTATCATGGAAAGGATATGAATGTCACTGCCTCCTATCCGGAGCTTGTGAAGCTGGCTGGCTATTTAAATGCCCAGATTTGGATTGTGGAACGCCAGGGTACGATTATGGCTGACAGTGAATCAAAAGGGAAAAAAGGTGAGGTAATAGAAAATTTTGACCCGGTGGCCTTTGGGAATAAGCACTATACCACGGGAAATTATTACAATGAATTTACCTACGATGTGCTTAGCGTCCATGCTCCCATTACTGGCAATTATACCACCTATGGCTATGTAGTGATTCATCTTCCTTTGTCTTATTTACAGATAGAACGGGATAATATTTTAAATATTGTCTACATCACTGCCGCCGTTGTTTTTGGTCTCTCCCTTGTGATTCTTCTTGTATTTACAAAGAACGTGTATCTGCCCCTGAAAAAAATCACGGCAGGTGCCAATGAATATGCCCAGGGAAACTTGACCTATCATATTGGAGTGAATACCAGAGATGAGATGGGCTATCTTGCCGGTACTCTTAATTACATGTCCAACGAGTTAAATAAGATGGAGGAATACCAAAAGAATTTTATTGCCAATGTCTCCCATGACTTCAGATCGCCTCTCACCTCGATTAAAGGATATTTGGAAGCAATTCTTGATGGAACCATTCCACCGGAAATGCATGAGAAATATTTAAACCGGGTGATATCCGAAACGGAGCGGTTGAATAAATTGACCCAGGGAATGCTGACCCTTAACTCTCTGGACAGCAAGGGCTATCTAAACCGGACCAATTTTGACATTAACCGGATCATTAAGGACACTGCGGCTTCCTTTGAAGGGACCTGCAATGAAAAGAATATTACCTTTGATTTAACCTTTTCTGACAACATTCAGATGGTGTATGCCGACTTAGGCAAAATACAGCAGGTGCTTTATAACCTCATTGACAACGCCATTAAGTTCAGTCACCATGATTCAACCGTGCTGATTCAGGCTTCTGGAAAATATGAGAAGATATTTATCTCCATTAAAGATACGGGAATCGGCATTCCTAAGGAAAGCATAAAGAAAATCTGGGAACGTTTTTATAAAACAGACTCCTCCAGGGGAAAGGATAAGAAAGGGACGGGCTTAGGCCTTGCCATCGTCCGGGAAATCATTCAGTCTCATGGAGAGAACATTGATGTGGTCAGCACCGAAGGGGTGGGCTCGGAATTTATCTTCAGCCTTCCAAGGGCAACGAATTTATAACAACAGATTTCTCACCATTGTTGAAGGCGGGAAACGAGAGTCTTTTGTACTATTTTTATAATTTATTCTTTACATTTTCAGCTTTATATGTTAATATTTACTCATTGAAGTTGGGGACTAGGTGTAACTGTGGGGAACTTTACAGGCATAACTGGTCATATTTATATCTTTGCATAGACAAAGTGTAGATATGACCAGTTATTTTTTTACCAATCTAGCATAGGGGTGACTTATGGAAGTAAAACAGGTATTAGGAAATAACATCATCAGCTCATGGGATACCAATGGCGAAGAGATTTTGCTTATGGGAAAAGGAATCGGCTTTTCAGTAAAGCCCGGCAGTCAAGTGGATGAATCCAAAATATCAAAGATATTTTCCTTAAGGACTCAGGAAATCAGCCGCTTCACAGAACTGCTCTCCCAGATTCCGGAGGAGCACATTCAGTGTGCCAGTGAAATCATCTCCTGTGCCAGGGATATGTTAAATAAGAAGCTAAACGACAGCATTTACATTACCCTGACGGATCATTTGAATTTTGCATTTGAGCGTAAAAAGCTGGGAATTGAAGTGAGAAATGCGCTTCTGTGGGAGATCAAACGGTTTTATCATCAGGAATTTTTAGTGGGATTAAAAGCCCTGGAAATTATAAAGGACCGGTTTAATATCCTGCTGTCTGAGGACGAAGCCGGAAGCATTGCCCTTCATATTGTCAATGCTGAGCTGGATACGGATATGGAACAGTCCATTGAAATCACCGGAATGATTCAGGATATCTTAAACATCGTCCGGTATCATTTTACCCTCTCTCTCAATGAGGAGACCCTGTCATACGAAAGGTTTGTCACCCATCTGAAATTCTTTGTTCAGAGAGCGGTGAGAAAACAATTCTACGAAACCGGTGACCCGGAGTTTTGCAATATGATCTACCGCCAGTATCAGGAAGCGCATCAATGTGCATTAAAGGTGGAGGCATATATGATGAAGAAAAAGGATTACGTCTTGTCTGGTGAAGAGCTTATGTATTTAACGGTACATATCAGAAGAATTATTAAGGAACATCGAGGCGAGTAACCATGCTTTAAATCACTGTGGACATGGCCGATCCCGTGATGGAAAGATAGATAAAGAAATACAAACCACGAAAAGGAGAAAACAGATATGGCAAGTAAATATGATGGACTGGCAAGGATTATTATCCAAAATGTAGGCGGAAAATCCAATGTTATTTCTCTGACCCACTGTATCACCAGACTGAGGTTTAAGTTAAAGGACGAATCAAAAGCAAATACAGATATCCTTAAAAATACCGACGGCATTGTAACTGTTATGAAGAGCGGCGGTCAGTATCAGGTTGTCATTGGTAATCACGTTCCTGATGTTTATGCCGTTGTATGTGAAATCGGCGGCTTTGGAGGTGACTCCTCAGAGTCTGAGTCAGAGGCTCCACAAAAGCATCAGAAGCTTTCTGCGGCACTGATTGATACCATATCAGGCGTATTCCAGCCTATCTTGGGTGTGTTCTGTGCAACTGGTTTGATTAAAGGCATACTTGCGATTCTTACCTTTACAAAAGTCCTTTCGGTAGAGGATGGAACTTACCAGCTTCTTTATGCTGTGGCAGATGGCTTTTTCTACTACCTGCCGGTTATTTTAGGCTATACGGCTTCTAAAAAATTTGGGCTCAATCCCTTTACCGGAATCGCCCTTGGCTGCGCGCTGGTGTATCCCAAGGTAGTAGCACTCTCCACAGGGGATGTACAGCAGGTTCTTTTTGCAGGCAGCATGTTTGAATCAAATGTCTATGCCACCTTTTTAAAAATTCCTGTGATTATGCCAAAAAGCGGTTATCCCTCTTCGGTTGTGCCCATCGTGCTTTCGGTGTATGCGGCATCGAAGATTGAGAAGATGTGGAAGCGTATCATACCTGATGTTATTAAAAACTTCCTGGTCCCTACCTTGACGCTTTTGGTTGCAGCTCCTCTCACCTTTGTCCTGGTTGGACCCGTAGCCAATTCTATTGCTGCTGTCATTGGTTTCCTGACTCAGGCCGCTTATAATGCAAGCCCGGTACTGGAAGGAGCCATTGTAGGTGCATTCTGGCAGGTACTGGTTATCTTTGGTCTTCACTGGGGACTTGTACCGATTTATATTATGAACTTAAGCACCCAGGGCTTTGACAGCTTTATGCAGCCCTATTTTGCAGCTTCCTTTGCACAGACAGCGGTTGTGTTTGCCGTTATGTTACGAACAAAGGACAAGAACTTAAAGAGCCTTTGTATTCCTGCCGTAATCTCCGGTTTCTTTGGGGTTACAGAGCCAGCCATCTATGGTATCTCTCTTCCAAAGAAAAAACCTTTTGTTATTTCCTGTATTGCCGCCTCCATTGGTGGTGCTATCATTGGATTTGGTAATGTTAAGAAGTACATGTCTGGTGCACTTGGTATCTTTGGTTTTACTACATTTATTAATCCAGCCAACAATGACGCTTCCAGTATTCCATGGGTAGCGGCGGGCGTATTAATCGCATCTTTGGTGGCATTTATTGCCTGCTTCCTTACTTATAAAGATGTGGTAAAAGAAAAAGGTGTAAGTATTTCACCGGAAAATACTAAAAATGGCGGTAAGACACAGACTCTTGTCAGCCCCTTAAAGGGAAATACGGTTTATCTTGAGGATATGGAAGATGCGGCATTCTCATCCGGTGCTCTTGGAAAAGGAATTGCTATTATGCCGGAAGAAGGAATCTTATATGCGCCTGCAGATGCCACTGTAACTGCCATATTCCCAACGGGTCATGCCATTGGTATGGTTACGGATGATGGAGCCGAAATTCTGATTCACATAGGCATGGATACGGTAAAGCTTGAGGGAAGAGGTTTTACTCCCCTGACGGCGGTGGGAAGCCGTGTGACCAAGGGGCAGGAAATCCTTACGTTTGATATGGAAGCCATTGTAAAGGAAGGCTGCTCCCTGTTGACTCCTGTTCTGATCTCCAATTATTCCAGCTTTTCTGATATCATTCCAACAGATGCTAAGCATGTACGGGTTGGGGAGCCTCTTATTACAATCTTATAATGAAATAATTCAGGAGAAATTGAAACCTGTTACTCCATAAAAAAGAGTCTGGCAAGCCAGACTCTTTTTTTACAGCCGTTTTACTGCATCCATGGCAAGAAGAGATCGTTCGCATTCCTCAGCGGTCAGGGTTACCTGCCAGCACAGGGAGCTTCCTTTCATGTGTTCTGCCGCAAAGCTTAAGCCGTTGGTTCTCTCATCAAGAAAGGGGCGGTCTATCTGGTTTGGATCTCCAAGGAGAATTATCTTAGTTCCCTTTCCAGCACGGGTGATGATTCCCTTTACTTGATTGGGTGTCATATTCTGGGCTTCATCTATAATTAAATAGGTCTGTACGATGGAGCGGCCCCGAATGTAGTTGAGGGCTTCGGTCTTTATGAGGCCGCGACCAAATATCTCCTCTATTTTTCCTGCCAGCTCCTCTTCCTTTTCATACCGCTTCTCTTCGTTGGAATCAATGAGCTGCTCCAGGTTATCAATGACAGGACGCATGAGGGGTGATATTTTTTCCTGTTCATCTCCTGGCAGGAATCCGATGTCTGAATCAAATTGGGCATTCGGACGGCTTATCATCATACGGCGGTATTCTCCGGTAGGATTGTTTAAAAGCTTTTCCAGGCCAACCGCCAGAGAATAAAAGGTCTTAGCCGTTCCAGCCATTCCCTTTACGATTACAAGGGGAGCGGTTTCTGCCGGCTGCATTAAGGCTTCCTGGAGAAAATACTGGCCTGCATTTCTGGGAGATATACCATAAGGCCTATGCTTTCCATACTCCAGGGGTACAATTTTTGTTTTGCTCACCCTTCCCAGCACTGTTTTTTTCGTGGACTGGTCAGCCTTTAATAGAATAAACTCGTTTTCTGTAAGTTCTGGTTTTCTTTTTTCTCCTGTTTCACCCATGACATAAACTTGATCTATGGGAATTCCTTTTTTCTTATAATCCTTAAAACTTTCTTCCGGTACATAGACCTCAGTTCTTCCTTGATACTGGTCCGACCGTTCCGGCACCTGCTCTGCAGTGAAATCCTCTGCCTTAACGCCGATGATCTGAGCTTTGATCCGAAGAAGAATGTCTTTGGTCACAAGGACTACGTCCCCCTCCAGCCCCTTACAGACCTTTAAAATCCGGTTATCCATCTTATCATCAGGCAAATCAGGAGGAAGCTTTACATCTACGAAGTTTGTTTCAATCCTTATAGAACCACCCTGCCCCAGCTTAACGCCGGATAGCAAATCACCTTTATGACGGAGTTGCTCCAGATTCCTGATGGCTGCTCTGGCATTGGCCCCCTTTTCTCCTTCCGCCTTTTTCAGATGATCCAGTTCTTCTAAAACCACCACCGGAAGCACCACCTGATTGTCTTCAAAGCAGTATAGGGCATCAGGGGCCTGAATCAGTACATTCGTATCTACCACATAGGTTTTTATCATCTACCGGACTCCTTTTCTTTATCAGAAATATGTTTCCTGCAATTCTCATTATAGCGAAAGAAAAGGGCTCCTGTTACCATGAACCTGTAAAGGCAGTGTAAAAATCAAGGCACTTTTCTGGAAAATACAGGAGCTGGCTCCAGTTTATGTCCTATCCAGGCTTATGACTTTGACGGAATTTTGTTCCACTACCTCAGAGTCAAAAAGGTATCCTGCTTCGAAGCTGGGATTTTCAATGAGCTTAATCATATTTTTTGCCGCCTTTTTTCCAAGGGATTCCATCGGGTGAGGAAAGGAAGTGATGGGAACATCTCCAATAACAGACAGCTCTGAATTATCAATTCCTACAATGGATATGTCCTCTGGAATCCGGATGCCCCTATCCTTACAAATAGCGGCAAAGCGATATGCTACCTCATCGTTATAGCAGACCAGACCAGTACAGCCGGATAGCCTTTCAAACAGATAATCGGACCATATCTCCATATCCGTTTGGCTTTCAGAATCCATCCACAGAACATTTCTCCCATCTGCCTTTAATCCGGCCTTTTCCAGCGCCCGGATAAAGCCCAAATATCTTAAATGCCCCTGACCGTCGTCACATTTAAACAATCCGCCCAGCTTCCTGTGTCCTGCACCAATGAGATATTCTGCTGCCTTTTCTCCCACCTGGGCGTCGTTTAAGGAGACGTATGGCATATCCAGCGTCTGATATTTGCTGTTGATGAAGAGGACGGGGATTTCCTGCTTCTTTAGCTGCTGATAAAAATGGAGGTTGGGATTTGGGATGGCACTTTTTGCTGGTTCTGCAATGAGACCGTCAATCATGCCCTTATCCACGATCTTTCTAAGGATTTCCCCTTCCCGTTCCACCTGGTTTCCCGTAAAAGCCACTTGCATGGTGTATCCGGACTTTGAGAGCATCTGCTCGATTCCCTTTAACACGGAAGGAAATATGTAGCTGTCCACATAGGTACTGACCACTGCTATGTTATAATACCGTTTCAGCCGTTCGGTCCGTCTCTCGGAACCTACATAGGTGCCGCTTCCCTGAATCCGGGTGAGCAGATTTTTTTGCTCCAATACATCAATGGCGTGGCGCACGGTCTGCCGGTTTAAATGAAACCGGAGACACAGCTCGTGTTCTGACGGAAGTCTCTCTCCCTCTTTAAATGTACCATTTTCAATTTGGGATAGCACCCAGTCAGCAACTTCCATATATTTTGGTTTCTGTGTCCCCATACTCTCTTCACTGCCCCTCGGTTATTTTTTCCGTTTCGATAATAAGTCTACCGTAACCGCACCAAGAAGCACGGCTCCTTTTACAATCTTCTGAATATCCGTGGACCAGCCATACAGAGACATACCATTGTTTAAAATACCCATGATAAAGGCTCCTACCACGGCTCCGATAATGGTTCCTATGCCTCCGGTGGTGGCCGCTCCACCGATGTAACAGGCAGCTATGGCATCGAGCTCAAACTGGTCTCCGGCTTTTGGCGTTGCGGATGCATTACGGGCAGAGAGAACAATTCCTGCAATGGCACAAAGTATTCCCATGTTTGTATAGACCCAGAAATAAACCTTATCCGTATTGATTCCGGACAGCTTTGCCGCTTTTGCATTGCCGCCTAAGGCGTAGATCTGGCGTCCTGCCACGGTCCGGCTGGTGATGAAGTGATAAAGAGCAACAAGCACTCCCATAATAACCAGGACGAATGGAATTCCATTGTATCTGGCGAGTTTGTAAAAGAAGAACCATACAATGAGGAAAATAACACCGATTTTTAAGACTGTCTGCCATAGAGGATTTACCGGAAATCCGTATTTCTTCTTGGTCTTTATACTCTTCATCTCAAAGAAGATAATAAGGGCAAAGGCAATGAGGGCCACTCCAATGGATACCAAGTCAATGGTTCCTTTCCCTATACTGACCTTAAGTGTAGGAAGGAATCCTGCGCCAATAAAGGTATAATCGGCGGGAAGGGGACCTTTTGTCTGAGCTTTTAGGAGCGTATAGGTAAGCCCTCTGCCCATGAGCATGGTCGCCAGTGTGACGATAAAGGGCGGAATGGACAGCTTGGAGACAAAGAAGCCTACGAACATACCAGAGAGGGCTCCTATGACAATGGCAGCCAGGATAGCCACCCACATGCTGGTCTTGTAATCCACGATCATGATTCCTACCGAAGCACCGCATAGAGCAACGATGGAACCGACTCCAAGGTCAATGTTTCCTGTTAAAACGCACAGAAGCATTCCCACTGCAAGAATCACAATATAGCTGTTTTGCATGATTAAGTTATTGATGTTGGCAGGTGACATATTTTTTCCACCTGTCATCACTGAAAAGATGAGAAATACTGCAATGAGAGCCAGTATCATTCCATATTCTTTCATATTGATATTAACTGTTTTCTTCTTCTCCATCTCTACGCTTCCTTTCCGCTATCTGCCATGATGCATTTCATGATCTTTTCCTGGGATACATCATCCTTTGACATCTCACCGGAGATGCGGCCTTCATTGATGACATAAATCCGGTCACAGGTTCCTATGACCTCTTCAAGCTCTGATGAAATCACTATGATTGCTTTTCCTGCCTTTGCCAGATCATTGATGACGCAGTAAATTTCATACTTCGCTCCGATGTCAATGCCTCTGGTCGGCTCATCTAAGATGAGGACATCTGGCTGGGTGAGCATCCATTTTGCAAGGACTACCTTTTGCTGGTTTCCGCCGGAAAGGGAGCTGACCGTCTGGTTGATGGAGGAAGCCTTTACGTTGATTCGTTTTTTATATTCTTCTGCGGCAAGAATCTCACTGTTTTTATTCACGATTGCACGTTTGGAAAAGAAGTTACGAAGGGCAGCCAGGGTCATATTGCCTCTGACGCTGTCAATGAGGATGAGACCATAGCTTTTCCGATCCTCGGAAACATAGGCCAACCGGTTATTAATGGCATCCTGAACGTTCCGAATGATGACCTGTTTTCCATGGATCTTTATGGTTCCGCTTATCTTCTGGCCGTAGGATCTGCCAAAGAGGCTCATGGCAAGTTCTGTTCGTCCGGCTCCCATCAGTCCTGCAAAGCCTACCACTTCCCCGGCTTTTACATGAAAGGAGACATCCTTAATCACCTGTCTTCCTGGATCTTCCGGGTGGAACACATTCCAGTTTTCTACTTCAAACATCTTTTCTCCAATGCTGCTGCTTCTGACTGGATAGCGGTTGGTCAGTTCTCTTCCTACCATTCCTTTGATAATGCGGTCCTCGCTGATGTCATCGGTTCCCTTTACCAAAGTCTCTATGGTCTTTCCATCCCGGATTACCGTTATGGAATCTGCGATAGCGCTGATTTCATTCAGCTTATGTGAAATCATGATACAGGTGATTCCCTGTTTTTGAAGCTCCTTCATGATGGATAGAAGGCGTTTACTCTCTTCATCGTTAAGGGCTGCCGTGGGCTCGTCGAGGATTAAAAGCTCTACCTCTTTTGCCATGGCTCTTGCGATTTCGATCAGCTGCTGCTTTCCTACGCCAAGGGTGTTTACCGGGGCGTTTAAGTTCTCATTTTCTAGACCTACCTTTTCTAACATCTCCTGAGCCTTTTTATGGGTCTTTGTCCAGTCCACCACGCCTTTTACTTTTCTTTGCTCATTTCCCAGAAATACATTCTCAGCAATGGATAAATAGGGACTGAGCGCCAGCTCCTGATGGATGATAACGATTCCTTTTGCTTCGCTCTGCCTGATGTTGTGAAACTGGCATACGGTTTTGTTGTATGTAACATCTCCGCTGTAGGAGCCGTAGGGATAGACTCCTGACAGTACATTCATGAGTGTGGATTTTCCAGCACCATTTTCCCCGCACAGCGCATGAATCACTCCTCTTTTCACCTTGATGTTTACGTCATCTAAGGCCTTCACTCCATAAAATTCTTTGGTGATGTGATTCATCTCCAATATATAATCGGACATCTTCCCAGCTCCTTTTCCTTCTTGGCCGATACAAGAGTCTGACTTGTCAGACTCTGGCGCTGACGCGCCGTCACTTTAGTGATATCTTCCTGTTAAGCGTCATGTGCATCCTCAATGGAGTACTTTTTATGATATAGGGGAGTTCGTAGAACTCTCCTATATCATAAAAAACAGGCGGCTGCTCTCCCGCCGCCGCCTGTTTTTTCTTCCCTGTTATTTAGACAGCTGATCTTCGGTGTAATAGCCGCCGTCAATAATAATCTTCTTATAGTTATCCTTATCAACCGCTACCGGTGTGCAAAGATAAGAAGGTACGACGATTTTCCCATTGTTATACTGTTTGGTATCGTTGATTTCCGGTTCTGCACCTTCTAATACGGCCTGAACCATCTTTACGCATTTCTCTGCCAGAAGCCTTGTGTCCTTGTAGATAGACATGGTCTGATAGCCTGAAATGATATTTTTGGTTGCCATAAGCTCTGCGTCCTGACCGGTAACTAATGGCCAGTCGACTCCTACTTTATAGCCAGCTCCCTCTAAGGCTGCCTTACATCCATAAGCGAAACCATCAAAGGCGGTAGCTGCGATATCCAGCTTCTTATCTGCATAAAAGCCGGTTAAGTAGTTTTCGCAGTTCTGCTGGGCTGTTTCCTGAGACCAGCGGAGAATACAGGTATCTTCAAAGGAGGTACGGCCGGATTCACATACCAGTGTGCCGTCATCCAGATATGGCTTTAAGACTTCCATTAAACCGTTGTAAAGGAATAAGGCATTGTTATCATCCGGGGAACCCATGAAAAATTCAATGGTGTAGGATTTTCCTTCTGCTTTTGCCTTATCCAGCTGCTTTGTGTCTTTTATGTATTGGCCGATGGCTGTTCCTACTCCCTTGTTATCAAAGGTCGCATAATAGGAAACGGCATCTGTATCCATGAGGAGACGGTCGTAGGCAATGATGGGAATGCCGGCATTCTTTGCCTGCTCTTCCACATTAACAAGGGCTGAGGAGTCAATGGAGGCGATAACCAGACATTCTACACCGGAAGCAATCATGTTCTCAATCTGGGATACCTGCATCTGCACATCATCTTCGGCATATTGGAGATCCACTTCATAGCCAAGTGCTTCCAGCTGTTTCTTCATGTTCGCGCCGTCATTGATCCAGCGCTCGGATGACTGGGTGGGCATGGCGACTCCAACCTTTCCTCCCTTTCCTGCTGCCTTTGTTGCTTCTGTGACTGCATTTTGTGTGGCTTCTTCTGATTTAGCGGCTGTGGTGGTGCCCCCATCTACTGCTGCAGTGGTTGCGGCTGCTTTGGAACCTCCGCACCCTGACAAAGATGATACCGCCAGCATGGCTCCCAGAATCACACTTAAAATTCTTCGTTTCATAACAATTTACCCCTCCTATGGCTTTTTTGTATATACAATTTACGTTCTTCGTAAAATTGCTATTGATTGGATTCCATACATCTTGTCACTACCCACGTTATATTATGATTGCGATTTTTCATTTATACCTGGATTATTTAATTTACTTTGTTGCATTTGTATGATTTTATTTTGTATTTATTACGCTCTCTCATCATACTGCTTGTATCATTTGCTTTTTGATTTGAGGGTAAGTTGTATATACAAAAAACCTTATGCCGGATAATCCGTATGTACCTTTCAGAGAGGAATAAAGACATAAAAAATGCGCCTTTTACCGGTCAGCTGTCAAAGCTTAACCAGTAAAAAACGCATTAAATATTATATCTTTATAACTTTATGATTCTTCCCAATGCAGATGATGAAGCTCTCCCTGCATGGTCATATGTTCAAATCCATTCTGTCTCAATGCCTCATAAAGCATAATGGAAACAGAGTTGGAGAGATTTAAGGAGCGGATATCTCCCCACATGGGAATTCTCACGCACCGGTCCTGATTGTCTAAGAGGATTTCTTCCGGAATACCGGCACTCTCTTTTCCAAACATCAGGTAATCATCTGGTTCATAGGCCACGTCGGAGTAAACGTGACGTCCCTTCGTTGTTGCCATGTAAATTTTCGCGCCGGGATTTTTATCAAGAAAGTCCTGAAAATCACTGTACACCGTGACGTCAAGCTTATCCCAGTAATCCAGTCCTGCCCGCTTAATCAGCTTGTCGGTAAGCTTAAAGCCCAGAGGCTCTATTAAGTGAAGCTTGGTGCCTGTGGCCACACAGGTCCGTCCGATGTTGCCTGTGTTTGCCGGCATCTCCGGCTCTAATAGTACGATATTCATGATTCTTTACGCCTTCCTGTCAAGATTCTTTATAAAACGGTCCATGCGGCTTAAAGCCTCCTTTAAATTCTTTAAGGAGTATGCATAGGAGATACGAAGAAAGCCTTCTCCGCAGTCGCCAAATGCAGTGCCAGGAACGACCGCTACCTTTTCTTCCCGTAATAGTCTGGTGGCAAACTCATCTGAGGTCATGTGAAACCGCTTGATGCTTGGGAACATATAAAAGGCGCCGTGGGGTTCAAAGCACTCTAAGCCCATCTCGTTAAATGCATGGATGAGATAACGTCTTCTCTGGTCATAGGATTCCCGCATTGCCTGAACATCCTTATCCCCGTCACGCAGTGCTGCTACTGCTGCATACTGGCTGGTGGTGGGCGCGCACATGATGGCAAACTGATGAATTTTAAGCATCTGCTCTAAGATCACTCTTGGCGCGGCTGCATAGCCAAGACGCCAGCCGGTCATGGCGTAGGATTTGGAAAATCCATTGATCAGTATGGTGCGGTCTCTCATTCCAGGGAAGGAAGCAATGGTGGTATGGTCTCCGCCGTAAGTAAGCTCTGCATAGATTTCATCGGATAAAACGAACAAATCCTTTTCAATCACTACTTCCACAATATCTTTTAATTCTTCCTTCGTCATAACCGCACCTGTTGGGTTATTAGGGAAAGGAAGGATAAGAACTTTCGTCTTATCTGTTATCTTTTCTAAAAGCTTTTCCTTTGTCAGCTTAAACTGATCCTTTTCTTCTAAATCAATGGTAACTGGAACTCCATTGGCCAGAATGGTACAGGGCACGTAGGAAACGTAGCTTGGCTGAGGAATGAGCACCTCATCTCCAGGGTTTAACATGGCACGAAGTGCGATGTCAATGGCTTCGCTTCCGCCTACGGTGACCATGACCTCATGGTCAGGATCATAAGTAACTTCAAAGCGTCTGCTTAGATAGCTGGAAATCTCAACCTTTAATTCTTTCAGTCCTGCATTGGAGGTATAGAAGGTACGGCCTTTTTCAAGGGAATAGATGCCTTCCTCTCTGATATGCCAGGGCGTGTCAAAGTCAGGTTCTCCTACTCCAAGGGAAATGGCATCCTTCATCTCGCTTACAATATCAAAAAACTTACGGATTCCGGATGATGGAATCTCTACGATTCTGTCTGATAATGGGTTTCTCACGGTGTAATCAACATCCTTTCATCCGGTGTCTCTTCTGAGAGGACGGTTCCGTGGTCCTTATATTTTTTAAGGACAAAATGAGTGGCTGTGCTGAGCACGGATTCCATGGGAGATAACTTCTCGGAAACAAACTGAGCTACCTGTCTCATGGTCTTTCCTTCAATGAATACGGTAAAATCAAAGGCACCGGACATAAGGTATACTGCGTTTACTTCATTATACTGATAGATTCTTTCAGCGATTTTATCAAATCCCATACCTCTTTGAGGCGTTACCTTTACCTCTATTAAGGCTACTACCTTTTCATCACTGGTATTGTCCCAATTGATTAAGGTATGGTACCCGCAGATGATATGTTCTTTTTCCATTTCCGCAATTTCATTGGCAATGGCAACTTCGCTTTCTCCCAACAGTATGGCCAGGTCTTTTACGTCGATTCTGCTGTTCTTTTCAATAATCGCTAATATCTTTTCCCTCATATCCTTACCTCCGGTGATGTTTCATCAAATGATTATTCTATAACTTTATATAACTCATCCTTTGTGGGACGGTCCAGATATCCAACACCATCTCCATGATCCAGGATTCTTCCAATCCCTTCTGTTACCTTACCGATAACAGCTCCCTCTATGCCATGCTCTTTTAAGGCCTCTAAAAGATCTGCCCCGTTATCTGCTGTCATAAGAAAACATCCGGCTGAGTAAAGGCGGTATGGGTTTAAATCGTACCGCTCACATAACTCAATGGTTTCCTGCTTTACGGGTATCCGACGAAGGGAAAAGCGGATTCCTGTCATATAGGCACCGGATAAGTCCCAAAGGGTCTTTAAGATGCCTCCCTCTCCGGATGGCTCCCATTCCGTAGCACCCCATTTTTTTAAATCAGCAAAGTCAATGACTGGTTCTTTTCCTTCCTGACTTAAAATCCGGTCCACGTAATCCTTGGAAAACCACTGATAAAGCTCTTCTTTTTTATGTCCGGCAATCTTTATGGTGCCGGAAAACCCGGCGTATCCTGCAACCACCAGATCCTGACCGGGCTTTATTTGTCCTGTATTGTCTCGTTCAATGCGTCTCATCATTCCAATTGCCTACATTCCTGGTCCCTGAGGAACCACATCATCTCCAGGAAATACTTCTGGCTGAGCTGGAGCCTGAGTCTCTGCTGGCTGAGTCGCCGGTTCCACTGCTGGCGGATTTTCCTGTGGCTGAGGTTGTACCGGAGTTACCGATGCCGGAGCTGCCGGCCCTACCTTTATAATCGCCTTGGAAGGATTATAAGTGTCGGTATGGAGAATCTCACGGCTCTGTTCCACGCCATCTACATAAACAACTTTCCACAGTCTTGATTTAATTCCTGTATGAGCAGACTGTACCTGTTTTCTGCTACCGGGAGGCATGGCCGGATCCACCACTTCTTTTGGAGCACCTGGATCTGTTACGCTCAGCGTCTCGGATACGAAATCAAAGGTACGGTTCGCCGGTCTTGTCTCTTTGCCATAAATGGTAAAGGTAATGGTCTTCCCAGAGGTATATCCCTCTATATAAATAGGAGTGCTGTAATTGTTTGTGAACTTTAAATCTTTATAAGTTCCTGCAATGGCAGCATCCTGGGAAGGCTTTACATAGCTGACCACCATGGAATGGTTCTGTCTCTGGGCGACTGCAAGCTCTGCCCTTAATACAGCATTATAAAGAGTTGTGGAAATCTGGCAGACACCGCCTCCTACACTATCCACCACCTGACCGTTTTCATAAGCGGCTGCTGTGGCATAACCGTTGGATACGGTAAATGGATGCATGCATTCATATCCGGATAAGGTTTCTCCTGGCATCAGGATGCGTCCGTTGATTTTTGAAGAACCTACCTGAAGATTTTTTGATCTGGAGGCGCCACTGGATGAAAAGCTGGTGGAAAAGGTTCCAAGTGTATCATTAATGGTAGACAAATCCTCTGTGGTAATGGCTGGCTTTACTTCTGCAACGACTGCGGTAGCTGAAACCGGCTTAGAAAGTCCATTTGCCAATGCAGCATTTAAAGCATCTTTTGTTGCCTGAATGTCAACATTCTTACCAGTTACCGATGGAGTGACTGTAAATGCACCGTTTGCGCGGGTAATGGAAGCGTTCTGTGGTGCCACGATTGCAGCTGCACACTTTTCATTGATGAAGGCTTCCAGTCTTCCATCGTCAAGAGCTGTTTCCAACGGAATGATCACATGATTTTTCTCAATATCTTTTTTATTCAGATAACGTTTGATTAAATTACCGCCCTGCCAGGCAGAAGCTGCCTGATTCACTGCTTCCGGGTTGCTCCAGTGAAATCCCAGCTCTTTTGCTGTTGTTTCCATGGGCTGCCCGTCAACCGTTAAGGTAATTTTTTGATTTTCCATCTCAGCTACCTGATCTTGAATCTTTTTGTTGGCTTCTTCTTCCGTCATACCTCCTAAATTATACTCTCCGACATAGATACCATCCGGAAGTGTATCAGCCATGACATATACCGGAGAGAGAAATCCAATTCCTGCAGCCAGCAGAACTGCTGCCAGGCTAATGGATAAAGTCTTCTTTTTCATATTCATTCCTCATGCTCTACTGTGTCTGTATGATGTGGTGATGCCCCCAATGCCTAGAATCTAAGCATAATAGGAAGTATCATGGAAACGATTAATAATACTACAACTCCCATTAAAACGACTGACATAATCTTTCTGTTGTTTTTATTGTTAAAATTCATCATATTGCTATCACCTCTCTTATATTCTTCCATACTGTGCTATGATTTTATCCGTGATTCTTGATATTTCATTTCTGGATAAATGATCCGTTTGCACAGATAAAACTATTTTATGATATTTTAATAAATCCTGCAAGTGTTCTTTTTGCCTTTTTGAGGCTGGCTGTTCCCTTTTTACCTTGTAAATCAAAGCCTGCGGTTCAAATGCTTCCGGCTCCTGACTTCCATATTGCTTTTTTAATTCCTGGTATAAGTCATGAGCAGCCATGCTGTCTGATAAGGCACGGTGACTTTTTTCCTGTTTGATACCAAAATATACGCAGGCATCCTTTAAATTCTTTTTTTCGTCTGGGGGCATAAATCGTCTTGCCAGCTTCAAAGTATCAATTCCCTGACGTTCAAATTCTTTTCCTTCATTAACTGCCGCCCGTTTTAAAAAACTAAAATCAAAAATAACGTGATGCCCTAAAATAGGAAGATGGTCTGCAAACTCTAAAAATTCTCCGATAACGGTTTGAATTCCCGGTGCCAATTCAATCTCTCCATCCGTAATTCCAGTCAGGGCTATGACCCGTTCTTCCAACTTTCTGTAGGGATTTACAAAGGTTTCATAGCGGGCTGTTACCAAGCCGTCAATCACCCGCACCGCACCGATTTCAATGATCTTATCCGCCTTGGGATCAAGACCTGTTGTTTCTAAATCTACCGCAATATAAGATGAAACCATGGGTTTCTTCCCCTCTCCTAGGATGGCTGAATCTGGGCACTTGGGCATAATTCCCTTAAAAAGCATTCCACACATTTGGGGCTTCTGGCTACGCAGATGGACCTGCCCAGTGTTATAATCTGTATGTTCCAGAGTATCCAGTGTTCCTTTGGAAGCACCTTCATCAGTTCATACTCTATTTTCTCCGGATCGTCTGATTTTGCAAATCCCAGCTTTTTTGAAATTCGTTTTACATGGGTATCCACCACAATACTTGGCTGGTTGTAGATATTACCAAGGATTACATTGGCTGTTTTTCTTCCTACTCCTGCAAGGGAGAGAAGCTCCTCCATGGTATCAGGGACATTACCCCCAAACCGGCTCATTAAGTCCTGACAGCAGGAAATGATATTCTTGGCCTTCATGTGGTAAAAGCCAAGGGAGTGGATATCCTTTTCAAGCTCCCTTAAATCTGCCTCAGCAAAATCCTTAGGTGATTTGTATTTCTGAAACAGATCCACTGTAACCATATTTACTCTGGCATCCGTACACTGAGCACTTAAAATAACGGCTATCAGCAGCTGCCAGGGAGTCTCATGATTCAAATAACAGATATACTCCGTTCCATATTCCTGGTCAAGGGCTTTAAGAACCTTTTCTACCCGCTCTTTTAACTCTGCTTTTGTTTCTCGTTTTGCCATTCCTTCCTCCAAATGTCAACTTCATATACCGCTGCGTTATGGGTTAAGGGATCTCTTTTCTTATAATCAAAAAGTACCGCCCGTTTTCCTCCAAACACTTCTACATGGGCCATTTTAATTAACTGTCTGGCCTCATAGCCTTCATATCCTTCTTTTAAATACTGAAACGTTTTTGCTTCCTCTGCAAAAAAGGCTCTCACCTTTTCTTTAAACGGCTCCTGATCAGAGGCAAAGGATGGCCGGCTCTTTAGATTTTCTCTTAAGTATAAGTCATACACCAAAAGGTCCTGATAAAAAGGCAATCGTTTTGGTGCCAGCCCTTCAATAAACTGTGACAATATCTCATATCGGGCCATACGGCTGTGACTGATTCCTGTCAGCTCCTGTTTATCATAGTATTCAGCAAGAGCCTCAAACATATCAAAAGGAGATGGAAACTCCGTTAAAAGTTCCTTAATGGTGGTATTGAACTGTCCGCTGTTTCCGTACACCTCAAGCATCTCTTCTAAGTTCTTAAGTTTCAGCACCTCTCCATAATCCAGCCATCTGGTAGAAAGCACCTCATAGGGAGCCTGTTCCTTATACTTTACCTCATACTCTTTTGCTTTCTGGGACATGTAAGAGCCTTTTAACACCTTTAAAAATCCCAGCTGAAGCTGTTCCGGTTTCATCTCATAGACCTGGTTAAAGGACCGTCGAAAACTCTCATAATTTTCATAAGGGAGTCCGGCAATCAAATCCAGATGCTGATGGATATTTCCAAAGCTGTTGATCTTTTCAACAGTCTCTTTTAAGCTTACCAGATCCATGGTCCGCTTAATTTCCCTTATGGTGTTCTGGTTGGTACTTTGTACACCGATTTCCAGCTGGATGAGTCCCGGCCTCATGCGGGAGATTAAGTCAAGCTCCTCCTCTGTCAGAAGGTCAGCGGAAATTTCAAAATGAAAGTTGGTCACTCCATTGTCATGCTCCAGCAGATGCTTCCATATCCCCATGGTATGGGCATGGTTACAGTTAAAGGTTCTGTCTACAAACTTTACCTGAGGAACCTTTCTCTGAAGGAAAAAATCAAGCTCCTTCTTGACCAGCTCCGTATCCCGGAATCGGACGGATTTATCAATGGAGGAAAGACAGTAGCTGCAGGAAAATGGACACCCCCTGCTGCTTTCGTAATAAATAATCCTGTTTTCAAAGCCGGAAATGTCTTTATAAAGGAAGGGGATTTTACTTAAGTCCACGGCTCTTTTTAGGGGTCGTTCCACTGGAGTTCCGTTTTTATCCCTTACGGCAGCGCCGTCTATGGTTGAAAAATCTCCGTTTTCCTTATCCAGATAACATTCCACCACCTTTTTAAAGGTTTCTTCTCCCTCGCCCATCATGATACCAAATACCCCAGGCTCTTTTAAAAGAATCTGGGCAGCATCGTAAGACACTTCAGGACCTCCCAGCCAGATCTCCACTTGAGGGAGAACCTTCGGAAGGTCCCGGACAAGTTCCAAAACGTAAGACATGTTCCAGATGTAGCAGGAAAACCCTACTGCATCCGGTTTTTTTAGATATATGTCTTTTAAAATATCATCAAGCTGGCTGTTGATGGTATATTCTCCAATCTCAATCTGGAAGCTTCCGTCTTTTAGCTCAGGTCGGTTTACATAAGTTTCCGCATAGGCCTTTAAGCTGTAAATTCCCGGATTGGAATGGATATATTTGGCATTCATTGCCGCCAGTAAAAATTTCATGTTAAACCTCTATCTCTATTTTTCTTCCGGTGGGCTGATACTGGTAATACCGGACTCCTGCTGCATTTAGCATACGCTTGGAGGCATTGACCTCAGGAGTATCTGCATACTTATCTGAACCATAGACAATGGTTTTAATGCCTGATTGAATGATTGCTTTTGCACATTCATTGCAGGGGAATAAGGTTACATAAAGCTTGGAGCCTTCCAGACTTCCCCCTCTGTAGTTAAGGATAGCATTTAATTCACTATGGGTGGAGTAGAAATATTTGGCATTGTAGGGATCATTGTCGTCACTCTCTCTGTTCCATGGAAATTCATCGTCAGAGCAGCCCATGGGAAATCCGTTATAGCCCATGGATAAAATCTTGTTGTCCTCACTTACGATACAGGCTCCCACCTGTGTGCTTGGGTCCTTAGATCGCTTCCCTGAAAGGAGGGCAACTCCCATAAAATATTCATCCCAAGTAATATAATCTTCCCGCTTTCCGGTCATAATGTCTCCTCCTTTTGTATCTTAACAATGTGATAGCCTGCTGCTTTTGTCAGCCGGTTCATAATGGCCTGTCCCAGATGGTCCTTGGAAAAGCTTTCGGAATAGATAAAATCTGCCTCCAGATCATCAAATTCTCTCAGCACTCCATAAAGGTTATGGGCAATGGTCTCTTCCTTTGCCCGGACTCCCATGCTTTTTATGATTCCGTTCCTGTAACTCTCCCTGCTTTCTTCCGTACAGATAATTCCTACTTGAAAGCCCTCTTTCAGCTTTTCTTTAGCCAACCGGTTAATGGTCTCAATAACATCCTTTGTATCCCCCTCTACCAGGGTAAGGGATGCTTTTGGGGCGTAATGTCTGTATTTCATTCCAGGTGCCTTTGGCTTAACATCTTCCTTTAAGGGGCCGGATACAATGGCCGGATCAAGGCAGACTACTTGTCCCAGTACTTTTGAGGCCATCTCCTGCGTAATGGCTCCCGGTCTTAAGATCATGGGCTCCTCACCGGACACATCGATAATGGTGGATTCCACACCGATACCAACGGCACCTCCATCTATGATCATTTCTATTTTTCCGTTCATATCCTGCCACACATGATCTGCTGTGGTAGGGCTTGGACGCCCTGAGGTATTAGCACTGGGTGCTGCAATGGGGACTCCGGATAGACGAATGAGGGCACTGGCTATGGGGTCATTTGGCATTCTGACTGCTACGGTATCAAGACCTCCCGTAGTCCCGTAGGGAACCAGGTCGCTCTTTGGAAATATGAGAGTAAGGGGTCCCGGCCAGAAGGCTTCCATCAGCTTAACTCCTGCTTCCGGTATCTGTTTGACCAATGGCTTTAAATCCTCTCTATCCGCAATGTGGGCTATCAGCGGATTATCCGATGGTCTTCCTTTTGCTTCATAGATTTTCTTTGCTGCCTCTTCCTCTAAGGCATTGGCTCCCAGACCATAGACCGTCTCTGTAGGAAATGCAACCAGACCTCCGTCCTTTAAAATCTGGGCGGCACGCTTTAATTTCGCTTCTTCCGGATGCTCTTTATCTTCTATATAAATTCGTTCTGTTTCCATATCGTATTGCTCCTTTTCACTACCATTTATCATATCACAGGCCATGTAACCGTGCAACTTCTTTGCTGATATACAAAGGCTCCAGGGAGCATGGATGCAAAAAACAATAGTTGCAGGTTCCTTCTAAAAATGATACCATGAAAAAAACACTGAATTGGGAGGAAGAAATTTGAAACTCATCATACCAGAACATTATGACCCAAAGCTTTCTGTCCGCGAAACACAGGAAGCAATCAAATACATAAGAGATACCTTTCAAAAGGAGCTTGGAAAGGAAATGAACCTGGAACGTATCTCTGCCCCTCTGTTCGTAGACAAGGACAGTGGACTCAACGATAACTTAAACGGTGTAGAACGCCCCGTTCAGTTCGATCTTCTGGGAATTCCAGGACAGACCATGGAAGTGGTTCACTCTCTTGCCAAGTGGAAACGGATGGCCCTTCACGAATACGGCTTTCAGCCGGGAGAAGGTCTCTATACCAACATGAACGCCATCCGAAGAGATGAAGAATTTGACAATCTCCACTCCTGCTACGTGGACCAGTGGGACTGGGAAAAGGTAATTACCAGAGAAGAGCGTACCCTGGATACCTTAAAGGATACCGTTCGGAATATTTTTAAGATCATCAAGCATATGGAGCATGAGGTATGGTACAAATACCCTCAGGCAGTAAAGAAGCTTCCAGATGACATTACCTTTATTACCTCTCAGGAGCTGGAGGATAAGTATCCTGACAAGACACCAAAGGAACGGGAGAATCTCATTACAAAGGAGCTTGGCTGCGTCTTCCTTATGAAAATCGGAGACAAGTTAAAAGGGGGAGAACCTCATGACGGAAGAGCTCCTGACTATGATGACTGGCAGTTAAACGGCGATATTTTATTCTGGTTCGAGCACTTAAACTGTGCCCTTGAGATATCCAGCATGGGAATCCGAGTGGATGAGACCTCTCTGGCAGAGCAGTTAAAGAAGGCAGGCTGTGAGGATAGAAAAGAGCTTCTTTACCACAAAATGCTGTTAAACAGTGAACTTCCCTGCACCATCGGAGGTGGAATCGGGCAGTCACGCCTTTGTATGCTCCTTTTAGACCGCGCTCACATTGGTGAAGTGCAGGCAAGCATCTGGCCGGATGATATGCGGGATACCTGCAGAGAGAATAAAATATTTCTTCTGTAAGATAAAATAGGAAAAATACCATGAATCTATTCCTTTGCGATGATCAAACCGAATTTACAAATAAATTTTCCAAACAGCTGGAAGGGTACTTTTTACTTAAAAAAGTGCCCTTCCAGTTAACTGTGTTCTCAAACGGAGAAGACTTATTAAATACTGATATTACCCCGGATATTATTTTTCTGGATATTAAGATGGGTGGAATTTCCGGCATAGAGACAGCCAGAATACTAAGAAAAAAACTCATTCGCTCTAAAATAATATTTCTGACAGCCTATAAGGAATATGTATTTGAAGCCTTTGATGTGGACGCGTCTCATTACCTGATAAAGCCTGTAAATACAGATAAGCTGGAGGCAGTTCTTGATCATGTAATCGGACAACTTCGCGCTTTACATGAGGAGTATCTCACGATTCAATCAGGTTCCTCCATTCAACGTTTTTCTTATTCTGAAATTCTTTATCTGGAAGTGAGGAACCGAAAGGTGACAATCCATACACGGAATACAGATCTTGAATATTACCAGCAGCTGGAAACTCTGGAAAAAACTCTCCCAACTCAATTTTTCAGGTGCCACCGCAGCTTTATCGTAAACATGGACTCTGTCATGCGCCTTAGCAAAACGGATATTTTTCTTACAAATGGGGAATGCATTCCTATCAGCAAGCGGAAATACTATGACTTCTCCATGGCATTTATGAAGCAGATGCAAAAGGAGGGGTTGACATAATTTATTCATTATTCTCTGTACTCATTGAGTATCATTTTTTAAACAGGATTTTAAAAGCCAGATTCAGTCATGCTCTTACCCTTCTTGGAATCGCAGTCACTCAGGGACTGGTAAGCTTTATCAACATAAACTTAGGATTATATAAGGTTTTTCCACAGGAAGTATTCTTTCTTCTCACGACCACCGCTATGATACTGGTTCTGTTTGAGAATCAAACGGGAAAGAAAATCATGATCGCCATCTTTATGGACGGTCTTGGATACACCTCTAACTTTATCTTTCTTCCGCTGATTCAATATACTGCAAAACGAGTGGCCGGTCATCTGTTATGGTATGACCTCCTCTATGGTCTCTGCGATGGATTGACCATTCTATTCTTCGCTTTGGTTCTGGAATGGGTGGCAAGAAAATACAGGAATCTGAAAGGAGAAATCTCCCTCGAAGGAAATATTTATCTCCTTTTACTGTCCTGCTTTATCAAATACTCTGTGATTTATTACGGAACCAGAAGTATGGCCTCTGATAACAGTCTTTGGACAAACCTTCTCATTACACTTGCCGCCATAGCCGGAGTAATTCTTCTGCTGTTCTCTCTCTATTACGTAGATCGCAGGCTGGTATTGGCTCTGGAAAAACAGCAAAACCTGTTTCTGGAGCGACAGATGACGGCCTGGAAGGAAGAAGAAAAGCAGTTGTCCTCATTTCGGCATGATTTTAAGAACCATATGCTTTGCATTAAAAATTTAATAAGCGGCGGAAAGGAGACAGAAGCACTGGAGTATCTTAATTCCATAACTCACTCAGTCAATTCCTTGTCTCCTCATATTTCCACCGGAAATGTTTACGCAGATGCCATTATTAGAGAAAAGCTGGTTCTGGCACAGGCAAAGGGAATTCAACTGGAAACCGATCTGATCTTTCCACCCTCTGAGATGCTGTCTCCCATGGACTTATGTATCATCTTAAGCAATGCTCTGGACAATGCCCTGGAAGCATGCTCAAAGCTTTCGAAAGAGGAAACAAAAGCCATACAAGCGGTCTCCTATGTCCGTCATTCCTGTCTGATGATTGAAATTAAAAACCCTCTCCCCTCCCCAAAATCGGATAGAGCCGATATTTTTGTATCCACCAAGGAAGATTCCAGGCTTCACGGTATTGGTCTCACCAATATTCATCAGGCCGTAGAACGCTGCCACGGAACCCTGTCATTAGCAGCCCAGGATAGTATCTTTCATTTTTCCCTCATGATCCCTTTAACTCTTTAAAACCGGGGTATTAAGACCCGTTTACATCTGTAGATGTACCGTTTACAACATGTCTCTTATATTGATGGACCTATATCCGACAAATTACATAGAAAATAAATTCAGGAGGGCATGTTATGAATATCAGTACACTCAGTTCGAACGCTGGTGGACTTAATATCCAGTCCATAAACCGTTCGGCTGCAATAAAGAACGAGATCTTAAATGGGATCAAAGCAGAAAAGACAGGAACTGATGTGGCCACAATTTCTCCCGCTGGGAAAAAGCAAAGCATGATCGAACAGTTGATGAAACAAAAGGAATATTTGCAGGAACGAAAACAGTCCCTAATTGATTCTGCTACAGAAAATGGATCAACCGACCTGGACCAGCAGCTGAAAGAATACGAACAGCAAATGAAGGATATTGATGAACAGATTACAAAGCTTCAAACAGAGGACAAGGAAAAGAAAGAATCTGAGGACACTACTGGTATGATTTATGAAAAACCAAAAACAAAAGAAGAAGTCCAGACAGATCAGCTAAATGGCCTAACCGCTTTATCCAATGGAACAGATCAGACTGAGGTACTCTCTTCCGTAAAAGGCAAATTAGATGGACAGATAAAGGTAATGACTGCTGAATTCCACTCCATAAACGGAAGCACCACATCTAAACTGGAAAAAATCAGTGAGCTAAAGAGCCGTTCCCAAAAAATATCTTCAGATATCGCAGAAAAACTTGGAGATTCCTTAGACTCTATATCCAGCAGAAATGAAGAAATCGTGAAACCGGAAGTCGAAGTTCGTACAGAGGAGAAGGATTCATTATTAACTGCTGATACCCAGGAACAGCTAGAATCGAATGATTCGAAAGCTTAATAAAATACCCTGATGGTTTGACACAGACCTTCTCTGTGAATAACCATCAGGGTATCGTTTATCTTGCATTTAAATATTCCATAATTCCCATATGTATCGTCCAGGCCAGGCGGTCCTGGTATTCGTCTGAATTTAGCAGGCCAGCTTCCTTCCAGTTGGTCAAAAATCCGCATTCCACAATAACAATAGGAGTTTTTACATGAAGCAGCAGATAATAGTTATCATTTGGCTTTGCCAGTCTGGTATTTTTATCTCCCAGAACGTAATCAAACCGTTCCTGTAAAATCTCAGCCAGGCGTTTTCCCTTTTCAGATCGCTTATAGTAAAATACCTGACCTCCGGAAATCTCTTCCTGATGATAACTGTTTTGATGTATGCTAACGGTAAGGTCCGGACTCGTATCATTAATAATGTCACATCGTTTTGTCATATCCGCCATCTTCTTTTTGCTGTCCCGTTCCGTATAAAGACCATTGTCATTCTTTCTGGTAAGAACCACATCAACGTCCGAGGCTTCCAGATATTTTTTAAGCCGATATGCGATCTGCAGATTAATATCCTTTTCCAGGGTCCCATCAACTCCGATTTTACCCGGATCATTCCCTCCATGTCCGGCATCGATGACAACCACTGGCTTTTCCTTTCCAGCCTTTACACTGACTCCTGCCGTCATTTTTCCGGCCTGACTTGATATGACATATACTAATACAAGCAAAATCACCGCCATAAACGGTTCCCATTTTTTTAATTTCACATTTTCTACCTGATACACATTCTTAATGAATTATATCTTCCTGTGAAATAAAAAAGAACCAGTTAAGACGACTTTCCGTCATTCTTTGTCCAGCAGATTATAGTCCTTTGTCCCATCAGAGGTAATCCATTGCACATACTCTGAAAGAATGCTCTGATAGCCCTCTTCCAGCCACATCCCATAGCCTGCCTTTTGCATCACCTTATCCCGTATGGAATAGACCTTTCCCGACGTACATGCCACATTAAGCTCTGCATAGACCTTCGCCATCTGGTCTCTTTGATACCTGGTAAGATTCTTTAACACATCCCGGCGGTCAAATTCATCCTGAGCCTGATTATAGAATACCTTACTTAAAAACTGCTTTCCATATGTATCAAAGTTCAATAGATTCTTATCCCTGTTCCCTGTTTTTTCCGCCCACGCTTTCATATCCAGGGCTTTTGTATGATAGCGGAAGCCCCCATCTTTTTTATACTCCAGCACTCCATACTGGCAGGGTGGGGTGGCCAGGGAACTGGTGACGATTTCATCGATTCCGGAATCTTTGGCTGACTTCATATAATGCTGGACATGAAGGTGACCGCTTAGATAAAGAGGGACTTCCCAGCTTTCCAGCTGATCAATCAGCTGTTCACTGTGCTCAATGGTGCAGTCCTGTAAATATACCTCACTTTCATCAAGAAGATTGTGGTGACTTACAGGAAGCACCTGCATCCCAAGCTCATGGGCCTCCTCCATCTGCTCTTCGATCCAGTCATAGGTATCATCCTTTATCATGCCTCCAACCAGGTTTTTGGACTCGTACTGACAGCTGTCAAGCATGAATGCCCTGGTGGTATCGTTGATCTGATAAACATAGCTAAGAGAGGCGGTATCCCGGCTGACTGCCTCATTGTAGCCAAAATCCTCATAAATCTCCTCAAATTCCTGAGAAGTAATGGATTCAGCTTTTTCTACAGTATCTCCTGCAAATCTGGCCGCCAACGGATTATTGATATCGTGATTTCCTGGAATCACGATGACTGGAATGCCTGCCTCCTCTATCTCATACAGCTTAGATGCAAATTCCTCATGGCTCTCTTTTTCTCCGTTATAGGTTAAGTCACCGCTTAAAATGACTAAATCCGGCCTTTCTTCCTTTACTTCCTCAATAAAGGCATCCGTGATTTCCCAAACATACTGCATCACCTTTCCGTCTCCGTGATCCACGGTATACTGAAAGCTTTTTTGAAAATCCGTCAAATCTCTTGCAAGATAATGCATATCGGTAGCAATCACAATTTTCACACCCGCTTCCTCTTCTGCCTCCGGTGTTTCAGCTTCTGTGGTCTGCTGGGTGTCCTTTGTTGTGGGGATTTCTGTGGTGGGAGCTTTCGTTTCCCTCCTGCTCTCCTCACTCTCCTTCGTGTTTTCCGGCACCTGCTCCTTAAGGGAACATCCTGCTGTCACACATACAGCCACTATGACTGCTGCCAATATGGACCTCTTCTTCATGACATGACCTTCCTGTCTCTAACTCTCATTCGTTTATTTTTTATCCAGCTTTATAACATCCCATATATCAGCCGGCTCAAATCCAAGCTTCCAGCAGGCAACTCCTGCAAGATCATACTGTTTGATTACATTCATCTTTAATCCTATGGAACGCTCTTCTTCCAGCCAAAGCTTTTTCATGCCATCCGTGGACTTAAGCTCTCCGTAATACTGGCCTGATTCCTCCAGCCAGCTGAGTTCTACTTTATTTTCAGTGACCCAATCCTTTGCTTTTGCGATTCCAATGGAGGATGAGGTGGTTTTTCCACTCTCGTCTTCGGTCCAGACTCTGGTGTATAAGGGAATGGCAAGGACGACCTTTTCCTTTGGAACCTCTAATAGAGTGTCCTTGACTCCATTTTCTACATATCCAATCGAGGCAACGGAACCGGCATCTCCTCCGGCATAATGTTCGTCATATCCCATGATAATGACGTAATCTGCTACAATGCCCTGTTCCTTCCGGTTATAGAACTTATTCCCCGCCATAGGCACGTAGTTGTCCACAGATAATACAAGTCCATCTTTCCGGCAGGATATGGACAGCTCCCGGATAAACTGTATGTAGTGTACTCCGGCTTCTTCCTTAATTCCTTCAAAATCCAGATTAATCCCATCATAACCATACTTTTTGGCCTCTGCCATCAGGGATTCAATGAGCTTCCGTCTTGTAGAGGTCTTGGATAACAGTATCTCTGTATTCACGTCCTTACTGAAGTTATTGATAAGAGCCCATACCTTTAATCCCTTATCATGGGCTTTCTTTACATATCCCGCGTCTGCCAGGGACTTAAAATTCCCTTCGTTATCGGTAAGCTCATACCAGGTAGGGGATATGACATTGACTCCTTTTGTATTGGCAATCAAGCTGTCAAAGGAAGCATTTCCGTCTGAACTGGTCAGCTGATGCCAGGCGAGATTCACTGGCTCATCCATAGTTATGCTTTTATAGACAGGTGCTTCAAAGGTGCTTTTTAAAGTCTCACTTGTTCTTTCGCCAAGATGTCTGTGCTCCACATACCCAACAAATCCGTCTTCCGTCCTTACCTTGTCCCACCGCTTCATGGATTCAAGGACTGTGACATGGCTCCCTTTGGCGCTCCAGGTCACAATGGGGCTTTTAACCCCTCCTTTTACACGGATATTGCTGTCATTCTTTACGACTGCTTTATTTAAGGCATCCCATGTGTTATTGATAAAAATACGTTTATTAAGTGCGCTGTCATAGGCTGCCACCCGGATATCTGTATAGTTAGCCACCAGGCCGGCAGAAAGATATACTGCATCTTTATCCACCCAGATCAGGGGCTTACCAGTACTCCCCACGGTGGAATGATCCGCATAGACAATGGAGTCCGGCAGCGCATATACGAGAAGCTTTTCGTTGGTATCCCAGTAAAAACGTTCATTTAACGTACGGTTGACCCAATCAATGGGAAGATACGTCTGTCCTTCTACAAATATCCCTTTCTCTTCCTGCAATTCCTCATTGAGATACAAGGCTACTTCGTCATCTTTTACTCCCAGCAGCTCTGTCATATCTGCTTTTTGATTGGTGGGGATATATCGCTCTATAATCCGGGTTCCAAAGAAACCGGCAATTATGATTAAAATCAATCCCAGCGCCACGAGAACCGGGACGGCTTTCCTATTCATCTGCTTTCCTCCTGCTATTGGATCGTGTTGTCTGCACTTAGTTCTACATTTTTCTTTACGATTATATCATATTTCCTGATTTTTGGAATTTACATTTTCATTACGTTAATTTTCCCCGATCCCACCCTGATGCTCAAGCTAAGCCAACTTTAGGCTGAAGATGGCATCCCATTGCGCACCCCTTATGCTGACGGAAAACTACCGGTTATAAATTTTATCAAATCTTATTTCCTTGAGCTTTCCAGTTGTTTCATTCGGAACATAGTCCGCCATGTAAAAGCAATCCTCCTCCTTTACTTTAAATATCTTGTTCCAGTCTTCTTCCGGAGATTCTTTTCCATCTATTATAATGGGAATCCCCTGATCCCGGTATTTCTTAAGCCCCTCCAGATACTGGGATTCTTTGGTATCTTCCACCCGTTTTCTGGCTTTTCTTTTTTTCATATGCATCTCCCCTGTAACTTCATTTGTAAAAAACCGCATGGGAGAGGACCACAAGGACAGTTTCGTGACACAATCCTCTCTGCGGTCTTAAAATATCTGTTGATAAAATTTAATCATTTCTCCAGTGACAGCAAAAGCGTCTACTGAAACTGGAATTCTTCGTATCGGGCACTTGAGCCTCTTTTCCATATTTTTTCTGGCTTCTTCACTGCCAAATGTCAGGAAGGTCTCCCAGCTTTTCTCCGCCTTATTCCCTTTACTATCAAACTCCAGAAACGCCTTCATCTGCCACTCGCTAAGGCTTCCCAGGAGAAACTGTCTGTCACATCTTAAAAATTCCTTAAAACCGTCTTCCTCTACCGTACCATAATCCACAATTACGGTCTGGAATCCTGACTTTTTGCACAGCAAAAGTGTATTGATCCCCGCATTCTCATAGTACTGGGTCTCCAGAAGCTTGAAACTTCCTTTCTGAAACTGTTCTTTTGCGCATACTTCTCTCATTCTGGAAAAATCACCATGTCTATTCCATTCCAAAACTGCACATCTACGTCTTAAAATACCGCTTAAATATCCTGCTGTCATGACTGCAAAATGAGTCACCCCTACGCTATGTCCTGTACCAATGATGCCGATGATCTCCTGTCCCGTCTCTTTCTTTCCATTTCTAAAAAATCGCCGGAACATACTTTTCTTTCCTTTTATAATTACCATCCCTTCCAGATGCTCTTTCCTTTTCCTGAAACCATTGGATCAAAAAGCCCTGTAACCCAGGACACCAGCCTGCCTCTTATTCCGGCTAACCATCTTTGTTTCATATTCTTATCTTTTAGCAGCCTGGAAAGAAGTGCCTTATAAAACTGTAATTCTCCCTTTTCAATAGAAAAAGGGTCAGGAAAATAAGGCGCACGAAAACACCGGTCGGCTTCGCCACCTTCCGGCAGCCGGATTCTGGCCCCTGGAACCGTGTGATTATATATAATTCCATAGGGCAATCCTTTTTTCACTGCCCTGCTTGCCGCCTGCCACGACGTTTCACTGCTCCACTGGCTTCCGTCACAAACCATGAGGATGGCGTCAATTTCCCCGGAAAGAACGGCTTCTTCACTATCACCGTAATCCAGAATCTTCACGTGAATAGGAGGTTCCTTAAGCTTTACTCCAGGACCGTAGTAGGGCTTCCAGATAAATCCATGATGACGCAATAGACCATATTTGTCCCGTACTCCTCCGGCATAGGCAAAGAGACCAGCTCCCATACCGGAATCTGTTTTTTCTTCTAATAAATTGGGGTAACCTAGATTTCTAAGATAGACAGACAGGCCGATTCCGATGTGAGTAGCTCCGGCCCCTGGCTTGCTCCCGAACAGAGCAATCGTAAGAGATGATGATTGTAGACGGTCTTTCGCAGCCGTTCCCATGTTTTTAAGCTGTATTAGCCTTTCACCAAGCGCTTGTGCCGTTGAAAAGCGGTCTTCTTTTTCTTCCTTGAGGCAACCGGATAGAATGGCTGACAGAGCAGGATCCACAGTTTGGCCCGGCTTGTATGGCAGCTCCGGAAATGTTCCTGTGTATAAATAATGGAGGATCGTACCAATGGCATAGATATCTGTTCTCTCATCCAGGATTCCGTCTTTTTTGTATTGCTCCGGTGCCGCACATCCTACGGTCCCGTACCGCTCGCCTGGCTCATTGGCAACATCCATGGATGCAGCAAGTCCAAAATCAATCAGCTTCACCGTATCATGGCACAACAAAAGGTTCTTCGGCTGTAAATCTAAATGTAAAATGGGGTTTGGTCCTGCGGAATGCAGGTAATGAATGATGTTGGTCAACTGGATCCCATAATATATGGCCAGTTCCCTAGACAGATGGCCCTGCTTTTTTACAAGGTCATATAAAGATTCTCCTTCCAGATACTCTTCGATTAAATAACTATATGATTCGTCTTCTTCTACGTCATAAACAATGGGGATTCCGGGATGGCGAAGCTCCTTTAGAACAAGTGCTTCTCGTCTGAAACGATCGTAATTGAGAATGCTTTTGGGTACCCGCTTGATCGCACGGTATTCCTCAAGCCCAAGATGAACCGCCAGAAATACTGTTCCTGCCCGACCGGTTCCCAAGATGCCACGTAGCTGATATTTTCCAAACAGAACGGCGCTTATTGCAGCCACCTCCTTAATTGCCTGTCCAATATCATCTCTTGGCATCCATTTTATTCCATTTTTTGATTTTTAGCAATTAATTTTTTGTTAAATTTATTTTCTCTGTTCAAATTCTATTTTTCTTAATAATTATCGGTTATAAGATTATCTATGTTTTCTGTATTAAAAAAGCAAGCAGGAATTACCGGTTGCTTGCAAAATAATATATATATAATAATTGTGCTTTTATCAAGTTGACATGATGATATATAGATGATATATTAGTAATATAAAAGAGTAACCGCCACACAAGGTGGAAGCTCCCAGAAAATGCAAAATGTCCTAACGGACACCGCCTATCCTGTTTGCGTCAGGGTAGGCTATTTTTTTAACTTATCTATGTAAGTCAGCAATGCCAAGATAAATGTTGCAAATAATAGCACATCTGCAAATGAAAACATATCCAGCACCACCTCCCCTCTTACTATGACGTAAAGACATAAAAGCCGGGAGGTTCCACCCTGTATTCGATTACTCCTGATACAATACTACCATATATTACCATTAACTACAATATTTGAAATTCTTAAATCACATGAAAAATAAGCGTGTCTTAATGCTTTCATTTTTCATATAATACATCATTACAACTACATTATAATGCATCTAGCAAATTACATGATTGAGGATTGTAACCAGTATTTAATCTATCATTAAAAGGTAAACTACAAGATATAAAATCCCAAAAAATCATATCAAAAACAAAACTGATAAATCCCATGAATTACATAGGATACCCGGTTTTTTGCATATAAACCTTAAATTTATATAAATTTTTTCACATAGTAATTGCCTTTTTGCTATATTATATAGTATAGTTATGTTGAGGAAGTATGTAAATATTCATATACCATTTTTAAATAGAACAGGAAGTGATCCTATGAAGATAGAACGTATCAATGAAAATCAGATCCGTTGTACGCTTACCAGCTTTGATTTAAGTGTCCGAAACCTAAATTTAGGCGAGCTTGCTTACGGCAGTGAAAAAGCCCGCAACCTGTTCCGCGAGATGATTCAGAAAGCCTCTAACGAAGTGGGATTCGAAGCAGAAGACATTCCTCTCATGGTAGAAGCGATCCCATTATCCAACGAAAGCGTAATGTTAGTTATTACAAAGATTGAAGATCCGGAAGAATTAGATACAAGATTTGCAAAATTTTCACCATCTACTGATGAAGACTTGGATTCCATGCCAGGAGATCTGGCCAGCGAACTATTAGAAGGTGCTGACGGCTTGTTAAATCTGCTGGGAATCGATAAGAAGAACGAACCGGAAGCCGAAAAGCCAAAAGAATCTACTGGTGCTTCCTCCATACGAATCTATAGTTTTCAAAGTTTGGATCAGATTTCCGACGCCGCAAGGGCAATCGGACAGGTTTATGACGGAGAGAATACATTATATAAAAAGCCATCTACCAGACAATATTTCCTGGTACTGCGCAATTCTCCTGACAAGACAACAGAGTTTAACCGTATCTGCAACCTGCTTGCAGAATATGGCTCTAAGATTCGTCAGGATTACGCTTCCGAAGCGTACTACAAGGAACATTACGAGGTCCTGATTGAAGGCCACGCCCTTCAGTCATTAGCCAGACTTTAATCCGTCCCTTTGTTCATAGTACTTCATCACAAATCAGAGAAAGGTGTCATAAAGCAGCTTCATCGTTGCTTCATGACACCTTTCTTTTTTATACAGATTTTCGTTTTATCAGAGTTGTGCCTGCCAATATTTTCACGGGATCTTTACTTTTATCCCCAATTAACTCCACCAGCCTTTTGGCCGCCAGTATCCCAATACTTTGCTTTGGAACGTGTATGGTAGTGAGCGGCGGCTCGATCATCGTACTGATTGGTAAATTAT
Organism: Clostridium sp. 12(A); assembly: GCA_000526575.1. Classification (GTDB taxonomy): domain Bacteria; phylum Bacillota; class Clostridia; order Lachnospirales; family Lachnospiraceae; genus Lacrimispora; species Lacrimispora xylanolytica. The sequence goes on along the minus strand of JAGI01000002.1, from coordinate 3,425,237 downwards.
CAAAACCAGCAATGGCTATGTCCTGGGGAATGCGGTAGCCATAATCACGAAAGGCCCTCATAGCTCCCGCAGCGATGAAATCATTGTCCGCAAAATAACATCTGGCTGGGACTTCCCCCTGGGTTAGAAGCGCAGTCATGTCGGCATAGGCTCCTTCCATGGAAGGAGTCAGCCGGTGCACCTGAGTTTTTGAGGCAGACATTCCATTTTGCCGCACGGCTTTATAAAAACCATCGGACCGCTCCAGAAAATTGGTTATGGGATAGGATGACTGTAAGTATCCTGGCTGGACCTTTAATTTTTTGATCAGATAACGAGTTGCAAAATATGCCCCTTGTACATTGTCGATAAGGACGTAGTTTCCACTGATATTTTCAAAACTGGTATCCAGAACCACAAGGGGAATCGGAAGCTTTAAAAATGGCTTGAAATCATGCTCCTGCATTTCCGTTCCCAGCAAAAGAATGCCTTTGCTTCCGGAGCGAACCACATCAGAAAGCTGTTCCTCCACCCGGTCATCGCCATAAAGGTAAGTCACATTCAGATGATAGGGAGACTCCTTTAAGCCCAGGCCTACCCCCTCCGAAAGCTGGGAGAAAAAAGGAGTGTCCCCTACCACTGCCCCACTTCTTTTATAAATAATAAAATGTACGGTGCCCTGATACCCTGTCCGGAAAGATGGTTCCCCAATTCTGGAAAAATCATATCCCTGTGCCTTCGCCGCCTCAAGCACCTTTTTCCGTGTTCCGGTACTGACTCCTGGCTTATTATGAAGGGCCATGGAAATGGCAGCTTCAGATAGATTAAGTAGTTTAGCAAGCTCTTTTGCCGTTATGGACATCCCGAATACTCCTTTCAGCAAATCATTTGAGAACACTGTATCAGATTAAGTAAATTAAGTCAATTAATCACTGAAGTTTGCTTAATTATTGATTGATATTAAGTAGATATAAGCAAATAATAGGGGTATCAAATGAGTGGCAGGAGGTCATGCAATGGCAAATGTAGTATTGGGGGTCGCCCCTACCAGAAGGAGTATCTTTTCGGCTCCGGATGCAGTGAAGTATGCGGATTTAACAAGAGCACGGTTGGAAGAACTTGGAGTATCCTTTGTGGATATAAAGGATATTTCAGAAGATGGACTGCTTCACCGGGAAGAAGACCGGGTCAGAATTGAAAAGAAATTTAAAGAACAAGGGGTGGATGGCTTATTTGTACCCCATGGTAATTTCGGCACGGAATATGAAGTGGCCAGACTCGCAAAAGAACTTAATGTACCGGTACTTCTCTGGGGGCCAAGGGATGAACGTCCTGATGAAGATGGCATTCGTCTTAGAGACAGTCAGTGCGGACTGTTTGCTACTGGTAAGGTACTTAGAAGATTTCGGATTCCATTTACCTATTTATGCAATTGCAGGCTGGAGGATGAAGAATTTGAACGGGGAATCCGTAACTTTCTTGCTGTCTGTAACGTGGTGAAAACATTTCGGAAAACAAGAATTTTGCAGATCGGACCAAGACCCTTTGATTTCTGGTCCACCATGTGTAACGAAGGTGAACTTTTAGAGCGATTTCAGATACAGCTGGCCCCTATTCCCATGCCTGAACTGACAGCAGAGATAAAGAGGGTACGGGAAGATAAGGAAACGATTCAAGAAATCATGGCGTACTGCAGAGAAAATTTCAATGTGGCTATTAACGAGGAAGAACTAGAGATGGTGGCAGCCTTAAAAATAGCCATGAAAGCTCTGGCTAAACGCTATGGCTGTAATGCAGTGGCAATTCAGTGCTGGAATGCCCTTCAGTCAGAAATCGGAATCATGCCCTGCGCCGCCAACAGCCTGTTAAATGAAGAAGGACTTCCCGTTGTGTGCGAAACCGATATACACGGGGCAATTACCGCTATTATGTGCGAAGCGGCTGGAATGGATGAGGCCAGAACCTTTTTTGCGGATTGGACCGTGCGCCATCCGGACAATGAAAATGGAGAGCTTCTCCAGCACTGCGGCCCCTGGCCCTTATCCTGTGCAGCCTGTAAGCCAACCATAGGATACCCTCTGGCATTTTCTCACCCCGGCGCTGTAGAAGCACAGGCTAAGCTTGGAGACATGACTCTGTGCCGGTTTGACGGAGACAATGGAGAGTACTCTCTACTCCTTGGAAACGCCAAAGGGATTGAAGGTCCTTACACCAAGGGGACCTATGTGTGGGTGGAGGTAAAGAATTTAAAGCGCCTGGAAGCTAAGATCGTGGAAGGCCCTTACATTCATCACTGCGTGGGCATCCATAAGGATGTGGTCCCGGTCCTCTATGAAGCCTGCAAATATCTTGGCATTACCCCGGACCTGTATGACAACAACGAGGAAGAAATAAAAGCATATATTCGCGGAGAATAAACTGAATTGGAGAAAATTATGGAACGACTGAAAAAAAAGGCCTATGAGCTGCGCCGGGATATTATTGAGGAAATCTACAATTCCAAAGCAGGCCATGTAGGAGGAGATTTAAGCGTTGTGGACATTTTGACCGTGCTTTATTATCAGGTCATGAATATAAGTCCTAAAAACATGAAGGATGAGAACAGAGACCGGTTTCTTCTAAGCAAGGGTCATTGTGTGGATGCCCTTTACATGGTTCTTGGCGACCTGGGATTTTTTGACAAGGAAGAGGCCATTCACTCTTTTTGTGCTTTCAATTCCCCTTACATCGGACATCCAAATACCAGCGTGCCAGGAATCGAGATAAACTCTGGGTCTTTGGGTCACGGACTTTCCTTAGGCGTGGGAATGGCTCTTGCCGCAAAAATGGATGAAAAGACCTATCGCACCTATGTGGTTCTTGGAGATGGTGAAATGGCGGAAGGCTCCAATTATGAGGCCATGATGTCCGCCTCCCACTATAAGCTTGATAATCTATGTGCCACGGTAGACTTAAATGGACTTCAGATCAGTGGAACTACCAATGAAGTTATGTGCACAAGCGACCTTGGAGAGAAGTTCCGGGCCTTTGGCTGGAACGTCATCGATGTGAAAGATGGCAATGACTGTGACAGTCTTCTCTCTGCCTACCAGCAGGCGGCTTTGTGTAAGGGACAGCCCACAGCTGTAATTGCCCACACGGTAAAAGGAAAAGGAGTTTCCTTTATGGAGAATCAAAAGGGATGGCATCACGGGGTGATGAACGAAGAACAGTATCAGACGGCTGTCAGAGAATTAGAGGAGGTGCTTTCATGAACCACATAACAAACCGCCAGGCAATTTGTGAAACTCTTATGGAAGCTGCGGAAAATGACCGAACGATTGTTGTGGCATGCTCGGATTCCAGAGGCTCTGCCTCTCTTGCCCCATTTGCCCAGGCATTTCCCCGGCAGTTTATTGAGCTTGGTATTGCAGAGCAGAATCTTGTTTCTGTATCCGCTGGTCTGGCTTCCTGCGGAAAAAAAGTCTTTGCAGCCTCTCCCGCCAGCTTTCTTTCCACAAGAAGCTATGAGCAGGTAAAAGTAGACGTTGCCTATTCCGGTACCAATGTGACCCTGATTGGCATCAGCGGCGGCATAAGCTACGGCGCTCTTGGAATGACACACCACTCCCTCCAGGATATTGGGGCCATGGCCTGCCTTCCTGATATGCGGGTCTATGTCCCAAGCGACCGGTTTCAGACTGCCCGTTTAATCCGGGAACTGTTAAAGGATGAAAAACCTGCATACGTAAGAGTCAGCCGCTCTGCTACCGAAGACATTTACGGGGATGATATGGATTTTACTTTAAACCGCGCCCATGTTCTGGCAGAAGGGAAGGATGCCGTTATCATTACCTGCGGCGAGCTGGTTCCATACGGTGTAAAGGCACAGAAAGAGCTGGAAAGGCAGGGATATGATGTAGGGCTCATAGATATGTACTGCTTAAAGCCCATAGATGAAGAAGCTGTCAAAAGGGCGGCCAGTCAGGCAGATGTCATTATCACCGCAGAGGAGCACTCCCCATATGGGGGACTTGGAAGCATGGTGGCTCAAATCGTTTCTAGGGAAACAAAAAAAATGGTGGTGAACTTAGCTCTTCCAGACGGTCACCTGATTTCCGGTACCAATCATGAGATAGTCCATTATTACGGCCTGGATGACCTAGGTATGGTGGCTGCTGTGAAAAAGGCAAGAAGCGAGGGATAGCAATGAAATATATAATTGCAATTGACCAGAGTACCCAGGCAACAAAGGCTGTCCTGTTTGATGAAAAAGGACGTTTTGTAGGCAGAGCTGACTTAAAGCATCAGCAGATCATAACGGAACATGGCTGGGTATCCCATGACCTGACTGAAATCTATGAAAACACCCTCCAATCCGTCCGGGATGTAGTGGATAAAACTGGAATAGATGCTGCAAGCATTGCGGCTGTTGGTATCAGTAATCAGAGGGAGACCACTGCTTTATGGGATAAATTGGGCAATCCTCTGGCACATGCCGTGGTGTGGCAGTGCGCCAGGGCAAAAGAAATCACAGAGCGATTTCAGGAGGAAAAGGAAATGGTCCGGGAAAAGACCGGACTTTCTCTATCCCCCTATTATCCGGCTTCAAAGATGGCCTGGCTCCTTACCCACCTAAGGCCCAAGGAACCCTTTTGCCTTGGGACCATGGATAGCTGGCTTATCTATAAGCTGACAGATGGGTTAAGTTTTTATACCGATTATTCCAACGCTTCCCGCACTCAGCTCTTTAACCTCCATACACTTTGCTGGGACCAGGAGCTGTGCCAACTTTTTGGCATTCCGATGACATCTCTTCCCGAAGTGATGGACAGCAATGCCTGCTTTGGTTATACAGACTTTGGGGGATTCCTAAATAAAAAAATACCCATTCATGGGGTCATGGGAGATTCCCACAGTGCGCTCTTCGGCCAGAAATGCCATTGTAAGGGCATGGCAAAGGCCACCTATGGAACTGGCTCTTCCATTATGATGAACATAGGAAGTACCTTTGCCGCCAGCCATGCAGGACTTGCCACTTCTCTTGCCTGGGGAATTGACGGAAAGGTGGAGTTTGTACTGGAGGGAAATATCCATTATGCCGGGGCAGTAATATCCTGGCTTCAAAATGACTTAAAGCTGATTTCCTCCGCCAAAGAGGCGGAGGAGCTGGCCGCCATTTCTAATCCTGAGGATAGCACCGTTCTTGTTCCGGCCTTTACCGGTCTTTCCGCGCCTTACTGGAAGGAGGATGCGAAGGCAGTTCTATGGGGAATGAGCCGGACGACTGGAAGGGCAGAAATTGCAAAAGCCGCCCTAGACAGCATCGCCTTCCAGGTCATGGATGTTCTAAATGCTATGGAACGGGACAGTGCTTGCAGCTTAAAGGAATTGTGTGTAGACGGAGGACCTGCAAAAAACAGCCGATTGATGCAGTTTCAAAGTGATATTGCAAGACAGACACTTCGGGCCTCCAGACAGGAGGAGCTTTCTGCCATCGGTGTTGCCTATCTGGCAGGCATGGCAGCCGGAATTTCAAAAGAAGAAGAAATATTTGGGCAAATAGAGTATGATATCTATACCCCAGCTATGGATTCCCAGACAAGAATCAGGCGTGTGAACCAATGGAATGAGGCTCTTTCTAAGATTTAATAAATTTCTAAAGAATATCTGGTAAATAATAAAGTGAGGTGATAAACATCATGCGAATCAAATCCAAGGATATTGCGTCAGCACTTAAGCTGTCGCCAGCAACCGTATCCCTAGTTTTAAATCATAAGCCCGGAGTGAATGAAGAGACCAGAAAGCGGGTTTTTAATTATATAGAAGAAATGGAACGGGCAGAGCAAAGAAAGAGCAGGCTTATGAAAGCTGATAACAAGGGGACCATATTATTTTTAACTTACATTAAGCATGGACTCATACTGAAACAAATTGCAAACCAGCCCGTCTCCCGCTTGTTTGAAGATATGGAATCTCTCTGCGCCCTTAGCGGATACTGTTTTTCATACGAAGTATTTTATGAAAAAACCGGGAATCTGGAAGAAATGTTAACGAAAATCAGGGAAAGGAACATCAAAGGAATCTATTTCATGGCTGCGGAAATGATGGGGAGTGATGTTTATCCCTTTTTAAGATTAAACATTCCTATCGTAATTGGAGACAATCTGTTCTATGAGCTGGAGGCTGACAGCTACCTGGTGGATAACAGAGAAGGCATAAGGCGGGGAGTGGATTATCTGGTGGACAAAGGGCACAGCCATATTGTTTATCTGGCACAGTCCATTGATATATTTAACTTTTCAGAGCGAAGAAAGGCTTTTATCGAAGAAATGGAAGTACGCCAGTGCGGAGATGGCACCAACCGGATTCTCCGCCTGGGAGATACGGTTGATGACGTTTATGATGCCATGAATCAGTACCTAGACCGGGGGATTTTAAAAACGACTGCCTTTGTACTGGAAAGCTCTGTTATTACCCTGGGTACCACAAAGGCTCTCCTGGAGCGGAATATGAAAATACCCAGAGAAATCTCCCTGATTGGTTTTGACGCCCTTCCTATACAGAGCATTCCCGGCCTTAATCTGACTCTTATCAAAGGAACCCATACAAACAGGCACCTGGCCGGCATGAAGCATCTGATCCGCCGACTGACAGATAAGGAAGATGAAATCGTCAGGGTCTATTACAGAACCCGGCTGATAGAAGGAGACAGTGTATTTGATAAAAAGAAATATATTTACCATTAACCATCGCCCATGGATTTAAAGAAAATTTAAATCCATGGGTGATGTGCACAAAAAAATTAATTTTAATATTGTTTTCATGTAATATTTTAACACAGATAGAGAAAAATCCGGTGGGGATTGAACCTCCATTTTGGTGATGCTAGTATAAAATCACAACAAGTCATACAAGGTACCATATGGGGTGTCCATATTACAGGAGGGAAAATTTATGGCCAATAAAAATTATGACGAACTGGCAAAACAAATCGTAGCCAATGTAGGCGGTGCAGAAAATGTCAGCTCACTGGTCCATTGTGCCACCCGTCTCCGTTTCCGGGTGGTCGACAGTTCCAAGGTGAATAAGGAAAAACTGAAACAGACCGAACATGTCATTACCGTGGTAGAAGCCGGGGGACAGATTCAGGTGGTAATCGGCAATGCAGTGGCTGATGTTTACAATACCATAATCCGCGTCACCGATGTAAAATCAGACGATGAAGGAACTGGAAATGAGTCATCAGAAAAAGATAAAAACCTGATTAATCTGTTTATGAGCACGGTTTCCGGAATCTTCGCTCCCACACTTGGAGCCATGGCTGGAGCCGGTTTATTAAAAGGTATCCTTATCCTATGCACGACCATGGGATGGCTTACGAATGATATGGGAACATACCGGATATTATTTGCAGCCGCAGACGGAGTCTTTACCTTCCTGCCGCTGTTCTTAGCCTATACTTCAGCAAAAAAATTTGGCGCTGATTTATTTGTTTCTGTGGGAATTGCAGCAGCTTTGGTCTACCCGGATCTAACGGCAGCGTTTAAAGCGAAAGAGGCCCTGTCCTTTCTAGGGATTCCAGTGGTTTTAGTAAGCTATACCTCTTCCGTCATTCCCATTATACTTTCCGTTTATGCTCTCGCTAAGCTGGAAAAGGGATTAAAGAAGATACTTCCAGGCGTGATTAAAAATGTTTTCACCCCTCTTATTTCTCTGGTTGTTATGGTGCCAGCCACCTATCTTGTGATCGGACCGATTGCCGATTATGCAGGAAAGCTTTTGGCAGGCGGATATATGACCATTGTAGGAGTAAATCCCATCATTGCAGGCTTTATTCTGGGTCTCATCTGGCCGGCAGCCGTTATGTTTGGTCTCCATTGGGGATTTGTACCGATTGTTATCAATAACATTACTCAATACGGAAGAGATACCCTGTTCACCATTACAGGCCCAAATAACTTTGCGCAGGCAGGCGCCACTCTTGGAGTCTTTTTAAAGACAAAGGACAAAAAGGTAAAAGACATTGCCGGACCGGCTGCTATCTCCGCTGTTCTTGCAGGAATTACAGAGCCAGCTATTTATGGTATTACACTAAAATATAAAAAACCATTTTTCATCGGAGCATTTTTCTCTGGTATTGCAGGAGCTATCACGGCAGCCGTTGGAGCTGGCGCACCTGCCTTACTTGGAACCAGCCTTCTTACCCTGACCGGTTATATTGGGGTTGGATTTACCGGTTTTTGCATCGCTTGTGCCATTGCATACTTTGGCTCCGCTATCTGTACCTATTTATTTGGATTTGATGACAGCATGCTCATAGACAATGAAAAGAAACCGGAATCTCCGGTTGTCCCGGAAGTGAAGGACGAGATGATTAAGGCTCCCGTAAACGGCGCTCTTATCCCATTATCTGAAGTTCCTGATGAAGTGTTTTCCTCCGGGACCTTAGGCCAGGGGATTGCCATAGTTCCCGAATCAAATGTGATAAAAGCTCCCTGCTCCGGTACGGTCATTACAGCTTATCCTCATGCAGTGGGAATCAGAACTGCTCTTGGTGCAGAAATCTTTGTTCACGTAGGACTTGATACCGTAAAGCTGGGTGGAAAGTACTTTGAGCTTCTGGTCAAAGACGGGGATGAAGTAAAAGAGGGAGACTCACTCATAAAAGTGGATATTGAGGCATTAAAAGCAGAGGGCTATAATGTAACTACCATGATCCTCGTTACCAATTCCAGAGATTATGAAGAAGTATTGCCGTCTGCCCATAATAAGGCAGCAGCAGGGGATACCATATTAAGCTGTATCAGCAGAAAATAAAGAAATGGAGGCGCCAATGAGCAGGCTAAAGATAAATGAGGATGGCAGGACTTTTAAACTGGACGGGCAAAGATTCTTTTATCTTGCAGACACCGTTTGGAGTGCCTTTACTTCTGCCACAATGGATGAGTGGGAATTTTATCTGGAGAAACGCTGGGCACAGGGCTTTACCGTACTGCAGATCAATATTCTGCCACAATGGGACCGCTGCATGTCCGATGTCGGGGTGTACCCATTTGAAACACAAGACGGTATTATATTTGATTATACCAAATGGAATGACGCCTATTTTGAACGAGCAAGGACCATGTGCAAAATGGCAAGGGAAAAAGGCTTTCAGCTGGCCCTTGTAGTCTTATGGCTGAATTTTGTTCCCGGCACCTGGGGAAGCAGGATGAAGAGCGATTACATCATGCCAAGAGAGCTTGTAGAGCCTTATACCAAAAAAGTCGTGGAAGCATTTGAGGAATTTGAACCAATTTACATGGTAAGCGGTGACACCGATTTTGATACCCCGGAGTCTGTGGATTATTACGAAGCAGCCCTGTCTGTGGCTTGTCAGATGTCACCGGATTCCTTAAAAGCAATGCATATCAAACGTGGATATGATTATATACCGGAATCCTTTTTAGATCGGATCAGCTTTTATATGTACCAGTCAGGGCACAATGCAGACGGCCAGCAAATGGCATACGTTCTGGCAGAAAAGTTCTACCGGGATTACCCGAAAAAACCTGTGATCAATGCAGAGCCCTGTTACGAGCAGATGGGCTACAGCCGAAATATGTACGGCAGATTCCAGCCCTTTGATATCCGAAAGGCTGCCTTTAGCAGCCTTTTATCCGGGGCCTGTGCCGGAATCACCTACGGAGCCCATGGGGTGTGGAACTGGAAAAAAAGCGGCAAACAGCCCAATCCTGTTATGGGGGAGGGGTTTGACAAATCCTTTTCCATGCAGGAAGCCTTACTCTTTCCCGGTGCCTGGGATTACGGATATCTGGCTGATTTTATGGAGAGAACCATTGTTGATGAGCTGATTCCGGCGTCAGACCTTTTGGAGGAGAAATCCTCTGATATCCGCATGGCCATGACAGCCCAGGGACAGTATTTAATCTATATGCCCTATCCCACGGAGCTTCTAATAAAGAAAGAACTTCATGGATACCAGGCGAAAGCCATTAATTTATCCGATCGGCGCATCGCCAGGGTAGGGATTGAAGAAAAAGAAAACAGCACAAAAGTCTCCATGCACAGTTTCCAGGATGATGTTCTTCTCTTTTTGACACCACAAAAATAAAAGTCTGGCTTGCCAGAATCTGGCGCTAAGGCGTCGTTATAATCATGACAAAAAACACCCCTTTGTGAGACAGGATCCAGCCTGTCCCACAAGGGGTGTTTCATGATTTAATCATGTCTTCACTTTTTATTCCCAGTCCTCATCCCTAAAAAAAGAACAAATCAGTTTAAACGTTCCGTCTGTCTCCTTGCTTGGAACTTTAATCCAGTCGTGGAACATGCCGGCACCTTTTTTATAGATGATTTCTGTTCCTTCTAATTTGCCGGCCTTTTCTGCCAAAAGCTCACAATCCGGTGTCAATATCTCCTCTGTTCCCGAGAATATTAGGATAGGACCCAGACCATTCCAGTCTCCGTATAAGGGAGAAACCATAGGATGATCATTTTCCAGCGGTCCACAGTATTTCCTGCCAGCCTCTCTTAACGCTTCTAAAGGTAAGATAACATCTGTTTTCTGAAATAGCTTGATCTTGGGATTTTCCAGCGCGATATCAAGCCATGGAGATACCACTGCCGTCTTAACCGGCATCGGAAGCTCTCCCTTATCTCTCAGCACCTGCAAAAAGGATAAGGCCAGTCCACCTCCGGAAAAATCTCCAAAAAGGAAAAAATCGTCCTCCGGATATTCCTTTCTTAAACTGGAATATGCTTCCATCAGGCACTCATGAGCGTTCAGTGCCGAATATTCCGGGGAAAGGGGATACTGGAAAATGGATACCTTAAAGCCTTCATATACGGCAAGGTATTCCCCGATTTCCCTGGTTCGTTCCGTGGGTTCTAAGGTATAGGCCCCTCCCGGAAGCATAAGAATATGGGCATTCTTAGGGTAGCTTCCGTTAATGGTGACTCCATAAAAGCCGTTGACATCAAAGGTCTTGACCCGAACCCGTTTTGTAAACTTTAAAGGATCCAGTTCAAAGCTTCCACGCGCTGGCTGCTCCAGCTCCAGTGCCATTTTCCGATTTGCTTTTCCCCATTTCGCAAAAAGCTTTGCTTTCTCTGCTTTTAAACTCATGATAAATCTCCCCTTTCCCTACTGGCAGAATTAAGCCTCCTTGCAGACTTTGTCCAGCTTCTTCATCTCCCGTATTACAAACTGGCTGACTATGATCGCAGATAAAATATCTGCAAGCGGGCCCGCATACAAAATTCCATCAAGCCCAAAATGTAGCGGCAGAATGAGTACGAGAGGAATCAGCAGCAAAAGCTGACGCAGCATGGACAGTATGGAAGCCTTTAGCGGCTGTCCGGTGGACTGGAAATAGCTGGTCACCACCACCTGGAAACCGGCAGTAAAAATTCCTAACATAAATACCTTTAAGCATCGAATTGCAAAATAAGAAAATTCCGCATCCTGTGTGCCAAAAATACTCAAAATAGGACCTGGGAATATCTGACAGGCAAGCCAGCCCACAAAAGAAACCGAGGTTGAGGCCGCTGCTGCTAACAGGAAGGTTCTCTTTACCCTCTTTGGCTGCCCGGCTCCCTTATTAAATCCTAAAATCGGCTGAGAACCAATACCAATTCCAATACAGATGGAAACCAAGGTCATACTGATCTTACTGACAATACCCATAGCACTTAAGGCTACATCTCCTCCAACCTCAGAATGATTTCCGTAAAAGACCAGAGAATTATTTAACACAATCTGTAAAATCGTAGAAGCAATCTGTGTGATACCGCTTGACATTCCAAGAGAGAAAGCTGACCGAAAAATCTGAGGATCGATTTTCATATAGCATTTGCGGAATCTCATATGCTTACCCCTGGTTACAAAGTAAGAGGTTAAGAATGCCGCCGAGATGAACTGAGAAGTAATGGTCGCAAAGGCAGAACCGCTTACTCCCCAGTGAAAAATAAAGATATAGATTGGATTTAGGATTGTGTTAATAACCGCACCCACTAAAATGGCGTACATGGACAGAGTAGGACTTCCATCGGTTCTTGCCATGTTGCTCAGCACCACACTTATCATATTAAAGGGAGTACCGATTAGCATAACAGCCGTATACTGTCTTGCATATACCATAGTATTATCCGTTGCTCCAAAGAGCCTTAGCATGGGATCTAAAAACAGAAAGCATGCAATCATTAAAACAATGCTTGAAAGAATCGTTAAAACAGTCACGGTTCCCAGAGTTTTTTCTGCTTGTTCCTCTTTTTTCTCCCCCAGCTTAATGGCTGCATAGGCACTTCCTCCTGCACCAAGAAGGGTGGACAGGGCAAGTACAATCGTTACAACGGGAAATGCAATGGTTGTTGCGGCATTTCCCAGATATCCGATTCCTTGTCCAATAAAGATCTGGTCAACGATGTTATAGATTGAGTTTACCAGCATGGAAATAATCGCCGGCATGGCAAACTGGGAGAGAAGCTTTCCAACCGGCTGATAGCCAAGGGGATTCCCTTCGTGTGTCGTTACTTTTTGTTCCATAGAATGTGTGATTCCTTTCCTTTGCGCTCTGCGACAAAGAACCTTAGTTCTTTCTGATTCATGTCATAAATCATAAAATTCTGCAACAAGAAAGAGTCTGACGAGTCAGACTCTAGCGCTGATACGCTGTCACTTCAGTGACACCTTCTTCTTAAGCGTCATGCGCATCCTGCAGGTCGTGCTTTTTATTTTATAGGGGAGTTCCTAAAACTTTCCTAGAAATTAAAAAAAACTGTTTCCACAGCCTGTTTCATTAAGAATTATTTCTTTTTTGTGATCCATGAATCCTTCTTCAGGGAGTTATTAATAGATAAAAAAAGCATATCATAAGTTATTTCCATGCGCAACCGCATTTTAAAAAATTAGTTTTGTAAATCTTAAGTAATTATTATAAACGTATTATGAGAAAGCAGCCTGGCGATTGCGCTTTGTGCTTTCTCATAATAAATTAGCCATTTTCAAAATATTAGACTTTATTCTTCACGTATTAGGATGGAAATATTACCAAGCTGCTCGCCTTTCTCCATTCGTTCATATGCTAAAGCAGTATCTTTTAAGAAATAGGTTGAATCTACCATGGGGTGAATGGAGTGCTTTTCCATGAAATCCACCATATCCTTATATTCCTGACCACTTGCCATGGAAGTTCCGGTAATTGTAATTTGAGGGAAAAAGATAGCTCTTGTGGGGATTGTAATATCATCTCCTGAACTACTTCCAAACATTACGATTCTTCCATTGGGTTTTATTACGTCAAAATATTTTTGGAACGTTGCTGGTCCGATGCTGTCTAATATAAGATCTACAGAACCACTCCCCATACTTTCTTTCCAGTCACTCCTACTGTCAACAGCCTGATTTATGGGCATTTTCCTGGCCATTTCAAGCTTTTCCTCACGCCTTGAAGTCACGCTGACCTTTGCACCAATTGCAGCTGCCATCATTGCAGCATACGTTGCAACGCCTCCACCGATTCCGGGAATAAGTACATGCTCGCCCGGCTGTAGATTCCCCTTCGTAAACAGGGCTCTATAGGCGGTCATGGCGGATAAAGATAAAACACCAGCTTCTTCCCAGGATAAATAAGATGGCTTTTCAATCGCATTTTCCTGAGGAATGATTACGAATTCAGCTAATGTACCATCTGTTGGTCCTCCTAGAATTTCAGGGACGACGGGAACCTGATTCATATTCTCCCAGCCCAAACAGGGATTAATGATAACCTCTGCCCCTATCTTAACATTGGTAACTCCTTCTCCAACGGCTTCAACGATACCTGCCCCATCAGATCCAGGAATGAAGGAAGCCTCTAAATCCACTGGAGAATTCATAAGAAACAAATCCCGGTGATTCAATCCTGCTGCCTTTAGCCTCACCTTAACCTCGCCCTTTCCGGGATATCGGTTTGCTTGCTGTGTATATTGTAATCCATGTATTCCCCTTGTTCCTGCATGTATGATCGCTCTCATGATAAACCTCCTGCCTTTCATTTAATCTATTTCTTATGAAAATACCAAGATAACCTGCCATTTGATTTTTATCTGTTTGACAAAGTCACTTAAAGTTTATATGATAGTGTTACAAGTTACAAGTATGAACATTTATGTTATATACTAAACTATTTGTAAGTATAGGAGTATGAGCATGGATTTTAATCTTAAATTTGGTAATTGTCCTATCTATTATACGATCTCTAAAATAGAAGGTAAATGGAAGTGGGTCATCTTATACAAGCTCTACAGATGTAAAGTAATCCGATACAATCGATTATGGTACGAACTGCAGCCAATCGCTCACAGAACCTTAAGCAAACAGCTAAAAGAGTTGGAGGCAGATGGATTGGTTCATAGAGAACAATACAACGAAGTTCCCCCGAGAGTAGAATACTCTCTCACCGAAGACGGAGAGACTCTCACACCAATTCTTGAATTGATGTCCGAATGGGGAGAAAGACACATAAATCCCAAACAAAAGGTATCAGACCATCAAGACTAATAGAAGCATGCCGTCATAAATACGGCATGCTTCTATTATAATACCCTATCTTCCTGCTTTTTCAATCATAATCATAAGAGAGGCAAAATCTCCGGTCTCCTTTGAGAACCGGACTCTGTCAATAGGGATCCCTGCATACATCAGCTGGCTTCCATAGAAAATTTCTTCCTGATCCCATAGAGTAACTTTATATGCTGTCTCCTCGGAAAGTCCATTAAGCTTTAATCTGAGCCAGCCTGCATTGGCGGGATTTAACACCTGATAATAGGATACGATGGCACGCTCCTTATCTTCCGAAACCACCATCCAGGCAGTATCATTTCCTTCAAATGGGCTCTTTAACCGGTAGAAGGTTCCCTGGTGGAGAAGCTTTCTGTTTTGCTTGTAGAATGCAATCTGCTCCTTTACCGTCTCAATTTCATCCGGGGTCAGGCTATTTAAGTCAAGCTCGTATCCAAAGGCTCCAAAAAGGGCTGCATGGCCTCTCGTCTTTAAATCCGTGACGCGGTGAATCTGATGGTTCGGCACCGCGGAAATATGGGCCCCTATGCTTGAAATGGGATAAACAAAGGTGGTTCCGTACTGAATCTTTAAGCGGTCTATGGCATCCGTATTGTCACTGCACCATGCCTGCGGTGCAAAATAAAGCATTCCCGGATCAAATCTGGCACCACCGCTTGCACAGGACTCAAAGAGAATTTCTGGGAAGTCCTTAATAAGCCTTGTGTATAAATCATAAACACCAAGAATGTATTTATGCATGACCATTCCCTGACTCTTATGGTCAGCGCCCCTGGAAAAGCACTCGGTCAGATACCGGTTCATATCCCATTTGATATAGGAAATCTTTGCATTGCCTATGACATCCTTTAACATGGTATAAACTGCATTAATGACCTCTGGCCTTGAAAAATCAAGAACGTGCTGACGTCTGCTTGGAGTCTCATACCGCCCCGGCGTGGATATGATCCAATCGGGATGGGCTTCATAAAAACGGCTGTTTTTATTGACCATCTCCGGCTCGATCCAAAGGCCAAAGCGCAAGCCCAACTCTTCAATCTTTTCGGACAGACCTTTAATTCCGCCTGGAAGCTTCTCTTTATTGACGAACCAGTCACCCAGACTTCTGTCATCGTCATTGCGCTCCCCAAACCAGCCATCATCAAGGACAAACAGCTCCACTCCGGTTTCCTTCGCCTTCTTTGCAATGGATAAGATCTTTTCTTCATTAAAATCCATGTAGGTAGCTTCCCAGTTGTTTAGTAAAACAGGACGCTCCCGGTCTCTCCAGCAGCCTCTTGCCAGACGTGTCCGGTAAAGCTTATGGTAGACCTGGCTCATATGGGAGAGCCCCTCTGTAGAATACACCATAACAAGCTCTGGTGTCTGGAATGATTCTCCTGTCTTTAAGGGCCATTCAAAGGTATCCGGATGAATTCCCATGAGCACTCTTGTGGTTTCATGTGAACAGACCTCTGCCTGTGCCAGGAAGCTGCCGCTGTATACCAGACTGAAGCCGTAAACTTCTCCGCTCCACTCTGTGGTTTCTTTTCTGGCAAGGGCAAGGAACGGATTGTGCTCGGCACTGCTGATGCCTCTCATACTGTACACAGCCTGAATTCCCTGCTCCAGGGGACGCCTTCTCACATACCGCTCTCTGGACCATGCACCGGATAACTGAATCATCTCGTAATTGCTGTCAGGTAAATCAACGGCACCGCTCATGGCAGTGGTAAGGGAGATTTCCTCCTGCCCGTGATGCTCAAATCTGGCGCTTCTTGTAAGGACCGGAAGTTCCTTATAAATGGTATAGGTCAGGATAAGATCTGTATCCATGACCTCATCATGAAGCTTGATGCTTAAGGTTTCTGCTTCCTCCTCATCCTCCACATAAGTAGAGGGAAGGGGTAATATGGAAGGCTTTCCTTTCACAATAGAGTGGGACTGATACGTAAATCCAATGGTCCGGCTGCCATTTTCCTGCTTTATGACACACGCGCCGTACCGGTAATCTCCCGTTCCATAGGCCGGATATTCCTGCTTTGTATACTCAAGGCATAAATCCACCGGATGGGAACAGCTGATGGCTGCATGGGGACGCTCCCCAGTTTCAAAGAGATAGGAGAATGATTCCCTGTCTGCAATGCGTTTTCCATAGTATAAGTTTCCCAGCTGGCCATTTCCCATAACCTGCATGATATAGCTGAAAGATCCGTTGCAAAGGTGAAACTCTCTGGCTTCTTCGTGGTAAATGATTGACATAGTATATACTCCTTTTACAATTTTCCTCCGGATGTTGCAATTCCATCAATGAACTGCTTCTGAAATATGAGGTAGATTACAATCATGGGAATACAGGCTAACAACGACGCTGCCATCAATTCCGGATAGTTTGTTACAAACTGGCCCTGGAGCTTTGCCAGTGCCGCTGATAATGGCATGGTATTTTGCTCCGTGTTGACTACCAGGGGCCACATCAGATCTTTAAATGCAAACAAGGCAGTAAAGATACCGAGAGCCACCATGGAGGACTTGGTCAGGGGCGCCATCACATGTAGAAAGGTCTGACCGATGTTACAGCCGTCTAATCTGGCAGCTTCCTCTAAGGATGCTGGAAGCCCCATATAGGCCTGACGGAGAAGGAAGGTGCCAAAGGCAGTGACAAGACCTGGAAAGAGAAGTCCAAACCAGGTATTAAGAGCGCCAAGGCGGCTTACCATAAGATACTGAGGAATGATAAAAATCTGGGTGGGTACCATCATCTGAAAGAGAACCAGGGAAAATGCCAGGTTCTTTCCTTTGAAATGAAGGCGTCCAAAGGCATATCCAGCCATGGTAGCCGTCAGCACCGCACATACGACTCTGCCTACTATGAGAACAAGGGTATTCCAGTAGAGCCGTAAAAAATTCATCTTACTCATGACCGCCAAAAATGCATCCTTTCTCCAGGTACTGGGAAAGATGATGAACGGATTCATCTGAGTTGCCTCAGATGCCGATTTAAAGGCGGTTAATATCATCCATATAAAGGGTACCAGCATAACCACAGACCCTATAAAGAGGATCACGTAAATAAGGCCTTCCCTTACTTTTCTGCTCTTATCCATGTTTTTCCCTCCTCCTACGAGCTGTAATTGACCCACTTCTTCTGGCAGAACATCTGAATGACCGTAATCAATAAGATGACCACTAAAAGAAGCATGACAATGGAAGAACCATACCCCTTATTTCCCTCAATGAAGGAATATTTATAGAAGAGATACACCAGTGACTGGGTTTTTACAAGAGCAGGATTGCTTTTTTCCATCATCATATAGATACTGTCAAACACCTGCATGGCACCGATGATCCTTGTCACCGCGACAAAGAACATGGTCGGTGATATGAGAGGAAGGGTCACGTAGAAAAACTGCTTTACGCCTCCTGCACCGTCAATCTGGGCGGCCTCATAATAATCTCTTGGAATCTCTTTTAATCCGGCAATAAAGAGTACCATGTTGTAGCCGAGAATAGACCAGATACCTACCACGGCCACTGATATGTAGGCTGTGCTGGGATTTGAGATCCAGTTGACAGAGGATAAGCCCATACTGTTTAACAAATGATTAAAGAGACCAAATTCCGAATTATAAAGCCATCTCCACACCATGGCAACCGCTGCCGGAGCCGCTACCATGGGAAGAAAGTAAATGGTTCTCCATGCAGACTTTCCACGGATCTTTCCGTCCATTAAGACGGCCAGCAAAAGGGCAATTGCAATGGAAAAAGGCACTTCCACCAAAGCATATTTACAAGTATTGATCAGAGCCTGCCATACCATTTGATCGCCGAACAGCTTTTCATAATTTTGAAAGCCTACAAAAATATTGCCCTTTCCAAAAGCCCCTGTCTTAAAAAAGCTTTGATAAATGGTTTGGAAAATCGGGATGATGTTTAGGATCATCAGACCCGCCATGGTAGGCAGAAGAAACATCCACCCCCATAGAAACTCACTTCTCTCCCGTCTGGATCTTTTTCTTTTTGTGTTCATGTAACCCCTCCCATCTCTGATTAAAAGGGGGAGGCAATCCTTATCGCCTCCCCTGCCTTACCTATTCGTTTGCCAGCATGGAATTCATTTCCTTTTCAATATCCTTACATACTTCCTCTGTGCTCTTGTTTCCGTTCCAGGCATCAATCAGCTTTTCATGGATCATGTTGGTCCATGCCATGGTTGATTTGGAGTATGGACGGATTACAAGGTCATCCATCATGTCAAGATAAGCCTTTAAGTTAAAGGAAGGATAGGATTTCACCCAGTTGTCTGTGGTTCCTGCATAAGCAGACATAACGATTCCAAGGTCAGACTGCTTTTGCTGCGCGTCCTTGGAGCCCATGTATTCAATCAGCTTCCATGCTTCTTCCGGCATGGAGGTATTGCCAGATGCTGCCCAGCCAAGACCATTATAGATTGTTGCTCTTCTTCCGGAAGCGGCATCCTTTGGAAGAACTGCAATGTCACAGTTTGATTTTACATAATCATTGTTGCAAAGCTCTGGAAGCATCCAGGATCCCTGTGTGATCATAGCCACTTTACCAGCCTCAAACAATGCTTCTTCTTTATTCTCAGCAATTACTTCATATGGCGGTGCATATCCTGCCTTCATTAAATCGGTAAGGAAGGTAAGTCCTTTAATGGTTCCTTCCTGGCCAAAGCCGGAGGACTTCTTATCATCACTGATGACGTAACCGCCCATATCATAAACAATATTACACCAGCCAGCCTGATCATTGGTTGGGTTAATGGCAAAGCCGTACTGGCTTCCATCTGACTTTGTCAGCTTTTTTGCTGCATCTGCAAAGGTATCCCAGGTCCAGCTGGCGTCTGGATAGGAAAGTCCAGCCTCATCAAACATGGTCTTGTTGTACCAAAGTGCAATGGTATCTATGTCCTTAGGAACTGCAAACTGCTTTTTCCCTTCCCAATTATAAATATCTACGATTTCTTTTGGGAATTTATCCATCTCAAGGGTCTTGCTGTCCTTAATCCGGTCTGTCAAGTCAAGGAGCATGTCATACTGAGCATATTTGGCGATCTCATTGGAATGCATCCAGAATACATCTGGAAGAGAACCTCCGGTAGCCCCTGCCTCCAACATGGTCCAGTACTGCTCCCATGGGGTGACCTGTATCTGGGTCTTAATCCCTGTTGCCTGGGTAAAGTCCTTCATAATCTCTGTTAACCCCGGCTCCTGATTCTTATCCCAGATAGCAACCGTCAGTGTCTTGCCTCCACCGGTATTTTCTGCTGCCTTGGTGGTTTCCGCCGCCTGCTTTGTCTCCTCTTTGCCGGCTGACGTAGCTTCTTTTCCTGTCTGCTGGCTCGCACATCCCACAAGTGCCGCTGCAGCAATTGCTGCAAATGCCGCTGTAAATCCCCATTTACGTCTCATTACGCTACCTCCCTGTTTGACTATTTTACATGTTTTCTTTAACTAATGCCATTACTTTTTGTGCACTTTTCTTTTGTATGGTGCTATTATAATATATAGTTTGCATAAATAACATGGATTTTTGTGATTGAATTATGGTATTTTGTTATATCCCAGGCTGCCAGTGCGGATTCCTTTCCGATATTGTAAGGGGGACTGCCCCTCTGCCTGTTGAAAGCATCTGCAGAATACAGAAGCATCATGAAAGCCACAGGATAATCCTGTTTCTGTCATAGACAGCTCCGTATCCTCCAGCAGTCTTTTTGCCTCCATAATTCGATAAGCCGTTAAATACTGCTTGGGAGAGATATTTTTATGCTTCATGAAAAGCTTATATAGGTAGGTTCTGTCGATGCCCACATGTCGGGCCACATCTTCAATCCGTATGGAATAGCTGAAATTATGATGGATGTAGGACTCTGCCCTTAGTAAGTAGCTGGCTTCAAATTCGCCCTCCTCCTTTCTTTTGGGAAGCATGGAAAACAGGAGATAAAAATACCCTGTCATGGCATCCTGTCTATCCCCTCCTTCCAAAAACAATTCCACCAGCTTAGACATGCAGCGTTTCCACTCATTTCCTTCCTCAAACCCATAAACATATCCGGTCTCCTCCTGTATATGCTCCCTTAAAAGTCGCTCCCCATCCCCACCGGCAAAAGATACCCAGGCGTATTCCC
Organism: Clostridium sp. 12(A); assembly: GCA_000526575.1. GTDB lineage: Bacteria > Bacillota > Clostridia > Lachnospirales > Lachnospiraceae > Lacrimispora > Lacrimispora xylanolytica. The sequence continues at coordinate 3,404,586 of JAGI01000002.1, read as the reverse complement.
AGGGTTCCAGCGGATCTGCTTCATAATAAGTCACCTCCTGAGGCTTAATTAAAAATCCCTCTCCTTCCTTTAATGAATACTCTTTACTTCCTGTCCGGTAAATTCCCTTCCCCTTAAGAATCACATGCAGCAGATAATGGGTCCGTATGGCAGGACCGAAAAAATGCCCTGGTGCACAGGATTCATGGCCGCAGAAATAGATGGTAAGTCCTCTGGCTGTCTGATTCATTCAGCATACCTCCATGCAACAAAATAACAATTATAGGAAACAATCTTCCTATCTTTTTATCTATGGCAATTATACAATAGCATCATCAGGGCTGCAATGAAAAACAAGGAGGAAATCATATGGTAAAGATAACGTTTATGGGGGCCGGAAGCACCATTTTTGCAAGAAATGTCCTGGGTGACTGCATGTGCACCCCTGTGCTTTGGGATGCACAAATTGCCCTCTATGACATCGATTCGGAGCGTCTTTCTGATTCCGAACTGATTCTAAATGCAATCAACAAAAATATAAACCAGGGCCGTGCTAACATAAGAGGATATCTTGGAGTGGAAAACAGAAAAGAAGCGCTTCGTGATGCCACCTTTGTAGTAAATGCCATCCAGGTGGGCGGGTACGATCCCTGCACCATCATTGACTTTGATATTCCTAAGAAGTACGGCTTAAAGCAGACCATAGCCGATACCCTGGGAATCGGAGGAATTATGAGAGGACTTAGAACCATACCGGTTCTTGAAGAATTTGCAAAGGATATGGAAGAGGTATGTCCCAACGCCTATTTCTTAAACTACACCAATCCAATGGCCATTCTCACTGGCTATATGCAAAAGTATACTTCCATTAAGACCATCGGACTCTGCCACAGCGTTCAGGTATGCTCAGAAACCTTACTAAAGGAGCTTGATATGGAGGATAAGCTTGAGGGCCGTACCGAGCTGATTGCCGGAATCAATCACATGGCCTGGCTGTTAAAGTTAAATGACAGAGACGGCAACGACCTTTATCCGGTCATTCGTGAAAAAGCATTAAAGAAGAATCAAACAGAAAAGCATAAAGATATGGTTCGCTTTGAATACATACAGCACCTTGGATATTACTGCACCGAGTCCAGTGAGCACAATGCGGAATACAATCCATATTTCATTAAATCAAAGTATCCGGAGATGATTGAAGATTTTCAGATTCCTCTCGATGAATACCCCCGACGCTGCATCAAACAGATTAAAGGCTGGGAAGAGGAAAAAGCTTCTATATTAAATAACGGTGAAATCACTCACACCCGTTCCCTGGAATACGCTTCTTATATTATGGAAGCAATTGTAACCAATCAGCCCTATAAGATCGGTGCAAGTGTATTAAATCACGGCCTCATTGAGAATCTTCCCTCGGATGCCTGTGTAGAGGTTCCATGTCTTGTGGATGGAAGCGGAATCACTCCATGCCGGGTGGGCCGCCTTCCTACCCAGCTGGCAGCCATGAATATGACCAATATAAATCCTCAGCTTCTTACTATAGAAGCTGCTCATAACAGAGATGTCTCCATGATCTATCAGGCGGCCATGCTGGATCCTCATACCAGTGCTGAGCTTAATATAAGGGACATACGGGCAATGGTAGATGAGCTCATCGAAGCTCATGGGGAATACATGAAAATGTATCGTTAATGGATCATTTGCGTTAAATAATATTTGCATGTCATATTGGCTTCCTGTATAATAGACCCATCAGATATCAGTTTCAAAGCTGCTGTCTGAACGGGTCTTTTTCTATATGGAGGTGGATTTCATTGATGGAAAAACAAACCACATACAATAACGTAGCAGGTTTCCGCTGTTTAAGAAATATCAAACGGCAGACCAATGACTTATACCTGGTCCACTGCGGAATTCAGAAGTGTCCCCCAGGCTATACCTACGATCATAAGATTCCCAATGAGTATCATCTTCATTTTGTGCTGGAAGGCACAGGTGCTCTTATTATTGGGGAAAAGCAGTATGATTTAAAGACCGACGATATTTTCCTGATTCCAAAAGGAATCCCCATCCGTTATCACGCGAACTACGAAAATCCCTGGGAATATATGTGGATCACCTTTGACGGAGAGATGGCAGAGGCTTACTTAAGCTATGCCGGACTATCTGCTGATTCACCTGCCATTCACTCCCAAATTCCAAGCCAGGTTTATCTTCCCATGATTCAAAAGATTCTGGATTTAAACCAGCTTACTTTTTATAATGAAATCCGGCGGGTAGGATATTTATATGAGATACTCTCTTCCCTGATCGAGATGCAGAGTTCTTTAAAGACTAGCCGTAAAAAGCAGTACGATTATTCCATCGACACCTATGTGGATTATGCGCTTCAATATATAAAACTTCATTACGAACATATTACCGTACAGGACATTGCAGATTATATTGGAATCAACCGTTCGTATTTGACATCTATATTTAAAAAACAGCTTCACGTTTCACCGAAAGAATACCTGATGAGGTTTAAGCTTAATATCGCCGCAAAGCAGCTTACTGACACTTCTATGTCCATTCAGGAGATCGCCACCGGCATCGGATATGACAATCCCCTTACCTTTTCAAAAATTTTCAAACAGGAATACGGAATCAGCCCCAGACATTACCGGGAAGAAAAAAAGATATCGATATAAAAAAAATAAGGAGGCAGATCAAAGCGACCTGCCTCCTTATATATATTTATCTGTCTGCCAGAACTTCATTAATCTGGGAAACTAAAACGTCACAGTCTAATCCATGAACCATGCACGCTTCCTCCAAAGACTCTCCCTGAGAAGATGGGCATCCAAGGCAATGCATGCCTGCACGCATTAAAATCGGTGCTATGCATTCATCTATCTGAAGCAAATTGCCGATTACCATATTTTTATCGATCTGCATCTCGTATACCTCCTTTTAAAAATGTACATATTGTCATTATAATATAATACTTTTTCCTATAATAAGCAAGATAAAAATCACTTTTATCAATTTATAAAAATTTTTATCAATAATAAGGTTATACTTGACATTGTATACAGTATTCATATATAATATATTCATACAAAGATTGTATGAAATATTATCTTTGACGGCACTTATCTATTGACATTACTTATAAAGAATTTTGGAGGTACAACACTATGAGACCAGAATGGAGAGCCTTTAAAGGCGGCGCTTGGGAACGTGAAGTTAACGTCCGGGACTTTATCCAGAAGAACTATACCCCTTACGACGGTGACGACTCTTTCCTTGTTGGAGCGACTGCCGCAACCAAAGAGCTTTGGGAGCAGGTTCTTGAATTATCTAAAAAAGAAAGAGAAGCCGGCGGCGTTCTTGATATGGACACTAAGGTTATTTCTTCCCTTACTTCCCATGGACCAGGATATTTAAACAAAGACAAAGAGAAAATCGTTGGATTCCAGACAGATAAGCCATTTAAGCGTTCCTTACAGCCTTACGGCGGTATTCGTATGGCAGAGAAGGCTTGTGCAGACAATGGTTATACCATTGACCCAGAAGTAAAGGAATTCTTCTCCACACATAGAAAAACACACAACGCAGGTGTTTTCGATGCTTACACACAGGAAATGCGTGACTGCCGTTCCAGCCATATCATCACTGGACTTCCAGATGCTTACGGCCGTGGACGTATCATCGGTGACTACCGCCGTGTAGCTCTTTACGGAATCGATTTCCTGATTCAGGATAAAGAAGATCAGAAAGATACCACAAGCTCTGTTATGTACGCTGATGTAATCCGTGACCGCGAGGAATTATCCGAGCAGATCCGTGCTCTCAAAGATTTAAAGAAGCTTGGTCAGATTTACGGCTTCGACCTTTCAAGACCAGCTGAGAACGTACAGGAAGCAATCCAGTGGACCTACATGGCATACCTGGCTGCTGTTAAAGATCAGAACGGTGCTGCTATGTCCCTTGGACGTACCTCCACATTCATCGATGTATACGCTCAGAGAGACTTAGAGGAAGGTACCTTTACAGAGGAGCAGATTCAGGAATTCGTAGACCACTTCGTTATGAAGCTTCGTCTTGTAAAATTTGCCCGTACACCAGAATACAACGAGTTATTCTCAGGAGATCCTACCTGGGTAACTGAGTCTATCGGTGGTGTAGGTATTGACGGACGTCACCTTGTTACAAAGATGTCCTTCCGTTATCTGCACACATTAAATACATTAGGAACCGCTCCAGAGCCAAACTTAACAGTTCTCTGGTCTACAAGACTTCCAGAAGGCTTCAAACGCTTCTGTGCTAAGTCTTCCATCGAGTCTTCATCTATCCAGTATGAGAACGACGACTTAATGAGAGTTACTCACGGTGATGACTATGCCATCGCTTGCTGTGTATCTTCCATGAGAGTTGGTAAAGAGATGCAGTTCTTCGGCGCTCGTGCCAACCTTGCAAAATGTCTCTTATACGCAATCAACGGCGGTGTAGATGAGATCTCCAAAAAGCAGATAGGACCAAAATACCGTCCGATTACCTCTGAATATTTAGAGTACGACGAAGTATTAGAATCCTACAAGCAGATGATGAAGTGGCTGGCTTCTGTTTATGTAAACACACTCAACATCATTCACTTCATGCATGACAAATACAGCTATGAGCGCATTCAGATGGCTCTTCATGATAGAGAAGTAACCCGTTGGTTCGCAACCGGTATCGCTGGACTTTCCGTAGTAGCTGATTCCCTTTCTGCTATTAAGTATGCAAAGGTTAAAACAATCCGCGACGAGAACGGCGTTGTTACTGATTATGAAATTGAAGGTGACTTCCCGAAATACGGCAACAACGATGACCGCGTTGACTTAATCGCTCATGATCTGGTTCACACATTTATGTCCTATATTAAGGAAAACCACACTTATAGAAACGGTATTCCTACAACCTCTATCTTGACAATTACCTCTAACGTAGTTTATGGTAAGAACACAGGAGCAACTCCTGATGGACGTAAGAAAGGTGACGCATTCGCACCAGGTGCTAACCCAATGCACCACAGAGATACTCACGGTGCTGTCGCTTCCCTTGCATCTGTAGCAAAGCTTCCATTTAAAGATGCTCAGGATGGTATCTCCAATACCTTCTCCATCATTCCAGGTGCTCTTGGTAAGGAAGATCAGATCTTCCACGGCGATTTAGAGTTGGATCTTGAACTGGAACTCAGCGAAGATCAGAAATAAGGAGTGACTGCTATGGCAGATCCGAAAGACAAACAAATCGACGATATCGTCTCCATGCTTGATGAATTCATGACAGGTAATGGCGGACACATGAACATCCGTGTCGACAAAGACGGTACCGTAAATGCCGATAAGACTATGGCAAAAACAATTACTACAACAAGTTCCTCAGACTGTGCAGAAGGCGACCAGGCATGTAAAGTGCCAACGCTCTTCTTCGGTCTGGACCAGGAAGACTAATCAAACACATTTGTACAAACACATAAGGAGGATAACACTATGGCAAATATCAGCACATCCCAGATCGACAATCTTGTGAATTTATTAGATGGCTATGTAGAAGAAGGCGGTCATCACTTAAATGTTAACGTTTTTACCCGTGAAACTCTTTTAGATGCTCAGCAGCATCCAGAGAATTACCCACAGCTTACTGTTCGTGTTTCCGGTTATGCAGTAAACTTTATCAAACTGACAAAAGAGCAGCAGGATGAAGTTATCTCCCGTACATTCCACGACAATATCTAATTAAAGTAAAGAAGGCGAATCAATCATGACAGGTCATATTCATTCCATTGAAAGCTTCGGTACCGTTGACGGGCCAGGCGTACGCTTAGTAGTCTTTTTACAGGGCTGTCCTATGCGTTGTCAGTACTGCCACAATCCGGATACCTGGAAGATGGCTGGTGGTACTGAGATGACAGTAGACGAAATTTTAAGGCAGTATGAGTCGTCCCGGAACTTTTACCGGGGCGGCGGCATCACTGCCACCGGTGGCGAGCCGATGATGCAGCTGGAGTTCGTAACAGAGCTGTTTGAAGCTGCCAGAAAGAAAGACATTCATACCTGTCTGGATACCTCAGGGGTAACCTTCAGGCGGGATGACAAAGCGCTTCTTTCTAAAATCGAGCGGCTGTTAAAATCCACCAGTCTTGTCATGCTTGACATCAAACACATCGATAACGAAAAGCACAAGCCATTAACCGGACATTCTAACAACAATATTTTGGATTTTGCCCGGTATTTAGATGAGTTAGAGGTTCCCGTTTGGGTCCGCCACGTAGTCGTGCCGGGTCTCACGGACCAGGAAGAGGATTTATACCGTCTGGGCCGTTTTATCGGAGAACTGACAAATGTCAAAGCTCTTGATGTTCTTCCCTATCATGACATGGGTAAGGTGAAGTATGAAAGCCTTGGAATGGAGTATCCGTTAAAGGATGTTCCCCCTATGTCTAAGGAGAATGCGGTTGCAGCGAAGAAGATTATTCTCAGCGGCATTAAAGCCGCAAGATTAGACAAAACTAACTGACTTTGCTCCTAAAATTAAACATGAAATGCATAGTTTACTACTTGATTAATTTTTATTAATAGTATAAAATATAGAAAAATGTATAGAATATAAGGAGGTAATTTATAATGGCACGTGTTATTAGTGATGCTTGTGTTAGTTGCGGAACCTGTGAAGGCGAGTGCCCAGTAAGCGCTATCAGCCAGGGCGACTCTATGTTCGTTATTGATGCTGATTCTTGTATCGATTGCGGCGCTTGTGAAGGTGTATGCCCAACTGGAGCTATTTCCGAAGCTTAATTTATGAATACATAAATGCCTCTTCCGTAAGGAAGGGGCATTTTGTTATTTCTTTTTATTTCCTTCTATCATGAGAGAAAGGATGTTTCTATATGAGAAAACCTCTGATTGGTCTCACGCCTTATCACGATACGGATAATCACGATATTAAGATGCGCCCTACGTTTTTAAGGGTCCTAAAGGCCGCAGGAGCCATTCCTGTTGTCATGCCCTTAGAAGCTTCCGAAGATGATTTAAAACAGCTTACCGATGAACTGGACGGCTTCCTGTTTGCAGGAGGACCTGATGTCCATCCTTTTTTATTTGGAGAAGAAACCAGAGAAGGCTGCGGCAATGTTTCCAAGGAACGGGATCAGATGGAGCTTACTCTCCTTCCCCTGATTTTATCCCTTGGAAAACCGGTGCTCGGTATCTGCCGGGGAATCCAGATTTTAAATATCGGGCTTGGCGGTGATATCTGGCAGGATATCCCGTCTCAGGTGAAACGTGACTTTCCCATTGCCCATTCCCAGCCCTTTTATTACAACATGCCAAGCCATACGGTCACTTTATCAGATGACAGCCTCCTTTCTTCCATTGCAGGGAAATCAGAACTAAAGGTGAACAGCATGCACCACCAGGCAGTCAGAGAGGTAGCACCTGGTCTTGTTGCAACGGCATGGTCCCCAGATCAGCTGGTGGAGGCCATAGAAATGCCTGGTTATCCATTCTTTTTAGGGGTTCAGTGGCATCCGGAATATTTATGGGAAAAAGATGATGTGGCGTTACGAATGTTTCAGACGTTTGTTGATGCATGTAGAAAAGAATAAGCTTATAGAAAAATCCGCAGTCTCACTTTCAGTGGCAACTGCGGATTTTTGCCTGAACAGGTTTCCCTGTTGTTTTATCTGAAAGTAGTGTGGTGTTACAGTTTTTTCCCGTTTCTCCCGAACTTTTTTTTGCGGTTGAAAAAAGGAATCTTGGAAGCGGCTGCTTCGGCACGACCTTTGTTGTCTTTTTGATACGTTCTTAAAAGCTCGTCCAATTGCTTGTAACGCTCTTCTTCTTTTTCTTCTTTTAAACTCATTAAATACTGCATTTCCTTAATGACCTTATCATTGACCAGACAGCTTACATCTTGGCTCAGCTGCTCATTATTGACTTCTAAGGCTCGTCCAATAATGTGGTTCATGATCTCCTGGAACTGCTCCATTTTTTCTGAGGCAATGGAAACCGGCGCTGTATTATGTATGTCCAGGACTGTCCCGCCCTCTTGACCAGATAAGCTTCCCTCTTTTAATTCCTGGGTGATCTGGCCCTCCAATAAATCATCGGGGATGATGGGATCTTCGCTTCCCTCAATGACCTTATCAAGCGCTGTTTTGATGGCTTTTAACTGGTATCCCTTTTCTTTCAAGTCTTTGATCTGCCTGAATAAACGGATGTGGGTCTCGGTGTAATACCGGTGCCCCATCTCATTTCTGGGAATGTCTAATTGAAGCTCGTCCTCCCAGTATCGAAGGACATGGGATTCCACATCGACTTTCCGCGATGCATCCGATATTAAGTAATGTATCTCAGCCATAGCTATATCCTCTCCTTTGGTTCACTAAGTTTTCATAACCTTACTATTTATATCATATGCTGGTTTCATACGGATTATGAATATAGAATGAAATTTTTTTAGGATATTGGGCAATATTTTAATGAAAAACCATTGGGATTGCTTATGACATTCATTCTTTCCCTCATATTCACATCATGGTACTTCTCTCTTTCATACTTGCTTCTATGGGCTACATATTACCAGTGCAAAGGGGACATATTATTTTATACGACTTGATGCATGTGATAAAATAGCTTTAACGTTAGATAGACAGGAGAAATAAATATGGCAAAGACATTAGAAACAAAGGATAACACCGGAAATAGGCCCGGTAAGCTGATGCGCCTGTTATTAAGAATAATCGCAGGAATCGTAATCGTTCTCATATTGTTTCTGGCTATCACTTATGTGGTGAATGCAATCTGTAACCGCATGGAAAAGAAAAAAATCGAACCTTACGGTCAATCTGTAGAGGTGGATGGCAAAAGGATGAACGTTTTCATACAGGGGAATGGGGATCAGATCATCGTCCTACTCCCAGGACAAGGCACTCCATCTCCTGTCCTGGACTTTAAGCCGCTCATTGATGAATTGTCGCCGGATTACAGGGTCGTAGCCATAGAACCCTTTGGTTATGGACTCAGCGACGGAACTGACAAAGAAAGAACAACAGAGAATATCGTTAGTGAGATTCACCAGGCGGTACAGCAGCTAAAGCTGGATCATTACATTTTAATGGGTCATTCCATCACAGGTCTCTATGGGGCCACCTATGTAAACAACTACCGGGACGAGGTCCAGGCTTTTATTGGAATTGACAGCAGCGTTCCCAATCAGCCCGGCATGGACGCTAAACTGCCTTTAAGAACCTTTGACTTTATAAAGCGTTCTGGCCTCATGAGATTGGTCAAAAAGCTGGAGGTCGACCGTAATGAAGACCTTCCATTAGATGAACACTCCCGCGAACAGATGAATCTCATATCCAATCAGGTAAGCAGCAATCCAACGATGCTCAACGAATTAAAACACCTTGGCTCCAATTTTAAAAACGGAGAAACGCTTACCTATCCTCACGATCTTCCAATGCTTCTTTTTGTACAGTCCAATAACGAAAATAATTCCTGGTGGCTGCCTCTCCACGAAGAACAGGCGAAGCAATCCCAATTTGGTAAGGTGATTCCCATGGAAGGTACTCATTACCTTCACCATACTAAATACAAGGAAATAGCCCAGGAATTCAAGGCTTACGTGAAGGAAGTATCCCATGATGGCACCCCTTCCTCAAAGTAGAAGCTATAAGAGCCTTGAGACCGACCTTCAAAACTCATAAAAAGGAGCGGGGGAACATCACTGAAACTTGGTGATGTTCCTCCACTCCTTTTTCTACCCCGTTTATTGTCTTGCCATGTTTGCAAACTTCGTATACTCTGGTCTCCAGACCAGATTTACCGTTCCAATAGGACCGTTTCTCTGCTTTGCAATGATGACTTCTGCAATATTAGGCATATCTGTATCCTTATTATAATAATCATCTCGGTATAAGAACATAACAACGTCAGCATCCTGCTCGATGGCTCCTGACTCTCGAAGGTCAGATAGCATGGGCCTGTGGTCCTGTCTGGTCTCACAGGCACGGCTGAGCTGGGATAATGCGATAACCGGTGCGTTCATCTCTCTTGCCAGGGCCTTTAAGGATCTGGAGATTTCTGAGATCTCCTGCTGTCTGTTATCTCCGCCTTTTCCGCTTCCGCTCATAAGCTGCAGGTAGTCGATGATGACGACACTAAGACCGTATTCCAGCTTCATCTTCCGGCACTTGGAACGAAGCTCCATAATGGAGATTCCAGGGGTATCGTCGATGATTAGCTTGGAATTACCAATGACTCCGATTCCTTCTACTACGGCATCCCAGTCCGTATCGGAAAGGGTTCCCGTTCTTAGCTTCTGGGAGTCTACGTTGGATTCCATGGCAAGCATACGGTTTACCAGCTGCTCCTTTGACATCTCCAGACTGAATACCATGGCTGGAAGGCCTTTCTTAACCGCCACATGGTCTACCAGGTTCAAAACGAAGGCAGTCTTACCCATGGAGGGACGGGCCGCAATTAAGATGAAGTCAGAGGGCTGCAGGCCTGAGGTCTTATAATCTAAATCAATGAATCCAGTAGGAATACCTGTAACGGTTCCCTGGTTTTTCGAAGCTTCCTCAATCTTTTCCAGTACATTCATGGCAACCTGCCGGATTGGAACAAATTCACCGGAATTACGGTTCTGTAACAGATTGAAGATGGTCTTTTCCGTATAAGCCATTATGGTTTCCAGTGGCTCTTTTCCTACGTAACATGTATTGGCAATCTCTTCATTGACCTTAATGAGACGCCTTAATACCGCCTTATCCCTTACAATATTGGCATAGGACTTTACATTGGCGGAGGTAGGTACTGTGGTAATGATCTCCCGGACGAACTCCAGGCTGGATACCTCAGGCGGTACATCCTTTTCCTTTAACCGATTCTGTAGAGTTACTAGATCCACGGGCAGGTTCTCATTAAAAAGCTCCAGCATGGCCTCAAACATGATGCCATACTGGTGCTGATAAAAGTCTCCTGCGGTTACGATCTCGGAAGCTGAGATAATGGCGTCCCGGTCCATCAACATGGAACCAATGACAGACTGTTCTGCTTCTATGCTGTGGGGGAGCACCCGCTTGATCAGGGCGTCATCCATGGTTTTGCCTCCTAGCTTTCTATTACCTTAACAATCAGTTTTGCAGTTACTTCTTTATGAAGCTTAATGGGTACTTCGTGAGAGCCAAAGGTCTTAAGTGGCTCAGGTAGAACCAGCTTCTTTTTATCAATATCAAGTCCAAGCTGAGTTTGAATGGCCTGGGAAATCTCCTTGCCTGAAACGGAACCAAACGCTCTTCCGCCCTCTCCTGCCCGGATAGACAGTGTGATGGAAAGCTCTCCTAACTTCGCTGCAAGCTCTTTTGCAGCCTCTAACTGCTCTGCCTGGATCTTAGCTTCGTTAGCCTTCTGAAGCTTTAAGTCATTTAAGTTCTTAGAAGTTGCTTCGATTCCAAGCTTCTTTGGGAGAATGAAATTTCTAGCATATCCATCGTTCACCTTAACGATTTGTCCCTTTTTTCCTAATGCCTTTACGTCTTCTAATAATACAATATCCATTATGATATGTCTCCCTTCTCTAACATCTCTTTGATAACCGCTTTTAAGCGGGTTTTTGCTTCTTCAATGGTCACATCCGCAAGCTGTGCACCTGCTATGGTACGGTGGCCTCCGCCTCCCAGCTTTTCCATCATGACCTGGACATTTACCTCGTCAATGGAACGGGCACTCATAAACACCGTATTGTTATAATGTGACATGACGACGGAGGCCTTAATGCCTGCTATATCAAGAAGCTCATTGGCTGCCTGAGCCCCAATGACCGTAGGGCTTCCAATTCCTTCCGACGGGCAGACACTGATTGCAAAATATTTTTCAAAAATCTCTGCCTCACGAACTGCTTCTGCTTTTGCCTTGTAATCATCAAGATCATCCCGAAACAGCTTTCTCACACGAACCACATCAGCTCCGTTTCTCTTAAGAAATGCCGCCGCTTCAAAGGTTCTGACCCCAGTCTGATTGGTGAAATTATGAGTATCAATGACGATTCCCGCATACAGAGCGTCTGCCTCTGCAGACTTAATCTTAATTCCATCCGCAATATACTGAAGCACCTCCGCAACCATCTCACAGGCTGAGGAAGCGTATGGCTCCACATAGGATAAGACTGCATTGTCGATGATCTCACTGCTTTGTCTGTGATGATCCAGAACCACAATGGTCTTTACCATGCGTAATAGCTCAGGGGCATCGGTAATGCTGGGACGGTTTACATCCACAACCACTAAAATGGTGTTGGCGTCCACAAGCTCTGCTGCCTTTGCTCCGGTGAGGAACAAATCATCGGGATAATCGGGATTTCCAATAAACCGGTCCTGCAAGGGACGAACGGAAGTTGTCACTTCATTAATAATGATGTGAGCCTTTTTATTCAGGGCTGTTGCAATACGGTAGATACCAACTGCGGCTCCAAAGGAGTCTACGTCTGTGAGCCGGTGCCCCATGATTAAGAGCCTGTCTTTGGTTTCCATAAGCTCTCTTAAGGCATGAGCCTTGACACGGGCTTTGACACGGGTGGTCTTTTCTACCTGAGGTGCCTTGCCTCCAAAGAACTGAATCCGCTCCCCATCCTTTACAACGGCCTGATCACCGCCACGGCCCAGGGCCATATCAATGGCAATTCTGGCAAAATCATAGTTTTTGTAATACGTGTCCCCGTTCATTCCAAGTCCAATGCTTAAGGTCACTGCCATCTCATTGCCGATATTCACGCCTTTTACTTCTTCTAAAATGGAAAAGCGGCCTTCTTTCAGCTCCGGAATATAGGACTGCTTAATGGCAATAAAATACTTATCTTTTTCCAGCTTCTTCACAATACCATTCATGTTGGTAATGTACTTTGTAATCTTACGATCGATGAGCGCCGTAAGAAGGGAGCGGCGGACTTCTTCCACGCTCTCTAAGGCTTCCTCATAATTATCCAGATAAATGAGTCCTGCGACCATCTTCTGGTCATCGACCATCTGCTTATAAGTAAGGATCTCAGTCTCATCAAAAAGATAGACCGCTACAAGGGTCTCTCCCGCAGCATCCATATCTACGGCCTGACCGATGCCGTGAGAAGAGCCTTCCATGGTCACTGTCTTTAAATGAATCTTATATTTTCGGTCATTTAAGGTTGCATGAAGTTCCGCTGTTCCGTTACTCAGCTTAAGAGCTTCTTTTGTTATCTCTGGAAATATGGTGGTTATGTTCTTTCTTGTTACCTTAAGAGGCTTTTCCTCTCCCAGGACTTCTGAAAGCGCCGCGTTCCCCCATAAGACACGCCCATTCTCATCTGCGATTCCGTAGGGAAGCTCCAGATCGGTAAGAAAATTCTTCTGCATCCAGGAATATTCTGCTGAAAATTCCACAAGGCCTCCAAGCAGACGCTGCCTTCTGTAAGCGTAAAGCCAGACTGCAAGCCCCGTATACAAAAGCGTGAACAGGGCCATGATGATCCCTGCCTTTGCACTGACTGCACCTATGATCATATTCGCAATGATCCAAAGCGCACTCAGATAAAGCGGCCACTGCATATAGGCTCTCAGCTGCCCCCTTATTTTAAACTTCTCTTTCATATCTTTCTCCTTATGGAAAAAAGGGTCTTTTTTCACTATTTCCTTATTATAACATAGGAAAATGGGTTCGTCCATAAAAGAAAAACACGCCTATTTTCTTTGCTGTCAGAAAGAACTGCATGATTCTTTTACACCATATTCCAAAATATACTGATCTACAATTTCTTTGATTTCGTTCTTTTTATATGGTTTAATGATAAATCCGTAAGCTCTGATCTTCCATGCCTCCAGAGAAAATCCTGGAATACCGGAAAGAAGAACTACTTCCGGCGGGTTTGGCAGCTCATAAAGTTTAGCTGCAAGGGTGATACCGCTGATTTCCGGCATGACCACATCAGAAAATACCAGATCCACATGATTTTCTTTTATATATTGCATGGCTTCCACTGCATTGTTAAAGCTGCCCAATAGCTCAATCTCCTTCATTTCCTTTAAAATACGGGTTATTTTATCCAACAATTCCTCGGAATTATCTACCACTACCGTCTTGATGCCCATAATGCCTCCCAGGTTCCTTTGAAAGTTTTCTATTTGTAATTAGGAATAATATATATTATACATATTTTTGCCCATTGTATCAATTATGATATCAGTCCTTGAAAATTATTGATAGAACCTGTCTGTAAATTGCTTATTTATTGATAAAAGCAATCACTGATGAAATACAGATAGAGAATCACGATTGGAGGTTCTAAAAGCCCTATGTTAAGATGAATATAATAAATTTTACAAAGGGGTGCTTTATGATGGAAATGAAAAAAGAAGTCAGTGTACAGAAGATTAAAAAAGAGGCAGAAGAATTATATCGGGGTGGATTCTTTTGTTCGGAAGCCGTGGTTTCTTCCATACGGGACAACTTTGAACTTGATGTTCCAGATACGGTAATTGCCATGGCCTCCGGGTTTCCCATTGGAATCGGACGCTCTAAGTGTGTATGTGGGGCTGTGTCCGGCGGTGTTATGTCTCTTGGACTTTTCTTTGGACGTACCAAACAGGGGGATCCAAAGGTGGAAAAGAACTTACAACTGGCCAACGAGCTACACGACTATTTTAAAACATCCAATGGTAAGAATTCTCTTTGCTGCCGTGTCCTTACAAGAGAATTCGATATGGCAAGCGGGGAACACAAGGAGCAGTGCATCGCATTTACCGGACTGGTTGCAGAAAAGGTTGCACAGATTATTATACGGGAATTCGACCTTGTGAATGTAGATGAACTTGTAACAGCGGGGTGATCGTATGAGGGCCTTAATAAAACGTGTACCATTGCCTATGTCAGGGGTTATGCTTGGGTGCGCTGCCCTGGGAAACCTGCTTCAAAGTTATTCCGAGGGGATCCGTTATCTCTTTGGAGCCATATCCTTTCTGATTTTTATGCTTCTTTTGTTTAAGGCGGTATTGTATCCTAATGCGGTGAAGGAGGATTTGAAAAATCCAATTATGATGAGTGTTTCTGCTACATTTCCTATGGGTGCTATGTTATTATCTGTTTACATAAAACCATTTTTCAGTTCAGTTGCTATTATTTTCTGGTTTTTGGCGGTTGCACTACATCTTCTGCTGATTCTCATTTTTACTTATCGGTTCATGAGAAACGTGAATATGAAGAACGTATTTGCAAGTTATTTCATTGTATATGTGGGCATAGCCGCCGCAGGAATCACCGCTCCGGCTTACCAGATGTTATCCATTGGAACTGCTGCTTTCTGGTTTGGGTTCATTAGTTTCATTGCTTTGTTTGCACTGGTTGGATACCGACATATAAAGTATTCTGAAATACCAGAACCAGCTCAGGCACTGTTTTGTATTTTCACAGCGCCTGGAAGCCTGTGTTTGGCGGCCTATCTCCAATCAGTGGAAGAGAAAAACCTGATTTTCGTAATAGTGCTGGCTGTACTTTCCCTTGCATTGTATGTACTGGTAGTTGCCAGATTGATTCCACTGTTACAATTGCCGTTTTACCCTAGTTATTCTGCCTTTACGTTTCCATTTGTCATTAGTGCCATTGCGTCCAAGCAGACAGCTGGTTTCCTTATGAAAAGTGGAATTGAGGCGTCCTATCTGCAGCCGATTATATGGATCCAGACAATCCTTGCCGTGCTGCTTGTCTGCTACACTCTTTTGCGATACTGTATATTCTTATTTCAGGTTAAGGTTTCACCAGTGAAAGCACAAGCAGCCAATTAAGTTGAATTAAGAGCGTAAGTGCCGATCCTCAATAATGAGTTGACTCAATGGCCGAAAGATAAAGGTGCAGATTGGAGAGCCAGTTTCTTAGAAGCTGGCTCTCCAAAATTGTTTCTATTTGCTTTTTCAATTTTCTTTCTTTTCACTTTCCCATTCAAATATTTCAGGAGGCGGAAAGGCTTTATCACTTATCTGCACACACCTCGTGCCTGTCTGCTGCTAAATCCATTGTATGTCTCATAAAAAGAATGTTTTGCATATTATGCTCTATGTCGTTTTTTTCAATAGAGAGGTATACTCCATGCAAAATATAATAACAGATTCAAAGCCGCTTGATCATATAAAGCTCCCACACTCCTTTATTAAAAATAACGGACAGGAGGATTCCAGAGCACTCTTTACTACTGCCTTTAAAGACAGACGCTTTTTCTTTTCTTCGGACCGGATCACTTCGGTGGAGTTAGAGCCTATAGAGGAACATCTCCCAGAGCCAGAGGATTTCCCTGTTCCTTTTCATGAATCCGGGTCAGAAACGCTTCGAAACGGTGTGGCTGTGGAACTATCATTTGTAAATGCGAAATCCGATCTTATACCAGAGGGAGTGCTGCCACAGCTAGGATACCACCATTTTTATAAGGGAAATGACTCTACAAAATGGGGCAAGTGCATTCCTCATTATAAAGAGCTTTGCTATCCTGCTGTCTGGGAGGGCGTGGATTTGGAAGTTTCAGGTAGTCAAGATGGTATGAAGATGAACTGGGTGTTAGACAGACCAGACAGAGCTTCTTCTATACGACTACACTGGGCAGGCGCTGACAGTCTGGAAATAGATGACACAGGAAACTTACTGGTCCACCATGCTTTAGGGACATTGACTGATTTATGTCCCATTGCCTATCAGGAAATAGATGGGGAAAGAGAGCCAGTAGGCTGTGCTTACCGACTATTTGGAAACTATGAACTTGGTTTTGAACTCACGGGCAGCTATTTGGAAAATATTCCGCTTATTATTGATCCAATCCTAACGTACACCACCTACCTGGGCGGAAGTTTAACAGATGAAGCAAGAGGCATTGCTGTAGATACTGAGGGCTGCGCTTATGTTACGGGAACTACTGCTTCTGTTGGTTTTCCTGTGACACCCGGCGCTTTCCAGACCACCGCTGGAGGTGGGGGTGATGCATTTGTTGCTAAATTTACCAGCAATGGCGGCTCCCTTATTTATTCCACTTATCTGGGAGGCAGTGGGGATGATGTCGCCAACTCCATTTCCCTGGATACACAGGAATGTGCTTATGTTACAGGCCAGACCAGCTCAACAGATTTCCCTATCACCCCCAATGCATTTCAAGCTACTGTAGGAAGTATATTTGTTACTAAACTTGCACCAGACGGAGGTAGTTTGATTTACTCAACCTATTTAGGCAACGCTGTTAATGGGTATGGTAACGGTATAGCAGTTGATTCCCAAAACCATGCTTATGTTACAGGTTCTACCCTTGACGATAATTTTCCTGTTACTCCAGGTGCTTTTCAAACAACCAAGTTATTTGTTCTTGTTACTGGATTTATTACCAAATTTTCTACTGACGGTGGAAGCCTTATCTATTCCACCTACCTGGGAGGAACTCGTCAGGATATCATGAATGGCATAGTAGTCGACGCTCAGGGCTACGCTTATATCACGGGCTGGACCAGTTCCCCTGATTTTCCTGTAACACCAGGTGTATTTCAAACAAACTTCATTGCAGGTACCGCATTTGTAACAAAGCTTGCCCTTGATGGAAGTTCACTTATTTATTCCACATTTTTGTCAGGTAGAATTAGTACCTACGGACAGCACATTTCTGTAGATTCTCTTGGTAATGCTTACATTACAGGATTCGTACTCGGAAATGGTTTTCCTGTAACACCTGGAGCATTTCAATCAACCTATGGAGGTGGATCAGCAGATGCTTTTGTCTCTAAGTTATCTCCAGGGGGAGACAGTCTTCTTGCATCCACTTATCTAGGTGGAGCTGGTTATGACTTTAATTATGGATGTACCAGCGACATGCAAGGCCATATTTATGTGACCGGATACACTACTTCACCCAACTTTCCATTAACCCCTGAAGTAATACCCTCTGTATTAGAGGAAGGTTCAAATATATATATTAGTATCTTTTCCGCAGATTTGACAAAACTTCTTGTTTCTTACCGTTTAGGAAGTGGTATTGGTTATAGCATTGCTAAAGGACCAGAAGGCGCAGTTTATGTTACGGGTCAGACCACCTCAACAGATTTTCCCGCCACGCCGGGAGCATTTCAGACAACTTTAAATGGAGCCAGTGATGCATTTGTGACGAAAACCGGTTTTGCCTTTTACCGTCAGGCTTCGGTTGAGATTGACGGATTGTTTTAAAGAATTAATGTCAGAACCACCACGCAATGGCACCTTGTCAGGATTGTCTCAAAGAAAGAATATTTTGCATATTATGCTCTATCAAATAAATCATTAAGAGGTGTTTCTTATGCAGAATATTATGGCAGGCCCATTGCCTTTAAATAAAATCAAGCTTCCTCTCTCCTTTGTTGCAAACAACGGACAGGAAGATTCCAGGGCGCACTTTACTACCAGCCTTAAGAACCGACGGATTTTCTTCTCTTCAGACCGGATTACCTTGGTAGAGCTGGAACCTATAGAGGAGTCAATTCCAGAACCTGATGATTTTCCTTCCCCTATCACTGAGCCTGATGAGCCAAGAAATGGTGTTGCCCTGGAGCTTTCTTTTACAAATGCAAATGCCAGTCTTGCCCCTGAGGGCATATCACAACTGCCGGGACACCACCATTTTTACCGGGGAAATGATTCTACAAAATGGAACAATGGCGTTCCTCATTATAAGGAGCTTCGATATCCGGGAGTCTGGGATGGGGTTGATTTAGAGCTATCGGGTAGTAAAGATGGCTTAAAAATGAACTGGTTGTTAGATTCTCCAGACCGGGTTTCTTCCATCCGACTTCATTGGACAGGGGCAGACAGTCTTGAGATAGACTCTACAGGGAACCTTCTGGTTCATCATGCATTGGGGACCTTAACTGATTTGGCTCCCATTGCCTATCAGGAAATTGAAGGGGAGAGAAAACCAGTCGGCTGTGTTTATCGACTATATGGTAGCTTTGATTTAGGTTTTGAACTGATGGGAAGCTATATGGATAACGTTCCAATTGTCATTGATCCAATCCTTCCCTATACCACCTATTTAGGAGGCAGCTTAACGGATCAATGCAGAGGAATCGCAGTGGATACTCAGGGGTGCGCCCATGTAGTTGGTGATACAACCTCAATTGATTTTCCTGTGACACCTGGCGCTTTTCAGACAACCAATGCTGGTGTAAGCGATGTATTTGTCACCAAGTTTTCCAGCGACGGCAGTTCACTCATCTATTCCACCTATCTTGGAGGCAGCGGCACAGATCTTGGTTATGCCATTGCCTTAGATGCCCAAGATTGCTCCTATGTCACCGGTCAGACTGCTTCGGCTAATTTTCCAATCACACCGGGGGCGTTTCAAACAACGGCTGGAGGAATATTTGTCACGAAGCTTGCAGTGGATGGAGATAGCCTTATTTACTCCACCTTTTTAGGCTCGGGAGGAACAGGTTTTGGCATTGCAGTTGACTCTCAAGGCTGTTCTTATGTCACTGGCCAGGGTGGCACTATACCTACTACGCCTGGAGCGTTTCAAACGACTCTTACCGCTCCAGTAGGTTCTGTTGGTTTTATTACAAAGTTTTCCGACGATGGCAGCGACCTTATTTATTCTACCTATCTTTACGGTAACGGTAATGGCTATTGCCAGGGGATTGCTTTAGATGCTTATGATTATGCCTATGTTACAGGTATTACCAATGCTTCTAATTTTCCAGTGACACCTGGTGCATTTCAGACAACTCTAACCTCGAATGCGGTAACTGTCACAAAACTTGCCATAGATGGTAGTTCACTGGCCTACTCCACTTTTTTATCAGGCAGTACTAGTGATGTGGCTCGTAATATTACTGTAGATAGTCAGGGCTGTGCCTATGTTACAGGCAGAACCGCCTCGGCTGATTTTCCAGTAACACCAAACGCGTTTCAGACAACCTATGGCGGTGGGAGCGATGATGTATTTCTCACTAAACTATCACCTGGTGGGAACAGTCTAATTGGATCCACCTTTTTGGGTGGAGACCTTCACGATGATGGTTTTGGTGTTGCTTTGGATGAATATGGCCACGCCTACGTTACAGGACACACCCAATCTTCTAACTTTCCAATTACGCCAAATGTGATTTCCTCTGCTTTAGAAGGAGCATCAGATGCATTTATCAGTATTTTCTCCTCAGATTTGACAAACCTCATTGTTTCTTACTATCTTGGGGGCAGCGGAGGTGAAACTGGTTGGGGAATTGCTCTGGGGCCGGAAGGTGAAGTTTATACGGCCGGGGTAACCTCCTCTCCAAATTTTCCTGTCACTTCCGGGGCATATCAGACGACATTGAACGGAATTTCTGACGCTTATGTTACAAGAACTGGAATTGCATTTTACCGGCAAGTATCGGTTGATATAATTGGATATTAATGATGATATGAGAAAAGGGGCACTGCCTTTAGTGGGGATGTCTCGTTAACAGGATATCTTGCATACTATGCACTATAACATCTTTAAGAAAGAGGTGCATATTATGCAAGATATAAAAACTAATCCCATGCTTGCTGATAGAATTAAGCTCCCTCTCTCTTTTGTCAAAAATAACGGACAAGAAGACCAGAGGGTATACTTTACGACCGATTTCTATGACCGCCGTTTTTTCTATTCCTCAGATCGTATTACCGTTGTAGAACTGGAGACCGTAGATAAACCAGTCCCACAGTCCATTTATTTATCAGACCCAAGTGAAAAGTCAGATAAGTCCCTAAATGGCGTAGCTCTGGAACTTTCCTTTATAAATCCTAATAGTAATCTTATTCCAGTAGGGGTAGCCCAACTGGAAGGATTCCACCATTACCTTAGAGGAAATGAATCCTCAAAATGGCTAAGTTGCGTCCCGCACTATAAAGAGCTTCTGTATCGTTCTGTTTGGGAGGGCGTGGATTTGGAAGTTACAGCAATTAAAGATGGTATGAAAATGAATTGGCTAATGAATAAGTCAGATCGTGTTTCATCTATACGTCTTCATTGGGCAGGGGCTGAGAACCTGGAACTAGATACTGCTGGGAATCTTTTGGTTCATCATGCTCTTGGAACGCTGACCGACTTAGCTCCCATTGCTTATCAAGAGATTGATGGGATAAGAATTCCAGTAAACTGTGCTTATCGTCTCTACGACAAGTTTGAATATGGTTTTGAACTGACTGGAGACTATTCCACTGAGGTTCCTCTAGTTATTGATCCCATTTTCCAGTACGCAACCTATCTTGGTGGTAGTCTCATTCAAATCGGGGAATCAATTGCTGCTGATGACCAAGGCCATGCTTATGTAACCGGACGAACCCTTTAAAATAATTTTCCTGTAACGCCAGGTGCTTTTCAAACAACTTCTACTGGAAGTTCTGTATTTGTAACAAAATTTGCAAGTGATGGGGAAACTCTTATTTATTCCACCTATCTTGGCGGCAATCTTACCGATCACGCCTATAGCATCTCCTTAGATTCCCAGTATTGCGCCTATGTCACAGGGTCAACCGATTCAACCAACTTTCCGGTGACACCAGGTGCCTTTCAGACCACGCCAGGACCAATATTTATTACTAAAATCGCCCCTGACGGTGGGAGTCTGGTATACTCATCCTTCTTGGGAAATGGCAGTGGTGACGCGGGTTTTGGCATTGCCGTTGACGCTCAAGGCAGTGCTTATATCACAGGTAGAACTGGGTCCACTGTTTTACCCTCTACCCCTGGTGCGTTTCAAACCACTTTGCCAAGTACTACTAGTAGCAGTGGATTTATAACAAAATTCTCACCAGACGGATCTAGCCTGATTTATTCTACCTACCTTGGAGGAAGTAATACTGATGTCAGTAATGGTATTGCAATAGATACTCAGGGGCATGCCTATGTAACTGGCACTGCGAGCTCCACTGACTTCCCTGTAACACCTGGTGCTTTTCAAACTTCGTTTATAAACAATGCAGTATTTGTTACTAAGCTTTCCAGCGACGGGGGCTCACTTGTCTACTCTACTTTTTTAGCCGGAAATGGTAATGACGAAAGTCGTAAAATTGCTGTAGATACCTTGAACTGTGCTTCAGTGATAGGATTTACCAGTTCAACCGATTTTCCAGTAACACCTAATGCATTCCAAGTAACTCCTGGCCCTTCCTTTGTATCTAAATTATCTCCAACAGCAGACAGTCTAATTGGATCCACATATTTTGATGGGGATAAAATTGATATCAGTCAAGATATTAAAACAGACTTACAAGGCCATATATATATCACCGGAACCACTGGCTCCCCTAGCTTTCCAACAACTCCAAACGTGCTTCCATCTGCTTTGAATGGGTTTACGGATTCATTTGTCAGTATCTTCTCAGCAGACTTGACTCATCTGATTGTTTCTTACTATCTGGGAGGCAGCAGCAATGAAGGTGGTATATCTATTGCTGTCGGATCAGATGGTGCGGTATATACGACAGGGCAGACTGTTTCTAGTAATTTTCCAGTAACACCAGGAGCTTTCCAGACTGCTCTTAATGGAATTAATAATATTTATGTTACTAAGACAGCTTTTGCATTTTATAATCAAGTATCTCTTAATTTAGTCAAATTGCTATAATATTCTATGGTAAGGGGCCGCGTTGACAGGCCCCTTACCATACGTTTGTCTCATAGAATAAAAGTTTTGCATATTATGCTTTATACCATTTAGAAAGAGGTGTATCGTATGCAAAATCATTTAAAAGATTCCGTTCATTTAAATAAATGTAAACTTCCCCTCTCCTTTGTTAAAAATAATGGGCAGGAAGATCAGAGGGCACACTTTACGACAAATTATAAAGGACGCCGTTTTTTCTTTTCTTCAGACCGTATTACTTCCGTGGAGCTGGAGCCTATAGAAGAAGAAATTCCAGAGCCAGATCAGCTTAGAAATGGTGTGGCTCTGGAGCTCTCTTTTACAAATGCAAACACCAATCTTTTACCGGAAGGTGTATCTCAGCAGGAGGGTTATCACCATTTTTTCAAAGGAAATGACTCTTTAATGTGGCAAAATGGAGTTCCCCATTTTAAGGAACTAAAATATAATTCTGTATGGCAGGGCGTGGATCTGGAGATTTCTGCTGGTGATGATGGTTTAAAAATGAACTGGTTATTAGATAGTCCAGAACATGTCTCTTCTATCCGGCTTCATTGGGAAGGAGCCGAGAGTCTGGAAATTGACGAGTCAGGAAATCTTCTGATACACCATGCACTAGGAACCCTCACAGACTTAGCCCCTATTGCTTATCAGGAAATCGATGGTGTCGTCATACCAGTGAACTGCACCTATAAACGATACAATAATTTTGATATTGGCTTTGTATTAGCTGGGGCTTATTCTTCAGAAGCTCCTCTTGTTATAGACCCTATACTACAGTATTCCACCTATCTTGGAGGCGCAGATATTCAATACAGTCAATCAATTGCAGTAGATGACCAAGGTCATGCCTATGTGGTTGGATACGTGAATTCAACCGGTTTTCCCGTAACACCAGGTGCCTTTCAAACCACTTTTTCCGGAAATGAAGATGCGTATGTCACCAAGTTTTCCATTAACGGAGAATCTCTTGTTTATTCTACGTATCTTGGAGGCAGTGCCATAGATCGAGGCTTTGGTATCTCCCTAGATGATGAATATTGTGCCTATGTCACAGGAGAGACCCGCTCTATAAACTTTCCAACAACACCAGGTGCTTTTCAAACCACTCGTGGCTATATGTTTGTTACTAAAATAGCCGCAGACGGGGGAAGCCTTATTTACTCTTCCTTTTTGGGAAACAGCAATACTGATATCAGTTATGATATTGCCGTGGATACGCAAGGTAGTGCTTATGTGACAGGGCGAACCACCTCCACTGTTTTGCCCTCTACTCCCGGCGCCTTTCAAACGACCTTACCCAATACTACCGGTAGTGGTTTTGTTACTAAAGTTTCTCCTGACGGATCAAGCCTGATTTACTCCACCTACCTTGGAGGTAGTTTTTCTGAAAATGGCCTTGGAATTGCTTTGGACACTCAGGGGCATGCGTATGTTACTGGCACTACTGAGTCTGCCAATTTCCCTGTAACACCCGGTGCTTTCCAGACCACTTTTAATGGGCAGGAAGCATTTATTACAAAACTGGCAATCGACGGAAGTTCTCTTGTCTATTCTACCTTTTTGGGGGGGAGCGATATTGATTACGGTTATAGTATTGCTCTGGATACCTTGGGCCATGCCTATGTCACAGGAGTCACTAATTCATTCGATTTCCCGGTAACACCTGGCGCTTTCCAGACAACAAAAGGCTCTTCTGGTGGTCAACCATATGTATCCAAGTTATCTCCGTCTGGAGACAGCTTGATTGCATCCACCTATTTTGGGGGAAGCACTGCGAGTGGAGTTAGAGATATCTACACCGATTTACAGGGCCATGCATATATCACAGGATTTACTTCAGCAACTGACTTTCCAATAACACCAAACGTGATTCCTTCAGCTTTGATAGGGACTGTTGATGCATATATCAGCATTTTATCAACAGATCTAACTAACCTTATTGTTTCATACTACCTGGGGGGCAGCAACGGGAATGATGGCCGTAGTATTGTAGTGGGACCGGAAGGTGCAGTATATACGGCAGGGATTACTAGCTCGACTGATTTTCCTGTTACGCCAGGAGCATATCAAACGACTTTAATTGGAAGAGAGGATGCTTTTGTTAACAAAGCAGCGTTTGCATTTTTCAATCAGATATCTCTAAATGTGATAAAATTAGTATAGGTATTTCCTATAAAATAAGGTATCTTGGTTAATATTAGATGCCGGCAATCTATCTATGAAAGACAGATTGCCGGCATCTATTTTTTATTCCTCTAACCTAAATCTTAACAGCCTTACCTACTCAATTCTTAGAGTAATTACGTCCCCTGCTGTTAGACTTAGTATAATTGAGTTAGAGAATGTGCCCACCATTATCTCAGTTGGAACGGCAGCAGAATTAACATCTACTCCGTTAACGGCTATGGTGACCGTAGCGTCAATATTGTTGCTTATTGAAATACTATAATTAATCTTATATACGCCAGTTTGCTCTATTGTTATAGGTGCAGTACCAGGTGTATGGGTAATTCCCTGCAAGACCCCGTTATTACTAAAAAGAACATCTCCTGATAATAATACTGCTGTTTCGGAGTCCTCTGCCAATGGTGTAAATACATTTCCAAAAACAGTTATGCCTGGTCCTGTATCACCAGTTGCTCCGGTTGGTCCGGTTGCCCCTGTTGGACCAGTGGCTCCCGTTGGACCAGTATCCCCTGTCGGACCGGTTGCTCCGGTCGGTCCAATACCCGTTGGACCAGTGTCTCCGGTTGGGCCGGTCTCTCCGGTTGGACCTGTCGCTCCGGTTGGACCTGTCGCTCCGGTTGGACCTGTCGCTCCGGTTGGGCCGGTCTCTCCTGTTGGACCTGTTGCTCCCGTTGGGCCGGTCGCTCCGGTCGGACCAGTGGCTCCCGTCGGGCCAGTGTCCCCTGTGGGGCCGGTGGCTCCGGTCGGACCCGTGGCTCCTGTCGGACCTGTGACTCCTGTCGGGCCGGTCACTCCCGTCGGACCTGTGACTCCTGTCGGACCTGTCGCTCCGGTTGGGCCGGTATCTCCTGTTGGACCTGTTGCTCCCGTTGGGCCGGTCGCTCCGGTCGGACCAGTGGCTCCCGTCGGGCCAGTGTCCCCTATGGGGCCGGTGGCTCCGGTCGGACCAGTGGCTCCTGTCGGACCTGTGACTCCTGTCGGGCCGGTCACTCCCGTCGGACCTGTGACTCCTGTCGGACCTGTCGCTCCGGTCGGACCGGTATCTCCGGTTGGACCGGTGGCTCCCGTTGGGCCAGTGGCTCCGGTTGGACCAGTGGCTCCCGTTGGGCCAGTGGCTCCTGTTGGACCAGTGGCTCCTGTCGATCCGGTCTCTCCTGCCAGACCGTTAGCTCCCGCCGGACCGGTGGCTCCTGTCGGACCGGTGGCTCCGGTTGGACCGGTAGCTCCCGCCAGGCCGGTCTCTCCTGCTGGACCGGTGGCTCCGGTTGGACCTATATCTCCCGTCGGGCCGGTCGATCCTGTTAGACCGGTGGCTCCCGCCAGGCCGGTCTCTCCTGCTGGACCGGTGGCTCCGGTTGGACCTGTATTTCCTGTCGGGCCAGTGACTCCAGTATCACCGGTTGGGCCAGTGTTTCCTGCCGGGCCAGTATCTCCTGTCGGGCCGGTCGCTCCTGTCGGACCAGTTTGACCTGTTGGACCGGTTGTTCCAGCCAAACCTGTAGGACCAGTAGGGCCAGTGGCTCCTGTTTCACCGGCAGCTCCTGTTGGACCGGTATCTCCTGTTGGACCGGTGGGTCCCATCGGGCCTATATCTCCCGTTGGACCAGTCGCTCCTGTTGGGCCGATATCTCCCGTTGGACCGGTGGCTCCTGATGGACCAGTCGCTCCTGTTGGGCCGGTATCTCCTGTCGGGCCAGTGGCTCCTGATGGACCGGTATTTCCTGTTGGGCCGCTCAATCCCGTCGGTCCAGTAACTCCCGTTGGTCCTGTTGCCCCCGTCGGACCGGTGGCTCCGTTTAACTTATGTACTTTACTTCTGTTCTTCCGTAAAAGGGTTCTTGAAATTATAATGTATAAAGACATTCCTATCTTTATCTATTTCAATCCTTTCAATTAATTGAGTTAAAATGGTTTTGTCAGGTGTTTCGAATTGAATAATATCTGTAAGAACCTTTTTATAGTTCTCACTATCCTGGTTGTTTGAGTTCAGCACCTGCTGCAATTTTTTCATTTGTTCGTATCGTGTGTTTACATTTTCCTTTTCTTTAATATAGTCATTGATGAGTGTGATAAAAGTATCATTTGTTATGATTTTATTAACCTTATCCTCGTATAATTTTTTCATAAAGGTCTGAATTTCCTTACGTCTTTTCTCCAGCTGAACCAGCTCACCACTGTACATATCCGCTTTTTCCTTCTTTTCTAAAGTGCCAAATTGCTTATAAAAATCATTGGGTAATGCTTTTAAAGCGATTTTTTTAAGCTCCTCCACAATGAATGAATCCAGGGTTTCTTCATCAATATAATGACTGCAGCAATAGCTTTTTCCGTGTCTTAAATAAGTCATACAGTTCATCTTATGTTTTCCATTTATCTGTTTATAAGTGAGCTTAGAACCACATTCTTTGCAATACACAAGCCCATTTAAAAGATGTTTTGCTCCGCTCTTTCTCCCATAAAGAACTGTCTTTTTATCCATTAATTTTTGTACTAAATTGTACTGCTCCTGATCAATGATAGGTTCATGCGTATTCTCAACTATAATCCATTCTGATTGCTTATAGTTCTTCATTTTCTTTGTTTTATAGTTAATTTTTTCTGATTTTCTTTGTGCCATATGGCCCAGATAGGTTGGATTTGTAAATACATTTTTTACCATTCCCTGGTTCCATAACCTTCGATCGGTCCTCTTGTTTTTATAATTACAGAAGGTCTCTTTGTAAGCAATGGGGGAGGGAATATTTTCTTCGTTTAAGATTTTAGCTATGGCGCCCATGCTGTTGTCATTGATATATAGATTGTACATACGTTTCACGATGGCCGAGGCATAGGGGTCAACAATTAATTTATTTTTGTTATCAGGGTCCTTTAAATATCCGTAAGGGGCAAACGCACCAATGAACTGGCCCCTTTTTCTTTTTTCATCAAATACAAAACGGATTTTCATTGAAATATCTTTTGCGTACATGTCATTTAAAAGAGATTTGAACGGTCCAATATCACTGACGCTGCCTGGAGCACTGGTGTCTATGCCATCACTTAAAGCAATATATCGGATATTTTTTTCCGGGAAGTACCGTTCCAGATAATAACCGGTCACTATATAATCACGTCCTAATCGTGACAGATCTTTTGTTATAACTAAATTGATTCTTTTACTTTCAATATCACCTAATAACCGTAAAAATCCGGGGCGGTCAAAACGCAAACCTGAGTATCCGTCATCAATATATACCTGATAACAAGTCCAGCCCTGTGAAAGTATGTATTGGATTAAAATATTTCTTTGGTTCTCAATACTAATGGACTGACCGATTGATTCGTCTTCCTTTGATAGCCTTAAATAAACAGCAACTCTGTATTCATTTCTGAATTTACTAAGCTCTGACCTGGTACGGTTATCGTTAACAATCATTCTATCACTCCTTTTCGTCTTCAATACAACTTATGCCTGCAGAAAGATTTTTCTTGTTTTGAGGGTTCTTTAAGATATAATCATTGGACTTTAGATAGTTTAAAATAGTAATGGTAAATAGCTTTTTGAATTCACTACCCTCCTCTTTAAAACCAGAGACCGCTTTTAGATGACCTTTACTCATATTAACTGCCTTAACGTTCTTTATTAACCATATGCAATTATAGTTGTCTACTTAGATAGATTCCTACCTTAAATTTCGACATATTCATGTTATTTTATCAGATGTTGTACGGATAAATAGTCTGAATATATTGTGTATTGTTTTTCATATATGAGTATTTTGTCTTTATTTTAAGAAGTTATCATAATATTTTTTTGATTCTTACCACAAGTTTAACGGAGCAGTTGCTCCTGTTGGGCCAGTCGGGCCAGTTCCACCGGAACCCTCCCCGCCAATCACTACAAGTGTTGCTTTGACTGGGACTATCGTGGGATAATACACTTCCGCTGTACTGTTATTTTTAAGCTCTACCGTAACAGGTACTTCATTGACTACAAGTATGGCCACACCTACAACCTCACCTGTCTTTATAGGTGAATTGCCTACAAGGAGGTCCCCCTGAGATGATACAAGAGCAAAGCCCACACCATTAGAGGATGCAGAAGATTGGGTGTCTACCCACCAGTCAAATTCATATCTACCCGGTTGAAGCAAAGTTATGGTACCGGTGGCGCTGTTATAGCTGACGGACTCAGATATAACCACAATGGAATCAAAAATTACATTATCATTTACCCCAACGGTTCCATCTACTAACCGCTCTATCTGTAAAACTGTGTCGCTCATGATATCCTTCTCCTTTACCTAAAATAAAGTGTTGTCGAACAATAACTGCAAAAGCCACCTATATTACCTATCTACATCCAGGACTTCTACAGCTATTATACTTATCATAATATGTCAAGCTGGCTTACTGAGTGTATAATCATTATTACTTTGTTTTACCGATATTCAGCATGGGCATATGGGTGAATAACGGGCAAAATAGATTAATCAAAATTGACATCTCATTATTTGACAATAGAAAAAGCTGTCTGGAAAGTTCATTGAAAAAAATGGCTTTCCAGGCAGCCTTTTTTTCGTCTACAAGCTACGCTAGCTACTTATTACTTTTTAACCAGATATTTTAACAATCATAATCTGTGCTGAAAACTGTGCAATTGCTGTACTTAAACTGGCGGGTGTAAAGGCATCATTAGCAAAACTAAATACATTGCTTGGCTCAGTAACCTGAAGAATGAAAGTAATACCCATAGGAACTTTGTTTGGAGTAATGGGCGCATTCGCGTAAATGGCTCTTCCACCAGGTACAGCAATACCTGGTCTTCTAAAATCAAAGGCTAAAAGATTTCCGGCGGCAGTCACCGAACCGTGAACGTACCAAGATACAAGGTACGTGCCCGTTAAAAGAGTAATTTGATCAGCTGCCGTCTGTACAATATCTGGGGCACCGGTATCAATTAAAGTTGTATTAAAAGGTACCGTTTGAAGTCCATTAACAACTATATCTTCATTATTTGCAATAAATAAGCTCCTTGCTGTGCTAGTAACACCAATAGGACCGGTATCTCCGGTTGGACCGGTAGGGCCAGTATCTCCGGTCGGGCCGGTAGGGCCAGTATCTCCGGTCGGGCCGGTTGCTCCCGTTGGGCCGGTGGCTCCCGTTGGGCCCGTGGCTCCTGTCGGACCCGTGGCTCCCGTCGGACCAGTAGCTCCGGTCGGGCCGGTATCTCCTGTTGGGCCGGTATCTCCTGTTGGGCCAGTGACTCCCGTTGGGCCAGTGGCTCCTGTTGGACCGGTTTCTCCTGTCGGGCCGGTATCTCCTGTCGGGCCGGTATCTCCTGTCGGGCCGGTACTTCCCGTCGGACCGGTGACTCCCGTTGGGCCAGTGGCTCCTGTTGGACCGGTGGCTCCTGTTGGACCGGTAGCTCCCGTTGGACCGGTACTCCCAGTTGGACCAGTGGCTCCCGTTGGGCCAGTGGCTCCTGTCGGACCCGTGGCTCCCGTCGGACCAGTAGCTCCGGTCGGGCCGGTATCTCCTGTTGGGCCAGTGACTCCCGTTGGGCCAGTAGCTCCTGTGGGACCGGTGGTTCCTGTTGGACCGGTTTCTCCCGTTGGGCCGGTAACTCCCGTCGGTCCGGTACTTCCCGTCGGACCGGTGACTCCCGTTGGGCCCGTGGCTCCTGTTGGACCGGTTTCTCCGGTCGGGCCGGTATCTCCTGTTGGGCCAGTGACTCCCGTTGGGCCAGTAGCTCCTGTTGGACCGGTGACTCCCGTTGGGCCAGTGACTCCCGTTGGGCCAGTTGCTCCTGTTGGACCGGTGGTTCCTGTTGGACCGGTTTCTCCCGTTGGGCCGGTAACTCCCGTCGGGCCGGTACTTCCCGTCGGACCGATGACTCCCGTTGGGCCAGTGGCTCCTGTTGGACCGGTTTCTCCGGTCGGGCCGATATCTCCTGTTGGGCCAGTGACTCCCGTTGGGCCAGTGGCTCCTGTTGGACCGGTGGTTCCTGTTGGACCGGTTTCTCCCGTTGGGCCGGTAACTCCCGTCGGGCCGGTACCTCCCGTCGGACCGGTGACTCCCATTGGGCCCGTGGCTCCTGTTGGACCCGTCGCTCCCATCGGGCCCGTGGCTCCCGCTGAACCAGTTTCCCCCGTCGGACCGGTGGCTCCTGTTGAACCGGTGGCTCCTGTCGGGCCCGTGGCTCCTGTTGAGCCCGTATCCCCCGTTGGACCAATATCTCCTGTGGGACCCGTGGATCCCGTTGGACCAATATCTCCTGTGGGACCCGTGGCTCCCGTTGGACCAGTCGCTCCCGTCGGACCAGTATCTCCAGTTGGGCCAGTCGCTCCCGTAGCGCCTGTTTCTCCTAACGGGCCGGTGCTTCCCGTGGGGCCGATGACTCCCGTCGGGCCGGTAGCTCCCGTGGGGCCAATTATTCCTGTGGGGCCAGTGCTTCCCGTCGGGCCAGTGACTCCTGTTGGACCGGTGGCTCCTGTGGGACCAGTTGTTCCTGTCGGACCTGTAGCTCCGGTCGGACCCGTATCTCCGGTTGGACCTGTTTCTCCTGCGGAACCGGTAGCTCCTGTGGGACCTGTACTTCCCATCGGACCCGTGGCACCAGTTGGCCCCGTAGCTCCTGTTGAACCCGTAGCTCCTGTTGAACCCGTAGCTCCTGTTGAACCCGTAGCTCCTGTTGAACCCGTAGCTCCTGTTGAACCCGTAGCTCCTGTCGGGCCAGTGCTTCCTGTTGGACCTATATCTCCTGTGGGACCTGTCACCCCCGTAGCTCCCGTGGGGCCAATATCCCCAGTCGGACCGGTGGCTCCGTTTAACTTATGTATTCTCTTACTCGATTAAAAACGACTTTTAATTAATTATATCAGTATTCTTAATCACCAGTTTTGAATTACTCAATGTTCATTATAATTATGTAATAATTTCATTTACCTAATTATAATGATTCATGAAACTGATACATATATTTTCAGCAATCATTTTTTTATTATTAGCAGATAAATATGAATTTAAATAATATTTTTATGTATTATAAAACCAACCGAGTTAATTTCCAAGTGAACTTTTAATTATTCCTATTTTAATAAAGTTTTTATTTCTTTTCATCATTACCAAGTAAAAATGTATAAACACACTTGCTGCATCCTTCTAAAACAAAGTAACATAAGAATCAAAGTAACATCATAATTTATTCCGCAAATTTTCCTCTATACACACAAACATAGCAAAGACTAAATCAATTCTTACCCCACTAAAAAAAGCAGTGTCTGGTCGCAACTCCAGCCCACTGCTCTATTATATAGAAGAAACTATTTAATCGCATCTTCTCCACGCTCTCCGGTACGAATGCGAATTGCATCCTGAATATCAGAGATAAATATCTTCCCATCCCCATATTCTCCGGTATAAGCTTTTTTTGTAATTGCACTGATAACCGTTTCAGCCTGGTCATCAGCCACAACCATTTCGATCTTTATCTTAGTAAGAAAGTTATAATCGACCTCAGCACCGCGGACATATTCTGTCCAGCCCTTCTGATTTCCACAGCCCATAACCTGGCTAATGCTCAAGCCGTTTAACTTCTGCTCTTCCATGATTTCTTTAATATCCTCCAGCTTCTCCGGACGGATAAATGCTTCTATTTTCTTCATGAGACTGTCCCCCTTCTCTTAATCCATACCATTAAATGCCGGATAAGCAGTTTCGCCATGCTCCGATACGTCAAGTCCGATCATCTCATCCTTATTGGATACCTTGATTCCTTTGGTAATCAGAGAAGCGATCTTAGCGGCTATAAGGGTTCCTACAACGGCAATGATGATGGTGATAACAATGGCTGCAAGCTGACGAAGGAATAGGGTGACTTCTCCGTATATAAGACCATTCCATGGTGCTGCGGAATTAATCTTGGTATTTGCAAAGATACCAGTTGCAATACCGCCCCAAAGTCCGCCAATGCCGTGGCATCCGAATACATCAAGTGCATCGTCATAGCCAAATTTAGGCTTAATTACATTGATGAAGTAATAGCAGATCGGGCTTACCAATGCTCCGATGATGATGGCCGCCCAAATCGGTACAAATCCAGCACCTGGGGTAATGGCAACCAGACCGATTACAAGACCGGTAGAGGTTCCTACCAGGGTAGGCTTTCCATTTTTAATCACTTCTATGAGAATCCAGGAAAGAAGTGCAGAAGCTGCTGCTGTGTTGGTAGTCATGAATGCGTGAGCTGCCAGCTCATTGGCTGCCAGTGCGCTGCCTCCATTAAATCCAAACCAGCCAAACCAGAGAAGTGCTGCTCCCAAAAATACGAATGGTACATTGTGTGGGTGATACGGTGCTTTGCCTAAGTTTCTTCGCTTTCCTAGAAGGAAGGAGAGAACCAGTGCACTGATACCAGAACTGATGTGAACTACGTTTCCGCCAGCAAAATCTACGGAGCCGATCTGGAACAGGAATCCGCCGCCCCATACCATGTGCGCCAGGGGATAATACACGATGATGGACCACAATGCCACAAAAATGACCAGAGAGGAAAATTTCATTCGCTCTGCCACAGCACCGGTAATAAGAGCCGGAGCAATGATGGCGAACATCATCTGGAAGATGGCGAATACAAGGGTATTGGGGTAAGGGTGTGTGGTGTCGGCGAAGGTATCGAAGTTAAGGCCGAACCAGTTAAGATTTCCGATGACACCGCCAATATCTCCACTAAAGGAGAGAGAAAAACCGATCAAAACCCAAAGAATTGATCCAACTCCCATCATGATGGCTGATGACATTATGGTGTTTACAACATTTTTTCGTTTTACCAGACCTCCATAAAAAAATGCCAGCCCCGGGGTCATGATAAATACGAGAGCGGAACAAACAAGCATCCATGAAAAATCTCCGTGATCCATAAAAAAGCACCTCTTTCTTAATTTTGGGTAAAAAAATTAAGCCATAACCTTGTGCGACGCTGCACATTGTTATGGCTTCTTTGCCTTGAAAATTATTATTAACTTCGTTTTATGAAGTATATAGCTAGACTAAAGCATGAATGATTTTTTGTCAAGTAAAATTTTTAAAGTCCAACTGGTATATTTTTGTCATTTTGGTGCGGACAGCCTTTTACCTGTGGATGATGATGCTCCCATTTTTTTGGAGTTCTACCACGGGGTGCTTTTTTAAATAATCCAGGGCAAGCTCAGGTACATCGGTACCGATTCGCTTTATTACCGGACACGTTTTGTACACTTCATAGCCTCCGGTTCCGCTTCCTCTGTAATCACTCATACAAAGACTTAAGCTCCGGCCATTTAACGGTTCACCCTGATATAAAATGGACGTTACCCGGCTTCCTACCGGCATGGTCACATCTACTTCATAGGTGATTCCTGCAAAATAATCGTAATTGTAATGCTCCACCTTTGGATTTAAGAATACATCAGAAATCTCAATGACACCATCCTTTAAGGTGAAGTATTCGGCACAGCGTTCCAGCGCTTTTTTAAGAGCAGCCTCATCAACGGATAGAACGACCAGGGTGTTGGAGAAGGGGTATACCCTTACCAGATCCCGCATGGTGATGTGCTCCGGGAGACTCATAGGAGTATTGCCAAGGCCCACACAGGAGATATCCGCCCCAGAATAGAAAAGCTGTATCTGGTTAAATAAATCTGCGATTCCAGAACCGTGCATCGCCATATCAAGCTTGCTCATTTCTAAGACCGGTTCCTTTAATCTTCCAATGCTCACATCAAGCCATTTCTGGACTTCGCCCTCCAATGGAAGAAGGGTCTTATAGGGCTCTTCCTCATGGTGATCGCCCGCCGGACAAATGGTAGATTCAACAGTAACCTTGCCCTCTGAGACTGTAATCTCAATCCTGGCATACTGAATGGCATTGGCCATTACCTGAAGGGTATGGGTCCCGCAAATCTCTCTTCCAGAAACCGGCATATGCTGATGAGCTGTCAGGAGGATATCGTAGTCCAGCTCTTTTAAAATCCGGTAGCCTACGTTTTCACCGCTGGTGCTTAAGACCTCACCAGTTTCCAGATCGCATTCATAGCCGCCATGATAAATACAGATGGTGACATCACAATGTTCCTTAAGAAGGGACAGTTCCTTCTTTGCGGCCATAAATGCATCTGTTATCTTTATATTCTTAAGATGCTCCGGTTGTTCCCAAACATTGACATAATCAGTTACAATGCCTGTAACACCCAGACGAAGGCCATTTTCCAGAGTGAAGATTTTACTGTTTGAGAGCTTTAATTCACCTTCCAGATCTTCTACATTGGCACCAAGACAGGTGCCATGCAACGCATTGTAATAATGGGAAAGGCGTTCATATCCAAAGTTAAAGTCATGGTTTCCCGGAACCACGCAATCATACCCTGCCTCATTATACACAAGAGCAATAGGCTCGGATTCAAGAACCTCACCTCCCTTTGCCATAATGTAGGAGGCCATGGGAGAGCCCTGAAGCGTATCTCCCCCATCAAAAACAAGTGTATTTCCGTCCTTTTTAAAGTTGGATACACAGTTTAACAGACCCATGGCCTTTTCCTCTTTGTCTCCGTATGAGGTCGGAAACAGGTATCCATGGACATCTGAGGTGTAATAAATCGTTGCATTTCGTTTCATTCCATCACCCCCTGGCCAGCTTTACACGAATCTTTGTGGAGATGTATTCCACCAGGAGAACCAACACGACAAGTCCCACTAAAATCGCTCCAGCCTCATTCCAGCGGTAGGAATTCATGGCAAAGATTAAAGGTGCGCCAATACCTCCGGCACCCACGAGACCAAGAACCGTAGCATCCCTTAAATTGATGTCAAACCTATAAATTACCGTAGAGGCGAAGTTTGGAATCAACTGGGGAAGAATGCCATAGCGGATCTTCTGAAACGTCGTACAGCCACAGGCATCTAAGGACTCTAAAATCCTGGTATCTAAATCCTCAATGGCTTCAATGTACATCTTGGATACCATACCAATGGAGCAGACAGACATGGTGAGAAGTCCGGTAAATGCGCCAGGTCCGCTGACACGGATAAACATAAGACCATATACAAATGCAGGTATGGTACGAATTGCCATGATAATCAGACGGCTGATAAAGGCAATGGGTGCTGGCATTAAATTGGACGCTGATAAAAATGACAGTGGAATGGCTAAAAATGCACCTACCAGAGTTCCTAAAAATGCAATACAAACGGTCTCAAGAAGGAGATAAGGCACGCCCTGAATGGTTAAGTTAAACAGTAGCTTTGGTTCTGGATGGAAAATACCATTTAAGATATTTCCTGCAATAGAAAGGCCTGAAAGACCTCCTTTTGATATCTCAACCGCGGAACCGGACCATAAGATACACACCAGGATAATGACAGACACTGCTATCTGGTATACCGTATTCTTTGGCCGTTCAGCGTATGCTTTTTCAATTTGTTTATTCATATGTACGCCCTCCTATACCAGTTTCTTGCGGCAATAACGGCTCACCGATTCAATGAGAAATACGGTTACAAACAGCATGAGCAAAATCATACCTACACTTGGATACTCTCTCCAGCCCAGCTTTTCATTGAGAATGAGTCCAAGACCACCTGCTCCTACATAGCCTAAGATGGCTGCATAACGGACATTTCCCTCAAAACAGAACAGACCGTTTGAGATATAGGATGGCAGGACCTGTGGAATAATGGCACTTGCAAAGGCTCTTACTTTGGTAGCTCCAATGGCTTCCATGGCTTCAAAGGCACCCATATCCACAGTTTCAATCTCTTCGTATAGGATTTTCCCCATATAGGCAAAGGTAAACACTGCAATTGCCGTGGTTCCTGCTAAGGTACCCAGTCCAAATACGTAAGTTGCTACAAGAGCAGTCACCAGGGTGGGAAGGGTTCTTACAATGCTTAAAAACAATCTTACTACACTGACTAAGACAGAATTTTTAATGATATTGGTGGAAGCAGCCATAGCAAATGGTATGACAGTAACAGCACCTACCACGGTTCCTAAAAGAGACATTTTAACGGTGTCAAACAGGGGTTCCCACACCTGGGAGCTATAGGAAAATGCTGGCGGAATCATCATTCCCAGGATGACAAAAAACTGGTTCCCTCTTTCTTTTAAAACAGCCAGGTCAAATCCAGTAATCTTAACGGAAAGTATGGTAAATAGCACCACAATCAAGGCAATGAGAGGAAGTCTGGACGCTGGCTTATAGACGGTTTTCCCATTTGACAATTCCATTTTCCTGGGAGGAAATATCTTGTCATATACACTCATCCTTCGGCCTCCTTTTGTTTTCCTTCATAAATCTCGTTTAAGATTTCCTCCGTTACTTCGGAAGCCGGACCGTCATATACGATGGCGCCGGAACGGATGCCTACCACACGGCTGGCATACTGGAGTGCCAGATCCACATGATGGATGTTTAAAAGAATGGTGATGTTCATCTCCTTGTTGATTCTCTGAAAATCTCCCATGACCTGCTTTGCCGTTACCGGGTCAAGAGAGGCAACCGGCTCATCGGCCAGGATAATCTGAGGATTCTGGGCAAGCGTTCTTGCAAGGGCAACTCTCTGCTGCTGTCCGCCGGAGAGCTGGTCGGCACGGACAAATGCCTTATCTAAAATTCCCACCTTATCAAGAGCTTCCAGTGCATTTAACTTATCTTCCTTTGGATAAATGCCAAACAGGGCCCGAAAGAAGGACAGTTCCGGTACCTTTGACATGAGAACGTTATTAATGACTCTGGTTCTGGTCACCAGGTTAAAGGACTGGAAGATCATGCCGATCTTTCTGCGGAAGCCTCTAAGCTCCCCACCCCTAAGCTGCATGACATCGGTGCCGTCTACGGTTAAGCTTCCCTCTGTAATGTCGTGCATACGGTTAATGGTCCGAAGAAGGGTGGACTTTCCCGCACCGGATAAACCGATGATTGCCACGAATTCTCCCTGTTCAATGGTTAAGTTAATATCTTTTAAAGCCTCAAAGCCGTTGGGATATTTTTTGCTTACGTGATTAAATTCAATCATACTTTTCCTCATTTCCATGCACAAAGAGCGGAGGCGCCGCAATTGTTACCCCTTACGACGCCCCCGCAGCCTGTATGTATTATTTATTTTGCATTTAATTCCTTAATCATCTGCTGTGCTTTGCGCTCATTGTCATAATCAGCGCTCTTTGCTTCCTGATATCCCTTGTGGCTGTAGATTGCGATGACCTTCTGGCCTTCTTCTGTCTTGCCGATGTTGATGAATGCATTGGATAGAGCTTTCTTGAATGCATCATCCATGATTTTGGAAGTCTTGCTTACGCTTACTGTATCGTTAAAGATAGGAGGAGTTACACCAATGACGCTGGTCTCTTCCCAGATGGAACCGGTTCTGTTGTACTCTGCTTTCCATTTTTCCTCATAATCTTTGCGGGCATCTGCGTAGGTACAAAGTACATCTACCTGTCCGGCAGCAAG
This sequence comes from Clostridium sp. 12(A), assembly GCA_000526575.1. Lineage (GTDB taxonomy): Bacteria > Bacillota > Clostridia > Lachnospirales > Lachnospiraceae > Lacrimispora > Lacrimispora xylanolytica. The sequence continues at coordinate 3,366,285 of JAGI01000002.1, read as the reverse complement.
TCTTGCAAATGCACTACCGTAGGAATCAGACTGAACGGCATGGGAAAGATTTAAAATGTTCTTCTGGAAATTGTCCTGAAGCCATAAGGAAGGGTAAATGTATCCTGCCGGTGAGGAGGAAGACATAACGCTCCAGTTTGCTCCGTCTAAATCTTCAAATGTAAGAGCTTCGCCGCTGTTGATCTTCTTTGCAAGCTCCTGTCCTTTTTCAGAAGGACCTGCAATGATGAGAGAACGGTAAGAGGTTGCCTGCTCTGTGGTGGCCTCGGTTGCTTTTCCGTCATTCCAGTCTTTTGCAGCATCAGAGTTCTTGCTTAAACCATCTCTGGTTGCTGTAAGAAGTACATCTGCGCCGTCATCGTAAAGGACATAGGTTCCTCCAGGAATAAGACCGATATCTGCAGTACCTGCGGAAAGCGCTTCTCCAACTGCTTCATAGCTGGTTCCAACGGTAATCACTACCTCACCAATATCATAACCTTCTTTTGAAAGCTCTGTCTTAAGCATGTCCTTTAACGGCTCTGTTGCGGTTACGATCTCCTGTGGCTCTCTGGAAGGTACGAAATACACGTTGAGCTTGTCTACCTTTTTATTCTCTGCCTTTGTATCGTCTGTCTTTGCGGAACTTTCTGCTCCTGCCTGGGTAGTAGCTGCGGTGGTTGCACCTGCCTGCTTGCTGCCACCGGAACATCCTCCGATCATTGCTGCACAGAGTGCTGCTGCCATTAATACAGAAACTGTTTTTCTCATACTGCTCTCCTTTTTCGTGTGATTCATCGGTTCTCTTGTTTTACGACTTACGCACTGTCTCCGACCTCCAGCTTCGTCGGAAGATAAATTGTCATGTTGTCCTTTCGCCCTTCCCTGATCTGCTCAAGCAAAAGCTTAATGGCTGTCTGCCAGACGATTTCCGGGAACATGCGGACCTTAGTGAAGGTAGGCCATTTGGATTCCAGAGTCTCAATGTCCTTATAGATGACCACTGCAACATCCTTAGGAATCCGAAGTCCTGCATCATAAAAAGCTTCTAAGGCTCCTTCTGCCACTTCTTCACTTCCTAAGAGCACCGCCTCTGGAAGGCATCCGGATTCCACCGCCCTCTTCGCCAGCTCATAACCGCTTTCCTTACTGATATCTCCCAGGAAGAAATATTTGTCTTCGTATAATTCCTTCTGGTTGAAAGCTGCTTTGATGCCCTCTAATCTGCGGTAGCCGATCTTTACCTGACCCTCTTCGTAAAGACCTCCTATGTAGCCAACGCTTCGGTACTTTTTCTGATCCACAAGATAAGAAAGCATTTCATGGATTCCCTTATTAAAGTCCATGACAATGCTGTCATATTCATAATCCTTAGGATCGGAATTGATGAATACGATGGCATAGCCTTGCATCCGGAGAAATTCCATCTCTTCTTCGGAAAAAACACCAAATGCAATGATTCCGTCGTACTGTCCGGGCGTTCCCTTATCCATCCGTTCAAACCGTACCTCACTGTTTCCTGACATGGACTTAACGATTACGTCCAGGGAGGAAAGCCTGATGTTTGTCCGGTCCTTACGGATAATGTGCCAGTCAGCCACACCAATGACAATTTCTCTTTTTTTCTGCGTATGACGCATCCTGGGTGGGACATATTTTAATTCGTGGGCAATCTTAAATATCCTCTTTTTCACTTCCGGGCTCACCACAATGGTTTCATCCTGATTGAGCACCCGGGATACGGTTGTAATCGAAACCTCCGCAAGCTGTGAAATTTCTTTAATTGTAGCCATAACCTATATCCTCACCTTTCAGATTTCATTATAATTGGACTCTTTGGTACCGTCAATAAGCAAAGTAAAATTTTACTAAAGTTTTACCTTCCCTTTGAAAAAGAAAGAAACAATGGCAAAACCGGAAAGATTTCATCTGATCTTCCCGGTTTATTTAACTTCCTAATCCTTTTTTCCCAGATCCAGCTTTGCAAATGCCGCAGCAAATGGACTATTAATCGCTTCCTTTGCTTCCTTGTTTTGCTGATTGATGTATTTCGCCACATCCTTTTTGGATACTCCAGCCCCTTCCTTGGTCCGGCGTTCCTTAAAGGCTGAAAGCTTTTCCTTATAGCCGCACTGGCAGACAAAGATCTGTCCATCTCCTTTTCCCTTTAGAGAAAGCTTCTTATGGCAGACCGGACATCTTGCGTTGCTGGCTCTTGAAATCACTTCCCGGTGACCACATTCCCTATCCTGGCAGACAAGCATCTCACTGTTTTTGCCCTTGACTGACAGCATCAGTTTTCCGCAGTCCGGACATTTTTTATTGGTCAGGTTGTCATGGGAGAAACGGCCTTCTCCTGCCTTGATCTCATGAATCAGCTCCTCAGAGTACTGTCTGATATCCTTCATAAAGGCAGCACGTTTTCTCGTTCCTCTGGCAATTTCAGAAAGCTTCATCTCCCAGTCAGCCGTAAGCTCTGGCTTCTTTAAATCCTCTGGCACAAGGGTTAAAAGCTGTCTGGCCTTGGAGGTAACGAAGATGTCCTTTCCCTTTTTCTCCAGAAGAAAGCTGGAAAATAACTTTTCTATGATATCAGCTCTTGTTGCTACAGTTCCAAGCCCTCCGGTCTCTCCAAGGGTCTTTGCCATATCCCTGTCTTTCGTCTCCATATAGGAAACTGGATTTTCCATGGCAGACAAAAGAGTAGCCTCATTAAATGGTGCCGGTGGTTTTGTCTTTCCTTCTGTCATTAATAGGGTAAGGGAGGTAAGACGGTCTCCTTTTTTTATAAGAGGCAGATTCTGTTCCTTTAATTCCTGCTCCTCTTCTTCCTCATCCTGGTTCTCATAGACTTCCTTCCAGCCAGAGGTCTTTACAGTTTTTCCACGAGCGACCAGCTTTTCTCCCCCTAAATCCACAAAGAGTTCCGTCTGTTCATACTCAAAAGGTGGATAAAGAACCGCGATGAATCTGCGGACCACAAGGTCATAGATTTTTCTCTCGTCAATGGTCATGTGATCCATCTGAACAAACTGCTCGGTTGGAATGATGGCATGATGGTCGGATACCTTTTTATCATCCACAAACGATGACTTTGCCTCAATCTTCTGATTGATGAGCCTGCCTGCCAGCTTCCGGTAAGGCCCCACGCTGCAGGCCTCCAGCCTTTCCTTAATGGAGGGTACAATATCTGAACTTAAATACCTGGAATCCGTTCTCGGATAGGTAAGAACCTTATGATTCTCATACAGCCTCTGCATGATATTTAAGGTCTCCTTGGCGGAATAGTTAAAACGGCGGTTGGCTTCTCTTTGAAGCTCAGTCAGGTCATAAAGCTGAGGAGAATACGTCTTCTTTGGCACGCTTTTCACCTCGGTGACCACGCCTTCCTTCTCTTCCTTCATCTTTAAAAGCAACGCTTCTACCCGGTTTTTATCAAAGGAACGGTAGCTTTTAGAGCCTTCGTCTCTCCAGGTAAAGGTAAGGGAGGGACTCTGGCATTTAGCCGTAATTCCGTAGTAGGGCTTGGGAATGAATTTTTTAATCTCTTCTTCTCGTTTTGCAATAATCGCCAGGGTAGGAGTCTGGACCCTGCCGCAGCTAAGCTGTGCATTGTATTTGCAGGTAAGGGCACGGGTGGCATTGATGCCGACCAGCCAGTCTGCCTCGGCGCGGCACATGGCAGCATCGTATAAATCATCATACTGGTGCCCGTCCTTTAGCTTGGCAAAGCCTTCCTTAATTGCCTTATCCGTAACTGAGGAAATCCAAAGCCGTTTGATGGGCTTTTTATTCCCCGCCTTTTCAAGAATCAGCCTTGCCACCAGCTCTCCTTCTCTTCCGGCATCTGTGGCAACGATGATTTCATTTACATCATTTCTGTGTATCTGGGTTTTTACCACACGGTACTGCTTTCCCGTCTGCTTGATGACCTCCAGCTTAAACTGGTCCGGCATCATAGGAAGATCTTCCATCTTCCATTCCTTATATTTGGAATCGTAATCCTCCGGATCTGCCAGGGTGACCAGATGGCCAAGTCCCCAGGTTACAATATATTTATCTCCCTCAATGACCCCGTTCTGGTTCCTGGTACAATGAAGCACCCGGGCAATGTCCCTTGCTACTGAGGGTTTTTCCGCTATAATCAAAGATTTCATGGTATTCCTCCAAATTTCATTTCTCTCACAATTATAGCCCATAGCGTCTCTTATTACAAGAAAATCACTTCCCGTATGCTATGAGAGATTCTCCTTTGCTTACTCCCATGCACACGGTTTCATAAAGAATGATACCGTCATAGGCTCCGGTAACTGCCTGAAGCTCGTTTCCCCAGACATCCTTAACGGTCCCAAGAAGCTCTCCTTTTAAAAAGGTATCACCAGGCCGTTTGCATGGATACCAGAAGCCCTGTGCTTCCGAATCAATGTAGGTCGCAGTCAAAACTTCCTTCTGCTCCTTTTTTTCAATGAAAACCTCTTCCTTTAACACCCCCAGATGAACCAGCACCTGGGTTACTTCCTGCCTGTAGCACTTAAGCTCCTCTGGTAAAAATGTCCCCTGTCCGCCCCGTTCCATAAGAATGGAAGGGATCCCTTGTATGGCGGCATAGTTATAGGAGCCTGTGGTTGCGGCGGATTTAACGCGGACTGCCATACCAGTTGCTTCTGCCATCCGCCTGGAGGTTTCTGAGACCTCTTCTTTTGCAGCTCCGGGATAATAGACAAAGGACATGACCCGCTCACTGGTATCCCCGGAGTGTAAATCTATGTAATAATCCGCCTGGCTCTGCAATTCCTTTTCCATGGTGTAGGCAATCTTCTCCGAAAGAGTGCCATCTCTTTTTCCTGGAAACATTCGATTCAGATTTTTTCCATCCTCTGGCACGAAACGGCGGGTATAAGTATAGGCTGCCGGTGGATTTGCTACCAGGAGAAACAAAATGGTTCCACGAACCTGAGAAGGGGGCAGCTCCCTGGAAAGTGTCATGGCTGTCTCTATGCCAATGTATTCGGCTCCGTGAATCCCGGCTGAAATCAAAACAACCGGCCCCTCTTCCTCTCCTTTTATAGCGCATACCGGAAGCCTAAGGTCATGATTGACTACTGAAAGCATGGTTTCCAGTTTGCTTCCTTTTTCTAATTGCTGGTTATTTATGTAGCACATAATAATACCTCCTGGTGTAATTCTTCCTCTTCCCCCATGGACTCCACATCAAAAATGGCATGTAAAAGCCTTTTGGCGTATGGGTGCGCTGCTTCTCCAATGGTTTCTACACTTCGTACCTCCGCCACCTCTCCCTGGTAAAGGAACAGCACATGAGTGCAAAGATAGGTAACCGAGGTCAAGTCATGGGTGATGAAAATGTAAGTCAGCTCCTTATCTTTTTGTATCTGTTTTAGCAGGTCCATAATCTGTACCTGGGTATGGGCATCCAAAGAGCTGATGGCCTCATCAAAAAGAATGACCGACGGATTTACAGCCAGTGCCCGCGCAATGCAAACACGCTGAAGCTGCCCGCCGCTCAGCTCATGAGGCAGCCGTTCCTTGCAGCTGGTACTCAGGCCCACAAGCGTCAGAAGCTCATCCATCTCCTTTTCTTTATTCAACGAGATGCCCTCCCGGCGTTCCCTGGCCCGCAGGCCCTCTCCAATCAGGCCCCTGACCGTAAACCTTGGATTAGCGGAAGTGGTGTAATCCTGAAATACTACGCTTATTACTTCCTTGTTTTCTGCCCTTTTCTGCTTCTTCATCGGCTCTCCGTGAAAAAGGATCCGGCCCTTATCCGGCTTTAAAAGACCGCAGAGCACTCTTCCCAACGTACTTTTACCGCTGCCGCTTTCTCCAAGGATTCCAAGGCAATCTCCTTTTTTTATCTCAAAAGAGATATCCGAAAGGACTTGCTGGCGTTCTATTCCCCACAGCTTTTTCTGGTTTTCCTTTTTAAAGCTTACGTATATATGTTCTGCCTTAATCATAAACCAATTCCTCCCTTTTTATGAACTGCCAGATGATATTTTTCCATGACTGCCTTTTTCTTTTCCACCAGAAGCCTGGTGTAAGAATCCTGCGGATTTTCATAGATCTGGGTAAAGGTCCCTCTGTCAGCCACATTTCCCTGGTTCAGTACAAGCACCTCATCGGATATAGCTGATATGACCCCAAGATCATGGCTGATAAAGATCATGGAGGTTTTATGCAGCTTTTTGATCCGGACAAATTCCTTCATGATTTCATACTGGGTGACGGCATCAATGGCAGTTGTGGGTTCATCTGCAATAATCAGATCCGGCTCCATGGACATGGCAAGACCGATCATAATTCTCTGCAGCATGCCGCCGCTGAGCTGATGGGGATATTTCTTTAGGACCTCTCCTGGATTTGAGATTCTCATAGAGGTCAGAACCTGCTCCGATTGTTCCAGTATCCCGGCCTTTGAAAGATTTTTATGTTCTCTGTAAGTCTCTCCCAGCTGTTCGTCAATCCGGTAGAGGGGATCAAAACAGGTCATGGGATTTTGCAATATCATCCCTATTTTTTTCCCTCTGATCTTACGAAGCTGTTCTCTGGATTTCCCGATTAAATTCTCTCCCTGGAACATGGCTTCTCCCGTAACAGTAAAGCTCTGGTCCAAAAGACCCATCATGCTCTTTAGGCTCATGCTTTTCCCGCTTCCGCTCTCTCCCAGGATACCAAGGCACTGCCCTGGCATCACTTCAAAATCAATGCCATGTACAATGGATGCAGAGCCTTTTCTGCTCTGGTGCTTTACGGTTAAATTCCTTACCTTTAATACTGGTTCCATCATATCTTAACCTCCTTCGGATCAAGAGCATCTCTTAAGGCATCCCCAAGCAAATTAAAGGCTGCCACCAGTATGACAATAGCAAGCCCTGGTGCTATCATCTGAACCGGATTGGTTGTCATGACATTTTTCGCCTCATTGAGCATGGCTCCCCATTCCGGTATGGGTGCCTGAACCCCCAGCCCTAAGAAGGACAAAGTAGATATGTTAAGTATGGCCCAGCCAATATCCAGAGTAGCAAGAACTGCCATCTCAGAAGCCACACTGGGAAGAAGGTGATTTAACAGGATAAACCGCTCTCCGCTTCCCACACACCTGGAAAAAAGGACAAAATTCTTGTCTCTGTATTTCATAACGTTGGTACGGATCATACGGGCATACCAGGCCCATTTAATCAGTACATTTGCAAGGATTACATTTCTGACGTCGATTCCAAGAAGTGCCACCACGGCAAAGACCATGATCTGACTGGGAAATGACATCATCACATCCACAGCTCTCATAATGATTTCATCCACAGGCCCCCTGAAATATCCCGCCAGAAGCCCCATGATACAGCCGATTCCTATGGTTCCTGCCATGGTCACCAAGGACAGGAAAAGGGTGGGACGGATTCCGTAGATCATTCTGGAAAGAATGCAGCGGCCAAGCTGGTCCGTACCCAGGGGATAGGCAGCGCTGAAGCCGGAAAACTTATGAAGGATATTATTTTCATAAGGGTCGTTGGGAGCAAACACAGGAGCAAAGATACCAACAACCGCCACCAGGAAAATAATGGTCATCATGATGACTGCCATTTTATTTTTAAACAAACGCTTCCACATGTTAAGATACCTCCCTTCTCAGTCTTGGGTCTGCAACGGACTGTATGATATCAAACAGCAGATTAAACACTACAAACAAGGTTCCAATTAAAAGCACATAGGTCTGTATGACCGGATAGTCCCGGTTGAAAATAGAGGTGATGCAAAGCTTTCCAAGCCCTGGCCATGCAAAGACATTTTCCACTACAATGGTACCGGCCATAAGCTGGGGAACGCTCATGCCAATGGCAACGATACAGGTGTGAAGGGAATTTTTTAAAATATGCCTTACGAGAATGTTCCGCTGCCTAAGTCCTCTGGCGTTTGCGTAAAGAACATAGTCCTCCTTCATATTTTCCAGCATATTGTTGCGGATGAGGCGGATATAGGTTGAGATGTAGGTGAGAGATACGGTAAAGGACGGCAGGATAAGATGCTTTATGGTGCCGCTTCCGCTGGTGGGCAGAAGATCCCACTTAATACTGACCAGCCATATGAGCAAAAGGCCGATCCAGTAGGCAGGCATGGCTGTGGTCATAAAGACGATTCCCCTTACCATACGGTCAAAAATGCTGTCCTTGTAAACAGCACAGAAAAATCCGATGGGAAGGCTTAATACAATTACAAAGACAAGCGAGGCCATGGAAAGTACAAACGTAGCAGGAAGACACCGGACAATCTCACCCAGCACGGTTCTGGAGGGATTTGTATAGCTTACTCCAAAGTCAAGCCTTAAACAGTCCGAAAGCCAGTTAACATACCGAACCAGATAGGGGTCATTCAGTCCCATTTCCTCCCTGACCTGTTCTATGGCTTCCGCCGTGATTACAGGGGTCTGGCGGACCCGCAGGGCTACCTCTGCCGGGTCTGACGGAATTAAATTTATAAATACAAAGCACAGAAATGAAATAAGGAGCAAGAGCGGAATGGCAGACAGCGTTCGCTTTATGATATAAGATTTCATGTATAACCTCCATTGTATCGAAAGAAGGGAGAACCAGCCTCTGGTTCCCCCTGTGATGTTTTCCTTACAGCTCAGGATAACATCTTAATTCTTACGGTTTTTATTCAAAATACATCTGCCCAAAGGGAACCTCATACTGGGTCTGAGTAAAACCTACCCCCTTTAATGAGGAGGAGTAGATTGCCTTATTGCATTCATAAGTCAGAGGAATGTAAACGGCATCCTCGTGAAGTCTTGTCAGCACGAAGCGGTACAGCTCCTGACGCTTCGTCTCGTCGGTAGAAACCAGTATCTCTGTGATGGCTTCATCAATTTCCTCCTTGTCCTCAAGACCCTGCTGCGCTGCAAAATCACCGTATACCGGCTGTCTCATGGCAGACAGAGAGGATTGCGGATCGTAAGGAGTCCCCCAGCAGATATTAAATACCATGTCAAAATGGCCTGCCTTCATGTTATCCCGATAGGACTGCTCTTCTTCTCCCTTGATTTCAAGACCGATACCAAGCTTTCCAAATTCTGACTGTAAGTATTCGGCAATGGTCTTTTCCGTCACACTGTCACTGTTGTATAAAAGGGACAGCTTCATGGCTTTCCCGTCTTTTTCCCTGATGTTATTCCCGCCCATGGCCCAGCCTGCCTCATCAAGCATCTGACCTGCCTTTTCTGCATCATATTCATAAGGGGTAAGTCCGATCCTGCAGTAAGGAGTGGATTCTGCAAAAAGGGTATCTGCAGGCTTTTCCAGTCCGTAGAAGACTCCGTCGGCAATGGCCTTGCGGTTGGTGCCATGCTGGATCGCCTGACGTACTGCCTTATCCTTTAAGATTTCATTGGTGGTATTTAATACAATCTGTCTTGTGGATGTGGGGTCGGATATGGATACTCCGAATTTACTGCTGTCCTTATATTTATTTACCGCATCGGCATCAATCATGTTTTTGCCGAAAATTAAGTCAATTTCTCCTTTTTCCAGCGCAAGGATTCTCGTCTGATTATCAGGAATAACCTTTACCGTGATTTTTTTCACCTTAGGCTTTTCTCCCCAGTAGGTTTCATTGGCTTCAAAGATGGCATATTCATCGGTCACGGATTCCTTCAGCACATAAGCACCGGTTCCCACATATGCATTTACGCCATCCCTGGTGCTTCCATCCTTCATGGCCTTTGGAGATATCATGGCAAATGGTCTGGTCACGCCAAGCTCTGTCAGCATGGGGTAATATGGCTTAGAAAGCTCAATGACAAAGGTTTCTGAATCCGGTGCAGAAACTCCCACCAAAAGATTCATCATCTCAAGCCAGGTATGACGGTCCTTATTTTCAATAATCGCATCAAAGTTGGCTTTAATGGCATTGGCATCGCATACCTCACCGTCTGAGAAGGTCACTCCCTTCCGGATCTTAAAGGTATATGTTTTTCCATCATCGCTGATGGTCCAGCTTTCAGCAAGACAAGGCGCATAACCATCCTCTGTTATAGTTACCAGAGTTTCGTAAAGCATTTCCTGGGCATACATCTCCCCGGCATACAAATGAGGATTTAAATCCCTGATGTCTCTGTAGTTTACAAACACCAGCTCTTCCTTTGCCTTTTCTGAATTGCCTGCTTCCTTGCTTTCCTCTGCTTTTGCGGAAGCTCCTGCTTCCTTTCCGCCGGCTGGCGCTTTGCTGCATCCGGCTAATACTGCCGCAGACATGACGCCTGCAAGACAGGTATATAGTAATTTCTTTTTCATCTATAGTACCTCCTGATTTTATCACGCTATCTACTATAGCATAGTTAGTGTCAACTTACTAATAACAAATCAGGGAGGCTTAGTTATAACAAATCGTTATACTCTGATAGTTTCTTTTTAAGCTCACCGATGTAATATCCGGCTTCCGCAGAGAGCTCTTTTTTCTTCTGCTTTACATATCCAATGGTAAGAAACCGTTCGCAGTCCTTTACCTTTAAGGCCCTGATGCCCTGGGCTTCGTAATCCCCGGAGACAAAATCAATGCCCATGCAGCAGACATCCGTATGCTTTAGCATACTGTGAATCATATAATCGCTGTTGGTAAAAACTGCATTGTTACGATTCTCCATCTGTGTGGCTCCTATGCTGATCCGGTCGATGTGATGCTCCATGGCAAAGAAATCCTCAGTTCCTTCCATGAATTTCAGTTCCTTCAGTTCATCGAATGCAATGAAATCTCTGTGATACCACGGGTGTTTATTCCCCATATAAATCCGTATCCCAAGATCCCCCAGGGGGTGGTATTCCAGTTTCTTGTGCCACATAATATGATGAAAGCAGGGAAGCTGGGAATGAGCCAGATAAACAATACCAATTTCTGATAAGTGCTCTGACACATGATCTGTAATCTCCTCAACAGTCCCTTCCCTGTATCCGAACTTGATTCCTTTATCCTTGTGAGCTGCATATAATTCTGCCACCAATCGGGTTAAGATGCTGCTTTGATAACCGGATACGCAAAAATAGCTTTTCGTCTCCTTCTTCACCAGGGCCTGAATCATATTGGAGTTTTTTAAAATGGAAAGAGCATAAGAATACAGCAAGGTCCCCTGCTCTGTGATTTTAATTCCTCTGCTGTTTCGTTCAAATAAAAGGACTCCCAGTTCTTTTTCCAGATTGGCAATGACCTTACTTACATTGGGCTGGGAGGTGTACAGATACTCTGCCGCCTTATTTAAGCTGCCGTGATCTGCTGTTGCCACAAAATACTCCAGTTGCTTGATTTCCAATTTTATATCCCCTTTCCGGCCTTTCGTCTATTCCTCTTACGTAACAGAATGCGCAAAAAAAGCCGTCCTGTCATGCGGTAACAGATACGGCTCTCTTGCAGGAGTCATGATCCTTCACGGGTCAAATGAAGGATGCAATCAGAGGGTTAGTCTGATTTAGAATATTCACACGCAGTTAGCTAAAACTAACTGTATTTATATTACCATATTATGATTAAAAATGCAAGAAGTGCACACGAAAAGAATTATCATTTATAGGGGTAACATCCACTGTAACACCTTCTGGATATATGCCTCCCAGAAGTCCCAGTCATGATTGCCGGGGCCTTCCACATAGACAGCCTTAGAGCCTCTCTCATCAAGCTGTGCTTTCATGGCGGTATTCATATCGTACACAAAGTCCTCGGTGCCGCAGGCAAAGTAAAGCTCCGGCAGATTCCCGGCCTTCTCACAGCGGTCATAAAGAGTAATCAGATCCGCATCGCTTCCCAACACATCCGCTGGATTCTTAAAAATTAAGTCCCAGCGGAAGGGGGATCCGCCTTCCCCGTCTTTTGTTCTTTCATAAGTCATCTCGATATCAAGGGCACCGGATAAGCTGGCTGCCTTTGCATACTGCTCTGGCTTTGAAAGTCCCAGATACCAGGCCCCATAGCCGCCCATGGAAAGACCTGCCACAAAGGTATCCTCTCTTCTCTTTGAGATTGGAAAAATACTTTTCACAAAAGCAGGAAGCTCTTCCGTAAAAAAGGTAAAATAATTATTTCCCAGATACATGTCCTGATAAAAGCTGTTATCCGCAGAAGCCATTACCACTGCCACACAATGCTTTTGTGCATACCGTTCAATATTGGAAAACCTCATCCAGGAGCTGTAATCTCCATAGGCACCATGAAGAAGGTAAAGAACAGGAAGCCCTGTATCATAAGGGTACGCCTTTTTTGTTTCTTCACTGGTGATCTGCTCGTTTCCTTCCGGGGTTGGGATAATTACATTTACATCGACTGTGCGCTTTAGGGAAAAGCTATAGTAATGACAATTCATGCTGGCCATGAGCTGGTCCTCCTTACTGTTTTTTCTTATTATATGCTTAAAGATCAGGGAAAGCTAGACGGAAATTGCACTGTTATTCTCAGTATAAAACGTATTTTGCTCATTTTACATTGGGAATGCCTTATATTTCGTCAGAAAAAAGCGCAAGATATGTATAGTTTTACCTGTCAAACTGCAATTTCCGTCTAGCATTTGCATGACGTTTTCTTTATGATGATAGCAGAAACTTATGATACATTTACAAAAAGGAGCAGATACCATATGAAGCTTTGTACCGCTGTAAAAGAAGTGATTTCCTCTGATTCTTATTTCCGGATTCTCACCAATTCCATTGAGATCCGCCTCATGTTTTTTACCGATTCCATTATCCGCATCCGGGCAGGGTTTGACGGGGATTTTGCTGAAGAATCCTACAGCCTCGTCACCACTGCATGGGAAGACCGTATGGACAAATTCCTTGGCAGTATGAGAAAGCGGATTACGCCTGCTTCTGCCAGCCTGTCTGACCAGGGAGACTCCGTAATCCTACAGGGAGCGCTTTTAAAGGTGGTCATTGAAAAAGACCCGTTTCGTATCTGCATCTATGACAAGGAAGGAATCTGCATCCACTCCGATATCGTGGACCTTGGCTATATGGAGGACAGCAACCACAGACGAATCCATACCAGCGAAATTTCACCAAAAGACTGCTTTTACGGCTTTGGAGAAAAGAGCGGGGAATGGAACAAGGCCCAGAAGTTCCTTTCCATGAGTCCAAAGGATGCCATGGGGTATAACCCGAAGGAAACAGACTCTTTATATAAGCATATCCCATTTTACATTAAACTGAATAAGGATACCAAAAAGGCAGTGGGCTATTTCTATCACAACACCTACGAATGTGATTTTGATATGGGCCGGGAAAAGAGCAATTACTGGAAGCCTCACAGCCGCTACCGTGCCGACGGCGGTGACATCGACTTATTCCTCATTGCAGGGCCAAAGGTAAGGAGCGTGGTGGAACGTTATACGGATTTGACGGGAAAATCAGCCCTTCTTCCCCGATACGCCCTTGGCTATCTTGGTTCCTCCATGTATTACCCGGAGCTTCCCAAGGACTGTGATGACGCGATCCTGGAATTTATTGATACCACAAAGGAAGAAGACATTCCGGCAGACGGATTTCAGCTCTCCTCCGGCTACACCTCCATTGAGACAAAGGATGGCATCAAGCGCTGCGTCTTTACCTGGAACAAGGACCGTTTTAAAGATCCAAAGAACTTCTTTCGGGAAATGAAAAAACGGGGCATTACCGTATCTCCTAACGTAAAGCCAGGCATCCTGTTATCCCATCCAGATTTAGAAACCATGAAGGCAGAGGATATCTTTGTAAAAGACAGTGAAAAGGACGAGCCGGGAGTGGGGACCTGGTGGGGCGGCAAGGGCGTGTTTGCCGATTTCACGAAGGAAAAGACAAGAACCGTCTGGAAGAAGCTGTTAAAAGAAAATGTTCTGGAGATGGGCACTAATTCCATCTGGAATGATAACTGCGAATACGACAGCATGGTGGACAAGGACAGCCGCTGCGACTTTGAAGGAAAGGGCGGCACCATCGGACAGTTAAAATCTGTAATGTCCAACTTAATGTGCCATATCACCGACGAAGCCATTCATGAGACCTTTGACAATACAAGACCATTTATCGTCTGCCGTTCCGGTCACAGCGGAATCCAGCGCTATGCCCAGACCTGGGCAGGAGATAACCTGACCTGCTGGGATTCTTTAAAATATAACATTGCAACTATCCTGGGGATGAGCTTAAGCGGAGTAGCCAATCAGGGCTGCGATATCGGCGGCTTTTACGGCACATCACCGGAGGCAGAATTAATGGTCCGCTGGGTGCAAAACGGAATCTTCCAGCCTCGTTTCTCTGTTCATTCCGTCAATACAGACAACACGGTAACAGAGCCCTGGATGTACGGAAACTATACCAAATATATCCGTAACGCCATGAAATTCCGCTACCGCATGATTCCATATTTCTATTCACTCATGGAGCGGGCCCATGAAACTGGTCTTCCTATTATGGAACCCATGTGCAGTGCGTTTCAAAACGACCCGAAATGCTACGAGGAAGGCATTGATTTTATGACCGGCGATTCTCTTCTGGTTGCCAACGTCGTAGAAAAAGGAGCCCAGTTCCGGGAAGTATATCTGCCTGAGGGAGAAGTCTTCTATGATTTCTACACAAGAGAACGGTATGAAGGCGGACAGACCATTAAGATTCCTGTTACCATCGAGAGCATTCCTCTCTTTGTCCGGGGCGGAGCCATTATTCCCATGGCCTTAAACCAGATAAATAACGTAACTACAGAAACCATTACCGGCCTTCATCTCCTGATCGCAGCAGATAAGGACAATTGCTTCACTTTATATGAGGATGATGGCTGTTCCATGGATTATGAAAAGGGAGCATATTTAAAAACTCATATTGATATGAAGGCTGGAGAGCAGACTGTTCTTAAATTTAAGCAGGAAGGAAATTTTGAGACCACAGTGGAAACCCTGCATCTGGATGTGATTCAGAGAGAAAAAGCACCTTTCTTTGTAACCCTTGACGGAGAACTTCTGCCCCATTTCCTTCACAGGAAAAAATTTGAACAGGCAGAGTCCGGTTGGTATTACAGCCAGACATTAAAATCAGTACAGATAAAATATCCAAATCCGAAAAAAGATTCCAAACTGTTAATCTCCTTTGAACAGTTTGATATGATCGGAATGTAACGATAAAACAATTTTTTAATATCAAAAAGGCCGTCCTTGTCATGCGGTAACAAGGAGGGCCTTTTCGTAGGAGTCATGATCCTTCATGGGTCAATGAAGGAGAATCTCAGAGGGTTAGTCTGATGTATAGAATATTCACACGTAGTTAGTGTCGGCTAACTAACCTTATGTTAGCATAGGGACAAGAAAAAATCAAGAGGGTTTATTGATATCATTTATCAATAGCTCTTTTTTTGTCTCATTGCCAACGGGTCAAGAAACAGATATAATGTCCCTATCGTAAGAATTTGAAAGGAGGAGCGAAACGTTGATCGATTCTGCAGGCTTTTTAATGGCTGGGGGGAAATCCATAGCCAGCGAACGCATCCAGGGTGTGGATGACAACATGGAACGATCTCATTATCACGAATATTTCGAGCTTTACTATCTGGAATACGGAAACCGTTACCACATGGTAAATGAACATATCTATTCCATTCAATCCGGGGAATTGATCCTGTTTCCTCCCTATGTGATGCATCACTCCTACGGAGACAGCGGCGTGGCTTTTAAACGGCTCTTGGTCTATTTCACCCAGGATATGATTCTGGTTCCTGAGATCAAAAAGGCTTTAGGCACCTCTTCTGGCGTTTACCGTCTGGATAAGAAGGACAGCCTTCTCATTCATCAGCTGTTAAAAGAGATTCTTAAGGAGCAGGATGAAGGAGATGGCTATGGAACAGAAGCCATGCAAATGCTTTTAAATCAGCTATTAATTAAGCTGGCAAGGCGGTCCGGAGAGTCCATTAAGCCGGAACAGTCCGGGCGCATCAGTGAAATCCTTCATTACCTTCACTTAAATTACAGTGAGAACATTACTCTTAATGACCTGGCTGCCAGGTTTTATATCAGTCCCTATTATCTGTGCCGGGAATTTAAACGCTATACCAACAGCACCATCATTCATTACATAAATAACCTTCGCATCATTCAGGCACAGAGGATGTTTCTGGAGACGGACAAGACCATCACCGACATCAGCCGGGAGGTTGGTTTTTCAAATGTCACTCATTTTAACCGGGTCTTTAAAAGCCTCCTTGGCATGTCACCGTCTCAGAACCGGAAGCAGTTAAGACCTAGCCTTCTTCCAGAACAATATTCTGAATCCAAACGCCCTTCTTCACCAGAACAAAGCCAATCGCACATTTGACCAGATCCACCATCTGGCACATGAAATACAGCTGGACGATTGGAATATCCGTAAACCGGCTTAAAGTATAAGCAACCGGAATACTGGCTACCCAGATAAACACGCTGTCAAAGAAAAAGGTAACAATGGTCTTTCCTCCGGAACGAAGGGTAAAATAAGAAACATTCATAAATGCATTAATGGGCATGCAAAATGCCAGGATACGGATAAACTGTACAGCTAATTTTTTCACCTCATCCGAGGTGTTATATACCATGGGGAATAACGGTGCCAGGACCATTAAAATCATTCCGATGATAAGTCCCGAGCAAACAGAAAATGCAATCAGCTTTGTATCCGTATCTCTTGCCTCCTCATGCTTTCCAGCTCCCAGAAGCTGGCCTACAATAATAGAAACCGCGCTTCCCATAGCCAGATAAACCACGTTGAACACATTACCAATGGTACCGGATATATTAAGACCTGCCACTGCCACTAAGCCTCTGATGGAATAGCACTGCATCAGTCCTGCCATACCGGCAGCCCAAAGCGCTTCATTTACCATGAGAGGAGTGCCCTTAATGAGAATCTTCTTTACCAGGCTTCCTGGAATGTAAAGGCTTTTATAAGCTCCTACAATAAATGGATTTCTTTTCTTATGGCTGTGAGTCCAGGAAACAATGATTCCAGCCTCAATAAATCTTGCTACCGCAGTGGCTGTACCAGCACCCATGACTCCAAGCTCCGGGGCACCAAATCTGCCAAAGATCAAAATAAAGTTCAAGGTCACATTGACAAGTACGGCTACAATACCAGCCTTCATGGGAACAACAGTTTGACCGCACTCTCTAAGGGTACTGGTATACGCCTGTTCAATTCCAAACGGGACCATACCGATTAACATAATCAGCATATACTGTCTTCCATAGCCAAGAACCATCTCACGTTCTGCTTCATTTCCCTCGCCCTCAAGATACAGGGCAATGAGATCTTTTCCGAAAAAAAAGAAGAGAGCCGCAGCAAACGCCGTAAGAATGAGACAGCAGATAATCTTAAACCGGAACGCATGCCTCACTCCGTCATGCTTTTGGCTGCCATAAAACTGGGCACCAAAAATCCCGGCACCTGATATGATTCCAAAAATAGTGATGTTAAATACGAACATAAGCTGGTTAACAATGGCAACTCCGGTCATCTGTTCCGTTCCCACCATACCAACCATAATATTATTTAATAGGCTGACAAAATTCGTAATACCGTTCTGTATCATAATGGGGATGGCTATTGACAGCACCATCTGATAAAATCTTTTATTTCCAATAAATTTGCTCATAGTATGTTCCAGTAAAAGGAGCCCCTTTTTCTGTTATTCCTCCCTGCTTTCACCTGCATTTACATTGTTTCCTTCTATTAGTCTTATGTATTATAATCAATAAGAAGGCGATGCGCAAGCAGAACCATAAGTCGTGGAAAAAAGGCCGTCATTCCTGAAATTATGAATGTTGGCCTTTTTAGTTTCCTGTTCATTTTATGGGAAAGATATGGTTGTTTCCGTTCCATCATAGGAAAAGAACATTTCCCTTCCTCCCGAGGTGCGGATCACGCAGCTCCGACCCTTAATGGATTGGGGAAAGGAATAACGGCTCTTACCAAGGGACAGCTCTCTTTTTTTATCGTCCCAGGAAACCGGAATAAGATTATAGATTCCTTTTTCATAATCATACCCATCTCCCGAATCCTCATACAGCTGAAAAGATCCGTCTTTTCCTTCGTATACGTGAAATTCAAATGGAGTATCAACCACCTCATCTGCATAGCTAAGTCCCTGTTCCATCGGAATGATGGCTCCTTCCCTGATAAATACAGGAATCTTATTAATAGGAGCTTCTGCTATGATCCATTGGCCGCCCTCATAATAATTTCCGGTCCAGAAATCATACCAGCCGCAGGAAAGGGGCAGATAGCATCTCCAGGTCCGTTCCCGCTCCAGTGGGATATTTTCCGCTTCATAATACATAGGCTCTGTCACCGGACAAACCAGGATGGAATCTCCGTACATAAACTGTGAGGATATTCCCTTTGCCGTCTCATCCTCTGGAAAATCAAACAGAAGGCTTCGAAGCATGGTATCATCCTGAAGCATGACCCGTCCGGCAAGGGAATAGGTATAGGGCATTAATTTATATCTAAGACGGATACATCGCTCTATCTCATCATAAAACATAGTGCCCCGCTCTCCGAAGTTCCAGATTTCCCGTGGGGTATCCGTTCCGTGAGAACGGAACATGGGAAGAAAGAGGGAAAACTGAAGCCATCTCACATAAAGCTCCCGGTATGCCCTGTCATCCACTCCCTGCTCATAACCGCCCTGCCAGAACCATTTGGGTTCCGGGTCATTGCTAGAATTGCAGCCCCTTTTTTTCCAGTTGTCCTTTACCACAAAGAAGCCCCCCACATCCAGTGTCCAGTAGGGGTGACCGCTCATGCAGAAGTTAAGTCCTTCCTTCATCTGCAATTTAAGAGTTTCCCAGGTGGCAGTAATATCCCCGGACCAAAGAACCGTTCCGTAGGCCTGAGAGCCGGCAAAGCCGGATCTGGTCAGATTCAGTACCCGCTTATTGTGGTCCTCTTTCCTCTGATTTTCATAGATTCCCTTTGCATGGTATTTTCCATACAAGTTGGCCTTAGCCGGATCAAGGTATTTCTTATGCTCTTCCCCCACCAGCATGAACCGCTCCCAGGCTTCCCTTTTAAAGCTTCCCTTCCAGTCCGGTCCGCAAAACGGCTCCGTGGAATCACACCACCAGGCATCCACGCCTGCCGCGATCAGTTCCTCTTTCAGCTGCTTATAATATACGGCTCTCGCCTTGGGATTAAAAGCATCGTAGGTGGATAAATCATGTAATAGCAGTCCCTTATCCAAAAATTCCTTGTGGTTTTCCGTACTGGGGTCCATATTGGGCCATACAGAGACCATGACATGAACGTTTTTCTTATGTAATTCCTTCACTGCCCCAGGAAAATCAGGATACCGGGATTTATCCAGAAGCTTATTGCCCCATTTCCCCTCTTCCCAGGTGTTCCAGTCCTGAACAATTCCGTCAATGGGAATGTCTCTCTTTCGATATTCCTTTACTACATCTATAAGCTCCTGCTGGGTATGGTATGCCTCCTTGGACTGGATATATCCAAAGGACCATTTGGGAAGCATGGGCGCTCTCCCGGATAACGTTCTGATCCCCTTTATGATCTGGTCAAATTGAGGTCCATAGATAATATAATAGCTCAGCTGATCCACTGTATCAAAATACACATAAGAGCCCCTTTTATCATCATTAAAGGTCATCAGGCTGCCGCAGTCAAACAACAGGCCATAGCCCCGGTCAGATATGAGGACAGGAAGGGGAATTCTCATGTTATGCTGGTAAAGATACTGAACAGAACCCTTGTAATCATAGATTCCTTCCTCTCCCTGCCCAAGCCCATGAAGCTTTTCATCCCTTTGCCACTCAAACCACAATTTTCCCCTGTAAGCGGTCCTCACCTCTTCCTGCACCAGGTTATTGATAAAAATACGCTCTCCATCAACGGTCTTTACCCGTTTGATTTCAGGGGCTTCCCCCTTTGTGGTATGCTGATAGACAGGGATCTCATAAAGCTCCCTGTCTGTCTCTTCAAAAAGCAGTTTCCCGGACCCGCTGTGGCTCCAGTATGTCTTTCCTGTTTTTCTGTTGATCTCCGCCTTAAGAGTACCATTTCCAAATATATGGAAATGATTGGTCCTCTCATACTGAAAGACCCCGCTTGCAGGCGGCTCGATTCCTAAGGGGGAGGGCTTTATAATACTTCCCGTCACCCCACAGGTGCAGTGAATGATGTTGTCAGAAATATTTCTGTATATCAAAGTTTTCTTTCCCGATTCTATGACCACCGTATCTACCTGATTCAATGCCATTTACCTATCCTTTCACCGCTCCGGCTGTCATACCGGATACAATATACTTTTGCCCTAAAAGATAAACAAGTATTACCGGAAGACTGGTCAGGAAAATATCGGCACAGACCAGATTCCAGTCTTTAAAATACATTCCAAAAAAGTTGTAGACCGAAAGTGTCATTGGCCACTTGGCAGAGCTGCTTAAAAAATACAAAGGGGATACAAACTCATTCCATGTATTTAAAAATGTAAGTACCACTACCGTTGCAATTGCAGGCTTTAAAAGAGGCAGGATAACCGAGACAAACAACCGGACCGGACTGCAGCCATCGATGACAGCGGCTTCATCAAGCTCTGTTGGCAGCTTTGCCACAAAGCCATGAATCAGAAATACGGAAAACGGAAGCTGCATCGCCGTATACAAAAGAATGATTCCCACTCTGGTATTATTCAGATGAAGAAACATCATAACCTTTGTCAGTGCCACATAATTGACTGGCATGGTGATTCCTAACACCATATAAAGATAGAGAATCCGGTTTATTTTAGACCGGTTCCTTGAAAATACATAGGAGGCCAGGGACGCAAACAGGGTACAGAGAAAAACACTTGCCGCCGAATAGATGCAGCTATTTAAAAATGAGGTCAAAAGCTTTCCCTTTTCCACTACCACCAGGAAGTTATCCCACTGAAGGGGAACCGCTGGCAGCTTAAGATTCATTTCAGAGGCTCCCAGGCTGTCCTTTAAGGAGTTTAATAGAATAAGCAGAAAAGGAATCAGTGAAATGGCAGTGATCAGCCATGCCCCGGCGTTGGCGGCAATGGCAGCGGCATGTTTTTTTGCTTTCATTATTCTTCCACCTCATCTTTCGTCATCGTGCGGATCATAAAGAATCCGATTACTACCATGAATATGAACATGACAGAGGATAGGGCGGTACCAATGGCATACTGACCGGTTCCGAACTTCTTGAACACAGCCGTATAAAGAACCTCTGTCGTTGCTTTTCCGGGACCTCCGTTTGTCAGTGCATAAATCATATCAAAGACCTTAAGTCCATAAATTACATTTAAAACCGTTGTGGTGGCAAGGGTGGGAAGCAGCAGAGGCAGTGTAATAAACCGGAATTTCTGCCAGGAGGAGGCCCCATCAATGCTGCATGCCTCATAGTAATCCTGAGAGATGGAAAGGATACCGGCAATTAATATGG
Organism: Clostridium sp. 12(A); assembly: GCA_000526575.1. Classification (GTDB taxonomy): domain Bacteria; phylum Bacillota; class Clostridia; order Lachnospirales; family Lachnospiraceae; genus Lacrimispora; species Lacrimispora xylanolytica. The sequence goes on along the minus strand of JAGI01000002.1, from coordinate 3,344,860 downwards.
TCATGATATACCCGGTCCCTCTCCAGATATCCACTGCCATCACAGACGGAAAGGCATATACCGGGCTGGTGAGCCAGGGCTTAGCAAGCCCCTCCAGCCCAGTTCCCCGTAAAAATGTATTTAATAAGCCTGTGGAGGGATTCAATATCGAGGTAAAAACCATTCCAAGGATCAGGGTAGACAGCACAGACGGCAGGAACATAACGCCCCGGTGAAAATTTAAAAGCCGGATGGATTTTGTAAGCAGCACCGCCAGTGCAAGTCCTAATATGTTCTTAATTACAGTTGTTGAAAGAGTGAATACCAAGGTATTCTTTATAATCTTCAAGTAATTTTCATCTGCGGAAAATACGGTCTTAAAATTCTCAAGCCCAACAAAATGGAGCTGGTTTGAATAGGAGGACCAGTCAGTAAAGGAATATCCGATACCAATCAGGCCAGGAAGAACAAATAAGACCGTGTAGATGAAAAGTGCCAGTGCAGCAAACCACATAGGGTAAATTTTATTTTTATTCATCGTATTCACTCACCTTAAAGAGAATTACAGGTTGTCATTTCCAGGCGGGGTCCCCGGCGGCCTTTGCCTGCTGGGCTCTCACTTCATCGATTGATTTAAGGACCTCTTCCGGTTTCATCTCACCAACGATCATTGCTGATAAATTGGCTCCTATTTCACTCCACTGAGGATTAACATATTTAACCGCTGTCTGAATAACTGTTCCCTTGTTGGTGTAGCGGCTATAGAAATCCTGAACGGATTCTGTATACATGCTGGGCGCATTCTTAAAGGGAAGCTTATTGAATTTACTTACATTCTCCGTTAAGTAAGCCAGGTTCTCTTCCTTTGCCAGGAATTCCAGATACTGGATTGCCTCTTCCTGATGCTTCGAGCCGCTGAATACAAATCTTGCTGGTCCTGCCGGATTTACATTCAAGGTCTGGTTATCAGCTAGCGGTATTACAAAATAGCCGATGTCATCTACCGCAATATCAGGATTCACCTTGTTGACCTCTGCCCCAAAGCCCTGATTGGCAATTGTCATGGCGTATTTTCCAGAAGCAATGTTCTTTGCAGAATCTGCATACGTATTGGACATGTAGTCCTCGCCCCAGTACCCCTTAGAGACCATTTCATTGACCTGGTTTAAGATGGTTGTCAGAGTGGCATTTCCCTCAAAGGCTGCCTTATTCTCATTCCACTTGTCTATGATTCCAGGCTCTTTTGTCTCTGCCTGTACCCCTGTTTCCGGCAGCCATAAGGTATGATGCCAGCCATCGGATACACACTCATATACAGGTGTAATTCCCTCTGCCGATATGGCATCACATACTTTGGTAAAGCTTTCATAATCCGTTGGTATTTCTAAGTTTAATTTCTCAAAGATCTTCTTGTTATAGCCAATGGCCCATACAGAAGACACATCCTGTATTGGCTGCCCATACAGCTTTTTGTCTATGGACAGTTCATCGGCTACCAGAGGTTCCACCTGACTGCTAAAGGCGGTTTTAGATAAATCAACGGCATTCTTCTCCACATTGATCTGAGCCTTAATATCAAATCTTCCGCTTTGGGCTCCGAAAATGTCCGTACATTCCCCAGTATTTAATTTCGTCATTAAAAGATTGACGTACTGGTCAGAAGGAATAATCTGATAATCCACCTTAATTCCTGTTTCTTCCGTAAATTTCTTAGACAGCTCAATTTCTGCATCCTGAATCCAATCCTGGCTTGCCATAAAGGAAAGAGTCACACCATCCTTTCCCTTACCGGAGGAAGCCTTTGCCTCCTGGGAAGCGCTTTCCCCGGAAGCAGCACTTCCGGTTCCTCCACTCTCCGTTTTTGCGCAGCCGGTAAAAATAAGTGCAGCCGCCATCGTCAGGCTCAATACAACGGTTTTTCTAAGCTTCATAAAAATACCTCCCCGAAAAATTATATTGACTTTTACTTTGTTATCTGTATTATATAGTGTAATATAGACATTTTTGAATGAACATTTCGATCATTTTTCATGTATATTTTTAACTATCAGGGATGAAGCCGGGGAGGAAAAGTCAATTATGGTGTCAATAACAACAAAGAAACCGAGAAATCAGAGCATCATGCAGACACTTTTTCGTCCATATACGGCTCTGTTTATTTTTGTAATTCTTTTACTTACCTTCTATACCATTGCAACGGAAACAACCAAGCTTAAAACCAGTGCATTCTCTACGTTACAGAACAATGCTGCTATCATCATGGACAACTTTGAGTCCGTGGTACACGACTTAGATACCGCATCTCAAAATATCATTTATTCCAATCTCATTAAAGAAAAATTCGGAACCTATATCAATTATCAGGACAGTACCCTAAGCTCCAATGAAATCTATGAAAGTATCAACAACACAAAAATGCTTTACGATTTAATCATCGCAATGATCGGACCAAACTCTCCCGCTGACCAGACCTACCTCTATTCCCTGGACTACGGGAAATTCGGCGTAGGCTTAGACAACACCTCCTCAAAAGACAGCGTTTCAAACCAGGACTGGTATGATGAGGTGGTTCGCTTAAAAGGCAAGAAGTATATCTATTGTGAAAAAGATGAGACCTTGGGCCGCTATTATTCCTATCCTGACGATAACAATTTCATTTCCCTCAGCCGGGTATTTTACAGTCCGCTAAATATCCCTCAGGGAATTGTTGAAGTAAAAAAATCCTTTAAAAGCGTAGCCAACGCTGTCACTGCCTTTCAAAGCCCCTACGAGGAGGAGGTCTACCTTTACGGCCCCGACGGAAAAAACGGTCTATTCCACAGGAAGTGGGAAACATAACGAGCTTTACTTCGACTTAATAACCAAGCAGACAAATGGGGCTTTAGAGGATGCCAATCAAACCCCTATTTATCTGAAATCAGAAAACAAGTACCTCCTGTTCACCACCTCTGATTATACCGGCTTTATTACAGCATTGGTCATTGATAACCGGATGCTGATGCAGCCCATCTATCAGTATATTTCTGCCAACTTGATTCTTTTGTTTTTCGTCATGATAATAACCGTTTTCATATCCTACTTAATTTCCAAACGGATTGCTACACCGCTGTCCAAAATATCGAATCAGGTGAGAGCCTTCCAGCTGACAGGAGCTGATACAGAGCCGGCATTTGAAGAAATGGAGCTTAAAATTACCGAGGTAAATACCTTATACCAGACGCTGTTAAAGATGCAGAAGAAGGCCAGAGCCTCTATGGAGCGGGAACTCCAGCTGCAAAGCAGTGATATGCAGTCTAAGATGCTTGCGCTACAGGCTCAGATGAATCCTCATTTTTTATATAATTCCCTTGCCACCATACAGGCCATGGCCGATGAGAATATGAATCAGGAAATTATCATGATGTGCCAGACGATTTCACGGATATTCCGATATATCTCATCTGACAGCGAACAGCTTGTATCCTTAAAAGATGAGCTGTCCCATACACAGGATTATCTGGAATGCATGAAGGTGAGGTACCACGACAGCCTTCAGTTTGAATTCGATATTCCAGAAGGGATGCATGAGGTACGTATCCCGAAGCTGTGCCTACAGTTAATCGTAGAAAATGCCATTAAGTATTCCACCAAATCAAGTCCTCCCTGGAATGTCAAGATACTGGGAGTTTTAACCAACACATACTGGGAGATTCAAATCAGGGACAACGGCCCTGGCTTTACAAAAGATGACCTGGAACATCTCCAGGAAAAAATATCTCACATTGAAAAAAACGGAGTTCTTCCAAACCTGGAAATAGACGGGATGGGGCTCATGAACATCTACATCCGATTTAAAATTTTATATCAGGGGAAACACATTTTCAGATTGAGCAACCACGTGCCTCACGGAGCAATTGTAGTCATAGGAGGAATGATGCCATGAAGTTTTCAGTACTGGTGATTGAGGATGAATCCTTAATTGCCAAAAACATTGCCAAGAAAATTGAAGAGTTGAACCCGTCCTTTTTAGTAGCTGCAATTGCTTCCAATGGTCTGGAGGGGCTTAAGCTGGCGGAAGAATATCTCCCCAATGTCATTTTCACCGACATTCGAATGCCAGTGATGGATGGACTGGAGCTGGTAAAACAGATTCACGAAAGGTATCCCTTCATCCTTTCTGTCATCATCAGCGGTTACTCCGACTTTGAATATGCCAAGGAAGCCCTCCGGTACGAGGTGAGCAATTATCTCTTAAAGCCAGTTAATTACGAAGAGCTTAGAAAAACCCTGTCCGTTCTGGAGACTAAGCTGCTTTCAGCCAAGGACCGTTTCCAACAAGACACCCTACTCCATTCTCCAAACCGGGCAAAGGAAATCGTAGAGCTTGTGAAAGAATATATCCACAAAAATTACCAGAATCAGATTGATTTTACTTCTCTTGCCACAGAATTTGGTTTTTCCGTCCCCTATTTAAGTAAGATATTCTTAAAGCACTCCGGAATCACGCCCTCCAAGTATTTAAGGAACCATCGGTTAAGTATCTCAAAACAGCTTCTTCGGAATCCGGAGCTGTCTATTGCAGATATCAGCCAGCTTACTGGCTATCTGGACCCCTTTCATTTCAGTAAGACCTTTAAACACGTCTACGGCATAAGCCCCAGTGAATACCGGAGCGAGCTCCCATAGGGGGGAGTTTCTATAGAAGCCACAAGCAGGCAGGAGATATCAAGTCTCCTGCCTGCTTTCAAAAGGCCTGTTATCTTTTTTCCTTTGCCTTTGCAAAAAGGCTCTGAAGTATAATAAAGAAAGCCAAAAGGGCTGCTATGGTAATCTTGGTCCACCAGGAAGAAAGAGTTCCCTGGAAGGTGATAAAGGTCTCAATGGTTCCTTTAATCAGTACCCCGAACAAGCTTCCAAAGACATTGCCAACACCTCCGGTGAGCAGGGTGCCTCCGATAACGGCAGATGCAATGGCCTCCATCTCAAAGCCCTTTGCCTGCTCCACGAAACCGGCACACGTATTTAAGCAGAACAGGAAGCCCCCAAGGGAACACAAAAACCCATTGATGACATAAACAAAAAGCTTGGTGCGCCTTACATTAAGACCCATCATCAGGGCCGACTGTTCACTGCCGCCTACCGCATAGACCGTCCGTCCAAATTTCGTATACTTTAAGAGCACGAATACAAGAACCAGGACAATCAGGGCAATGATAACACTGGGATAGATAAAGGGATAATTTACCACACCCTTTTTATTTACCGTTCCCCCCAGGAAGGTTAAGTTAATTTTGCTTTTCGCCCATTGGAGAAATAATTCATTTTTTACGCTGATCATCTCCTGGCTGATAATGGCTGTCATACCTCTGGCAAAGAACATGCCTGCCAGGGTAACGATAAAGGGCTGTAGCTTTAAATAAGCAATTAAAAATCCCTGTACCAGACCAAATACCAGGCCCATGATCAGGACGATGATGAGAGCCGGAACCGCTCCAACGCCCTTAACCTCCATCATCCAGGCAAGCATCATACAGGTAAGAGCCACCACGGAACCAACGGAAATATCAATTCCTCCGGTAATCATGACCATGGTCATTCCTGCTGCTATGACTATGAGTCCTGCATTGGATATGAACAGATTTAAAAATACCTGAGGCTTTGCAAAGCCCTTACTGTTAAAGATAATAACACCGGCCAGATACATGGCAAGAAAAAGAACGATTGTAATAATCAGAAGGAATACTTTGCCGTCTATTTTACCCATTTTTTTCATTTATGCCACCTTCTTTCCCGCTGCACGTTCTGTTTGTAACCGCTTCACGATTCTCTTAAGTTCTGTTGACTGGAGGGCAACAATTACCACCACTACAGCTGCCTTGTAAACCGGAATCTGGTCAGGTGACACTCCCATGGCATATAAGGTGGTGCTTAAAGCCTGAATGGTATAGGCTCCGATGACACTTCCAAGCAGAGAGAATTTACCACCGCCTAAGCTGTTTCCTCCCAGGGCAACTGCTAAAATCGCATCCAGCTCCAGATTCAGTCCAATGTTATTGGCATCGGCCGAATAGATTCTTGATGAAGCCACAAGACCGGAAATTCCAGCACAAAGACCGCAAAATACATAGGATAAGAAAATAATCATAGGAGAATTAATTCCCATGAGCCTGGAAGCCTTGGGATTAATTCCTACCGTCTGAATATAAAGTCCAAGGGTTGTTTTCTTTAACAGCACATAGGTCAAAAGAACTACGATTAATGCCACGAACACAGGAGTGGGAATTGGAATTCCCGGAATGCTGGAACCTAACATCTTATAGGATTCCACACGTATGTAGGTAATCTGGCCTTTGGTAATCAGCTGGGCGATTCCCCGGCCCGCCGTAAACAGAATCAAGGTGGCGACCATGGGCTGAATCTTCATCTTTGCCACTAAAAATCCGTTAAAGCACCCGCATAAGATACCAGCGATTACAGCTGCCAGAACACCTAAGAGATATGGATTCTGGAATGCGTTGACCGACTGCTGGCCCCCTGCCAGGATGAAGCAGCAAACCGCACCAGCCACTGACATCACCGCTCCCACAGAAATATCCGTACCGCCAGAAGCTGCGACGACTAACGTCATACCAACAGCCAGAATGACCAGATCGCTGGCCCGGTTGATAACGTCAATGATATAGCCGTAGAGAACCCCGTTTTTAATGGTCACTTCAAAAAATCCAGGTGTCTTTATAAGATTGGATAACAGTACTAAAACCAGGCAAAACAGAGGAAGAAACAGCCGGGCTCCCGTCAGCTTTTTATAATATCCCATGAACTTATTCATCTGCCCCACCTCCTGCAATCGCTTTCATGATCTGGTTCTGGTCAAGCTCGTGTTCCTCCAGCTCGCCAACCTTTTCCCCGTCCCGAAGCACTGCCATTCGGGTGCAGGTACGAAGCATTTCCTCTACTTCTGATGAAATGAACATCACGGATTTCCCCTCCTCCGCAAGCTTCACCACAAGTTTTTGTATCTCTGTTTTCGTGCCTACGTCAATTCCTCTGGTAGGCTCATCTAAAATAAGAAAATCCGGATTGGTAAGGAGCCATCGTCCTAAAATTACTTTCTGCTGGTTTCCTCCGCTCAGACTTTTAATGGGAGTGTCCAGACTGGCTGTTTTTATCTGGAGTATCTTTACATACTCCTCTGCCAGCTCCTCCTGCTCCTTCCTGCCAATGAGATGGAACATGCCCCTTTTTGCCTGTAGGGCAAGAATTAAGTTATCCCTTACAGACAGGTCCGCAACAATTCCTTCTTCCTTCCGGTTCTCAGGCAGATAAGCCATTCCTGCCATCATGGCATCTAAGGGCTTATTCACCGTCACATGGGTTCCATTTACCTTAAGCTCTCCGCTGTCCGGCTTATCTGCCCCGTAAAGGCTTCTGGCAAGCTCAGAACGGCCGGAGCCTAGCAGCCCCGTAAGCCCTACGACTTCCCCTTTATGTATCTTAAGATCATAAGGTTTAATAGAGCCCTGATGTCCAATGCCATGTGCATCAATGACGATATCCTCACGGATCTTTCCTTCCTCTTTTTCCTTCTTAATGGAGGCCAGATCATCAAAATCCTTACCCATCATCTTTGCAACCAGCTGTACCCTTGGAAGCTTTTCCGTTTCATACTCTCCCACCAGGCAGCCGTTTCTGAGCACGGTAATCCGGTCACAGACCTCATAGACCTGTTCCAGGAAATGAGTCACGAATATGATTCCGACTCCTTCGGATTTCAAACGCTTCATCAGCTTAAACAGCTTCTCTACTTCACTGTCGTCAAGGGAAGAGGTAGGCTCATCAAGGATTAAGACCTTCGCTGACATATCCACGGCTCTTGCAATGGCTATCATCTGCTGGAGTGCAATGGAATAATTTTCAATGGCCTTTGTCACATCAATTTCAATCTTAAGCCCTTTTAGAAGCTCTTTTGCCTTCCGGTTCATGGTCTTCCAGTCGATCATGCCAGCCCGCCTTGGCTCTCTTCCGATAAAAAGATTTTCCGCCACGGAAAGATTGGGGCAGAGATTCACCTCCTGATATACGGTGCTGATTCCCCGCTCCTGTGCCTCCTGGGGAGAATGATTGATGATCACACCCTTTTCTCCAAGGAGGGTAATCTCCCCGGATTCAAACTCCTCGACTCCTGTAAGAACCTTTATGAGAGTGGATTTCCCGGCTCCATTCTCTCCCATCAGTGCGTGGATTTCCCCGCTTCGAAGGGTAAAATCCACATGGGACAGAGCCTGAACCCCTGGAAACGTTTTCGTTATATTTCTCATGGCCAATACATGTTCACCTGGCATAATCGAACCTTCCTTTCCTTTGCTGTACTGCCTTTGGAGGCAATTTTAGGGATAAAAAAAGGCGAGGAGCGGAGGACGAAAGGAAATCGTCCTCCATGACCCTACACCTGTTTATCCGGCTTTTGCCTTCGTCCGGCATCACCGGTCTATATGGATTAATATTGTCTCTTTGGTTTTTCTGCCGCTGCGGTATCTGCCGGGAATACACCCTCTTTTACATAAGCGATCTTATCTACCGTCTCGCCTTTTTCAAGCTTCTGGATAATTTCAGCAACTCTTGGTCCGTGAAGAGGATTACATTCTACAGAAACGTTCATATCACCTGCGATCATAGAATCAAAGGCTGCTGCAACAGCATCAAAGGAAATGATGGTGATATCACCCTTCGGTCCACAGGTCTTTCCTGCTGCCTTGATGGCATCAATGGCTCCAAAAGCCATGTTATCATTTTCAGCGATTACAACATCAATATTATTATAGGTCTTTAAGAAGGACTCCATAACCTCCTGACCCTTTGCCTGTGTGAATTCACCCGTCTGACGCTCTAACATCTTCCACTTCGGATGGTCTTTCATCTTCTCTTCCACACCATTGGTACGTCCAATCTGTGCAGAAGAACCGATGGTTCCCTGAATGGTTACGATATTAATCTCTTTGTCAGCCTTGTTGTTGGCCTTTAAATAACCGTCAAGCCAAGCCACTGCATCATAGCCTTCCTGAAGGAAGTTAGAGCCAACCCATGCGGTATATAAGGAATCATCGGATACATTGATCATACGGTCAACGATGATAACCGGAATTCCGGCATCCTTTGCTTCCTGTAATACAGTATCCCAGCCGGTCTCAGTAACCGGTGCGATTACGATATAATCGACATCCTGCTGAATAAAGTTACGAACTGCCTTTAACTGATTCTCCTGTTTCTGCTGAGCATCGTCAAAAATCAGCTTATATCCATTGGCCTCTGTAAATGTGGATTTCATGGATTCGGTATTGGCAGTTCTCCAGTCAGACTCTGCTCCTACCTGAGAGAAACCTACTACGATTTCTTTCTTTTCGCCTTCCTTTGCCTCTGCTTTGGTCTCATCCTTTGAAGCCTCTGTGGTGGCTGCCTCCGATTTGCTTTCTGTTGCTGCCGGAGCTGCGGTTGTCGCTGCGGTCTGTGTGCCGCTGCAGCCTGTGAGAATCGTAGCCGCGGTCATAACTGCTACTGTTAACACGCTTAAAAATCTTTTCTTCATATCTTACCCTCCATCTAAAATATCGTTTCTGCTACCGTTTGTATCTATCCGTATCATAGCTTTCCTACGAGTGTTTCACAATGCAAAATCTTTCGAAAAAGTTTAAGTTTCTTACGCATCTGAAATAATTCCTGCCAGGGGTTGATTTTTTTACGAAAAAAGTTGATTTTTTTACTAACATTTTAAGACTGCCGGAATTCGCAGGGTCACTGACGTCCCCACTCCATACTGGCTGTCAATGGAAAGCTCATAGGCTTCCCCGAAATTCAACCGGATACGCTCCGCTACGTTGGCAATTCCAAAGCCTTCCCGCTGGTCTACATCTTCTCCTCTTCTGCGGACCAGCTTCCGCATCTTTAAAAGCTCCTCCTGTTTCATTCCGATTCCGTTGTCCTCTACCCTTAAAAAGATATCTTGTCCTTTCAGCCAGCCGCTGATCTTAAGAGACCCCTTTTTTCTGCAATTCTTAATGCCATGGTAAAGGGCATTCTCTACAATGGGCTGTAGGGTAAGCTTTAGGATGGAATAGTCCTTAATCTCTTCCTCAAAATCGATCTCATAATCCATAATATCTTCATAACGGAAATGCTGAATCTGAAGATAGCTTTTAATATGCTCTTCCTCTCCCCGTATGGTAATAAAATCCCGCCCGTTATTAAGCCCCGTCCGAAGAAAGAGGGAAAGAGCCGTAATCATCTCCACCACTTCCTCATGACGCTTCCCCTCTGCCAGCCACACGATGGTATCCAGGGTATTATAAAGAAAATGAGGGTTAATTTGAGCCTGCAAAAGCTTAAGCTCTGTCTTCCTTTTAAGCTCCTGTTCCTCCCTGATATGCGAAATGAGTTCCCCGATCCGCACCACCATCTGGTCGTATTGGTCACTTAACATCTGTATTTCCCTGATGTTGCTTTTTGGCGCACTGACATTTAAGTTTCCATTGGCCAGCTTCATGGTATAATTGCACAGCTCTTCCATGGGCGTTGTAATCTTTTTCCCAAAGGCAGAAAAGGAAGCCATAAGACATATGACAATGTAAGCAGAAATCACGATGCAAAGGGCAATGGCCTGCTTAATCTGTTCATCTAAGGTCTGGCGCATGGACTCCAGGGTTTTCGTCTCATTATAAATATAATTGGACATGGACTCTTTTATGAGATCGGTGATCACATAAATGTCCTTTTCCAGCCGTTCCATGTTCTGGTCATAATCGCCGAAAATACTGCTGGCCTTAATATCATCAATTCTCTTTTCTAAAATTCCTATGAGCTGAAGCAGACCGTCCAGCCCCTTTTTACTGGTCTCCTGAGGTGTGGACGCCTTAAGCTGCTCAAATATCTTTCTGGAATTTTCAAGGTCCTCATAAGGGTCCAAGGTCTGAAAGGTATCTGCTCCGATTACGATCCGGTACATCTTATAATCAATGTTTGATTTAAAGTCAAAGTTAAACTCCGTTGCCATGGTCAAATTCCTTATGCTCTGCCGATACTGGCTGTTTTGCCAGGCCATCATAGAAAGAAGTACCCCAATCATTAGGATGACCGGAAGAAACACCACTATCTGCATCATATTGATCTGTGATTTAATGGAATCATGCCTGCGCTTCATACTCTCCTCCTGACCGGAAAGCCTTAGGCGTGATTCCATGTATCTTTTTAAACAGATAGCTGAAATAATGAGGGTCCTTATATCCCACCTGATAACCGATTTCAGAGGTCCGAAGGTCCGTCTTTAACAAAAGCTCCCTGGCTGCCTCCATACGGACCTTTGTTAAATATTCCACAAACGTAATTCCGATTTCCTGACTGAATATGGTACTGAAATGATTCGGGCTGATATTCACACAAGAAGCGACCACATTTAAGGATATATTCTCATCCCGGTAATGACCTAGGATATACTCTTTGGCCTTATCAAGAACCTGGCGGTACTTCTTTTGGGAACAGTCCGCCCGAAATGCGATTGCCTTTTTTAAGATATCTCTGGCATACCGGGCCGCTGCCTCCTCCGAACCGGTACAAGGCTGCATGGTCTTTGCATCTCCAAGCTCCCTTGCCACCTGCTCCTGATCCATGCCAAGCTGTAAGAGGAACTCATTGACCGCCAGGTAAATGTCCATTAATATGTACTGTCTGAATATAAGGGATTCAAAATTGCTGCCGCACGCCTGTAAGTATTCCTCAACAAAATACCTCACTTCAGAAACAGAACCATTGCGCAGGAAATTCGGGACAATATCCCTGCTTAATTTCGTTAGATCCATTCCTTCCAGACTGATGCTTCCAGAGTCTTCGTGTACCTTAAGTGCCTCTTCAGCCCTTAGCATCTGGTTGTATTCCAGCATGTAACGGCCTGCATAAGCCTTACTTGCCGCCTTAAAGGAAGCTCTGATCTCACTGAGCCTGCAGACTGGAATCCCAACGCCTCCAAAGTATTCCATACCCTGACAGGATTTCACAAGAGACACCAAACCCTTTGTATAGGACTGAATCTTATGTTCCAATTCTTCCGGGTCATTGCCCATAATCAAAAAAGCATATCCTTCGCTGAGCCGGTTAAACGAGACAATATCCTTCGCCCCATCAAACTCTCTCTTAAGCTTCTCATCAAAGATAACTCCCATATCCGAATACTGCTCCAGATTATCCGACACCCGGATCTGAAACAGTATGAGATTGTACATGGGAGCACTTAAATGCAGATTGTGCTCCTGCCCCTTTAAAAGCATTTCAGAAAGGCTGAGCTTTCCTGATACAATGGCATCAAAAAGCCTGTCCCTCTCCATCCGCTTTCTTTCCTCCTGCTGTTCGCAAAAGGCCAGTTTATACCCCATCTCACTTTTTTTCTGCATAATGGCTTCGCTCATCCGTTCCAAAGCCTCTAAGAGCTGGCTGCTGCTTACCGGCTTTAATAGATAATCCGCCGCCCCTATTTTTATGGCCCGTTTTGCATACTCAAAATCATCATACCCGCTGAAAAACATAATGTGCAGATCCGGAAGCTCCTTTTTTACAAGCTCAGCAAGCTCCAGTCCATCCATGAAGGGCATTCGGATGTCTGTAAGAAGGATATCCGGCTTTGTTTTCAGTATCAGTGGATAGGCCAGCTCTCCATCCGGCGCTTCCCCTGAAAATTCAAATCCGTATTTCTCCCACGCAATCCCGTTTTTAATCCCTTCCCGGACAATCTTTTCATCCTCTGCCAGAAAAATTTTAACCATACCGTACCCCCTCCGTTTACGTACCTTTATGATTTCATTTATCTACCACTCCTTTATACTACCACAAAAAAAGAGCGTCTGAAACTCCCAGATAAAAAGAGTTTCAGACGCTAGGTCTTACTTGTTATTTACATCTGCCCAAAGGCTTTCGTTCTTATATTTCTCATCCAGAGCAGAACTAAACCAGCGGCCGTCTAACACATGTTTCACCATCTTATCCTTAATTTCCCGGGATACACTGGCATCGGCCTCCATTGCCTTTAGAATGTCCTCATAGGTGGTGCTCACATCCTTTTGTGCAATGACCGCGTTTGTCTCATCGCCATCAAACACCATGGATACCTTATTATCCGGTGCCCATTTACTCCAGGAAGTCATTCCCTGCCCATTTGGATCACCGGAAGCCAGGAAATTAGCCAGATACTGATTGTATTCTTTTGCCATGGCAACATACCCCGGCTTCTCAAAGGCTCCCTTGAAAATCTCTGTATAATTGTTCTTAGAGGAAAGCATAGGAACAAAGATTCCATGGAATGCCCCGTAATCACCCAGATCCTTCACCGCTGATGCTGTACTGCCATAGTCCACCTGACAAATATAAATATCAGACTTATAATGATCATACATGGTCTCGGCACTTTCCTGTGCATTAAAAATCCGGTACATATCACTTCCGTACCTGCTGGCAAATGCTTTGGCATTCTTTAGCTCATCTTCTGAGTATCCCTTCATGTCATCATTGCTAAAGTAAGGGTCATTGAGACAGAATAAAGAAAACTCCGAGCTTCCCGTAAGCATCATCAAAGGAACGCTGTTATAAGTCTGAGTCTGAAAGCCTTCTTTTGGAATTACGGTTCCATCCTCGTAAAGATGAGGGAACACACTCATACGGATCATGGCATTGCCCATAAGAGGCGCCAGACGCTCCGGAGAAATGGAATACAGATATTCCTTTACGTCATCCCCATCGGTCATCAGCCACTTAGCGGCCTCATTTTCATCCGACGCTTTTTTATCCTCTACAGCCAGAGGAGCCAATGCCTTTGCAATCTTTTTGGCGCTTAACGCTTCCTCTGCAGTGGTCATACCGCCGCTGAATGCAATTGCCTTCTGGAACTTCCCTTCAAATACCGGACTGATCAGCATTGCCATCACATCACGGCCTCCGGCAGAAAATCCAGATATGGTGATATTATCCGGATCACCACCGAATTCCTTTATATTTTCCTTCACCCAGTCAAGGGCTGAGGCAATGTCAAGCATTCCAAAGTTTCCTGTCCCGCCATCCTTTGTAAGGGCCGGCAGACAGTTAAAACCCAAAAGTCCCAATCGGTAATCCACAGAAACATAAACACAATTCGCATTTTTAACCAGCTCAGTACCTGGAATTTCACCTGCGTTTCCTGTCTGATTATTGCCTCCGTGAATGAATACCATGACCGGAAGCTTTTCACTTCCTTCTTTCGCATAAACAGTAAGGCGCAGGCTGTCTTCACTGCCTGTTACCTCTTTCCCCGCCAACTGGAGAGCCGGCTTTGACGGCTCTGTGCACTCCAGTGGCTCCTTCCAGGCATCAGGCGCTGCAGGCGCTTTAAAACGAAGTTCTCCTGACGGTTCCTTTCCATAAGGAATTCCGTACCAGGTTAAGATCTCCCCTTCTTTAACCCCTTTCACCGGACCATATGTTGTCGAAATTATGGTCTCGTCAGAACTAATATCCTGTTTCGTCGTTTCTTCTTTTGTACTTGTAGATTCAGATGCCGATGTGATGGCAGGAGCCGTTTCCTTTTTCCCGGCTCCCCCACATCCTGCTGCCATCACTGCTGTAAAAAGAACCATTCCTGCAATCAGAATTTGTTTTTTCATATTTAAGAACTCCCCAAAATTCTTAATCTAATGCCGCTCCGTTGGTTTCAATCACTTTCTGATACCAGTCAAATGATTTTTTCTTTCTTCTGGATAAATCACCGCTGCCGTCATCGTATTTTTCCACGTAGATGAAGCCGTAACGCTTTGCCATCTCTCCGGTAGATGCACTGACCAAATCAATACAGCCCCAGGGAGTATATCCCATCAGCTCAACGCCGTCTTCGATCGCCTCACCCATCTGAACGATATGCTTTCTTAAATAGTCGATGCGGTAATCATCATGAATGGTGCCGTCTTCTTCTATGGTGTCATAAGCTCCCAGTCCATTTTCCACCACCATAAGTGGAATCCGGTAACGTCCGTAAAGCTCATTTAAGGTATAGCGCAGACCCTTAGGATCAATCTGCCAGCCCCAATCACTGGCTTCAAGATAAGGATTCTTTGCTCCTCCCATAATATTTCCGGAAGAAATTGAGGCATCCAATGAGGCAGTCGCACAGTTTGACATATAGTAGCTGAAGGTATAAAAATCTACACAGCCCTCTTTTAATATCGCCTCATCTCCCGGCTCCATAATTATCTCAAGATTATTCTCCTTAAAGTAACGCTTCATAAAATGAGGATACTCTCCCCGCACATGAACATCTCCACAGAGCAGATTTGAAATCTGATTCTGAGTCTGTGCCTTAAGGACATCATCTGGATTACAGGTTAAAGGATAGGTGGTCATATGAGCGATCATACAGCCAATCTTACACTGGGGGTCAATCTCATGGCCCGCCTTCACAGCCAGGGCACTTGCAACAAACTGATGATGAAGCCCCTGAAAACGAAGAATCGGAACATCCACCTGATGGTTAAAGTCCGTAGTGCCTTCATTTAAAATGCCAAGGGAAAGGAAGCCTCCCATAGGCATGGTTCCTGCATTAATTTCATTAAAGGTCAGCCAGTACTTTACCTTTCCTTTATAACGGTTAAATAAAGTCTTTGCATACTTCACATATAAATCAATGCACTCTCTGGAAGACCAGCCGTTATACTTTTCTGTAAGGGCAAAAGGCATCTCGTAATGAGAAATGGTAACAAGGGGTTCAATGTTATACTTTAAGCACTCATCAATCACCTTATCATAGAATTCAAGCCCTGCCTCATTTGGCTCCGCTTCCATTCCCGTTGGAAAGATCCTGGTCCATGCAATGGAAAAACGGAACACCTTAAAACCCATTTCGGCAAACAAGGCAATGTCCTCCTTGTACCGATGATAAAAATCAATGGCTTCCTGGCTTGGATAAAAGGTATCTGGTTCCATGGTTCTTGTAATTCGTTTGGATTTTGTATGGGAACCTCCGGTACAGACATCAGAGGTGGATACTCCCTTTCCATCGACATTCCAGGCACCTTCACATTGATTGGCAGCGACCGCTCCTCCCCATAAAAAGTTTTCAGTAAATACAGACATATAGCACCTCTTTCAAAATCAGACAATCGTTAACAGGGTATCTCCGGCCTTTACCTTCTTATCTTCTGTGGCTTTCAGGCTTACAAATTGATTCATATTAGATACAAGAACGGGAGTTGTTAAAGGAAATCCAGCTTCTTTGATTTTCTCCATATCAAACTCAAGTAAAAGGGCTCCTTGCTTTACTTTATCCCCTACCTTGCAGTGGAGAACAAAGCCTTCTCCCCCTAACTGTACGGTATCAAGTCCTACGTGGATTAAAATCTCCGCTCCGTCTTCACTAGTCATCCCAACGGCATGTTTTGTTTCTGTGATAGCACTAATGGTTCCATCAGCAGGGGCAAATACCTTTCCTTCTTCCGGAATCAAGCCCACTCCCTCTCCAAGAATTCCGCCGGAGAACACTGCATCCTCAACCTGAGACAGAGGAATTACAGTACCTGTCACCGGGCTTGTTAACTGAATGGTTTCTACCAGTGGTTTTTTCTCTTCTGCTGGCTCTTTTACTGTTTCTGTCTCCTCTTCCTTTATCTCCGGTTTGTAGAGAATCATTGTCATGACAAAGGTAACCACAAGAGATATGGCTAAGGTAATAACACCATTAATCATATTTCCAAAGCTGTCTCCGCCAATCATCTGAATGATAGATAAAGAAGATGGAGAACCACCCATGGAATAAGCCACCAGGTGAGTAATACCTGCATAAAGTCCTGCGGCTCCTGCACCAATGACTGCAGCCATCATTGGAGTTTTATATTTCAGGGTTACACCATACATCGCCGGCTCTGTAACACCTGCTACAATGGCGGAAATACCTGCGGCTGATGCGGTTGATCTAGTATCTTTATCTTTATTTTTCACTGCAACTGCTAAAGAAGCGGCACCCTGTGCCAAGTTAGAGCAGAACATGGTAATAATTAAAACTGCATCAAATCCCAGAGTTGCCAGACCGATGGTTGCAATTGGAAGCAATGCATAGTGCATGCCTGTCATAACGATAAATGGCATTGCGGCGGAAAGAAGCATAATAGCCAGCCAGCCTGCGCTGCTATATAAAAGGTTAATTCCAGATGCCAGATAATTACCTGCAATACTTCCAATCGGTCCTACTACTACAAGTGCGATTGGAATTGTAACAAATATTACAATCAGTGGTTTTAAAAATACTTTTACAAGACTTGGGCAGATCTTATCTGCAAATCGCTCCACGTATCCCATAATCGGCACCATGAGAAGTACTGGGAGTACGGATGAAGCATAGTTAGCTGAGGTTACAGGAAGCCCAAAGTAGGTGGTGCTGCCTTCTGCCAGAAGTGCTCCTAACTTCGGGTGGAGCAGGAACGCAGCCATAACCATGGCAAGGTAAATATTGGAGCCAAGACGTTTTGCTGTTGTCATAGCAAGAAGTATCGGCATGAAGTAGAAGAATGCATCGCCTGCCGCTTCTAAGGCAATATAAGTACTTCCAGTTGGATCTACAAGGTGGAATGTGGTCAAAAGAGTTAATACCACCTTAATCATACCACAGCCAAGCATGGCAGGAAGAAGAGGTGTCATACAACCAGCAATAAAACCGGAAAGACGGAAGAATAAATTCTCCTTTGGTCCATCGTTCTTAGAACCTGTGGTCTCTTCAAATTTACCAAGCTTTAAAAGCTCGTTATAGACATTGGAAACCTCATTTCCAATGACTACCTGGTACTGACCGCCCTGGCGGATTACCCTGATAACTCCAGGTATTTTTTCAATTTCTGCATCCTTAGGCACATTAAAGTCCTTTAAAACAAATCTCAAACGTGTCATGCAGTGAGTCAGTCCTATCACATTTTTATCTCCGCCTACTTTATCCAGAATGGACCTAGCGGTATTCTCATGATTAAATGCCATAATTATTTCCCCCTTCTTTTCAGGTAAATTTATTGTTATATATCTGTAAAAGCATCTGCCTTTATAAGGCTGCCTTTGCATTCAGTGAAAAAACAGAAAATAGAAAAAGGACCCTGCAACAAGCAGCCTGCAAATGTTCTTGCAGCCCACTATATGTGCAGGGTCCTGCCCAGACATAGATCCCGTCCGGTAACAATCCCAACTCTCAGTTTTACTTTAAATCTCTTGTAACTTTTTCTATATGAATCATCAGATACATCATCTCTTCCCGGTCCATCTCATAATAATACCGGTCATGAACGTAATCAGCTATTTTTACAATGCAGTTATAGGAATTGCGGTACTTTTCCTTTAAAACATGAAACCAATCCTCATCAGTAATCTCATACTGCTTATTCTGCAGCATGCGTTGAGCGAAAAATCGAATGTGTGTTACAAATCGTCTGTAATCCCAGGATTCCGCATTAAGCTTTACCTGATAAGATGCCTCCACAATATCAATGATATCACGGATGATCTGGGTAATCAGTTCAAAATTCTCAGGCTCTTTTTTCTTTAACTGGCCGTAGACGAAATGAAATGCCAGGAACATGGCTTCATCCTCTTCCATCTTCACATTCAGTCTTTTTTGAATGAGATCCAGAGCATACTGACCAACCTTGAACTCATTGGGATAAAACCGCTTTCCCTCCCAAACCATGGCATTGCGGAGTATAATCCCATCCCGGTAACGGTCAACCGCTCCCGCAATGTGGTCACAAACCGTAAGGATGGTCCGCTCGTTAAGCTGTATGCCAAATTCGCTTTTCGCATAATCAACGGTCTGCTCGCTGATCTCCCAATATTCCTGGGGAAGCTTTGCAAAGTATTCTTCAAAGTGTCTGGCATCCTTTTTATCATTCTGTACGAATACCCGTTCCACCAGTTTGCGATCAACTTCATCGCCTTTTTTACTTCCGAAACCGATGGACTTTCCTTTTAGAATAACTTCTTTTCCCTCCGTATTATAAGCTAATACCATGTTATTATTCAGTACTTTCTCGATCTTCATATTCCCCTTCAAATAGAACAAAAAAAAGACAAGCACAGAGGACCACAGTATAACACTGATACGTGATTACAACCCCTGTAGACCTTGCCTGCATGACCAGTCACAAACTACACATCTATTTTCTAAACGTAGTATAGCACGGATAGAAAAGGAAATCTATCTGCAAAACGTTCAATTTATCCTATAATTTTTGTTAAATATGCACAAAAAAGTTTGGAATATTTCTTTCCGCACTATCATCAAAATCATATCATAATGGAAAATATAAGTCTACCATTTTTTACTAAATTCTGTATACTGAATATGCCGGCAATTAAAATACGAAAGGAATTTAATATGAAGCCAAAACAATCGGATTGGTACAAACAGATATGGAGCCTTGATATTAAAAATCACTCTTGGGTAGAGGATACGGAAAGGCAGGTAAATTTTATCATTGAAACGTTGAACTTAAAAGGAAATGAGCGAATCTTAGATCTGGCCTGCGGATACGGCAGACACTCCTTATCATTTGCCAGGAAAGGCTTTGAAGTGGTGGGCATTGACATTACAAGAGATTATATTGAAGATGCCATAAAAACAGCAAGGGATTACTCCCTGCCTGCCACCTTCCTCTTATCCGATATCCGTGAGGTTACCTTTTCACAGGATTTTGATGTAGTACTGAATCTGGCGGACGGAGCCATTGGATATTTGGAAAATGACATGGAAAATCTGAAGATTTTTGACGTCATCTCAAATGCTCTGAAACCGGGTGGTGCACACGTTATGGATATCTGCCGGGCAGAACACGCAGAGCTTTATTTCCCAAAATATAACTGGGAAGCAGGAATCAGCACCCTGTCCCTCTCTCAATTTGAGTGGATTCCAGATAAAAGAATCATGCTCAATGGTGGGTATAGTCTCCCCTACGGAGAACCAACCGTAAAGCCTGACATTATTTATGGAGACCCCATTCGCCTTTATTCAATGAAAGAGATTAAATCCATCTTAAAGACCAGAAATATGACAGTGCAAAAAACTTATTCAGACTTTTGTGGAGCACCTGCTTCTCCAAAAAGCCTACAGCTTATGGTATTTTCAAAAAAACTTTCTTGACAAACCAGGGCGGTGGGATTAATCTAATTAAGTAAAAGCTTAATTAAATACAACTAATAAAACTGTCATAGAAAAAAAGAAAGGAATCATCATGGATCCTATCGCCATTGTTCACATTATTACAGATCCTACCAGATACAAGATTCTGAAGCTATTAATGGAACGTCACTACTGTGTCAGAGCTGTGTCAAAAAAGCTAGGAATTAGTGAACCCGCTGTATCCCAGCAAATGAACCTATTAAAAAAAGCCGGTGTGATAACCGGGTCCAAAATGGGATACCATATGCATTATCTGGTCAATACTGATTTGGTAACTGATACGATCCGCCAATTTACCGATACATTTTCGACGCAGCAAGAGAATGGTAAAGAAGCATTAGAATGCAGCTGTGAATATGAATGCGGAAAAAAGCAATGAAATCTATGACTTAGGAGCAAGAGATGGACAAAGAATACTTAATTAACGATAAACCTGCCAAAGCCCTGGCTGTCTTTACTGTGCCGATGATTATCGGCAACCTGTTCCAACAGTTTTATACCATGGCAGATTCGGTGATTGTAGGCCGTTTCGTCAGCGAGGATGCCCTGGCCGCCATAGGTGCTTCCTATTCCTTTACCAATGTATTTATCTGTATTGCCATTGGAGGAGGCGTTGGCGCTTCGGTCATCACCGGACACTATCTGGGTGCCAGGAATTATAAGAAAATGATACAGTCAGCCACAACGGCTCTCATCTCATTTTTAATTCTCAGCATCCTATTGGCTGCCATTGGACTTATGTTTGGCAGAGACTTCATGACCTATCTAAATACCCCGGAGAATATTTTAGATATGGCTACGGATTACCTTCATATTTATTTCTGGGGTCTGCCCTTTTTGTTTATGTATAACGTGATTTCCGCCATATTTAACGCAGTTGGAAAATCAAGAATTCCTTTGTATCTCCTGATTTTTTCCTCCCTGCTCAACATCCTTTTGGCTGTCTTTATGGTTTATAATCTGGGACTTGGGGTACGGGGTGCAGCCTGGGCTACCTTTATTGCTCAGGGTGTCTCTGTTTTGCTTTCCGTTCTTCTTTTAATCCGGGAATTTAAAAAATATGTCTCTTACCTTCAGACTCCATTTGATTCTTCTTCTCTGTCGGAAATGTCAAAGGTGGCCCTGCCCTCTATCTTACAGCAGTCTACCGTGGCGATTGGAATGCTACTAGTCCAGTCCGTTGTTAACAGCTTTGGTAGTGAGGTATTGGCAGGCTTTTCTTCTGCCATGCGTGTAGAAAGTATTTGTGTGGTGCCTATGGCTGCCATTGGAAACGCCATGTCTTCCTATACCGCACAAAACCTGGGAGCAGGAAAGGCAGAACGGGTTCGAAAGGGCTATCATGACGCCAATCAATTTATATTCCTGTTTGCTGTATTTACCTGTGTGATGTTAGAGCTGTTTCATACTCCCATCGTCAGGCTGTTTCTGGGAGGAGGCGGAACCCAGCTTGCATATGAGACCGGAACCGGCTATTTAAGATTTATGGGCTTCTTCTTTGTTCTCATTGGCCTTAAGATGAGTACAGACGGCCTGCTTCGGGGGGCCGCCGATATGAAGATGTTCACCATTGCAAACTTCGCAAATCTCACCATCCGGGTGGTTATGGCAGTCACTCTTGCCCCACGGTTCGGCGTTGCCATGGTATGGTATGCGGTTCCCATTGGCTGGCTTACAAACTATATTATCTCTTATCTCCAGTACCGTACGGGGAAATGGAAAGCAGCCTTAGATTAGAGGCTGCTTTTTTTCATACGCTTAAATACCAGTATACTCCGTATTCATCCACTACCTCTGCGCAGCAGGTGCTCCACGGAAGTGATCCCAGGGGCAAAAGTATGGTCCCTTTCTCACTTAATTTATGAAAGGCTCTTTTTACTTCCTCATCATGTTCAAAGCTTAAACCAAAACACATGGTAGGACGGGCTTCCTTTTGGTTGGAGGAAAGCATCATGTTTACCATTGTATCATTTGTGGATTCGCTGACGGCAAATACTTCTTTCCCGTCTTTCTTAAGCTCTGCATGCATATAAGTTCCATCTGGATACACTTCATGATATCCCAGTGTAAGACCAAATGCTTCCCTGTAGCATTCCACAGCTTCCACTGTATTCTTAATGTATAACGTAGCTCCTAATTTCACATAGCCCCCCTTTTCTAAGAATCATTTAAGATTCCTATTAGCTTTTTCTACCTATCTACTCTCCAATTTGCTTTCCCTCATTATTGGCTCTCTCGCATTTTTTACATTATAACATTTAATTCTATAAATATTAAATGAAGTTCATAATCAAAAATAATTATAGAAATCATTACCATTTTATTATATAATAATTTCATAAAATAAAAGGAGTTGATATAATATGATGTGGATTATTGTAATTTTTTCCGCAGTAATAGCCTATTGCGTGTTTTATAACATTCGTTTAAAACAATACAATCAAAGCGGGCTCCGGGCAGAAGAAGATAATGATTTAAAAAGTCAACTAAAGAATCTTCTGCATTGGGCAGGAGTTGATTTAACGAACAAAGTATTCGTCAACGGACACTTTATAGAACAATCTTCCCTGGTACTGACTAAAACCACTTATTATTCCTACCTATTACTGTTTGACAAAGAGAGTGGCCCCATTGAAGTATACAGCTACTTGCCAGACGACAAAAAAATCGAACTGGTGGGAAGCTATTTCGTGGATCAGATCACCCCTAAGCCATATTCGACCGTTGGTACCAACTATCTCTTTCACGACAAAGAGGGAAAGCACCTGTTTACCGTTCAGACTCTGGCCGAAGATTTGCCAGGAAGCAGTGAATATCAGATCAGCTATGGACAAAAGGAAGAGTATCAGGCTTTGCGTAACCGCTTTCATTTAACATAGTAAAGATTCATCCATGAGAAAGGAGAAACGTTATGACACCTCAATTGATTACATACCTTATCTTTGTTATATCCCTAGGATACATCGGTTTTAATTTGTTTTCTTATTATAAGAATAAAAACAACGGATATGGCTTTCATTTTAAGCCCCTCTATCTGATTGCTGCAGGAATTTTATTGTTGATATCCATTTATGCAATTGCTACCGGACAGACCTATGATAACCTGGTAGATAAAATAAATGGAAGCTTTTAAATCATTACATCAGCCTTATATAAAGTAATATAAAAGATACCCCTCGATTGGTTTCTTAGAATCCAGTCAAGGGGTATCTTTATTATGTTAACGTTTGCTTTATGTAAACCAAATAAATAATTTTACTTCAGTTCACCAATGGGATATTCTTTCCATACAGAAGCCTCTTTTCCATTCAACATATCTGAAATCGGGTAAAGTACGTCTCCCGGGTCAGCTCCATAGCAGATGCTACGTCCCATTAAGAAGGAAGCAGCATAATCCTGCCAGCTATGAAAACCAGCGCTTACAACTGCCGGTGCAATCCTGTTCTTTATTATGTTCCAGGCCTCATCCTGTGAAATATATCCTACGTGATAAGCACCTCTTGTAAGGAACGCAGCCCGTTCAAAATCCCATGCCGAGATGCTTCTGCATTCATCAAGGTACTTTTTATCAAATTTGTAGTCCTCTGCATATTCGTATAGTTCTTTAATGGCCATGGCAGCTTTGCCGCTAAGAGCTCCGGTATCTCCATTTTTATACTGTTCAAATTTATCTCCAAAC
Source organism: Clostridium sp. 12(A) (assembly GCA_000526575.1). Classification (GTDB taxonomy): domain Bacteria; phylum Bacillota; class Clostridia; order Lachnospirales; family Lachnospiraceae; genus Lacrimispora; species Lacrimispora xylanolytica. The sequence goes on along the minus strand of JAGI01000002.1, from coordinate 3,321,017 downwards.
TCACCACGGTGGCCTTCGGCTAAAAGCCACTCCAGGGTATCCGCAAATGACTTGGAGTCGGATATCTCCCAGGCATCAGCCAAAAGGTTCTTAAAATCATTTACATTAATACGCATTTCCAGTACATAGCCTGTAATATCGTTCATATCCACCAGAATATTTCCCAGGCCTAAATATACCTGATTGTCTTTTGAAACCTTATTTTCTTCTATGAATTTCAGTCGTTTTCTTTTACCAAACATATATTATCCTCCTTGCATAATAGTGGTGTCGTTACGCTGCTTCAGATACATCTTATGTTATTATTCTTCTGACACATATATTATACCAAAAATGGAAAAAGGAGGAAAGTTACAAAAATCTTAAGCTAATATAAACATGAGGCATTATACACGCCACTCTACAACCTCATTCATGCTTTTTCTAGGCCTTGCGCCCGGTGCCTCTTGTGCATATCCGATTGATAAAGCCGCAAATAGTTCACCGCCTGTATTTAAGTAGTTTTGCAGCTCATCATAAGCAAAATAAGTATCACAGATCCATAAGCTTCCCAGTCCAAGCTCAGTGGCTGTCAGTATCATATTTTCAATCGCCGCACCAATAGACTGAGCGTTACAGATCTCACTGATATGCTCTTCCTCGGTCAACGATGAGTGTACGTCAATGCCCACAGGATTGATGATAAAGATTGTTACTGGGGCTTGTTCCATAATCTTAAGGGTATGGGCTGCTCCAGAAATATAATGAGAGACATTCGGTAAAAGGGGACGTTCCTTTTCTCTCTCTAACCCATTTCCCATGGCTGTCACCATTTCTGCCTTAGCATTTCCGGAAACAACCACAAATTTCCAGGGCTGACCATTTTTAGAGGAGGGGGCAAGTATACCAGACTGTATGATCTCTTCTATCATGTGCTTTGGCACCTCATCATCTTTGAATTTCCGTATGCTGCGTCTGTTTTTAATGGCTTCCAGCATGATTTTTCTATCCTTTCTCTTTCTTATATTCTATACACAATTGGCAATGTTACCTGCTTTCATTGTACATCCCTCATACTCTCCATCATTCTCTTTAAGTTAATGTCTTTCCCATGTTCCATAATATAGGAATACACACAATCATAGCTTAAAGCTGCTCTCACAAATTCTTTATCCAGCTCTGGCAAGACATCAATTAGACTTTTTTTACTCAGAGAATTGATGTGTTTGATTAACTTAGTATCTTCCTTCTTCCGGTCTGCATCTTCAACCGGATATCCAATACCAAACGGTTCTTCAAACAATGCATTCATAGTACTTTGCAGATTGAGTTCACCCGCCCAGCCAAAATTCAGCCCTAAGGGATAGGAAACCACGTTTCCATCATTGATTCTTCCAAACAGGTAAGCATCAGAAGGGTTCTCAATATACCCGCATAATATTCCAGGAAGGCTGTTGCAGGCAAGCATCATTCCTTGTCCGGAAGAACACCCAGTCACAACAAAATCGACTGCTTTGCTCTCAATCAGCAAACTGATACATAATGCGATCTGAACATAGGAGTAGGTTCTCTTTTCCTCTCCAAAGACTCCAAAGTTAATCACCTCATGCTCTTTGCCCCTGACAGCCATGTTAACACTGTTTTCTAATATACTGTTTTTATCACTCTGGGAACTGGCCTGTATTATTCCTATTTTCATGGTGTAACTCCTATAGGTATCTATTTGGTATTTTCTTTATGGTATCATTTATTGGTAGAAAGCTCCAGACTTCTTTTGCACGATATTGTCAGGTCCGCTGCTTTGTTTGTATTTGCTTTCCTTAAGCGCGAATAAAGCCCGGGACTTTTTACTGTCCCAGGCTAATGATTAAATGGTTGTCCAACCGCCGTCTATCTGAAGCAGCTGTCCTGTTGTATAGGAAGAGGCGTCAGACGCAAAATAAATCAAAGCCCCGTCTAATTCGCCGTCACGCCCCGGCCTTCCCATGGGGCATAAGTTGCAGATTGCATCGTACATCTCTTTGTTATCTAATACATCAGACGTCATTTCACTTGGGAAATAGGCAGGACCTATGGCATTTACGGTAACACCATGCTTGGCCCATTCATTGGCCAGTGATTTTGTCATCATCAGTACGGCCCCCTTTGTGGTAGCATATGCAGAGATGGGGAATCCCGGCATGGCAACGGTGGAATGAATGGAGCCAAGATTAATAATCCTACCATATTTCTGAGCTACCATAATACGCCCCACCTCGCGGGCAAAGAAAAACACACCATTAATGTTGGTATCCATCATTCGATGCCACATTTCATCTGTGGTATTCTCCGCCGCATCCGAAAGACCAAGGCCTGCGTTGTTTACCAGGATATCAATTCTACCAAAATGCTCTTTTATATCTGCCACTGTCTGAACGATTTCTTCCGTCTTCGTTACATCGCATCCATGGGTATAGCACCTTACTCCCAGATCTTCAATTTCCTTTTTTACCGATTCCAAACGGTCCAGACGTCTGGCAACGATTGCAACATTCACACCTTCTCTTGCCAGTGCAAGGGCAAATTGTCTCCCAAGCCCGGAAGAAGCCCCCGTAACAATAGCAAACTTTCCTTTTAAGTCAAATAAGCTGCTCATTGTAAACCCTCCTTTGATTATATACTATTAAGCCCTGTTATATCAGCTCACGCTTCATCTGCTGCATATACAGAGACTTATTATCAATCCCTCGCATGGTAGCTAATATTCCATCTAAATGATCGTATTCATGCTGTAACAGTTCCGATAGATCACCTTCCAGAAACATCTTCTGGGGATTAAAATCCTGATCAAGGTATTCCATCTCTGCACGTCGATAACGTTCCACCTTTACCATGAGACCTGGAAATGACATGCAATCATCGAGCAGCACATACGTCTCATCATCCGGAAAGGTTAAGACTGGGTTAATAAAAACGTACGGCTGATCGGTAAACATATAAATCAGCCGTTTCTTAATTCCAATCTGAGGTGCCGCTACGGCACGGCCTGCACCATATGTTTTCCTGTAATCCATAAGAGTGTCATGTAAATCTTGTACCCATTCCGCTAAAAAATCACGGTCCGAATCCACAATTTCTTCACTTAGCTCGTACAAATGAGGATTTCCAAGCTTTAATATTTCTCTTATCATTGATATTTCCCCTTTTCATGGAAGCTTGCATCAAATGTCCTTACATTTTCACTTCGTTAATCAGGATATTGAGATTAATTCTCTCACGCTCCAGCTCTGCCTTGCTGGAAGTATCTATGCTTCTTAAATGGCTTAAGACACGTTCAATCTGTCTCTTCGTATTTTCCACTTGAGACAGAGACTCATTAATCCGATTTAACACCGCCCAATCTGCAAATAAACCGTCAAGGAAATAATCTGCAAAGCCTAGAAATCCGTCAATACTGACCTGCACATCAGCGTCAATTTTTACATCCGTCAGCTCAGTCTTAAACCGGCGCAGCTGTATCTGCAAATCTTCCACCTGATTCTGAGCTTCATCAAGATGACTGTGCTTTGCCATACCTGATATCAGTCCCCCCCCCATTAAATCCCATGTACCCCAGCTCTTTGCACTGTCGATGTTAGAAAGAATCCGGTTCGTAATAACGAGGGCTTTTTCTCCGACAGAAAGAGCCTCCTCGATTTCCTTCCTTTGGCTTTCTATGAAAGAAATGCGTTTCTCCGTCTCATAGATTTCCACTGCCTCCTGAGATCCGGTGGATTTAATTGCTTCAGCCTTACTCTTTAACATTTTCTCATACTGTTTTTCACTGGCCCCTAACAATCTTATTTCCGTTTCGATTCGGGCAATATCTTCCTCCACCGCAGAAAGCTCACGAGAAGCCACATCGTATTTCACCTTAGCTGCATATGCTTCCTCCCGCTCCTTATCAAGCTTCTCTTCCTTTTTCCCTATAATCGCATAGAAGAAAGAGGATAGGCTGCCGCCCTCCAGTTGATCTACATCCTTTTGCTGTTCTAGTTTGCTTTTCTTAAGCTCATATACTTTCCCACTTAGCTCCTCACGTTGTATATATAATTGCTTCAGTTTGGTCTCCTCATGATTCTTTCGTGCAATTTTCTGTTGGAGAAGCTGTAATTGTTCATCATAATATGCCATATGGAAATCCTCTCTTTCTCTATAACTGTCCCAACATCTGCGTCATAGTGTCTATTTTTCTATTTTATATATAACGCCTTACTTTATCCATGTAACTTATGTACTCTTGCCCGAATTTCTCTATACACCATCTTTCTTCCGATCGGATAATCCAGTGTCCTGACACTTGAAATACCATTAGGCTTGCAACTAAGAGCCAGGACCGGGTAAGCACACAGCAGCCTAAGAAAAATATAAAATACCCTACATACATTGGATTACGCGAAATTTGATAAAACCCAGTCATGTTGATACCATTCTCCCCAGGTTTTGCAAAATCCAAGACCGACATAAGACACAACAACAATCCTAAGGCATAAATTACCAAGCCTATGTAAAACCAGTAAGAATCTGTCTGAATCCTAAGAAAACAAAGATACACAAAAATGAAACTGTTTGATACCTGATAAAACCACAGTGCCACCTTCTCCTTACCAATCGCTGGAGCAAATAAAGCCGCACGTCTTAAGGCATCTTCATTCAGCAAACGCAAGACTCCAAATCTTATTAATAAAAGCGGCACTATACAAAAAAAACCATTCATGCACCATCACCTCAAATATTTTATTTTACTATCATTTTAACATTTTTCCATATATAATCAACCATCTGCACAGAACAATGTTACGAAACAAAATATTCAGAGTTTAACATACAATTCAATATACTATTTCAAATACCATTTCAGCTTGTTACATATAGTCTCCGCGAACTTTCGCTTTTGGAATATATCAAAACCTTTACCCAAGGATTATCCAGGTTTTATTTTTTTATATCCAGAATAAAGCAGTTTATTACTGATAAATAATTTCAATTATATATTTTATTATGTTTTTTAATTATATTAATATAAATAATCTCTCATTAAGGCTAATTTTTCCAAAATACGAAATATTTCTCTTTACAAAATTGCTTTAGTACTATACCATATAGGCGTAATATGTTTATATCCTGAGACACCATAAAAAAGTTGATTGATTCAAGTTGGATATTTACCATATTATAAATACATTACATCATTACTTTAAGGGAGAAATACTTTTGAACAAGCATTGGACGAGAAATACCTTTATGATTATGACGGCAGCCACATTAACCATAAATACTGCTATGGTTTCAAAAGCAAGTGGCTGGACCGAGACAGAGAACGGCTGGCATTACGAAGAAAATGGCGGATACATAACATCTGCATGGAAGAAGGGGCAAAAGGGCTTTTATTATCTTGGTGATACCGGAAAGCTTAAGACTTCTTCCTGGATCACCGATGGAGACAAGAACTATTATGTGGATTCAGAAGGTCTCCGGGTAAAAAACTCCTGGATTTATAATCAGTCCTGGAATGATTCCACAGATACCAATCAATACTGGTATTATTTTGACCAAAATGGTGAAATGTTGACCGGAAAGCAGCAAATAGGGGATAAAAAATACTTTTTCTCCAGTACCGGTGAAATGATGACCGGCTGGATCACATTTACAGATAATGAAGCAGAGTACTTAACAGACGAAATAACCAGCAATAATACATATTACTGCCTGGAGGACGGAAGCAGAGCAAGCGGCTGGCTTAAGCTGGAAGCTCCTGATGATGAGGACCATTCAGGAGAAGAATACTGGTACAATTTTAAGAGCACTGGCGTTATCCGAAGAAACACGAAAGCCACCATTGGTAATCATGAATTCTGTTTCGATGAACAGGGCCGAATGATCGAAGGCTGGGCCTATAAAACGGCAGATACTGATACTTATGTAAGGGTTGACGAAAACACGGAGAAAGCACTTTTAGACACCTATAACGCAGACGCAAGCAGGTATTACTATTGCGGCGAAGAGGACCTGGGAGTCATTCAAAAAGACATATGGTTATCCATCGTACCACCTGGATTAAACGGGGATCCTGACGAAGATGCCGCCTGGTATTACTTTGATAAACGGGGCAAGATGATGACCGCAACCAAAGCCACCGCCTCAGAAGCCACACCATCTAGTGCAAGCCGTATGACCGAAGTAAGATGGGTCGATACAAAAGGAAAATATGGATTAGAGGGGGGCGACGATGATCTGCACCATGCCCGCCTTCAAAAAGTTAATAACACCTATTATCTTTTCGACTCTAAGGGTGAAATCATTGATGGCCTGATTTATATTTACAATAAAGATGGATCCTTCCAATTAAAAGAAGGCTATTATTATTTCGGCTCCAAATCATCAAAAACCACCGGAAAAGTAACGCTTGTAAATGACGCAACCGATTACCATTACTATTTCTCCAAAAAGAGAGAAAACGGATATTCCGAAGGTCAGGGCGTCACTGGAGTATACGAAGGAAAGTTATATTATAAGGGACTTGCAGTCACAGCAGATGAAGATACCAAATATAAATTAATTTATATCCCCGAGTTAGCCAAAACTAACGGAACTGGACTGTTTGTTGTAGATGAAAATGGAAAAGTCAAAACAAGCGGCCTGACTTCTGAAATGTATGACGGGACTAAATACAGAGTTAAAAAACAAGGTTCCAGCTACCGAGTGTTCCGGGTAGATGTAGATACCAAGGAGGAGACAGAACTCACTCACGATGACGCTGAGCTCACTCTGGATTTTAGCGAACCTGAACTTGTTTAATTGATTGATATAATGGCAAACCATGATTTGTCTTAATCATGATAGGGCTGGAGGCTTCTCTAAGAAGCATTCAGCCCTATCTTATGAAGAGCAGAAAATAAATTACTTTTTATATTTCTGTTACTAAAATTTTGCAATGATTTCATTCAAACGATTTTTAACACCTGTATCACAAACACCACCATGGTAGCAAATAATCGTTTCTATATCATAACCTTCCAATTTACGAACGGAATCTTTTGCCTCTTCCATATTTAAAGCATATTGGGGCAAAGCCATATAAAGCTTTCCATTTACAATAACGAGAGCATCACCTGTAATCAGCACTTTTTCTTTTTTAACGTATAAAGAGATATGCCCAGGCATATGACCCTTCGTGTCTACCACCTCAATACCACCGCAATAAGGAAGAATTGCGCCCCCTTCTATTACAGTAACCTTATCAACCGGTTTCACAGAAGCTATTAGCTTTTGGAACTCCTTACCGTACTCCTTTTTATCTTCCGGCAGCGTATCCTGAAGATCTTCGGCCTGCTGTAAACGCAGAGATTTACATTTTCCCGTAATATAGGGAGCTTGTTCTTCTGAACACAAAACTTCAATTTGGGGATATTTCTGAGTTATTTCATGTAACGCTCCCATATGATCATAATCATGGTGTGTAATAATTATCTTCGTTAACATGCTTAAAGAAAAACCAATTTTTTGCATGGCCTCCTCTAACATTGGCATTGTATCCGGATAACTGCAATCAACTAAAATCAATTCGTTCTCGTCTTTTAAAAGTACCGGGTATATGATATTTTCTGTTTCACCTCTGTGAAACGTTAGCGGTAATAAATATATATGGCTCATTTCAAAAACCCCTTTTCTTATCTTTATGTATTGTCTTTGTTAATGTCTATCAAAGAGTTATTCTAAATACATTAGGAATCAGTCTCCACCTCTCAAATTACTTGTTTCGATCTACACAGTTTTAACTGTTTCCTCATGACCAGTCCCTGCTCTGCCTCAGCAAAAACATAAAATCCCATTTTCTGATACAGTTCAAAATGGCCTCCAAAATCCGACGATTGGTAACTGGATTTTTTGTAAGGATATACTTCTATTACATCGAATCCATCTTGGGCAGCATCCTTACAAGCACGTTCCAATAACTGGGTAGCAATGCCCTGCCGTTTCATATCCGGTGCAATCATAAAACAAAAAATAGATTTTACCTTTACGTCCGAGCCAGGTTCCTCTAACGGCACATAGTCCATAAATCTTTGCCAACTTGCACATTTCAAACAATCTGACTTTGTATTGGCATTACACCAGCCAACCACCCTGTCGCCGTGATAGGCAAGATAACCTTGAACGTTATTGCCTCTAACATATTCATAGGCACACTCCCTGCGGTTCTCTGCAGTCGAAAGGTCTTTCTTCTTATAATCTTCGTTACTCCAGCAAACACAATAACATTTATTTTCATCTACATTGTCATCATGTGGTGTAACATCAAAAAAATGAACATAATCTTCTGCCAGGTCTGGCGTCAGTTTGCGTATTTCAATATTCATATTTTACCCCCAATTATATATCATTTGTCTTAAAATGTTTTTCTGATTCATAGTAAATTAAGATAAATACCAAACGACTAAAGACTAAAAATCACACATCAGCTCCCAAAGAACTCCAAAACGATCCCTGACAGTGCCTATGATCACCATATAAGGCGGCCTTTCCAGTGGATTTATTATTTCTCCACCCTCACTAAGTATGGAAAAGGCACTTTCAACCTCCTCTGCTGTATCAAACCCGATCCTATGTTTCACCTTTTTTGTTAGATTCACATCCTCTTCGCTGGATAAATCACTCAGCCTTACCTCTTGTTCATCAAACATGATCTCAGAATGGTAAACCAGTGAATCCTTTGACGCATCCGGCTGCTCCCAGCCATTTTTCACCGCATCGGAATAATGTAACAAATTCTTTACCCTACAACCAAAGGCTCGCTTGTATACCTCCAAGGCTTCTTCCGACTCTCCGGAAAAACATAATTGTTGAATGAATTTCATATGAACCCCCTAAATATATGTGTTACAGTTTATGTATTTCACTTCCCCATTTCCGGTCATATACAGTCCGGCTGCAATGAATACCTCCCATCATTTATATAGATGTATACTCAAATACCTCATCAAGCTTCATAAAAAGCTGGGTATGTTTTGTCAATTCCTTATATCCTTTATTTTTCAAGCACCATTTCATAGCCGTCAACACAATTGCGGCATATAAATTTGAAAAATAATCTAATATCTCTGGTGATTTCTTATTCTTTAACTTTTGGCTCTCATAAAAACTCTTCTGTAAAAAATCCGACATGTCTTCATATAAATGAATGGAGTCGGTATGAATGGTAATTTTATGAAAGTCCTTTTCCATTAACAAGGACAGAAAAACGCTTTCGATATTTTTTCTTGTCTTTCTGACACGCAAGTCATTCTGATTCATTTTTCCACTCCCTATGATTATTTTAAAACTTCTCAAGCAGATAAGCAACACTATATCTGTTTTAGTAGCTTATATTAATAAGCAATAAATTTCTGAAGATTGAAATGTTTCACCTAATGTTATAAACTAAAAATTAAAAAGGAGAGATGTAATTATGAATGAACTTAAATGGTTTGCCTGGCTTTTTCCATTATTATTTATTGTACATGACATGGAGGAGATTATTACAGCAAAGAGCTGGTGCAACAAAGGATTGAAGCCAATTATTCCTCTGCCCTCCACCCCCTTTGGTAATACCAAAAGTACAGCGGGCTTTGCAGTTGCAGTCTTTGAAGAATTGATTTTATGGATTCTTGCCACTCTCCTGGGAAATATCACTGGTTTTTATGGATTATGGTACGGATTCCTCGTTGCCAATATCATACACCTGATCCTGTTTCACATGATTATTTTCCCTCTATCTTATCGCCGATATGTCCCTGGTGTAGTCACCGCATGGCTGACGCTGATTCCATTCTGTTATATCCTTTACCTGGCTCAAACTGTTTTGAATTATTCCAACGTTCAGATTACACTTTGGATAGTGATCGGATTTTTATTGGCATTAGGCAATGTGAAGCTACTGCATAATAATATTCATCTGCTTGCAAAGATGACAGGAGAATAAAAATTGTATTATTAAATCCGACCTATAAAGGACATCAAAACTTACCCAATTACTGTCGCTCTATTGTAAATACAAAAAAGGACCTCACACTTACATTTGGGGTCCTCCTCTATCTCCAGTCCAAGTTTTATAAGCTATTCCCGCAACAACAAGTTATACCTTTCCTATACCACATTACATTGTTTTACTTCAATTAATTATTTATCTATTATACAAGTTTATTATAGGATAAAAAGGAATGTTATTTAATCTAAAATGCTTATAATCATAAATTTGAATTGTCACTTTTTCTCCCTTTAATATAAACTCTCCGAAACAAGTTATTACCAATTCCTTTCCTTCTTTCATATTTTTATCTATATGTATCTTTATAAAATGCAGAAGTCCAAACTCCTGCTCGTTGTTAATTTTAAATGGATTACCAAAATATAAGCTACATTCACTTCCATCACGACCAGTTATTTTAATAAAAGCTTCATCAATTTCTATATTCATTCCTCTAACTAGGCCATGTACCTCTCTAAATGGTCTTTTTTTATTTTCAACTAATTCGGAAACTTCATGTTTATATATATATGGCTCTTTCTCCCCCTCTATAACATCTCTTTTTCCATTCGCAGATGCAGTACCAACGTTAATCTTACCCTTATCATCTTCACTTTTATTAGTCTCTGAGATAGGCTTTTTGGATTTTTTTTCTTTTCTAACCTCTGAATTAACAGGGTTTAATTGTTTTATAAAAAGTTTATATGCTTCCTGCAAAGCTTGTGCAACATGTTTATCAGAAACATTAACACTCTCACCACTAATAGTTATTCTATTCTTAAAACCTTCGTGGTTTATTTCGTTTTTACATCCCGCTATATGTTTACTGCCTTTCTTAGTGCTAAAATATCTTATAAATCTTCCCTTCTGCCTTTCATTATAAACTATTTCCGCCGAACAAATACTATTCTCACAATATAATTTTCCCTTATAAATTTCCTCATTTTCTTTTGGTGTAATATTATCCGCATATACATTAATTACACTTTCATTAATATACCGTGCCCTATTCATATACATACCCCCTAAGCGCTTTATTATGGTTTCCTATTGCCCTTTCAATAATTCAAACTGCTCCAATCACATTTTTTAGTCCCAATTATTCAAATTATATTTTATACTAAATTGTTTTTCTATAGTACTTAATTAATAATTATCTAAAATTTTTATTTTAATAATTTACAGAAAAGCAAAATTTACTATATAACATTTTTAATACAATCAATTACTTGTGTAATATTTCACAATCAATCCAAGAATATTTTATCTATAATCAATTATATAATATTTTAATTAATTTTTCTACGCATTTTTTAAAACCACAAATTATTTTGAATCATAAAATAAAAGTCAAATCTTTTCTAACAAAAAAAGATAAGTCAATACCACCGGCTTAGCCGGTGGCTTGCTCACCCCCTATAAGGGGTTTGTTTCCTGCTTGCGCCCGGAAGGCGCTCCGAAAGTCTGCCTACTGCACCACATTCTCAGCTGCCCTTAAAAGGGCTTAATCGGAGCTGCCTTTTTCCGGCGCAGCCCCAAAAGGGGCTTGCTGTTTTGCTTTGATTTCCAACTGACTCTTAAGAGTCTTATTTCTTGTTTTTCTTCACCGGCTCACCCGTAAACGGGTCTATATACTCTACTAGTGACATCTGATCGTATTCTAAATCTTCTTTTATCTGGTTTTGTATGTATTCCTTAATCGCAGCTGTATTCTTTCCTACTGTATCGACGTAATATCCACGGCACCAGAAATGCCGATTTCCGTACTTATATTTTAAATTCGCATGTTTTTCAAATATCATTAGCGAACTTTTTCCTTTTAAATATCCCATTATTTCTGATACTGAGTATTTTGGTGGAATTCGGATTAACATATGTACATGATCTGGCATACATTGCGCTTCCATTATCTCGATTCCTTTTCTCCGACATAAACTTCCTAAAATTTGACCAACATCTGCCTTTATATCTTTGTAGATTACTTGCCTTCTATATTTTGGTGCAAAGACTATATGGTACTTGCATTCCCATTTAGTATGGGCTAAACTATTAATGTCCATTATGGATCTCCTGTGCTTTTATTTGTGGTTTGCAGACCTACATTTATTTTAGCACAGGAGTAACTTATATCTAAAGATTAGCCCTCCCCCTGCATAGCAGGGGGTTTCTTTTTTACTGTCACACAATAAAAAAGACCTCACACTCTCATGTGAAGTCTATCCATGTCACGAAACACTCTCCTTAGCCAATAGTCCGCCGAAAATATCATTAAAATTATAAAATTTTAATTAAAACCTCCTTACTCAACTTGCAGTCCCTTATAAAATAGGGGTTTATTCCATAGCATTTGGTTTAAGAGCAATTCGATAAATGAGTATTATGACCACTGCTGGCCACCCCCTGCACACCTTATTTTAATTGGGTTGCGCGATCTCCTCCACACATTCTTTCTTTTTGAGTCGAACTTACCTCTACTGTATATTTTTTAAAATATTTTGTTAATGTCTTCACTTTTTTTAACTATTGCCAAAAGATTATTTATCACCTTTTCTAATTTGTTTGAGTTCAAAATTTTTTCTAACTTTTCTTCAAACACATTTTGTGTTTGGCACTCTATATACTGATCTTCACTTATTTCTAATACTATACTCTCATCTATTGTCATTGATACTGGATAAAATGTAATACCATATTCTATAAATAAAACTCTATATTTATAATTTGGAGTTGCTATTGATGTAAGGTAAAATTCATACGTAAATTTACTATTTTCAATTTCACCTAAACTATCTTGTATATCAACCTTTTGCTCACCAAGCATTTTTGAAGCTTCTGCTAAAGCAGAAAATGAACCTTGTGTAGTATAGGTCTTTATTGGTCCATAATATTCTATGACTTTAGCTAAGATTTTCCCTTTAGTTCTCTGTTCCAAAGTATCACATTGTTCCAAAATGATACTTTGTGCTGTATCTGTTATATCTTCTGCTATAAAATTTTTACTCCATAGGTCTCTCATGGAATTTTATCCTCCCTTATTCGAACAAAAATTGGCAAATGATCACTATACAAACCGTCGTTAGGTCTATTTTTGTTTTTTAATAAACTTATTGTTTTTGACTTGGTTATGATTTCTAGAGATTCTTCATCTAATGCATTGATTTATTCTGCCCTCACAAGAAACTGGTCAAATATATTCCAAAAATAATTTACTATAGTACTACTATTATAAAAATATGTCCCAAAAGGTGCTTCTTTACGCCCCAAAAATTTCCACATAGGATTGTAAAATTCCTTATAAATTCTACCTTGTACCTCCCTACCATCCTTTTTTAATTCTGATGAATAAGGAATTGCATGAATTGTATTGGCCGCTATACATGCCTGTTCAAAAGGATTAACATTCAAATCCCCCATAATTAATATATTTTTTGTGCTATGCTCTTCTTCCTTTTTTATTAAGTCAAAATGTAAATGTTTTAAATTTTCCTTTTGTTCCTCTTCACTAGCGTGCAATTTACTGCAATCCGCAAGTATAGAAGTCTGCTAGTGGCAATATAATTGACGTTTCTATTGATGGACAATATTATGTAAAACTGTTATAACTTTTGAAGATATAGGAATATATTGGTGATTATATGAATATTTTATTTTGGAATGTAAATAAAAAGGCATTAGATCAATGTTTAATAGAACTTATTACAGAAAGAAATTGTGATTTGGTTGTTTTGGCAGAATATCCTAATGAAATAGGTGGACTTTGTTGCCGATTAAATCTTGATGCGAAAGAAGAATTTATTTTAGTACCTAATTTCGGTGGTTGCGATAGAATAAAAGCATTAATAAAAATAAGTATAATGTGGAGAGTCTATTTGAGCAATCTAGATATCAGATTATTAAAATACAAACATCATATTATAAATTAATAATTGCTATGATACATAACATAAAATTAACTAGACAATAATTTTTAGAGCACATACTATAGTAGTAATAAGAATAGAATTACAACCTATATCTCAAAACAAAGGATCAAGATCACGTCGAATATTTATACCTAAAATCAAACAATAAATTGTCGAGTAACGAAATTTGAAATAGCCTCGTTGCCATGAATTGGAACCATATATGTGGATGTACTCGTGGAGCTTTTAATAGAGAAACAAATCATTACCACTCAAGAAGCAATAAACCATCAGACCTTGTAAAAAGGCATTTCAATCCGCAAGCGGAAATATGATAGATATCCATATATTTACGAATCGTTGTGATCAATTCAAGAATAAAGCAATAAAAGCACTTTGAATCAAGCATACCATCAACCATAAAGGCTATCTTTATGACAATGTAGTTAAAAAATTTCAAAAATCATCAATAATGCTTTTATCAGCAACCAGACTTTCTACAGCTTATATGTTATTCAAATCAATTATCTAGATTATTTAATAGATACAATAAACATTATATTCACTCTTCACTATAATCTTTGGATTCAGTGATGTTTATTATACTTACACTTAAAAATTATCTATAAGAATGTTAATAATCCAATTATTTTATTCTGTTTATATCTATATATTCCTTAAAATCATCGCTATTCAAAAAATTCCCATATTTCGTAATTATTTGCATCATTTCGTTCTTATAATAATCATCATTTATATCGTTATTGTTTAAATCTGTAATAAGATTCAAATGCTCAGCTAAAACACTGTTTATGTTATTAGAAACATCTTTATCAAAAAGCAGTGACGATCTTCTAATTAGAGATAATATTTCATAAGATAATTTATTCAATTGATCTATCTCTAAATGTGGATCCTTTTTTATTACAGAAGCCTCCTTCTGTAAATCCTCTAACTTTTGATAAAAATCAAATCTATATTGATACTGAGCTAATTTATTTGAATTAGCAGCTATGTCAGCTTGCCTGTTGTATGTCTTATACTGTAGAACACCTATAATAATCAACATTAATGAAAAAAGTAATGTTATTAATATATTGAATTTTTTTAAACACAATAGCACTTTGCATTTTTTACCTTGTTTAGTTACTTCGATTTTTGTATTTTTATGAGAATCAATATCTAACCCAGTTGTTCCAAGTACATGAATATCATCATCTTTAACATCAACTTTTACTTTATCAATTAAATTATTTGCAAGTTCCACTGTTGATTGATTATAATACAATACCGAATCAACATCTTGTATTTGTTCTTTTTGAGTGCTAATAGAGTTGCTTTTTCCCTCCGATACATTATGCGTCATGCTACACTGAACCAAAGTGGAAGATTTTTTTTTTGTTTTGTACTTACCACTATATCGTTTTTTCACATTTAACTTGTATAATTCATTATCCCTTAAGGGTAGTTGAATTATTTCCTTCCTCTCAATCAGGTTTGAGTAATTTAATAGCCCCATTTATAACAAACTTGACATTATTGCTATAATGTTTATAAATAATTAACGCTTAATTAGTACCCATTATATAATAAATTTATCTTCGTTTCTATCTTAAATTATTCTATTTTAATACATTCCTATGTAAACCACTTTCCTGCTCACAAAAACTTGGCCAGTTTTTTAACATAAAAAAGACCCCACACTCTCATGTGAAGTCTTTCTATATCACGAAACTCTCTTCCCGTCCGATATCTCGTCCGAAAAAATCATCCCGATATGAGTAAATTTTAATAAATCTCCCTTACCCAACTGACAAACCCTTATAAAATAAGGATTTACTCCATTGTATAAGGCATAAGAGCGATGTGTCTAGCTCTCTTAATTGCAACGGTAAGTGCTCTCTGGTGCTTAGCACAGTTGCCTGTGATACGTCTAGGAAGGATTTTTCCTCTCTCAGATACATATCTTTTTAATTTATTTGCGTCTTTAAAATCAATTACGCCGTTCTTCTCGCCACAGAATACGCAAACTTTTTTTCTTCTACGCATTCCGCCTCTTTTGAACTTAGCGCCATCAGCTTTATCATTTCTGTTGAATGCCATTGGTACTACCTCCTATCAGATTTAGTTGAATGGAAGTCCTTCGTCTTCGACTCCATCCGGGATATTCATAAATCCATCGCCGATTGCACTGGAAGGAGTTGGTCTGGAAGTTGGCTGGTATCCGCCTTCTCCTGATGCTCCGCCTTTGCTGTCTGCGAATTCCTGATCTTCTACAACGATATCTGTTGTATAAACCTTTACGCCGTCTTTATTCGTATAACTTCCAGTCTGGATCCTTCCGGAAACCAATACTCTCATACCCTGACGGAAATACTTCTCTGCAAACTCTCCTGCCTTGTCAAACGCAACACAGTTGATAAAATCAGCAGTCTGTTCATTGCCATCCTGATTTCTGCGGCCTCTGCGGTCAACAGCAAGGCTGTACCTTGCGATTGCCATGGAGCGCTCACCTTGGGAATATCTTACTTCTGGATCACGGGTCAATCTGCCCATAAGGATTACTTTGTTCATACGATCACGCTTTCTTTATCTATTATGCCTCTTGTCTTACGCATAAGTATCTGATAACCGGCTCCATAATACGAATGTGTGCTTCTAACTCATTCGGTGTTGTGGAATCGCCATCAAATTTGATGAAGTAGTAGAATCCCTCTTTCATCTTCTGAATTTCGTAAGCTAATCTCTTCTTACCCCATTCATCAATGTTGGTTACAGCGCCGCCGAAACGAGTAATATAACCCGTAACTTTTTCGATAGCTGCTGCTCTCTCTTCATCTTCGAGCTTTGCGTTAATAACAACGGCTAACTCATATTTGTTCATGCTTGTTACCTCCTTGTGGTCTCTGGCCCCTGCTTTCAGTATCAGGAGCAAGGATTCTCTATGTCACGAGTTAACATTATACAGGAAATATTCTACAAAAGCAAGTCCTTTTCTTAATTTTAAAGGCTTTTTCCCGCATAAATTGGGGTTTTTACTGCTTTGGATTGCCGTCACTGGCTTTTAAGCCTCTGGTATTCTTTTCCACCAGCTTTCTGGGCACCATAATCATATGTCCACAGCCCATACATTTTAAGCGGAAATCCGCTCCAACTCTTAAGATTTCCCACTCCTGACTGCCGCAGGGATGCTGTTTTTTCAGTTTTACAATATCTCCAATTTCATAATTCATAAAAACACCTGCCTGCCCGTTTGGGCCGCCCTTATATCCAATTATTTTAAAATATTGTCGATGCGCTTTAATTCATCCTTGGAAAATTCCGTATTTTTCAGACAAGCTACGTTATCCTTTAACTGTGCCACGCTGCTGGCTCCAATGAGAACTGAAGTCACCGCCTCTTCCCTCAATACCCAGGCAAGTGCCATCTGGGCAAGACTCTGACCTCTTTCCTTTGCCAAATCATTTAACTGTCTTATAACAGAAAGATTTTCCTCTGATAGGTATCGACCGCCTATGGTGCTTCCTTTTCTGGCTGCCCGGGATCCGCTTGGAACGCCGTTTAGATATCGGTCTGTAAGAGCACCCTGTGCCAGTGGACTATAGCAGATACAGCCTGTTCCGCTCTCTAAGAGGGTATCAAATAGACCTTCCTCTGCCACTCTCTCAAACATGTTATACCGTGGCTGATGGATGAGGCAGGAGATTCCCATGCCTTTTAAGACCTTAATGGCCTCCTTAGCTTCCTTGCTGCCGTAATTGGAAATACCCACATAAAGTGCCTTCCCCTGTCTGACGATGTCAGCAAGAGCGCCCATGGTCTCTTCTATCGGTGTTTCCGGGTCTGGTCTGTGGTGATAGAAGATATCTACGTAATCAAGCCCCATACGCTTTAAGCTCTGGTCAAGGCTAGCCATTAAATACTTTCTGGAGCCAAAGTTACCATAGGGTCCGGGCCACATGTCAAATCCTGCTTTTGTGGAAATGAGCATTTCATCCCGGTATCTTCCAAGATCACTCTTTAATACACTGCCAAAGGTTTCTTCCGCCATACCAAAGTAAGGAGCTCCGTAGTTATTTGCCAGGTCAAAATGAGTAATACCCATATCAAATGCACTTAAAAGAATGTCTCTCTGGGTGGTGGGCGCCTTCTCCATTCCGAAGTTCTGCCACAGCCCTAAAGAAACTCTGGGAAGCATGATTCCACTTTTCCCGCACCGCTTGTATTCCATTGTTTCGTATCTGTTCTTTGCCGCCTCGTACATCATAGTTTCTCTCCTTTACGCTTCCATAAATAGTCCCTAATCAGTTTCCCTATACGTTCTGTTACATGTTACCAATATTTATACCATATTATCCCTTATCATCGCCAGCATTTATACAGAATCATGAAGTACTTCTCCAATACTTCCGCTGATGACTAAATCCGCCTTCTCATCCATGGGAGTCACGGTCTTATTGATTAAGACCATACGGCTGCCTCTATAATAATCAATCAGTCCTGCTGCCGGATAAACGGTTAAGGAGGTGCCGCCTATAATGAGCATATCCGCGTTTGAGATGCAGGAGACTGCCTTACTCATGACACCATCGTTTAAGCTCTCCTCATAAAGCACCACATCAGGCTTTATGATCCCGCCGCAGTCACACCTTGGTACTTCCTTTCCCTCCATGGCGGAAAGCATTTCTTCCAGGTTATAAAACTTCATGCACCGGGTACAGAAGTTCCTTCTTACAGAACCATGAAGCTCCAATACCTCCCGGCTTCCGGCATCCTGATGAAGGCCGTCGATGTTCTGGGTGATGACCGCCTTTAATTTCCCCATATCCTCAAGCTTACGCAACGCCAGATGCGCCTTGTTTGGCTTTGCCTTTGGAAATATCATCTTATTGCAGTAGAACCGGTAAAATTCCTCTGGCTTTTTTACATAGAAGCCATGGCTGATTATGGTTTCCGGCGGATACTTGTACTGTTCTTTATAAAGTCCATCCACTCCCCTGAAATCAGGAATATTGCTTTCCGTGGAAACTCCTGCCCCACCGAAAAATACAATGTTATTGCTAGCTTCGATCCATTCCTTTAACTGGCTTACCCCTTCCATATAAAAGTCCTTTCTTATCCCGTTGGTCTCCATATAAAGAGTCTTACTTGTCAGACTCTGGCGCTGACGTGCCGTCACTTTAGTGACATCTTCCTATGCAATAAAAATAGGGCGGATTATAAAATAATCCGCCCGTAATCACAAGTCGGATTCTGATACCGACGAACAATTTAAGTTACCTCGTCAAAAAATACGCCGTTTAACGGCCGAATCCGTTCCACCATAGCCATCTGATCGGATGGAACCGATGGAAGGCCGTAGCCAAACAGCCAGGAGGTCATTTCACCAATCCCAAGAGAGAGATGGGGCTTTCTTCCGCTTTCCTCTTTGACCGGGGATAAGCTGGAGCCTTTTCGGTCAAGCTTCCAAAGGAACAATCCATTGTTCTGAGGGATAAATGAATCCTTAACTTCAATAAGAAGCTCCATCTCGCCAACAGGACAATCTTTCTTTAAGCTGATGACAGAAACAAACCTTTCCATATGAATGATTCTTCCCATGGCATAAGGCTTTGTGGGACCGTTCTCCTTTACGTATTCCGGCAGACAGATCAGTTCTCTTAAAGTCCCTGCCGTTTCTCCGTAATAGGCCCACACACCAGCTAATTTAGATGACTCATTCTTTGTGGTAAGAAGAAGGAGATCTCCGCTGTCGCTCCTTACCTCCTTGCATAAATCCCGGTAGTATTCTTCACTCCGAAGGGCGTAGACCTCATACTGCTTTTCCAGCTGCCTCTCAGCAAATTCAGAAACTTCCTTACACTTATCGGAACGTTCCAGAAAGGCACGGCGATTTAACTCCGTTCTTCCCTTTTCATTCAAAGTTATGGCTGGTAAGTCACATATATAGGTATAGTCAAAAGGCTGGTAAATCGCAGGATCCACAGGAACCAGAAAACTGAACGCCATCCGCTCAGTATACATATCGGTAAAGCAACGGCTTAACAGCTTTCTCATGTAGCCCTGATGGCGAAAATCTGGATCTGTAGCTACACCAGCCACGTAATCGATCTTCCAGACCTGGTCCTTTACCACCACCTCATAAGGATTTCGGTGGAGCATGGCTGCCATTTTCTCTTCCTTATATGCAGTGAGAACCTTATTCTTTAGCACCCGGTCCGAAAAGTAATAGTTTATAAAACTTTCTGAATCCTCAGAAAAAACCTTTTCCCAAAGCTTTCTGCTTTCTATTTTTTCTTCCTGCTTCAAATACCGTATCATCATCAAAAGCCCTTCTGAATTACTCCGTATTTTCTTGCAAATCCAATGGGATAGTAAGACATCTTCGCACGGCGTAAGCCTTCCATGCCGACATCATCTTCCCGGTTGACCAGTTTCACTTCCTCAGAAAAGCCGTGGATCAAGAACTGCTGGTTGATAAACTGATAAAGTCCCTTGACTTCAGGGTCTGCCTTTTCAATATGAATCACAGCCATCTTTTCCAAAGGATTGTAGGTACCAATGGTAAATGCCTTTAAGCTTCCATCAACATAAACTCCAGCCATTCTTACATTTAACATGGAACAGTTTTTTAAGATATCGTGGATGCCCATGACCTCATAATCCAGCTGACGGACGAATTCGGCTGCTTCCACCTTATTCTCCCACCACTCATCAAGGAAAGAAAGAACCGCTTCCCGGTCGGAGCAGATGAGAGAACGATATTCGTAACGTCCTTCATACTGCTTTAAAAATGAGTTTAAATGATTTTTCTTCTTATGAAGCTTCTTTCCAGCCAGAGTTCTTAAGGCTTCTGCATCATAGAGATAATCCTTTAAATCTTCCTCTTCTTTTACAAGGAACTTATCTGGATCCAGTTTTAAATAATTAATTGCTTCCTCATCCGCCAGAAAAATCTTAAGAGGCTTTTTCAATACCTCATTAAAATATTCCACCAGCTGATTAAAATAATAGGAAAGATCTTCTTCTCTGCAGATGGGCATTGCCGTAAATGGCTCCCCATCTTTTTCCATTAAAAATAAAACTGCTTTTTCATCACTGACAGTATACTTTACCTGATAATAATCTCTCCAGATAAAACTATCCAAATAGACGCTGTCACATGTTTTATTGGGCCGTAAGGCGTAGAATGGAGCGATTTTACTCATGTCCTCTGCCTGAAGCGGCTTAAATTGTAAGTTCATATTAGTTCCCTTCTAAAATATATATCTAGCTTTTCTTTATAAAATCAGTACTGCACTTGGGACAGTGAACGCTCACCTTCCCTTTTCCTCTTGGTATTCTGATCTTTTGTCCACAGCTTGGGCATTTATAAATATGGTATTGCCTCATCTGCTGAAACTTAAAACGCCACTTCTTAAAAAATTCCGTTACCCGGAAAGAAATACGTTCGAACTTCTGGTTCTCCTCAAAGCGTTTTCCAATATTCCTGGAAAACATGCGGAAATAAGACAGCATCATAAGAAAAAGCGCTGCGATATCAACCCAGTAGCTGCGAATAAAAATACCGGCAACAATAAGGGCAAATGTAAAACCGATCAGAAACCGGCTAAGCTTATCAGCCCCATATCTGCCGATCATAAATCTTGAAAAACGTTCCCGAAACTGACTCATCCTATGTTCCTCGCCCCTTTTTCATTTTGACTTAACTATAATAACCTATGATAGGAAAGTCAATGTTACTCCGGCAGATTTCATAATCTTTTCAGAAATTTCAGAATTTGCCTCTGGAACTGTCACGGTACTGTTTTGGTGTAATTCCATATCTTTGTTTAAACAAACGATGAAAATAACTGCTGTTTTCATAGCCAATTTCCACGATAATCTCCTCCACCGGCTTTGTGGTGGAAGAAAGATAACCGGCTGCACGGTTAAGCCTGATGAGCTGAAGGCACTCCGTAAAGGTCATCTTATAATACCGCTTAAAGAGACGGCTGACATAATAAGACGGCTGCATGGAAAGGGAAGAAAACTCTTCCAGAGTGGCACATGAGTAATTTGTTTCTAAATATTTGTATGCAGTCAGAACGATCTGCTCCTCATACTGCAGCATGTCGTGGGATTCCACTTTATCTGCATCATGAAGAAGCTCCATGATCAGTATGCCCATGGTCGCCTGATTGATTTCCTGTCTGCCCTCTTTTTCTTCTGCATGAGACCAGATCATATTTTCCAGTAAATTTTTGGCCGGAAGCATTTCTCGCAGATGAAAATGCAGATAATCTGCCACAGGCTCTCTTCCCCTGGCCTGGGTGCCGATGAAACGATGCAGCACATCTCCGCATTCTCCCATAAACGCAGGATGGCTGAAAAATTCCGGCATTAAAAAGAAGTGGATGGCCAGATCCTCTTCTGCTGCTGGTTCCACGGCATGACTGGTTCCTTCTCTTAACAGCAGTAAGTCGTTGGCTTCCAGTAAAAGCCTTCGTGTGCCGTTTATGATGTGAACCGTCTTACCGCTGTACATATAGATTAATTCTACAAAATTGTGACTGTGATCCGGTAAAGCAACGTGACATGGCTGACAGCACATATCCATCAGCTTACCCGGCCTGATTACTATATTCTTATCCACCACGTTATCTTCTAAATTATTATGATAATGTTCCATAATTGAAGTTGCATGCGATGAATTCCTTAGACGTTTCAGAAGTTCCTTCTTCATTTTCCCCTCCAAACAACAGATTCACATGCCCTTCCCCCACGCCATTATAACACCAATCTTCATAGATTTGCAAGAAAAGACGGTTTTTATACAAATTTAGACATATTATAATGTCACATTTTGTCATATAATCATGGCAAAACAACAGGTATATGTAACCAGTATTATTTTTATGAGGTGAAGCGATATGAAAAAGTACCCTATCCGAATTAACAACATTGATGAAATTACCACCTTTGTCAGAACAGTGACCAAGTACGATTATGACGTGGATTTATGCAAAGGAAGCATCTTAGTTGATGCGAAGTCCATTCTTGGTATCATGACAATCTGTCCGAATCCGGATCTAGAGTTGATCATTTACAGCAATGAGCATGAAGATATTCTGGAATCCCTGTCAGATTTTCTATTGGAAGAAAAAATTGCATAACGTACATAATCAAGCAAAAGATGCCTGGCAGGAACTCCCTGCCAGGCATCTTTTTGTTAATTTACCTTAAATTCATTGACCAGTTCCTTTAACCTGCTGGCATGTCCATAAAGGTCCTCGCTGGCTGCGGCTCCTTCCTCTGCATTGGCAGAGTTTGTTTGAACCACACCGGAGATCTGGTCCACGCCGATGGTAACCTGGCGGATGGCTTCAGACTGCTCTACCGACGCCTGGGATATCCTGCCAATCATATCAGTAACCTGACGGGTGGTATCCACTGCACTGGTAACCGACTTTGCCGCCTGGTCGGCAAGCGTGGTGCCTTTTAAAACCGCTCGGATGGCACCGTCAATCAAATCAGCCGTGTCCTTGGCTGCGGAAGCACTTCTGGAGGCTAGGTTTCTTACCTCGTCTGCCACAACGGCAAAGCCCTTTCCTGCCTCTCCTGCCCTGGCGGCCTCTACGGCTGCATTCAGTGCCAGAATATTGGTCTGGAATGCAATTCCTTCAATGTCCTTAATAATCCTGCTGATCTCGTTGGAGCTTTCCGTGATATCAGACATGGCATGAACCAGCTCTTCCATATGCTGATTGCTGATCTCAAGCTCTCCTGCTGCCTCCATAGCCTGTTCATTGGCTCCGGCAGAATCCCTGGCATTTTCCTCAATCTTCATAGAAATCTCATTGATGGTAGAGGCCAGCTCTTCTACAGAGGCGGCCTGCTGGGAGGCACCGTCTGCCAGTGATTTTGAGCTTTCTGAAATATTTTGAGAGCCATAGGCCACCTGATCTGAAGTTACGGTAATCTGTTCCATGGTTCTTGTCAGGGTGCTTCTGATCTTTAACATGGAGTTTTTAATCTTTTCAAAATCCCCCTTGTAATCATATTGAAGCTGAAATACAAGATTTCGTTCTGCAATCTGATCCAGGACAGAGGATATTTCATTGATATAGTTTACATAATTTTTAAGCTGACCGGAGGTATTGGAAAGGGATTCCGCCACCAGACCGATTTCATCGTTGCTTTTTACGTTTACTTCCACATCAAGATCACCATTTGCAATCTTCTCTGCCGCCGCTGACAGCTTACCAAGGGGTCTTGAGATGCCTTTTGCCACCAGGAAGATGAGAGAAACTAAAACAAGGGCAGATAAAACAAAAACAATGCCCACGGCTGTGATTAATTCATTTCTCTGGGAAAGAAGCTCTGACCTTGGAATGTTTGAAAGCACAATCCAGCCTGTATTGCCTGCATTTTTAATAGAACCGGAATAGGACACCTGATCCATGGTATAGTTAAAGTTACCGATTTCCTTCTTTGCAAAGGCGTCCTTAATATTTTGGGAGATATCAATTTCTGAAATGTTTTTCTGAATCAAATCTTTATTTGGGTGATAAACAATGAGCCCGCTTTCTGTGGTAAGTATGACAGACCCTTTCGTTCCAACCTTATAGGAGGCCATAATATCATTTAGGTGAGCAAGCTGAATGTCAAGTCCCATCACTCCTAATGCTTCTTTTGAGCCCTGTTTAAATACACCGCTGACTGCTGATATGATGGTAAGCCCCGTACTGGCATCTATGTAAGGCTCTGTAAGAACCGGCTGGTCCATCTTCGTAGCCTTAAACCAGGGTCTTGATGTAATATCCCAACCGTCTGCTGATGTAAAATCGTCGGACTGGGTGACCTGGCTTAAATCTACATCTGCGATCCAGGCAGCCAGAATATTCTCCTTATCTGCGGCCTGAATCTTATCAAGGGTGGCTCTCATCTGAGGATAGCCCTCACTATCCGGCATTCTAACATCTCCAGTGGCCTTTAATAAGTATTCCTCAGCCTGCTGGCTGGCGGAGGCGCTTTTCATCTCAGCCATGTAATAGCTTAAAAAGGATTCCACCTGATTGGCAGCTGCCAAGGATGCCGCGTCCAGTGTCTCAAAAGACTGGGCTTCCATGCTCTTTCCCACCCGGTCAGCGATTATGATGCCGGACAGAACAAAAATAAGTATGACGGGAACCGAAATTCCAAGAAGCATTTTGGTAAAAATGTGTGTTTTGAGTCTCTTTTTCATAGGCATTTACCACCTCTCCCAGTTTTTATAAATATAGCATGAGGCGCAAAAGACCGCAAGACAAAGAAATTGCCTAATATTTTCCGTTTTATTTGGAAATATTAAGCAATTTACCGTTAATAATCTTAAGTTGTCATTTAAAAGAATACCTTATTGGCAGTATCATAAAACACCATCTGTTTTTCCTGCTCCGTCAGCACATCACTTTCCATGAGAAAGTTTACATAATTCTTATAAGTATCCTTCTTAAGCACAGAAGGGATATCTGTTCCAAACATCATACGATCAGCACCAACAATCTCTTTTCCAATCTGAACCGACCTTCTGGCGTTCTCATAAGGATAAGTATCCGGGCCGCAGATATGAGGAAGGGCCGCAAGGTCAAACCAAACATTGGGAAGCTTTAAGAGCTCAAGACCCCATTTTAACTTGTCCACGTCCTTTGTGGAGACTGCAAGAAGGTGGCAGACCACAAACTTCATGTTAGGATGGTTTAAAATGGCTCTCCGAAGGGCCTCCACCTGCCAGCTTTCACTTCCGCATTTTCCAATATCAATGACGAATACCAGTCCCTTGTCATCTGCATAGGAATAGGCCTCCTCCATGAGCTCCCCGTCAAGAGGCAGGGTGTGATGATTGCTCATAAGGCCGGAGCCTGTGCTCACCTCAAACTTCACGATTCCAAACCCAAGTTCTTCAAACAAATGCTTACAGATTTTGTCCTTATTCCGGGAATACGGATCATAGGAGGCAGCGCCTGCAAAACGGTCAGGATACCGTTTTACCGCTTCATGGGTGTATATATTCTGAAAACCGTAGTAATTCCCCTGTAAAAGAACGGCCTTTTCCACCTCATTCTCATCCATAATGGCAAGAATCTGTTCCGGGGTTACCTGCTCTCCGCCAAACATAGGTGGAATCATCTGGGGAACGATCTCACCGCTTGCATAGATGGCATCGCCATTGCCTATGGAACGAAGCTCTCCCCCGGATCCTGTCCCGGCGATGTATTGTACCAGATGAACGTGACTGTCGATTATTTTCATTCCTGTCCCCTTTTCTTTTTTATTTCATATTATCATACAGGAACAGGAAAAATGCAACTCTTTCCGGCAGGAACCGGAGAACCGGGAGCCTTTCTTCTCCCGGTTTCTCCAGCCACACCAGATGACCTTAAATTTCTCTTAACTGAACAAAATAAGATTCCATAATCTCTCTTAACTT
Source organism: Clostridium sp. 12(A) (assembly GCA_000526575.1). Classification (GTDB taxonomy): domain Bacteria; phylum Bacillota; class Clostridia; order Lachnospirales; family Lachnospiraceae; genus Lacrimispora; species Lacrimispora xylanolytica. The sequence goes on along the minus strand of JAGI01000002.1, from coordinate 3,294,661 downwards.
CTTTTTCTTCTCCGGCTCTAGCTTTGTAAGAGGAAGCCTGAAATTCTCCCCGCAAAGTCCCAGCATGGCTGCTGCCGTCTTGACCGGAATGGGGTTTACATCCATAAACATGGCATTCATGATTTTTAAGAGCTCCAGCTGCATATCCTTGCTTTTTTCTATCTCACCGTCTAAGAAATGCTGGCATAGCATGTGCACCTCAAAGGGCATGATATTTGCCAGTACTGAGATGACTCCCTTTCCCCCAAGAGCCATAATCGGAAGGGTGAGATCGTCATTTCCAGAGTAGATATCCAGTCTGCCGCCGCAAAGGGCGGCTACCTTGGCAACATGGGAGATGCTTAAATTAGCTTCCTTGGTCGCCTTAATATTGGGGTGCTCCGATAGCTTTAAATAGGTCTCAGGTTCCACATTGACCCCGGTTCTCGTAGGAACATTGTAAATAATAATGGGTATATCCACACTGTCTGCGATTGTGTTATAATGCTCCACAAGCCCTTGCTGAGACGCCTTGTTGTAGTACGGCGTCACAACTAACAGCCCATTTGCCCCAAGGGCCTGGGCCTTTCTTGACATTCGCACCGCATGGGAGGTACAGTTGCTTCCGGTTCCCATAATAATCGGAACTCTATGATTTACATAATGAACCGTAAATTCCAGCAGCTCCAGTTTTTCCTTTTCCTCAAGCGTTGAGGATTCCCCTGTGGTTCCATTGACGATGATGGCATCGGTGCCATGCTCCAGCTGAAACTTCAATAATTTTTCTGTTGCCTTTAAATCCAGGTTTCCGTGCTCATCCATTGGAGTAACGATCGCTGCTCCAGAGCCTTTAAACATTGCATTTTTCATAGACATCCATTCCCAAAATTAGAGGTTCATACTAGAAAAGTATGACAAACACCCCCTATTGGTACCATACACAAAACAAAAATTCTATCATATAAACCATTATAAGGAGTGATGACCGTATGCATAAATTTCTTCTTTTAGGCGGCGATCTAAGACAGCTTTATTTAAGCCGCATTCTTACCAAAAACGGCTTTCCGGTAACAGTTCATTATGAGGATGGAGATTTATCCATTTCCATTGAGGAGGCCATAAAAAGCAGTCAGATCATACTCTGTCCGATTCCATTTACCAGGGATAAATTAAATCTGTTTTCTATTAATAAAATGGAGGACTTAGGCATTGGAAACATTCTAAGCCTGCTTACCCCGGACCATATCCTGTTTGGGGGCGCTATCCCGGATTATGTGAAAGCTTACGCAAAGGAAAACAACATCCAATGCTTTGATTACATGGACATAGAAGAGATTACTGTGAAAAATACCATTGCAACTGCGGAAGGTGCCATTGCAGAGGCCTTACGGGAAAGTCCCGGCTGTCTTCACAAAAGCCGCTGTCTGGTCACAGGCTTTGGCAGGTGTGCCAGAACACTGGCATTAAAGCTAAAGGGGCTTGACGCAGCCGTTACCATAACGGACCGAAAGGATGCACAGCTTACCCTTGCGTCCTCCATGGGCCTTGATACCGCAGCCCTTTCTGATTTGTCCCAGACCATAGGGGACTATTCATTCATTTTCAATACCATACCGGCTCTTGTTTTGAATGAGGAGTTAATCCGTCTTATGAATCCGGAGGTCACCATCATTGATATCGCCTCCGCCCCTGGCGGCGTAGATTTTGAGTTCTGTAAAAAGCAAAGCATCCGGGCAAAGCTTTGTCCCGGTCTTCCTGGAATCTATGCACCGGAAACCTCCGGTGAAATCTTATTTGAAGCTATTGTGAAATGTCTTGCTAAAAGGAGTGGCACATGAAACTGAAAGGATTAAAAGTGGGCCTGGCCGTTACCGGCTCTTTTTGTACGTTTGATAAAATAGAAACTTCCGTCAAGGTTCTTACGGAATTGGGTGCAGATGTTTACCCCATTTTTTCTACCAATGTACAATTCACCGAGTCAAGATTCGGTGATACCGGAGAATACATGGATAAGATAGCCGCCATGACCGGCCACGATCCAATTCTTCGGGTAGAGGACGCGGAGCCCATTGGCCCTAAATCCTACCTGGATATCCTGCTCATCGCCCCCTGTACCGGCAACACACTTGCCAAACTGGCAAACGGAATCACAGATTCCCCGGTCCTTATGGCAGCCAAAGCTCATTTAAGAAATTCAAAGCCCCTGGTCATCTCCATCTCCACCAACGATGCCATGGGAATTAATTTTAAAAATGTAGGTGAATTATTTAACGTAAAAAACATCTATTTCGTACCCTTTGGCCAGGATGATCCGGTCAAAAAACCGACCTCTCTGATCGCTCATACAGAGCTGATCCCAGAGACCCTGGAGCTTGCCTTAGAAGGAAAACAGATCCAGCCGGTTCTTAAATAAACAAAGAGTAAGGCTGCTGCAAAAACGCCTTTGCAGCAGCCTTACTCCCTTTCTGAAACCATTTTGGAATCTGACCCTCCATAAATCCGGTTCATATAGCCAGTGGTTCCCTTTTCATGCTCCTTATTAAAGCTCATAAGATAATGAGACCTGGATTTATCATATATCTGGAATCCCGCCGCTGTAAGTTGGTTCTTAAGAGTGCTGGACTGATAAACCGTCGCATACACTGGTTTGTTTGTCTCCCTTCCACGGGTAATCAAATGGTTGATTAAAAATTCCTCCAACCCATTCCCGCTGGCAGAAGACAGTAACAGTATGGAGACCTCGCTGATTCCATCCTGCTGCTCTTTATAAGAAAAGAAACCGACCGTATTCCCATAGTGCAGGATTTTACAAAAACAGGTGATCTCCAGCAGTCTAAAAAAGCTGTCCCGGCTGATAACCGTCTGAATCCGGTTATCCCAGCCGCCATAATACTGGTCTACATATCGTTTGCAACAATCCTTTTTCACTCTGATATAAGAATTCAAATCCTCTGATTCCGCATTCTGTATTAAAAAACCCTGGCTCAATAAGCCATCCGGTAATACCATACACCCTCCTGACTGCGATTGCCGCAAAAACCATTATGTACTACCATTATATTCCTGTACTGAATGGTTAAAACCAGAAGTATGTATTTATCGTCTAAAGCTTTCCTCTTCCAATGCTCCTGCAGGCAGAAATCCGGTCCACCACGTAACGCTTAACCAGCTCTTTTCCCCGTTTTCCATAGAGCTTAGGGTCGATGATGGACTCATCCCCTTCTAAAATCTGCCTTACCCCCTTGGTATAGGCGATTCGAAGGTCAGTGGCATAGTTCACCTTGCTGATGCCTTCCTGAATACATTCCCGCACAACGTCATCAGGTACGCCTGAGGTCCCGTGAAGCACCAGGGGAATGGAAACCTTTTTCCTGATCTGTTTTAAGAGATCCACGCGGACATTTGGCTCACCCTTATAAACGCCATGGGCCGTTCCAATGGAAACCGCCAGGAAATCAATCCCTGTCTTTTCCACAAAATAAGCCGCTTCCTCCGGCGAGGTAAGACCGCCGTTTCCTCCGTCTAAATCATCCTCTTTTCCACCAACCCGTCCAAGCTCTGCTTCCACCGGTATGAGGTGAGGTCGGCATGCGTCGGCCACCCGTTTGGTCAACGCAATATTTTTCTCCAGGGAATAATGAGAGCCGTCAATCATAATAGACGTATATCCTTCCCTTAAAGCCTTCATTGCCAGCTCATAGCTGCTGCCATGGTCCAAATGAAGAGCAACGGGAACGGAGGCCTGGTCTGCCCGAGCCTTTACACTGGCATAGTAAAGATTTAAGTCTGCATAGTTTACGGTAGAGGGCGTCGTCTGTAAAATAACGGGCGACTGCATCTCCTCCCCGGCTTCTATGACAGCCATGATCATTTCCATATTTTCTACGTTAAAAGCACCCACTGCATAATGATCCTTTTGGGCCTGATATAACATCTCTTTTGAAGTAACTAACGGCATATCTACTCTCCTATTCTTTTGACAGCAGTGACACGACCTCTTCCTTAGTTCCACACTGGTTCAGCCGTTTCACAAACGCTGGTTCCATTAGTTTCTGTGACAACTCTGATAATAGCTTTAGATGAGTCTCTCCTTCCCCCTCTCCCACAGCAATCATAAACACGGCTTTCACTGGCTCCTGACTGGCGGAATCATAATTTATTCCCTTTTGTGACAATCCAACCGCAACTCTTGGCATGTTTACTGCCGAAGATTTCCCGTGAGGAATGGCAATTCCAGTTTCAAAGGACGTGGAAGAAACCTCTTCTCTCTTCATAAGCTCCGCTTTAAAGGCCTTTGCATCATTCAAAACCCCATCCTTTTCAAGCATTGCAATCATTTCATCAAAGACTTCCTCTTTCTCTGTCTTTTCCAGGGAAAGGGACACCGTCTCAACTTTAAATAGCAAAGAAGAGGAAGTCGTCTCTGGAACTTCCACGGCCACCACCTTTTCCGTAACAGGAGGTGTTACCAGTATGTAAAGAATGGCACCAATGACAGAACCAAGTAAAATACAGGCCACCCAGACAAGAGGCTTATTTACTAGACCCAGAATCAGAAACCCACCGTGAGGAGCCGGAACCTGTACCTTCATAAGATAAGTAGCCACCGCTGAAACAGAGGAGCTGACCATGAGAATGGGAATAACCTTTAAGGGATTCTTAGCCGCAAATGGAATGGCCCCTTCTGTAATATGGGTGCTTCCTAACACATAGTTCACTAAAGCTGCTGTCCGATCTTCGCTGGTAAATCTGTTTTTCTTAATGGTAGCTGCAATGGCAAGAACAAGAGGCGGTGTAATACAGGCCGCAGAAACACCAGCCATAAAATAGTAGTTTCCCTGTCCGAGAAGCACGGTTCCTGTTACATACGCTGCCTTATTTACCGGACCACCCATATCAAATGCACACATCGTTCCAATGACGATTCCAAGGAGAACCGGACTGGTATTCTGAATTTTCGTAAGTCCTTCCATCATCCAGTGATTTAAAGCCGCACAGGGCTGGCTGAACAGCATCATGAGAATTCCTACACCGCCAATGGTAATAATAGGAACAATGAAAATGGATTTTAACCCCTCCAGCTGCCTTGGAAGCCCCCTTAAGGCTCTTACAGCTGCCAGTGCGATGTAACCGGCCAGAAAACCGGAGATAATACCGCCAAGGAAACCGGCATCCGTGCTTCCAGCAATCATACCTCCTACAAAGCCGGCTAAGAGTCCTGGCCGTCCGCCAATGGACTGGGCGATAAAGGCACTGAGCACCGTTACCATAAGCCCCATGGAATACCCGCCCACAGACTTTATAAGAGCGGCAATCTCGTTATACTGGTCCGAAGCCGGGTCAAAGGAATAGATTCCCCACAGGAATGAAATTGCCGTCAGCACACCACCAGCCACTACCAGGGGAAGCATATGAGAAACACCGTTCATCAGATGCTTATAAATCTGATGGGCTGCACTGCCATTCTTCTCCTGCCCCGAATATCCCTGTCCCTGACCGCCTATCTCCCCTCTGCTGCCCTTACGGACAGGCACAGCCCGGTTTAAGCACGCCTTTACCAGTTCCTCCGCCTTATTCATTCCATCGGATACAGACGTCTCTAAAACCGGCTTTCCGTTAAAGCGATCCAGATCCACGTTTTTATCACAGGCCACAATAATCGCATCGGCCCAGGCGATGTCTTCCGGTGTCAATAAATTTTCCACTCCAATGGCTCCATTGGTCTCCACTTTAATCTGACACCCCAGCTTTTCTGCTGCCTCCTTTAAAGCCTTTTCCGCCATAAATGTGTGGGCAATCCCAGTGGGACACCCCGTAACCCCCAGTAATTTCATACTCATTCCACCTTTCTCACCATAATTTCCTTTGTATACTCTTCTACTTTATCCATTAAGCCAAGCCCGCTGCTTTCTGCTACATTCGCACCGACCGCGGCTGAACGTTTTAACGCCATTTCAATGTCAGAGGGGTCCTTAAGCCATAGGCTTAAAAACCCGGCAAGGGAAGCATCGCCTGCACAGGCAGAGCTCACCAGCTCCACTTTCTTTGTTCCGGCATAATACATGGATTTTCCGTTGAAAAAATAAGATCCCCTCTCGCCCAAGGTAAGAAGAATGTTCTGAGCCCCCTTTTCATAAAGGTCATGGAGAACATCTTTGATATCCTCTTCATCCCTCATAATAATCCCAAATATATCCTTAATCTCCTCATCATTGGGTTTAATCAAATACGGCCGATACCTCATCAGCTCTGCCAGATGATTGGAGCTGATATCTAAAATAACCTTGGTACGCCTTTTTTTGCATAGTTCCATAATATCATCGTAAAAGGAGCTTTCCATCCCCTTGGAAAGACTTCCGCTGATGACTAAGGTATGAAGGTCTGGAAGTTCATGTAACAGGCCGCACATCTCAGCCCGCTTATCCTTCGGCACAAATGCCCCTTCATTCACAAGCTTAAATTCCTGTGCTCCGTCATTTAAGAAAATATTGATTCTGGTAGTATCTTCCACCCAAACGGGGTGTGCCTTTATGAAACGTTTTTCCGTCTCCTCTATGATGTATTTTCCAGAAAAACCTCCAAAAAAGCCAAGGACCTCAGACTCCGTCTGAAAATGCTTGAGACAGTAGCTGACATTCAACCCCTTTCCATTTGGTGTATAAACGGCCCCAAATGTGCGCGTCACTGCATTCCCCGAAATCCCATGAGAAAAAACATTCATATCAATGGCGGGATTCGTTGTCAAAGTATAAATCATCCAATTGCACCTCACTTTGTATTCAGAGCTGTTTTACTACTATAATTATAGTAAATAATGGAATGAAAATCTTTTCAGAAAATGAAAATGGAAATGAATAGGATTTGTTTTCCTGCAAAAAAAGAAGAGCCTGACGAACAGACTCTTAAACTAATCTATTTTTATATTCATTAAGAATAGAATGAAATATAATCTATAATAATCCTGCAAATCATATAGAGAGGGATTCTGGAAGAAACCTCAAATTCCTTAATCGCCTGATGGGAATGCTTAAACCCAACCAGGGAATGCCTGCTGTATGTAACTAACTTTGAATTCTCATTGCAGCAACAGGAGATGACACAGTTTCCTTTTTGATAAGCCGTAGCCGCCGCAGAGACAAGTTCCGGAGTCTCCCCATTCAGAGACAAAATAAACAGTACATCATCTTCCATTAATTTTGCCGCCTTTACCTGCATGATATTAGGATCATCGGTAAAAAAAACATGGTAATTAAGAAGCTGCAGCTTTAAAGAAAACTCCTGACCCACATACGTAGTCAGCCCTCTGGCAAAGATGGATATCTGGTCGGCACAGTTTAAACATTTGATTACCGCTAAAATATCCGTTAAGGATATCCGTTCATGCACCGCCTGAGCTTCAATCAGCGTCTTATTAAACAACTCATTCATGGATTGAATCTCTTCACTCTTCGCTTTATTCCCTGACCGGTATCTTAATTCATTGAACCCGTTAAGCCCGCATTTGCGAATGGCCCTGGACACGGTGGAGGGCGAAGAATAAGTTTCAAACGCAATGTCAACAATAGAAAGCTCCGGAAGCTCCTCCTCGTGACTATTAATAAACTGAATGATTTCAAGTTCCGTTTTCGTTAATCTCTCTAAGGTATTCGTATCCAATGGAATAATCATGTACTTCCTCCAAACTGCATTTTATCGAAATATCGCTGCTGTATAAGAAAAGAGTCTGACCTACTTACCAGTATAAGCTCTAAATGCTGTTCTTAACAAGCAAATTGTCACTTTTCCCCCTCTCTAAGCTCTTTTCACCCGCATGTCGCATTTACGCTACTTAAGAGGTAAAAAAAATATTACTCGCTTCCTCTCTGCTTAGTGGTATCACCTGAACAATTTTATTCATTTCTTCTACGGTAAAGGTATTCCCCTTCCTTTTCATCTTCCGATAAAAGGTAGACCGATTCATCCCTATGGCATCTGCAACTGCCTCCTGTGTCATACCTGATTCCACAATCTTTCCTTTCAGCATTTGAGTATTCATAGTACTCACCTCCCCCTAGTCGCATTAATGCTACGCCATAAAATAAGGATAGCTCAATAGAAATAAAAAGTCAACATCGTAATGGCAAAAACGCAACTGTGTTCGTTGCATTTTTGCAACATTAATGATATTATACATTCAGGAGGTGGGAAAATGTCAATTACTGGTCAAAGAATCAAAGCACGAAGAAAACAACTGGGAATGAGTGCAGACGAAGTGGCAGCAAAGCTGGGCGTTTCCAGGTCCACCATCTTTCGTTATGAAAATGGTCATATTGAAAAAGTCCCTGCCAATGTATTAGAACGCCTGGCTGAAATATTAAAGACGACACCAACTTATTTAATGGGCTGGGATGACGATTCCAGCGATTCCAGCTCCCATAAACTTGCCGACCTGTCATTTAAAAATATGAGTCCGGAAGACAGAAACATATCCATGGTAAAGGAATCGTCCGAAGACACGTATAAAACCGACGAACGTCTCCGTTCCATTTCCCTGAATCTGGAACCAGCAGACAAGGACACTATCATTAAAATGGCAGAAATATATACAATGCTCACAGATGAAGGCAGAAAAAAAGCATACGATTATATCGTTGATCTGTCCGAACATACCAAATATCTAAAATAATGATAGAATAGCGAAAGGTCAAAAGGACTCTTACCGAGTCCTCCCTAAAAAATAAGAATATCCATCGGATCTACCAAGCTGTTCCTTTGGCGTTTCATCTATGATCAAAACCGCCTTAATCAGCGATTCTAACTGCTCCCTCATCAAACTAATGCTGAATTTATCCATTTCTCTGTCCACGCTGTTCACCATAAGATAATCCGGCATCTGTATTAACCCAAGAACCGGTATGCCCGCTTCAAATAAAGGCTGGCTTTCACCGAATTCAAATTTATTATGACCTCTTAAGGCGACGGTGCGAATCTGCATTCTGTCTTTCGTCGCCATCTTCCAGATTTCCCTCATCTGCTCATTTCCCATATAGGTATATTCCGTCTGAATGTTTCCTGTAGCCTCATAACCACTTTTCCCATTGTCCTTCCACTCCATAGACCCCAGATGCTCCACCGTGATTGCAGCTACCGCTTTCTTATTCCCAGGTTCTCCATCCCAAAGCTCCCTATGACCCATCATCCAGGTTGAAGTAGCCTGTGAAGTTCCCTTAAACACAGGCAGCCGAAAATGACCTGTAACAAAGGCAAATACCAAAGTACGCTCCGGCTGGCAGCTCATAAAATAACGAATCATAGACAACATGCCAATGGCCCCATTTTCCTCTACCACATTAACACCGTCGGTATGGCTGTTTATGATTACAGTCTCCTCTTTGTTCCTGCCATCAATGGTCACATAAATGCTTTCCGTCAATGCGTCCTTTTCCCGGTCTGCAAGCAGGACCAAAGTACTCTGCTCTTTTCTCCTTGCCCCATCTAATACTCTTTTCCCATCCGTTTCATTCACCCAAAGAGCAGGAATGCCCATATACTGGTCTGTAAATGGCAGATATTGGTCTTCCACCTTCTGATCCGGTACTCCCTTCCAGACTAAAACCACCGCTTTCACACCCATTTTCTTTGCCTTCTTCAAGTTAGGGTTTCGAAGTACAGAAGTGAGTACAAGATCTCCATCACCCAAAACAATCCCATGGTCTCCTGGAAAAGCTTTTCTTTTATTCATAAAAAGCCCTATCGGTAGTTTTTTAATCATTTTCATTTCAACTACTGCAATATTTCCTTTTGCTTTTTTATAATCTCCATTCTTCACATAGATAAGCTTTCCAGTTACCCCATCGTCACCCGTCTCACCAGAGTACGGATACGCAGAAGAAACATGAATTTCTTCCTGATTGATATATAAAGCACTCCTTCTTTCTTCCCACCGGCCAAATTTATATAAATCCCGATGCACAATAAGTCCCATATCATTTAACTTCTGCTTCAGCCACTCAACAAACTCCCTGTGACCCGATGCACCTGTCGTACGGCTTCCAAAGGAATTCATCATACGAATTTCATCTAAAATAGTCTCCTCTGAATCCAATTTTCTATCTTCATAAAACATAAAACTTCCTCCATCGTAAATCAGTATATATACTATTGTATCTATTATATCCTATTTATAAGAAAGCACAAACCATTCCATACTTCTTTGAAACTCCCTCTTCCATGAAAAAAGGTATCTAATAGACTGAAAGCTCCAGGGTTTTTCACCACCTCTTGCAGATTTCTATTAAATCAAATAGAACAACGAGCCACAGATCCCTCCTAAAATAAAGCAGTATCTATATGTCATATTTAGAGGGAATAAGAATTGATTGCAAAATATATGATATTGGTGTTATGATAGCCTTATATGGTATCATTTCATACCTGCTGTACCTTTTTATAACTTCGCATTCATCTTAAGGAATATTTAATTGACATCCCTGCTTCATTTTTGTAAAATACCCATATCAAAAGGGAGTAGTTGACACTGAAAAGTGTTTGCGATTGCATCATTACGATTATATTCATTGCTTTTCAGGCATACTATAATCTGCATCGCAACGAAGTAACAAGACTTTTGTTGTAATGTTTATTTACAGCAAGGGTTTTTTTTTGACTTTTTTACAAAATACATTTAGCAAAGAGGATAACATGGAACTACAATCAAAGAAATCAAGTATTTCTAAACTAACACTTGGAGGAATCCTGGTAACATTAGGTGTGGTATATGGAGATATCGGTACCTCACCGCTTTACGTAATGAAATCCGTACTATTCGGGAACGGCGGTATCCAAACGGTCTCAGAAGATTTTATTCTCGGAACCTTATCCCTGGTATTCTGGACCCTTACTATTTTAACAAGCATAAAATATGTATTTATTACATTAAAGGCAGATAACAATGGAGAAGGCGGTATCTTTTCCCTGTTCACACTGGTCAGAAGCCGCGCCAGGTGGTTGATCCTCCCTGCCATGATCGGAGGCTCCGCCCTCTTAGCCGATGGTATGCTGACACCGGCTGTCACTGTAACGTCAGCGGTTGAAGGACTTAAACTCCTGCCTGTATTTCACAACCTTTTTGGCGACGACCAGAAAAACATCGTAATACTAGTTATTTTCATCATCTGCCTCCTGTTTTTTATTCAACATATCGGTACGGATTTTATCGGAAGGCTGTTTGGTCCTATCATGTTTTTATGGTTCTGCAGCTTAGCCTTCTTTGGCATCATCAACCTGGCAGAGAATCCATTTTTACTGCGGGCATTATCCCCTCACTATGCCATCAAGACGCTCTTTAGCGAGGACAATAAGCTTGGATTTTTTATTCTGGGCAGCATATTCTTATGTTCCACCGGTGCCGAAGCCCTTTACTCCGATTTAGGACATGTCGGCCGTAAAAATATATACTTCACATGGCCATTTGTAAAAGTATGTTTGCTGCTTAACTATTTTGGTCAGGGTGCATGGATTTTATCCGCGAAAAACAGCCCTGCCTTTGCCTTAACAGAAGACATCAATCCCTTTTATCAAATGATTCCTAATAGCATGCTCATATATGGAATCATAATATCCACCCTGGCCGCCATCATAGCGTCACAGGCCTTAATTTCCGGCTCCTTTACCCTTGTATCGGAAGCCATCAAGTTGAACTTATTCCCAAGACTCCATACCATATACCCCTCTCCATTAAAGGGTCAGCTCTACATTCCGGCCATCAACCGGATCTTATGGATCGTCTGTATTGGAATCGTGCTTTACTTTCAAAGCTCCGAAAAAATGGAGTCAGCATACGGTCTTGCCATCACAGTCACCATGCTTATGACAACCATATTACTATATAACTACATGCTGAAGAAGAAAACGCCCATTATACTTGCAACCATCATGCTTGTTTTCTTTATGAGTTTTGAAATTTCCTTCTTCATTGCAAACATCGTTAAGTTTTTCCATGGTGGCTTTGTAGCCATCATAATTGCTGCTTCCATTTTATTTGTCATGTATCTCTGGGACAGAGCCCATATTATCAGGATGCGCTATCAGGAATACGTGCCCATTGAGAAATACCTAGACCAGCTCTCTCAATTACGCCATGACCCGGAAGTGCCCAAGTATGCCAGCAACCTGGTATGCCTGAGCAAATGCCCCAACCCAAAAGAAATCGAGCGTAAAATACTTTACTTCCTTTTTGATAAACGCCCTAAAAAAGCCGATGTTTACTGGTTCGTAGACGTAATCGTAACCGATGAACCCTATCAGGCCGAGTACACCATAGAAAAATTCAATACAGACCACATTATCAAAATACAGCTAAAGCTAGGCTTCCGTATCGATCAAAACCTAAATGTCTTTTTAAGACAGATATCCACAGAACTGGTAAAGAATAAGGAAATAGAACCACAGTCCAACACATATTCCATTATTCCAAACCGTAAACTAGGCGATTTCCGCTTTGTATTCATTCAGGAGATTCTATCCCATGAGACATCATTATCCGCCTGGGATTCCTTCGTGTTGAACACCAAGCTGTTTATACAGAAGTTCACCGCTTCCCCATCCAACTGGTTTGGACTTGATACCAGTGATGTTTATATTGAGAAGGTACCTATGATAATAGGCCATTCCAATCGAGTTGTTTTAAAGCGGGTGGATGGGAAAACAGATAAGAAGTAAATCAGATACACAATTCAGATAAGATATCCAGATAAGAAATATTTATATATGAAGTAATTATATATGAAGTTAAAAAGATCTCCTTTGAAATCAAGTCAAAGGAGATCTTTTATATATCAAATAATTCATATGTTAATCAAGCCGTGTCATGTGCAGCAGTACTTAACATACTTATTTCATACTTATGTTTGAATGTAGCAAATACACCCATTCAAATAAATATGTTTATGACACAATAAAGATGTTAACGAAACAATAAGCATGCTAACGACAGAGCAAATATGATATAGTATCCCAGATGTAATTTTACAGATCATCTACAAACTTTTTAGCTTCCCCCAAAGGCATTCCAGTATAGTCACGAACAAGTTTAATGGCCTCAATTACATTACCTCTATCTTTTAGTTCTCGCACTTTCGCAACCAGATCTTCGGTAAGATCAGATTTATGGTCAGACATCTCCTGCCTGCGTCTCAGTTCATCCGCTATCTTCTTCTTCATCTCATCGGTAAGCTCTTCACTCCCAGTCTGACTATGTATAAAATCAATTTCAGGCGCTTTCTTTATAAATAATCCAATGAAGGACCCCAAAACAACGTAAGTAACCAAGTATTGTAATAACCGGTAAAGATATAGCCATATTACACTGAGCTTTATCATTTCTCCAGAGTGCTTCAAGATGGAAATAGAATCCGAAATAGCAAATTCTCCCGGTGCATAGTTATTTACCGATCGTCCAATTACCAGCTGGCCCCAGTGAGAAACCATAAGCTCCAAAGGCTTATTTAAAATGGGATTTCCAGTAGTATCAATCTGCATACTGATCACCGCAAATACCGCTATTAAGATAACCATATTATTTTCCCATTTAATTCTCTTAAAATATATGGTAAGAGCGAAAATTAATATTAAAGTACAGCTTCTAATGTAGCTATTGTAAAGATAAGCATTTATTAGTATGGGACCACCCCATATGAATACTACTAATATAAAGGCTACAAAAAGAAATACGGACAACAATATAGTAAGATTTTTCTTCACAAAAATTCCTCCTTGCTGATTTTAAGATTTGATTATTTGAAAATAGCATAAATAATAATTTACCATAGTCGTTTGATAGCTAACCATCAAAGGCTTATATGTTATATATAAGAAAGTATATTCACTGTAGTTTTTAAATACTATCTATATACTGAATTAATCATGATACGAGAGGCAAATTACCATTTATACCCATATTATCTCATAAATCGCGTAATAAATCCATAAAAAAGTAATTCTGTGTACATTGTATTAAATATACAAGCTTTAAGGATCAGATGAACTTCTGACAATGTTTCCTAAATGACCCTTTTATTAATTGTTATCCAATCTATTTCCTGCAATCATCGGGACGACAAACCTCATACAGATCATTATAGCGAAGGAATTTTTTGTAAGCCTTTAAAATGATATACCTTGCATTTCTAGCCGGAAGAGAAATCCCACATTTTTTTAGAGAAGTTTTTTTACAGCCCCCTTTTTATACCTTAATTTCACCTTTCCTATAATGCCTCACAAAGAGCCAGAATGGCCAGTGACTGACCGTAGGCCATGGGTGCTATAAGAATGTTCTTATAATGCTCTTTGTCATAGCCCATGCCGGTTCCGCCGGAAACATGAAGCACGGTCCCATCAGCATCAATGTTCTTTAGAATGCCCTTTACCGCGCCATATGCACATTGAAGATAAGTATCATCAAGGATTCCCATTTTAATGCCCTTTAAAATCCCTGCTGCTATGGCTGCAGAGCCTGACACCTCTTCATAGCTGTCGGGTTCATCTAGAACTGTATGCCAAAGTCCACTCTTGCTCTGCAGCTTTAACAATGCCTGTACCTGAGCCTTATAGGTTTCCGTAACAAAATGACGGATACCGGAATTCATGGTACCTTTAAACATCTCCATATATTCCAGTATTCCCAACGTAAACCAGCTGTTGCCTCTGCACCAGAATACACCACCGAAATTATTTCTTTCATTAAAAGTCCAGCCATGGTAAAACAGGCCTGTTTTCTTATCATATAAGTACTTGATATGCATCAGCACCTGATGATAAGCCTCATCGACCCAATCCTGCCGGTTGTATTTAAGCCCCATTTTGTTTAAGAATAAAACGGTCATGAATAGGGTATCGATCCACATCTCATTTTCATTGAGACGAACACCGAGACGGTCTCCGTTTGCGCTTGTCACATGCTGGAAACCACTCTCTTCGGTTTTAGGCAGGCATTTCATGAGCCAATTGGCCCAGTCAAGACAAAGAGCTTCAAATTCCCGGTCTTTTACTGATTCATTCAAATCCACAAGTGCTAAAAGAGGGGCTGTAGTGTTGATGTTTCGTGATGGAAGACCTTGTTCCAGGTTGTCTTTATACCAGTTAACAAGGAATTCTTTATAATCTTCATTTCCCTGGATTTTCTGAAGCTTCATGAGTCCATAAAGACCTATGCCCTGAGGCCAGTCCCATTCCTTTATTCCAAAATCTCTTTTAAAATAACCAACGGCCTCACTTCGTTCTTCAATGGTCGATTCATCGTTGGTCTTATCTAGGTTTAAAAGCTTGTCGACCACAAGGTTTAGTTTTTCTCTGATTCCATTCTGATCTATTTTCTGCATTTCTTTATTTCTCCATTTTTCAATTTTACTAAAACGCGAGGAATCCAGTCACGTAATGATTCCTACCAGATCAAAAAATCCTTATTAAGCAGCCTTAAGATGCCTTCCACCAGAAAATAGTCTCCATAGATAATAGGGACATGGCGGTCAGATTCTCTGTCATATCTGGCGGAGCCGTAATTTAAAATAGAATCCTTCTCCGGATCCCACTGGCAGAGACGTTCTGTGACCGATTTCAGACAGCGGACAGCTGATTTCACATACAGATCTTTCTCCAATGGATTTACATGCTCTGAAAGCTCCAAAAGACCGCAGGCCCCACAGACTCCAGCTGTGGTATCATAATAAACCGGTTCCTCTGGAGCTCGGAAATCCAGCATGGGAACATAGTCGTTTAGTGCCAGATTGGCACAGAAATAATGGGCCACCCGTTTGGCTGCATCCAGATAGGCTTCATTCTTTGTATATTTATAAGCCAACGCCATTCCGTAAATCCCCCATGACTGCCCCCGGCTCCAAGAGGAGCCACTCTCAAAGCCCTGGCCTCCCGGATTATTTAAATACTCTCCTGTGACAGGATCAAATTCTACCAGGTGGTTACAGGATCCGTCAGAACGGATGATGTACTTAAGGGCCATGTCCGTGTGATTAATGGCAATCTGTCTCCACGCACTGTCCCCTGACTGTTCTGAAGCCCAATAAAGAAGAGGCAGGTTCATCAGACAGTCCACAATGGCGATACCTGAACGTTCCCCATTCCACGCTTTAATATACCGTCCATTAGGATTGTAGCGGCCTGCAAGAATTCCTGCGGCGTGAAGTCCCCGGTTTTTGGACTCTTCTTCTCCGGTCAGACGGTAATCCGCCACGGCCGTGTGAAGCCAGAGAAAGCCTACATCATGGTCCAGCTTTGGAAAGTTTTGAAATGCACCGTCAAGCCGTTTCTCGATTTCTCTTGCATTTTCCAGGTAGAAATCCTTTTTTGTTGCATGATACATTTGCCACAAAATTCCGGAGTAAAAACCATTGGTCCAGGCTGTCAGCTCCCGTTCTCCCATGTCATAGTATCTGCCGTTTTCCGGAACATAAGGCATGATTGGGCCCAGGCGCTTACATTCTGCCTCCAGCTTTGTTTCAATCTTCTTCCAAATCTCCTCTGCCCAAAGAAACGTTTCTTTATCAATCCTGTATCGCATAACAGTTTCCTCCTCCAATTACCACCGTTTTTTTTGTAAACTCTGTTTCCACAAGGGTTTCCACCTTTGTCTCCCCGTGAGAAACCGGAAAACGGACTGCCGGAATAAATACATTGGGAAATATGAGATTCATGTTGGGTAATGCAGCAATCACTGTTGCCTCTCCAACCGTTGATATCACCCGGCTATATCCATTTTCATCAGATACCAAAGCTTTCGTTCCATTGGTCACTTGTTTCGTTTTTTCCATACAATTTGGGTAGGAGAAGCCACAGTCATAGGCAATGCAGGGAGTATATTCAGGCAGACTGCTGGTAATCACATGTCTTCGTCTGTGTCCGCTTCCTTCTGGGATCAGCCAGGTTTCCACCATAATCCCTTCCACAGGACTCCACTTCGAATAGACCTCATGCTCTGTAACACGATACTCCTCACAGGTTCTTCTGATATAGTGCATTCCATGAACATAAAAAGCCAGCATGCTGTCCGTTCCTGATTGCTCAATGGTATGATAGGAGCGGGATACACAAAAACCAAACTGGGTCGAATAAGCGAACTTTGCATATTTTTCAGCCGCAAAGGGATGCTCTAAGGTGGGATACTGCCCTGCTGTGAGAGCCACAACCTCATGGTCTCTGTGACAGATTAGCATATCACATTCCTTTACCGCCAAAGAAGACTTCAGCTTAGGCAGGGGCTCTGCCTCAGCACTCCAAAACGGGTGTGATTCTTCCAGTGCCAAAAATACAAATGTTTTTAAAGCCCAATAAGCAGAACCTGGTGCATTATATGCTTCTGACATCAAAAGATTGGGATAGGTATAACCCACTGTCAGCACTCCACCATTATCAAAAATCGGCTGCCGTATCCAGTATTCCAAATGTCGTTCTATGATCCCCTTTATCACTCCCCAGGAACCAAACTCCACTCCGGCCAGTGTACAGGCGGAAAAAAATGCCGCTTCTGCAAAACGATAGGTCAGAGAACGGCCAAAGGGCAATGCCTTCCCCTCATCATCAAACCAGTAAATAAATGTCTTAGCAAATTCTGCTGCCCGGCCTTTAAAAAGACTGGAATGGTATGGATCTTCTTTTTCCATAAATTTTGAATAGAGCAGACAGTAGAAATGAATTCCAAAAGAAGTATAATAGTCCTTTTGAGGACGTTTACCATCAGAATACCAACCGTTTCCAATGTAAAAGGACTCATACTTGTCCATGGCAATCTGTACCTGTTCCTTGCTCCACTTCTTTCCAAGGCTCTTTAATGCCAGGTTTACAATGACCTTGAAAAACTGCCAGTTATTTTCAGCCTGTGTATACTCGTTGATCTGGTACAGCCAGTTTGCCAGATTCTCCTTGGACCGATCATCAAGAGGTGCCCACAACAGATTCGGTATCATTAATAACCCATAGCTAATGGCTGCCATTTCCACCATTCTCTGATCCTTATCATGGAGATCTCCCCAGTATTCCTCTGATTCAGGATCCGTACCGTTTGCAAGTCCCTTTTGGTATAACTCCAGCAGACTCTTATCAGTTCCGCCTCCTGCCCAATAAGAAGCCATTCCCCACAATACACGAGAAAAGCCTTCCATCTCCCCAATCCTGTTTCCGTAGCCGGCTGCAAAAGCACCAAGCTTCAGCCCTGCACCGCCTGCACTGTAATGATGCTTCAGGGGAGCAACCAGTTTCATAAGCATATTTTCATAATACTCTTTGTTCTTCATCCTTCCTCCTGCTTTGAACTATATATACGGATAGAAGGTGTCACAAAATATATATTTTGCAACACCCTCACTCCTCTTCCTATAAACGGATTACTTCGTCTTTAATTGTCCTAATATCTCTTCATACTGCTCTAATAATTCCTTCGCAGCATCTTCCGGTGTAATATCCCCGTAAATAACTTCCTGAATCAAATCCTTACGGACTACCTCAAGCTCTGTATTGCCGCTGATCATGTTATTGATATAAGGATCTTTTGCAACCAGATCAATGGCTTTTTTCTGAAGCTCGTCAACAGAACCCTCTGCAATGAGAATATCTTCTGCCTTCTGGGTCGGACAATATCCCACTGCTGTTTTCTGTATTTTAATTGCTTCCGGGTCATTCATAAGGAAATCCAGGAATTTAGCGGCTTCTTCTTTATTGGCAGAATTGTCATTGATAGAAAAGCCACGGTCTCCGCCGTATACCACACCAGTACTCTTTGCATTTTCCATTACTGGTGCTGAAATCACTTCCAAAGGACTGTCTACAGAAGTTAGGTACTTAGGAGCTGATCCTGTATAATCCACGATCATTCCAATTTTTTTGTTGATCCACTTAGTATTTTGGTCCATCTGGCCTGCAAAGGTTGCTGCATCACCAAATGGCTCCAGAGCATTTGACTGATAAAGATTTAAAATATTCTGGAATGCTTCTGCAGCATCTGCCTCTGTAAAATTAGGGGTATAGGTCTCTTCATCAATAATAGGCTTTCCAGTCTTTTGAACCAGATAAGGCTGTATAAACAGACGATTCAGCATATCTGCATCAGCTGTCATGAGATAAGCATCACTGTCTTTCTCATGAACCGCTTTTCCTAATTCTGCAATTTCAGCCCAAGTATAATTCTTTGTAAGATCAATACCAAATTCCTTTGCAAAATCTGCATTTACATAAACAACAGGGGAACCACCCACTGTACATGGGAAAAGATTCGCTTCTCCATTATAGGTTCCTGAGATTTCGAGCAAACGGTCCTTTAAGGTGCTTAAATCAACAGGCAACGTAGAGAGGTCCGCTAAGTAATGTTTTGCCCCCTGAATATCCGGCAGCCATTCTTTATTAAGCTGAATGATGTCCGGTGCCGTATTACTGGAAAGGGTGGTCATGATTTTCTCATAGTATCCGTCGTATCCTTGATATTCTGCTTCTATTTTTACATTGGAGTTCTTTGCCTGATAAGCATCAATGACATCTAATAATGCCCCATGACGGCTGTCGCTTCCCCACCAGGAAAAACGTAAGGTTACAGGCGCTCCGTCTCCGCTGGTTGCTGACGTTTCCGCTGCGCTCTGAGTTGTCTGTTTAGTTTCACTTGTCTTGCCTGCGCTCCCACACCCCATAAGTGTTATAGCTGCCATTGATACTGACATAAAAAGAGCCGCATGTTTCATAAACTGTTTTTTCATAGAAATACATCCTCCTTAAATTAGGGGCAAACAGCCCCACCTGTCATTATATTACTTTTAGCCTTTGATACCTCCGGCTGTAATACCTTCAACAAAATACTTCTGGGCGAAGAAATATAAAAGAATCGGCGGTATCAATGATACAAAGGACATGGCCAAAACCTGATTCCATGGTGTCGATGACCCCTGGCTGTCAATGGACATTTTTAAGGCCAATGACAAGGTGTAGTTCTTTACACTACTGATATAAACAAGATTGTTAAAGTAATCATTCCATCTCCATAAGGTCTGGAAAATGATTACGGAAAATACCGATGGCTTTAAAAGAGGTGCCAAGATCTTTACATATACCACAAATGGATTACACCCATCCATGTAAGCGGATTCGTCTAATTCTTTCGGAATTCCTCTCAGGAACTGAATCTGCATAAAAATCAGGAAGGGGTAGCAGGCCAAAACTGCAGGTGCCCAGAAGGGAAGATAGGTATCCACCCAGCCAAATTTATTAAATACCACATATCTGGGAATCATGATGACTGCGTCTGGCAGCATCAGTGTAGAAATCATAAGTGCAAATAAGGTCTTTTTAAAAGGAAATTTAAATCTTCCAAACCCATAAGCAACAATTCCCGTGGATAGTGCGGTAAAAACAACCGTCGGCACCACCAGCTTGAACGTATTTAAGTAAAAGGTAAGATAGGTAAACTGACCGCTTCCCTTCCAGCCATTTTTGTAAGCAATGGAAGAAAACGTTTCAGGCAAGAGACTCATCTTTCCAAATAACTCCTGATTATCCTTAAAGGTGGCAAAAAACAGCCAGATTAAAGGATAAATCATTGCAACACCCATAACAATTAAGATTACATATGCAATTATATCATTTTTCTTCACTCTCATTAGTCCATTCCTCCATCATTATAAAATACCCATGCACTGGACGAGCGGAATACCAAAAGTGTAATTAGAAGAATCGCCACAAACAGCACCCAGGAGGACGCAGATGCATATCCCATCTTCAAATTTTTGAAGGCGTCTTCATAAATCTTCACTCCAATCAGATAAGTTCCGTGATTGGGACCCCCGTTTGTAATGATGAATGCTGATGTAAATTCCTGCAATGCATGGATAATCTGCATAATCAGGTTAAAGAAAACGATCGGTGTCAGCATGGGAAGAGTAATACTCCAGAACTTTGTCCATTTGTTAGCTCCGTCAACCTCTGCAGCCTCATAAAGTTCTGTAGGTACATTTTTAAGTCCTGCAAGGAATAAAACCATGGAGGAACCAAACTGCCATACCACCAGTAAACTGATGGTTACCAGTGCAATATCCGGATTTCCCAGCCAGTTTACAGAAGGAATACCAAATACTCCAATAAACTTATTGATCATTCCTTCTTTCATAAACATAAAACGCCACAAAATGGAGATTGCAACGCTTCCACCCATAATAGAAGGCAGATAGTAAACGGTACGAAATAGATTGATGCACTTCAGCTTCATATTCAGTATCATTGCCACAATTAAAGCCATAATAAGCTTCATGGGAACAGCCATAAGTGCATACTTAAAGGTCAAACCAAGCGATTTCATAAAGTATTTATCTTTTTGAAACAGTCTTGTATAGTTGTCTAACCCAATCCACTTACCTTCAGACAAAATCGAAAAGTCCGTAAATGAATAGTACAGGGACATAATTAACGGATATGCCTGAAGAATACAAAAACCAATCAGCCAGGGCAGAATAAACAAAATTCCCCACTTCCAGTTTTTCGGATATTTCCTGACACCGGGTACGGGCAGATTCTTAGTTGCTTGCGGTGACATACATTACTCCTCCTAACGCTTTTCATTAATGAGATTTTATCACATACCCTCATGAACTGAGCCCCTGTCACCGTTACCTGTACCTATCATTATTATCTATCATTATTTTACAGCTCTATCATTATTTTAGAGGTTTATGAAAAACTCCTGGGAATCATCGCTCTCATTTGACGCAAAGAAGCCTGACATGCTATAATTTGCTGGTAATAAACGTTACCGATTTGTTGGGGAGGTAAAACAATGTACGAGCTTTTAATTGTAGATGATGAGGCTAATTCCCGGGATATTCTCGCCTCCTGTTTTCCATGGAATGAATCCGGCTTTTCCGTCTGTGCCCAAAAGGGAAACGGTCGCGAAGCCCTTGATTATATAAAAGATCATACGGTCCATGTGATTTTGACAGACATAAGTATGCCTGACATCGACGGTATCGGTCTCGCCAAAGCCATTTGGGAGGCTCCTGCCCCCAGCCCCACTATTGTCTTTTTAAGTGCCTATGACAATTTTCAATATGCCCAAAATGCCATGCGCTATGGAGTTCGATACTATGTCTTAAAGCCTACCAATTTTTCTGAGCTAAAAGAGATATTTGCTACTATAAAAAAGGAACTGGACAATAAATATGGGATCTCATCCCAGGACGAAACCGATTATGTCCCCGATGAAATTATAGATAAGGTTCTCGCTTATTGTACAAAGAACTATCGGGAAGGCTCCCTCTCGGATCTGGCGGAATCCCTGTATCTAAATTCCTCCTATCTCAGCCAGCTGATCAAACAAAAAACCGCTAAGACCTTTTCTGATTTATTAACCGAAAGCCGCATGAAACAGGCCGCATTACTTCTAAAAGATCCGGATTCTAAAATATATAATATCAGCAATTCCATTGGATATGTAAATCCCAATAACTTTGCAAGAGCCTTTAAAGCATATTGGGGTGCTACCCCCACAGAATACCGAAACCATGAAAAATAAACAGGTAATGCCTATAAGGGACTGGCGGCTAATAATCAGCCGGAGATAGGAAACGAAAAGAAAATGAAACAGATGAAGCAGATGAAACAAACAATCCGTATACAATTATCCGTTCGTTATCAGTTCTTTACCAAAAGCCTGTTAACCAACTGCCTGTTACTTTTGATCCCCATCATGATGGTTGGCCCTTACAGTGTCATCCAATCGTCGAAGGACAATACGGCTGCTATAGAAAAAAGCACCTATCAGACCCTTCATCAGCTGGAGCAGACCATTGAACAGCTTTATTCTCATATTGATAATGCTAAAATATTTTTCTCCTCCAATCCCAGGGTCACCATTCAAATGAAAAAAGCATTTAATGAAAAGTCTGTTACTCTGGATTCCCTGAGAAATATAGAAAACCTGTCTTTATATTTTCAAAACCTTATATTTACTGACCCTTATATTGAAAACATCTATGTTTATTATGACAATTCCTATAACCGGATGTTCCTTCCGCAAAGGGGTTCTATGCAAACGGTCTTCAATTCAGACGAACAGAACATTATAGAAACTTATAAAAATTCCGGCACCAAAGATTTCTGGATGGAGATCAAGCGAAAAACAGTTCCCGGATCTACTGCCTCCATCGATTCCCTGGTCATTTATCAGCGTCTCTATACACGTTTTGCAAACAAGCCGGTGGGAATGGTCGCCTTCGAATATAATCTAAATAAGATGGAGCAGTATTTTCAGACGCTGCTGCAATACAGCAGCCAGACCATATATTTAATTGATTCGGGACGCAATGTTATTTATACCAACAGCAAATCCAATAATCCTGCTGCCGAATTGGACAACATTGATACAACACTCACTTCGAAAGAAGAGTTGCACCTATTTGATATTGAGCTAAACGATATGTATCAAAAAGCCGCCTATTTAAAATCTGCGCGGAACAACGGTCTGACTTATATTACCTTTACTCCCTCCAATGAAATCTATAAAACTACAAGGAGCCTTTCCGGAACTTATATGCTCCTTATGTTTTCAGGAATTTTCTTATCCTTTGTCCTGGCCTTTTATAAGACCAATAAGGAATATCGGTATTTGAGTAACATCATTGACATCTTCAGTAATCCAGAAACTTCCCAGCAGCATTTTGACCAAATGCCGAGGAAAGCTGGTAATCCATTTGAATACATTATGCTAAACATAATAAAGCTGTTTCTGGAGCAAAAATATTTAAAAGTTCAGGCATCGGAGCGGGATTATAAATTGCAGATATTAAAAATGCAGGCATTACAGCATCAGATTAACCCTCATTTCCTCCATAATACCTTAAACACCATTTACTGGGAAGCAATTCGTATGACATCTTCGGAAAACTCATGCAGTACCATGGTCTCTAACCTTTCCTCTGTTATGCGCTATTCCGTTGGAGATCCTCAGGAAAACGTTAAAATCAAGGAAGAGCTTGGCTATTTAAAAACTTATCTGGATATTATGAAAATTCGCTACACCGATAAATTTGAGATAATCTACCGAGTCGATGAATCCTGCACCATTTATCCGATTAAAAAAATGATTCTACAGCCAATTGTTGAGAATTCCATCTATCATGGAATCAAAGAAAAAGACGAGAAGGGCAGAATCTATGTTGGAATCCGGCGCATTCATACATCCATCTTATTTTATATCCTGGATAACGGAGTCGGCATTCCTTTGGAAAAGCTTTTAAAACTGCAGAGACAGCTTCATACCCATTCCGACATCACCTCCTCCCACATTGGCCTGACCAACACCAATCTACGGTTAACAATGACCTATGGGGCTAAATCCCGCCTTCGGATTAAAAGTATCAGAGGAAAATATACCCTCGTATATTTTACAATTTCGGTCATGGATCTGGAATCGAAGTTTGCTCCGCAAAAGGATTCTGTAGATGAATAGGATTCCTTAATTGAAGGATCATGAAGATATTGAAAAACAGATGCCTGAGGCATCTGTTACGACTTTTGATTTATTAGATATCTAATTTACTTAACTTCGATATTTTATAGAAAATAAGCTATCAGAGCATAACATATTCGCAATGATTGCTCCGCTATGGCTTTTTGCTGAACTGCATTTTCAAAGACACGAAAAACGATATCTGAATCTACATGCCATACACTATCTTCTTATATAAACAGTCCCATCCATGATTCTTCTGGCAGTTCTCTGTACCCCAACGCTCGGTAGTTCCAATTCACCATTCTTTTCTGTCAGTTCAGGGTACATAGTCATGATTCCACTTGGGTGGCCGATTCGCACATTTTCCACAAGTTCCATAGATCTTAGGACTTTATCCACAACAGAGCCTTTTAAAGCGGCAGCCACGCTAATAGCGCTGGCAGAAGTTAATGGACAGGCTTTATGACATTTAAACACAGAAATAACTCTCGTACAGATATCCATGTTTTCCGCCTCCACCTGCTGGCCTGCAATATCCGTATAACTTTTTGGATTGGTCACAAAGCCCACTTTGGGTACTGCAGGACTGTTTAATGTGGCATCCTCCAAGTTTTTTGCAAATCCCATCCTACAGCAGGCAGTACCTCTTATTTTTTCTAACAACGTGCTAATTTCCTCATTGCTGTTAATTTCCTCCGGAAGCTCCGTTCCGGTAAGACCGATATCTTTTGCATATACAATTACCATTGGATTGGATACATCAATAATAGTTGCTTCCAAAGGTCCAAATCCTGGGATCTCAAGCACATCAAGAAACTTACCGGTAGGAAGCAATACGCCGGTTTTGGACCCTGCCGGATCCATAAACTTTACTTTTAACTCTGCTGCCGTTCCATCCACACCGGCAATGGAACAATCTCCATCTTGTGCAAAGGTATCGGTTTCCGGATCAATGGGAACGGTTACATGAATGTACTTGTCTGTGTTGCGGTTCAGCATACGTACTGTAGTAATAGGTTTTATTATGTCAACCATACCTTCTTCAACCGCAAAAGGCCCTACCGCTGCTGTCATATTTCCGCAATTTGATTTGTAATCCACCAGACCTTTTCCCACAATCACCTGTCCCACAAGATATTCCACATCCACATCATTTTCTTCACTTTTCCATATCACTACAATCTTGTTATTTGAAGATACCGTTCCACCCATGCCATCAATCTGCTTTGGATCCGGATCTCCCATTACCTGAAGAAATATGGAATCCCACTCCAATCGGTCATCTGGTAAATCTTCTTTTCTGAACATACAGCCCTTACTGGTGCCACCTCGCATGAATACTGTTTTAAATGCTCTCATCTCTTATATATCTCCCCTTTCATAATGAAATAGCAACAACTTAAAGAGAACAAAGCTTGTCTGTTTATAAAAAACCTTGTCTGAATAAAATTTAGTATATCAATAAAGCATACGTGATACAAATTCAATATTGTTATGATTATATGCAAATATTTGATACGTAGCTAGAATCACAAGTTCAACACAGTAGATGAAACTTATCTTTAATGTCAGTCTATACTAACTGCTGACACCAGAATTATTATACAAAACTACGCAGTCTCAAAGGTAGACTCTTGCCATAATATCATGGTCGAAGCTTTCTCTAGGAAATTAAAACGTATAAGGAGCCTTCATCCTACTACATATGGACTATAACCAGGGCTCCACTATGGGATACCCCCATCTTTGGGATAAGCGCGACTCTGAAATAGCCAATGAATCAGTAGAATCTAGATGATATAGCAGTTCTGGATATAACCAATATAATAGCATTATAGATAATAAAGAGTCTTAAATGCAAAAAATGAGCCTTAGAAATCCTTACTTTTTTCAGGTTTCCGAGACTTTCATAAAAAAGAGGACAATCCGTTCAGAGCTATAAATCTTTAAAAATACAAAATTACAATTTTGATATAAAACAATATCTATCTTTTAACTGTCCAAAATCCTTTCAATCTATAAAAGCTTCCCGAACCTCTCCTTCTAAGTTTTTCAGGCCCTTTACTGACTCCACTATTATATTTGTAGAAGCTGCCATTTCAATAATTCCCAGAAGCCCCTCATAACAGTTTTTAGGTTTATTTCCTAACCGTTGAATATACTCTTCTATTCTTTTCCGGCTAGGAAAATAAGTACGATTCAGAGCATAAAGGGCCTGAAGTAAATGATCTAATGATTTTTCCAAAACCTGATGATAAAATAAAACTTCTTTTCTCAGAACCCCCCTGTCTAAATCATCAACATTCATCACACGAGAAATATAATTTTGAAACAGCTTTTCAAATAATTCAGCAGACGGTCTTTCACTCTTTCTTTAATATCTGTCCAAATGGAATCTACTTCATAAAGTATACTTATTTTTAATCCTAGCAAGTTTTCTGTAGGGTCATTACCAGCATTGTCTTACTGCTTTAGTGTCTCAAAAATGATACCATTATTCCTGCTAAAATTTTAATACATTTTTTGTAATCGCGTCTTCTATCAATGATTTAGATATATACATTGCCTTTAAACGATTTCTAAGAAGCGTATGATGAGAGTTGCCTTCTGGGAATTTTTCCTTTGCTTTTTCACATTTGTTAATGATAGAGTTTACAGCCCTAAGGGCCGCAGTTAACTCTTCACTAGAATATTTATCCATAGCATATTCACCTCATTCTACATTCTAATTATATGATTTTATTACTAATGCATCTTATTATAATACCATAATCATATTTAATCTACCTATTTTATAGGATCCCCCATTTAACTTGAATAACAAGTAATATAACTAAAAATTGCATCGTTTTGTTCTATAACGGAATATAAAAAATGCATACAGATATGCATTGCTATAAAACCTTTAATGATTTAATATACTCCCTGCAATGACTACAAATATTCTACTAATAGAAATCTGTATCAAGAAACTGCAAAAAAAGTGAGAGCAATCCTTGCTTAATTGCCTCACTTTTTATACTTTTGCTTTTTATTTCATAGCGACATGCACTATATTGTTCCATTAGAATATCTACTTGGCATTACACTCCATTGCAGACATTACTCTTCTTATGTGAGAATAATGAAGGTCGTAACACTTTCCCCATAAGTAACTGAAGCTATCTTACACACAACCATAAATCCTTCATAGTTTACTTTCTGGTCTGAAAACCACGCCTATACTGCTCCGGCCATGGGTACTCGACTTCCATATTACGTGCTGTATGCAGTATCCAGTAAGGATCGCGTAAGAGTTCCCGGCCTAGCGCAACCAGATCCGCCCGTTCTCCACCCAAAATTTCTTCCACCTGATGTGGGTCCGTAATCAGCCCAACAGTAACCACAGGTATGCCGCAGACCTGTTTTAATTGTTCAGCAATTTTTACTTGATAGCCAGGATAGATCTTCATAGGTGGTGTTGACACAACTCCGCCTGTACTTACATCAAGCACATCAATATAGGGCTTCACCAAGTTAATAATTTTAGACATCTCTTCTATATGCATACCATTCGGTTCATAATCCTCAGCAGATACACGCAATAAAATCGGCTTTTCAACTGGCCAAACCTCATGAATCGCCTTTAGTATTTCAATCAATATACGGCATCGCTTTTCTGTTGACCCGCCATAACCATCCGTACGATGATTGGTTAATGGCGACAGGAATTCACTGATCAGGTATCCATGAGCGCCATGAATCTCAATTGCATCAAAACCGATTTCAGCCGCCCGCGCAGCGGAATCACGAAATGCATTAACAGTTTCATGAATATCCTCTTCCGTCATCTCACGAGGCATAGGAGAGTCCTGACTAAATGGTATAGCACTAGGGGCGTCAATTATCTTTTCCCGGGCTTCACACTTACGCCCCGCATGATTGAGCTGAATTGCCACTTTACTCCCCTGTTTCTGGCAAGCGGTAACAATTGGCTTAAGCGCCTTTGCCTGATCATCATTCCAAAGTCCCAAACAATGGTCAGAAATACGCCCCCGTGGTAAAACACCGGTGGCTTCCATAATAATCAACCCTACACCGCCAACCGCACGGGAGGTATAATGCGTAAAATGAAATTCATTAGCAATCCCATCAGTTCCGGCACTATACATACACATCGGAGGCATAACAATACGATTGTGCAGAGTCATGCTTTTTACAGTAAATGAGTTTAATAAGTACATAAGATATTCTCCCTTCTATTATAATAAGATTTGGTAAAAGCTTGTTATAGATGTGAATTTGAATCATTATTTCATTTATGTATGCTGTAGCAAAAACATTATTCTTTCATTATATATTGCATATATTATATATCTGCATGATGAAGGATGCAATTAAATTCATGTAAATCATATTAATCCTCCAATGCACTATGAGAAGTTACTCAAAAAACCCTGCCGATAAAAAGAGAAAGAGGAGTTTTAAGTCATATAATTTAATACTAGAACCATATTAAAGTCGAACAATACTAATTTAACGTCATCAGTGAGTCATTAAGCTACAACATTTACTAAGAAACATTGCTAAGCATATGAATATTTCTTTGGGTATAGTGTAGAAATATTGGAAATGTATTATAAACCCTGGAAAAAGCGGCGGAAAAGGAGATAGCCTATATAGAGAAACCTTAAAACAGGCTTATTTAGATTTTTTCTGAACGGATAGAGTAGCAATTTAATACTCTTAAGCAAGCAAGTTTTTTTACTTAAAGCTAAAGCAATTGTGGACGCACCTGCATAGCAGGTGGTTTAGTAAAAAAAACTGCTATACAAGTAAAAACCCCAGAAACCCTTATTTTATCAGGTTTCTGAGGCTTTCATAAGAGAGGCGACAACCAGATTTGAACTGGTGATCAGGGTGTTGCAGACCCACGCCTTACCGCTTGGCTATGTCGCCGTATTATTTTAATGACCCCAACGAGATTCGAACTCGTGTTACCGCCGTGAAAGGGCGATGTCTTAACCGCTTGACCATGGGGCCTTACTTGTATTTCGTTGACCCCACAGCTTCTGTTGAGTATCACGAACTCCCCGAGTAGGACTTGAACCTACGACCCAACGGTTAACAGCCGTTTGCTCTACCGACTGAGCTATCGAGGAATATTGCTTTTCAGCAATCCTTGAGGCATATACCCTCAAAACCACACATTGTTATATATCTTTCATCCGTTCTTCCTCTTACCTAAACCAACCTGGTTAAGCCCTCGACCTATTAGTGACAGTCAGCTGCACATGTTACCATGCTTCCACCTCTGCCCTATCTACCTCGTCGTCTTCAAGGGGTCTTACTCTTGCGATGGGATATCTCATCTTGAGGGGGGCTTCACGCTTAGATGCCTTCAGCGTTTATCCCTTCCCGACTTGGCTACTCTGCCATGGTGTTGATCACCAACAGATACACCAGAGGTCAGTCCATCCCGGTCCTCTCGTACTAAGGACAGCTCCTCTCAAATATCCTACGCCCACGCCGGATAGGGACCGAACTGTCTCACGACGTTCTGAACCCAGCTCGCGTACCGCTTTAATGGGCGAACAGCCCAACCCTTGGGACCTACTACAGCCCCAGGATGCGATGAGCCGACATCGAGGTGCCAAACCACTCCGTCGATGTGAACTCTTGGGAGTGATAAGCCTGTTATCCCCAGGGTAGCTTTTATCCGTTGAGCGATGGCAATCCCACTTTATACCACCGGATCACTAAGTCCTAGTTTCCTACCTGCTCGACCCGTCGGTCTCGCAGTCAAGCTCCCTTATGCCTTTGCACTCTTCGAATGGTTTCCGTCCATTCTGAGGGAACCTTTGAGCGCCTCCGATACACTTTCGGAGGCGACCGCCCCAGTCAAACTCCCCGCCTGACATTGTCCCCCAGCCAGGTAATGGCTGCAGGTTAGAAACCCAATATCGCAAGGGTGGTATCCCAACATCGGCTCCTCAAAGACTGGCGTCCTTGATTCATAGCCTCCCACCTATCCTGTACATGCAATACCGAATCCCAGTATCAAACTAGAGTAAAGCTCCATGGGGTCTTTCCGTCCTGGCGCAGGTAACCAGCATCTTCACTGGTATTTCAATTTCACCGGGTGCATTGTTGAGACAGCGCTCAAATCATTACGCCTTTCGTGCGGGTCGGAACTTACCCGACAAGGAATTTCGCTACCTTAGGACCGTTATAGTTACGGCCGCCGTTTACTGGGGCTTAAATTCAGAGCTTCGCGTTGCCGCTAACCCCTCCTCGTAACCTTCCAGCACCGGGCAGGCGTCAGCCCATATACCTCACCTTTCGGTTTTGCATAGACCTGTGTTTTTGCTAAACAGTTGCTTGAGCCTATTCTCTGCGGCCTGATTTCTCAGGCACCCCTTATCCCGAAGTTACGGGGTCATTTTGCCGAGTTCCTTAACAATGCTTCTCCCGCCGGCCTTAGGATTCTCTCCTCATCCACCTGTGTCGGTTTACGGTACGGGCACGTATTACACAATAGCGGCTTTTCTTGACAGCCCCTACAGAGACTTCCCTACTTTTGTTCGGTACGCATCACACCTTCCTGTTGTTAAGCGGATTTGCCAACTTAACCAGTCCAATGCTTGCCCCGGTCTTTTCATTCCCGGGTTCTCTCTCGGTTCTGTGTCCCCACAGTTCTGATAATACGCGGTACAGGAATTTCAACCTGTTGTCCATCGACTACGTCTTTCGACCTCGCCTTAGGCCCCGACTTACCCAGAGCAGATCAGCTTTACTCTGGAAACCTTAGATATTCGGCCTGGAAGATTCTCACTTCCATCTCGCTACTCATTCCGGCATTCTCTCTTCTTAACACTCCACATCTCCTTACGGTAATGCTTCAGCGCGGTAAGAATGCTCCTCTACCAATGTATCATTCGATACATTCCACAGCTTCGGTGTCGTGTTTTAGCCCCGGACATTTTCGGCGCAAGACCTCTCGACTAGTGAGCTATTACGCACTCTTTGAATGTGTGGCTGCTTCTAAGCCAACATCCTAGTTGTCTCTGAAATCTCACATCCTTTTCCACTTAACACGCACTTTGGGACCTTAGCTGGTGGTCTGGGCTCTTTCCCTTTTGACTGCCCAACTTATCTCGTGCAGTCTGACTCCCGTACATCATCTGACCGGCATTCGGAGTTTGATATTCTTTGGTAAGCTTTGACGCCCCCTAGGAAATTCAGTGCTCTACCTCCGGCAGACTAATACGAGGCTAGCCCTAAAGCTATTTCGAGGAGAACCAGCTATCTCCGGGTTCGATTGGAATTTCTCCCCTACCCACACCTCATCGCCACCCTTTTCAACGGATGTGCGTTCGGTCCTCCACCGCCTTTTACGGCAGCTTCAACCTGGACATGGGTAGATCACCCGGTTTCGGGTCTACCTTTACTGACTCATTCGCCCTATTAAGACTTGGTTTCCCTTCGGCTCCACACCTTAAGTGCTTAACCTTGCCAGTAACGGTAACTCGCCGGACCGTTCTACAAAAAGTACGCGGTTCCACTTTAAACGTGGTTCCACAGCTTGTAAACACAGGGTTTCAGGTTCTTTTTCACTCCCCTCCCGGGGTCCTTTTCACCTTTCCTTCACAGTACTATGCGCTATCGGTCACTAAGTAGTATTTAGCCTTGGGGGGTGGTCCCCCCGAATTCCCACAAGGTTTCTCGTGTCTC
>JAGI01000002.1:3105000-3257500 GCA_000526575.1 Clostridium sp. 12(A) | reverse complement strand
TGTCCATTTCTTCATCAGACACGTAGGAAGCTGCTTCCTCCCGCACGGTCTGGCTTACTTCCTGGCTGTATGGCTCATTGTGAGAATCCTTTTTATTTCTGGAGAAAAGCTTTTTACGAGGAGCGGGGTTTTCTTCTACGGGTTCCTGGGGTTCATACGCTTCATCTGGAAGATAATTGTTTTCTTCCTCATAGCTGTAATCTTCCTGATATTCTTCCTCATAATCTCCCTGAGACTGGTAGGAAGCCTGGTCCTGGTAATTGGACTCCTGATAATCGGTCTCCTGATAATGAGTTTCCTGATAATGAGTTTCCTGATTAGAGGTATTGCCGAAACGCTTCTTTTCTCTATAGGGCATTTCCGTCTGAGGATGTGGAGCAGCCTGGTAGTCCGTAAGCTGTTCCCTTAAAATCTCCGGCTGGGAGACAGGACGTTTTGACGGGGATACAGGATCAACCTCTCCGCTTCCAATGCATTCGAACTTACTGGCAAGAGCGGGATGTTCCCTATGTAAGGTCTCCATCTGCTTTGGATTGTCAATTAGGACTACAATCATTCCGCTTGTATCCTGGCTCATGATATGGTTCAGCTCATTTAAGGCTTCGAGAGTCAGGTCTCCGGCTTCCTCAATTACAAGGTCTTTTCCAGCAAGCTTCTCTGCGCAGGCTAATACTCCACGCTTGGATAATTTGAAACCGGTAATTTTTGCTACCGGATTGTTGACACCATTTTCCTTATGAATCTGCTTTAAGGCTTCCACTGCCATGGAAAGTCCTTTTTCAGGAGTTCTTGCCTCTATCATAAGATGATTCCGTACCGGAATATCATCTGGTTCATCTTCTTCCTCTTCATAGAGATCCTCAAACTGAAGGTGGTCCGCGGAAGCGGAGTGGAGCTCTTCCTGTACTGGTTCAAAAAAGCTATGGTTTGAGTTTTCTATTTCTGAGGCGTATGAATCATAGGCTGGCTCAGCCTGGGGGAAATATTCTTCCTCTTCTTCTGCGGTTACGGCAGACTGCTCACCTTCGAACTCCCCGTTTTCGTAAACGTCATTATTTTCCTGATAATTGCCGTCCTCTTGATGATAGTCGGATTCTTCCATGGCGTATTGGGACATGTCAGGCTCTTCTTTTTCATACTGAAGATTGTTATATTCCTCTGCAGCGTACTGGGAGTTCCCGGGGTCCTCTTCGTCATACTGGTAGATGCCAGGTTCCTCGGAGAGGTACTGAGCATTCTCAGGCTCTTCTTCCTCATACTGATAGGCACCAGATTCTTCTGTATCAAACTGGGGCATCTGAGAATCTTCCTCAGTATCGAAGTGGGAAATTGTTGGTTCTTCCATGCTGTATGGGGAAATCTCGGAAACATTGAGGGATGGGGCTGTAAAATCTTCTTCGATGACAGGCTCCGAATGGGTTTCCATGCCTTTCGGTCTTTTTACAGAGGTCATGGGACGTCCGACTCTTCGGATGTCTTCTAAGACTCTTGTATGCTCCAGTTTTGTCTCGGGCTGAAGTACCGGCTCATCGTAGGAAATCTTTGATAATTCTCTTGCAAGACTCTCCTGGACAGCGGCTTCCTCTATGGACGCTTCCAGATTAGAGACCATGGGAGTTTCCTGGTAGAGAAATTCAGGCTCCTCTTTCGGAGCTGGTTCTTCATCGTAATATTCTTCCTCTGGTTCTGCATCTTCAGTGGGCATGCCATTTCCATATCTTTGTTCTACGGCACGAAGTCTTGCTTCGTACTTGTCCCTGTTTTCTACAAGGTCCATCTGATAATGGGTGAGAGGGGCATATTTTATCTTAAGGTCCATGGCCTTATCCACGTATTTACCAAGGCCGAACATGAGCATGATACGGTCGCAGGTTTCCACACAGCGATCGGGCATGCCAGCCAGGCTGTATAATTCCGCCAGCTCATAAAGCCATTTCTCGTCAAGCTCTACACTTGTGTAGGACTCCAGGGAATGGATGAGCTGCTGTGCCGGTGCACCTTTTGATTTTAAGATCATGTAACGCAAAAGCTGCTGCCTTGGGTCTTCGGAGGCAAGATCACCGAACTCTTTGTAATAAGCTTCGGCTTCTTCGATGTTGCCTTCCTTGATGGCCAGCTCAGCCAGCTTATATAACAGGCGCTTTCCAATGGGAGCGCGTTCGTAAGCCTGCAGAAGAATGTCCTTGGCTTCCTGATATTCTTTATTTTTCTCATAGACCATGGCTACCATGGACAGTAGATTGGTGTTGCGCACTCTTCTCCAGTCGATCGTATCGGCTATCTTCATAGCCGTCTCATAGTCGTTTTTGCCGACCAGTTTTTTAATCTGTTCAACCTTTATATTAAACTCGTACTTATCCATTCTTTGCATCTCCTAACAAGGCAAATGAGTTACAGTTCGACCCTGCCTTCCAGGGCCCGTAACAATGTTACCTCATCTATGTACTCTAAGTCTCCTCCAACGGGTACTCCGCTGGCTATACGGGTAACTCTGATTCCTGTCGGTTTGATCAGCTTGCTGATATACATGGCTGTTGTCTCGCCTTCAAGACTGGAATTGGTAGCAATGATCACCTCTTCCACGTCTCCCTGCAGTCTCTGCATCAATTCCTTCAGCTTTATGTCTCCAGGTCCGATTCCAAGCATTGGGGAAATGGCTCCGTGAAGGACATGGTAAACGCCTTCAAACTTTCCGGTTTTTTCATAGGCAGCTAAGTCTCTTGTATCTTCCACTACCATGATCACCTTATGACTGCGCTTCTCGCTCATACAGATGGGACATCGTTCCTTGTCCGTCAGGGTAAAGCATTCCTTGCAGTAATGTACATTGCGTTTTGCTTCTGTAATGGATGAAGCAAGGCCTGCCACTTGTTCCTCCGGCATATTGATGATGTGAAATGCCAGACGCTGTGCGGATTTACTGCCAATGCCCGGAAGCTTTGACAGCTCTTCGATTAACTTCGTTATCTGACTGCTATAGTAATCCATAATTAGAACGGAAAGCCTCCGCCTAAACCGCCAAGCCCTCCGGTAAGCTTAGCCATGGCAGAACTGTTCTCTTCCTCCATCTCACGGAAGGCTTCGTTGGTAGCTGCCATAATCAGGTCCTCTAACATCTCGATATCCTCAGGATCAACAACTTCCTGAGACAGCTTTACAGATGTTACTTCTTTTTTTCCGGAAACAGTAACGCTTACGGCTCCGCCGCCTGCTTTCGCGGTGTATTCCTTTTCCTCAAGGGCCTTTGTCGTCTCTTCCATCTGACGCTGCATCTTCTGTGCCTGCTTCATTAAATTGTTCATATTGCCAGGCATTGCGCCTGGAAAACCGCCACGTTTTGCCATGGGATCTGTCCTCCTGATTTTCCTGTTCTATTATTCTTCTATTGTAATATCCATTAATATGTTTGTCTTTAGTTCTTCGTCGCTGACGTAAATGGTATCCAGGCGTTCGCCTCCGCCGCGAATTCTTGTCTTAAAGTCGATGGACTTTTTGTAATGGTCTTCTACATACCCTTTTAACTCTGAAATTACAGCTTCTCTGCTTCCGATCATGTAACTGTTCTGATCATCAAAAACGATGCAAAGACAGCTTTCTCCGGCTGGTTCCACCACTGTTTCCCGGAAGCTGGCCCTGTTGGGGCCTCCTAATTCCCGGGTAATCTTTCCCCATTCGCTTCGGATCAGATTTAAGTCTTCCAGCTGTCCTTTCGGAAGTGAGACACGCTCTGCTGGAGTCATCTCCTCTTTAAGAGGTACATCTTTTTGCACAGCGGCTACCGTTACGCCCTGCTCTAACTGCTTTTCTATGGACTTGATTCTCTCAATGAGGGAGTCTAAGTTTTCTTCCATCTGGGGACGGGTCAGCTTTATGAGAGCGACCTCAATGAGTACCCGTTTCTGGGAGGCATAGCGAAGCTGATTGGATAGATCTGAAAATACACGGATATACCGCAGCAAGGTTTCCTGATCGATCCGGTTACTGTCCTCTTTTAGGATGTTCTGGTTTTCTGTTGACATATCAAGCAGGTTATCTGTATCATCAACAGATTTTAAAATGAGAAGATTTCTCATATACCAGATAAAGTCTACCACAAACTGACCAAGCTCTCTACCCTGTATTACCATTTCCTCTAAACTAGAGATGCAATCCTTTGTCCGGTTCTCTGTGATGGCACGGAACAAGGTTCCGAAAACAGTGATATCCACAGCACCAAGGACATCCAGAACATTGTCGTAGGTAAGTACCTCTCCATAGTGAAAGGCAATGCACTGGTCTAACAGGCTTAAGGCATCTCTTAGAGCGCCGTCAGCCGCTTTTGCGATATAAGTAATGGCTTTGTCTTCCACCTGTATTTGTTCAGCGGCAGTAAGGGCCTTTAAATGGTCTGCAATGGTCTCCACCGTAATGCGCTTAAAATCATATCTCTGACAGCGGGACATTACGGTTACGGGAATCTTATGCACCTCTGTGGTAGCTAAGATGAATATCACGTAGGAGGGGGGCTCTTCCAGTGTCTTTAACAGTGCGTTAAAGGCTCCTGTAGAAAGCATATGAACCTCATCGATGATATAAACCCGGTATTTGCCTTCTGTGGGAGGATACTGAACCTGGTCTCTGATCTCCCTGATGTTCTCAACGCCATTGTTGGAAGCGGCATCGATCTCTACTACGTTAAGGGAAGCACCAGCTGCAATGTTTTTGCAGGTTGGGCATTCTCCGCAGGGACTTCCATCCTCCGGGTGCTCACAGTTGACTGCCTTTGCAAAAATCTTTGCAATACTTGTTTTACCGGTTCCTCTGGTTCCGCAAAACAGATATGCATGC
The DNA here is from genome assembly GCA_000526575.1 of Clostridium sp. 12(A). GTDB lineage: Bacteria > Bacillota > Clostridia > Lachnospirales > Lachnospiraceae > Lacrimispora > Lacrimispora xylanolytica. The sequence goes on along the minus strand of JAGI01000002.1, from coordinate 3,252,673 downwards.
CCGATACGCCCGGAAACTATCTGGTTTTTTAATGTTTGTACGATATGGTCCTGTCCCTTTACATCTGTAAAAGACGGTGGGCGCCATTTCCGATACAATGCCGTATATGACATGCTGATTGACTCCTTATTCGTCCCCAAAGCTAATGCCTATCATCTTGGCTTCCCTGACGATAGAGCATTGAGGATCGACTGTTTTTAATTTTCCGGCAACATCAGAAAGCGGCATCTTAACGATATCATTGTTTTGCACCGCTACCATATTGCCGTATTCCTTGTTCTTAATAAGCAGGGCCGCTTCTGCTCCAAGCCTGGTGGAAAGCACACGGTCAAAGGGACATGGATCTCCGCCCCTTTGCATGTGGCCTGGCACAGTGACCCGTACCTCCTGGCCTGTCCGCTCCGTAATCATGGCTCCGATCTCGTAAGCAACCGATGGATAAACGACTCCGCTCTTTTTTTTCTCTTTCAGCTCTTTTTTACTGAGAGCTGCATTCTCTTTTGAAATGGCACCCTCGGCAACGGCAATGATGGAAAACTTTTTGCCGTTTTTCGTGCGGGTCTTTAAGGCCTCGATCACAACATCAAGGTCATAGGGAATCTCCGGAAGGAGTATGATATCAGCTCCTCCTGCGATGCCGGCATAAAGAGTCAGCCAGCCTACCTTATGGCCCATGACCTCCACAATAAAGACTCTGCCGTGGGATGCAGCTGTAGTATGAATGCAGTCAATGGCATTGGTTGCCACGTTCATCGCACTCTCGAAACCAAAGGTCATATCCGTTCCCCATAAATCATTATCTATGGTTTTGGGGAGGGAAACTACGTTAAGCCCTTCTTCCCTGAGAAGATTGGCTGTCTTTTGGCTTCCGTTGCCTCCTAATACCACGAGGCATTCTAATTTCAGTTTTTTATAGGTGTGCTTCATGGCCTCCACCTTATCAAGGCCATTGGCATCAGGGGTACGCATCAGTTTAAATGGCTGTCTTGAAGTGCCTAGAATGGTTCCGCCTTTTGTTAATATCCCGGAAAATTCTTCAGGTCTCATAATACGGTAATCGGTATAAATAAGGCCCTTGTAACCATCTTCAAAGCCTATGATCTCTATATCGTCGAACATCCGGTAAAGTGCTTTTGCCACGCCGCGCATGGTTGCGTTTAAGCTCTGGCAGTCTCCTCCGCTCGTCAGCATTCCAATTCTCATCATGAAAGCACACCCCTTCTTTGATTAGATTTGTCTTAGGGAAATAGGTACTATTATACCCATTTTATTCTCAATTATAATACAAAGGGGAATGGCGGGCAAGGGAAAACTTCATTATATAAGAAAAATAAGAATTTTGTAAAAATGAACTCCGGGAATTGTAAAAGACACCGCAAAACATAATATGTTTCCGGCGTCTGATGAATTTTATATTTAAATCCGTGCGTCTCACTTTGAACCGCTATCACAGGCGTTACCCTGATAGTTAACTCAGTCCAGGCACCCTCACGGCACACAGTAACATTCATTTAGTGCTGCTGCATTCCTGCCCTGACACGGTTCACGAAGTACTGTTGCGTAAGACCCAAACGTCATCGCCACTTTTCAGGGGCAGCCCTGCAATAGACGGCCCGAGGTGAGACATCACCCCTGCTAGAGCGGATTGCAGGTACAGGGCACCGCTATCTCCCCGGCTGCACGGAAGCTTTATGACATTTTAGTATATAACCGGAGTTAAGTATACATGGAAACATGGGGATTGTCAAGGATTTACAGGGGATTTGCCTCTTCCAGTTTCTGTTTTTTCTTTTCCCTCAGTTCCCGAAAAAAGTTTTTCATCATTTGGGAGCATTCGTCTAAAAGAACTCCGATTTCTGTCTCCACCTGATGGTTGAACCGTTCCTCATGAAGCATGTCCAATATGGAGCCTGCGCAGCCTGCCTTGGGATTCATACAGCCGATGACGACTCTTGGGATTCTGGCCTGGACGATGGCTCCGGCACACATGGGGCAGGGTTCTAAGGTCACGTACATGGTGCAGCCTTCTAATCTCCAGTCTCCCATGTATTTACATGCTTTTTTGATGGCATTGATCTCCGCGTGGGACAGAACATTCTGATCTATGGTACGGCGGTTATAGCCCCGGGCTATGATTTTATCTTCATAGACGATGACACAGCCAATGGGTACCTCACCGATGTTACGTGCTTTTTTCGCCTGTAAGAGAGCAGCTCTCATATATTTTTCATCACTGGTCATGGTAATTCCTCTTTGCATTTTATTATGGTATAATGAAAGTATAACATGAAACAAAGGAATGGTGAAGCTATGAAACTTTGCGGACTTCAAAAAACTACGCTTCTTGACTATCCTGGCCATGTAGCCGCTACGATATTCCTTGGCGGCTGCAATTTCTTATGTCCTTTCTGCCATAACAGTCAGTTGATAAAAGGGGATGTGACGCCATCATTTTCAGAGAATGAGATGATGGGATTTCTTAAAAAAAGGAAGGGGATATTGGAAGGAATCTGCATTACAGGCGGAGAGCCTACCCTGAATGGGGATTTAGAAGCTTTGATTGAAAAAATCAAGGATTTAGGTTATCTCGTGAAGCTGGATACCAACGGGTATCGGCCTGAGGTCTTAAAAAGGCTGGTTTCTCTGGGGCTTCTTGATTACGTTGCCATGGATATTAAGGCGGGGAAAGATAATTATCCAAAGGCCTCTGGTATTGCCGGAATCCGCATGGAGCAGGTGGAAGAAAGCGCTGCTTTTTTAATGGAAAAGCATGTCCCTTTTGAGTTTCGTACTACGGTGGTAAATGGCATACACACGCAGAAGGACTTTGACGATATTGGAGCATGGCTTATGGGGCCCTCCCTTTATTACCTTCAAAATTATGTGGAGTCTGAGGATGTTTTATGCCCCGGATATGAGTCATTTACCAGAGAAGAATTAGAGGCTTTTCTTAATCGCCTAAAACCATTGCTGCCAAATGCATCACTTCGGGGCGTTGAACTATAAGAACTGCAAACAAGGGGGCTGATCAGCCCCCTATTTTTACATCTGTGTACCAGAAACCAAACCTTCCGTCTTCCACTGGCTGCTCTTTTGACAGAACAAAGTTAGGGAAGCCAAACATAGAAGCCATATACCGTTCATTGCTGTAATAATGACCTGGAACTCCTAAAAGATAACGTGGCATTCCATTTTCATTGAAAAGCTTTGCCAGAATTAAGTAACGGTAATTATAATATCCGTGGAGCAGGAAGCTGTTGTTTCCATACACCCAGGCGTCTCTTGGCAACAGGCCGATGTCCTGGGGCTTGATGGTTAAGATCTCACAGCCTTCTTCATAGTCAAAGGCAAGAATTCTGGTATGTTCCCGTCTCATTCTATCCCATACAATATCATGAGGACTTTCTTCCTGACCTTCATTCCTTAAAAGCCGCTCTAAATCAGCCGGATTGCCAAGCTTTGGAGCGTCCGGGTGCTGCACTGGTTCCTCTTTTAGCGGCGCATCGACCCGGTAAAGCAGGGTTCTGCCAGGGGAAGGAGAGTCTTCGTAGGATATGGCCTCGGCAGGTACTGCTTCTGCTTCCATCTGACCAGTATTATTTTCATAAGCCAAGGTATCAAATGTATCCTGGCTTTCCTCATCCGGGTCGCTCCACTCCTGGGAAACGGGGCCGGTAGCTCCGGTACGGTTTGCCTGAGGCACGCCAGGGGTCGGACCTGTGGAAGATGGCGGCTGCTGCCACCAGCCTGGAATCGGGCCAGTTGTTACGGGACGGGAGCCCGGAACTGGACCTGTACTAAAGGGAGAGGATTCTCCATCCCAGCCAACGGTGGGACCTGTTATTGTGGGACCTGGAGGCGTAGGGCCTGTGGTCCGCGGACCGGTCCCTGGAATCGGGCCTATGAATACTGGATTCGTAACCGGTACTGGTCCTGTAGGGATGGGACGGGTTATTGTCATTGGACCTGTTAAAGTTGGAATTGGCTCATTTACAGGCATTGGAGAAGGTCCTGTCGCACCTGCGGTTGGACCGGTCATTCCTCGATTTGGACCAGTCATTCCCTGAGTTGGGCCGGTCATTCCTCGATTCGGGCCAGTCATTCCTTGAGTTGGGCCAGTCATTCCTCGGGTGGGGCCAGTCATTCCCTGGGTCGGCCCGGTCATTCCTCGATTCGGGCCAGTCATTCCCTGGGTCGGCCCGGTCATTCCTCGATTCGGGCCAGTCATTCCCTGGGTCGGCCCGGTCATTCCTCGGGCGGGGCCGGTCATTCCAGGCATACCACCTTGCTGCTGAGCATCCAACATGGACTCTGAATCCCCAACTATGTAACCTTCGTTATTCTGCATTTCCAAAGAGTCAGCTCCGGCGTCATTTTCCAGAGCATCCTTTATTGCATCACTTTCCAGAGAGGCAACCAGGTTCTCCTCCCCTACTGCATCCTCAGCCTGCTGCTGGGATGTGTCTTTATTTTCTGATGTTTCACTGGACTGCAGTGGAAACTCTTCTTCTATTTCCCGTACAGCCTTTTTTATCTGCTCTTCTGAAATTGCGGGCCGGTCGTCATTTTGATTGGCCGGAGATGTTTTTTTTAATTCCACTTCTGCCGCATGGGATACTGCATCCTCCCATATGGTCGTATAGGAACGCCATGTATTTTTTACGTCGTGGATGGTCAGTCCGAAGCACTGATCCACGGCAATACCGGAATGCTCAATATCACTTGCTGATACTGCGGCTCTGAATTCACCAGAACCACCTCGAATGAAAATATTACCGAGGTAGATTTCCTGCTCTCCGGCTAATAAGTACACCCCTATATCATTGCCACCCACATATACCCGTTTCACACTTACCGTAATCTTGCATTGGATTCCTCTCGTCTCTATCTTGGCAAATCCGATGTTTTTTCCTTTGACTCCGCCTTCATAGGCGTAAATATATGAGATTAGTCTTCGATAGTTAGACATGCCACCACTCCTTTATAATTATTTTATGCAAAATGCCATTGCATGTATGACATAAAAATGTTATCCTGTTGAAAGAATAAAATAAAAATTTTTTCCAATCTTACGGAGGAATAAAAAAATGAAGCTTTATCGCGCCAAAGATTATTACGATATGAGCCGCAAAGCTGCCAATATTATCTCAGCTCAGGTAATCATGAAACCAAACTGTGTGCTGGGTCTGGCAACGGGTTCCACACCGGTTGGTATCTACAAACAGCTGATTGAATGGTACAATAAGGGGGATCTGGACTTTTCCAGAGTCAAGACTGCGAATCTTGATGAATACAAAGGACTTACCAAAGACAATGACCAGAGTTATTATTACTTTATGCGTGAAAACCTTTTTCGCCACGTAAATATTAACGAAGCGAATACCAATATTCCAGATGGCACAGAGACAGACGCGATTAAGGAAGCCGCCCGATATGAGGAAGCCATTAAGGAACTGGGCGGCATTGACTTACAGCTCTTAGGACTGGGACACAATGGTCACATCGGTTTTAATGAACCTTCTAACATCTTCCCAAAGGATACTCATATTGTCGATCTTCAGAAGAGCACCATTGAGGCCAACAAACGCTTTTTCGATTCCATTGACCAGGTTCCAAGACAGGCTTATACCATGGGGATCGGCACCATCATGAGTGCTAAAAAGATTCTTCTAGTTGTCAGCGGGGAGGATAAAGCACAGATTCTTCACGATGTCATCAAAGGCCCGGTAAGCCCAAGTGTTCCTGCTTCGATTCTGCAGCTTCATCCAGACGTGATCATCGTAGTCGATGAGGCAGCGTTATCTAAATTTTAACCCTGTCTTTCTTGACTTATAGACAGCTGAATGATATGATACTTTAAATTCTTTTAAAAGGAGGTGAGACAAAATGAACCATATTTCCATCGAATTCACTACATTATGGCAAAATATTCAATTCATTACTGTGATTTTCTGTAATTTCGCACTGTCCGTGTATAAGTGCGCCCATTTTTACGAAAATCCCAGCGTCTCACCTCAGATTTTGTCTGACATCCGGTAATTAATTTTGCTGATGAATGACTGATTTTCTGCCCGGACGCCATAGGTGCCGGGTTTTTTTGTGGATTTTTCGGGAAATAAGAGTACATAACGGACTTTAAATTGTTTAAATACTGCTTATTTAACTGCAAAATGGAGGAATCTCATTCATGAATCAGAAAAAAAATATTCTTTCCGGCTATGGCTCCCTTCTAAAGGCCATACGCTCTACCATGTTTATTTGTACCAAACAAATTTTTGACGGCGGCTTTCTGTTCGTAGCAGGAGGCTATATGATTCAGGCCGTCCAGTTTGTCATGCTGATTTTTATCTGGAGGTCCTTAAATCAGGGGGAGGAGCTACTTACCTATACCTTGATGGCTACCATACTGCACCAGGAACTTAATATCATTTCCCCCGCCACATCTTCCCTTTGGGAGGGCTCGGTCATCGGTCGTTTTTTAAGGCCCATGCCGGTGGAGGCAAGCTTTATTGCGGAAACGATCGGAAAATGGTGGATACCTAATTTCCTGTTTTTCGGACTGCCCCTGTGGCTTTTGGCGCCATTTATTGGCATCAGTCCTTGGCCTGCTTCCCTGCACCATGGGATACTGGCTTTTATCAGCCTCCTATTGGCTGCTTCTCTTGGATTTGCCATTGACCTTATTTTCGCTTCTTTTGCCATGCATTTAAAAAATGGCTGCTTTGCCGCTTTGGCCATAAGAGAAGCTATATTTGCTCTGCTTTCCGGGGAGATGATTCCCTTTACCCTGTTTCCCAAGGCAGTGGGAACCATCTTTTCCCTTATGCCTCTTGGTTCCATTGGCCACGGGCCGCTTACCATATATACAGGGCTTGCAGATAATCCATGTTTTGTTTTGGGGCTTCAGGTTTTTTGGAATCTTACTATCTGGACTGGGGCAATTTTATTTTTCAGAAAAAGCAAAGAAAGGATGATTTCTTTTGGTGGATAATTTAAAAACGGTTTTACGTCTGTATCGACGATACGCTGTCATGGATCTTCTTTGGCTCCTTCGGGATACCAGATATTTTTTCATACAGGTTTTATCGGATGGGATCAGCGGTGGCTGCACCGTCGCCGGTGTCTATCTCCTGTCCTTAAACTTTGAGCATTTCGCAGGAATGGGGCGAAATGAAATTTTATTTATGATGGGGTACGCCCTGTTTGTGGAAGGAATCTTTAATCTGTTCTTTATCGGCAACAATTCTGGATTTATCAGCCGGGTCGTAGGCAGAGGTCAGCTTGATCACATAATGATTCAGCCAGTGCCTCTTTGGGCAGAGCTTTTGACCCAGGGATTTTGCCCATTTTCCGGTTCACCCCTCTTTTTCATGGGAGCCGGGCTTTCTTTATACGGTGCTTTCAAGGTTGGAATTACGATGCATGGAACCTGGCTTTTATTATTTCTTCTATACGGCATTTGCTCCTGCCTGCTGATTATGGCATTTCTTTATATCCTCTCTTCCATGGCATTTTACGCGCCAGCGGCTGCAGAGGAAATTTCCATGGTGGGAAAGGATATGTTTTCTTCTCTTAAAACATATCCCCTGGGAAATATGAACCCAGTGGTAAAAAGACTATTCTTAACCGTACTTCCCATCGGGCTAACCGCCTGGTTTCCCTCCCTCTTACTTTTAGAGGCAGGGGCAGGAGGCGTGGCCTCACTTCGACTTTTGCCGGCACTCTATCTTCCGGCAGCAACGGCAGTTTTTTCACTGCTTGCTTTATTTTTATTCAGGAAAGGAATGAAACATTATGAACGATATGGTTCTCCAAGGTACTCCGGCTTTGGTTTTAGATAACGTAACAAAAACATATTCTCAATGGCAAAGAAGCGGGAAAGCAAAGGATATTATTAAAAATCTTCTAAAGCCTGAAAAAAAGGTGGTCACAGCCTTAGATCAGGTCTCCCTGACCATAGGACAGGGGGAATTTGTGGCTTATGCCGGGGCAAATGGCGCCGGTAAAAGTACCACCATAAAAATATTATCCGGCATACTTACACCAACAAGCGGTCAGGTGACTGTACTGGGCTTAAGTCCTTTAAAGGACCGGATTGCTCTTATGAACCGGGTGGGAGTTCTTTTTGGACAGCGGACAGAATTGTGGTGGGACCACCCGGTCATTACAAGCTTCCAGTGGAAAAAGGATGTCTGGAATATTCCCCATGAGGTTTACGAGAGAAATCTTCAAATGGCTACAGAGCTTTTGGATCTGTCTGATATCCTGAAAACGTTTGCCAGGGAGCTGAGTCTGGGCCAGCGGATGCGGGCAGATATTGCCATGCTTCTTTTGCATGGGCCTGACCTTATTTTTCTCGATGAACCTACGTTGGGGCTTGATGTTCTAGCCAAGCAGCAGATGATCGGCTTCTTAAAGAGACTGAACAAGGAGCAGGGGACTACGGTAGTCGTTACCAGCCACGACATGGATGACTTAGAGGAAATGGCCCAGCGGGTGGTTCTGTTAAACAAGGGTAACATTGCCTTTGATGGGGATTTTAACGAGCTTAGAGATGTGATGGGCGGCTTCTACCGGATCTTAATTACCACTCAGCCCGGAATGCCTCCCCTCTCTCTTTTGGATATGAAGCTTTTAAAGTCTGGGAACGATGTTCATGAGTATGAATTCGACCGGACGAAGCTTCCGATTCATGAGGTTTTGGGAAATCTGTCTAAATTCAGCCAGATTCGTGATGTGGAGATTAAAAAGGCTCCCATTGAAGATGTAGTCGCCAATCTCTATTTAAGCTGGAATGAAAAATAGTAGTTGGATTTTCCTGGGAAATAGTGTAGAATATCAATAAAAAATGGGAAACGGAGACGAATTATGGCATATACATTTACAAAAGATTTAGAGACTGGAAACCAGTTAATCGACAACGAGCACCGTCAGCTGATTGATGCAATCAATAACCTTTTAACCGCATGTTCCACCGGAAAGGGACGTACGGAGCTTGCTAACACTACAAAGTTCTTACAGGACTATACAGCCAAGCATTTCAGCGATGAGGAAAAGCTGCAGCTTCAGAGCCAGTATCCTGACTATGCAAACCACAAGCGCTATCACGAGGATTTTAAGAAAGTGGTTGCCGGCATCTGCCAGAAGCTTGAAAAGGACGGCCCTACCATCTCACTGGTTGGAGAAGTCAACAGCGCCATTGCTGGATGGCTGATCAATCACATTAAAAAAGAAGATGTTAAGGTTGCTAACCATTTAAAAAGCAAAGCTTAATACATACTTTTTGTAAAACAGCAGATTCCATTGGGCTACCCATTGGAATCTGCTGTTTTTTATATTTATAATAATTTTTTTCCTCTTCTCTTTTAATCCTCATTGCTTTTTGATAGAATAGAATTTATGTATAAACTACTACACACTCTCAGAAAGAAGGTACATGATTATGAAGGATCCAAACTGCGCATACTGCATGAAGGGCGATCTGGTTGCAAAATTCGGTTACCCCATTTGTGAAATGGAAACAGGTTTTTTATATTTATTTAAGGAGCAGAGCAAAAAGGGCAGAGTCATTCTGGCCTATAAGGATCATGTCAGTGAAATGATCGATATCAGCGACGAAGAAAGAAATGCATTCTTTGGAGAGGTCTCCAAGGTCGCAAAAGCCATTCATAAGGTATTTCACCCGGATAAAGTCAACTACGGGGCTTATGGAGACACCGGCTGCCACCTCCATATGCACATCGTTCCCAAGTATAACGGGGGAGATGAATGGGGCGGTACCTTTACTATGAACCCGGACAAGGTCTATCTTACCGATAAAGAATATGAGGAAATGGCTGAGGCTATCCGGGAAGCATTATAGGCACAGCTGCACTCCGTCTGAAAGAAAGGGTCATACCATGTTAGAAGAAATCAGAAACCAGGCTCTAAAGGCTGCAAAGGAGCTTTTGGAAGCCGCACATTTAAAAAAGGGTGACTTAGTGGTGATCGGATGCTCATCCAGTGAAATCGCCAATCATCAGATCGGCTCTCATTCCAGTGAAGAGATTGGAAAAGAAGTCTTTACGGCAATCCATCAGGTGTTCTCTGACCAAGGGATTTATGTGGCTGCTCAGTGCTGCGAGCATTTAAACCGAGCCTTAATTCTGGAGGAAGAGGCGGCTGAACGTTATGGCTACGAACCAGTGAATGTACTTCCTCAGCTTAAGGCAGGAGGTTCTCTTGCAACTGCAGCCTATCATACGTTTTCTCACCCTGTGGCTGTGGAATGGATCAGGGCTCATGCTGGACTTGATATTGGAGATACTCTGATTGGCATGCATTTGCGCGCCGTTGCAGTTCCTGTACGAATCGATACCAAATACATCGGCTCTGCACGTGTGATTGCCGCACGTACCAGAGCCAAGTACATCGGTGGAGTGCGTGCCTGTTATGACGATACCATTGGATAAGGTTACGCATTAAAATCATATGGAGTAAGAAAAAATACGCCTTGATGCGGAAGCTTTTAAAAGTTCCGATCAAAGCGTATTTTTTACTCTTTATTTAAGAATCATTGATTGGTCTTATTATTTGGTCGCGTACATAAAGAACCAGTATCCATATGGAGAGTGCCAGGTTCCCTTAATGTCTGTATTCTGCATATAATAATCATTTGCATATACCAGTGGGGAAACAGCTGCATCTTCCATAATGATCTTCTCTGCTAAATGAAGCTTCTCATAATGCTCTGCCTTATCCGCAGTATCTCTGGCCTGATTTAAAGCAGCATCGAATTCCGGGTTGTTATACTTACCATCATTGTTTCCGCTTTCAGAAGAAAGAACGTTCAGCATATTAGATGGGTCATCGTAATCGTATACCCAGCCGCCACGGCAGATCTGGAAGTCACCGGCACGACGGGTTGGGGTGAAGGTGGACCATTCTACGATCTTAATATCCATCTTTACACCAAGCTCGCTCCATGCGTTCTGTAAATACTCTGCAACTGCCTTGTTGTAACCTGCATCGTTTGTCATGTATTCAATCACTGGGAAGCCATCACCGTTCGGATATCCTGCTTCTGCTAAAAGTGCTTTAGCTTTCTTTACATCTTCTTCATGATTTTCGATATCAAAGAAATCTCCGCCGTTGAGTTTACGGGTCTCTTCTTCAAATGAGGAACCGTCTTCCTTGTCAGAAATTCCAGGTCCTACAAAGTTAGCTGCTGGAGAAGCTGTTTCCATCATCAGCGTATTTGCAATGTAAGCACGGTCTACGGCAAGGCTTAATGCGCGGCGTACTTTCACATTATCAAAAGGTGCCTTCTGAGTGTTGAAAATAGTATAAGAAGTAGCCATACGTGGTTCAATGTGGAACTCAGGGTTGCCCTTTAAGCTTGGAATCTCTTCTGTAGGTACATCACGGATCATCTGAATTTCTCCGGTACGATATGCGCTGTAAGCTGCGTTAGAGTCTTCCATCAGTACAAATTTGATGGTGTTAACGGTAACTTTATCTGCATTCCAGTAGTTTTCATTTTTTGCAAATGTGATGTGTGAACCGGGAACCCATTCGATCATCTTTAAAGGTCCGTTGGAAATATAGGAATCAGGGCTTAAAGACCACTGGTCACCCTTAGCTTCTACTACATCTTTTTTTACTGGTACCATACTTGCATGGGTAATAATTTTATCAAAATAAACGCATGGAGCGGAAAGCTCTACGACAAAGGTCTTAGGATCTGGTGCGGAAACTCCAAGTGAATCAAGGTTTCCTTTTGCGGCATCTTCGTATCCTTTTACCATGGAAAGCATGTCTGCTGCATATGGTGCTGCAGTCATTGGATCTGCCAGGTGCTTAAAGGAATATACAAAATCATCAGCCGTAAGGTCAGAACCGTCGCTCCACTTTAAACCTTCTCTTAAATGGAAGGTATAAGTGAGACCATCATCACTTACGTCAAATTTTTCTGCCTGTCCGGGAATGATGTTATTCTTCTCATCAACCGTCATCAGGGTCTCGAATGCGTGCAGAATCATGTTTGCACCATCCATGGAAGAGTTTAATGCCGGATCAATTGTTTCCGGATCTGGTCCGATCTGTACAGCCAGATCGAGGCCGCCAGCTGTGGTTCCTGCTGCTTCTGTGCCTTGGGTATTGTTGTTCTGGGCGCCGGATTTACCGGAACCGCCACATGCTGTTAAAACAACACTGGAAGCAAGAACAGCCGCTAATACGAGTGCCGTTTTCTTCATATTTCTTTCCTCCAAATTCTTTATCTTACGTCCGTCAATCGCAGACAACGCAGTTATTAGCATATCATAGAAAATAACTCTTTGCAACGAGGTAATTATGCCATTTCTCCTTTGTATAGTAGAGTGTTACCGTGATAACGTATAAAAGGGCCAGGCATCTTCCGAAGAAAAATGTCTGGCCCACGAGGACACATTGATTGATAATTAACGATATGATGTTTTTAACGCTTTTAAAAGGACCTTAGGATCATTGAAATAAGGCGTAACAGGACATACTTTTTTCTTTATCCCCATAAGGGTATAAACTGCCATTCTGGCGGCTCGAACCGAGTATTCTTCGGTAAATACCATATCATCAGGAATCTCTACGAACTGACTGACCATGGCAAAGTTTGTGGAGCCTTTGGGGACTACATTAGGACGGTCCGCCATCTTTCTTGGCTGGAACTGAGCATCCACATAAGGCATCATACATGGAATTACATTAACTACGTCATGAAGCAGCTCGTCTTTTTTATCTTCCATATGAAGGTGATGAAGAAGCTCGATAAACATCTCTTCTCCGGTACAGTCCTTCATTGGTTTTTTCACGAAATTGCCTTCCTCACTGGTATAAAGGCCGTAACCCCAGAAAATAGTCTGATCCATGGGCTGGTTTGTAAAATGGGGCTGAGCTGCCACTACAATGCTTAAGAGCCAGTTGGAATCCTTAAAGGTCATAAGCGCACCGCTTCCCGGAACATTGCCGGAGTACCGCTCTATCATTTTAAGAAGCTTATTTCCTTTGCTTGTCACGGTAAAGCTTTCCCAGTTCGTCTCATGAACATCTCCAAAGAAGGGATATGGATTTCCAAGTCCCTGCTTCTTAACCGCTACCTTGCTCCACAGCTCCCCTGAAATTGGGCGAAGTACGGGCTCTGGGGCTGGCGTGTGAAGATCTCCCAGAGTGGCACTGTCGGTCATGCAGGCATTTGTCATAATGCAGATATCCCGATCGGAGAGCTCCACGGTTCGTTCTATGCCATAATCTTTTAGGTGAAGGGCTTTTACCGTAATCCCTTCCCCTTGTGCGAACTCAATATCCTTAACAACACAATTTTCTGCAAATACCACGCCCTGCTTTCTTAAATATAATTCTAAGGGGCGGATTACGCTGTCATATTGGTTGTATGGAGTTCTTGTTACGCCTTCTAAGGTATCAATTCTTGAAAATTCCAGAATCATTCGTCTCATATAGCGGCGGAATTCAAAAAGGCTGCTCCATTTCTGGAATGCAAAGGTCGTCTGCCACATATACCAGAAATTCGTAGTGAAGAAATGAGGCATGTCAGCAAACCATTCTTCTATTGTCATGTCATCAAGCTTTTCTTCTGGCGTGTTCATGAGACGAAACAATGCCAATCGTTCTTTTTGGGTAAAGCCCATGGATTTCACATCCAGGATGTTACCTTCTTTATCAATGAGTCTGGCTTTTGCATTTGTTGGATGGGCGTGGTCGAAATTTAAGATATCATCTGTCACACTGCGACCGGGGTTCTCCAGGGAGGGAATCGTACGAAACAGCTCCCAGAAGTTCTCATACGTTTCTTCATTGAGCATACGGCCGCCCCGGCAGACAAAGCCTTTTTCCGGCGTTCCGATTCCGTCATTGCTTCCACCTAATATGTGCATACCTTCATAGATGGTAATCTGGTTTCCCGGCATGCTGCAGTCCCTGATGAGATAGGCAGCACCTGCAAGGCTCCCCAGGCCGCCTCCTATAAAGTAGGCTTTTTTATTTTCTGCCTGGGGGGTTTCCTCTTTCTGGCCCTTTTTGCTTTTGTAATAATCGTATGTCTTTTTGGCGGCTATGCCGGTGGCGGCTGCGGCTGCACCTAAGACAAGCATTTTCCCAATTTTCTTTTTTTGTTTCATATGCATCACTCCATTCTATAGCTTATTCACTTCATTGCGTTTCTATTATCATACTTCATTTTTACTCCATCATACATAGGGTTTTTTAATTCCTTGTTACACTAGAAAGAGTCTGACTTGTCAGACTCTGGCGCTGACGCGCGTCACTTTAGTGACATCTTCCTCTTAGGCGTCATGTGCATCCTGCACGGAGTGCTTTTTATTATATAGGGGAGTTCGTAGAACTTTCCTATATAATAAAAACGGCACCATGCTAATGGTGCCGAAGGTCAGGCTTTTTACGCCTTTTTATATCTGTTTCATTTGAGTAAAGCAGTTACTTAAACCTGCAAATTCTTTTAATGTTAAGGTTTCTCCACGAACGGATGGGGAAAGTCCCATTTGTTCTATGGCCTCTATGATCTGTTCCTTGGTAAAGGAGACCTCAGGGGAATTGTTTAATCCATTTTGAAGGGTCTTTCTTCTCTGGTTAAAGGAAGCGCGGATGAGACGGAACATGAGATCCGGCTCCATTACCTCTACAGGAGAAGTTTTATGTCTTGTAAGACGAATCACCGCAGAACCCACTCCCGGACGGGGCATAAAGCAGTTTGGCGGAACATTGGCAACGATATATGGCTCTGCATAATACTGGACTGCAAGGGATAGGGCGCCGTAATCCTTTGACCCTGGGCCGACCTGCATCCGGTCTGCGACTTCCTTTTGAACCATTACGGTTATATTGTCAATGGGGACGCCGCCTTCAAAGAGTCCCATAATAATGGGGGTGGTAATATAGTAAGGAAGATTTGCCACTACCTTAATGGGGCGTCCTCCGTTATAGTCCTGGGCGATTTTATTTATGTCAACCTTAAGGATATCATCGTGTATGACTGTCACATTATCATAATCTGCAAGGGTCTCTTTCAGAATGGGGATTAAATTGGAATCGATTTCTACGGCAACCACATGGCCCGCATTCTCTGCCAGATACTGTGTCATGGTTCCGATTCCCGGTCCGATTTCTAACACGCAGTCTTCCTTTGTTACTCCTGCCGCAAGTATGATCTTATCCAGTACATGGGTGTCAATTAAAAAATTCTGTCCAAACTTTTTCTGGAACATGAATTCATATTTTTGAATGATCTCAATCGTTTTTTGGGGATTTCCCAGTGTTGCCATTCTTGTCCTCCGCTTTCTTTCCTGTTACCTGATTCGGTACATGGTTCTTGCATTTTGGTTGGTGATCTTTATGACTTCTTCTTCGGATATGCCTTTGATCTCGCTGATTTCCTTTACCACGTAGGTAAGATTTAAGGAAGAGTTTCGCTTTCCTCTGTTTGGCACCGGTGCCAGGTACGGGCAGTCTGTTTCCAGCACCAGCTGTTCCATTGGCATATATTCTACCACTTCTTTCAGCTTCTTTGCATTCTTAAAGGTAAGAACGCCGCCGATTCCCAGATAGAACCCCATGTTCAAGTATTCTCTCGCCATCTCTTTTCCATAGGAAAAGCAGTGGATGACGCCTCCCAGCTCCTGGGATTTTTCTGCCTTCATGATATCCAGAGTATCTTTGGCCGCATCTCTGCTGTGAATGATGATGGGAAGGCTCACTTCTCTTGCCAGGTCAAGCTGGCGTATGAACCATTTTTTCTGTATTTCAC
Organism: Clostridium sp. 12(A); assembly: GCA_000526575.1. Classification (GTDB taxonomy): domain Bacteria; phylum Bacillota; class Clostridia; order Lachnospirales; family Lachnospiraceae; genus Lacrimispora; species Lacrimispora xylanolytica. Next base: position 3,236,880 of record JAGI01000002.1, on the reverse strand, counting down.
GGTCTGGCTCATCCCAGTAGTAGTCAAGACCGATTTCTCCGATGGCTACAATCTTTGGGTGGGAGGATTGTTCCTTTAACCATATCATTCCCTCTTCGTCAAGTTCTCCGGTCTCGTTTGGGTGCACACCGATGGCACCGTAAACATTGGGATACTTGTCTACCATATTCATGGTATTCTGAGAAGTTTTTATGCTGGCTCCCACATTGGTCACCGCTTCTATGCCGTGGAGGGCAAGGCTGTTTAACAGCTCTTCCCTGTCCTCCTCAAATGCCTCATCATCATAATGGGCGTGTGTATCAAAAATCATGGTATCTCCTCATTTATAATTTTACAATTAAAAGGTAAATAAGATAGAGTAAAAGAAGGTGGACTGGATAGAACCAGTAGAATAACTTATCCAAACTCCTTTTCCCTCTTTCTCCGTTGTAATTGCGGATCGGGAACAGGGCCAATGCCCCGGCGCCTAAGCAGTAAAGGCTTTGCAGTGCCGCCACAAAACCAGATAAAAGACTTTGTAATTTGGGCTTATCCCGATATACGTAAAAGATCAGTATTAAAACAATACCAATAATATTATAGTCACATTTTATTAATACAGACGCGCCGCAGCCAACTACAATGGCCAGAACCTGCTTTAATGGGTCGCCAAATGCCTTCTGGTACGCGGTCAGGACCCAAAGTCCGATGAGCAGGGTAAATAACACATTCTGATACTCCGGATGAAACCATTCCCCTGAAATTGCCAGGTCAAAGGGTACTTCAGAAACCAGAGCAAATATCAGGAGCCTGAAGCTATAGCGCTTTACATTTCTGGTATGAATAAAGCCTTGTACCAGAAGAAAACAAAAGATGGGGAACGAAATTCTTCCTATGACACGAAGGGCAAAGTCAAGATATCCCCATAGCTTTACCTGGGTAATGCCCATAAAGGTCTGAGTTAAGTCCATATTTGGGTTCTTAAATATTCCATTTTCAATTAATACTGCACCGATGTGGTCAATGAACATGGTGACCACAGCAATAAGCTTAAGGGTATATCCGGTGAATCCTTCTCTTGTGGGGCTTGTTGTCTCCTGCATGGAATTCTCCTTTTTAATACAGCAGACCGGATTTCAAAAACCCGGCCTGCCTTGTTTACGTTTTTTTATCGTCTGATGTTCCCTTATATCAGCAGATTTCTGCGCCTGCCGGCATGGTCTTCTCCGGAACCATAAGGGATAGATTGCCTTCTGCATCTTCTGCACATAAAAGCATGCCTTCTGATACAACACCAGCCAATTTGGCCGGCTTTAAGTTTACCACAACCATTACCTTTTTGCCAACCATTTCTTCTGGAGAATAGTGAGCTTTAATGCCGCTTACGATCTGCTTTACCTGGCTTCCAATGCGTACCTGAGAGCAAAGAAGCTTTTTGGATTTCGGCACTGCTTCACAGGCAATGATCTCTCCTACCTGGAACTGAAGCTTTGCAAAATCATCGTATTCGATTTCTGCCTTAGGCTCGATGTCTATCACATCTCCTGCCTCTTTTGCTGTTTCCTTAACCTCTTCGGCTGGAGCGAACATGGCCTCTACCTTTTCCATCACTTCCTTAATGTCCATACGGGCAAAAAGAATCTCAGGCTGTTCTGTTACCTTGCCTCCAGACGGATAAAGTCCGAACTCGCTCATCTGGGACAGCTCTCTCTTTTCGGTGTTAAGCTGGCTTAAAATCTTCTTTGAGGTCTCCGGCATAAAGGAATCAAGAAGGGAAGCTCCAATGGTAATTGCTTCTGTTAAATGGTATAACACGGTTTCCAGACGGGCTTTCTTTTCCTCATCCTTTGCAAGTGTCCAGGGTGCGGTCTCGTCAATATATTTGTTGCTTCTTCTGAAAATATTAAAGATATGAGTGATGGCATCAGCCACACGAAGCTTCTCCATCTTCTCCTGAACCTTTTTCACCTCGTCAAGTACCACTGCTTTTAAGTCTTCATCAAATGCATCGGAATCCTTTCCGTTTGTTACCACGCCGCCAAAGTATTTATTGGACATGGAAATGGTACGGTTTACAAGGTTTCCAAGAATATTGGCAAGGTCAGAATTCATGCGCTCAACCATAAGCTCCCAGGAGATCACGCCATCATTTTCAAAGGGCATCTCATGAAGCACAAAGTAGCGGACGGCATCCACACCAAAGAAATCCACTAAGGTATCGGCATAAAGAACATTTCCCTTTGACTTACTCATCTTTCCATCGCCCTGTAACAGCCATGGATGGCCGAATACCTGCTTTGGAAGAGGAATATTGAGTGCCATAAGGAAAATAGGCCAGTAAATGGTATGGAAACGGATGATGTCCTTACCGATAAGGTGTAAGTCTGCCGGCCAAAGCTTCTGATACTGCTCGGTGCTGTTTCCATCACAGTCATAGCCGATTCCTGTAATATAGTTTGTCAAAGCATCCAGCCATACATACGTTACATGCTTTGGATCAAAGCTGACTGGAATACCCCAGGTAAATGTTGTTCTGGATACGCAAAGGTCCTGAAGTCCTGGAAGCAGGAAGTTGTTCATCATCTCATTTTTTCTGGAAACCGGCTGGATAAACTCCGGGTTCTCATTAATATGAGCGATGAGACGGTCCGCATATTTACTCATGCGGAAAAAGTATGCCTCTTCCTTGGCAGGCTTCACTTCGCCGCCGCAGTCCGGGCACTTTCCATCCACCAGCTGAGACTCGGTAAAGAAGGATTCGCAGGGAGTACAGTAAAGGCCTTCATAATGTCCTTTATAGATATCGCCCTGATCATAGAGCTTTTTAAAGATCTTCTGAACCTGCTTTTCATGGTATTCATCGGTGGTACGGATGAATTTATCATAGGAGGTATTCATTAAATCCCAGATTCCTCTGATTCCATCGGCTGCCTGATCTACGAATTCCTTTGGAGTCACTCCGGCTGCCTTCGCCTTTTCTTCGATCTTTTGTCCATGCTCATCGGTTCCTGTCTGGAAAAATACATCGTAGCCCTCGGCTCTTTTATAGCGGGCAATGGCATCTGCCAATACAGCTTCATAAGTATTACCAATATGAGGCTTTCCGGATGCATAGGCAATGGCGGTTGTAATATAATAAGGTTTTTTGTTTGATTCTTTACACATGTTCTTCCCTCCTGGTTCTATCATGAGTTGCTACGGAAATTAGGCTGCTTTCTCCAAAGAAAAACCCGTCTTAAAATATCCTCTCGGAAATTTAAAGACGGGCGATTATCCCGTGATACCACTTTAATTTATCCATGCCTTACAGCATGGACCTTACCGGCTGCATACACACTCAGAATCTTCATAATTCCTAAGGTGCTTATACAGTCTGACACGATAACGGGTGTAACCGTCGGAATCTAAAAGCATGTAATATGCCAGTTCGGTTCCGCTGCTCCAAGGCCATATTGGGAAATAAGTCCAAGCTTCCTTTTCAGCATACGGAAGTCTCTGCACATGAACCTTATCTCTTACTCTTCTTTTCTCAGCATTCTCATATAGATCATTGTTAGTAATCCTAGTGTAATGGCTTCGAAGAAGTTTGTCAAGCAGGGAACCTTCTTAATTCCCTGTTTAGTCATGACTTTTTCATTTCCCACATATAAATATTAATAGTGAATTACGGAGGAATCATATATGACAAACAAATTTTTTAAAAGAGGCCGATGGCTGATTTCCATTTTCCTGGTGGTCTCCCTGCTTTGTTCGTGCACACCGCCGCCAAAGTCAGCCGCTACCCCCTCTGGTACGGGATATGAGCATTACAATGCTGCTGATGTATCCATGCAGAAAAATTTTGATCTGTTTACGGACGATTTATTCCGAAATGAAATAAGCAACTCTGGGATCAGCTTTCATTTTACTATGGCAGATCCGGCTTCCCGGGGGCTTAAAACGGTTCCTCTGACGCTGGGGGACTTTTCCCTGGATAACATGAAGAAAAACTCAAAGGATCTGGCTGAGCTAAAGAAAAAACTAAATCAGTTCAATCCCAGAAAACTGACAAAGGATCAGCGCCTGACTTATCAGATTCTTTACTCCTACATAGATACAGAGATGGCTTCGGAAGGCCTGGAGCTTTATACTCAGCCGCTTACTACAACCATTGGCATTCAGGCACAGCTTCCTGTCCTGTTTGCGGAATACGCCTTCTACAAAAAGGACGATGTGGACCATTATCTGTCACTGCTTTCTACCATTGATGATTATTATTCACAGATTCTGGAGTTTGAAAAGCAAAAATCAGAAGCCGGTCTCTTTATGTCAGATTCTGCTGCGGATCATGTTTTAAAATCATGTGAAGCTTATTTGATTCAGCCGGACCACAGCTTTCTCTCAGAAACCTTTAACACCAGGATTGATGCTTTAAATGATCTGACCCCGGAAGAAAAAGCTGCTTACAAAGAAAAGAATTTAAAGGTCCTTGAGGAGCATTTTGTTCCGGCCTATAAAAACCTGATTAATGGAATTACTGCCCTTATGGGGACCGGAAAGAATGACAAGGGTCTTTCCTGGTATCCGGAAGGGAAGAAATATTTTGAGTACCTGGTCAATTCAAATACCGGAACCTCTTATGATTCTGTAGACAGCTTAAAAAAAGCCATTGAAAAGCAGATTACCTCTGACATTAAGGCTCTTGGTCAGATTACGAAGGATAATCCAAAGGTTCTCGATCAGCTTGATACTTATTCCTTTAATGTAACGAAACCGGAAGATATTTTAGAGTCCTTAAAGTCTCAGATCACCAAGGACTTTCCTGAGCTTCCAAAGAATCAGTACACGGTCAAATATGTTCCCAAAGCCCTGGAATCTTCCTTAAGCCCTGCCTTTTATCTGGTACCGCCTATTGACCGGTACGAAGATAATATTATCTATATTAATGGTAATCCAAGGTTTCAAAATGACGATCTTTATACCACCCTGGCCCATGAAGGATATCCGGGACACTTGTACCAGAATGTTTACTTCCTGAGCAAAAGCCCCAACGACTTAAGAAGTATTTTATCCTTCTCAAGCTATTCCGAAGGGTGGGCCACCTACGTAGAAAATTACTCTTATACCCTTGACAACGGACTGGACCCGGATCTTGGAAAGCTCCTGGCACACAACTCTGCGGTTACTTTGGGGATTTATGCGTATCTTGATATCTGCATTAATTATGAAGGTTGGGATAAGGAGCAGACAGCTAAGTACCTTAGTACCTTCTACAATGTGGAGAAAACGGATATCGTGGATTCCATTTATAACAGCCTGGTAGAGAATCCAACCAACTACATGGAGTACTATGTGGGATATTTAGAAATCATGGAAATGAGAAATGCCGCCGAGAAAATCTTAAAAGACAAATTCAATTTAAAAGAGTTTCATACCTTTTTACTGGATATTGGTCCAGCACCATTTTCCGTCATACTGCCGGAGTTTCGTAACTGGCTTGGTAAAGAGCTCAGATCCAGCTAATATTAAGTTTAACAAAAACAAACCTTACGAATAAGAGGCAGGAGCATGTTACCTATGCTCCTGCCTCTTTTATGTTCCAGATCTTATCAAATGAGTTTTACACTCTAACCAATCTGTTTATAGTCTTTTACGTATTCCAGTAAATCATTATCTCCCTGCTTCACCTTCTCGCCGGAATAATTCTTTCCATTTACCAGAACCTTTAATTTATCCAATGAAAAATTCTCTATAAAGGTATTGCCCACTGCAGTCAGAGTAACTAAATCATTCCCTCCTTTTGCAGGCATCTTGGATAGATCCAGCGTACCTTTGCCATCTTTTGATTCGTATTTAACAACGGTTGTTCCTTCTTCCAGAACACCGTATTCAATCAGCTTATCCACCAAAGCCTCTGCCGTGAGCTTGTCCACTGCATCCATAGCCTGGTTAAGGCCAGTACCATCGCTATTCTTGCTATATACAGAGATGATTTCCATTGGTTCCACGTTAGGATCCGGAACCTTGTCACTTGCGCCACCGGTAGAAGCCTCTGCCTGGGGAATTGGTGCCGTTGTCTCCATCTTAGGCTGTGTTGGTGTACACGCTGACAGGGACATCATCATTATAACGCTCATTAACATCACGATGAATTTTCTCATAATTGCGTATTGCCTCCTTAAACTCTCTTAAAGGCTCCGAAACCAGTGGTTAAGATTGGTCAGAGCTTTGATCAAAACTTCTATCTCATCTTCGCCTAATGAATCAACGATGCCTCTGATCATCTCCTGATGAAATTTGGCATGGTGTTCAAAGGCTTGTTTCCCTTTTTCTGAAAGTGAAATGTAAACCACTCGCCGGTCCTCTTTCCCTCTTTGGCGGGTCACATACCCTTTCTTTACAAGGCTGTTCATGGCTATGGTAAGCGTTCCAACCGTAACAGACAGTTCTCTGGCAATGGTCGACATATTTTTAGGTTCTCCGACGCCGATCGCTTCTATTACATGCATATCATTATTCGTAATATTATTAAATTCCTGGGTAATGATAGCCTGTTGTTCAATATCCATAATATCCCGAAACAGTCTTACCAATACTTCGTTAAGAGTTCCGTAAGTATCCACGTTAATCCCTTTCATATTGTTATGACAATAAAAGCTTCCTCGTAATTATACATGATTATGTATTTATAGACAACCACTTGAATTCTTATGAAATTCTTAAAATGGAGATGAAATAATCCCTTTTATACCAAAATACGGCTTAAAATGACACTGGCTGCAATTCCTGCAATGGTTGCTGTCAAAGCACCGGTAAGGGCATACCTGGTTTTACGTATTTTTACGGTTCCGAAATAAACACTTAAGCAATAAAATAAGGTCTCTGTACAGCTCATAATTATGGAGGTAACCATACCGATATAAGAGTCTGTGCCATATTTTTTAAAGATATCCAACACCAGTCCAATGGCTGCTGAGTTGGATACCATACGGATTAAAATTACAGGGACCACTGGAGCCGGTAAATACAAAAGGGATGCCGGCTTAGTCAGCAGGCCGGAAAGAAAATCAAGAAAGCCAGAAGCGCGAAGGACTCCAACCGCTGTCATAAGACCGATTAAAGTGGGAAGGATACCTGCTACCGTCTTCATCCCATCTTTTGCACCATTTATAAAATCATCAAAAACAGGACGTTTTGATAAAATACCAAAACCAACAATATAAAAGATGATTAAAGGCACCAGTGCCTCTGACAAAAACATTAAAAATCTCATTATTTCTCCCGGATTTCCTTGATTATTACATTCTATTCCAAATCTTTCCTTTTCATTCAATAGGTTTCAAGGTAAAATATATATGAAAGCAAAAGAAAATGGAAAGGAGCCAACCTATGAGTTTACTATTTTTACAGTATCCGCCCTGCAGTACCTGTAAAAACGCAAAAAAGTGGCTGGATGCGCACAATATATCTTATGAAGCAAGGAATATAAAAGAAGAAAACCCAAAGGAACATGAGCTTTTAGAATGGATCAAAAAAAGCGGTCTTCCCATAAAGAAGTTCTTTAACACCAGCGGCAATATCTATAAGGAACAGAATCTAAAAGAAGCCCTTCCAGGAATGAGTGAAGAAGAACAGATCCGGCTTCTTGCAACCAATGGTATGCTGGTGAAGCGGCCGCTGATCATTGGGGAGAATTTTGTTTTAACTGGTTTTAAAGAGGAAGAATGGTTAAAGAACTTGATTTCCTGAGATTAAAATAAAAATTCCTGATAAAACGGGAGTTATAATACAGCTGCTGTTTTGTCAGGAATTTCTTCTTATTCATCTGGTTTTTCATATGTTTCCTATTATAATACCACCCTGATTTAGAATATCGCCTTTCATCTGATGGGTAAGTTATTGGAAGAATGAAATGTGATTTTCCGGTTGATCTCTGGAATATCATTGATTTCATGATCCTTTTGATAACTTTTTATCTTTCTTTCAGCCCGATGCGAATCCGTGGCTCCTTCCGATGGAGATATGAATGGAAGAAAACAAAGGGTATCATCTTCATGCCAGATTTTTGTCTCTGGTATCTTAGCTTTACTTATACGGTATTTTTCAGCTTTACCGGCACAAACTCCAATGGATGTCACGGAAAAAATGACACAAATCACCATGGATACCATAAATGGCTTATGTAAATAATATACTAATCTTCGATATTTGCTCCGAAGTTTAAGTTGTCTGTTTAAAACAGTGGTTGCTCCCCGGCGTCTCATCTCTGCCATGATCGTCTGGAATTCACCAGGCGGAGGAGAAGGGGGATCCGGTGTTATTTCCGGGTGCTGCTGCATATAATCAAGCAGATATGCTTCCATTTTCTCCTGGGAAGCCTTACTCTTTTTGTTACATTTTAAAATGGAACATTTATTATGATTGTCTCTTCCCTGCTCCATGTCTGCACCTCTTAAATACAAGTTATCCTTAAGTCTTCATACTCTTTGGGGTTGACTTTTTACCGTCAGCGTTTACTATTAATAGTATATCGAATCTGGGAGGCAACGCTTTATGAAAAAAATCGTGTTAACCGGCGGAGGCACTGCTGGTCATGTTACCCCGAACCTGGCTCTGATTCCCTCTTTAAAAGAGAGAAATTATGACATTCACTATATAGGTTCCTATCAGGGAATCGAGCGGAAACTCATAGAGGGAGCTGGTATTGCCTACATCGGCATCTCCTCCGGTAAATTCCGCCGGTACTTTGACCCCAAAAATTTTACTGACCCATTCCGCGTCATAAAAGGATATGGGGAAGCATTAAAATTTCTTAAAAATTACAGACCGGATGTCGTATTCTCTAAAGGTGGTTTTGTAGCAGTTCCTGTTGTACTGGCTGCCAAACGTTTAAAGATACCCGTTATCATTCACGAATCCGATATGACACCAGGTCTTGCTAATAAGCTGTGTATTCCTGCTGCAACAAATGTCTGCTGCAATTTCCCGGAAACACTGGCCTATCTTCCAAAAGAAAAAGCCATTTTAACAGGCTCCCCCATTCGCAAAGAATTGTTACAGGGGGATCGTCTTAAGGGGTTAAGTTTTGCCAAGCTCTCCGAAACACGTCCTGTGATATTAATCATCGGAGGCAGTCTCGGTTCCGTAACAGTCAACAATGCAGTAAGAGAAATACTTCCCAAGCTTTTAAAGGATTTCCAGATCATACATATCTGTGGAAAAGGCAATCTGGATGAGAGCCTTATAAGTACCACTGGATATGTACAATATGAGTATGTAGATGCTCCTTTAAAGCATTTATTTGCTGCTGCTGATCTGATGATATCAAGAGCCGGAGCAAACGCTATCTGTGAAATACTTGCCCTTAGAAAGCCAAACATTCTGATTCCTCTTTCTGCCGCTGCCAGCAGAGGTGATCAGATTTTAAACGCAAGATCCTTTCATAAGCAGGGATTCAGCTTTCTCCTGGAAGAGGAAAATCTATCAGGAGACTCCCTTCTTAAGGCCGTATCCGAAACGTATCAGAACAGGAAATCTTACATTTCAAATATGGAACAGAGTGAACAGCATAACGCTATTGATGCCATAGTAGAAATGGTTGAATCCCTGACCGGAAAATAATTTATGTATCAAAGCTGGGTCCAAGAATCCTTTTTAGACAGACTCTTGTCCGGTATATCCGGGAGCGGCATACCGTTCCCGGAATCCCTAACAATTCACAAATCTCTGGAATCGTAAGCTGTTTCAGGAAATAAAGGACAGCCATCTCTTTCCACTCTTCCCTCATATTAGATATTTCACTTGTGATCATTAAAACAGCCTCCTCTTCAAGAATCATATCAAGGGGATCTGTAATCACATAGCTTGCAAGCAATGCTACCTCATTGGCTGCATCCTCCTGGTTCAAGCTTACTTTTTCATAGTGTCCATTTTTTCGGAGGCAGTCGATTGATTTACTCTTTAGTATCTTAATCAGCATACTTTTCTTTCGCGTTTCAGTCCAGGTCAGCGAATAGTTTTCAAAGTATGCAATAAATGTTTCCTGTACGACATCATCCAGTTCCATATCCGGAACGTGGAGTGTCTTTGCAATCCGTCGAAGCAAGCCCTGGTACTCCCCATAAATGGATTGCAACAACATATTTTCATCTTTATGTATGCTCATTGATAATGCCCCTCTGATTACAGGGCGCTCCTAATAGCGGCTCCTGTCTGTGCTAAGTCTTCCGGACTTGCCTTGCCCGATACCCATGAAACCATAACAGGGCCTTCCTCATAACGAGGAATTAAATGTACGTGAAAATGAAAAACAGTCTGACCTGCTTCTTTTCCGTTATTCTGCACAACATTGAATCCGGCACAGCCTAATGTGGTTTTCATGGCGTTCCCAATTTTTGCTGCCAACGGAAGGACCTTGGCTGATGTCGCTCCGTCAAGCTCACAAAGATCTTTGTAATGATGTTTTGGAAGAATCAGGGCATGCCCTTTTGTAGCCGGTCCTAAATCCATAATAACGCGAAATGTATCATCCTCATACAGTGTTTCTGAAGGTATGTCCCCATTTGCAATTTTGCAGAAAATGCAATCATCTTCTCTCACACTCTCACCTCCTTCCCAAAAGTATTATTCCCAATTTTCCATGCGTCCAGGCCTTTTCGGCTTACGATACAGAACAATCCCCATTAAAATACCCACGAAAAGTCCCGCAATGTGAGCTGCATTATCTACACCTGTGCTGGAAAAGCCAAAATACAGGGAACACACAATGACCACAACAAGCTGCCGGGTGCTTAGATCTTCCAGCCTTCCCCGGTTTACCACTACTGCATATAAAAGACCACCGATGACACCAAAGATTGCTCCGGAAGCTCCCGCAGAAACGATCAGCCGATAATCTCCAAGATTAACAATCATGGAGATTATATTCGCGCCTACTCCGCAGATCAGATAAAAAAAGAAATACTTCACATGTCCCAGGGCTCTTTCCAGGTTATCACCCAAAATAAACAAAATGAGCATATTGTTCATAATATGATTGATTCCAAAATGCATAAAAATAGAAGTAAGGAGGCGGTAATACTCACCGCCCTCTACGACTAGAGGCGCATACATGGCTCCATGGGAAACCATGAACTGCGTATTCTCTGTGGAGCCTGTCATTTCCAGATACAGGAAATAAATGACATTTAAAACGATAAATCCCATATTGACAAATGCCTTTTTTCGCCTGTATAAGTCTTCCATCACAGTTCTCCTCCTAAAATAATATAATTATTTTAGCACAAATTAACATATTATGTAAATATAAACGCGAAATTTGCGATAAAAATTTCATCTCCCTTATTTAACGTTACGGTTTCATTGGTTTCCAGCATCCTGCCGTTTACTGATGTTCCGTTGGTGGAGTTTAAATCACATAACTGATATTCTTCCCCTTCCCGGTCAATTTTAGCATGAATTCTGCTTATGGTTTCGCTTTCCAGGACATAGTCCACCAATCCCTCCTGTTTTCCAATAAGATATGGAACATAGGATATGGTGATATCCGGAACTTCGGATCCCACCGCTCTTAGATACCGGGTATTATTATCTGCTGTAGTATCTGTGAGCAGAACCGTCTGTAAAATTATTTCCTCGTCTTTTTCTTCCGGCTGGTTTGCTGGCTCTTCATCTTCCTCAAGAAATGCCATCTGCCAATCGTATTCCTTTTCTTGAGTGTAATCCATCTTATCTTTTATGTAACTGTCACTTTTTTTATTGTCCTTTTTGTAATAGTCCCTGTCGCTATGATTCGTTTTGTAATTGTCCTTAATGTTACTATCCTTAGTGTTACTATCTTTTTTGTTACTACCCTTTTTGCTACTGACTTGCTTTATATTGTCCTTCTTATTATCTCTTTTTAAGCTGTCTTTTTTTACACCATTCATCTTATCACTGGAATGATTTTTATTATCCCATTTAGTTATATCTGGCTTTGCTCCCGCCTTATTTATATCTCGTGTTTTGTTTGTTTCAATCTCAACAGCTTCTCCCTCTGACGCCCTCTCTTTGGCTGGATCATTCCTTCCGCCGAAAAAAAGAAGTACTGCCAAAGAAAGGCAGCCTGCACCAAAAGGAACGTACCAGAACTGGAACACTCCGCGAATTCCTGATACCAGCCACAATATAAGAACCGGAACTGCTATGGCAACTGAAATCAGTAAAAGAACTCTTACCAGGCTGTATTCCGAATTTATCTCAGACTGATTCTCAGGAATTATTGTTTCGTACCTCTCTTCGTCCTTGACTGCGAGCTGGGGTGATATTACGCCATGGTACTCTTCTTCATCTAATATATGGTTTTTATCCATTGAAGCACCATATTTAAGGTCATTTGATTTATTTTCTGTGATTTCAAGAAGGTCATCGATCCCGTAATTGTCTTTCAGACTTTCCTGATAAAGTCCATAAGCCATGACCACACATTCCTTGTCCTGATGATTGACCTTGCCCAGAAGATACCTAAGAAGCTCGGTCATCTCTTGAGAAAAGGTTCCCTTTCTTCCAGGTATGAGGCAAAGAAACACCTTAAAACGCTCAGGGTCCACATATATATATTCCGGATCCAGCAAAATCTGATCTTCCTTTAACAGATATGCTTCCAATCTTGAAAGGGTACGGGCAATTCCCCCAATGAGCGTTCTAAGCTCTTCTTCTCCCAGGCTCTTGTACTCCAAAATACGGCTTAAGGACTGCTTCGAGGTAATCTCATAATAACATGACCGTTGTCCGTCCAGGCTTTTTATATGAAATTCTAAAAGTCCCTCGATGGAGTTTTTTTCCAGCATCTGCGTTTCGAATCCTTTATATTCTGGTATGTCGGGGTTTATAATCAAATAATTATGCTTCATTTCCCGCCTGTATGTAATTTTCATCTTATTCCTCCTGCTCCAAAAGAGTGGCCATTCTTATAAAATTTTCCGGATCATATACGTTTTTCTCCAGGGAAAACTTCCACGTTCCTCCTGCTCCTGAAGCCTTTACCTTTTTTCCGGTTATGGGATTTCCAGAAAGTTTTAAGTCGAACTCATACCTGTCCCAATAAAACGGTTTTCCTGCCCTTTTTTCTGCCCATGAAATTGCCTCAGCTTCAGGCTCGGACTCATTATGCCTAAGTCTTTGGACTGCCTCTGATATGGCCATCGCCCCAACGGTCCTGTCTCTGACATAGTACGCGGTCTGAATTGAAGCCACCAAAGCCCACAAAACAACCGCCATGACAATGGCAGCTTCCACGGTGAAACTTCCTGATACCTGACGTTTCATAACATCACCAATCCTATCCAGGCCGGAAGAAGAAACGGTAGAAATGGAATGGTGACCTTCTTCACATCGTTTCCCTTTAAGCGAAAAAAGATGTAAATTCCCATGCAGACAAATCCACTTAAGAATACACCGTAAACCAACAGCTTTAGATTTATTAATAGATTAAGAAACAGACCGCTGACCGCAAAAAACCATCCATCTCCTTCCCCAATGGCTCCATCTGAAATCCGGCTGATTCCCACCATGAGAAGCCCTATGAGACAGCTTAAGGGTCTGTCACCTATTCCTTGTCCAGAAATTATGATAAATAGAATGCCTGATGTTCCAGCCGCGAACAAAAGCCAGACACTTATGGTTTTACTTCTTCCATCCTGAAATGCAGAATAGACTAAAAATATGGTAAATACGATTTTACTTATGCCTTCAGGCATGTTTAGACCTCCTATTGCGAACAATATGAGCACGCTCCCAAATGGCGCACAGATTCAATGGGAACGGCAGAAACATAGGATATAATTGAAGAACAGTTCTTATCCCCATGATACTTTTCTCCTGACGGCATGATATAGACAGGGCTGTTTCCTTCCTTAGAGGGCTGGCATCGGCTACAGGGTTTGTAGGTACTGCCGGATAAGTTTCTCATTTGCCCCAGTTCACTTCGTGCTATCTGTTCTAAGTTGTTATATAAGTAGTGGCATGTTCTTGACTTGTGGTATCTTGTACTTCCCTTTCCAATATAGACAATTTCTTCAGATTCCAATGCCTTAGCCTCCTCCATACCCTTTTTTCCAATCCAGGCCCTGCGCGTGGACCTGGCTGTCATAGGCACGCTTTTTAAGCTAAACACCGAAAAAGGCAGCTTGACCCGATAATCCATAATAAGGTCAATGGTTTCCCCGTCCCGAAGAACTGAGGATCTGGCAAAGGAGATTGCTTCCAGGCGGCTTACATCTGCTTTGTCTTCTACTCTCTTTCTCACATAAAAAAGCACACCTTCTCCTGCAAGACTCTCAAGAATCTCTTTTTGAATCCCTTTTGTATTGGAGGTGGTTTCCTGCTCGTTCTGTTTTCCATTCTCAAGGAGATAAGCATACTGACTTAAGTCTTCCCCAGCCTCTTCAAGAGCTGTTTGAACCTGCCGGTTTATATTCATGATGACCATAGGCATCATCATTATAATCATGAAAAAAACAAATAAAGGAAGTGCCATAGCGGCTTCAATCGTCAGACTGCCCTCCCGCTTGGAGCTAAAGGCAGATGATAATACCCTTTTTACAGAAGGCCGTCCTTTAGAGACGGGGATTTGTACCTGGAGAGTAACAATTTTTTTATTCTTTTTTCCTGCTGGCCGCCTGAAAAAGGGCATGATCATCTGCCTCCTTCCTTTAATATGCTTTCTCTGTTCTGACATCCAATGGATAATAGGGATTGCTGCCTCCAAAAAACAGGTGTTTCGCTTTTACATTTCCTTTTATCTCTGCCTGATAGACGCAATTTTCCATACGAAAATCCCCTTGGCTTTTACATAGGTTCCACTGGATCATGTCCATAAGACGATAATTTTGCACCTTCTGATCGGAAAGAAACATTAAAAGCTTTAAGTATCCTGTGTAGTCGATTCCCTTATCTCCTGCCTTACCACCAGAAGATTTCCCCGTTTTACCTAACTCCAACAAACTGGATAACGTTAAATTCCAGGTTTCCCTTGATTTTATAAAAGCGGTCTTTTTTCCCTCCAGCAGCATTTTTACATCTACGATTGCCTCACCCAATGCCCATACTGTCATGATAAAAAATGCGATTACTCCAGTAAGAGGAGCGAGACCAGTGACGCCGGTAATCACACTGGCTAACGCGTTGGCTTCCTGCCTTTTCTCGCTGTCTGAAAGGATATGGATCAGGTTCATGCCTTCCCGAATTGCTACCAGTTCTGTGACTACCCTTTTTAAATTATCCTCATCATTTGTTTTTCCGGATATGAGATATTCCAGCTCATACTTAAACTCTTTTTCTTCTTCCGAGCAGAAATTTGTCAGAAACCTGCTGCAATACTCTTCAAAAACAAGGCGTTCCAGAAGATTGATTGAAGCGCCTTCTAAAGCACTCATAGAAGCAGAAGGAAAGGAATCACTGTTTACCATCCCTTTGGAAACCTGACTGCCTTCTGGAAGTACAAGGTTTAATAATCCCTGTTCCGCAAATCCTTCTATTTGCTCTAATATTCTCTGTTTCTCAGGGTCCTTTACGCCATTTGAGTAGGATAGCACCGATATTTGAATCCGGTTCCAGATATCCTCTACAGATCCCCACAGTTCATTTAAATCTGGTCCGGAATCTTCCTCATCGTCATACACCCAATTGTCAATAGTATCTTCTACCTCTTCGGCTCTTTCCATGGCCTGCTGGATTACGGTCTTTTGAATATCCATATGCTCTGGAAGCGCTTCCACCTGGTTTCTTCTAGGCCCATCCTGATTTACATAAGTTTCATAGCTATTTGCTTCCTCTGCCATGGCTTTTTGCATCTCTGGACTGATATTTTTTGATAGTGCTTCATTTTTACGTTTTGTCTCATCCAGATTCTTTTTTAATTGGTCTGCCCGCTTTCCATAAGTGGTGACCAGGGAGGGAATCCGATCCATCTCTCTTTTTAGTTTCCGAGCGGTCTCTCTAAATCCACTGCCATTATAATTTCCTAACTGCCTTTGGGCCGTCTCCCAGTAATCCTTCTGCGCCCTTAAACAGTCATTGATGTCTTCTAACGCCCGTTCCAGACGCACAGCCTCCTTTGTGTGCCCGGAATAAGACTGAGACAGACTTTCAACGGAAGATGCTTCTTTTAAATTTTTTAGTAAATCTGCTGCACCGTCAGCATCAGGCATATCCTTTATGATTCCATACTTCATGTAATCAAGAATCTCCTTATCCAGATGGGAGCCGCCATCGTCCGTAATCGACACTCGGTCAGATACCTCCGCTGATTCCATCGCCATACCATACCAGCCAGAGCTGTCCATGTATGGTTCCATAAATTGATTCCAGGAATCTTTTATCTCCTTTTCATCCTTTGCTTCAAGGAGAAACAGACGGTATTGATCCCATGCCTCCCTGTGATATTCACTGAATACGGAATCCATGGCAGAATCTGCTGCAAGCTTTAAGTAGCATCTTGCCCCAGCCATACGTGCGGACTCGATTAGTCCGCACATAAGGCTGAAGATGCACAATAGCGCCAGGCTTAAGAACACTGTGATTTGCCCGCTTTTCTGCATTAGTACACCTCTTTTGACTGATTATCAATTTGCTTAAACGTAAGTTCAAGAAGCGCATTGATCCTGTCCTTAAAAATAATAACAAGGCCAATTAGTACCACGAGAATTAAGACCACTTCAATTACACCTACGCCGTCTTCTTCTCTTAAAAAATCCAGGAACTGATTCTTAAGAAATGCTATCATCCTCTCACCCCCTTTCTAATAAAATGACAGAAATGCCGGAAGCACAATCATGGCCATCACCACTCCCAGCATGAGCAGAAGGGGAATTAACAGCTTGGTCCCGGCCTCCTCCCCCAGCTTTTTCGCCAGGTTTTTTCTTTGCTCAAATGCTGATATCATCTCAAGCTCCAGCGACTGGCGAAGTTGTCTGCTTCCATTTTTCTGACTCTGTTCCAAAAGCGCAGAAAGCTTTAAATATGACTGAAGGCCGCACCGCCTTCCAAACTCGCCGAATGCTCTGCTCTCTGATACTCCGCTACTAAGCTGGGAGACCGTCTTCATCATCTCTTCGTAAACAGGTCTCACTCCCCTTTTGCCTTCCTTTACACCAGCGTCATAGCCTGCCACGATTCGTTCCCAGGAATTTCTTAAAGTAAGGCCCGCGCCAATATAAACCACCAGCTTTGATACGACCTCAGAATAATCCAGCAGAAGCTGCTGCTCCCTCTTTTTTGCCAGATGCTGTTTATCCGAATTCACCTTTGCATGCAAGAGAAGCGCCATGAATAATCCAAGAAATGGAAACAGGCGGTGGCTGCTATCCTTTTCTATGGAATAAGTAAGAAGCTGGCCATCATATTCATTGGGTAATCGTAGATAATCTTCTGTTTGCTGTTTTTGATCTTCCTTTTGAGCCCAGGTTAAGAATTCTTCCTCCGTCTTCTCCTGCAAGGAACGGTCAGGAGGATATACCATAACTGGAAAGCGATATGTATGTTCATGGACCCCATCGGATACGAGAGCACGCAGTATGACAGATTCTCCTGTCTCAGCTGCCTGCTGATTATGTACTTTCCCAAGAGAATCTACCAGATCCGGATTGTCCGTTTCCCATCGAATTTTGATTCCATAGTCACTTAAGCTTGTTTTTAGATTCAAATTCTTTCTTATCTTTAAAAGAGATTCATTTTCCCCAAGCATCTGTTCTTCTAGCTTTGGTTTCATAGTTTCAAACAGCTTTTTTGCCTCTTCTTCCGAATAGATTCGCTCCCCAACTGGTATTTTAACTGGTATCTTTTTATCAGACCTTTCCTTATCAAGACCTGATATTTCCACCTCATACGTAGTTTCCCCCTGCCCAGGTCCTGCTCGTTTTAATTCTTTGCCACTCGCCCCTCCTCTTCCTCCCAAAACAGAAGTAAGCTCTATCAGGACATAAAGGAAAATACCTGCTGCCACACAGATGATCTGCGTTTTTGTAATGGCAAGATTCCATTTCCTACAATATTTCTTAAACATGATTTCTCCTTATATTTCAATGCTCATGATCTTCTTTGAGATAAAAAATGCAGATACATACAGCACCATACAGATGGTCATTACAATTCTGCCAATGGCTGTGGTATACATCACATGAAAGAACCCAGGTGATGTGATATCAATATAAATCACAATAAAGAAAGGAATCATGTTCATGACCTTTTGCTCAAACTGTTTCGACGCCAACATGGTAAGTATCTCCTGACGGACAGATACCTTGTCCCGGATAACATTAGCGGTATGGCTGATAATGGAAACCAGCTCTCCTCCGCTTCTCTTTGCCGCACCAAAGACTTCTGCAAAATTCTTCACATCATCAAGACCACTGCGGGCTGCAAACTCTGACAGAGCCTGTTCCACGGAACGGTTGATCTTTATCTGATTTTCAATATGCTTAAACTCCCTGGTAATCAGCCCGTTCTCACCAAAAAGCAGAGTCAGCTCTCTTACAGAAGAGGCAAAGGCATTCTCCACAGAGTAGCCTGCACTTAAAAATGAGGCTAATAGTAAAATCCCTTCCTTAAATTCAACATTAAGCTGCTGCAGTCTTTTTTCTTTTTCTTCCTTACGTTTTAAGAGAGGATAAAGGATTCCAAATGGAATCAGAATGAGAAAGACTATAACATTTCGGTAAA
The DNA here is from genome assembly GCA_000526575.1 of Clostridium sp. 12(A). GTDB lineage: Bacteria > Bacillota > Clostridia > Lachnospirales > Lachnospiraceae > Lacrimispora > Lacrimispora xylanolytica. The sequence continues at coordinate 3,218,226 of JAGI01000002.1, read as the reverse complement.
AGACATATGCAAAAACGCCAGCCAGAGCCAGCCCCTGTGAGCCATATATGCACCACTGGGCAAATGTTAAATCGTAATGATCATAGTTCAACGCCTGCTGCTTTGAGTTTTTCGGTATTTTGAAGGTCACCCACCTTGTTAAGTCTTCCCTGAACCCTTTTTTTGTTGTCCTCTTTTTTGCTGTCCACGTTTTCATAATCCTCTTCAAACCGGTACAGCGGGTTAAGCCTGATTTCTCCATTTTCATAACCTGACACCTCCATAATGGACAGGACCCGCCTGCTTTTATCTCGTAATCTCCCCAGATGTATTAAAATATCAATGGCTGCTGCTATCTGGCTCCTCACTGCCGGAAGAGGGATATCAGCGCCCATTAACACCATGGTTTCCAGCCTTGACAACATATCTTTGGGACTGTTTCCATGTCCCGTACTTAAGCTGCCGTCATGCCCCGTATTCATAGCTGATATCATATCCAAGGCTTCTTTTCCCCTGACCTCTCCGATAATAATCCGGTCGGGATTCATTCGAAGGGAAGCTTTAATTAAATCTCCAATAGTAATTTCCCCTTCCCCTTCTCCGTTTGCCCCTCTCGTCTCAAGCCTGACCAGATTCTTAATCTGGGTGATCTTAAGCTCAGCCGAATCCTCAATGGTCACAATTCTTTCATCCCTTGGAATATAAGATGAGAGAGCATTTAGAAATGTACTTTTCCCGGAGTTGGTTCCACCGCAGACAAAGATGTTATACCCGGCTTCCACGATTGCCTTTAAAAATTCTGCGGACTCTTTTGTAAGTGAACCATAAGATAAGAGCTTTTCCATGGTGATTGGCTCAGGAAACTTTCGGATGGTGACTGCAGGTCCGTCCAGGGCAATGGGCGGAAGCACAACATGAACTCTGGAGCCGTCAGAAAGCCTTGCATCGGCAATGGGCCTTGATACATTCACCGTACGGTTCACCCGGCTCACAATCTGCTGAATGGTATCCTCAAGCTGTTCCTGACTATCAAAGGTCCTTCCCCACAGCTCCATGGAGCCATTCCTCTCTACAAAGACCCGGTCGGCTCCGTTGACCATAATTTCTGTGATATGACGGTCATCAACAAGCTCCTGAAGAGCACCTAAGCGGCGAAAGGAATCAAAAAGCCTGCACCGAAGCTCTACCTTCTCCTTTAACGGCAGAAAATGCTCCTGCCCATATTCAAGAATCTTTCGGTCTATGATGGCATACAGCTCTTCGTCCATAACCTGCTGCTGTTCATTCAGCTCTCTTACAATCTCCTCCCGCATCCTCTTTCGCATCTCTTCTTCCATACTTCCCTCCCTTACGGCTGCTTCCTTAACAGCTGCCTTGTATAATCTCCCAACTCACTCCAAAGAAGCTGTTCTAAGTAAGAATCCCTTCGTCCAAAGCTTGAGTGATATGGAAGCTTTAATTTCTCAATTCTTTTTGTAACAGCCTCGTGGCCGGAGACAGAAAGATACTCCTCAAACTCTTCTATCTTAGCGACTGAAACGCAGTCTTCCTTAACTGGCATATAAATGACGTCACAGGCCTCCAGTATTTCTGCTGCTTTTTTACCAAACTGGCCCAGATCCAGGATTATGGTCTCATAGGGACTTTCTCTTGCAATTCTCCTGACCAGGTCAGCTGCTTCCCCAGCCCCTATCTGGTTTAAATCCTCCGGATACCGAGCAGGCGCCACATAATCCAGTTCTCCCCAGGTATAAACAAGAGACCCAAGTCTGATCCAGCTGTATTTTTCCTGGCTGTAATAGTAAAATAAATCGGATAAGCCTCCCTTAAATTCCTCACCAATCAACGTTCCAAGGCCGGAGCAATCCTCAAAGTTTAAGTAAAGGACCTTTAAATCTCTGGATAAAAGCTGACCCATAGTCAGAGAAAAGGAAGTTTTTAAGCACCGGTTAATAGGAGAGTAGATTCCTATCACCCTTCCGGTCCTGGATATGACTCTGCCCCCGGCCTCTTCGTCACTGGTTAAATAGGCTTCCATCACATCCCGCATGATGCTGTCTGCCGCCTGATATTTATAAATTCCCTTTGATGATTCATCAATAGGGCCATTCTCTCCGTCACACAGATAAAATACCTGCCCTGCCGAAAGACCATTCAGTTCCTCCCTGGAAATGTCTGACTGTATCAGCAACAGATCAATCTCATGGTCCTTTCCATAGCTCATAAGCCTTTCTAACGTGGTAAAGGCAAGGGCTTTAAAGGGAGCCTGTTTCCTCTCGTTGATAAAATCTGCAAGCCGCTCCGCATAAAAAAAATCCTCATCATAAACTGCTAAAATACGTTCTGCCAAATAAAATCCTCCTTTGTGACTGCTACCACGCCAGGGCAAGAAGAGTCCCCAGAAAAAGACACAGGCCAAAAGGAATGACCATATCATACCCATCCCGTTCCGGACGGTAGTAAGCAGTTATTTTACCTGTTTGGATTACATACCTGATATAGGTTAGAAGATGGGAAAAACGGGATATAAAGCCGCCGCTTCCCATTAATTTAATCAGGGACCAGAATGCCCCAATAAGAAAACCATAAAAAATTGCCATTGCGCCGGATGAAAGGCCAAGATATCCGCAGATGAGGGCTGCCATCTTAATATCTCCTGCACCAATCATGCGGAAAAGAAATAAAACAAAGAAAACCGCTGTTACCAAAAGCATCCGGAACAGAAAAAATGCAGGCTCCTTTAAAAAACTGCTGGGACTGGATAGCTGCCCAGCTTCAAGCCCGGTAAGAATCAAACCGTTTCCCATGCCGAGTATCACCCACCAATTAGGAATTTTGTGTTCCCGGACATCAAAATAAGCCCCTGCCCCTAAATGAAGCAGCAAAATAAAATGCCCAATAATGCACTCCCCCCTTACCTGCTTAATATCTTAACGTTGGAAAATATGCTGGATTATCAGCTCTTGAAAATAAAATATGTTTCACCATTCATTGAAAATTGAAATGAAGTATACAGAACGTATACTGGAATATAATTCCATTATGCACAAGGTAAGATTAATTGTCAACTCTTTTTTTCAGAAACCAAAAGACGAGCCTTATGGCTAGGTACCCCAGATATTTTATGTGTATTATTATATATTTATTAATTTTATCAAACTTTTTCCGTATTTTGAGGCAAATTAACCAATATTTCACCCCCAAAGCATTGACGTTTCTTTACCAGAATGGTAAGATATTGTTAGTTTATTTTTTTAAACCAAAGGAGGAACCCCTCATGGAAGGGCAGGACTTTCATATACTTTTTAAGGACTGTATGCCCATTTTCATCGCCCTTGGAGATGAAGTAAGACTGACCATTGTAGAGGCACTTGCCCGTAATGGTCTTTATGACAGCATGGGAAATGATGTCTCAGCTTCCGATGGCCCCATCCGCGGAAAGGTGGGCATGAATGTAAAAGATATCACAGAGAAAACAAACCTTTCCCGTCCGGCGGTCTCCCATCATTTAAAAATCTTAAAAGAGGCCGGTCTTATTGACGTCAGACAGGAAGGAACTGCAAATTTTTATTACCTGACCATTGGAGACACCACGAAAAAACTTTGTTCCCTGGGGCAGCATATGCAGATGATGTTAGACCGAATCCCATGATTTTACGGGCATTACAGGTAAAATATGAATAAAAACCCATTTTCCAGTTATAATGAAACTAACAGATATTATGTAAATTTCAAGAAATGGAGATGGTAAAATGAAGCATGCGACTTTAAAAAAACGCCTGACTGAATCAGAAGAGGAACGTAGATTAAGATACGAAATTGAATGTTCCAAAACAGCAATTGAAGCTGCCAGGAACCACTTTGAGCACGTAGTGGATCCGACCCTTATTGATTGCTATATCTATGAACTGAATGCAGCACAGCTGCGTTATCAGTTTCTCCTGCGCCGTTTTAAAAGCTGGGAGATTTAGTGTGCTATTTTAATGATCACGGAGGAGTGAGCAAATGGCTGAAGAAAAAAAGGAAATCGGGACAGGTTTTATAACAGAGGTAGACCGCTATCTCTTCAACAACGGGAAACATTATGAAATCTACGAGAAGCTGGGTGCTCACCCAAGGACTTACAACAAAGAGGAAGGGATGTATTTTGCAGTATGGGCGCCCCACGCAAAGCAAATCGGAGTGGTAGGTGATTTCAACGGCTGGAATCCGGATGAAAATCCAATGACCTGTCTGGCTGACTCAGGAATCTGGGAGGCCTTTGTTCCGGGGCTTTCTACCGGGGCGCTTTATAAGTATGCAATTACCACGGAAAGCGGCAAGCTTCTTTTTAAAGCAGACCCTTATGCCTTTGAGGCAGAATACCGTCCTCAGACAGCTTCTGTGACTGCCGATTTATCCGGCTATGAGTGGAACGATACCTCGTGGATGGCGAAACGAAAGAAGGCCGATCCCATGGATGGTCCGGTCAGTATCTATGAGGTTCACTTAGGCTCTTGGCGTAAGAAGAACCGGGACGAAAAAGATGGCTATTATACATATGTGGAGGCTGCCCACGAGCTTTCAGACTACGTGGAACAGATGGGCTATACTCACGTGGAGCTTCTGGGGATTGCAGAGCATCCTTATGATGGCTCCTGGGGGTATCAGGTGACCGGATATTTTGCTCCCACCTCACGGTACGGCACGGCAAAGGAATTCATGTACTTTGTTGATTACATGCATCAAAAAGGGATTGGCGTTATCTTAGACTGGGTTCCGGCTCATTTTCCAAAGGACGCCCACGGACTTTCCGACTTTGACGGTAAGCCATGCTACGAATATTCTGACCCAAGAAAAGGAGAGCATCCGGATTGGGGAACAAAGGTCTTTGATTACAGCAAGTATGAGGTGGATAATTTCCTCATTGCCAATGCCCTTTACTGGGTGGAAAAATTCCATGTAGACGGACTCCGGGTGGATGCGGTGGCTTCCATGCTCTATCTTGACTATGGAAGGTCTGACGGAGAATGGGTCCCAAATAAACACGGCCGCAATGAAAATCTGGAAGCCATTGAATTTTTCAAGCACTTAAACAGCATTATCAAAGACAGAGGCAACGGTGCCATGGTGATCGCGGAGGAATCCACCGCCTGGCCCAAGGTCACAGATGATCCCAAAAACGACGGTCTTGGCTTTACCTTTAAATGGAACATGGGCTGGATGCATGATTTTTTAGAATACATGAAGCTGGACCCTTATTTCAGAAAATACAATCACCATAAGATGACCTTTGGTCTTACATATTTTACCAGCGAGAAATATATACTTGTATTATCCCATGATGAAGTGGTGCATTTAAAATGCTCTATGATCGAGAAAATGCCTGGACTTCTGGAGGATAAATTTTCCAACTTAAAAGTAGGCTATACCTTTATGCTTGGCCATCCAGGCAAGAAGCTTTTGTTTATGGGACAGGATTTCGGACAGTTCCATGAATGGGACGAAAAGACAGCTCTTGACTGGTATCTGGCAGATGAGCCTCTTGGAAAAGACCTAAAGGACTATGTCAGGGATCTTCTCCACCTGTATAAGGAATATCCTGCGCTTTATGAGAGGGATTATGACTGGGAGGGCTTCTCCTGGATCAATGCCAATGACAGTGAACAGAGTATCTTTAGCTTTGTCCGGTATAGTAAAGACAAGAAAGACAGTCTTTTGTTTGTTCTTAACTTTACACCGGTAGAGCGAAAGAACTACCGGGCAGGTGTTCCAAAAAAGGGAAGCTATCACCTGGTCCTTAATGAAAGCCACGGTCTTTACCAGCCGGAAGATAAAGCACCCGCTGTTCCTTCTGAGGAAAAGGAGTGGGATGGAAAAAACTATTCCATCGCCTGTCCACTGAAGCCTTACGGTGTGGCTGTTTACCGTTTCAAAGGATAAATTTTAGATATTTTATATAATATACCACTGTTTTTTCTATACTTTTTATCTATATTGTAGTAAAATAGTACTATATAGTTCCGACATATTTGGGGATGCAAAGAAGGAAGGAGAGGTATTTTATGGGAGCAGAACTAATTGCTACGACCGCAACAAAGAAGGTCTACCGGGATGGGGATAAGGCGATTAAGGTATTTAATGAAGATTTCCCTAAGGCAGAGGTACTAAATGAAGCTTTGATTACCGCCAGAGTTGAGGAAACCGGTGGAATCAAGGTTCCTAAGGTGCTGGAAGTCAGTGTTTTTGAAGGCAAGTGGTCCATTACTTACGAATTTATTGAAGGGAAGACATTAAAGCAGCTCATGGATGAGAATCCGGAAAAGCTGCCGGAATATATGGATCTGATGGTGGATCTCCACCTGAATATCATGTCAAAGCAGTGTCCTCTTCTCAATAAATTAAAAGATAAGATGATAAGACAGATCGGAGATATTGATGAACTGACAGACTCCATCCGATATGATATGCATACACGGCTTGACGGAATGCCAAAGCATACCAAGCTGTGCCACGGTGATTTCAATCCAAGCAATATCATTGTAAAAGACGACCAGACCATGTATGTCCTGGACTGGGTACACGCTACCCAGGGAAACGCCAGCGCAGATGTTGCGAGAACGTATCTCCTCTTCTGCCTCCAGGATCAGAAAAAAGCTGATATGTACATAGATGTCTTTTGTAGAAAAACAGGAACTGCAAAAAAATACGTCCAGTCCTGGCTCCCCATTGTGGCAACCGCCCAGCTTTCAAAGAAACGTCCGGAAGAAGCAGAGCTTTTGCATCGGTGGGCCAACGTGTTCGAATATCAATAAAATAAGGAATCAAAAAACCGGGCCATCCTATGAAGGGATGGTCCGGCCTTTTATTATCATTGAGGCTCCTTGGACATTGCTTCGTTTTCCTGTTTCAGTTCCTCATACAGATCGTAAAATCTCCATTTGCAATTGGTATCTGTAATTACCGCTTTTAATTGAATTTTAGGTACACCTGCCCGTCTTAAATTCATTAAAAACTCGTCCACCCTGCGGTTTGAGAAGTTTTTCATTACTAAAATCTCCTCATTTACCGGAGGACAGGCTTCAAAGGCAATCTCTTCAAACCCTTCAATTCCAGCAAGATACCCTACGGTCTGGTTCATCTGCTCACTGGAAATATTGCGGATTCGAATGCCCATGCGAATGAGCACTCCTTTCAGCTTCGCTGCTTTCGTACCATTTCCACCCTGCTTTTCCTGTTCCGGCTGATAATACAGGACCATTTCCTTTGACACTGCCATAATTATCCCTCCTGCTTCTTTCTTATAACAGGTGTTTTCTTAATTCTTCCCCGCTGAGAGAACTTAAATACGCAGGTGCAATATCAAAAACTGTTTTACAGCCCTTCTGTCCTTCCTGATTTAAGCGATAAGCGGCACGGGCATAGGCAGCCAGTACGGAAGAAGTAAATTCCGGATTGGAATCCAGCTTTAAGCTGTATTCAATGACATGGCTGTTTTCATCCTCCCAGCCAGTGGTTCCGGTTCTGATGACAAAACCGCCGTGAGGAATTCCCTTATGATCCTTTAGAAGCTCTTCTTCACTGATAAAGTGAACGGTGGTGTCGTAGTCAGAAAAATAGTTTGGCATGGTCACGATTTCTTCCCGGATCCGGTCTAAGTCAGCTCCGTCCTCTGCCACTACAAAGCATTCTCTTGTATGCTTTTCTCTTACTGACAGCTCTGGATTCTTTCCTTCCCGAACCTTTTGTAACGCCTCTTCCACTGGAATGGTATACTGTCTGGCATCCTTTACACCATCAATTCTACGAATCGCATCGGAATGGCCCTGGCTCACTCCTCTTCCCCAGAACGTATAATCATGTCCTCCCGGAAGTACAGCCCCGGCATACAAACGGTTTAAGGAAAACATACCCGGATCCCAGCCAACAGAGATAATTCCTACCTTACCGCCCTCTAAAGCAGCTTCATCCACTGCCTTAAAGTGCTCCGGAATCTTGGCGTGCGTGTCAAAGCTGTCAACCACATTAAAATGTTTTGCAAGCTCTGGAGTCTGCACCGGAAGATCGGTAGCACTTCCACCGCATAAAATTAAAACATCGATGGAATCCTTTTTTGACATAATCTCATCATAAGAAAATACCTTAACGCCTTCGGTCAGAAGCTTTAATGTTTCCGGGGCTCTTCTGGTAAATACAGCTTTTAGCTCCATGTCAGGATTATGCTTAATGGCACATTCCACTCCCTTACCAAGATTTCCATATCCTACGATACCTATTTTTATTGTCATACGTTCCACAGCCTTTCTAAAAATTTGATTCCTATTATAACCTTAAAACACTAAAGTGTAAATATTCGTTTGATTTCCGGGCAAAAAAACGCAGACAGTACGAAAAGCCTGTCTGCGGATCCTTTTATTTGATTAAGCAAATACTGCCTCAGGTACATCCATAGCAGTGGTCTCATATTTATCCAGAATCACCTTCTGAATGGTGTCTCTGGTTCCGGAATTAATCGGATGAGCGATATCCCGGTATTCACCATCTGCCGCCTTTCGGCTGGGCATTGCTATAAATAGTCCTTTTTCTCCTTCAATAACTTTAATGTCATGAATAACAAATTCGTTATCCAATGTGATTGATACTATGGCCTTCATCTTTCCCTCTTTTTCAATACGTCGTACTCTTACATCTGTAATCTGCATGTTCTTCCCCTTCCCGTCACATTTACTATAATGTGTATCGTTCGTTTTTCTCCAAGACAATCTTTACATTGTCCGTTGTTCCTATATAGGTGGTATTGGCACGGATGGTATCCCGGCTTTCTACGATACAGTTTTCAATCACCGTATTGTCGCCTATATAGACGTCATTTAAAATAATGGAGTTTTTAATGACGCAGTTGTTGCCGACATAGGCCTTTTTATAAAGGACTGAATTCTCGACAACGCCGTTGACAATGCTGCCGCTGGACACCAGGCTGTTTTTTACAGATGCACCTGGGTTGTATTTTGCAGGCGGCAGATCATCGATCTTTGAGTAAACATCCGGATACTGACGGAAGAAATAATTTCTTACTTCCGGTTTTAAGAAATCCATATTGGTTTTGTAGTAGGATTCCACGGATGCGATATTTCTCCAGTAATCGTTCATCTTATAAGCATATATTCTTTTCAAATTCCGATATCGTACCAGAATGTCACTCACAAAATCATAGCGGTCCTCCATGGCGCACTGCTCAATCAGTTCAATAAGCTGACGCCTGCGGATGACATAAATGCCGCAGGAAACCGTATTAGAGGAAGCCACCATAGGCTTCTCTTCAAAATCTGTAATCCTGCCATCCTGATTGGTCTTTACCAGGCCGAAACGTGTGATATCTTCTCCCGCAGGCAGCTCTGTGCATACTACGGTGATATCTGATTTCTTCTCTATATGATATTCAAGTACCTTACCGTAATCCAGTTTGTAGATGCCGTCTCCTGCGGCAATGACTACGTAAGGTTCATGACTGTTCTTTAAAAATGTAAGGTTTTGAAACAGGGCATCCGCAGTCCCCCTGTACCAGTCACTGCTATCTGCAGTTATGGTTGGAGTAAATACGAATAGTCCGCCCTGCTTTCTTCCGAAATCCCACCATTTGGAGGAACTTAAATGAAGATGCAGGGACCTGGAATTATACTGAGTTAATACTGCTACATTCTGAATATGGGAATTGGTCATATTGCTGAGAGCAAAATCGATGCTCCTGTAATTCCCTGCTATAGGCATGGCTGCAATGGCCCTTCTGTTGGACAGCTCACGCATCCGTTTACTGTTCCCGCCTGCTAATACAATTCCGATTGCTCTCATCGCATGCCACCTGCCTTTATGATATAATCTCCGCTGGCCAGTTCTCCGTCTTTATAATCTTCAGGGACGGTGATCCCCACGATTGCTGTATTCTTGCCTATGGTCACCTGATCCGGGATGATAGAATTCTCCCCTATCGTTACCAGATCAAACTGATAGACCTTTGGATCATACTTGCTCTTTTCATAGTCTCCGGTACCAATTTTCACACCGGTTCCCACTGTCACATTCTCAGCAATAATAGCCTTTGTGATCTCTGCGTCTTCCCCGATCACGCACTCTCTCATAATGATAGAATCCTTTATGACCGCACCTTTTTTAATGATAACGCCGGCACCGATGACGGAATTTCTTACCTCTCCGTAAATCTCGGTTCCTTCTCCCACAATGCTTCTGTCTATGACAGCTTCCTCGGAGACGTACTGGGGCGGAATAATGTCGCTTTTTGTATAAATCTTCCAGTACTCTTCATAAAGATTAAATTCAGGAATGATATCAATCAGCTCCATATTGGCTTCCCAATAGGAACCTAACGTACCTACATCCTTCCAATAACCGTTGTATTCGTAGGCAAAGACCCGCTTTCCCTCTTCAAAACAATGGGGTATGATATGTTTTCCAAAATCACACCCGGGTACGTCAGACATACGAATCAGTGCTTCTTTTAATGCTTTCCAGCTAAATATGTATATTCCCATGGAAGCCAGATTACTTCTTGGACTTGCGGGCTTTTCCTCAAATTCCGTAATCCGGTTGCTTTCATCTGTGATTAGTATCCCAAACCGGCTTGCCTCTTCAATAGGCACCGGCATAGCAGCAATGGTGATATCTGCATTATTCGCTTTGTGATATTCCAGCATGACCTCATAATCCATCTTATAGATGTGGTCTCCAGATAAAATGAGGACGTAATCGGGATTGTAGGTCTCCATATATTCCAGGTTCTGATATATGGCATTTGCTGTACCGGTATACCAGTCACTTCCCTTGCTCCGTTCATAAGGAGGTAAAATAGTGACTCCGCCCACATTCCGGTCAAGATCCCAGGGAATGCCGATGCCGATATGAGTATTCAGGCGCAATGGCTGATACTGGGTAAGAACTCCTACCGTATCAACTCCTGAATTGATGCAGTTGCTAAGCGGGAAATCAATGATTCGGTATTTACCGCCAAAGGACACTGCTGGTTTGGCCACTTTTTGCGTAAGCACACCTAAGCGACTGCCTTGTCCGCCTGCCAAAAGCATGGCTATCATCTCTTTTTTAATCACGTTATCACCTCTTGCTGTAATTATTGTGACTACATTATACCATACCTTGCTTTAATAGTGAACAAATATTTCATTTTATCTTATAGTTTTTTGTGCATTTTCCGACATTTTTCGTGCTTTTTACAAATTTTTGACGTTTTTAGGCGTATCTAATGTTTTTACACCCAGCACCCCTTGAATAGAATCTTAAAATACAGTATAATCTTAATAAGTATGCGAACATGTAAAAGGAGAATCTATTATGGATTTAATCACGGTAAGAGAGATATATAAAAAGCAGGAAACATTTCTTAATTCCCAGGTTACGGTCGGAGGCTGGGTAAGAAGTCTGCGGGATTCCAAATCCTTTGGATTCATCGTATTAAACGACGGATCTTATTTTGAAACCCTTCAGGTGGTCTATCACGATACCATGGAGAATTTTTCAGAAATCAGCAAGTTAAACGTTGGCGCTGCCGTAATCGTAACCGGAACTTTAGTTCCTACTCCGGATGCCAAGCAGCCCTTTGAGATACAGGCCACAGAGGTTACCGTAGAAGGCACCTCATCCCCGGATTATCCTCTTCAGAAAAAGCGCCACAGCTTTGAATATTTAAGAACCATCTCCCATTTACGCCCAAGAACCAATACCTTCCAGGCCGTATTCCGGGTTCGATCCTTAATTGCTTATGCCATTCACCAGTTTTTCCAGGAGAGAGATTTCGTTTACGTTCATACTCCCCTGATCACCGGAAGTGACTGCGAAGGCGCCGGCGAGATGTTCCAGGTTACCACTATGGATTTAAATAACATTCCTAAGACAGAGGAAGGAACCATTGATTTTACCCAGGATTTCTTTGGTAAGCCTACCAACTTAACCGTAAGCGGTCAGTTAAATGGTGAGACCTATGCCATGGCATTCCGTAACATCTATACCTTTGGCCCTACCTTCCGTGCGGAAAATTCAAACACCACCCGCCATGCCGCTGAATTCTGGATGATTGAGCCGGAGATGGCATTTGCAGATTTAAATGACAACATGGCTCTTGCTGAGTCCATGCTAAAATACGTAATCCGCTATGTTCTTGAGCACGCACCAGAAGAGATGAACTTCTTTAACCAGTTTGTGGACAAGGATCTTTTAAACCGGTTGAACCACGTTTTAAATTCTGAATTCGCTCATGTTACTTATACAGAAGCGGTAGAGCTTCTTACCCAGCATAATGATGAGTTCGATTATAAAGTGTTCTGGGGATGCGATTTACAGACAGAACACGAGCGCTATTTAACAGAGCAGCTTTATAAAAAGCCAGTATTTGTTACGGATTATCCAAAGGAAATCAAGGCATTTTATATGAAGCTTAATGAGGATAATAAGACCGTAGCAGCCGTGGACTGTCTCGTTCCAGGTATCGGTGAGATCATCGGCGGCAGCCAGAGAGAAGATAACTACGACAAACTGGTGGCTCGTATGGACGAGCTGGGACTTAACAAGGAAGATTATGACTTCTACCTTGACTTAAGAAAATACGGCTCCACACGCCATGCAGGCTTTGGTTTAGGCTTTGAGCGCTGTGTGATGTATCTGACCGGAATGGCCAATATCCGTGACGTAGTTCCATTCCCAAGAACCGTTAACAACTGCGAACTTTAAGCCTGTACCACAAATTCCCTACCAGTCCGGCAGGGAATTTGTGGTATCTTTTCACATAGGACCAGCGAGGTAACGAGAATGAAATTTATACATATTGCAGATGTTCACTGGGGCATGAGTCCTGACAGCGACAAGCCCTGGAGCAAGGAACGGTGCCAGGATATTAAGGACACCTTTGCAAAGGCAGTTCATCAGGCAAAGGTCCTGGAAGCCGATTGCCTTTTCATTTCCGGAGACTTATTCCACCGGCAGCCACTTGCCAGGGATTTAAAGGAGGTCAACTACCTCTTTTCCACCATCCCTTCCGTGCATGTGGTCATTATCGCAGGAAATCATGACCGAATCCGCAAAAATTCAGCTATCTTAAGCTTTACCTGGGCGCCTAATGTAACTTATTTCATGGGGGAAGAGCTGGAAAGCGTTTATTTCAAGGAGATCAACACAGAGGTCTATGGGTTCAGCTATTATTCGGCTGAAATCCCGGAAAACCGTCTTGATCATCTAAAAGTACCAAACAACGGCAGAATCCACGTGCTTTTAGGCCATGGCGGAGATGCCAACCATATCCCATTTGATAAGGGAGCCATGTCAAACCTGGACTTCTCCTACATTGCCATGGGCCACATTCACAGACCTGAGATCCTCATTGAGAACCGTATGGCATTTTCCGGTTCCTTAGAGCCACTTGATAAGACGGAGTCAGGGCCTCACGGTATGATTATGGGAGAGATTAACGAAGTGACCCGTATGGTCTCCTATTTAAAGTTTATCCCAATTGCCAAGCTACAGTATGTTTCTCTGGCGGTGAATGTGACCACAGCCACCACCAATACAGAGCTTGCGATGAAGATCACCCAGGAGATTCAAAACCGGGGCACTGAAAATATCTTCCGTTTCCGCATACGTGGTATGAGGGACCCTGATATTTCCTTTGACTTAGATATGCTCTCCACCCGGTTTAAGATTATGGAGATCATAGACGAATCCGAGCCCCAATATGACTTTTCCGCGCTCTTTGCCGAGCATTCCAGTGACATGATCGGATTTTATATTCAGGCCCTTCAAAAGCCTGAGATGAGCCCTATGGAAAAGAAAGCCCTCTATTACGGCATCAATGCACTGCTTCGCACTACGGACGAAAGGAGCTGATCCCATGAAAATACTGGACATATATATCAATGGCTTTGGAAAATTCCATGGCAGGAATCTGACCTTCCAGAATGGGCTTAACATCGTCTACGGAAAGAACGAAGCAGGAAAATCCACCATACATACCTTTATTCGCGGCATGCTTTTTGGCATTGAACGCCAGAGGGGAAGAGCTTCTAAAAATGATCTCTACACCAAGTTTGAGCCATGGGAAAACAGCGGCACTTACGAAGGGCAGATCCGGTTAGAGCATAAGGAGCACATCTACCGGATTGAAAGGACCTTTCAGAAGAACAAAAAGGAATTTAAGATTGTGGATGAAACCGCAGGCAGGGAGATTGAGCCTACCAAAGCATTCTTAGATGACCTTTTATGCGGACTGAGTGAAACCACCTATATTAATACCGTGAGCATCAGCCAGCTAAAGAGTGCGACCGATGAAGGTATGGTTTCCGAGCTTAAAAATTACATCGCTAATTTAAACAATACGGGAAGCCTTGCCTTAAACATTACAAAGGCTGCGTCATTTTTAAAATCCCAGAAAAAAGAGCTGGAATCCCAGATGGTTCCTGAGGCTGCCCGCACCTATACCTCTTTACTCAGCGAGATTCGAAACACAGAACGGGAGATATCCTCTCCGGAGTTTGAAAACCAGATCAATGAATTTCAAAAGCTGCGGGAAGATGTTAAGACTTCCTTAGAAGATCTCCAGAAGGAAAAGGAAGAGCTGATTAAAAAGGTCGCAAGAGGAAAACAGGTCTTAAGCAGCAACCAGTTTACAGATCAGGACTCCATAAATGCATATTCTTTAAAAGCTCAGGAAAACTTTGATGAATATATGAGAGCCAAGGAAGCGTCAGGTAAAAGGCCCAGAAAGGTATTTTCTGTCCTTTCCCTTATCCTTGCTACGGCACTATTATGCGGAGTGGGAGGCCTTTATTACCTGGGTGAGTCGAATTACTTAACCGCTAATTACGGTCTTGATCTTCTGCTTCTTATGAGCGTGTTCATGGGTACTGCCATTATCTTTTACCTCATCGGGCTGATTCTCTTTTTAAAGCTGAAGCAAAGTCAGAAGGATATGGAAATGAGCGCCAAGATTTTGCAGGAAATTCTTTCCAGACATCTTGGGAGTACAGATATTTCAACGGATGCCATGCGTGCGTTTCAGTCCAGAATGGCGGAGTTTACCCGCTTGTCGTCTGCTGTGATTAAATCTGAGGCCGCCATTACCCAGAAGCAGGCTGAGATTGAAGAGCTTCAAAAGAAGCAGGAGACCTGCGGAGAGACCATTGAGAAGCAGCAAAAAAGCCAATGGGAGCTGGAGAGAAAGCTGGAGCACTTATCAAGCTGTAAAACTCAGGCAGAGGGACTCAAGCATATTTTAGAGGAAAATGATCGGATCAGGGAAGAGGTCTCTGCCATTGATTTAGCCCTTGAGACCATGACCGGCTTATCTTCTACCATCCGGGATTCCTTCGGGCTTTATCTAAACCGAGCTGCCTCTGATCTCATTAAGGGCATTACAGGTGGTATCTATACCAGCATGAGCGTGGATGAGAATCTAAATGTATTTCTTAATACCAAAACAAAGCTGGTGCCACTGGAGCAGGTCAGCAGCGGAACTATGGACCAGGTTTATTTAGCCCTTCGACTTGCTGCCGCTACTCTGATTCAGGAAGGTACGGAGCGCATGCCAATGATCTTTGACGACAGCTTTGTGCTTTATGATGATGACAGACTTAGGACCGCCCTAAAGTGGCTGGTGAATGCCTATTCTGATCAGATTATTATATTCACCTGTCATCAGAGAGAGGCTCAGATGCTGACGGCTAACTTGATTCCTTATCATTTGATTGAGATATAAAAAGATACGATAGAACAAAGAGAAGTACTATATAAAAATATAGATACTACATAAGTAGATAGATACTATATAAGAAGACAAGGGGAGTGTTGCAAAATGATATGAGATATTTATGATTTCATATCAGGAGCAATACTCCTGTTCTTTTTTACAAAAGGGGATGGTACAAAATTAGCGTAACTTAATTTTGCACCATCCCCTAGTTTAATTTTTTATATTCCAGACTAATTTGACTGATTATGTTTTGATTCAGGCTTTACTACTCTCGCTTTTATTTAGCATAGCCAAAACAACTCCAACCACCACACCAACCAGGGCAGGAACGATCCAGCCAAGCCCAGCAGCATAGATAGGAAGCTTGGACATTATCTGATGCAGTACGGTCACTCCAGCCTGTTCCAGAGATAACAGGACGCTTATCACGCCTGTAAAGCTGATGGACCAGACGTATACTGACCGCCACCGTTTTCCATCCTGGAACCCGAAGGAGAGTAAGATCAGCACAATGGCTACCGGATAAATCGCACTTAATACGGGAACCGATATCTGCAGAATTTTAGTCAGACCTACATTGGAAATCACAAAGCTTGACAGTGCAAATATAACGGCCCAGGTCCGGTAACCGATTCCCGGAACTATGGTACAAAAATATTTGCTGCAACAGCTGATTAAACCAATACAGGTATTTAAGCAGGCAATAAAAAATACCACTGCCAGCATCACAAGACCAGTTTTTCCATACAAGAAGCTGACTGCCTGATTCAGGGTCTGGGCACCGTTTTGGGCCGGACCAAAGGCACCGCCCGTCACCGCCCCAACATGAGCCAGAGCGCCGTAAACCAGAAGAAGAATTCCTCCTGCCACAAATCCTGCATTGATAGTCTCTCCCACTACTACAGAATCCTTTTTCACTCCCATTCCCTTAATATTAAGAGAAATCACGATTCCGAAATTAAGAGCTGCAATGGTATCCATAGTGAGGTAGCCATCTAAAAAGCCCTTGACCAAGGGTCCTGACGCATATTCCTTTATGGGTGTTCCATAAAGCCCTGGCGGCTTTATGAGACTGCCGGCATAAATAACTACGATGAGCACCAGAAGCACTGGAGTAAGAACCTTTCCAAGACGTTCCGTCAGCTTATCCGGATTAAGGGCCACCACAAATGCAATTACAAAGAATGCGGCAGAATAAAAGATCTGTGCGACCTGCAGATTGCCGCTTCCTAAAAACGGAACCACAGCCATCTCAAAAGAAGTACTGGCTGTCCTTGGAATGGCAAGGCAGGGACCGATGGATAAGTAATTTAACAAGGTGAAAACAAATGCAAACCTGGGGTGTACCCGTTCTGCCAGATAAAAAAATCCCCCTGCTCTTGCTACGGCAACCACTCCCAGTACCGGAAAGCCAATGGCAGTAATCCCAAAGCCGATCATAGCTGTCCAGGTGCTGGTTCCTGCCAGTGAACCTAAAAAGGGCGGAAATATAAGATTTCCCGCCCCGAAAAACATGGAGAAGAGTGTGAGACCAATTAAGATCCGTTTCTGAACCGATAATTTATCCATCTCTCCCCCAATTACCGATCACCTGCGCGGTAGCGCTCCACCACACGGTTAATTCTGGTTGTTGGATTTAAAAGATCACTTAAGGATGCATCATGGTTTAAATTATCTATAATCAGGGCAATGTATTTGCTCATATCTACATCAATGTAATACGGTCTGGAAAGAAGATCCGGTGTCTGGTATACCAGGTTGGTAGTAAGAATCCGGTCAATAAAACCATTTTCATAGTATTCATCAAACTTTGCAAGTCCATTGGTGAAGAGGCCAAAGGTCACGCAGACAAATACCTTTCTTGCTTTTCTTCTTTTTAATTCTTTTGCTACGTCAAGCATGCTTTCCCCGGAGGAAATCATATCGTCTACAATGATTACATCCTTGCCCTCCACACTGCTTCCAAGGAATTCATGGGCAACAATGGGGTTACGTCCGTTAACAATCTGAGTATAATCACGGCGTTTGTAGAACATACCCATATCAAGACCTAATACGTTGGCAAAGTAAACAGCACGTCCCATACCGCCTTCATCCGGGCTGATGACCATCATGTGGTCGCTGTCGATTTCCAGCTCCTTCTCGTTCTTAAGCAGATGCTTAATGAACTGATAAATAGGCTGAACCGTTTCAAAGCCCTTTAATGGAATGGCATTCTGGACTCTTGGGTCATGGGCATCGAAGGTAATGATGTTCTCCACTCCCATATTTACAAGCTCCTGAAGAGCCAGGGCGCAGTCTAAGGATTCTCTGCTGGACCTCTTATGCTGTCTGCTTTCATATAAGAACGGCATAATTACATTAATTCTGCGGGCTTTTCCTGCAGATGCAGCAATGACACGCTTTAAGTCCTGGAAATGGTCATCCGGGGACATGTGATTGGTCATACCGCATAAGGAATAAGTAAGGCTGTAATTGCAGACATCAACCATGAAATAAAGGTCATCTCCACGAACGGATTCCTGGAGTGTTCCTTTCGCTTCTCCTGTACCAAATCTGGGAGTACTGGCTCCGATCAGATAGGTATCTCTCTGATATCCAGAAAAAGCAATGGTAGATTTGTGCTCGCTCTCACGTTCCTTTCTCCAGCCCACCAGGTAATCATTTACCTTGTTGCCCAGATCCTTACAGCTCTTTAACGGAATCAGGCCAAGAGGACCAACCGGAATGGTCTCTATAATTTTCTCTTCGTAAAGCATTCTTTTCTCCTCCAACGTATCTAAATACAATGCAACGGTTCTTTTATAACATTATGTGCCGCTTTAGTCAAGACAATCAAAAGGATTCCATATATTTTCTCAAGTAACCTTCATGATTTTTCCTGATTTATTCCCGCTGATTCCATATGTGGAAAAATATGGAATAATATGTAAGCTTCTTCAAAACTCCACACATCTTATGTGCCTGTATCTGTGATGGTCACATGTACGGGTCTATTCACTTCTTAAGCTTCTACTGCCATATAAAAGCACACGACCAGACAGGCCGTATGCTCTTTGGTAATCACTTTATTTTATGTCAACTCAATATCTTTTATCCGTCTATCGGTCGCTGACTTTTCCTGCTTTTTTCTTAATACGGATATCATCCCCGTACAAAGGAATGACCGTATAACGGCTGATCAGTCTGGACGTAACTCGTTCTGTGTATCGGTCCCTTAATTCATTGATGGGGTGATTGGTGGATATAATAGTAGACTTTGAGGAATTAAGCCGTTCATTGATGCAGTAAAACAGCTCTGATGAAGTAAAGCTGTTGTTAAGCTCTGTTCCCAGATCATCAATGATTAAAAGATCACAGTCTAGAATATACTGATACATGCCTCTCATATCATCTTCGTCGTCATAATCAAACCGGTTTTTGGAAAACACCTCAAACAGATCATTGGCAGACAAATAGATGACCGAATAATACTGATCGATCAGCTCCTTTGCGATGCAGTTGGTGAGAAAGGTTTTTCCCACACCTGTTGGACCTGTAAATAATAGGTTTCCCCGCTCTTTGGAGAACGTATGGACAAAGTTTTTACAGGTTTCTGCCACCTGGGCCATATATTGCCTTACCGTCCGGTTTAATTGGGGAATGACTCTGGTATCATCAAAATAATCCGTGGAAAAGGTTTGAAAGTTCTCGATTGCCACGATTTGTTCAATGTTTGACTGAGCATAAAGATACTTCATCTCCGACTGGCGGAAGCAGTGGCATTTCACTCCTTCGGCATATCCGGTGTCCTTACAGTCTTTGCAGCGGTACTGCATCTCCATATAGTCGGAGGAAAACCCTGCAGATCGTAACAGCACTGTCTTCTGCTCTCTTAAATCAGCTATCTCGCTGCGAAGCTCTTTTAAGGCTTCTTTATCTCCTTCCAGGAGTCTCCTGGCACAGGCAACCGCTCTCGTACTAATGGATTGGTCAAGCTCCCTGATTACCGGTATCCTCTCATAAACGTTTGCAATCCGTTCTTCCTGCTCATGACGGTTCTTAAACTGCTGCTGCCCGTATGCCCTCATGATGGCGTCGTACTGTGAATTGCTCAGCGCCATAATTACCTCCATTCTTTTGCTGCCCTATGTAAATAACTACTGCTGCTTTGTCAGTTGCTCCAGAATCAGTGCATCGTAATCAATCTCTCTTTGAGGAAAGTTCTGAAACTGATTCTGTCCGGCCCTTGGCTTTGTTGCTGACCCCTGGGCTGTCTGCTTCTTTCCGCTCTTTATATCTCCGCTTTTCACCCGTTCTGCGTACTGCTCGTCCAGCCGTTTGATTTCTTCCATGGTACGGACTCCAGCCTTTTTCCAGCCCTCTAAAATCTTATCTGCATAGGGGAAGCTGGGGGAATGAGTGGCGGATAAGGTTCGGTTGCAGGCCTCTATCACGATCTCTCTGGTAAAGCCATAGGTAGTAAACCAGCGGTCCATAAACTCCCGCTCCAAAGATCCCGGATTTCTGTCATTTAATCCAAAGGCCCTCATAACTGCATAGGAATCCTTGGAAAATGATACAGCACTGTTCTTTGCCTCATCAACAGTCCTGATTCCCTTCTCATGCCAGCTGATGGCAACGGTCTCTATGTATCGAATGCTTGAGTGCCCTCCCTGGACGCAGTATTCCACCACGTATTCCAGGAGTTCAGATGGCATATGAAGACCATCATAAAGATATGCAAATACTTCGCATTCTCTTTGGGTAAATACCTTGTTCATGTACTTTTGTGCAATGTAAAGAAGCTGAGAAAAATCCTCATCTCCTGCAAGCCCGCTTATCTTCTCAGGGGAATAGGGGGTTCTTTTTGCAGGTGTCTGAGGCTTTGTCTGTACTTCAGGCACAGCTCCGGAGCAGGCAGTCTCAGAGACAGCCTTAGATGGTTCTGCCTTAAGGGGAATCTCCTCCATAAGCACTCCTGCCTTTTTCCAGTATGCCAGAGCGCGAGCCACATCTGCTTCCGTGTGGTTCAGTGCATCCGCGATCATGGATATGGTCACTTCTTCCCCCTCATGACGCATGAGAAACAAATATTCTTTGATGTATTCTCCATTGGCCATGGCCATATATTCATCTATGAAATCGTTGGATATCACTGTAGCGCTGATCCTTAAACTGCTCTTTACATTCACTGACATAACCTCACCTTTTTATCATGCTCTTATCATACCACAGGTCCTTAGAAAAGAAAATAGGGGCAGTTATCCACCAAATGAATTGTGGAAACTGTGGATAATGTGGAAATCTGGTATACATAATTTGGATTTTCATTTCCAATCCTGTCGATTTGCTGATAAAACCGAGATTTTGTAAATTGTAAGACTTTAAATTATGTAAATCAAAAAATCCACATAGTTTCTTAACATAAAATGTTGAAAACTATGTGGATAATGTGGATAACTATACTCCTAACAGGTTTTCTCCCACTTTTACAATGTCTCCGGCTCCCATAGTTATCAACAAATCACCGTGTATACAATTTTCTAAAATAAATGTTTCTATTTCTTCAAAAGATGGGATGTAGTGTACTTTTACTCCCATTTTCTCGATTCTATCTGCAATATCTCTGGAACTGATGCCTAAATTGTCGGTTTCTCTGGCCGCATAAATATCTGCCAGGATTACCTCATCCGCTAAGGATAAGGATTCTGCAAATTCGTCTAAAAACGCTCTGGTACGTGTATAAGTATGGGGCTGGAAAACAACCCAGAGTTTCTTATGCGGATAATGCTTTGCTGTTTCCAGAGTCGCTCTTATTTCCTGGGGGTGGTGGGCATAATCATCAATGATGGTCACACCGGAAAGCTCCCCTTTCTTTTCGAAACGGCGGTTCGTTCCTGTAAAACGCTTTAATCCTTTTTTGATCATCTCCATGGAAATACCAAGTTCATGGCATACCGCTGCGGCGGACAGAGAGTTATACACATTATGCTCTCCGGAGACTCCCAGCGTTACCGTATCAACCTCTTCCCCATCCACGTAAAGCTCGTAGGTCGCTCTTGCCAGTTCATCAAACCGTATATTCTTGGCCTGATATCTACTGTCCTCATTCTTTCCAAAGGTGATCACCTTACAGGGAAGTCCTTCTATGATGTCCTCCATGTGGTCGATATCTTTGTTTATTACTAGTAAGCCCTTCTCCGGCAGCTTCTCTGCAAAGAGACGGAAGGAATGGCGTATATCTTTTAAATCCTTAAAAAAATCAAGATGGTCTGCTTCTATATTTAATATAACTGCTGTGGTAGGGTAAAAGGATAAGAAGCTATTGGTATATTCGCACGCTTCTGTTACAAACAAATCCGGGCCGCCCACACGAATATTTCCGCTGATGGAATTTAGTATACCTCCAACTGAAATAGTGGGATCTGTATCCGCACACAGGAGAACCTCTGTAATCATGGAAGTTGTGGTGGTCTTACCGTGGGTGCCGGAAACAGCGATGGCATTCTCATAATTTTTCATCATCTGTCCCAGAAGCTCTGCTCTGGTCAAAATGGGAATTCCTTTTTCGCTTGCTCTCATAAATTCAGGGTTATCCGGGTGAACGGCTGCTGTATATACTACTACATCAATCTCATCTGTGATGTTTTCTGCTCTCTGACCGTAAGCGACTGTTGCTCCTTTTGCCTCTAAGTGACGGGTAAGATCTGACTCATGGGCATCGGAGCCGGAGACTGTAAAGCCTTCATCAATGAGTATCTCTGCAAGCCCGCTCATGCTGATGCCGCCGATACCAATAAAATGTATTGCTTCCGGTTTATTAAAATCAATCTGATACATGTTTTTTCCATCCTTAATTTTGTATTCGGTATATCGTACTATGTTCACTTACTTTTACTGCTTTTCTTCTGGAAAGTCAACTCTTTCTTCTCTATTATATAAGAAAGCACAGAGAAAATCTACATTAGAATCCAGGACGCCATTTCTATGATATGAAAAAATGCACCTTACAGATTCTATGACCTGTAAAGTGCTATTTATGACACATATTATCAGGACCTGCCTGCTGCCAGAGGCTCCCCTTCTTCCAGAGTCGTCTTAACCACAAACGATATCATATAAATCATCTCTTTAAAGCTTCGGAAGGTCTGCTGTGATTTACCTTCCCGCCAGTAGATCATTCCCTGCCAGGTACAGTGCTCCCGAAACATGACCTTCACGGAAAATGAGGCCTTCTGACCAGTTCTTATTAACTCCTCTGAGGCTTCTTTGGAAATCAGTCTTCCATAGTGGATACCAGTCACCGGATCATGGCCTTCTGTTATGCTGATGTCCATGTAATTTCCCCCAAGGGGTAATGACCAGCGTTCAAACGACGCCTGGCTTAAGAGCTCTTCAACCTCTTCCTCTCCTAACCCATCGCCTTTTCTCAGCACAGCATCGGTAACCATTATAAATTGAAGCACACTGTCAAAGGAAGCAGTTCTGTTTCCATCGTCCCAAATCATGGTTCCCTGCCAACAGGCATGGTACCGGAAGCGTAGATAGATGCGAATGGTTGTTAAGGCTCCCTTTCTGTCGCTCCTTTTGATTCTCTCAATTTCAGAATCCCCAGGGTCGGAACCGGGGAGACTGCGTATCTGAAAGGTCTGCTTTGGAGCTCCTACAGAATCAAATAAATGGTCCATATTTTTGATCATCTCTGAAAAACTGCGAAACAGGACTCCAAAAGAGTCTTCTCTTTGAAAGATTGCTCCCTTTATTTCCCAGTCATCGTAGGAATCCACTGCTATTGTCAGATATCGGTCTGCCTCGCTAACCACGCTCATTCTACCAATTGCCATTTTAATCACCGTCGTCCTTATAGATTATATTTATTATATACAGCTGCGGTTACATACCAGTTACATTTTTAGTTGTTCAAAAATATTTTATTACAAAATGTAACTTTTTGCAATTATTTGTAGAATGAGAACGAAAAAACTTCCGGCCATATTCATGGAGCGGAAGTTTTTATATGGATTTCACTTTATTCTGTTATAAAACGTCCAAAGATTATGTGCTTGTAGCGGGTCAATACGCCTAAAAAAAGATTACCGAGAACTCCAATAGCAAGTATCTCTCCCATTCCAACCGTCACCATGGCATACCAGATAAAATCCTGGGAGCCGTAGGCAAAGCGCAGAACCCAGGGAATGACGATGGTATTGGCTACGATTGGGGGAATGCATACCAGCCACTGATTTTTACGCAGCATATAAGAGCCAATGGCTCCGATCAGCGTAGCAAGACTTCCAAAAATTACATCAAGCAAAGCCGCACCGCATAAAAAGTTTGACAGCAGACACCCGATGAATAAGCCTGGAATCGCCGCCGGGGTAAAAAAGGGAAGGATGCAGAGAATCTCTGAAATCCGAAACTGAATGGGACCAAAGCTGATGGGTGCAAAGACCATGGTCAGCACGGTATAGATGGCTGCAATGGCTGCGGAAAAAACCAAGAAATAAGTTTTCCCTGAAGATTTGTAATTCATATTCTGTTCTCCTTTAGTTTTGTTTTAGGTGTGGAAGGTCTCGAACACACCGGTCTGATTTTGTGAAATCTCTTATAATATCAAGAGCTTCACGGCCTTATTACGGGTCATACTATAGCATAGTGGGAGGGAAAAATCAAGTGCGTACCCACAATTATACCCCATCTGGATTATACTGCATAAAAAGATTGATTTACATTTTTCTTAAAATACGTTCTTTACTTGATTCGTATAATAAATAAAGATGGTTCCATGTGTACCCTAGAAGGAACTATGGACTTGAAATACCTTACGAAATATGCTAATATGTTTATATAAAAGAGATAACCGCCCACAAAGTGGTTGACCTCGGAATAATGGTTTGAAAGATCGCCCCTGCTCCGGTCAGAGTACAAGGGGCGGTTTTTTATGTACTTACTTCTTTATCAGCGAATAGATAAAGGCAAGCAATGCAATGATGAACATTCCGAACTGCATTAAGTCCTTAAAGTCAAACATCAGCATCACCTCCCCTCAGGGAGGCCACCACCTTGTACACGATTATCTCATATTATTATGGTAACATATACCATTTCAGTGTACAATCATTATTTACAATTGATACATTGCGAGTTATTGTAGATTAAAAGCCACAATAGCATAACACTGGTTATCTCATTATAATCAGAAAAAAGATGTCGTAAACCAGTTTTCCTCTGGAAGCTGATTTACGGCATCTTTTAGCGTTTCAAGAAGAGACATCTATTTAATCCTCAACCGAATAAGACCTAAGTACGAAATGTTATCTTTTGATTCGCTCTGCTTTTTATATAAATAAAAAGTACAATTAAGAATGATACCGTTTGAGCAATTGAAATTCGGATCACCTGCATTTCATCAATACCAGAGCTGGTGGTTATATGTAAAAGATTAATTATGGTGTTATTTAAAAAATGATCTGCCATAGCCATCCAAAGTGAACCAGTAATTTTAGTCAGCAAACAAAACTTTACACCTGTAATTCCTGTTGTTAATATAAGCATAATTGCTGACAATATCATTCCTGTGCCACTTATTTCTCCATCCAGCAGACTGCGAAAAGGAGCTGCAATATGCCAGAAACCAAAAAGTATGGAGGAAATAATGGCTGCTTTTAGAAACGTACATCTGGTCTCTAACATTCGAATAAAGAGTCCCCTGAAGATGCCTTCTTCCATAATGACATTAATTATATTTCCCACCACGCAAAAAATAAAAAATAACAATCCAGTCTGGATTCTCATATTGCCATGTATTCCATAGCTAGTCACATAGATTTGCAACTCAGGATTATTACCGTTTAACTGCTGTATCAAAATTTCAGATCCATATGCAGCAAAATAAACAGCAGCACCTAAAGTCAAACCATAAAGCAAATATCTAACAACCAACTTGCTTGTAAATCCTACACTTGACCAGCTGAGTGAAAAGTAACGCAGTGTCAAAGCTAGTATTATAATTCCTGTCAGCTTATGAAGGAATGCTTCTCCAAATATACTGTAATCTGTACGCATTACCATGTATTCCAATATTCTAAATAGAAAACATATCATATAAATGACCAAGATGCATTTCACCGGATTTTTAGTTAGCCCATCTTTCATATAAATTCTCCTATAACGTTAATAGAGGTTTTAGTGCCGCGTAATTTCCTAGTCAATATAGCTATTACCTGGATAAGTCTGTCCAGGTAATAGTGTGAATGCAATTCATTTATGCCTTATTTCTTCTGCCACCACTCTTTTGGAATGGTATCCAATTCTATGAGACAGTTGATCTGATGGGACAGCACGTCCTTTGTCACCTCAAAAATCCCTTTCGTTTCGCACAAGATACAGGAGGCATCTCCGAATCTTGTTTTCACTGCTGCATTTCTATCGTAGAAAGCTTGTTCCAGCTTTGTGTAATTTTCTGAAATATGGTCCGTAACTGGATTGTCATGCCGGTATACGAAGGAAGGCTTTATGTGTCCGTCTGGCATCACAATCTTGAAATAAGTAGGTTCCTTTGTCAGGCGTTCTGGTACGTTTAAGTGCTCTTCCACACAGTGGATAAAAGTATTTCTCTCATGTCCAACCCCAAGAAGCAGGATTTTGCCGTTTCTTTCCATGAGACGGGTGTAGCAGCTAGTGGTGGAACAGGGGGTGGGTTGGTTTTCTTCCCCTTCGATAAACGCTTCACTATCCTTTCCATACACCGCTACGCTGTGAGTCGGGTGAAGAGATCTTAATACGCCTTCTCTCTTCCTGAAAAGGTTGGGTAAAATACCGACGCAGGCTGGCTCGATTCTTGGATCATACTCATTATGATACTCGGACATGGAATACCAGGTATGGGTTGGTAAAATAAGAAGACCCTCTGATAAGTATTCCATAAAAGCATCAAGAACCGTATCCGCTCCTCCTTCTACTTCACCAATGGATTTCATGGAAGAATGTACGAGAAGTGTGTCATCAGGCATAATTCCCATATCCTTCAAATGCTGTATTAACTCATTTTTCGTAAACATAGTAACACCTTTCTTTCCCAATTTTTTAATAGTTGTGCTGTCTATAATCATAAGGGAGCCACAGGTATTTTGCAAGGGAGGTTAATCTTTCATTTATATTCATGCAGCCTTTGCAGCTTGACTTACCTGGATAATCTATGTATAATAGCTAACATACTTAGATTATCTATGTATACGAATCAATCACTTACATTCTTAAAGAAAGGAGTCAATTCTATGGATAAACGCTATATGGCCCTTGGAACTTCCATGCTGGTTCTAAAGCTTTTAAAACAGCAAAGTATGTATGGTTATCAGATCATTCGTGAGCTGGAACAACAGAGCCAGAATGTTTTTAGACTTCAGGAAGGCACTCTCTATCCTGTCCTTCACACCTTAGAACAGCAAGGAGCCGTTACCAGCTTTCAACAAACTTCGGAAAATGGCCGTCTACGTAAATATTACGCGCTCACCACACATGGTGAAACAATGCTGGATGAAAAATTGAAGGAGTGGGAGATTTATCAGACTGCTATTAACCAGGTAATAGGAGGTGTTTTATTTGAGTAAAACTAGTCCTGATTCCCAGGTAACTCATTTTCTTAATGAGGTGACTGATCAGATATCATATGAGCCGTTGCGCCCCTCCATCCGTCAGGAATTGGAATCTCATATTCTGGACCGTATGGAAGATTATGAATCCCAGGGGTTTACGAGAGAAGACGCAGAAAGCCAATCACTTAAGGATATGGGAGATGCCCTTACGATTGGCATTGAGCTTAATGAAGCACACAGGATTCAAAAATCTCCGTTGCTTCTATTTATCACAGCATTCCTGCTTCTCACGGGTTTTGTTTTCTCAAGCCTTGTAATATGGTCACCAGTACAGACAGTATATGCCCTTCTTTACTATATACCAGGAGTAATTCTTCTCGTATTTATAGTATTAAATCGATATCCTCTTTTCATTCGCTATAGAAGAAAGTTGGCAATCTTTATAGGCTTTTTATATCTATTACAAATTAGTTTATTTATACTATCACTCTTTAGTGGAAGACGGTTTGGCATTGTTAATACTTCTTTTTTTGCCACATTACTGCTCGTCCCTGTAATTACAACCTTGCTATATTTTTTCCGACATAGTAAAAAGAAACTTCTTGCAATCTTTGTTGGTTGTACTTATGCATGGCTGCCTTTTATGTATACCAGTTCCTGGTTCATTTGGGAAAGCGCCATTATCATTTTTCTTCTAAGTACGTTTGGAACCGTTTGTTTTATGATTCACCGGGAAATCTTTAAAGGTAGAAAAAAATATCTCTATTCAGCTGCACTGGGCCTTTTACTATTTCTTGGCAGCCCTCTTTTATTATCAGATTCAGGCAAGCGAACGGTAGAGAACTTTCTATTTCCCCAGCACTCAGTTAACAGAACCTTAGATGATACATACAATGCAATATTGATTCAGGAATTGCTTTCAAGAACACCTCTTAATCATGGCTTAGAACTTACCCCTGATGAAATGATGGATTATGGTACTGGTGCATGGTATTTTACTCGCATTACCTCAAAGAAACAAGGATATGATCCTAAATCAGTTCATTACAACGTAGAGGACGTAACGCTTTGGGACATTCTGCCTCAGCATTATTATAATAATTACATCATCTCAGTTTTCATTCTGATGTATGGCTGGATTGCCGGATTGATGTTCATAGGAGTCATTGGTGCTTTTTTCTTTCTTCTCTTTACAATTATTAGTAAAATTCATGGACATCTGGCCTCATCTTTGGCCTTTGCCTGCGGTCAGTGCCTGCTTTGGCAGACGGTATTTTATCTGCTGGGAAATTTCGGCTATCAGTATTCCAATTTTCCCAATCTCCCTCTGATTTCAGAAGGAAAGCTAAGTATTATTTTTAATATGCTGCTTCTTGGATTGATTTTTTCTGCCTATCGCTTTGACCATGTAATCAAAGAGCCTGTAAATTACAAACCGATTATTTCCTGATAAGTATTCTAATTGAGCCAACAGGATTTTACTATCTTGTCGGCTCAATTATTTAATCTTAAAGGCTCCAAAAGCTGTAATAATCTTTTAGTAGTATTGGCATTTCTTATTGTTACACTTTGATAAGCAGACTTGCCAACAATCTTTGACCATCTTGTTCTCGAAAACGTTTGAATCGGTGCTGACCAGAAAATCACCTGCCCGTAAAAACTCACTTGCTCATATTCCGGTTTTGAATGCCCCACCATATCTATGACCTCCTCTGCTGTGGCAGGAGGTATCACAAAAATTGCATTATGTTTTGACTGTGCATCCTGGTCCCACCAGGTTGGTGCATGGGATAGCGCATCAGACAAATCCTTTTCAGATATAATCGTGACAGTTATAGCTAGATTAAAATAATTTTTAATGGCCAATTCACAGTTTTTTTTAATCGCTTCTTCCATATCTATATTACTTGAAAATACAATATTGCCACTGTTGATATAAGTAACTACATTTTGATATCCCATCTCTTCAAACATCTTTTTTAATTCTGGCATCGCTATTTTGTTTTTACCGCCTACATTTATGCCACGTAACAATGCGATATAATTTCCCATCAATTTATCCTCGCAAAGATCCTTCTTTTTTTATTTTTTAATTATAGTATCCATTCTATTCAACCAAAATTCATCTTGTACCTTTATTAATCGCTTCATTTCCTCCAAATAGCTTTCATTCCAGTTCTGAACTGCAATCAGCTCCCTTCCACATCGAAAAACACTTCTGCCATCGGGATAAAGATAGGTATAGCCTTCTAAGGTTCCTTTGCATCTTCCACAACCATAACAGCCGGTATAGCGTCCTTCAAATTCTTCAATCACCCGCTTAATACCTTGACTGAAAATATCTGAATACGATGGATTGGCATAGAATTTGAACCTTAACCCCGGTGGCCTTGACGGTATTCCATTGTCATGGTCTTCAAATTTCATGATGGATGTTTTTACTTTATTTTTTGAGAAATCTATGGAAAGATGTTTTGTCTTGTTTTTTTTGGGTGTGTAGCCCAACATATCTGCATATTCTGCTAAACTTTGAAACATTGGTTTGTATGAATCAGGAACTGCATTTAGAAATTCAATTAACAATGCCTTACTTTTTTCTTTCATAGCGTACCCCCAAATGTTATTTGAATAAATTTACTCTACCGGAAAGCTTCTAAACGTAATTAAGTTATGATCCGGGTCCAGGAAACTCATATTCTTAGCTCCCCATGGCCGCATGGTTGGAGGATCAACGATTTCTACTCCCATGTTTTTTAAGCGTTCATATTCCATATCAACATCATTTACTGTAAAAGCAATGCAAATATTGTGTGGGTTTACATTCCGTACAAGTCCATCATTGTAAATAGTTAATGATGTTTCTTCCGTTAGAATTTCCTGGTGCACAGGATCACTGCTGCCGTTTTCTACCCCTAACAATGTCTTATAGAATTCAGACAAACGAATTACATCGCTGGTCATGAAGCATACCTCACCTACTTTCATAGTATCCTCCTTAAATCACTGCAATTTTATAAAGATATTATACTATAAAATTCCCAGCGTGCTATACTATAAACAAAAGAATCAAATAAAACTTTAGTCCTTAAAACCTTATGAATATAGACCCAAAGCAGCTTTAAAGTCCCCCCTTCTATACAAAGGGCTATAGGATTAAGAGGAAACTAATTTTATAGAAAAGAGGATGTCATGGATTCAAAGGATACGATACAGCCCGGTAGTGCTGACAGGAAAAATCAAAGTAATAATGCCCCTGACATTACAGACAAGATTACAATAGAAATCATTGAATACAGTCCGACAAGCTATCAGACATACCAAAAGAACCTCAGGGATTTGGAACATTTAAAGGCGTTAAAAAATATTCCGGAACACAGTGTGCGATGGATTAATGTTGATGGTGTGGATGATGAAACCGCGCTAAAGGCTTTGGGCAATTCCTTTCATATTCACCCACTGATTATACAAAGCATCTTAAGTCCCAATGAACGGGCAAAGATTGAGGAATACAAAGATTCTCTTCACGTGACCGCCAAAATGTTATATTACTCTAAAAATGAACTGGTGGTGGAACAGTTAAATCTAATTCTTGGACCCAACTATGTAATTACCTTTGGTGAAATTTCAGGTGATGTGTTTGACGGCATACGAAACCATGTGAAGGCTGAGGGATCTCCGGTGAGAAATTATGGTGGGGATTATCTTATGTATTTGATTTTAGATGCCCTGGCAGAGAGCTATTTTGATATTCTGGAGACCTTAAAAGAACAGATTGATTCTCTTGAGGACCGGGTGATGGAGAAAACTGACCAGGACCATCTCTTAGAAATCAGAAGAATCAAAAAAGAGCTGATGAAAATAAGTAAATATATCTGGCCCTTAAGAGATGTGGCCTCCCTGCTAGGACGGGAAGCCATGGAACTGATACACCCCGCCACAGAACCTTATTTAAGGGATGTTTACAACCGCATTGTTCAGGCCATTGATACAACGGAAATCTGCCGGGATCTTCTCTCTGGTCTGGCAGACCTTCATTTATCCAATACCAGCAACCGGCTCAACGAGATCATGAAGGTTTTGACTGTCATATCTACCATATTTATTCCTCTGACCTTTATTGCCGGAATCTATGGCATGAATTTTGCCTATATGCCGGAGTTAAAACTGCCATGGGGGTATGCCGCCACCTGGGGTGTGATGCTGGCAATTGCTGGTTGTATGATTTATTACTTTAAGAAAAAGAAATGGTTTTAATTTGTCCATAAAACGTTATAGGAAAGGAGAATCTTATGGCTCATGAATGCAGCTGCTGCAACCGACTATGTACGTCCAGAATCTCTCTTTTTGATTCTCTCTCCTTCGAGGAACAAAAGGAATTGATTACAAAGGCCCAGCATCTGGACTATGGAAAAGGCGATACCATATTTATTGAAAACGATCCAGCTGATAAGATTATGATTATTCGATATGGAAAGATTAAGATTAACCGATATTCCATGGAAGGAAAAGAATTTGTCCTGGATATCCTGGATGAAGGTGATTTCTATGGGGAGCAGAATATTTTTGGCGGAAACCTTTTGGAGGCCAATGCAGTGGCTTTAGGGGACAGCGGAGTCTGTATGATTTATCTTAAGGATATTCAGGATCTGATTTTACGAAAGCCAGAGATAGGAATTAAGCTTCTTCATGTCATCGGCCACAAGCTTTCCCTGGCCAATGAACTGGTACGTTTACTTTCTGTGAACAATGCAAAAGCTAGAATCGCAGGTTTTATTCTATTTCGAAGCAACCGAATCAACAGCGAGACCATAGAACTGACCAGAGAAGACATTGCTGCCTATATCAATGTGCGAAGAGAGACCATCAGCCGAAAGATGGGGGAGCTCTCCCGGGAAGGAGCCATTGCTTTAGAGGGAAATCGTAAGGTACGGATCTTAAAGAAAGACCTGTTAAGAGAAGCCTTTGAAAACGATGTGTAACAGAAACTATAATTATTTTTAAAAAAACTCAAATAATGATTTAAATCACATTTTTCTTTTCCTACCCGGGTTATACTAGGCTTACAAAACAGAGACGCACCGGAAAGGAAGGATAAATATGATTACACTTCAAATGAAATTAAGTGACATTGTTAAGGCTTATCCAAGAGCCGTTGATATTTTTAATGACTTTCACATTGACTATTGCTGCGGCGGCAAGGACCACCTTCTAGATGCCTTAAAGGAGCTTTCCATTGACCCCAAGAGCTTTATGGATGTGATGAATAAAAAACTGGCGGACGCTAAGAATAAAACCAGTAACGGTGAGGTTCTAAACGTAGACCAGCTTATGGATATGGAAGTCCCTGATCTGATTGACTATATTATTGACACCTATCATACAAAGGAAAGAAGGCTCATTGCAGAAATAGACGGCCTGATGAACAAAGTCCTTCTTGTCCATTATGAGCATCATCAGTCTCAGCTGGTTTCCCTTCACAGCCTTTTCTCTGATTTGAGAAAAGAGCTGGAAGAACATTTTGCCAAAGAAGAAAAACTGGTTTTCCCATACATGAAAAAAAGCTTTTCCGAAAGCAAAAGCGACGGTTACGTAAAGGAGCTGGAGGATGAGCATGATGCAGCCGGAGACCTCATTAAGGAGATTACAGCCTGCACCAATGATTTTAAGGCTCCCGAAGGCGCATGTGCTTCCTACCGCATGCTGTTTGAGAAACTAAACGAACTGATTAAGGATATTTATAACCATATATTCACTGAAAACTCACTGTTATTTCCAAAGTATGAGGGAGGACGTTAAGATGAAGAAACTTGTAAAGAACAATGTAAACTGGGTCGGTATTATTGATTGGGAGCTGGAATCCTTCCATGGAGCCGATTACTCCATCAATCATGGCTCCAGCCAGAACGCTTATTTGATTCAGGAGGAAAAAACCGTATTGATCGATACGGTGTGGAAGCCTCATTCCACAGAGTTTGTAGATAATCTGGAAAAAGAAATCGATTTAAAAGAGATTGACTTTATTGTAGCCAACCACGGAGAGGTGGATCACAGCGGCTCCTTGCCAGCTTTGATGGAAAAGATTCCGGGAACCCCTATTTACTGCACTGCCAATGGCGTTAAGTCTCTTACCGGACAGTACCATCACCCGGAATGGAATTACCAGGTGGTAAAAACCGGAGATTCCGTTGATATTGGAAATGGGAAAAAGCTTGTGTTCGTGGAAATGAAGATGCTGCACTGGCCTGACAGCATGGCAACCTACTTGACCGGAGACAATATACTCTTTTCCAACGATGCCTTTGGTCAGCATTTTGCTGTGGAAGAACTGTTTAATGACAAGGCTGACAAGTGCAGGCTTTGGGAAGAGGCTCTTAAGTACTATGCCAACATCTTAACACCATTTTCACCTCTGGT
Source organism: Clostridium sp. 12(A) (assembly GCA_000526575.1). Taxonomy (GTDB): domain Bacteria; phylum Bacillota; class Clostridia; order Lachnospirales; family Lachnospiraceae; genus Lacrimispora; species Lacrimispora xylanolytica. The sequence continues at coordinate 3,184,515 of JAGI01000002.1, read as the reverse complement.
AAAAAAGAAAGTGGAAGAAATTCAGGGACTGAACATTCCGATTGATATCATTGCCACCAGCCATGGTGCGATCTGGAGAGAGAATGCCTTACAGATCGTTGAAAAGTACTACGAGTGGTCCCAGGATTACCAGGAGGACCAGATTACAGTGGTTTACGATACCATGTGGGATGGAACCAAGCAGCTGGCCCATAAGATCAGTGCTGAAATCGCTGAAATTTCTCCTGAGACCAGAGTAAAGATCTTTAACATTTCAAAAGCAGATAAAAATGATATTATGACGGAAGTATTTAAATCAAAGGCCATTGCCTTAGGCTCTCCAACGGTAGGAAATAACATTTTATCCTCTGTTGGTGGATGGCTTGACTTCTTAAAGGAATTAAAGTTCAAACATAAAAAAGCGGCTGTGTTCGGCTGCTACGGCTGGAGCGGGGAAGGCACAAAGGTCCTTCGTGAAAGGCTGACGGATGCAGGCTTTTCCGTTGTGGAAGCAGAAGCCAAATGTCAGTGGAACCCAAGAGATGAGGACTTTGACAGAGCTGCCGGAATTGCTAAAGCATTGTGTGAATAACGTACGGCAGGAAACAGGGAAAGCCCCCATTATAGAACCTAAATTAGTTGGTTCTATAATGGGGGCTTTTCTATTACGTCTGCGGTACAAGCTCCACCTTTTTTTCAGCGCCTTCACCACCGGAAGCAATGATTTTATAAATTCCTTCTCCTCCGGTAACTCCATAATGCTTTTTCAGCAGATACTTGGCCGGAGCATCACTTTCTACCATGACCAGATAATCGTATCCGCTTAAGAGGTTTGTCATATTATCCTCATAGAAAGCACAGATTCCGTCCACGTGAGGTGCGTAAAGCATATATTTCCCAAGGTATTGCATGTAATAATTGGTCACCTGGCTGTCTCTGTCTGACGCGTAGAATAAATATTTACTCTGATCCACGTCTCCTTTTTTATACCACCGGTCTCCAGTCACTGCCTTGACCTCATAGGGCAATGTGGTCTCATACCCTTTCTGTATGGTATACATACCATTATATTCGGACATGAGAAGCGCCATGGACACGCCAATCACACCAATGACTCCCTTTTGATACCGGTCCTTACTCTCCACCGTTTTAAATGCCCGGTAATCCGGTACTTCATTCATCCGGTAGTAGAATGCATTTTCTATATCAACGGTGGCACAAAGGATCAGACCGCCTGCAAATAGCACCACAATACTGGAAGCATACCGGTCAAAGCCTGCCAGCCGAATGGCTTCATCAAGAGGCATTGAGAAGATATAAAGGGCTAATATACCCAGATAATAGCTAATGAGCACCACATCAAGAGCAATCAATGCTTTCCATAAGTTCCATTTCTTTTTTAAGACGGTAATTGCAAATATCATGGTCAATATGGCAGCCACATGAAACGCCAGAACACCCAGGGTGGGCCTGGTGTTTATATCAAGGGCGGATTTCACAAAAAGAGTCACGATTTTATTGATGTCCTCCCCGCTTTTACCTGCTGAAGCATTGTTAAGGGTATCTGCGGAAACATCAAATTTATTTTTCACTCCCTGAAAGCTCACAGCCATATGAAGGCTCCAAAGCACATAGGGAAGAAATGAGGCAGAGATAGAGAAAAGAAGCATAATGCCTGTCTTTAACAGCGGTTTTTCTCGATTCTTAAGCCACTGATAGACCAGAAACAAAAGCCCAATGCCTGCATAGATCGTACCTGTATTTTTCACGATCATCAAAAGTCCTGCAATGGGAACGGTACAGACACAGGCTTTTTTCATACAATCCTTATATCGGTATGCGATTACAAATAAGACCAGGGTGTAGATGGGCAGGATAAAATCCACCAGCAGGTTATTAATACGGATGGTTATATTAAAAAAGGAGAGAACCGAACAGCCAGCCCCTAAAAACCCATAGAGGAGAAATCTCTTTTTTTCTTTAATTATACCGAATATCCCATAGAAGCAGGCAAATATCAACAGTCCCTGTCCAATCAGCATGACAGCCTGGGAATGACCGACAAACCGGCAGATATAATATAGAAACGAAGTCGTTCCAAGCGGATAGTTTTTAAAGTCAATCAGCTCTGAGGCCGCGGTGGGAAATGCGTTGGTACTCAGCATGACCTTTAATGCAATGGCCCAGTGGGAAAAATTATCATAATGGGTCAATTTACTGATGCTTAACAGATAAAGGAAGAACATGCTGCCCACAAAGAACATTCCCTGAAACAGGGTGATTTTAAAGTGTATGCACTCTTTTTTTAAGCATGTCTTACTTAAAAAGTAAGCAAAGGAAATAAGGCCAACAAAAAAAACAAGTATGGCACCAGGAAGTAAAAGGTTAAAAATACCTCCGATATAAACAACACAGGCTATGGAAGAAAAAACAAAGACAGAAACAAATTCCGGCAATAGCTTAAGCTTTTTCCCCACTAATTTAAAATAGCCGATCATGGAACACAGGAGCAGGATTGCCATGACAGCATGAACGATAATACTCATCATTTATTCTCCATTCTCCTCTGCACTGGTAAGGTCCATAAGGACCTGATTGATTTGATCTTTTTTCATAAGCTGATTGAGGTTAACTAACTCAAAAAGCTCTTCCGATGAATGTTTCACAAGCTTACCAGTCCTTTTAAGCACCAGCATGATACCGCTTTTTGTTTTGTATAGAAAGCGGTCATCCTTACTCTCTGTTACAAAATCTACCACGGAAAAGTATTTGTAATTAAAGCTTTTTAACCTGCAGGCTCCCCCATTTTTAAATACGATCTTCTGATCCAGAATGATGCGGGGAAGGGCTCTTTTATCTGACACGGGCCTGCTGGTACGCATTTTCATATTTCTTATCAGGTCGTCATAGGCAGTAATCCATAAATCCATCTGCTTTGGCAAGGTATGGTTTCTGTCGTAAATGACCTGCATGAACTGGCGTTTGCTCTCCTCATTGACAGGCTTTACTTCTGCCGAGTACCGCCAGCCGCCTTTATACTCCTTCACATAAACGATCTTACCTAAAAGCTTTGCCTTATAATAAGGGGTCACTATAGTAAAATGAATGGTTTTATCCCCAGGAAGATAAATAGGTGTCTTAGAAGAAAAAGAGACTCCGGTATCCGAGACATCTATGGTCTTCCCCTCATATTGTTTGTTCCCATCCTCAATCAATATGGTTTCTTCCGCACCGATTCGTTCACTGAACCGGTAAGCTTTTCTACCTGACATAAAGAGTATAGCATAACAAAGGGCAACCATGTTATAGGAGATCCAAAAAATAATAACACTGCTGTAAAACAGAGCCGAACCATATTTTCCATGAACAAAACGTATCATGGCTGCCAGAGACAGGGCAAGCAATATTACGTGGGGAAGGGCAAAGAGTATCAGGTTATATCCGGTACCATCGCCTTCCTTTTTCTTGTTGGTTACTTTAAAGGTCCTCTCATGAATATGAAGGGTCTCAAGGACAACTGGAAGGATAAGATATGGCATGAAAATCGTATCGATGACCTGGCTCCATCGCTGATTTCTGATGTTTCCCGACAAATATCGCATGGAAAGGCTGTAAAAAAAATAAGCCGGCAGCCAGATGATCACCACATCCCAAAAGCTTGCATTCACAATCTGAAAATCAAAGAGTGCGAACAGGACAGGTGATATAATAAAGATCAAACGGTTAAAAAAAGACCACCAATATAAAAAGCTGTTTAAATACGTTATTCTTGCTTTAAACCTGAGCTTTTTCGTACAGATGGCATGGGTGTTCTGAAGGCTCTGGATCACACCTCTGGCCCAGCGCACTCTCTGCTTTAACATACTTTTTATGGTGGTGGTGGTCAGACCTGCAGCGAGGACTTCATCCGTTGCATAGGTGACATAGCCTGCTTTCTGCAGACGTATGCTGGTCTCTAAGTCTTCTGTAATGGTCTTTAAGGGAAATCCACCGATTTCTTCCATACCTTCTCTTAAAATCACGGTATTGCTTCCGGTATAAGCAACGGCATTGGAGGAATTTCTCATTATATTGACTTCTTTGGAAAAAAAATCCTGCTCGTTTGGGATGTTTCCCTCCGCATATAAGTTAAACTGAAATAAATCCGGGTTATAAAAGCTTTGAGGTGTCTGGACCAGACCCAGCTTTATGGCAGATTCCATTTCATCCTCCCGCCGTAACCTCCAGGTGCCATCCTCTTTCTTAAATTTAGACAGTAAAAAATAGGGGACTGTTTTCATTAAGAACATGCGCTGAGGAATCATGTCCGCGTCAAAGGTAGCAATAAGGGGGGAAGAAGTATTCTTAAGGGCATTGTTGTAGTTACCGGATTTTGCCTCTTTATTTCCAGACAGTCCCAGGTACCCGATGCCAAACTGGTCTGCCAGCTCCTTAACCGCTTGTCGGTCTCCGTCGTCACAGAGGTAAACGTGCACCTTATTCTTATCCGGATATTCCATAAAAGTGCAGGCATTGACGGTTTTATAAAGGATATCAACAGGCTCATTGTGAGTGGCAATAAACACATCCACATGGGGATAATGTTCCTCAGAAACTACAGGGCGCTCCAGCTGGAACTTATTAAGCCTCATCTTTTGATAAAACAGCTCGAAGGTGGTAAATACGGTAATCATCTCAGCACCCACAAGGAGAACTCCAAATATGAGGTTAAGGATTCCTTCATGAATGGGCAGCGTAAAGAAGATGCGCCAGCCCAAATACAGGGTCATGAGAATCATCGTTATAATAAAAAATATATTTCTCTTTTTCTCTTCATGGCTCATGGTTTAATCCTCTGATTGCAAATACCCAGCGAGACTGCAGCTGATAATTAAAAAGAAACAAAATCACATCACAAATAATCTTTGCTGCCTTTTCATCCATACGCAGATAGGTATGAAGAAGGTAGACGCTTAACGCAGATAGCACCATATTTAAGGCGCACAAAGCCAGGTACCGGAAGAGGGAATTCGTTCCGGTGTGCTCATTGCAGAACACCAGGTTCTTATTTAAAAAATAATTAACACCAATGGATACCACTCTTGCTGCTGCTGTGGCAGTCATTATTCTTAAAAAGTCAGCCCCCGGCAAAAAACGCCGTAACAGGTCAAAGAGGAGCCAGGCCAGTCCTATATCAATGGCAGCGCAGAGAATGCTGGTGGAAATAAACTTCATAAAATCCGAGGTGATTACGGATATAATCTTAAAGCTGTCCTTTATGGGGTGAAAATGTGTGCCTCTGTTCTCATTCTCATATATGGTCTGAATCTCAACCGGTACGATGGGAACCTTTGATCGGATACAATAGATTAAGACTCTGGTTTCATACTCGAACCGCTCTCCTAAGATTCCCCACATAAGTTCTGTAAGCATTGGTCCAAACGCCCGTAAGCCGGTCTGAGTGTCGGGAAGGTAGCGGCCAAAGAACAAGGCAAATATGGTTGAGGTCAGCCGGTTTCCCATAAGAGATTTTGCTGGTATTCCTGATTGTTTAAAATTCCGCTCCCCTAATATAAGGCTGTCCGGATTTTTTACAGCTTCATTGGCCATACGAAACACATCCTCGGCCGCATGCTGACCGTCAGCATCTGCCGTGATGATACAGGCATAATCCGGATAGGTATCATGGATATAGTGATAACCGGTTTTAAGGGCCATTCCTTTTCCCTGATTGTATTTATGGGTAAGAACTACACAGCCCATTTCCTTCAATGTGCCAAAAATATTCTTATGGGATTCTCCTGACCCGTCATTTACGATTACGATGTCATGCAGCCCATGTCCGTTTAATTCCTTCACATAAGATATCAGCCTGGAATCCGGTTCATAAGCGGGTATGAGAATGATTCTGTTTTTTTCCAAAATCTCCATTTTTATATCCCATCCCATCATCTTTATTTAGTGAATTCATATTTTATCATATCCAATTAAAAGATTAAAGTCAAAGATAGTGTTCAGTAATTAGTGGATGGATGCAATTTGCAAATTACCATAATTTTACATGGAAGTAATTTGTATAAATAGACCTTCATTTATTAAAATACTTAACAAATATAGTATAGTATGAGCATTGACTATTAAACTTAAAAAAATTATAATGAATCAATAAACCAGGCATGCAACTTATACTGAATCAACGTGTGATATGATACATAGATCAGAGGCTTAAGAAGGGCATGAAACCGGGGAGGAGAACGAATGATTAACAAATTAAAAGTCAAAAAAAGATTATTAATTGCGTTTCTTATCGTAGTAATGTTTTCCGGACTTGCAGGAGTCATCGGAATCCAGCTTATCCGCACTACAGATAAAGAATACACCAGAGAACTTCGGGATTATGGTTTTTCTCAGGGAGAGATTGGAAGTCTGGGACAGGCGTTCCAGGCACACAGAGCCACCGTTCTATACATTATTCTTGCGGATAATGAAGCGGATGCAAAGAAACAGGAAGAGACGTTAAATAGTCAGATTCAATTGATTAACGAAAAGATGGAAAAGGTCAAGGAATATATGAATACCGATTCCGAGAAAAAGCTTTATCAGGAACTGACCGAGAAGATGAAGACCTATGAGGGATTTAGAGATCAGACCGTTTCTCTCAGAGCAAAGTCATCCACCGAAGCGATGAAGTTCTTCCGCAGCAATGCAGCACCTCTTGCGGCTGAAATCGGTACTTTAATCAACACCATGCTCACAGATAAGTCGACCGCTGGAGAGTCCATGTCTGCCAAGCTGGCTGGACAGGCGGAAGTCTTTATGGTGATTATGACGGTTATTGTTATTTCTTCCATTATAGCATCTGTCATCATCGCACTTCGTATTACAAAAGGAATTACAGATCCTCTTGATGAACTGAAAGAAGTGGCAGACCGTATGGCCCAGGGAGAATTAAAATGCAGCCTAAAATACCAGTCAGAGGATGAGCTTGGTAACCTGGCCGACAGCATGAGAACCATGATGTCACGAATCTCCTACTATATGGATTACATATCTGACACCACCGGACGTATGGCTCAGGGTGATTTTAATATTCCCAATGACGTGGAAGAATTCAAAGGAGAATTCCGGCCCGTTCAGATTTCCATACAAAACCTTACCGACTCTTTAAATGATGTGATGGGAAGAATCGCAGAATCCTCAGATCAGGTGGCTAACGGTGCAGAGCAGGTTGCAAGCAGTGCACAGGCCTTAAGCCAGGGTGCTACTGAACAGGCATCTGCCATTCAGGAGCTGGCTGCTACCATCACTGATATTTCCAATAACATTTCCCTCAATGCGGAAAATGCAAAGGAAACAGATCTCCAGGTATCAAATACTGCCACTGAGTTAGAATCCGGAAAAGCAAGAATGCAGGATTTAACCGGTGCCATGGACAATATAAGCGAAGCCTCCTCTGAGATCAGTAAAGTCATTAAGACCATTGAAGACATCGCATTCCAGACCAATATCCTTGCTTTGAATGCAGCCGTAGAGGCCGCCAGAGCAGGAGACGCCGGCAAAGGCTTTGCCGTGGTCGCTGACGAAGTAAGAAACCTGGCAAACAAGAGTCAGGAAGCATCGAAAAATACTGCCGTTCTTATTGAACGCGCCTTAAGCTCCATTGAAACAGGAAATCACATTGCCAGAGAGACCGCAGAATCCATGGACCGCATCGTTCATTCCTCTCAGTCCGTGGCTGAGCTTGTCTATCGGATTTCCAGTGCTTCTGAGGAACAGGCAGACGCCGTAGCTCAGGTGACCCTTGGAATCGACCAGATCTCAAGTGTGGTACAAACCAACTCTGCTACCTCTGAAGAAAGCGCAGCTGCCAGTCAGGAAATGGCAAACCAGGCACATATGTTAAAGGCTCTGATACAGAGATTTCAGTTAAAGATGTAAAAAAAATAAATTTATGGTCCCTCAAGGGGATACACCGTTTTAAGGTGCATCCCCTTGAGGGACCTTTTTAGTCTGTCTATCTATTTATTTGTGATTATAACTCAGCAAGTAAACGGTCACTGGTTTGTCCGTAGCTCCTACATGAATGATATCCAGCAGATTTTCAAAATCTGAACCAAATGCTTTCACACAGTTGTCGTAAGAATATTTTGCATAATAATGTCCATCGATACTTCCGGATTCACTCATAGGAATTTTACACCAGTTATTACCTCCAGATAAGCTCTGGAAAATCAGCTCTACCTGATCTTTGGTGCCGCTGTATTCAATATAGAAATATCCCCCTTGCTTAATAATGGAAGGATCCAGCCTACCGCCGTATCTTGAAGTGGGAGCGGTAACAGCCTGTGCCCAATTAGTAGCAGTGGAGGCACCCTTAAAGAGGGGAGGGTTCGTATCGTCATCATCATCATCGTCAGTGTTGCTTTTGTAAACATTTATAATAGCATCAGCAATGCCGCCGTAGACAAAGTTTAAGGATGTGCGGTCAAAAATACCAAACATCTCAGCCCCCGTACCAAAGAGGTTATTATCCCACCAGACACAAGGCATTTTATATTTCTTTGCAAACGTCGCATATGCTTTCGCAAATTTTTCACGGTCAGCCACATTATCCTTACCCGTTGCACCAAACTCTCCAATGACAACAGGCAGGCCTTTTTTTATAAACGTTGAATTCAGCCGAAGGAAAACGGCACTTAAATCATAATAATCGGATTCCGTCCAATTGGAGTGTCCCTTGCCATCAAAAGCAAAATCATAGGGCAGATACGCATGAATGGAAACTGCGATCATATCATCAGCAGCAAGTTTTTTCCAGATGGAAATTTTAGTGCTGTCAGAAGAAGCAGCGTAAGTCGGCATCATAATCAGTCTGGAGCTATTGTTACCACCGGTACCACGCATAGCAGCACGGCTGGCTTCATTATACTCGTTCACACATTCATAAAATGCTGTATTTCCATTCCAGTCCTCTTGATATCTTGGTTCATTGATGGTTTCAAAAATCAGATAATCTCCATAATCTTTAAAACGGTTCCCCACCTGTTTCCAAATTGCTATGAGTTCATCCTTTACTCGTTGCTGAACGGAGCCGTCTGTTGAGACCATGGTCTGCGAATCATTATGGTGAACATTAATAATCACGTACATTCCATTTTGAAGACCATAGTTCACAACGGTTTCCACCCGATCCATGAATTCAGTTTTTATGGTATAGTTTGATGGATTGGAATAGCTGTCGTCCCATCTCACTGGTACACGTAAGGTCTTAAATCCCTTTGCTGCAATTTTATCAATCATTTCTTTTGTGGTCGCTGGATTTCCCCAATAAGTCTCGTTGTACTCAGATTCCAGAGAATTTCCAAGGTTCCATCCCGGGCCCATATCAGCAACCAGCTGGGCTGCTGTAAGACCTCTCATTTTTGTATTAACCATTTTAAATACTTCCCTTCATTTCAATCAACCTCTATAGCCAGTTGATTTTTTATTCCCGGACCTCCCTTTCTATGAAATGATTTTTTGTTCCTCATTGTGCCCCCTCCCTTTCTCATATGCTTCATTTCATACAAAGCATTTGTTATGAGTCCGGTTATACATCAATATGTGATGGGGGGTAATTTTATTAGAATTTGATAAAATTTAAGCAATATAAACAAATAGACCTTACGCATAGGACCTAACTTTGTGCTACACTTTTTTCATAGACAACTCACCAATCCATGGTTATCACTTTATGCCTTTTTTCTCCAGCTCTTAATCTCGTCCTCTGTCCCTAATACATAATGCTGTCCCTGAATGAAGTGGCTGGTTCCTGCCTTGTAATCGATTCCCATTTCCCCGTAATCATAGGACAGGGCCACCCGCTTTTTCTCTCCAATGGGATCCGGCTGTGGAATGGCGGACAGGAGCGATCTCGTGTAGGGGTGAATGGGATTTTCAAAGATCTCTTCCGTAGTTCCGGTTTCCACCAAATGCCCCAGATGGAGGACTCCAATCCGGTCAGAAATATATTTTACCATGGATAAATCATGAGCAATGAAAAGGATGGCAGACCCGGTCTGTGCCTGAATCTCTTTCATTAAATTCACCACCTGCGCCTGTATGGATACATCAAGAGCGCTGATTGCCTCGTCTGCAATAATGAGATCCGGATCCATAATTAAAGCTCTTGCGATTCCAATTCTCTGTCGCTGGCCCCCGGAAAACTGATGGGGATAGCGGGTGGCATGTTCCTTTGATAGCCCCACCATTTTAAGGATACTGTAAACCTTTTCTTCCCGCTCCTTACTCGAATGGCACATGCCATGGAGATCCAGCCCCTGGGCCACGATATCCAATACTTTTTTTCTTGGATTTAAGCAGGCCATGGGATCCTGAAAGATCATCTGCATCTTCGTGCGAAGGTGCTTTGTCTCTTCTCCTGTAAGGTTTCCGGAAATCGTGACTCCCTTAAATTTCACCTCTCCTGATGTTGGCTTATAAAGCCGAATCAAGGAACGGCCGATGGTGGATTTGCCGCTTCCTGATTCCCCTACCAGACCATAGGTCTCGCCTGGGAAGATCTGAAAGGAAACTCCGTCCACCGCTTTTACCTGATAGTTTCTGCTCACTCTGAAATACTGCTTTAGATCGTTCACTTCCAAAAGGGGCTTTTTTTCTTCTTCCATCTCTTTAAGCCTCCTTTCTCATTCTTAAAATCCTGGCTTTCAGAGCATCGGGCATGCCTACCTCCGGCGCATTCTCATGAAGGAGCCAGGTAGCCGCATAATGGGTATCCGTCACTTGAAACATAGGCGGCTCCATCCGGTAATCAATGTTCAGGGCGTATGCGTTCCGGTCTGCAAAGGCATCTCCCGTTCCTTTCCCAAGTAGATTATAAGGACTTCCTGGTATGGTGTAGAGCGCCTCATCTGAGGTATTTAAATCCGGCATGGCAGATAAAAGTCCCCAGGTATAGGGATGTCTTGGGTCATAAAAGACTTCTTCAGAAAGCCCCTTTTCCACGATCTTTCCCGCATACATCACAGCCACATAATCCGCCACCTTTGCTACTACTCCAAGGTCATGGGTGATGTAGATGACCGAAATTCCGGTTCTATCCTGTATTTCCTTAATCAGCTCCAGTATCTTAGCCTGAATGGTAACATCTAAAGCTGTGGTCGGCTCGTCGCAGATGAGCACCTCAGGATCACAGGATAAGGCAATGGCAATGACCACTCTCTGGCGCATACCTCCTGATAGCTGGTGGGGGTAACATTTCATCCGCTTTTTTGGTTCTGTAATTCCAACCAGGGACAGGAGGCTCACGGCCTTTTCATAGGCCTCTTTTTTCGGTGTCTTATAATGACACCGCATTCCCTCCATAATCTGCTTTCCTATGGTCATGGTGGGATTTAAGGAGGTCATAGGGTCCTGAAATACCATGGCAATCCGCTTTCCATTGATGCGGCGCCGCATTTCCTTCTTTGATAGCTTTAATAAATCCTGATGGACGGTCTCCCCGTTTCTTTCATAGGTAAAATCAATGGTTCCGCCGGTAACCGTACCATTTCCGCTTAAAATGCCCATGATGGCCTTAACTGTCACCGACTTTCCTGACCCGGATTCCCCCACGATTGCAAGAGTCTCTCCCTTATATAAATCAAGCTTTACTCCCCGAATGGCATTGGCTTCCCCAGCCGTAGTCTGAAAGGAGATGGAGAGATCCCGAATGGACAATACTTTTTCTTTGTTCATGACACACCTCCTATATCTCCTTCATTTTTGGATCAAATGCATCCCGGAGTCCGTCTGCCAGCATATTAAAGCTCAGCATGATAATAGCCAGCACCAGAACCGGAGAAATAATCATATACGGATGGGTGGTAAATGACTTAAAGGAATCGCTGATTAAGGACCCCAGGGAGGCCAGCGGAGCCGGAACTCCAAGACCGATGAAAGCCAGGAAGGCTTCCGTAAAAATGGCATTTGGTATGGAAAACATGGACATGATGATCAGCTGCCCAAATATGTTTGGAAGAATCTCTTTAAATATAACGTAAAAATCTCCTGCCCCAAGTGTCTTTGAGGCAAGAACAAATTCCTGCTCTTTAAGCTTTAATACCTGGGCTCTGGCAATCCGGTTCATTCCAATCCAGCCTGTAATGGCAAGGGCCAGGGTAATGGTAAATAATCCAGGCCTTAAGACCAGCATAAGAAGGGTCACAATGACCAGGGTGGGAATCCCATTTAATATTTCCGCGAACCGCTGCATGATATTATCCACCGCTCCCCCAAAGTATCCGCTGATCAGTCCATAACTCATTCCAAAGCAAAGATCAACAATGACTGCGACCAGAGCGATGTATAAGGATATCCGGGTACCCATAAAGGTCCGGGTGAAAATATCCCTCCCAAGAACATCCGTGCCAAACCAGTAATAGGTATTTTCCAGACCTGTTGTCTTACCTGAAATTACATACTTGTTTACAACGTTCACGCCCGTGGAGGTGGACATGCGCTCCGTTCCGTCAAAGATTCCTAAGGTTTCAAGACCCGGTATTCTGGGCGCAAGGTTCTGGTTTGCAATAATCTGCCCATCATAGGTATAGCCATTCATATAAGGGCCTGCAATGGCAAAAAAAATGATGAATAAAATAGCGATAAGGCCAATGACTGCCCCTTTATTTTTTATAAAAGCAGAGAAAACATCGCTCCAATAGGAGCGGGCCGGATATACCTGATCCATGCCAAGATTCTGGTTCTCTGCCAGGAGAAAATCATCCGGCAGAAATTCAAAGGACTCTCCAGATTTCTGATCAGTGCTCATAATTTTCCTCCTTTGCCAGACGGATGCGTGGATCAATGATTCCGTAAAGGATATCGACAAAAAGCATGATTCCAATGTACATGGCACTGTAAATAAAGGCCAGAGTCACAATGACGTTATAATCATTAGACTGTATGGCAGTGACTAAAAGACTTCCTATTCCTGGTATGGAAAATATTTTCTCCACCACAAGAGAGCCTGTCATCAGACTGACGACGAGAGGCGCCAGAACCGTAATAATGGGAATCAGGGCATTTTTTAATCCATGGACCAGAATAAGCCTCCACTGGGGAAGTCCCTTACTTTCTCCCAGGAGCATGTAATCCGAACCCAGAACCTCAAGCATCTCCGTTCTGGTAAAACGGGCCACCGTAGCCACCGTGAACATGGCAAGGGATATGGTGGGCAGTACCGAGGATTTGACTGCCGCTTCCTGCTGATACAACAGCGGAAACCAATGGACCCGGTATCCCAGAGAATAAGAAAGCGCCAGTGCGAACACATAGGACGGAAGACTGACACCCAGTACGGAAATAACCGTAGTTAACGTATCAAATACGGTGTTATGCTTTAAAGCCGCTAAAAGCCCCAGAAACAGCCCTATGATGGTTCCAAGAAGCACAGCCTGACCTCCGATGCGGATAGACACCGGAAGTCTGGAGGCTAAAAGTGTGGTGATGGAGGTGTTCTTGGAAATGGTATAGGACACTCCAAAATCTCCGGTCACCATATGCTTCACATACTGAATAAAGCGGTAGTAGACGGGTTTATCAAGGCCATACTTATCATTTAAAAGAGCTACCTGGGACTGGGTCAGCTTTTCATCGTTAAAGGGGGACCCTGGCATCAGCTGAAGCATTAAAAACAGAATAAAAAGGATTGACAGTAAGGTTGCCAAAGAAATACAGACCCGCTTTGCAACGTATCGTTTCAAGGGTATCTCTCCTATCTCAATCAGCCATTAATTCTTGACTGTATTTTTAAAATAACGGTTAATTGCTATGGAATGGAAGTCAATGCCTTCCACATTTGCTTTCTGCATGACTGCATTTCCTTTTTGGTATACCGGGAAGATGACTGCGTCGTCGCAAACGATTTTTTCTGCATCCATCAGGGCTTTCCATCGTTTTGCCGGATCAAGGGCAAGCTCTCCCTTTTTGCTGGATTCTATGATGGAATCGTAGTCCTTATTGGACCAGAAGCCATAGTTATTGGGGCTGTCTGTGGTCCACATGTCAAGATAAGTCATAGGATCAGCATAATCTGGTCCCCATCGGGTAAGACCTATCTCAAACTGTCCCTCCTGCATCCTCTCCACACGGTTTTTCTTTGGCATCTGCTCCAGAGTGATGGTGATTCCGGGAAGGGTGGTCTGAATCTCCGACTGCAAGAACTGGGCAACATTAATGGCTGACTCCGTATCCTCAACAATCATGGTATAGGTAAGGCTGTCGACTCCCAGCTCTTTTTTGGCTTCCTCCCAATACTTTAAGGCTTCTGCCTTGTCAGTTTTAAAATAATTACTGCCTGCGCTCTCTCTGTAGTCCTTTCCATCGGGGCCAGTCGCCAGCAAGGTTGGAACTGCAAAATAAGCAGGAATGGAGCCATCCTTTAAGATATTGGTGCACACAGCCTCCTTATCAAAACAAAGAGACAATGCTTTTCTCAAATTTAAATTTTCAAGCCCCTTCACCTTGGTATTGGGGGAAAGATACCATAAATAGCCTGCCATGATGTTCTTAAATTCAGGGTCAGCCTGGAACTGCTCCACCTGTTCTCCTGATAAGGTCACTACGTCTAAATCCCCATTCTGATATGCCAAAATGGCCTGCTGGGAATCCTTAATGACCTGATACTTCATTCCGTCAAGCTTTACCTTATCAGCGTCCCAGTAGTCCTTATTCTTCTCCAGGGTTATGGTAGTAGCCGCTGGTTCGTAAGAGGTGATCTTATACGGTCCGTTGGATAACAGAGTATCCGGGGTTGAGGCATACTGATCCCCAGTTTTTTCAAAAAACTCCTGATTCACCGGATAAAAGGTGGGGAATGCCATTAAGGATTCGAAATATGGGACAGGAACGTCAAGCTCTACCTTTAACGTCTTGTCATCTACAGCTGTGACTCCAAGCTCCTCCAGTGGCTTTTCACCAGCTGCCACTGCTTCTGCATTTTTAATTCCTGCGATTCCTACGATAAATGCATACTCACTTGCTGTCTTTGGGTCAACGGCCCGCTTCCAGGCAAATACAAAATCTTTGGCAGTCACCGGAGTGCCGTTGGACCATTTGGCATCTCTTAAATGATAGGTGAGGGTGAGGCCATCTTCGCTTTTCTCTACGCTTTCTGCAAGTGCTGGTATGGGGTTTCCGTCGGCATCCAGCTCATAGAGCCCATCGGTGGTATCAGCAATGACTTCAAAAGATGTCCCGTCGGTGGCAATCTGTGGATCCAGGGATGCCACTTCCACATCAATATGTACATTTAAGACCTTCCCCGCTTCACTGCTTCCTTCTTTTGTCTCCGCCTTAGCCGCAGTGTCTTTCGTTTCCTGAGATACTGTCTTTGAATTCCCGCATGCGGTCATAGACCAGGCCATAATGCCTGCCATACTGATTGCTGCTAATTTTTTCAGGTTTTTTTTCATGAATGTTCCCCCTCATGTTTAATAATTATTTTAAAAAAATAGCATCTGACAGAATAACCCTCTGTTCAGACACTATTGTCCAAAAATATTTGTAACATTATTATATTTTTCAATATATGTCAAGAACAGCTCCGGCAGAAACAAAATAATTAAGGCAATTCATTACTTTACAAGCCCAAAGCGTCTTTTTCTAATGCATATGCTTTTCCTTCTTTTTTGAGAACCACTAATTTTCGTTATAAAGGTATGTCCCGTTTCATAAAAATAAGGCGGAGAATTATCACTTCCTTCTCCGCCTTATACTTATTTTTTGTATATTCATGCATCAGCCTTACCTGGTTTTATGTAGTAAGCCCAAATTTTTCTTCCATAATAGCTCTCAGCTGATCCACGATATTTCCTGCTTCAAGACCTGTCTCATCAATGGTAATATCTGCATAGGATTCATAATATGGAACCCTCTCCTGATATAAATCGTAAAGGGTCATGCCGTCTTTTAAAACCACGCCACGGTCTACCAGATTTCCCAGACGCTCCTTTACGCTTTCATAGCTGAGCTTTAGATATACCACAATGCTGATTTCCTTTAAATGCTCCATGGCCTCTTTCCCATAGATCACACTTCCGCCTGGGGCGATGACACTTTTACACACAGTAAGCTCCCGGTTGATTCGGTTCTCCACCTCTAAAAAGCCGTCATCGCCGCGTTCTGCAATGATTTCCTTTAAAAGCTTTCCTTCCTGTTCCTGTATCACGATATCCACATCCACAAAGGAATATCCCAAACGCTTTGCTAAAAGGACACCGATGGTGCTTTTGCCGGAGGCCGGCATCCCAATGAGTGTTATGTTATCCCGCTTATCTGTCATTTACGTTTCCTCCTGCCGGCGGACTTTTTATCCGTCTTTCTCACAGAATATCCAAAGCTGCCAAGCTTCTTTCCCAGCTCAAAGTATTCTCCATGAGAATAGGTTACAAGCCCGGCCTGATTTAAATGAAATTTATTTTTCTCATCCATATACCGGTTATCTACGGTCACGCCTAAGATCTCAGCGATAAACATATCATGACTTCCAAGGTGCTTTACTTCCACCACCTTACAGGCAAGACAAACAGGACTCTCTTCGATTCCAGGAGCTTTGATATGATTTAAGGTGCAGGGCGTCAGCCTCATCTGAGCGAATTTGTCAACATCCCTGCCAGATTTTACGCCGCAGTAGTCCGCAGCTCTCACTAACTCCTTAGAAACCAGGTTGACTACAAATTCTCCGGTCTCTTTTATAATATCATAAGAGTATCGTTCCCGTCGTACGGATATGGAAAGCATGGCCGGAGTGGAGCATATGGTACCAGCCCAGGCAACGGTTATGATGTTGGGTTTCTCTCCCTCTCTCTGGCAGCTTACCATAACAGCTGGAAGAGGATAAAGCATATTTCCAGGCTTCCATTCTACCTTACCTGATTTTTCCGGGTTTTTCATATAACCGGCCTCCTTATCCCTGAACGGCTAACACAATACTTGGAATCAACTGTTTCTTTCTGGATACTACGCCTGGAAGACTTACCACATGTTCTTTCTGATCGTCTTCCCTGTTATCGGTTCGGAAGGCTCTTAAGATCATCTGTTTTGCCCCCTGGCCCTCGCATAAGAGAACGGTGGATTCTGTCAGAATGTTGGTGAGCATAAAGAACATCATGTCCACGCCATGCTCTTCTCTTGCCTTTACCATATATGGAATCATACGGTCTTCCAGCTCTTCCAGCTCCTTTGCATTTAAAGAAGTAATCTGTCCCACACCAAAGGCGATTTTTCCAACAGAGAACTTTTTAAAATCCTGATAGAAGATCTCTCCGTCTGTTTTTCCCTTTAAGTTGCTTGCAGCCTCAAACATGCAGGAAGCATACTTATCCGCGTCAATTCCTGCAATGTCAGCCAGGGCAAGTGCCGCCTTCTTATCTGCTTCCGTACAGGTAGGAGATCGGAATAACAGGGTATCGGAAATAATAGCGCTGCAAAGAAGACCTGCAATCTGAGGCTCTATCTTTACATTGTTCTCCTGATACATCTGATACACGATGGTGGCCGTACATCCTACCGGCTGGTTGCGGAAGAATACGGGTGCGATGGTCTCTACGGTGCCGAGTCTGTGATGGTCGATGATCTCTAAAATCTCCGCATTTTCCATTCCCTCTACTGCCTGGGATCTCTCGTTGTGATCCACAAGAATGAGGCGTTTTCCTTTTGCACCAAGTAAGTTACGGCGTGAAATCATGCCCTTATATTTTCCATCCTTATCAAGAACCGGGAAATCACGGTGACGCTTGCTTGCCATAACATCTTTAATTTCATCAATATAGTCTTCTTCTTCAAAGGTAATCAGCCCTTCGGTCTTCATAAAGTAGCTGATGGGTATGCTCTGGTTTACCAGACGCGCTGCGGTATACGTATCATATGGAGTCGTCATAACCGTACAGCCCCGTTCCTGAGCCAGCTTTTTGATGGTCATGGAAACAGCAGCACCTTCGCAGACGATGATACAGGCTGCCTCCATCTCAATGGCGCAAAGCTGGGATTCATACCGGTTTCCAAGGATAACAAGGTCCCCTTGTGAGATATAATATTCCATCATATCAGGATTTGCCGCAGCAATCAGAACCTTTCCTTTATCAAAGTAAGCCGTTTCATCACCTACCACAAGACTTCCCTCCAGTGTCTCCACAATATTGGAGTACTGGGTACATGCCTTGGATAAAATGCTGCTGTCATATACGTTCATATAAGATTTGGCAATATCGCCAACTGTGATCAGTCCTTCCAAAATCCCGTCAGAGGTAACCGCAGGAATGGTGACTACGTTCGCCTCCTGCATCAGGTTCCAGGCCTTTTTTAAGGATAGTTTTTTCTTTACACCCCTGGTCTCCCGGATCTCAATATCCAGAACCTGTGTCTTTACATTCTCTATAAGTTCCGGGGCTTCCATACCGAAATAATTCAGTACGAACTGGGTCTCTTCATTAACTCTCCCCGCCCGTCCCGGCTGATAATCCTCACCAGTTATAATCCGCTTTAGGTTCGCATAGCTGACTGCAGAGCAGATGGAATCCGTATCCGGATTTTTATGACCGATGACGATAGTTTTCCTATTTTTATGGTTGTCTCCCATGGTATCTCCTTTTTTCATAATCTGTTTACAGGTCGTTCATATCCTGTTCACATCTGTTTTTTATACTAAATGTATAGAAAAACAGCAATATAAATAAGTTAATCAGTCAAGTTGCACATAGATTTTTCATAATTGCCCTGGTTGTCCTACAACCGGGGTCTCCTCATTTCATCCCATGTTTCGTCTTGTGAAGTATTCCCATTATATCATAATTTAGTAAATTGTAAATAAGTGTAGAGCTAAGGAAAAGACTGGACGAAAAAAAATACCAGACATGGCTTTAAGATCACGTATCAGCCATATCTGGTATTCTGTTTATAGCCTAATCCAAGATCAGTCTTGCAGCACCGTATATTCCTGCATCATTCCCTAATGTCGCCAGAACAATACTGCCCTTATTCTTAGAAATAGGTGTAAATTTTTCATAGTTTTTATTTACGATATCGATGAGGAACTGACCGGCTTTTGACACACCTCCGCCCAGTACAAAGACTTCGGGATCTACGGTCATGGCAACCTGGGAAAGACACAGCCCAAGATAATGTCCAACGACCTCCATCACTTCCAGAGCCAGGGGATCTCCTGCCTTTGCTGCATCAAGCACATTTTTTGCCGTGACCTGACTGCCATAGCCTCTTAAAGAAGACAGGGTATCCTTTGATTCCATCATACGTCTGGCTTCTCTGGCGATTCCAGTCGCACTTGCGACCTGCTCCACGCAGCCTACGCCGCCGCAGTTGCAGGTTTCTGTCTCATCGCCACGGACATGGATATGTCCAATTTCTCCAGCCAGACCATGTCTTCCAGACACAATCTTCTCGTCAATGATCACGCCTCCACCTACTCCGGTTCCTAAGGTGACCATAACAATATCCTGATAGCCTTTTCCACCGCCCTGCCACATCTCTCCCAGAGCTGCTACATTGGCGTCGTTGGCGCTTTTTACCGGCAGTCCATGTAAAAGTTCACTGAGCTCCCGTTCCGGGTAGCGGTCCCGCCAGCCTAAATTGACGCAGACCTCCACATAGCCATTGGGCAGAACAGGGCCCGGAATTCCAAGCCCGGCCCCCTGGATCTGATCAATGGTAATGTTAAGCTCTTCCAGTTTTTTTAAGATGGAGGCAGCCACATCATCAAGGATGTATCTTCCTTCCTCTTCCTTTCTGGTCCCTACTTCCCATTTGTGTAAAAGCTCCCCCGTAACCTCAAAAAGTCCCATCTTTACAGAGGTACCGCCTACGTCAACACCAATACATTTCATTCCCATGACCTTATGCTCCTTTTCCTTTTGTATCAAGATGCCGGATATATTATAAGGATTTTGCCACTTCTGCAACCCGCTCAGCTGTAAATCCAAAATGATCAAACAACTGTCCTGCAGGACCGCTGGCGCCAAAACCTGTCATAGTCACGTATGCCCCGTCAAGACCAACATATTTACCCCAGCCAAAATCACTTAAGGCTTCTACTGCCACGCGCTTTCTTACTGCCTTTGGAAGAACGGATTCCTTATATTCCTCGGTCTGCTCTTCAAAGAGATCCATACAAGGCATGGATACGACTCTTACCTTACGGTCAGAGAGAAGCTCTTTTGCCTTAACAGATAGCTCTACTTCAGAACCGCTGGCAATGAGAATGATATCAGGAGTTCCTTCGCAGTCATCAATCACATAGCCGCCCTTTAATGCCTCTTTGCTGCTACCAGGCATTGGAGTTAAGTTCTGTCTTGTAAGAACAAGGCCGGTAGGAGTCTTTTTGGAGGTCAGTGCAGAATACCAGGCTGCTTCTGTCTCTGTTTCATCACAAGGACGGAACACATGGAAATTCGGCATTGCCCGTAACATGGCAAGCTGCTCGATTGGCTCATGAGTCGGTCCGTCTTCTCCTACACCGATGCTGTCATGTGTGAACACAAAGGTCTGAGGAATTCCCATGAGGGAAGCCAAACGTGCCATTGGCTTTGTATAATCACTGAATACAAAGAAGGTAGCAATGTAAGTACGAAGTCCGCCGTGAAGAAGCATACCGTTTCCGATTGCAGTCATTCCAAGCTCTCTCACACCAAAGTGCATGTTGCGTCCGCTTCTGTCCTCTTTGGAGTAGTCTCCTACCTCAGACATATTGGTCTTATTGGATGGTGCAAGGTCTGCAGAACCACCAATGAGGTTTGGAATATAATTCTTTACACGGTTTAAGATCTGACCGGAAATATTTCTGGTAGCATCTGCTTTTTCTGGCTTTTTCCAGAAATCAGCGCAGGCTTCAATGGCTTTTTCTGTGCCATCTGGATCATGGTAGGCATTCCATAATGTTTCCATCTCCGGATATTCCTCACAGTAGGCTGCAAACATCACGTTCCATGCAGCTTCTGTTTCAGCCTTTTCCTCAGCCAGCTTCTTATAGTGGCTGTATACCTCTTCCGGTACGAAGAATGGCTCTGTGGATGGCCAGCCTAAATTCTCCTTTAAAGCAGTGATGTTATCCGCACCAAGAGGCTCTCCATGGGCACTTGCTTTTCCCTGTTTTGCCGGGCAGCCAAAGCCGATCTGGGTCTTGATGGTGATAAAGGATGGACGCTCGGTATCTGCCTTCGCCTCTTCAATGGCGCGGGCGATAGCTCCTAAATCATTGCCGTCTTCTACGGTAATGGTCTGGAAATGGAACGCCTCCATGCGTTTTTGTACATCCTCGGTAAATGCGATGTCAGTGCTTCCTTCGATGGAAATCTGGTTGGAATCGTAAAGAACGATTAACTTGGAAAGACCTAAGGTGCCTGCCAGGGAAAATGCTTCAGAAGAGATTCCTTCCATCATGCAGCCATCTCCGCCAAGAACATAGGTGTAATGGTCTACCACTGGGTAATTGTCCTTATTGAATACAGATGCCAGATGGCTTTCCGCAATTGCCATACCAACTGCCATACCCATACCTGCACCGAGAGGTCCTGTGGTTGCTTCTACGCCAACCGTATGACCATACTCCGGATGTCCCGGTGTTTTGGAACCAAGCTGGCGGAAATTCATTAAATCCTCTTTGGAGAGATTTCCGTATCCAAACAAGTGAAGCAGGGAATACAATAGCATGGAACCATGGCCTCCTGATAACACAAAACGGTCCCTGTTTTTCCAGTCAGGATCAGCCGGGTTATGGTTTAAATGGTTTGCCCATAATTCATAAGCCGCGGATGCACAACCTAAAGGGAGTCCGGGGTGTCCGGAATTGGCTTTCTGGATCGCATCTGCAGATAGGATGCGGATTGCATTGATTGACATGGTTTCGACGTTGCTCATTGGTATTGTCCTCCTATTTGTAATCTTATTTCTTTCATATTTTTGGGACCCGTAACGATTAAGGTATTGGGAAACCTTCCGTTTCGGATCTTAGTTACCGGAAAATCAAATGTGCCGGAAAATTTTAGCCTGCCGGACATATTATAGACTCTGCACGAATCCTCATTATACAGAAATACATGTTCCCCGTCAATATCAGCATTGGTATACTGATACTGGAACACTTTGGAAAAAACCTGCTTTCCATCAGGCCTGTAAACTTCCAGGCGGTAGGGATTCTCCCCCTCAGGGTTGTCCACAATGAGGCCTACGTATTTTTTGGAATAGAATACACTCTTAATCTCCTCTTTGATTGGAATCTGTTTGACCAGTTCCGGAGAAAGAGCATTCCTGGTGGAGTAAAACGACACGCTGTTGTCTGCAAATGCGCAGGAATAGGTATCATCAAGGAAATGCACCTGGGCGACTAAGGCTGCGTCATAAGGCTCATCAAAGCCTCCCACCAGCCTGTCCGGTACGCTTTTTCCAATCTCCGCAAAGTTATGAAACGCTACCCTTCCATTTAAGGTACCGTTCTTTAAATAGGCATAGGCCCCCATAAGCTGGGTTCCATCGGGAGATAAGCTGATATCTACCGGGTAACCGGAATCCCCTCCTAAAAGGGCCTTGATCTTCACATCAAGGGCTGATCCGTCCTGCTTGAAAAAATATATGTAATTGGCGGCGGAATCCTCCAAAATGGCAGCCACCACTCCATGGGAGGATACGGTTGCTTTTACAATGGGAAGGACCGTGGTGGCGACCCCGGTTTTTCCTGCCTTATCAAAGATATAGATGGAATTGCCCTGCAAATCGGCAATGGCCGCATAATCTCCGCTTACCACTGCCCTGGGAGATTTCATCTCATAGCTTTGAATCCAGACTTCCTTTCCCTGGGCATCCAGATAGGACGCGCCATCTCTGCTATATTTCAGCACATTGGAGCCAAAGTCCAAATATCCCTCATAGCTTCCCTCGTTCAGCTCTTTTGACCATACGATACCGTAATTCGTATAATGGTATAAGCTGAAATACTGGAACGCACCGATTCCGCCTGCTGCCAGCAATCCAAACACCACAAGAAAAATCCTAAGCCTCTTCTTTCTTACCTTAGTACGGGCTTTTTTTATAATCTCTTCACTGGATTCGTCATTACTTACGGAAGTTTGAACGATTTGACGACGAAGCTGGTTTTTTTTAATCTCTCTGTTCATTGAGTTCCATTCGCTCATGCAGTTTTCTCCTAAAAATGCCCATATATAGTTGTAGTATACATCATTTTTATGAGAAAAGCATTCTTTTTTTCTACGGAAGCAGTAATTTCTGACCTGCTACAATCTTATTTTCATCCTCCAATCCATTGAGCTCACAGATTTCCTTTAGCTTATTTACCGTATGGTATTCTGCCAGGCTGATTCCGTAAAGCGTCTCTCCTTCCTGCACCACATGGACCTTGGCTCCTGCTGCTGACGCTTCCTTGGTCTGAGCCGGAGGCGCACTGGTCTCTTTTTGTGCGTTGCTTTCACCGGCAGGAGCCTTGGTCGTTTCCGCGGAAGCTGCACTTGTCTCTTCCGGTGCCTTTTTCGTCTCTGCACTGGCCTGGCTTTCCTTTGTCTCCTCCGGCTTTGCCTGACCTTCCACCGTCTCCGGGCTTACCGCAGCTTCTGTGGGTGTCTGACTTTCTCCTGCCTGTGTCCCTGGCGGAGTGTTTGACATGGTCTCCTTATTCACTGCCGTTGTAGGAGAAACGCCGGCTTCCACCGTTTCTACAATGACACCTGGTTCTACTTTTCCCCCTTTTTTCTGGACACCTCCTAATATTTGTTCGGCCTTAGCCGGAATGGCAGATACAATGACGCTTTCCATGTTCTGCATCCGTTCATAGTTGTTAAACATAACAATTCCGCCAGCTACTATGACGACTGACATGGCAGTGCACATGCCCCGGAGAAGCCCGGCGGTCTGATGCCTGTCCGTTGCTTCATCCTTATGTTCGTCCATTCGCTTGCGGAATTCTTCAATTACCTTATCATTTGTATCGGTTTCGATACGTTTTACATCCTTTCGCAGAACCATATAATCCTGCATCATCTGATTTCTCTCATAATATATACTATAGCCCTGGAGCTTGTAAAATCCGTCTTCTGAAGTTATGTAAACTGTCTCATCTCCTTCGATTCCATTGCTTAAATACATCAACTTGTTGGTGCCTTCAAAATACTGAATATGTTGTTTCCAGAAATTTAAAGGAGTTAAATCGTCTCCGGGACTGCCGCATAAAAACCAGCCCTGAATGGATCTCTTTGGGAAAAGCTGCTCCATGTTCTGATAGGCTTTTTTCCAGGAAATCTCGGTAAATGCTACCTTTCCTGCTTCTGTCACATCCTCCATCTCCAAAGCACCATCTATGAAGATATAAGGCGTTCCATCATTAAGCTCCATACTGCCAAGCAGTAAGCCTACCCGCAGCCCTTGTCCTCCGACAGGATACAGACGTTTTAAATACGTATTGACATAATCCTCGACATATAGCTTTACGATCTGATCCCGCTCCCCGATCTGCCTGATGTTCTTCGGCAGCTTCGGGTACGGATTGTATAATTCACCCATTGGCTCACCCCGCTATTCTTTATAATCCAGTGCATCATAGCATACAATAGGCGAAAATCATGTCAAAGCATGGACGTGTTCTCCCATAACTTTTCGACAAGATAAATACTATGGCTGATGCAGTCAGCCATTCTCATAACGATGGAAAGTCTGATACTTTGGAGCATTAAAGGGTCATAATTGCTGCAGCTTCCAACAATTCCGGTAATGAAAATGTCTCCCACCGATCTAAGCTCTTTGCTCACTCCAAGACCGGGCTTTAGTGCTCCTCTGCCAAGAGTCACATAGCCGATGTGCTCCATATTGCCAACGGAGGCATCCACTGCAACAATCACATAGTTTGGATATCTTAAGCGAAGAATGGTCTGGTAGGTCTCAAGATTCATGGCATGTACCGGACGCTCTAAAGTCCCAATGACCTCTAAAAACTCCAGTCTTTTTTCTTTTAGCTTGTAACCGATTAAGGGCCCAAGGCTGTCTCCCGTGGAACGGTCGGTGCCGATGCACAAAAAAAGGACTCCTGTTGCCTTCTTATTTTCCATTTCCATACTGATCATATCGTATAGTCTGGAAGCAAAGTCCTCTGCTTCAAAGGAATGCTTTGTGTCATAATAAAAAACGTCCCGGTTGCTCCGGATCGCAATTCTTTCCCATAATTTCATAATATCCTGCCTTGCTGTCCTTATTTTCTCTGTTCTATTATAAGCCGTGATTTATGGAATTATTCACTCCACCGTCATGGAAAAATCGCAAAAAAATAGTGCAGGAAACAACCGCATCCGCGCGTTTTCCTGCACCTTCATTTTATTCCTTAAGGCTCTTATAAAGGGCCTTGGCTTCACTTATGGTGGCAGCCTTACCCATTCGAATCATATCAGCCAGTTCATCAAGGCGTTCCGGTATCATGAACTCCTTACCGATATAAGAAGTATAATTGTCATTGATGAAGAGTGTTTGCTCCTTTACCCGGATCTCAGCCTCTTTCCCATTCGCCAGAGCCTCTTCAAATTCCCTCGTAAGCTTTGATATGATGTCTTTTCTTCCATCTGCGATTTCGTCAGATATAATAGTCTTTGTAACCTTATCAAAGGTGTTAAGGGCTTCCCTTTTCTTCTCCATGATACTTGATAGTTCCTGCTCAATCCTTGCGATCTCATCATCATACTTTTCCAGATTATAAACTGCCTCATCCCTGTCCCTTTTAATGGAATGGATGATGACCTTCATCTTCCGGTCGTTGGTCTTAATAAGGTCCCTGATAGTCCTGCCTTTTCTTAAGGCAGTAAGGTGTCTCATCTTCGTCCTGTTATAAATAAGGATGTAAATGCCCCCAACGATAACTATAGTCAAAAAATAGATTCCAATTAAATAATATAGCTTTTTTTCTGGTAGCAGAAAATAAATTCCTGATGGAATGGCCAGAAAAAATATCAGAAACGTGGTAATGAGTAAGAGCCATTCCCGAAAACCGCCAGGCATATAAAGGGCATAATAAAGCCGGCTGTTACAAAAGCCGGGAACTCTCTCCTGCCGGAACACATCTTTCATCTGCTGTCTCAGCTCTTTATTGTTGTCTTTAAGCTCCTCTGTCTCCTCTAATATCCGTTCCTTGATTCCCTGATTCTTGGCCTTTTCCCGTTTGCTCCTTACCTTCCTTAGAGCATCCTGCTCCCTGGCAATCTCTTTGTCATATGTGCCCTCGATCTCTTCAATTCTCTCTTTGATCGTAAGGCTGATATCATCTGCCACTGCCTTTCGTTCTGCTTCCAGCTCCTTTTCCAGATGTCTCTTCTCCTGATGGAACTCTTCCAGCAGATTCCTGCTTGCAGACAGCTCCTGGACGGCTCTGCAGGCCTCTCCAAGAAAACCAACCTGATCCGTAATGGGTTGTGCCATCTTAAGTCTCCCTCCTTGGGTTTTTCCTATCAAGATTCTATCATATATTTCACTGTTTTACAATGTCCGTCATTTTCCTCCTTGCACTCTTTCCTCAGACAATGTTATAATCGTTTCATCACGAAAACAAAGGGTTTTAGCCTCTGCATTTAGAAGGGATAATTTGTTATGTTTCGCATATGGGCAAAATTAATCAAAGATACAAGGGTCCTTAAGGATACTGTTATTTGCAATCCTGATTACAACCTTTCTCGGACAACTATGGTATTTAACGCTCTGGAAGAGATCTGCTACCAGTTTGATCTTGGAAAACCCATGTGGCTTGATGCCACTATTCAGGAGTTCAAAAAACACTCCAAAGCCAGATTCACCCAGGATAATTTTATAGAGCATATAGAATTTGACTTTTTGGAAATCCAGGTCATTGAAGAATAAAAGGCTGTCGCAGCATGTGCGACAGCCTTTTTTTATTGATTACTGACCACCCAGAGCACTTGGATCGACTTCTGTATAGCCTTCCAAATCCGGTGCTGTAACCTCTACAGCCTGGCCTGGGTTGTTATAAACAGCGTCGGTATCCATAACCATGGAAATGGTTTCTCCCTGAGCTGTCATTTCCAAAGACATGTTGATCTTTGACTTTGAAAAATAACCGTCTTTGTTAACGGTAGCCTCACCCTTTACTTCCTTGATGCTATAAGTAACGCCATCTAAATCAGTTCCCATCTGGCTCATTAAATCCTTTACATAGGTATCCATCTTCTGCGCATCAACGGTAAAGGTAATAACCTGATTGTCTCCGTCCTTCTTCGCAGTGATATCCTTCATATAAGAAGAATCCAGGCTTGCACCTTCTGTGCTCTGCTTGACCTGTTCCATCATCTTATCTAAATCCATGGCATATTTGATCTTCTGACCCATGGAGGTCATATAGTAATATCCGTTTTCGTAATACATGGAAATATCAAGATCCTGGCCCATGACAGATGTGGTACCGGAAGCGGAATATCTCATGGATTCCGTATTGATATCAGCAATCTTCATATCCAGATTCATCTTCATGTCTGTTTTTTGCTCTCCCTGAGTCATCTCTGTATTGACTGTGGAAGTAACATCCATAGATGTCAGTTCTGAGGTCTTCTTGGTTGCCTCATCATAAATGGTCTTTGCGCTCTTTGCTCCTCCACAGGCAGTCACAGAGAATGCCATTGCAAAAGCAAGTAACATGGTTAATGTCTTTTTCATATCTTCCTCCATAAATATATGTTTTTTTGATACTCCTCCATAATATCATAACTTACACTTATTTCCTAATTAAGTTTTGTTAAACGATTGCTTAAGAAAATAAGATAACATGAAAAATCCGGTGCCCCGAACCGAACCTCAAAAGGCTCAGGCCGAAACACCGGTATTAGATTCATATACCTTATAATCGCTTTAACAGTTCTTCTCTTTCCTTCTCAAAACCAGGTTTCCCTAACAGTGCGAACATGTTCTTTTTGTAGCTCTCCACACCTGGCTGGTTAAACGGATTTACACCAAGAAGATATCCGCTGACCCCGCAGGCATACTCAAAGAAATAAAAGAGCTGGCCTAAGCTGTATGCATCCTGTTTTGGAATATCAATGACCAGATTCGGCACATGGCCGTCGGTATGGGCCAAAATGGTACCGTTCATGGCACTCTTGTTGACAAAGTCAACGCTTTTTCCAGCCAGATAGTTCATGCCATCTGTATCCACTTCTTCTTCCTTTAAAAGAATCTCTGCAGGAGATTCCTGGACATTCAGTACGGTTTCAAACATAATTCTTGCCCCATCCTGAATAAACTGTCCCATAGAGTGGAGGTCTGTGGTCAAATCCACGGCAGCCGGAAAAATACCTCTCTGGTCTTTTCCTTCACTCTCTCCAAAGAGCTGCTTCCACCACTCGGATACATAATGAAGGCTTGGTTCATAATTGGCAACGATCTCAACGGTCTTGCCCTTTCTAAGAAGGATATTGCGTACAGCTGCATACTGAAGCGCGCCGTTTGACTCATAGGGAGTTTCTTTGGCAGCGATTCTCGCATCGTTTGCTCCTTCCATCAGCCGGTCTATGTCAGCGCCAGATACCGCAATGGGAAGAAGTCCTACGGCAGTGAGTACAGAGAAGCGGCCTCCTACATCATCGGGCACCACAAAAGTCTCATAACCTTCCTGGTCTGCCAGATTCTTAAGGGCTCCTTTCTTCTTATCTGTGGTGGCATAAATCCTTTTATTTGCCTCCACACGGCCATACTTTTCAATCAACATATCCTTAAACACACGGAAAGCGATGGCAGGCTCCGTCGTGGTGCCGGACTTGGATATAATATTTACGGAGAAATCTTTTCCTTCCAGCACATCCTTTAAATCATGGATGTATTTGCTGCTGATGCTGTTTCCAACAAAATAGATCTCCGGAGTTTTACGTGAACCTTTTGGTAAAACATTATAAAAACTATGGGATAAAAATTCAATGGCTGCTCTAGCCCCAAGATAGGAGCCGCCAATTCCAACGACCAACAGTACGTCAGAGTCACTTTTGATCTTTTCTGCAGCTTTCTTTATTCTATGAAACTCTTCCTTATCATAATCTGCCGGAAGATCGATCCAGCCTAGAAAATCATTGCCTGCTCCGGATTTGCTCGTTAAAGTGTCTCTGGCACACATAACTGCAGATTTCATGTTTTCCATCTCTTCTGCTGAAACAAAGCCGGATGCTTTGGAATAATCAAAAACTATATTTCCCATTGCCCATATCTCCTTTTTCCTTATGTTCAGGTTGCTGACTGCCTGTTTAGGGAAATTATATCATAAAGTTCATCCATTTGCGACATGATTTTCCTGGGGCTGCCAAATGTTCACGTCAGATATTCCTGAAGAATCTCTCCAATTAACTTTAATTCTTCGGGATTTAAATCCTTAAGCCAGTCCTCTCCTGCCCGGCTGGTTCTCTCCTTTTCCCGGCTTGCCGCAATCTGCTCCAGACTTCGTTTCAAATAATCTACATCCCGTCTGGAACCCACTGCCTCCGAGGACTTCTTGTCCACCTTTTCCATTTGAGGACCAATTTCATCGGCATACTGCTCCATTTGGGCAACCTGACGGTTTCTTACTGGTTTTTCCGGCCGCTCCGATTTTAGTCTCTGCCGTCCACTTCTTCGATCCGGCTTTGACTCGGTCTCCTGGGTTGCTTCTACAGCATTTCTCCCTCCCTGGGAGTAAATGGATCTTATATTTTCACGGGGCTCCAAATGCGGACCCGACATTGCATCTAAATCATCTCTTTCCTGGTCCAGCCTGTAAATCAGGATATTTTCCAGATAGTTATCAAGTGCCGCAAACAGCTGCATTCGTTTTTCTGAAATTCCTGCGCCATGCTCTACCAATATAGTAAAGAGTCCTGCCATAATTCCAACGGAACCATATAATACGATATAGTACGGATCCGTACGATACCAATAGGAAGCAAAGGCTGCACCGCCGCCTACCAGAAAACACCACAGTGTCATCTGATTGGAGAATATGTTCCAGCCGTGGAGTGTGACTCCCATACATTTGAATTCATACATCTGGCGCTCCAGATAAGGCTTGATTCTTGGGATACCCTGGTTTAACTGATATGTAGATTCCGTCTTCTGCTTAAAGGCACGAAGACTCTTATTCTTCGTAAGTGTCAGGTTATCTGATTCTTTAATCAATCTTTTGTAGAGGTTACGTGTCAGCCATCTGGTGATAACACCAATACCGCAAAATGCTGCGAGCACGTATAACGCTTTGCCTGTCTGTAAAAATTCCAGCATAATAATAGCTCCCCTTTCTTGCCCGGTCTCCCCGGGTGATAGGTTTATTATAAACACCCGGAAAGGCTTTGGGAAGATGAGAGAGCCTAGAATCGTTCGTCAAATCCTGCCAGGATTCGATTCTGAACTTAATATGAAACCCTTTGTGCAACGGCTAAAATAAGGTTTACGGAGTGCTTCACAGCCAGCGGTTCAAACTCGCTATAGTCCATATCTGCGCTGTCATCCGCCTTGTCTGAGATAGCTCTGATAATTAAAAATGGGATATGGTTTAAGTATGCAGCCTGGGCTATGGCAGCCCCCTCCATTTCCGTACATGCACCCCCAAAAGTTTTTGAAATCCACTCTTTTTTAACCCTGTCGGAAATAAACTGATCCCCTGAAACTACTCTTCCAATGAAAACTCCAATCTCAGGATTAACTTCCTTACAACAATCATAAGCCAGTTTTCGAAGCCCCTCGTCAGCCGCAAAAGAGAATTCTTTCATCTGTGGAATCTGTCCGGCAGGATAACCAAAGCCGGTTGCATCCATGTCATGATGTACCACATCCGTGGAAAGGACTACATCTGCAATGTTGATTTCATTCTTGAGTGATCCTGCAATTCCTGTATTGATCACTGCGCTCACCTGGTATTGATCTACAAGAATCTGGGTACAGATGGCTGCATTCACCTTTCCAATCCCGCAGCGTACCACAACGGCTTCTTTTCCTTTTAAAATTCCTTTATAAAAATCCATACCTGCGATGGTCTTTACGGTTACGTTCTCCATGGATTTTTTTACTTCTGCCACTTCCACATCCATGGCTCCGATGATTCCTAACATATGATTCCTCCTTTTATTGTATTTCTTCTATTATATATATTATAGCGTCTTTATTCCTGTTTGAAAAGCGCTATTGACACCACCTCACGGTTTGACTATAATTTAGTTTGTTTACACGTAACAGGCATAAGGAGTTGGAGGTACCAATCATGAATTATAAAACACGAGGCGTTTGTTCCAAGGAAATCAGTTTTGAAGTAGAAGACCACAAAGTAGTTAAGGTTCAGTTCGTCGGCGGCTGCTCAGGAAATACTCAGGGCGTATCCAGGCTTGTGGAAGGAATGGATGTGGATGAGGCGATTAAGCGACTGGAAGGAATTCAGTGTGGATTTCGTCCTACGTCCTGTCCGGATCAGCTTTCCCAGGCATTAAAAGAATACAAGGATCAGGTTTCTTCCTAAAGAAACAGCTCCATTTAGAGCACGGAACGGTATTTGTTAAAAACAGATATCTTTCCGTGCTTTTTTCGTGTTTTTTACGCTTTTTTAACATATGTATTCCATTTTTGCATAATTGGCAAGATTTTACATTTAATTATTGACAACCGTTTGTAAATAACCTAATATAAATTTATATATAATGCA
The DNA here is from genome assembly GCA_000526575.1 of Clostridium sp. 12(A). GTDB lineage: Bacteria > Bacillota > Clostridia > Lachnospirales > Lachnospiraceae > Lacrimispora > Lacrimispora xylanolytica. The sequence goes on along the minus strand of JAGI01000002.1, from coordinate 3,152,870 downwards.
CAAACATCTGCTTCTTTGTGATTCTTAACTTTCCAGGTTTGTGATTTTTAAGCTGGATCTTCCGGACCAAATAACTGGCCAGGAATCTAGATATAAAGAAAGGGGTAATTATATGAGAAAAAGAAAAAGCATTATCGGTATCATCACAACCTGTTTTATGGTGGCAAGTTTAGCTTACTTTGGCCCGCTTACTACAAACGCTGCATCTTCGTTTTATGTATCCACGAGCGGCAACGATTCCAACAGCGGTCAGTCCGCGGACAAGCCCTATAAGACCATTGACAAGGCCATTTCAAAAGCCTCCGCAGGCACCACGATTTACTTAATGGGAGGAACCCATTCCTCTTCCACTACCTTTAAGCTGAGTGCCAAGGGAAGCTCCAGCGCTCCCATTAAGATTGTAAACTACAATGGACAGAAGCCAGTGGTGGATTTCTCCAGCCAGCCATACGCAGACAGCTCCCGTGGCTTCCAGATCACAGGAGATTACTGGTATATTGAAGGCCTGACCATTCAGAATGCCGGAGATAACGGCATCCACATCAGCGGCAACAATAACCAGGTAAAAGACTGCTTTATTACAAAATGCGGAGATACCGGTCTTCAGATGAGCAATGGCGCATCTAACAATACGATCACTAAGGTTACCTCCACCTATAACTATGACAAGAAAACAAACGGCGAGAATGCAGACGGTTTTGCAGCCAAATTAAGCATTGGACCTGGAAACGTGTTTAGGAACTGTATCGCTTTAAACAACTCCGATGACGGATTTGACTTCTACTCTGCAGGAAATGCTGTAAAATTATACAATTGTGAAGCTTCCTACAACGGAAAGTACGATGGCAATGGACAGGGCTTTAAGGTTGGCGGTAATTTCACAGCTGACAATCATTATCTGGAAGGCTGCGTTGCAACCGGCAACAAGGCAAGAGGCTTTGACCAGAACAACAATACCGGAGCAGTTACCCTTAAGAACTGTACCGGAAACAACAATAACGTAAACTTTAACTTCCCCAAGGCTCCAAACTCCGGTAAGCACAACTTTAGCGGATGTATCTCCAACGGCGGAAAGAACAAAGACGTTATCGTAGGAGCAAATGTAGTAAACTGTTCCTTTAAGACCAAATAAGCAGTTAATGATTATAAATAGGATGCCGCACAATTTTCTGGTGCGGCATCCCATTTTTAAGCCTTTTTATCCCTTTACGGAACCCGCGGAAACGCCGCCTACAATATATCTCTGCCCAATAATAAATACCACCAGCACTGGAGCCAGGGTAAGTATAATATCAGCTGCCACCAGATTCCAGGAATACTCAAAGGCACCAAAGAAATTATAGACCGCCAGGGTCATGGGCCATTTTCTGGAATTATTAAGGTAATACAAAGGCATGGTAAAATCATTCCAAACAGCCATAAAGTCAAGAACAAATAAGGTCGATACAATAGGCTTCATTAAGGGTGCTATTACCCTGATAAATAACTGACCAGGCCTACAGCCATCTATCACAGCAGCTTCATCAAGTTCTCTGGGGATGGTTCCTATAAATCCATAGGTCAGAAACAGGCTTAAGGGGATGTTAATGGCTGCATAAAGCAGTATGATTCCCAGCTGAGTATTGACCAGATGAAGCACCTGAAGGACCTTCATAAGTGCTACGTTATTGATAGGCAATGCTATTCCTGAGATGATGAAATAATAGAGAAACCGGTTGATACCTTTTGGATTTCTTGAGATCACAAAGGCAGCCGCTGACACCAGAATCACTACAATTACTACGCTGAACACTGCATACAGTAGTCCATTAAAGAAGGAAGAAAGCAGTTTTCCCTGTTCAATGACTTTTCCATAGTTTTCAAACATCCATTCTTTAGGAAGGGATAAAGTCATCTTGTTTGCCTCACCGGCTGTCTTAAAGGAATTTAAAAACAAAACAACCAAAGGTATGATGACAATAAGACTGGTCAGCACTGCCACCAGATTGCCCAGCATACAGCCTATGACTTTTCTGGTCTTTCCCATTACCCCTCCACCTCCCTTTGTTCCATGGACTTAATAATAAAATAGAGCAAACTAAGAACCACAAGAAACAGGATGCTTGATAAGGTCGTTCCCATGGCCAGATTGCCTTTGGAAAACTCCTTGTAAACAGCGGTATTGATAACACCGGTGGCATTACCCGGACCGCCATTGGTAAGGGAATAAATCATGTCAAATACCCTTAATCCATAAGTCACATTAAGGACTGTAACATTAATAAGAACAGGCTTTAACAATGGCAGTGTAATGGATTTGAATTTCTGAAAGAAGCTGGCACCATCTATGCTGGCTGCCTCATAATATTCTGGGGAAACCGATAAGAGCCCGGCAATTATCACCACCATAATGTATCCCATGCCCCTCCAGGTATCTACGGCCATGACAGTAGGAAAGACCAGATGCAAATCCGTCAGCCAGTTTTTTGCCAGCCAGTCAAGGGAAAGGCTTCGCAACAAATTATTTAAAAAGCCGGTTGTGGGATGGAGCATGCTTCGAAATACCAGCCCTGCAACCAGATAAGACATAACCTGAGGGGAAAAAATAACCATTCGGTGAAAATTCTTAAACCGGATAAATTCCTGGGTCAGTAAGAGTGCCAGGGCCATACCTGCCACTGTTTTCATGATTGTTGTAACAACCGTAAATAAGAGGGTATTGCTTATATATTTCAAATATTCAGAGTTATTCAGAAAAACTGCTTTATAATTGGCAAGGCCCACAAAATGAATCTCACTGCTGAAATTATTCCAATCGGTGAAAGAAAAAGCAATTCCTAAAATACCTGGTACAAAACACAGCAGGAAAAAGAGTAAGGCAGCTCCTCCGGCAAAATACCAGGGATATAATTTATTCCGGTTCATCATTTCCTCCTTCCTGTACTCATCTTAAGGCACAGCTTTAGGGCTATTTTACCCAGCCCGGGTCCTTTTGCAGCTTTGCCTGCTCTATACGCCGTTCCATAATGGTCTTTAAAACCTCTTCCGGTGTCATAGCACCTGTATACATGGACTCTAAGTCCTTTCCTACATCCATCCACTGGCTGTCAATATAATTAACCGAAGTCTGCACAACATTTGCCTTTTTTAAGGAATCCAGAAAGGCCTGATCCTCTTTGGTATATTTACTTGTTATCTCCGGCCAGCAAAGAGCACTTAACTCTGGCTGCCCATCAAGCCGCTTTTGCAGGTTCTCAGGTCTTGCCAGAAAATCAAAGAACTGCTTTGCCTCTTCGATGTATTTGCTGTCTTTATTAATGAAGTAAGCATTGCTTGCAGGGTTCACACCTATTTCCTGATTGTCTCCCCATGGCATAACAAACGCTCCTAATTTTTCCGTTGCTTTAAAATCCGGATATTCCTTTTCTATCTGTCCGCGAAATCCCAGCTCTGCAACGGTCATGACACAACGCTCTGTTGCCATGGCTTCCTTTGCATTCTCCCATGCATTGCTTAAGTAATCATCCCCAAAGTAACCAGCTTTTGCGCATTCATCAAGCTGCTTAATAATGTTTAAAAGGGAGGGAATTCCATCGAGATCTATCTTGTTTTCATTTAACTTCTCATACATATCAGGGTCCTGATTGAGCCACAAGCCACCGGTTTCAAATAGAGGAAGCACCTGATGCCAGCCATTGGTGGTCGCTTCATAAATGGGGGTGTATCCTGCTTCCTTAAGTGTTTGGCAGACACTTAAAAATTCTTTATATGTAGTGGGAACGGACAATTCCAGTTTCTTAAAAATATCCTTGTTATACAGATAGAAATACATTTTAGCCCCTGGAAATGTAATTCCATAAACCTTATCCTTTACGCTAACGGCTGCAAGTGTTGTTTTTTCGATTCGGCTCACCCATGGCTGGTCTGTCAGCTCTGGGCAGTACTGGTCCATATGAAGGCTGGAGGCCAGACCAATGGGAGTATCTACACAAATAATATCAGGAGCCTCTCCGGAATCCAGTTTCACTTTGATTAAATCCCTCCACTGAGCATCAGGAGAAATCTGAAAATCAATCTTAATCCCTGTTTCGCTCTCAAAGTCTTTTGCAAGCTCCTGAACAATTCCAGAGGTGGGAAGTCCACTTTGATGGCTTCCAAAGGTCAGGGTCACTTGTTTCTTTCCTTCTGTGCTTCCACTTTCTTTGCCTGTGCTGCAGCCTGCAATCAATCCTACCACCAGACCTGCTGCCAGTGCCAGGCTGACTACTTCTTTAACCTTCCTTTTCATAGCTTCCTCTCCTTTTGGGGCACACGTTTATACGATCTGTCGCTATTTTAACTTATTTACCTGTTTATTTTGCCTTGATTGTACTTTTTAGAACTGCCCCTGCCAACTCGCCGCAAAGGAGGGTGGTAATCATTTCACCGTATCATCTGTCCAGAATCTTACATGCCGCAATACCAACCAGAGTAGAGAATAAGGTGGCCGCAAGTGCAGGACCTACAATGGCGGTGGGATTAATACTTCCATACTGGCTCCGGTAGGCAATCATGGTTACGGGAATCAGTTGTAAGGATGAAATGTTAAGAATCAGAAAATTGCACATCTCATTGTTCGCAGTTCCCTCTGCCACAGGCTTTCTCTTCCCTTTTCTTTTTCCCTGGCTCTCCTCTTTCCTTCTGTCATCCTCTAACTCCTTTAAAGCTTCCATTGCCTTTAACCCAGCCGGAGTGGCCGCCCAGCCAAGCCCTAAGATATTGGCAATGATATTGGTAGCTATGTAAGCAAGAGATTTGTGGTCCTCCGGGATTCTTGGAAACAGGAATCGGAGGATTGGTCCCATTTTTTTTGACATTTTCTCAATCAGGCCGGACTTTTGCCCAATTTCCATAATTCCGGTCCAAAAGGACATGATTCCAAGCATGGTTATGCTTAACATGACTGCTTCTTTTGCAGAATTTAAAGCACCGTCTGTTACCGCGCTTAAATTCCCCTGAAATGCTCCCCATAAGATCCCAACAAGGATCATAAACGCCCAAAGATAATTTAACATCTGTCATTCCATCTACTATTTTTCCTTGTTTTATCTTATTCCTTTCCATGAATCCTTATGTATCATAATAAAAATGAAACAAGGGCCCGGCTCTTAAAAATGAGCCGGACCCCGTTACTGGTGTCTGGATACTTTTTATTTAAAAACTATCATCCCTTCTGATCTTATGACGGATCACACGATGTCTGTATTCACGAATCTCACGGATGTTAGTCTGGTTGTCAATGAATTTTCCAATCTCAGCGACGATGGTAGGAATCAGGGAAAGTCCTGCTGCAATCAGCCAGTGATATCCGCCAATTGCTGTTAAATCAAAGATTTTTCCAACGGAAGGTACCGCCGCCAGGAAGCTGAATACGGCAATCATAGCCATGGTGCTGTAGACCACCGGAGGATTATCCCTAAGAGTTCTCTTAAAGATGGATTTTCTGCTGCGGACCGTAAATAAATGAAGAATTGAGGTCCAGCCTAAGATTAAGAAAGCAACCGTCTGACCTACTGCCTGAGATGGTCCCAGGTTTCCCGGAAGCACCCGGAAGGTTCCGATATAATATCCGATCAGTACCACTGCGGAACAGGCTATGGTCTGCTGTATGATAACCGTTAAAAGACCACCGCTTAAGAAGCCTTCATCTCTGCGTATAGGTTCACGGTCCATAAGACGTGGGTCAGAACGTTCCCTAGCTAAGTAAAGTCCAGGAATACCATCTCCCAGTACGTTGACCAAAAGAAGCATAATAGGAGTGACCGGGATTCCCCAGCCCCTTAGCTGAGCTACCAGCATAATAACAATCTCAGAAATATTGCAGACCAAAAGGAAGTAAATCGTCTTTCGGATATTAGAATATACATTTCGTCCTTCGGATACCGCATCGATAATCGTTGCAAAATTATCATCGGTTAATACCATATCAGAAGCGCTCTTTGCTACTTCTGTTCCAGTACGTCCCATGGAAACGCCAACGTCAGCGGCTTTTAATGCCGGAGTATCGTTGACACCGTCCCCGGTCATGGAAACCACTTCTCCATTCTCCTGCCATGCCTCTACAATACGGATCTTATCCTCAGGAGATACTCTGGCATACACGGAGTAATGATGGATATCACGGCAAAGCTCTTCATCAGACATATCCTTTAATTGCTGTCCGGTTAATACCTTTTCATTTTCTCCAAGAATTCCGATGTTCTTTGCAATGGCACTGGCAGTCACTGCATGGTCTCCAGTAATCATAATGGTTCTGATTCCTGCCATCTTAGCCCGTTCCACAGCCTGAGCCGCTTCCGGTCTTGCCGGGTCAATTAAACCAATGAGTCCGCAAAGGGTAAGCTCCCGTTCGATTTCCTCTGGTCTATCCATATCCGGCATCTCATCCACATGTCTGATTCCAAGGGCAAGTACTCGTAGGGCTTCCTTTGCAAACAGCTCATGAACATGAGAAACTGCTTCTTCCATTCCCTCATCAAATTTATGAAGAGGCAGGCGGTCCAAAGCACCCTTGGTCAAAATGATATATCCACCAGAAGTATCCTCTAAAACAATGGTCATCATCTTACGTTCTGATGAGAATGGAATCTCTCCCACCAGACGGAACTGCTCAGAAAAACTTTGCTTTGATAAGCCTTTTTCGTGAAGCAGCCTCATAATGGCTTTTTCGGTTGGATTGCCCATGATGGTCATGGTTCCGTCGTTTTCCATCTGAACCGTTGCATTGCTTGCCAGGGCGAATCTTGTTAATAGCTCTTTTTCCTTCTGACCAAACTCTTCCTCCGCTCCAAAGGGTTCCTCCCCTGGTAACCAGAGTTTTTCAATGGTCATAAGATTCTGTGTTAAGGTTCCGGTCTTATCGGAACAGATTACGGATGTGTTTCCAAGAGTTTCTACTGCGGAAAGCTTACGAATCAGGGCATTTTTATTCACCATGTTTTTAACACCCTGAGAAAGAGATAATGTTACGATTAGATTTAATGTCTCTGGTACTGCCGCTACTGCTAACGTTGCCGCAAGAGTGACCATGGACCAGAAGGATTCTCCCTGTAACAGACCAATCACGAGAAGCAGCACAGCCGCAATTATGGCAATCATGCTGATGGACTTTGCTACTTTTTCAAGACGTCTCTGGAGCGGTGTTTTAATCTTCTGGGAGTTATTTAAGTATCCCGCGATTTTACCCATCTCACTGTGCATACCAGTTCCAGTGACAACAGCCACACCATGACCGGAGGTCACGTGACAGCCGGAAAATACCATGTTAAGCTGATCTCCCAAGGGAACTGTGCCCTGAAGAAGTAGGTCTGCATTCTTTTCGGAAGGCTCACTTTCACCGGTCAGTGCTGATTCATCTACCTGTAAATTCGTTGAAGTAATGAGCCGGGCATCAGCAGGAACAATGCTTCCAAGCTGGAGGAGAATAATATCTCCAGGAACCAGCTCAGTGGTATCCATTTCTTTTTGTACGCCATCCCTTAATACGATACAATCCGGCGAGTTTAAGCTGGTCAATGCCTCCAGCGCCTTTTCGGCACTTCTCTCCTGGGTGATAGCAAGAACCAGGTTCAGTATAACAATGGATACGATTACCACCGGCTCTATAAAGCCATGGCCATCCTTAAGCGCCATGCCTAAGGACAGCAGCGCGGCTAACAACAGGATAATCGTAGAAATATCCTTTAAATGATGAAGAATGTCCTTGATCAGGCTTGTTTTTTCCTGCTTATCAAATTCATTCTTACCGTATGTTTTCTGGCGGTTAACTGCCTCATTTTCTGACAGACCTGTGTTTTCGTTTGCATTAAAATGTTGTAGTGTTTTGGACACACTGGCTTCATACCAATTTTCCACTCCATCATCCTCCTTTTAATCAAGCGCATCATTCACGGGTTTCTTAAGCTCCTCCCCAACAACCTTTTCAAGGTTTCGTTCCATAATTTCCGCACAACGATTAAGCTCCTCATCGATTCGCTTTGTTGCATGAAATGCGGCATCGTAAACCACTCTTGGCTTATAATGCACGGCTCCCCGGATCACATCCTCCGGCACAGAATGTTTTTTTAATTCCTTTACAGATGTTACGATATCTTCATTTAAATTCTCAAAGCCGTATAAGGTCCTTCTTACCTGTAAACAGCAATGATTCATGACACGAACGATATCATCAGCCATCTCAAGCTCCACAGACTTTTCCAAAGTCTCAATGAGTGCAGAGACCATCTCCTGGATCTCAGGCTGAGGAAGCTTTTCCATAATGCGGAACAGAGTTTCCGAACGTTTCAGAGAGATTACCTCATCCCTTTTGTAACGGTATTCTGTTCCCCCCATAAGAAATTCTACGGTCACGCCAAAATAATCTGCCATCTGTCTGGCAAAATCAATGTCAGGTACCCGCTTCTCATTTTCATAATTATTAATCGTCATTCGGCTGACACCCAGCTCCGCTGCCAGCTTTTCCTGACTGTAATGCCTCTCCTCACGAAGAGTCTTAATACGTTTACCTATCACGAGTCTCACACCTTTCCCATGATTTATTATAAATGAAAATGATAACAATGTAAATCTTTTTTTTATTTGATATCGAACGTTATCATTTTTTTATATTTTTTATACTTTTTTTATAACATAGAGTCTGAAAGACTTTTATGTAGTGGAACTCAAGTTTCTAGTATACAAAAAAAGACGCCGGATATACATCCGACGCCAATTTCTTATTCACCTTCCGGGGCCCTTTTCTCACCTATGATATCGGCTTCTGTAAATCGCATGTATTTGATACATGCCCTGCCTTTATAGGAAAATACCAGATGCAGGTCCCCATTTTGTCCCTGCATGAGATACGGAGTCTCGTACTGCCTGTTGTTGATCTGATTTTCTGCTCCTGCATAACCTTCTCCCAGCTCCACATACCGGATTAACGGCCAGGTAATGCCGCCATCCTCTGACAGCGCCACTGCAATGGGACAACCGTTCTCTGTCTTTTCCTCGGCACTGTCTACAGCAATATGGTTATAGACAATGGCGATTCGTCCGCTTTTTAACCGAAGTGCGCTGATACCGGAATTGTTATTAGGAAGTACAGTCTTAACGGGTGCAGACCAGGTGCTTCCCCAGTCAAAGGACTCGCTGCGGTAGATTGCATCTGCTGACCGGCTTCTCATAAATGCGATAAGATGTCCTTCTTCCAGTTCAACTATATTCGCCTGAATCCTTCCCTGGCTCTCAGGCATAAATACGGTTTTCCAGGTAGATCCCTCATCCTCTGAAATCCGAAAGACCGTAGGATCTCCGGATAACCCTGTCATGGAATCTCTTGAGATCCAGTTGGAGAAGATCAGCCTTTTGTTCTTTAGCATGATGATAGGCTGGCTGCATAAGCTTCCCGTATCCGGAAAAAGACCCTTGGGATCTTCCCATGTCCTGCCTCCATTAAAGCTTTTCTGAAAACGAATCATAGCGGTGTGGTTGGTATCATTTTTCCCCGACACCCCCGCGGCCTGGGACGTGTAAACCACCCATACCGCATTATCCGGGCCAAGGAATAAGGATGGACTCTGCTCACAACGCTTGGAATCTCTGGATACCTTTACCGGCCGATGCCAGCGGTCGTCTCCTTTTTTCAGTTTTGCACAAACGATGCTTTCGTCTGCGCCGCCTTCTTTCGAACCGGCAGACCAGGCACACAAAAGATCTCCTCCCGGAAGTTCGAGAAGAGATGGAGCTTTTACAAACTGATAAGAGCCTGACGGGATCAGGGCTTCCAAGGTTCCCATGTTAACGTTATGATAGATGGTTCCATCCGGTGTAAGACCCGGTAAATGTTTGAATTCCATTTGTTTAATCCTCCCTGTACATTATAATCCGGACCGGATTGTCCCGGTCTACTGCCAAAGGCTTAATATTCTGTCTGAAAACGGACAATTTTTTTTAATTATTTTGAAGCAGTGTAAACCTCCTCTATCTTTTATATGAATAATTTGTTACCTTTTATTCTTATTGCTTCTATTGTAACTGATTGTTTTGGCAAATTGCAATAAAAAATACATTAAAACTTTTTATATTTTCGACATTTTTCTTGTTTTATTGATAATAATTTCACATACACAAAAAAAGAGAGGCTTATGACTGCCTCTCTTTCCTTCCTATCAGCTTATGAAATTACAATCAAATTTCCCCAACCAGTTCCTTCATGACCTGATCAACACTCTCAAGCTTCTCCGCCCGATAAGCATTGCTTCCACAGAAAAGAAGTCCATCCTCTGTCCTGCCTTCTGCTGAGTCCACAAGGGCCTTTGTAATACAGTAAGGAATGGTGGTTCTGTCGCATTTCTCCAGACACTGGTAGCAATGCTCCAAACGGAATGGAACCTTTCCCACATCGCTTAAAAATGGATTTACAATAGCTCTTCCCGGCATTCCAACCGGACTCTTTGTAATAACGATATCCTCTTTCTTCGCATTGATATACGCCTGCTTATATTCCATAGGGGCATCACATTCATGAGTGGTAACAAATCTGGTTGCCACCTGAACCCCGTCTGCGCCCAAATCAATCTGATGCATCACATCCTCATGGGTATAGATTCCGCCTGCGGTTACTACAGGGATTACCTTATTGTATTTGTCCCCGTATTCCTTTACCAGACGAATGATTCCTTTAATTTCTTCTTCGTACTCTTCCCGTTTATAAGTATGCTCCACATCCTCAGTATCCACTCCAAGCCTTGTTAAATCATCGTTGGAAAATCCCAGATGACCGCCGGCCAAAGGTCCTTCTATGACGACCAGGTCCGGTGCCTGATGGTATTTACGGTCCCACATCTTACAGATGACCATGGCTGATTTTACAGTCGAAACAATAGGTGCAATCTTAGTCTTAAGCTTAATCCCTGCCTCTTCCGCTGCCTCTGCTACAATCTCAGGAAGACTGACCGGAAGTCCAGCACCGGATATAATAAGGTCTGCTCCGGTCTTAACCGCCTTTTTTACATAACTGGCATAATTCATTGTCGCAACCATGATGTTAAAACCGATGATTCCATCTGGTGCGATTTCTCTAGCCTTATTCATTTCGGTTCCAATCGCCCTCAAATTTGCTTCCAGGGGATTCTTTTTAAAGTCAGGTTCCCGAAAGCCGATCTGTGCCGTTGAAATAATTCCGATTCCTCCGGCCTTTGCCACTGCTCCAGCTAAGGATGAAAGGCTGATTCCAACGCCCATCCCTCCCTGGATTACCGGATTCTTTGCCACAAGATCTCCTATTACCAAAGGTTTTAATGTTCCCATTACATTCTCCTAAATCTTTCATATCTCTGATTTGCAAGCTCTTCTTTACTTTTTAACAGGTATGTGAGGAAAAATTCCTCCATCGCCTTATCCATTTCCATTGCTGCTGCGGAAATATTTTCTCCGCTCACCGGCTCTTCCTCTGGAATGACCCGTTCAATTAAGCCTAATTCCAGGAGATCCTTTGCCGTAATCTTCATGACCCTTGCCGCGTCATTTGCCTTTTTGCTGTCCTTATAAAGGATAGAGGCAAAGCCTTCCGGCGAGAGTATGGAATAGATGGCATTTTCCATCATCCAGACCTCATTGCCAACTGCCATGGCAAGGGCACCGCCGCTGCCGCCTTCTCCGATTACAATGGAGAGAACGGGAACGGTTAAAGATGCCATCTCAAATAAGTTTCTGGCGATGGCTTCTCCCTGGCCTCTTTCCTCTGCCTCCAGGCCGCAGAATGCACCAGGAGTATCCACAAGACAGATAATAGGTCTTCCAAAGGTTTCCGCCTGCTTCATGAGGCGAAGGGCCTTTCGATAGCCTTCGGGAGAAGGCATTCCAAAGTTTCGTTTGATGTTATCCTTTGTATTCTTTCCTTTTTCCTGTCCAATGACCGTAACCGGCATACCATGAAAGGATGCAATTCCGCCTACAATGGCACCATCATCTTTAAAATAACGGTCCCCTGCAAACTCCATGAAATCATCAAAAACTTCTCTGATATAATCCGATGCCACCGGACGATCCGCCCGTCTGGATAACAGGACCGTATCCCAGGCACTTCGTTTGCTCTTTTTGGGGCGAAGGGCCTTCTTTTTTCCACTATCCTCTTCCGAAGAAATCTGTTTATCCACAAAAAACTCCTTTACAGCGTAAGGTTTGTGGAGTTTTAAGATTCGGGCAATGGTTTCCTTCATCTCATTTCTTGGAACGATTTTATCAATAAATCCATGCTCAAGAAGAAATTCTGAACGCTGGAAGCCTTCCGGCAGCTTCTGTCCAATGGTCTGTTCAATAACCCTGGGACCAGCAAAGCCGATTAAGGCCCCTGGCTCTGCTAAAATCACATCTCCAAGCATGGCAAAGCTTGCGGTTACGCCTCCTGTGGTTGGATCAGTCAGCACACTGATGTAAAGCTGACCTGCCTCGTGGTGGCGCTTTAAGGCTGCTGAGGTCTTAGCCATCTGCATCAGTGATACGATTCCCTCCTGCATTCTGGCTCCGCCGGAACAGGCAAAAAGTACCACTGGAAGCTTTAATAGCGTAGCCTGCTCCACAGCTCTGGCAATCTTTTCTCCAACCACATGGCCCATACTGCTCATGATAAAACGGGCATCCATCACACCAAGAACCGCTCTTTGACCGCCAATTTCACAGATCCCAGTGACAATGGCTTCAGAAAGGCCAGTTTTTTCCTTTGCTGCTGCCACCTTTTTGTCATAGCCAGGGAAATCAAGGGGATTGGCAAATTCCATTTCCTTATCCCACTCGGTAAAGGTATTAGTATCTGCCATCATCTCAATTCTCTGAAAGGCATGCAGCCGGAAATAGCCGGTGCACTTGGTACAGACATAATGATTATTTTTTACATCCTCAGAATAAATGGGCTGGCCGCACTTGTTGCACTTTTTCCAAAGCCCTTCCGGGATGTTAGGTTCCTCTGACTTTTCCGGAGTCTTATACTTGCTGTCGATCAGTGTATAGGTCTTCTTAAACATGTTTCTTAACATAAGATACACTCCTTTATTTGCTTACCGGACATAATCCGGAAAATATTTCGGGATGAAGTCCGTATCTACATCTCCGTCACGGTAAGCCTCATGACTTAAGATATCGAACTGAAAATCCACATTGGTCTCGATACCCTCGATGATCAGCTCCCCAAGGGCACTTCTCATCTTTGAGATGGCTTCCCTCCGGTCCTTACCATGAACAATCAGCTTCATCAGCATGGAGTCATAATTGGCCGGAACCTTATATTCGTTATAAATATGAGTGTCAATTCTCACACCATTACCGCCTGGAACGTGAATGTTTTTAATCAGGCCAGGACAGGGCATAAAATGCTTTGAAGGATTCTCTGCATTGATTCTGCATTCGATGGCATGGCCGGATATGGTGATATCTTCCTGCTTCACGCTTAAAGGCTCTCCAGCTGCGATCCGGATCTGCTCCTTAATAAGATCTAAACCAGTCACCATCTCGGTGACCGGGTGTTCCACCTGAATTCTGGTGTTCATCTCCATGAAGTAAAAGTTTTTATGTTTATCCAGAAGGAATTCGATGGTTCCGGCATTTTCATAGCCAACTGCCTTCGCTGCACGGACCGCCACGTCTCCCATCTGCGTTCTTAACTCCTCTGAGATTGCGGCAGAAGGTGATTCTTCCAGTACCTTCTGATGACGCCTCTGAATGGAGCAGTCACGCTCTCCCATATGAACCACATTGCCAAACTTATCCGCCATAATCTGAAATTCAATATGACGTGGCTTCTCAATGTATTTTTCGATGTACATGGTGTCATCAGAAAATCCCTTCACAGACTCCATCTGGGCATTGTTAAAATTAGCTTCAAAGTCTTCCAGTCCTCTGGAAATTCTCATTCCCTTACCGCCGCCGCCTGAGGATGCCTTAATCATGACAGGAAAACCAATTTTCTCTGCCATCTCTTTTGCTTCCCCTACGTGGTGGACCGCCTCTTTGCCGCCGGGAACAACCGGGACACCCGCTTCCATCATGGTCTTTCTGGCTTCTGATTTGTTGCCCATTTTATTGATGATGTGATGGGAAGGACCGATAAAGGTAATGTTACATTTTTCACAAAGCTCTGCAAATCGTTCATTTTCAGAAAGAAATCCAAAGCCTGGGTGAATGGCATCTGCCTTCATGGCCACGGTAGCCGTAAGGATGCGTTCCATGTTTAAATAGCTCTGGGTAGAAGGGGCTGGACCAATACAGATGGCCTCATCTGCTAAGAGAGTATGAAGACTGTCCCGGTCTGCTTCCGAGTACACAGCTACCGTTTTAATGCCCATTTCCCGGCAGGCCCTTATAATACGAACCGCGATTTCTCCACGGTTTGCGATTAGAATCTTATCAAACATAACATCCACCTACCCAATCATAAATGTCATTTCTGCACTGGCTGCTACTTTTCCATCCACAGTTGCAACGGCTCTTCCGATGCCAACAGGGCCCTTGCGCTTTATAATTTCACATTCCAGTTTCAGTTTATCTCCTGGCAAAACCTTGCGTTTAAATTTCGCTTTGTCAATGCCACCGAAAAATCCAACTTTTCCTTTATTCTCTTCCAGACTTAACATGGCGACAGATCCAACCTGTGCCAATGCCTCAAGAATCAAAACTCCAGGCATAACAGGCATTTCCGGAAAATGTCCCTGAAAAAATGGCTCATTATAGGTAACACATTTATATCCTGTGGCTCTTTCTCCTGGCACAAGCTCCTCGATGACGTCTACCAGTAAAAACGGATGTCTGTGAGGTATGATCTCCTGAATTTCCTTGATTCCTAACATATTTTCTCTCCTTATGTTTGAAAAGAGAGGCCGCTGCTTAGGGCCTCTCTTATAATTCACATCAATTTACCGGATACGGAACAGAGGCTGACCGTACTCTACCACATCTTCATTTGAAACCAGTACCGTTTCCACAACACCGTCGTATTCGCATTCGATCTCGTTCATCAGTTTCATTGCCTCGATGATTCCAAGGATCTGTCCCTTCTTTACCTGATCTCCTGCCTTTACAAATGGCTCTGCCTCCGGAGAGGAAGCATTGTAAAACGTACCCACAAGAGGAGATGCTACTACATTGCCAGTACAGAGTTCCACGTCATTGGTTCCTTTTGTCATCACGCCAGCAGACTCATTCCCCTTATCCGATTGCTGACACATACCTGCCTCAGGCAGTGTCTGATAAACAGGGGCTGTGGATACGGTAAGAATCTCTTTTTCCTTTTTTATGGAGAGCTTTACATCGCCCTCCTCTAATCGAAAGCTGGTCAGGTCATTCTCTTTTACCGCCTGCATCAGCCTTATGATATCATTAATCTCCATTGACTGCCTCCTAAGCCTTATACTTTTTTACAAGAATGCTGGCATTATGTCCGCCAAATCCAAGGGAATTGCTGATGGCATAATTCACATCACAGGAAACTCCATCACCCTTTGTATAATTTAAGTCGCAGCCTTCGCCTTCTTCTACCAGTCCGGCTGTGGCATGGATGAATCCGTCTTCTATGGATTTTACACAGGCAATAAATTCTACACCGCCTGCCGCTCCTAAAAGATGGCCTACCATGGATTTTGTTGAGCTGATCTTAACGTCCTTTGCATGATCTCCAAGGGCTCCTTTAATCGCCAGGGTCTCAAACAAGTCGTTATGATGGGTGCTGGTGCCATGGGCGTTGACGTAATCGATGTCTTTTGGTGTGATACCAGCATCCTTAATGGCCTCGGTCATGGCTCTTGCCGCACCGCTACCATCTTCTGCCGGGGAAGTGATGTGGTATGCATCACAGGTAGAACCGTATCCGGCTACTTCGCCGTAAATAACAGCTCCACGACTGATGGCATGCTCAAGTTCTTCCAAGACCACAACACCTGCGCCCTCGCCCATGACAAAACCGCTTCTATCCTTATCAAATGGGATGGAGGCGCGGAGAGGATCATCCGAAGTAGTCAGTGCAGTAAGAGCCGTAAAGCCAGCCACACCAATGGGCGAAATACTGGCCTCAGCGCCGCCTGCTACCATAACATCCGCTTCCCCATACTGGATGGACCGGAACGCTTCCCCGATGGAATGGGTTCCAGTTGCACAGGCGGTCACTACATTGATACACTTTCCTTTTAATCCGAACTGAATGCCCACATTACCTGCCGCCATATTGGATATCATCATAGGAACCAAAAGGGGATTCACCCTTCCAGGTCCTTTTTCCAGAAGCTTTTTATGTTCCCGCTCTAAGGCCTGAAGGCTTCCGATTCCGGAACCTACGCTTACGCCCACGCGATAAGGATCTTCCTTTTCCATATCAATGCCAGACATGGAAAGCGCTTCCTTTGTTGCAGCTACCGCAAACTGTGCGAACCGCTCCATTCTCTTGGCTGCTTTCACATCCATGTAATCTTTGGCATCGAAATCCTTTACTTCTGCTGCCAGCTTTGCTTTATATTCTGTCGTATCAAACTGAGTGATTTCACCAAAGCCAAGCTTCTTTTCCTTAAGTCCGTTCCATAAGCTATCTACATCATTACCAATGGGAGTAATCGCTCCCATGCCAGTCACAACAACTCTTCTCTTCATACCAATTCACCTTTCCTTTATCATGCAAGGGCATTTCTTCTACTAAGCCAGTCTTATAAGGTACCATCGTACTCTTCTGCTACATTGCCATGCCGCCGTCTACACAAAGCACCTGACCTGTGATATATCCGGCCTCCTCTGATGCTAAAAATGCAACTGCATGGGCAATATCATCTGCGGAACCAAACTGCTTCATAGGAATCTGTTCCATGGAAGCGTTCTTAACAGCGTCAGAGAGAACCTCTGTCATATCCGTCGTAATAAATCCAGGTGCCACTGCATTCACCGTAATTCCTCTGCTTGCTGCTTCTCTTGCAAAGGATTTTGTGATACCAATGACTCCAGCCTTAGCTGCACAGTAATTTGCCTGACCTGCATTGCCAAGAACACCGGAAACAGAAGAAATATTGATGATTCTTCCGCCCTTTTGCTTGATCATCTGGCGGGAAACGTGCTTCATACAGTTAAAAACGCCTTTTAAGTTGGTATGAATAACGGAATCAAACTCATCCTCAGACATCTTCATAAGAAGATTATCTCTTGTAATTCCTGCATTGTTTACAAGAATATCAAGTTTTCCATACTTCTTAATCACTGAGGCAAAAAATGTACCGGCACTTTCGTAATCAGATACATTGCACTGAATGGCCTCTGCCTTACCGCCCTTTGCTTCGATTTCTCTTACCACTTCCTGAGCTTTTTCCTCAGAACCATTGTAATTTACAACAACCGTTGCTCCCTGCATTGCAAGCTTACTGGCAATTGCGCGGCCAATTCCTCTGCTGGCTCCGGTTACTACTGCGATCTTACCGTCTAACATCTTTTTACCTCCCTTTTTATAAATCGGATAACTTCTCTAAATCTTCCAGCTTTTCTATATTTAAGACTGTTACATCTCTTTTGATCTTTTTTATAAATCCTGCCAGTGTCTTACCTGGTCCGATTTCAATAAATGTATCCACACCGTCTGCCAGCATGGCTTCCACGCTTTGCTGCCAGCGGACAGAAGAGGACACCTGCTTTTTCAGTAAATCCTTCACTGATTCTTTCTCTGTTACATACTGAGCGGTTACATTGGACACATAAGGAATCACAGGTTCGTTAATGTCAACCTCATCCAGTACCTCTCCCAGCTTTTCTCCGGCACCTCTTAACATATCAGAATGAAATGGGCCGCTTACATTTAACAGGATGGCGCGTTTTGCACCAGCACTTAAAAGCTTTTCATTGGCTTTTTCAACCATTTCTTTCTTACCGGAGATTACAATCTGCCCGGGGCAGTTATAATTTGCGATCTGGACTCCTTCCATATCGCTTAATACTTCTTCAATCTCAGATGCCTCCATGGAGAGTATGGCAGCCATAGCTCCCAACCCCTGAGGCACTGCTTCCTGCATGAGAATTCCTCTCTGTCTGACCGTCTTAATGGCATCCTCGTCACTCATGATACCGGAGGCCGCAAGTGCACAATATTCTCCCAGGCTTAAGCCGGCGGCCACAGAAGGCTTAATGCCCTTTTCTGCTTCCAGTACCCGCATCATGGCAATGCTGGTGGTAACCATAGCCGCCTGGGTATATTCGGTAATATCCAGCCGGTCATTTTTTTCAAAACACAGCTCTGGTACGGAAAATCCTAAAAGCTCTGAGGCTTTATCGAATACTTCCTTACCAATTGCTGTCTTTTCATAAAAATCCTGGCCCATGCCACAATACTGGGCGCCCTGGCCCGGGAAAATAAATGCAATCTTGCTCATAATTTAGACTCCTTATTAACGGCCAAGCAGCTTACTTGCCTGTTCCATCATCTCTTCAATCATTTCCTTACAGGTCTGCTCTTTGTCGATCAGCCCTGCGATCTGGCCGGCCATAACCGTACCATTTATAACGTCACCCTCCTGAACCGCTTTTCTAAGGGTACCAAGAGTTAAGTACTCAAGCTCTTCAAAAGACTTGCCTTCCTGTTCCAGCTTCGCATATTCTCTGGTCATCTGGTTTCTTAAGCTTCTTACCGGATGGCCATGGGAACGGCCCGTTACGGATGAATCAATGTCCTTTGCCTTAATAATTCTCTGCTTGTAATTATCATGTACGATGGATTCCTTGGAAACCACAAACCGGGTTCCAACCTGAACACCTTCTGCTCCAAGCATAAATGCCGCAGCAATTCCTCTGCCATCACCAATACCACCGGCTGCAATGACCGGTATGGATACGGCATCTGCCACCTGAGGAACCAGAGTCATCGTGGTCTGCTCTCCAATATGACCGCCGGATTCATTCCCCTCAGCCACAATAGCGTCAGCGCCATAACGTTCCATACGCTTTGCAAGAGCCACAGAAGCGACTACCGGAATTACCTTAATTCCTGCTGCCTTCCACATCTCAAAATACTTCTCCGGATTTCCGGCACCCGTAGTAACCACACGGATTCCTTCTTCCACTATAACCTTTGCTACATCATCCGCATGAGGGCTTAAAAGCATAACATTGACTCCAAGAGGTTTCTTTGTCAGCTCTTTTGCCTTACGAATCTCCTCACGCACCACCTCACCCGGGGCATTGGCTCCGCCAATCAGTCCAAGGCCGCCGGCCTCAGAAACTGCTGCTGCAAGATGATGTTCCGCTACCCAGGCCATTCCGCCCTGGATTATCGGGTATTCCACTCCCAAAAGTTCGGTAATTCTGGTTTTCATTACGCTTCCACGCCCTTTGCTTTTAAATAGTCCATAACCTGCTGTACCGTTGTAAGCTTCTCTAAGTCCTCAGAAGGAATCTCAACGGAATACTCATCTTCCAGCGCCATAACAAGCTCAAATAAATCAAGTGAATCTGCTCCAAGATCCTCTTTAAAAGAAGATTCCGCCTTAATTACTGATGTTTCAACATTTAACTGCTCCGCAATGATTTCCTGCATTTTCTCTAACATATTATTAATCTCCTCTTTATTCAAATATTATATGCTATTACTTTGACATTCAAAGTATTAGTTAAAATCATTACCACTCTAAAAGAGTGGCTCCCCAGGTAAGTCCTGCGCCAAAGCCAGCGAGTATAATCTTATCTCCCCGCTCTATCTTTCCCTCCCGGTTCATCTCATCCAGTAAAATAGGTACCGTAGCCGCTGAGGTGTTTCCGAACCGTTCCAAACTGGTAGGAAACTTCTCCATGGGCACCTTTAACCTTTTCGCGATGGATTCAAAAATCCGGTAGTTTGCCTGATGCAGTATAAAGTATTTAATTTCATCTATAGGTGTATTGCTCTCTGACAGCACGGTATGGATTGATTCTGGTACCGTCTTTACAGCAAACTTAAAAACTTCCTGTCCGTCCATGGTCATATATCCAAGCTCTGGCTCTGTTTTCGTAAGAAAGTTTCCAGTGGTACGTGACCGGCACTCCAAAGCGCTTGATTTTCTTCCGTCAGATCCAAGTGTCATGTAAAAGCTTCCGTTCTCTTCTGCCTTTACAACCGCAGCTCCAGCTCCGTCACCAAAAAGAACACAGGTACTTCTGTCCTTCCAGTCAATAATCTTACTTAAGGTATCAGCTCCAATGATCAGCCCTGTCTGATAAATTCCCGCTTTAAAAAAGCTGTGAACCGTATTCAAAGCGAATACAAATCCGGAACAGGCCGCACTAATATCAAATGCCACTGCCCTATGTGCCCCAATGGCCGCCTGGACTTCACAGGCCCCGCTTGGAAAACAGTGATCCGCAGTAGAGGTAGCAAGAATAATGATGTCTAAATCCTCCGCTGCTACGCCTGCCTGCTTTAAGGCTTCTGCCGCTGCAAGAGTCGCCAGATGGGAGGTTCCCGATTCTTCCGACGCAATCCTTCTTTCCCGGATTCCCGTCCTGGTACGGATCCATTCATCATTGGTATCCACGATCTTTGAGAGATCGTCATTGGTCACTACCTGTTCCGGTACCGCAGAGCCGGTTCCAATTATTTTAGTAGTCATATATTCCCCCATTCATGCACCGGTCTTTCTGGCGAAATCACCATCATACGGCCGCATGCCTCGTTGGATTGTTTTATATATCAAATATTTTGAATTTCAAAATAATTTTATAAAAAGTTAGGTAAATTGTCAAGAGAATTTTTATAATTCATTTTTTATCAAGTACTGATAAACCTCCCGTTTGCTGATTCCACGGTCCTTTGCCACCATGCGCATGGCCTCCTTGCGGTCGATTCCCTTGTCTTCATAAAGAGCCATATGCTCTTCCAAAGACATCTCTTCAAAGGATTTAATCTCGGCTTCTTTTATCTCCTGAAAGCTTTTCCCTTCTATTACAATGACACACTCTCCCTTGGGGTCCTCTGTCTCATACGTTTCTAAAGCCTCCACAAAGGTTGTCCGAAAAGCCGTCTCATATCGCTTAGTCAGCTCTCTGCATATGGTAATTCTTCGATTACCAAGTGTCTCCAAAAGCTCGCTTAAAGTTTTAACCAGCCGATGAGGTGCCTCATAGATAATAATAGTTCTTGTTTCATTCTGAAGCTCCGTAAGAATCCACTGCTTTTCCTTCTTATCCGTTGGGAGAAATGCTTCAAAACAGAATCTTCTTGTCCCAAGTCCGGAAAGAGTTAACGCTGTAATACAGGCCGCAGGTCCTGGAAGAGAGGTGACCTCAATTCCTGCCTCATAACACTGCTTTACCAGCTCTTCTCCCGGATCTGAGATTCCAGGAGTACCTGCATCCGTAATTAAGGCTATGGATACCCCTTCTCCCATCTTTTCTACTAAGTACCTGGCCTTTTCCACCTTATTGTACTCATGATAGCTGGTCATCGGCGTCTTAATATCAAAATGGTTCAACAGCTTAATGCTGTGTCTGGTATCCTCCGCAGCAATTAAATCCACTTCCTTCAATGTATTTAAAACCCTCAGGGTGATATCATCAAGATTCCCAATAGGGGTTGCACACAAATATAACTTTCCCTTATTTCCTTCCATGTCTCTCACTCCCGGTTTCTTTCTTCCACCTACGTTCCATTAATACCCGTAGATGGTATAAATCTCATCCGTATACACGCCCTGCTCCTTGTATACGATAATAGGGGCCTCAACCTTAATCATGGACTTCCCGCCCCGGACAGCCTCGATTAAGACCATATTGGCTTCCCGGTCAACAAACGGGTGAACCATCTTCATCCGTTTTGGCTCCATTCCATAATTCTTTAATGACGTTATAATTTCAATTAACCGGTGAGGCCGGTGTACCATATAAAACCTTCCCCCTGGCTTTAACAATCTGGAGGCTTCTCTTGTCACATCATCTAAGGTACAGAGCACCTCATGACGGGCAATCGCCTTTGGAAGGTCCGGGTTCTTAAGGCCATGAGCATCATTCATATAGGGAGGATTTGACGTCACTACGTCAAAGGAAGCCGCACCAAATAAACGGCTGGCTTCCTTAATATCTCCTGTTACAATGCTAATTTTATCTTCCAAATGGTTTAAAGCGACACTCCGCCTGGCCATATCAGCCACTTCCTCCTGGATCTCAAGGCCAGTATAATGAATCCCATCATACTTGGCTTCCAGAAGAATGGGAATGATTCCTGTCCCTGTTCCCAAATCCACCGCACGCTCACCTGGCTTTACATTTGCAAAGCCGGATAAAAGTACGGCATCCATTCCAAAACAGAACCCATTTTGTTTCTGTATAATCTGATAACCATTGCGCTGCAGGTCATCAATCCGTTCGTTGTCTTTTAAATCAATTATCATCGAGCTTGGACTTTCCTTCTTTCTTTTCCAGAGCCTCAAGTGCCTTTAGCTCTGCATCCGTAACCTGGTTCTTCTCTCTTCTGCGTCTTGGCTTAAACTTTAACTGCTCCACCTTATATTCCCGGATTTCTTTTTCATCCTTGATGGTGACAATGACCTTAACCAGCTGCCTTAAAACGCTGACAGAGTGAACCTCACCCTTTAAATTATCATCCGTAGTTACGAAATCACCTACATTAGGAAGCTTGCTGTTAAGCTCTTCATAGGTTTCCTCTTCGTTCTTCAAACAGCACATCAGTCTTCCGCAGACACCGGAAATCTTCGTTGGATTCAGAGAAAGATTCTGTTCCTTTGCCATCTTAATGGATACCGGAATAAATTCAGAAAGGTAAGAATGACAGCATAAGGTTCTTCCGCAGATACCGATTCCCCCTACAATCTTTGTCTCGTCCCTGACACCGACCTGGCGAAGCTCGATTCTCGTCTTAAATACAGAAGCCAGATCCTTTACAAGCTCCCTGAAATCGATTCTTCCATCGGCAGTAAAATAGAACAATACCTTATTATTGTCAAAGGTGTATTCCGCATCAATCAGCTTCATCTGAAGACCATGCTTGCGGATCTTTTCCTTACAGATTTTAAATGCTTCTTTTTCTTTCTCGTGGTTTTTCTTCTCCACCTCATCGTCTGCCTTGGTGGCCATACGGATGACTGGCTTTAATGGCTGAACCACCTTTTCCTCTTCCACTTCTCTGCAGCCTAAGACAACGAAACCATACTCAACGCCTCTGGCTGTTTCCACGATCACATGATCTCCTGTCTTAACTTCCAGACTCATGGGATCAAAATAATATATCTTCCCCGCATTCCGAAACCGAACGCCTATTACCTTTACCATTGTTTAATTCTCCTTCATAACAAGCAGCATGAGTTCCATGGCCAGTTCCATGTTCACATTTGCTTCAAGACGGATTCTTGCCTTATCGATGGCCTTTAAAATCCTCTCAATGCCGTCATAAGCGCTGGCTGCACTCATCTCCTTCATTGTATTAAATTCTTCCCTGAAAATCAGAAGATTAATATCCTGTGTCACTTTATACATTAAAACATCCCGATACCATAACTGCATAAAATCAAGACAGTCATAAATATCCAGATTTTCATCCTTCATCTTTTTGATATAAAAAAGCAGTTCCATAATATCCATCTCCTTCAAATGCTTCAGCATATGAAGAAGCTCTGAATACAAAAGCTGAAACTCTTCGGAAGAAGCCAGATGAATGGCCCGTCCTAAATTACCTCTTGCAAAGGCAGCGTAAATATCAGCTCTGCTTTCCTTTATCCCCAAAGATCCCATGAGGTAGGACTTCACCACAGAATCCTTTAACGGCTTTAGCTTAAGCTGCACGCATCTGGATAAAATGGTAGGCAGAAATGCCTCCTGATTGGTGGTAAGAAGCATGATAATGGCATAAGCCGGCGGCTCTTCAATGGTCTTTAAGAGAGCATTCTGGGCTTGTACCGTCATTTTTTCCGCTTCATCCACAATGTATATCTTATAATAGCTGCTGTAAGGACGTATCATAATGGTATCATTAATCTGCACTCTGATGTCATCTACACCGATGCTTCCCGGCTTTTCATGCCCCACAGAAATCAGATCCGGGTGATTGCTGCTCATCACCTGCTTGCACGCATGGCACTCCATGCATGGCTCACTTTTCCCCTTTTCACAAAGAAGTGTCATGGCAAAGGCATTGGCAAGAGATTTTCTTCCCATTCCGGTCTCACCAGTCAGAATATACGCGTGGGAAACATGATCGGACTCAATGGCTTTCTTAAGATGCTCCTTAATCGTGTCATGTCCAATGATATCGTTAAACCCTGGCATAAAGACACCTCCTTACTGCTGTTGTCCCATCCGTTTCCCTTGCATATTTATAACAGGAAAACGAATTATGATTATTATATCATAGAACTTTTCCCATCACAAGAATGAAGTATTGGCAAATATGCCTGTTATCTCATTAAAAATTCCTCAATATGCTCCTGATGAAAACAGTGCCCCCCATCCCACACATCATGGAATATCCTGTCCTCCAATCCAAAGAGACCATAGGCTTCTTTCACCACCAATAGCTGCTCCATTACATTTTCCATTCCACGTTCCCCATTTAGATGATCCTCTCTTCCCGACTGGATCATCAAAGGCCTGGGAGCCAGCAGCGCACCAATATCCCCCATATCTACATGTTCCCATAAACCAGGAACATAATTACAGCTACAATTCCCATTTAATTTTAACAACGAATCTTCATATCCATAAAAATATCCGCTGATTATGATTTTCTTTACCCTGTCATCAAGAGCCGATAACCATAACGCCTGCATTCCCCCACCGGAAAATCCCACGCATCCGATGGTATCAGCATCCCATTCGCCCCTTTCCTCCACATAATCAAGAAGCCTTATGAGATCCCAGGTATTCAGACCGCATAGCGTAAGCCCCAGAGGCTCTGCCATATGAGCCAGATGAAAGCAGGTGGAATTGATAAAGGAATCCTCATCCTCTCCCTGAAGAGCCTTTTCTCTCCGCTCTCCAAATCCCCTGGCGTCAGGACAAAGAGCCACATACCCAAGCTTAGCCATCTTAAGACCATAATCATAGTGAAACAGCTCTATTTTATCTGCCACAGCAGGTATCTCCCTCACACCTGCCACAGAGTACTTACCGGCTCCCAAATGACCACAGGGGGCAAGAAAACAGCTTTGCTTTTCCTCACTCTTTTTTGGAGGAATCAGCACAAAGACCGGCATATAGACCTCCGGCTCCACCTGAATTAAAATCTTTTCCCGTATGATTCCATCCTCAATCTCCACCCGCTCCAAACACTGCGGATTTAAGGGACAGGACTCCATACGGCTAATTCCGGTCAGATCCCTTAAAATATTTCTCATAGATTCCTTCCACTGGTCAAATTCCTCTATGGACCTGGCGCAAAACTTATCTTTTCTCCCCTGCTCCTTAAACCTCTTTTTCATCCGCTCTTCGCAGGTATAAAACATTTTGATTGGTATCGTTCTTTCTTCCATTATCCCAAACTCCCTTCGCCATATAGAAAAAGGCTGCTGCAAAATTAGATTTTACAACAGCCCATATTGTTATTATTTCATTACTTAGTTGCTTTAAAGCGGTCGTACTGCTGCTGTTTTACCTTTAATAAATCCTTGATACCCATACTGTCAAGAGTAGAAAGATAGGAATCAAAGGTATCAAGGCTGGTGGTTCCAGTGATGAACGCCACATTGGTTTCAGCCACATAAGTTGTAAGATCGGTCTGATACTGAGCAATGATATTCTGCTCATCCTTGGTTGAATAAATAAATGGCCAAGGATCTCTTATATAGCTCTGTAACTCTTTATCAATATCTACATGCCATTTTGGTAAGAGTACATCGGTTGCTTCTACTGACTGCTGAGATGGCAGACAGCCTGCATTAATTCCAAGCTGCTGCAGCCAGTTATTATCAGCTGCCTTTTCGGTATAAGCCTTTTTGCCATCAGCACCAACTGTATAGCTCTCTCCTTCAATACCCCATACATAATAATTCTGAGCTTCTTCACTCATAGCATAATCAAGAAATCTCATGGCAAGAATCGGGTCCTTATCGCTGGTGCTCACGCCGAAGATACCGGAAATCGGTGTTCTGCCAAGATAAACTCCTTTTTCATCACCTGATAACGGAGGAATTCCTACCATAACTCCAGTTTCTCCATTATACTCCGGATACTGCTTGCTGTAAAGCTGAGACATCTGCCAGCTGAAATCAAAGGTTGCACCTGTACGGTTCTGAGCGCAGCGCTGTGTGATCTGATCTCTGGTTAAGGAAGTATATTCTACCTCTAAAAGACCTTCCTTGTATAATTGGTTTAAGAATGTAACATACTTTTTATATTTTTCTGGCTCTGCCGGTGCATAATGTACCTTTCCGTCGTCATCGGCATAGTAGCTGCTGACTGGATCAAGACCAACAGAAGGACCAAACATAGCAGGAAGACCAAAAGCAGGACCAAACATAGAAGAAAGTCTGTCTGCGGTTACGCTAAGAGGAATTTCATCATTGACATCCCCATCTCCATTCATATCATTGGCCTTAAATGCCCGAAGTACTTCTACAAACTCATCAAGAGTAGTTGGAACGGGAAGATTAAGCTTATTGAGCCATTCCATATTAATCATGATACAAGGCTGATAATTGTTTGTAACAGCTGTCTGAGGCAAGTAGTAGATATGTCCATCCTCCGCAGTCAGACTGGCTTTGATTCCAGGATTCTCATCCAGATACTTTTTATAGTTTGGCATATAATCCAAATACTCATCAAGAGGATAAAAAAGCCCGGCAGTGATGTAGGTCATATTGTTATCAAGATCTGGAAGCTGGACAATGTTTGGAAGATCTGTACCAGATGCCAGCATCGGACTTACGCTATCCTTATAATTAACTGGAGATACTAAGGTCCAGTCAATGGTTACTCCAGCGTTTTCCTGAATTTTTTTAACAATGTCCGCATTTGCATAATCCACGGTAGAATACCAGGAATTCTGTGCCAGAATGCTTACCTTAGCACCAGGTGTTTTTGTGACAGGTGCGGCACCGGTATAAGAAAAATCTGCCTCCGCACTTTTTGTTGTTGTTGCTTCCTTTGGATCCCCCTTGCCTCCGCAGGCGGACAGACCCGTTACAGCCAGAACGGCTGTTAATGCGAGCGCTGTACTACGTAATCCTTTTTTCATGTAATTACCCTCCATTATATATTATTTCATCAAGGTTATATTAACCCTTAACTGCACCAAGCATGGTTCCTTTGACTAAGTACTTCTGTATAAACGGTGTGAGGCATAGGATTGGAACCATGGATAAAACAATGCACACATACCGGATCTGAATGGTTGACTGGGCCGCAGCACTGGCGGCCGTAGCACTTCCAGAAGACTGCATGATTTCAGAAGATGCCATTAAGAGGATTCTTCTTAAAAATAACTGAAGCGGCTGTAAATTCTGCTTTCCAATGTAAAGGAGTGCGCTGAAAAAGTCATTGTAGCGCGCAACCGCATAATAAAGAGTTAACACTGCCAAGGTAGGCTTAATTAAGGGAACTGCGATTTTGTAAAGCACCTGAATATCATTGGCTCCCTCCAGATACGCACTTTCAAACAGCTCCTCTGAAATGGATTCAAAGGCCGACCGGCAGATCATAACATTGTAAGCGCTGACAAGAACCGGAAGTATCATAGCAAGACGGCTGTTGTAAAGTCCAAGTCCGGTAACTACCACATAGGTTGGGATCAGTCCGCCGGAAAAATACATGGTAAATGCCAAAAGAAAATTCATCTTTTTCCGAAGAAAGAACCGCTTTCTTGACAGCGGATACGCCGCAAGGCAGGTAAACACAATGTTTAAAAAGGTTCCCACAAAGGTATAGTAAAAGGTATTTCCATAAGAAACCCAAAGGTCCTTATAATTCATAACCATTTTGTAAGTACTCAAATTAAAATCTACGGGAAACAGCATAACCAGCCCTTTATTTACCGCCGCTCCTGAGCTTAAGGAAATACTGACTACATACATAAAGGGATAAAATGTCACACCGACAGCTAAAACAATCAGTAAAAAGACAAGGATATCAAAAAGCTTATCCGCAAGACATTCATTTTTAAATTCCACCCATGCACTTTTTTGTTCCATATCTCTTCTCCTTACCAAATAGATGTATCCGTCATTTTCTTACTCAAACGGTTTGCCAGGAATACAATTGCAAATCCGATGAGAGAATTAAACAGACCAACCGCAGTTGCATAGCTGTAATTTTGATTATCAATACCCTGACGGTATACATAAGTAGAAATAACATCCGCTGTCTCATAAAGTCCGGAATTATAAAGCAGGTAAACCTTTTCAAAGCCTACATTGAGTAAGTTTCCAAGTGACATAATAAGAAGCAGTACGATGGTTGGCTTAATGCTTGGAAGAACCAGATAACGAATGGTCTGAACCTTCGTTGCCCCATCCACCTTCATCGCTTCATATAACTCAGGACCGATTCCCATAATGGCTGCCACAAAGATAATAGAGTTAAATCCAAAGGTCTGCCAGGAACCAGATATTACGTAGATGCCCCTAAACCATCTTGCTTCCCCCATAAAGTTAATGGCACTGCCTCCAGCTTTTACGATCAGCTGATTTACAATTCCGCTGGATGGAGATAAAAAGTTAGTGATCATACCGCACACAACCACGGTAGAGATAAAGTATGGAAGATAGGTAATGACCTGAGCACCTCTCTGCAAGGTTTTATTTCTGATTTGAGTGATGCAGACCGCAAACAAAATCGGAATCGGAAACCCAAAGATCAGAGAATAAAAGGATAACAAAAACGTATTCCTTACCAGACGAAACGCATAAGGCGAATTAAAAAACTGAATGAACCATTTCAGCCCTACAAACTCCCCTGAAAAAATACCAGCCATACCTCCCCCCGGCTTGTATTGTTTAAATGCCATTACCAGACCTGTCATAGGTAAATAAGAAAATACCAGGAAATAAACCAAAACAGGTGCAAACATTAAAAGCAGGTACTTATCTCTTTTTATATACGAAACCAGTGACTTGCTCTTCTTCGTATTCATTTTTTCGTTCCCCTTCCCTAAACAATATTGATAAGGAAATTGTACACATTGCACTATAATTTGTATAGTTTCACTTTAATCACGACGTTTTTGACTAAAAAAAATGAATGAATCAAAAAAAGACTGGTAAAATACCGTCTTTTTTTGATTCATCCCCCTACAATTCTAGTCCATCCTGCCCCATTCGGTAATCACTTGGGTTCTGTTCCATTATCGCCTTAAAGTTTCTTCGGAATGTCAACATGTTGGTATACCCGCATTCCTCTGCGATTCTCTCTAATGATAAATCCGTTGTCTTAAGAAGATGCACCGCATACTCCACCCGGCGCTCCTGAACATACTTTAAATAAGTTACCCCGAACCTCTTTTTTACCAGAGACGTTACATACTTGCAGCTGACCGAAAAATGATCTGCAATCTGTGCCAGAGAAAGATCTGGATTTCTGTCATTTTGGTTAATGTACTCAATCAGCTCCCCATCAAGCCCTGGAAGCTCCTCCTGAGACTCTTTCTTTTCCTCCGCCTCTGAAAGCATCCCATAAATAATCCCTTTATAATACGAAATCACTTCCTCAATGGTCATATAATCCGGACACTTTTCCATCTTCCGAAATGGGATTCCGTAATATTCCCTGGATATCTGAAGCACCTTTCCTACTGTAACATAAAGTTCACTTAAAAGAAGCTGGTTGGCCGTCACAGAATGGTCGCTTTCCTGTTCATTCTTTTCCTGAATTTCCTGAAAGAAAGCTAAAATCTCTCCCCGATCCTTTTCCTTCACCGCTTTAATCAGTGATTTCACCGGATTTTTAGGGAAATAATAAGTTAAGGAAAACTCAAGCTCTGCATCGTAGAAATAAACGCTTCCTCTATCCTCCCATAAAATCCGGTCCAAAGTCATAATCGCCCGGTCACAGGAAGCATTCAGTTCCTCAAATTCTTCCCTTACATCATCCGCTCCCACGGTCAGAACCACAGTATCCGGCACTTCTTTTCTGATCCGTTCAAAAATATCATACAGCTTATCCTCTAAAAGCTCACCCTTATCGCTGTTAAGGATTAAGAACAGATGCCTTCGATCCTTTTCATAGCATAAGATTTTATAATCACTGTCAACTTCCTCTGCTGCCAGCCTTTTAATCCGCTGCTTTGCTTCCTTCACCAGCTCCTTATTATGATTCTGATCCCAGATATCAATAACAGCTGCCAAAAAGAACATCTTCTTAAACTCAAAGAAATTCTTTAACCCTCCCTGGTTCATTCCTTCCTTATCAAAATCCCCGGATATCAAACTATACAAGATCCCCTGACTGGCATAGGGAGAAATGGTATGAACCTGTTCCATGTAATCATTTCGTTCCCCTAACAGATGTTCTACATCCTCAACAATCCGTTCCCCTTCATTCTTCTCCTCACGTTTCCCTTTCCCCATGACCTGACGAATCCGCTCAAAGGGAGATGCATACCGGTAAGCAAAGGAATAGGCCAGAAACGCATAAAAGGCAAAGATAATAAACCCAAAAAGCAAAGCATAAAAGGAGATATCCCGGATACCAAAGGAGATCTTATCCGATGCTGCATAAATTTCATAGGAGATATTACGATCTGCCCGAGACGCCTGCCGAAATACACTCCCCTTAAGGCTCCCCTTTTCTAACACAGGTGTCCCATTATAATACATGACAAGGCCAGTATCATCCCCTGTTAAGGAATCCAACAGATCGGTGATTTTCTTGTCTTCAAACAGAACACAGATAATTCCTCTGGTGGAACCGGATCCGTATTTATATTTACTGGTGTAAATAAAATACTTCTTATAAAAAATCAACTGGTCATTCTTCATTCCCAGCATTGAATTTAAGTCCTGTAAGCTAAGAGGCGTAACCTCAACATTGGATAAATTCAGCTTCTTAGGAAGACGAATCACTTCATTGCCCGTATAAATCTTATCATATTGATTTAACATAAGAGCAACATCATAAATATTAAAATTATCACCCGCCGTCTTTTGCAGCCGGATATCACTCAACACCTGATAAAGGAGATAGGAATCAATGGGCTGACCCATCTGTACCGTAACGTAAAGCTTATTAATCAATGATGAGGTATTTAAATCAGATACAATTCTCTGCGCACTAAAAATCTGCTGATCCATGGCATTGGCAAAGGTCTGAATTTTTGCATTATAATAAGCAGCCGTCTGTTCCTTTTTCACCTTCATAGATTCATAGGAAATGACTGCTGAATACACGAAAAAGCTAAGCAGTATAATAATGCAATAAGAAAAAAACATGTTTCTGAAAAATCTGCTCTTTTTGTAACCAGGTGATTTTCCCATAATCTTCATTCTGCCGCACCTCAAGTTCCCAAACTAACACCTGTACACTTTACATAAATATAGTTCAAATGTCTCAGAATAATATACCAAAAGTTCCAACAACAATCAAGGATTAAAGTTTTACCAATCACAAATGTACCTCTCCTATCGTATGTCATAATAGATTCTCTCACAAACTTTCACAAAGCCCTAAATTTATGAAATTATATTCCATATTAATGTATGTTTCTATTACACAAAAAACGTCTGAGAGCCATAAAACCGCTCCCAGACGTAAACAAACCCTTATGATTCAGCGAGAACCTTAACCTCTTTATACTTCCTAAGATCCCCATAAAGTTCTCCTGTATATGGATTTTTCTTTGTTTTAACAATTCTGTAAATCATATAACCAAACACTCCTATATTAGCCAGAAGCGCCAACAAGCTCATTACAAACATAAAGATAGTATTTGGTGCTGCCCCAGCCACCTGATAGATGCCAGAGCCAGCTAAAACCGTATACCCATCGGATGCCAGCAGCCCTTCTCTAATAGCCGCCTCTGCAATGTTCTTACTGGAACCAGAATGTACTAAAAACTGACTGGCATCCTGAAATGCCGGAAAGGTCTGTGCAAACATACACCAAAGTGCCAGAGTCTGAGCACGATGCTGAAGCCAGGCTCCCTTGCCTAAGGTAAATGCACAAATTGTGGGTGCCAGTAAAAGTGCAAATCCGCAATACCATGCATGAGTAGGCAGACAGTTATAGGTATAAGCAAAATTCCACAAATCATAAGCTATGATCCAGAACCATAACATATCCGGCCAAAGCATATCCTGGCTTTTATCCTTACAGGTGATTTTCCGGATGCAGATACCAAACCAGCCCGTAATGGTAACGATATTTAAAAGACCAGCAATTCCATTCATCACATTCCACGGTCCGCCAATGTAATACTGAACCTGATTGTTCATATATTCCATCACCGGCGTAACATACTGGGAGACTTCAAAATCCCTGATACAGGCTTCCATAATATTAATCGCCAGTATGAGCGGTGGAAAACAAAGGGCGATTTTATTATGGCGCAGCTTCTTAATATGACGAATGCACCAAAAACCAATACAGCCAGCCGTAGAAGAATAAACCTTAGCCAGATGAAACCAATCCATATAGGAGGTATCCCGTAACACAGTCAGCCAGAGAACCGTTAAAATAACCGGCAGTACAACAAAACAACCAAACCCCACCCATTTAAATCGGCGGCTTACTTCATTGGCTGCAAATAAAGAAAGAAACACACCAACCCACACCAGTAAAACCAATATTGCAGGAACACCTTCTGTAAAAACAAACATACTTAATCCTCCTTAAGAACACGCTTCTATTTCTTTAATAATGAACTCATTTCCCGTTACCAGATAAGTAGCTACACTTCCACAGTGGGGACACACCTTTTTAAACTCCAACGTGGAATACGTTCCCTTGCAGTCCTCACATACCGTCACTGCCGGAATTTCAAGAATCCTTAGCTCTGCTTCCTCTAAAAGCTGAGATTTTACCCGAAAATACTTCCAGCAGTCCATGAGATAATCAGGAATCACCCCGCTGACTTCCCCAAGCTCCAGCGTGACAGAGGACACCTTTTTAAACGCTTCCTCCCTGGATATCTCCTCAACCGTCCGGACAATATGAGTGACCAATCCTAACTCATGCATGATTGCACCTTCTTTTTCCTCCAGTTCTTACACCGACCGGTTCTTATTACGGATAATCCGAATCTGCCGTTTCATTGCGTATGGCAGTACCATCTTCATCTTATCCTCACTCTTTACCATTCTGCTTGCCTCTGGCAACTCCCTAAATAAATGGATGGCATCAAACTCGCACTTTGTGGTGCAGACTCCACATCCAATGCATCGGTTACGATCCACCACCGAGGCGCCGCAGCCTAAGCACCTGGCTGTCTCTGCCTTCACCTGTTCCTCGGTCAATGGAAGTCTGGTATCATCAAACGTTGTCTTCGGATCAACACCGGATACCTTTCCTGGCTCCTGCCTTTTAAAGCAGCTGACACTCTCCCTTGGAATCACCAGATTCTCCCGGTCAAGCTCAATAAACTCCCTGCGGTTCCTTCCAATAGTTAAACTCTGCCCTTCATGAACATACCGATGAATGGAAACAGCCCCCTCTTTTCCTGCTGCAATGGCATCAATGGCAAACCTTGGTCCTGTAAATACATCACCTCCCACAAATACATCCGGCTGTGCTGTTTGATACGTCAACGAATCCGCCGCTGCACGGCCCCCACCTGCCAGCTCTACCTTACTTCCATGTAACAAATCGCCCCAAATGATACTCTGTCCAATGCTAATTAGGACATGTTCGCATTCTACTGTTATGCAGTTCGTCTCATCATACTGGGGATGAAAGTTTCCATCACGATCGGTAACGGAAACACATTTTTGAAGTACAATTCCTCTTACACTTCCATCTTCTATTATTATTTCCTTAGGCCCCCAACTATTATGGATTTCAATCCCTTCCTCCAGAGCCTCCACCACTTCTTCGTTTGCCGCCGGCATTGTCAGGCGGTCTTCCAGACAGTACATGGATACAGAAGACGAACCTGCACGAACCGAGCTTCGGGCTACATCAACCGCCACATTGCCTCCGCCGATTACCACCGTCCGTCCCGGTAAAGAAATGTCTTCCCTGCTGTTACTCCTATGTAAAAATTCCACACCAGTATAAACTCCCTTGGCATCCTCCCCTGGAATATTGGCTTTTCTTCCCCCCTGACAACCAATGGCAAGATAAAATGCCTTATACTCCTTCTTCCGAAGTTCTTCCATGGTCACGTCCTTACCAATCTCTACGCCGCACTGAAATTCCACTCCCATCTGACGAAGCACATCAATTTCTGCCTCCAGCACATCTTTCTCCAGCCTGAATTTAGGAATTCCATAGGTAAGCATACCTCCCGGCCTTTGATTCTTTTCAAACACAGTGACCGGATATCCTTTCTGAGCCAGGAAAAATGCACAGGTCATTCCCGCCGGACCAGCTCCGATGACTGCTATCTTTTGAGGATAAGGCTTCCCAATCTGATTCACCATAGGGGGAATATAACGTTTCTCCCTGGAAAGCTCCTGCATTGCTATAAATTTCTTTACTTCATCAATGGCAACTGCCTGATCAATGGTCCCTCTTGTACAGGCCTCTTCACACCTCCGATTGCAGATACTGCCGCAGACAGCCGGAAATGGATTGTCTTTCTTAATCAGCTTTAAAGCCTCTTCATATCGCCCCTGAGAAGCCATCTTTAAGTATCCCTGAACCCCAATGTGAGCCGGACATTTCGTCTTACAGGGCGCTGTTCCCGTATCATAACAATTAATCTGATTGTCATCCCGGTAATTTTCATTCCATTTCTCAGGTCCCCATTTTACAGAATCCGGAAGCTCCTGTCTTTTATATTCCACCGGACCGTCTTTGGTGCATAGCTTCTGACCAAGCTTTACTGCCCCTGACGGACAATACTCCACGCATTGTCCGCAAGCCACACATTTATCTCCGTCCACCTTGGCAACATAAGCCGACCGTGACATATTAGGCGTATTAAATAGCTGAGAGGTCCGAAGGGCATAGCAGGAACAGACACAGCAGTTGCAGATTGCAAATATCTTATCCTCCCCATCAATATTTGTAATCTGATGAACCAGTCCATTGTCCTCCGCACGCTTAAGAATCTCCATTACCTTTGCTTCGTCAATATAACGTCCTTTGTTGGTCTCCACCAGATAATCCGCCATATCCCCCACACCGATGCACATCTCGTCTTCCAGGTGACCGCATCCCTCTCCTAAAATCCGTCTGGAACGGCGGCAGGAACAAGCCCCTACTGCATACTTTCCCTTATACTTTTTCACCCAGTGGGAAATATGCTCTATACTTAAAGACTTCTGCTCCGTGGAAATGGCCTTTTCCACAGGAATTACATGCATTCCGATTCCCCCTCCTCCCAGGGGAACCATAGGGGTCACCTTTTCCAGAGGAAGACGTGACATCTCATGAAACAGTTTCGCAACTTCCGGATGAGACTCCACATGTTCCTTGTTCATATTCATAAATTCCGCGCACCCTGGCACAAACATAGGAAGTATGTACTGCTTCTTATGATCCCGGTTCTCCCAGTTGTACTCGATTAACCCGATAACACTCATTTCCTGAAGAAGCGCTTCCGTCCTGTCCAGATCCTTTTTGCATTTCTTTGCCACCTCTTTGGCTGACATCGGCTTTCTCACCTTCATAGCCAATGCCACCTCTGCCATCTCATCTGTAATAGAACCGGCAAGCCCCCAGTACTCGGCATCCTCCACTGTGACTTTATGCCCCATCCGGTCTGTAATCTTCTGCCCCAATTTTAAGATTAACGCTCTACCTTCATCCATTTTCTGCTCCTTTTATGTTTAAACAACTATAAATTCTTATAAAAAATACAATAATTCCACTCTATGAGAAAACAAAACCCAATTACCTTTCATCACTGCTGCTGCCACTTTTTCACCTCAGCTTCCAACCACTGAATCCACTCTTCCATACCCTCTCCGGTACGGGCAGAAATGGGAATGATCTTAGCATTTGGATTCCTCATTAATATGTAAGATTTACACGCTTCTAAATCAAAGTCAAAAAAGGGCAGAACATCTATCTTATTAATCAGAACCACATCGCATATGGAAAACATCAACGGGTACTTTAACGGCTTATCATGCCCCTCTGGCACACTAAGTATCATCGCATTCTTTACTGCCCCAGTATCAAACTCCGCCGGACAAACAAGATTACCTACATTTTCAAGAACCACCAGATCCAGCCCCTCTGTCTCAAGCCCCAGAAGGCCCTGACCCGTCATTTCTGCATCCAGGTGACACATTCCCCCCGTATGAAGCTGAATCGTCTTAACCCCAAGCTTTGAAATACTCCTGGCATCTACATCTGAGTCAATGTCCGCCTCCATAACACCTATGTGAAACTGATTCTTCAATCCACTGATGGTCCTTGTCAGTGTGGTCGTCTTACCGGCACCAGGCGATGACATCAGGTTAAGCAAAAAAAGCCCTTTTGATTTTAATTCTGATCTCAATTCATCCGCTCTTCGGTCGTTATCTGCAAAAATACTCTGCTTAACTTCCAGAACTGTGAAATCCCCCATGGGTAACCCCTCCTTAAAAAACTTCTGGTTATACCAGAATATGTTATGATTTTAACATTATACCCTTTTGCACAATTCAAGTCAACTTTTCCCACTATTTCTATACATTTTATTAACTTCTATCTTGATTTTACCACTAAAATGTTGTAAAATTCCACTATGGTATCTGGTATAACCAGTGCCAAGGAGGAAATCATATGGAGTTTTCAAAAATAACTGCACCATCTCTAAAGGATTTGTTTGTTCAGCAAATAGAAGAAAAGATATTATCCGGAGAACTTCCTGTTGGAAGCAAGATGCCGCCGGAGCGTGAAATGGCAGAACAGATGAAGGTCAGCCGCGCCGTTGTAAATGGGGGAATCAACGAATTAAGAAGAAAAGGATTTTTAGAAGTACTGCCAAGACAAGGTACCTATGTAGCCGATTTCAGCCGAAATGGAAATCTGCAGACCTTAATCGCATTATTAGAATACCGTGGCAACAAACTGGATAAAGCCGGTATCCGTGCAATCCTGGAAATACGAACAGCCCTGGAACAGCTTGCTGCCGGCCTCGTCATTGATACTGCCACCCCAGAGGCCATTCAGCATCTGGAATTAACCGCAAAAAAGCTGAAAAGCACAGATTCCATACAAAAAGCAGCCCAGATCGCCTTTCAATATCACCACGACCTGGCTTATTATGCCGGAAACACAGTCCTTACCCTGATTTACTCTTCCTTTAAGGAAGTATGTATTGTTTTATGGGTACGTTTCTGCAAGCTATATGGCATTCAGGCCTTATATGGCCATATCATACACCTGCAAAGATACTTAAATGACAGAGATAAACAAGGCGCCTGTCAATGGATACAAAAATACTTAAGAGATACCATAGAAGGATCTCAGCAGGTCTATGAGGAATAGATAAGTAAAAATTTTTAGAGCGAACGTTGAATCAATACTCAAAAACAAAACACAAAAAAGGATAAGGCGCTTTTCATCTATAAGCCCTTATCCTTTTACTAAATTCAGTGTTCACTATTTCTTCGTTGTATTCGTCGAATTATCCGTTGTTTTACCTGTCTTAGCATCCGTTTTTCCTGCCTGAGTTCCTGCTGCACCTGATTTAGTCTCAGCATTACCAGCCTGTTTTACAGCTGTTCCTGTTTTAGCAGATGCATTACCAGTCTGTCCCCCACTATTTACAGTTTTAGCATTTGAATTACTTGTCTGAGCCGCTTTATTTACGGTTTTCGCATTTGAATTACTTGTCTGCGCTGCTGCCTTTTGCTTTTTTACTGCTTTGATATTTTTAGCAACTGCTTTCTTACTTGTATTTGCTTTATGGGCTTTTGCTTTATGGGCTTTTGCTTTATGGGTCTTTGCCGCAACATTACGAACCTTACCAGCTTTTTTCTTATTTGCCTTTACTGTTTTAGCCTTATGTGCTTTTTTTACTGCTGTCTTTTTATGTTTCTTTGCGCTGGCTTTTTTATTTGCTTTTTTAACAGCCGCTTTCTTACCTGCCTTCTTTGCATCCTTTTTAACAGTCTTAGCCCCATCAGCTGCTGCTTGTGTGGTCTTTACTTCCGCTCCAGTCTTAGCTGCCTCTGTACTCTTTGCTGCCGCTCCAGTCTTAGCTGCCTCTGTACTCTTTGCTGCCGCTCCAGCCTTAGCTGCCTCTGTACTCTTTGCTGCTGCTCCAGTCTTAGCTGCCTCTGTGCTTTTTGACCCTGCTGCTGTCTTTGAGTTCTCTGTTGTTCCAGTACCAGTACTTCCCGCTTTAGCAGCTGTTGTATTCCCTGCAGCCTGGCTGCTCACTACCTTTTTCGTGGTACTGGGAGCCTGTGCGGCCTGAGCTGGAACGGTTAAACTACCAGTAAAGAGCATAGCAGTGACTAATAAGGATGTGACCGGTTTCAATGATTTTTTCATAATAAATCTCCTTTCTATTGTTGGGATGATCCAATGAGTGAAATCATGATCGCTACGCAACTGATTTCCTTCTCTGCCTCAAAGAATACTACCAATCCCATACGCGTTTCAAAGGTGAAACTGTGGCAAAATAGTGGCAGCTATATCATTTGAAGTAAGAAAATGATAAAATACAAAAAACAGCCGAAAGGATGGGGTACCAATGGAAAAAAAGAAAATTTATCTTGCAGATGATGAACAGCCCATAAGAGATTTGATCCAACTTTTTCTGGCTGCAGAGGACTACGAAGTACAGACATTTCCTGATGGAGACAAACTATTATCAGCCTTTGATAAATCCCCTTCTGATATGGTCATACTGGATATAATGATGCCAGGGACAGACGGACTGGTTCTTTGCAGCGAGATTCGCAAACGAAGCAATACCCTAATCATCATTGTCTCTGCCAGAGACAGCGAAACAGACCGTATCGCAGGAATTACCCTTGGCTCTGACGACTACCTGACAAAACCATTTTCTCCCATGGAGCTGGTAACCAGAGTGAAAGCCCTTTTTCGCAGAATGGACTTAGACCGTGGAAGCTACAGAGGAGAAATATACACCTATGGAAATATAAAAGTGGATGTAAATAAAAGAGAATTCTCCGTTGACGAAAAGCCACTTGATATCACCCCAACCGAATTTGCCCTGATGGTCTACTTATTAGAGCGAAAAGATCAGGCCGTATCAAGAGAGGATCTGCTAAAATATGTATGGAAATTCGACTTTGAAGCGGATACAAGAGCCACCGATGATGTTATAAAAAGGCTTCGAAAAAAACTGGTCACTGCTGAAGCCAATGTTAAAATTCAGTCAGTCTGGGGCTATGGCTTCCGTCTGGAATTAGGAGATACCCATGAAGAGTATAAAAAATAAGATTCGAAAACCCTTTCTAATCCTGCTTATACTGATTCCACTTGCAACCCTGGTACTGTTTAACATATCTCTCCGCATTTACTTAAATGCAGCTGCCAAAAATGAATTAAAAGCCACAATCCATGCAGTAGAAAAAGTAATAAAAAGCGAACTGGAGACAGACGGAGGCACCCCCACCGAAAAGAGAGCCCTGGAAATGGCCAGAAATATCCTTTCAGCTCTCAAATCCTCTCATTTCTCACAGGGAATGGATTTTTATTTGCTGGATATCAATTCATCCCCGGTATTCCCGGCAAAAACAAAACTTACTTCATCCCAAACCGCCTTTCTAAATGTCATTTCGCCGAAAATAGACCAGATGAAAGAAAGAACGGTCTATACCATTCCCGTAAATGGAAAAAAGTACTTTACCATAGCCTATACCATGAATAGCGATGATCTAAGCAATATGATAGCGGTATTTGCCCTCCCAACAGAACACATTAATAAATACCTGGCCGCGGTCAACCAAATCCTGGTGGTTATCATGCTTTTAGGAATCCTGATTGCCATTTATTTATCCGAAAGAATCGCCGCTCACATAACAACCCCCATAACAAAACTTAGCAGCCTCTCCTTAGAAATTGGCCAGGGAAATTTTGACGCCAGCCATTTTACCATTCCCCAGGATACAATAGAATTCAAGCAGCTATATGAAAATATAAGTCTCATGGTAGGAAGATTAGAGGCCTACGACAAAAACCAAAAGACCTTCCTGCAAAATGCATCGCACGAGCTAAGAACGCCGCTCATGTCCATCCAGGGCTACGCTGAAGGCATAGAAAGCGGAATCTTCCCCGATACAAAAGAAGCAGCACAAATCATAAAACGAGAAAGCATCCGCCTAAATGAATTAGTAAGTGAACTCCTGACCCTATCAAGATATGAAAGCGGCACCTATAAGCCTCAGTGGGAAGAAGTAAATCTCTGTCATTTATTAAAAGACTATACCCAGCGCCTTATGGGCCTGTCCGCCAAATCAAGCAAGACCATAGAGCTGAATCTCCCTGAGTATGATGTAATGGTTCAGATCGACGATATGCTCCTTTCCCAGACCGTGATGAACATTGTATCCAACTGCCTCCGTTATGCAAAAACGAACGTAACAATATCCCTGGAGAAAACAGCAGAAACCATCAGCCTGAAAATATCCGATGACGGAGATGGAATCCCCGAAGCTGACATTCCATTTATCTTTGACCGCTTTTACAAAGGTAAAAATGGCAACTTCGGCCTTGGTCTTGCCATTGCCAAATCAGCCGCAGAATTGTTAAATGGCAAAATCACAGCTTACAATCAGGAAAAAGGCGCCGTCTTTGAGATTTCATTCTGATGTTTTAATAAAATGAAAAATCCTTTGCTTTTCTCGTTCAGTTTCTAAAACCTTAAAATTGATTTTCCTCTAATTATGCACCATTTTCGATATCTATTAGTATGATTACTTGCAATTTCATCTTATCAGCCCTTCTATCCCACCTCACTCAACAAGTAAACAAGTAAAACATAAAAACAAGTCCTTGGATAAGCAAAAATCACATCTTCCCAAGGACTCTTTTTATGTTTTATTTAAATAGTTATTACCATACCTTCCATCTCAATGAAACATGGCTGATTAGCAATCTCTATCTATCTATCTATCTATATCTATATCTATAGCTTTATCTATAGCTATTTAAATCTCTACACCTATTTCTAAACCTATTTCTATACCTATTTCTATCTCAATTCCTAACTATCCAAGCCCAGCCAAAGCATAGACTACCTTACTACCTTACTACCTTACTACATCCAAAATATCTCTGAGACACATTTCCAAATCATCATTCAAGAATCTTCGCTCAATTCCGCATCTAGCTAAATTATCCTCTTTAAAATCCTCTTCATCAGCCAGATACCGCCTGCAAAGCTCTGCATATTTAGGCTCTTTCTGTTTATCTTCCCTTTCAAGAGCCCTTAACAGACGTTTCCCGTCTTCCACTTCAATATAAATAGGAACCATGATACCAGCCCCATAATAATTCCTTGTTTTCTCATAGGATTCCAAGGTACCAATCATCAGATAGCTGTCATCACTATTCACATCAATCTGTCCGTCATCAACCGTAAAATAAGTCCACGGACCCAAAATAGACTGATATGTCCTCTCTTCAATGATCTTACCTTCCTCTCGCAACTGCTTCAACCTATCCTCAGAAGTAAAATAATATTCTTTCCCGTCTTTTTCTCCCTGCCGAATCGGTCTGGTGGTATATAAAACAACCTGTTTCAGATGGGGCTGCATTTCCAGCAACCGCTTATAAATGGTGTCCTTACCAGAAGCGCTCTTCCCCATCACGTAAAAAATCTTTCCCATCTTTATATGCTCCAATTCATTGATTCTATCTCATAGAAAATGTAGTACCTACATTTCTTCTAAAACAAATATTTCTTCTGCCGCCTCATCTTCCATTCCCTGAACCGGAAGCCCTAAATCCTTGAATTTCATAATCAGCTCCACTAAATCACCAGTCAACACTTCACCCGGTACAACTATGGGAATCCCTGGCGGATACAAATAAATAAATTCAGCTGATACTCTTCCTATTGCCTCTGAAATTTTTATTTTATAACGCCTGCCATCCATTGCTTCAAAAATAGGATATCTGCAATCTTCCTCAATCGTAAAATCAAGAAGCACACTACCAGTATCACTCTGCCCTGCCATTTCCTCAGCCTTCTGCAAGGAAATGCTTCCAGAACCAGCTGTAGCTCCCAATTGATCATCCAACTCAAGCAATGCGCTGCAAAGCCTCTGAAGCCCTTCCTCTGTATCCTCTAAGGTTGTTATAGCCGTCACATAGTCAGCTCCGCACATTTCCATTTCCAGATGATACTCTTTTCGCAGCACGTCACTTAATTGATTCCCTGACCATACAGTATTTCTTGTAGACACAATCACTTTTGACAGGTCCATATCATAAACACCATACTGTCCAATAATTTCATCCGAAAGCAGCGTCAGATGCTTCATCCCCTCCAGCCGCCCTCGCATTCTAGTCAAAGACTCAGAAAATTCACCCAGCTTTTTTCTTCCCTCACCATCCATGTAAACAATACAATTCTCTATACTAGCCATAAATACATAGGACGGGCTGCTAGTCTGATACATATGAATATAACGATCCAGTTTCTCTAAATCAATATACCCCTTCCTGACATGTAAAATAGCAGTCTGCGTCAAGGAAGGAAGCGTCTTATGAAGACTCTGAATTACAACATCAGCACCTAATTTCAATGCAGACACAGGAAACTCATCCACCCTGCCAAATGCAAAATGCGCCCCATGGGCTTCATCCACAATTAACGGTATACCAAACCTATGAACCACATCAGCAATCGCCTTGATATCTGAAACAACCCCATCATAAGTAGGAGATACTACAAGCACTGCCTCTGCCTCTGGATTTGTTTTCAACAATTCCTCGACATCCTCAGCCAGTATTCCACCTTGAAGCCCCAATTCCGGCATCATTTGTGGATAAATATATTTTACTTCCAACTGCTTGAGGAAAACTCCATGAAATGCTGACTTATGGCAATTCCTGCTCATTAAAATCTTGCCTCTGTTTGATACCGCCGCACTAATAGCACTCAATATTCCACAGCTGCTCCCATTCACAAGATAATAAGTCTTATCAGCCCCATAAACCTCAGACGCCCACTCCAAAGAATCCTTTAAAATTCCCTCCGGTCGATGAAGATTATCAAATCCCTCAATCTCCGTAATGTCTATAGAAAATGGATTAGGAAACTTCCTTATCTCATCATTCCCATACTGCCTCTTATGTCCAGGCATGTGAAATGGATAAAAATCAGATTTACTATAATCCATTAATCTCTCTAATAATCTTGGTCTTTCTATCAATTTACTTTCCTCTTCTGGTACATAAAAATGATTAAGCTAATTTGTCACTCTCTTATTATTTCAATCTATATTAGCTATACATTTATAGTATTATCATATTTTATCTATTGTAAGTAAAGAACTATAGTTAATATAGCTTGTGCATTTGTTCTTATACCATTAGTAAATACATATTTAAGTATATCATCCTTATCCCTT
Source organism: Clostridium sp. 12(A) (assembly GCA_000526575.1). Taxonomy (GTDB): domain Bacteria; phylum Bacillota; class Clostridia; order Lachnospirales; family Lachnospiraceae; genus Lacrimispora; species Lacrimispora xylanolytica. Next base: position 3,109,305 of record JAGI01000002.1, on the reverse strand, counting down.
CTTTACAATTTTTTCTCCGGAAGCTATAATAGTATTTTGGGTAAAAAAAGAAAGAGAGGAAGATCACTATGAGGTTAATCGAGTTTAAAATGGAACGTCCTGGTCTGGTAAAGGCAAATGATCAAGTTCACGTCATTGAGCGAGAAGGTGCCAGCAGCTACAGCTACATAATCGATCCAGCTGTGGCCATGTCTGGATGTTACTCTGGAAGAGACCGCATAAAATCTGATAAAGGGATTGTAAAAGAAGTAAAACATAATGATCGGGGATATTACGTAATCGTAGAATTTGATGAGTAATATCATCTTCGGACAAAATAAAAAGCCCTGAAACATTTCTGTTTCAAGGCTTGTCCTGAGACACCGGGGACTCGAACCCCGGACAACTTGATTAAAAGTCAAGTGCTCTACCACCTGAGCTAGTATCCCATATGCCCAAAGCCGGAATCGAACCAGCGACACGTGGATTTTCAGTCCACTGCTCTACCAACTGAGCTATCTGGGCGTATGCACGCTTTCGTATAATTTCACTAATAATGCGCATAAAAATTGCGGGGGCAGGATTTGAACCTACGACCTTCGGGTTATGAGCCCGACGAGCTTCCAGACTGCTCCACCCCGCGCTATTCAATTATATTATATGCAGTAATTAATATTTTAATCACTGAATGGATGGAGATGGATTCGAACCATCGAAACGTGTCGTAACAGATTTACAGTCTGCCCCCTTTGGCCACTCGGGAACCCATCCATAATTTATTTTTTTAATGCAAGCCGATGATCGGACTCGAACCGATAACCTGCTGATTACAAATCAGCTGCTCTGCCAATTGAGCCACATCGGCACAACTATCCAAATGCGGTTTTGCATACGGAATGGGACCTATAGGGCTCGAACCTATGACCCTCTGCTTGTAAGGCAGATGCTCTCCCAGCTGAGCTAAGATCCCATAATCAAAATTTAGTTGTAAAACGACCCGGATGGGACTCGAACCCACGACCTCCGCCGTGACAGGGCGGCGCTCTAACCAACTGAGCCACCAGGCCAAACCTTATTGAAGATACTTACACATACCCTCAAAACCACACATTGTTATATATCTTTCATCCGTTCTTCCTCTTACCTAAACCAACCTGGTTAAGCCCTCGACCTATTAGTGACAGTCAGCTACACATGTTACCATGCTTCCACCTCTGCCCTATCTACCTCGTCGTCTTCAAGGGGTCTTACTCTTGCGATGGGATATCTCATCTTGAGGGGGGCTTCACGCTTAGATGCCTTCAGCGTTTATCCCTTCCCGACTTGGCTACTCTGCCATGGTGTTGATCACCAACAGATACACCAGAGGTCAGTCCATCCCGGTCCTCTCGTACTAAGGACAGCTCCTCTCAAATATCCTACGCCCACGCCGGATAGGGACCGAACTGTCTCACGACGTTCTGAACCCAGCTCGCGTACCGCTTTAATGGGCGAACAGCCCAACCCTTGGGACCTACTACAGCCCCAGGATGCGATGAGCCGACATCGAGGTGCCAAACCACTCCGTCGATGTGAACTCTTGGGAGTGATAAGCCTGTTATCCCCAGGGTAGCTTTTATCCGTTGAGCGATGGCAATCCCACTTTATACCACCGGATCACTAAGTCCTAGTTTCCTACCTGCTCGACCCGTCGGTCTCGCAGTCAAGCTCCCTTATGCCTTTGCACTCTTCGAATGGTTTCCGTCCATTCTGAGGGAACCTTTGAGCGCCTCCGATACACTTTCGGAGGCGACCGCCCCAGTCAAACTCCCCGCCTGACATTGTCCCCCAGCCAGGTAATGGCTGCAGGTTAGAAACCCAATATCGCAAGGGTGGTATCCCAACATCGGCTCCTCAAAGACTGGCGTCCTTGATTCACTGCCTCCCACCTATCCTGTACATGCAATACCGAATCCCAGTATCAAACTAGAGTAAAGCTCCATGGGGTCTTTCCGTCCTGGCGCAGGTAACCAGCATCTTCACTGGTATTTCAATTTCACCGGGTGCATTGTTGAGACAGCGCTCAAATCATTACGCCTTTCGTGCGGGTCGGAACTTACCCGACAAGGAATTTCGCTACCTTAGGACCGTTATAGTTACGGCCGCCGTTTACTGGGGCTTAAATTCAGAGCTTCGCGTTGCCGCTAACCCCTCCTCGTAACCTTCCAGCACCGGGCAGGCGTCAGCCCATATACCTCACCTTTCGGTTTTGCATAGACCTGTGTTTTTGCTAAACAGTTGCTTGAGCCTATTCTCTGCGGCCTGATTTCTCAGGCACCCCTTATCCCGAAGTTACGGGGTCATTTTGCCGAGTTCCTTAACAATGCTTCTCCCGCCGGCCTTAGGATTCTCTCCTCATCCACCTGTGTCGGTTTACGGTACGGGCACATATTACACAATAGCGGCTTTTCTTGACAGCCCCTACAGAGACTTCCCTACTTTTGTTCGGTACGCGTCACACCTTCCTGTTGTTAAGCGGATTTGCCAACTTAACCAGTCCAATGCTTGCCCCGGTCTTTTCATTCCCGGGTTCTCTCTCGGTTCTGTGTCCCCACAGTTCTGATAATATGCGGTACAGGAATTTCAACCTGTTGTCCATCGACTACGTCTTTCGACCTCGCCTTAGGCCCCGACTTACCCAGAGCAGATCAGCTTTACTCTGGAAACCTTAGATATTCGGCCTGGAAGATTCTCACTTCCATCTCGCTACTCATTCCGGCATTCTCTCTTCTTAACACTCCACATCTCCTTACGGTAATGCTTCAGCGCGGTAAGAATGCTCCTCTACCAATGTATCATAAGATACATTCCACAGCTTCGGTGTCGTGTTTTAGCCCCGGACATTTTCGGCGCAAGACCTCTCGACTAGTGAGCTATTACGCACTCTTTGAATGTGTGGCTGCTTCTAAGCCAACATCCTAGTTGTCTCTGAAATCTCACATCCTTTTCCACTTAACACGCACTTTGGGACCTTAGCTGGTGGTCTGGGCTCTTTCCCTTTTGACTGCCCAACTTATCTCGTGCAGTCTGACTCCCGTACATCATCTGACCGGCATTCGGAGTTTGATATTCTTTGGTAAGCTTTGACGCCCCCTAGGAAATTCAGTGCTCTACCTCCGGCAGACTAATACGAGGCTAGCCCTAAAGCTATTTCGAGGAGAACCAGCTATCTCCGGGTTCGATTGGAATTTCTCCCCTACCCACACCTCATCGCCACCCTTTTCAACGGATGTGCGTTCGGTCCTCCACCGCCTTTTACGGCAGCTTCAACCTGGACATGGGTAGATCACCCGGTTTCGGGTCTACCTTTACTGACTCATTCGCCCTATTAAGACTTGGTTTCCCTTCGGCTCCACACCTTAAGTGCTTAACCTTGCCAGTAACGGTAACTCGCCGGACCGTTCTACAAAAAGTACGCGGTTCCACTTTAAACGTGGTTCCACAGCTTGTAAACACAGGGTTTCAGGTTCTTTTTCACTCCCCTCCCGGGGTCCTTTTCACCTTTCCTTCACAGTACTATGCGCTATCGGTCACTAAGTAGTATTTAGCCTTGGGGGGTGGTCCCCCCGAATTCCCACAAGGTTTCTCGTGTCTCGTGGTACTTTGGATCCTGCTCGCTGACTATTGTTTTCCCATACAAGGCTTTCACTTTCTATGGCCGGTCTTTCCAGGACCGTTCTGGTAACAAATCGTCTCACTTATTGCAGTCCGTAACCCCAGCATGCACGCACGCTGGTTTAGGCTCCTTCCATTTCGCTCGCCGCTACTTTGGAAATCGAGTTTTCTTTCTTTTCCTCCGGGTACTTAGATGTTTCAGTTCCCCGGGTTCCCGACGTATGGCTATGAATTCACCATACGACAACTGAGGTTTGCTCAGTTGGGTTTCCCCATTCAGATATCTCCGGATCAAAGGATATTTGCTCCTCCCCGAAGCTTTTCGCAGCTTATCACGTCTTTCATCGGCTCTTAGTGCCAAGGCATCCACCCTGCGCTCTTATTAGCTTAACCAATTCGATGTTCACCTGCGGGTGCGGGCTACTAATCTAAGATACATAGCGTTGTATCTCTGGTCTTAGGTTTGTTCTCATATCGTACGTCACGATACTTGAACGAGTTTTTATTTGGTTACATCTTTCGATGTAACACCTCGGATGTCTTGATGTCGTCTTCTTTCGAAGACTATATCTAGATATATTTCAATATGTGGTTTTCAAGGTACGTATGCGACGCAGTCAGTGACCAAAAAGCAATTGCTTTCCCAGTGCACCTACAAGCTCCGCTGCTTTG
>JAGI01000002.1:2217500-3102500 GCA_000526575.1 Clostridium sp. 12(A) | reverse complement strand
TTCTTCCTGAATTCTGTCGTGTACGATTTCTGCTATCTGGGTGGTTTTTAAGGTCTTATATTCTTCTGGATAGAGAGGCTTTAAAAAGCAGATCTGTACCTTCTGCCTTTTGGAGGATTTCTCATCGAATGGCTTAAAGCAGTCGATCAGTGCTACAGGCACAACGGGACATTTGGCATTTACGGCACTTTTAAAGGTCCCCCCCTTAAAGGATAAGAGTTTATTTCCTTCCCGGCTTCTTGTTCCTTCAGCGAATATTACATAATTGAATCCTTTTTTTACATTCTCTGTCATCTGCATGATTATATTCATAGAAGCTTTAATATCCTGACGGTCTATGAAAAAGCCATGTAAGGCATGAATGACCTGCTTTACAAGAATCAGGTTAGAAGCCTCTTTTTTTACTACAACACTTAAGGGTTTTGGACTTGCTTCGATAAGGGCCAGCATGTCAAAGAGTCCCTGATGGTTAGGGAAAAGGATAAAACCAGGTTCGGATGGAAGATTTTCAACTCCATGGACTTCTACTTCTACTTTCCCGGACTTATTGACTTTTTTTACTACATTGCGTATGTAATCGTAACGCTCTCTATGGGAATGGTCATCACCTGGCTGGCCGAATTTCCAGATTCGGTAAAACCAGAATGGGACCCTGCATAGATTCTTTATTACCATATAAACAATTCGGTTCATGTTGTTTCCTCTCCATAGGCTTTTATGGCCGTCTCGTATAGGTTGCTTCCTTTACTGTCTATGACAACGATAACCGGAAGGTCTTTGATTGTCAGTCGGCGGATGGCTTCTGTTCCAAGATCTTCGTAGGCTATTACTTCTGAAGAAAGGATGCATTTTGATAACAGAGCTCCTGCTCCTCCTACAGCGGCAAAATAAACGGCCTCATTTCTTACGATGGCTTCTATTACTTCCTTGCTTCGTTTTCCTTTGCCGATCATGCTGCTCATCCCAAGATCAAGAAGGGTTGGCGTATATTTGTCCATCCGGCTTGATGTGGTGGGTCCTGCTGATCCAATGGGGCGTCCTTCTCTTGCTGGGGAGGGTCCCATATAGTAGATGGTCTCGCCTGCTATGTCAAAGGGAAGAGGCTCTTTCCGGTCAAGAGTTTCTATCATTCGCTTATGGGCTGCATCTCTTGCTGTGTAAATGGTTCCTGTTAAGTATACGTAATCTCCTGATCTCAACTTTCTGGCATCCTCTTTGGTGATAGGAGCATTGATATGATAATCCATGATTTCCTCCGATTCAGATTGATATTATATAGTACGGTGTGCATGTCTGTTTACATGGCAGCAAATATTCACAGCAACAGGGAGACCGGCAATATGAGTTGGATATGTCTCTACATTTACAGCGAGAGCTGTTACACTTCCGCCAAGGCCTCCTGGACCAATACCAAGCTGATTGATTTTTAGAAGCATCTCTTCTTCCAGCTCTCTGACGTATGGAATCTCAGGTTTTTCATCTAAATTTCTTGTCAGGGCATGCTTTGCCATCTGGGCACATTTTTCAAAGCTGCCTCCGATTCCTACCCCAACTACCATTGGCGGACATGCATTGGGACCAGCTTCTTTTACCGTTGTTAAAATAGCTTCTTTTACTCCATCCAGACCGTCGGCAGGTTTCAGCATAAAAATACGGCTCATGTTTTCACTTCCGAAGCCTTTTGGGGCTACTGTGATATCAATCTGGTCACCGGATACGATTTCATAATGAATGATGGCTGGCGTATTGTCTTTTGTATTGATCCGCTCTATAGGTTCTACAATGGATTTTCTTAAAAATCCTTCGATATAGCCCTGGGAAACGCCTCGGTTAATGGCATCGGTCAAGTTTTCTCCTTCTATGTGTACATCCTGGCCTACTTTTATAAATACAATTGCCATTCCTGTATCCTGGCAGATTGGAATCATCTCTTCCCCTGCAATCTTTAGATTTTCCTGCAGCTGACAGAGGACCTGACGGCCAAGGCCAGATTTTTCAGTATTGGCTGCATTTAAAAATACCTCTTCCATGTCCTTTGACAGCACATGATTGGCTTCGATACACATTTCCTTAATGTTTCTTGTTATTTCCTCACTTTTTACTATCCTTAACATGGCTTCCTCCAGACATAGGGCTTCTTCGTATTTTTTTATCATATATGATTCAAATGATGAAATCAAGAAAAAAATGATGGCAGGGTATGATGTTATCTCTCATCCCCTGCCATCGTTTCTAAAATAAGGCGATTGCGTATTAGCTTTCCCTGTATGTCCTCAATTGTAATCTGTTCCATTCTGCTTCTGCATAAGTCATTTAATTCTCCATATATATCATCCATGACACCAGACATACCGGAGGCAACCATGCAGGGAAGATTTTCATCTCCTGATTTCCATGATGAGGATACAAAGCTCACATCCAGTGCATCACAGATCTGCTTTAAATTAATGTCTGACGGTTCCTTTACCAAATGATAACCGCCTTCCAGTCCTTCCTTGGTTTCTATGATGCCTGCTTTTTTTAGCTTTGACATTACCTTCCGGATTCTTGCCGGGTTGGTGCATACGTTGGAAGCCAGCTCCTCGCTGGATGTTGTAATCTGTCTCTGGTTTAAATATACTACGCTATGGACAGCGACTGCAAATTCACTTGTCATACTAATTCCCCCATTTTCACGAACATCATATGACACCTCTTATCTGTAATCATATTGGTTTCAGTTTGTATCTTATCAAATTTTGCGGCCTCTTGTCAAGGGACCGGCTTAAAATAAGCTCCAGCTTCTGAAAAAATGAAGCTGGAGCTTATTTTTAATAGCCAAAGGTCTTTCACCCATGGAATGTAGTTTTTACTCTGATTTATCCTTTATCTGAACAATGACATCTTTTATGACCTTATCTTTCATCTCAAGAATGGTATATTTATTCTTCTCATCCTCAAGTTCCAGAGGCATCTGAGATTCTTTTGGAATAAAGCCTAAAAGTTCAATTAAGTATCCGGACAAGGTATCACAGGAGCTTTCTATCTCATCATGAAGAACCTCATCAATATCATACAGGGAAATGCTTCCTGATGCCTTATATACAAACGGCTCAACTTCAACCAGTTCAGGTTCTTCATCCTCATACTCATCGTGAATATCACCTACAATCTCTTCAATCAAATCCTGCATGGTGATGAGTCCCGATACACCGCCGTACTCATCAATGAGTATTGCCATATTCTTCTTATGCTTCTGCATGTCCAGAAACAGATCATCGGTCTTTTTATTTTCCGGGATGAAGTAGGGCTTTTGCAGGATTGGTCGTATATCAATATCTGCTAGCTCATTCTTATGCATCTCGATGGTAAAGTCCTTCATGGACAAAATACCGATTATATTATCAATCTCTCCATCATAAATCGGGATTCTGGAATGACGACTGTCCAATATCTCATTCAGTACCAGTTCAAGAGGCTGGTTAATATCCACGGCCACCATGTCCTGTCTTGGAATCATGATCTCTCTGGCCCTTTTATCATCAAACAGGAAGATTGATGTAATCATATCCTCTTCGATCTTGTTGAATACTCCGCTCTCACGTCCTGTCTGGAGCATGGACCTAATTTCCTCTTCTGAAACTTCTTCTTCTAAATTGTCTGTCTTCATACCAAGCAGCTTTAAGACTCCGTTGGTCGAAACGGAAAGCAGCTTTATAAACGGTGCCAGAATTCTTGAAATGATATAAATGGGGCGGACAGCAAATAAGCTGAACTTCTCTGCTCGCTGCAGCGCCACTCTCTTTGGTACCAATTCTCCAAATACCAGGTTAAAATAAGACAAAATAATGGTCACTCCTACCATTGCAATGCTATGGCTGTAGGGAAGACCGATTGACTCAAGCTTTCCACCAAGAATCTGTGATATACCGGTTGCCGCTGATGCACTGGAAAAGAATCCGGCAAATGTGATGGCTACCTGGATGGTTGATAAAAACCCCGTAGAATCTTCTGATAGTTTTTGAATCAATGCTGCCTTTTTGTTACCGCTCTCTGCTAACATACGAATCCGGTTCTTATTGACCGATACTACGGCCATCTCTGCCCCTGAGAAAAATGCATTCATTATGGTGAGGGCAATCAATAATAAAATCTGTGCGACTATCTGCGCCGCGCCTGGGTCACTCTCCAAGCTGGTATTCCTCCTTTTTTTCGGACTATGTCCTGCGGGCTGTGCCCGCTTAATTTCAATATGCAAAAGACTTTGATTGCAGTAATAGATTGCTGCGTTCAAAGTCTTTTACCGCTTTTATTGATGACTAGTATTATAATATAAATATCAAATTATTACAATAGCTATCTTGTTAAGATTTATTCCTCGGTTTCATTTGTGCTGTCCGGGGCCTCTTCCAATAGTTCTTCGGACTCCCCTTCAAGTTCTTCAAATTCTTCCTCATCGGATTTGCTTCCGTCATCCCGCACCTTTGCAATGCTTGCCACGCGGATATCGGAATCCTGGTCAATGTTCATCAGACGGACACCAGATGTATTTCTTCCAATGACAGAAATATCATTGACAGAAATACGAATTACAATACCTTCTGTGGTGATTAGAAGAAGGTCATGGTCATCCTCAACCAGCTTTGCACCAACGATATCTCCGGTTTTATCTGTAATCTTATAACAGAGTACACCTTTACCGCCTCTTCTCTGAGGGGAGAACTCTTCCGTTGGAGTACGTTTACCCATACCATTTTCAGATACGATTAATAGTTTTGGACCCTGAGTTTCCATCTGCATACCGATTACCTGGTCGTCATCATTTAACTTCATACCGATAACACCCATGGATACACGTCCGGTCACGCGGACATCTTTTTCATGGAACCGGATACACTGGCCTTTTCTCGTTACCAGGAAGATATCCTTGGTATCGTCCGTTGCTTTTACTTCGATGAGCTCGTCATTTTCCCGAAGGACAATGGCCTGAAGTCCGTTCTTTCTAACATTGGCGTATTCCATCATTGGTGTTTTCTTTACCATACCCGATCTGGTAGCCATGAATAAGAATTTCTCATCGTCGTATTCCTTCATCGGAATGATGGCTGTAATGCTTTCTCCCGGAAGCATCTGCAGAAGGTTTATAATGGCGGTTCCTCTGCTGGTTCTGCTTCCTTCCGGTATCATGTAGGTCTTTAACCGGTATACACGGCCTGTGTTTGTAAAGAACATCAGGTAGTGATGGGTGGTTGTCATCATCAGGTCTTCGATGTAATCCTGGTCAATGGTCTGCATTCCCTTGATTCCCTTGCCGCCGCGGTTCTGGTTCTTGAAATTGTCTACTGACATTCTCTTAATGTAGCCCAGCTTTGTCATGGCAACAATGGTGCTCTCGTCAGGAATTAAGTCTTCCATGGACATATCGTATTCATCGAATCCGATAGAAGTTCTTCTGTCATCTCCGAACTTGGCAGAAATGATGGAAATCTCTTCTCTGATAACGGCTAACAGTTTATGCTCATCTGCAAGGATGGCCTTTAATTCTGCAATACGGGCCTGTAATTCCTTGTATTCGTTCTCTAACTTCTCTCGTTCCAGACCTGTTAACGCACGCAGACGCATGTCTACGATTGCCTGGGACTGAACGTCGCTTAAGCCGAAACGCTCCATTAATTCTGCTTTGGCAATCTGGATATTCTGGGATCCACGGATAATACGGATTACCTCATCAATGTTATCCAGGGCAATCAGTAAGCCTTGTAAGATATGGGCTCTTTCCTCTGCCTTGTTTAAATCGTAACGGATTCTTCTTGTTACGACTTCTTTCTGATGTTCCAGGTAATAATTAAGCATCTGGAGGATGTTAAGTACTTTTGGTTCCAGGACTCCGGCACTATTCTTAACCAGTGCGATCATAATAACGCCGAAGGTATCCTGAAGCTGTGTATGCTTGATCAGCTGATTAAGTACTACGTTTGCATTGGCATCACGTCTTAACTCAATACAGATTCTCATACCGGTACGGTCAGACTCATCTCTTAAATCCGTAATACCGTCTACTTTTTTATCCTTTACAAGCTCAGCGATCTTTTCGATCAGGCGGGCTTTGTTTACCATGTAAGGAAGCTCTGTTACAATGATCCGGCTCTTGCCGTTTGGCATGGCCTCAATATCACTGACAGCTCTTACCCTTATTTTACCTCTTCCGGTGCGGTAAGCTTCTTCAATTCCCCTTTTTCCCAGGATGGTTGCTCCTGTTGGGAAATCTGGTCCTTTTATGATTTCGAGAATCTCTTCCATGGTGGTTTCCCGGTTTTCTTCCACCTGGTTATCAATGATCTTAACGACAGCATTAATGACTTCCCTTAAGTTATGGGGAGGAATATTGGTTGCCATACCTACGGCAATGCCGGAGGTACCATTGACTAAAAGGTTAGGATAACGGGATGGTAATACATCAGGCTCCCGCTCTGTCTCATCAAAGTTAGGACTGAAATCGACCGTATCTTTGTTGATATCCGCAAGCATTTCCATGGAAATCTTACTTAAACGGGCTTCCGTGTATCGCATGGCCGCGGCTCCGTCTCCGTCCACGGAACCAAAGTTACCGTGACCATCCACCAAAGGATATCTGGTGGACCATTCCTGAGCCAGATTTACCAGAGCGCCGTAAATAGAGCTGTCACCATGAGGATGATATTTACCCATGGTATCACCGACGATACGGGCACATTTACGGTGGGGCTTATCAGGACCGTTATTAAGCTCGATCATGGAATACAGGACTCTTCGCTGAACTGGCTTTAGGCCGTCTCTTACATCAGGCAGAGCTCTGGAAGCAATGACACTCATGGCATAATCGATATATGATTTTTCCATGGTCTTTTTTAAGTCCACGTCATGAACTTTATCAAAGATATTTGGTTCCATTTTATTTCCTCCAATTAAATATCAAGATTCTGTACGTATTTGGCATTCGCTTCGATAAATTCACGTCTTGGTTCTACCTGGTCTCCCATCAGGGTGGTAAAGGTTAAATCCACCTCGGATTTAGCCTCTTCATCCATATTGACTCTTAAAAGAACTCTTCGTTCCGGATCCATGGTGGTTTCCCAAAGCTGCTCGGCATCCATCTCACCTAAACCTTTATAACGCTGGATTTTATTGTTGGTGTCTCTTCCAATCTCTTTTAAGATAGCATCCAGCTCTTCATCGCTGTAGGCGTACCATACTTTTTTATTCTTCTCAATCTTATAAAGAGGCGGCTGTGCCAGATATACATGGCCTTCCTTGATAAGGTCCGGCATAAACCGGTAGAGGAAGGTTAATAACAGGGTACTGATATGAGCTCCATCAACATCGGCATCGGTCATGATGATGATTTTGTGGTATCTTAACTTGCTTAACTCGAAATCATCGTGAATTCCCGTACCAAATGCGGTAATCATGGCTTTTATCTCTGCATTGGCATAGATTTTGTCCAGTCTTGCTTTTTCTACGTTTAAGATTTTTCCTCGAAGGGGGAGGATGGCCTGGGTATTTCTTGAACGGGCTGTTTTTGCGGAACCGCCCGCACTGTCTCCCTCGACAATGTAAATCTCACAGTTTTCCGGATTCTTGTCAGAACAGTCTGCAAGCTTACCAGGAAGGGCCATTCCTTCCAAAGCGGTCTTTCTTCTTGTTAAGTCTCTTGCCTTTCTGGCCGCTGCTCTGGCTCTCTGGGCAAGAATAGACTTGTCACAGATGGTTCTGGAGAGACTTGGATTCTGCTCTAAATAGTAGGTAAACTGTTCTCTAAGAAGGTTATCTACGGCTCCTCTTGCTTCACTGTTGCCCAGCTTCTGCTTGGTCTGTCCCTCGAACTGAGGCTCTTCAATCTTAACACTGATGATTGCGGTGAGACCTTCTCTGATATCCTCTCCTGAAAGATTTGCTTCGCTCTCTTTTAAAAGCTTATTCTTTCTCGCATAATCATTAAGGGTCGTGGTCAGAGCACTTTTAAAGCCGGCTAAATGAGTTCCGCCTTCCGGGGTATTGATGTTGTTTACGAAGCTGTAGATATTCTCGGTATAGGAATCGTTGTGCTGCATGGCAACTTCAACGTAAACGCCATCCTTGGTTCCTTCGCAGTAAAATACCTGATCATAAAGAGAGGTCTTACCCTTGTTTAAGTAGGTGACGAACTCTTTGATTCCGCCTTCATAGTGGAATACGTGCTCATGGCCGTCTTCTCTCTCATCCTTGAGTACAATTCTTAGATTTTTTGTTAAGAATGCGGTCTCCCGAAGACGAATCTTTAAGGTATCGTAATCGTATACGGTCTCTTCAAAAATATCTTTATCCGGAAGAAAGGTTACCTTTGTTCCGTGTTCTTCCAAACTGCACTCTCCCATGACCTTTAATGGATACATGGTCTTACCTTTTTCGTAGCGCTGCTTATAGATCTTTCCTTCCGTACGGATTTCTACTTCCAGCCACTGGGAAAGAGCATTCACTACGGATGCACCTACTCCATGAAGTCCACCGGAAACTTTGTATCCTCCTCCGCCGAATTTTCCACCGGCATGAAGGATGGTAAATGCGACTTCAACGGCTGGAATTCCTGCTTTTTTCTGAATTCCAACCGGGATTCCACGTCCGTCATCCACAACTGTGATCGAGTTGTCTGGATGGACTATTACTTCTATGCTGTCACAGTATCCGGCCAGAGCCTCGTCTACCGCGTTGTCCACGATTTCATATACCAGATGATGAAGTCCCCGGATGGACGTACTGCCGATATACATACCGGGTCTTTTTCTTACTGCTTCAAGTCCTTCTAATATCTGGATTTGATCTGCACCATATTCTTGACTCATTTTACCACGCTTCCTCCTGAATGGTTAATTTTCACTACCTACGGTTCCGTTTACTATCCGGAATATCTTATCGATATGGAACCGGTCATTTACAAAATCCTCCAGTCCCGTGCAGGTAATGACGGTTTGTATGTGATTAATCCCTGCCAGCAATTGATTTTGTCTGCTGCTGTCAAGCTCAGACAAAACATCATCCAGCAAAAGAATTGGATAATCATGTACAATATGTTCTACCAGTTCTATTTCTGCAAGCTTTAAGGATAAAGCAGCGGTCCTTTGCTGCCCCTGGGATCCGAACCGGCGTATGTCGATTCCGTTTACGATAAAACTTAGATCATCCCGGTGGGGACCTGTTAAGGTTGTCCTTTGCTTTAAGTCCTGCTGCCTGCTCCGCCTTAATGTATCTTCAAACGCATCTGCCTCTACATTTGGTTCGTAGAGAATGCGCAGAGATTCCTTGTTCCCGGAAAGCTTCTGGTGGATGGGTCCTATGATTCCATCCAGCCGTTCCATAAATTCTTTCCTGTAATAAATAATTTCTTTGCCGTATTGAATCAGCTGCATGTCCCAGATGTCCAGAGTCTCCTCATAATCAGGCCGAAAGGCCAGATCCTTTAACAGTTTATTTCTCTGGGTAATGATCCGGTTATACTGGACCAGAGAATGGACATAGAGTTTATTTAGTTGACATAATTCCAAGTCAACGAACCGGCGTCTTTCAGCCGGCCCATTTTTTATGAGATTTAAGTCTTCCGGAGAAAAAAATACAACATTGACAATTCCAAACAACTCGCTGGCTTTCCTTATGGGAACACCGTTGACTGCCACGCCTTTGGCCTTGTTTTTCTTCAAATGCATGTCGATCCGGTATGGAATGTCATTCTTTCTGATGTTTAGCTTGATATGCGACTCGTCTCTGTCAAACTGTATGATTTCTTTATCTTTGCTGCCTCTGTGGGATTTTGTCGTTGCACAGACATAAATGGCTTCTAAGACGTTTGTTTTTCCCTGGGCATTGTCCCCGTAGAGTATATTGGTTCCATGACTAAAATCCATATGTAGTTCATCATAGTTGCGGTAATTCTTAAGCTCTATCGACTCAATGATCATGGATTACATCATTCCTCAATTTTAATGGTATTGCCGTCAAAGGTAACGACATCTCCGCCCCTTAGTTTTTTTCCCCTCTGATACTCCACCTGTCCATTGACAGACACCAGACCATCCTCGATTACGAATTTTGCATCGACTCCGGATCCTACAAATCCTGCGGCTTTTAGGGCCTGTCCCAGCTTGATGTATTCGTCTCTCAGTTTAATTGTTTCCATGATTTCTCCATTCTGTGCCGCCTAAAGGGCACTAAAACAATTCCTATACGGATGCCGCATTAAAGTTAACTGGCAGTATCAGATAGATATATTTTCCTTCGTCATCCCGGATAAAGCATGGGGACTTGGGATTTAACATATAAAGGGTGACTTCCTCATCATCGATGATTCTAAGTGCATCCATTAAAAACTTAGGGTTAAAGCCGATCATAATATCGCTTCCGGTCTTGTGAGTCGGTACTTCAGCATTCATGGAACCAAAGCTGGAATTCATCTTAAGCTGCATTTCCTGTTCTTCAATGTTGATGATAAGAGGCTTCTTATCATTTTCACGTACCAGGATGGTTGCCCGGTCGATGGAGTCAAGAAGTTCCCGTCTGTTTGCAGTAACTTTTGTTTCATAGTCGCTGGAAAGCATCTGGTCTATGCGGAAGTATTCTCCTTCTATGAGGCGTGATACAACCATGGTGTGATCAAACTCAAACAAAATGTGGTTGGCTCCAAAGAAAATAAGCACTTCTTTTTCATTGTCTCCCCCAAGAATTTTGCTGACCTCGCTTAGAGTCTTGCCAGGAACGATGACTTTTATATCATGGTAGCTGTCTTTTAATTCAATATTTCGGATTGAAATGCGGTGACCATCCAGAGAAACCACTTTTAACTGGTTCCCAGTTACCTGGAAAAGCTCTCCGGTCATCATCTTATTGCTGTCGTTTGGAGCAATGGAGAAAATGGTCTGGCGGATTACTTCTTTTAAGGAGAACTGGGATAAACAAATGTAATGATCCCGCTCTATGTATGGGAGATAGGCAAATTCTTCGCCATCCCGTCCCTGAATATGGAAAACTGAATTTTCACAGGAAATGGTAGTCGTAAACTTTTCGTCGCTTTCAATGGTTACCATGGAATCTCCTGCAGAGGAGAGCTTTCTTACGATTTCAGAAAGAAGCTTTGCCTCCAGAGCGATTTTACCACGCTCCAGGATGGTTCCTTCCACCTTTGTTTCGATACCAAGTTCCATGTCATTGGCTGTCAGCTTAATCTCAGATCCGCTGGCATCGATAAAGATGCATTCGAGGATGGACATGGTAGTCTTGCTGGGAACTGCTTTTAGTACAATATTAATGCCGTTTAAAATTGCATCCTGATGAAATGTCAGTTTCATAATTGTTGATAACTCCTTTGCTCTCGAAATTACAATAAATAGATGGATGATATAGTTAAATTCCGTCGTATTAGTAGTAGGGGCTGTGGGTTTGTGTATAAGCCCTCATAACCTTTATAAAGGCTTGAAATTCTGTGTTCATAAAGGTGTGAATAACGTCCACAGAATCTAAGGAAAACTATCAAGTTATCCACAAGATGATGAGAAACGATTTGAGGGGCCTTATTATCCACAGGAAATCAACAGCTAATACACACGTTATTGTGGATTAATCTTCTTTTTTAAGATCTCAATGGTATTGCTTAAGGTATCATTCTTGTCCACATCTGCCGTAATCTTATCAATTCCATGGATAATGGTGGTATGATCCCTTCCTCCAAGGAATTTTCCAATCATCTGAAGTGGCGTTCCTACCATCTCACGGCACAGGTACATGACGATCTGACGGGGATAGACGATTTCCTTGTTACGCTTTTGGGAACAGATATCAAGGGGAGTTAAACCATAGTGGTCAGCAACCACCTGGATGACAAGCTCCGGCGTGATTTCTCTTTTATCGTTAGGTGAAATAATATCCTTTAATGCTTCTTCTGCCAGTTCCACCGTGATTTCTTTGTTATCGAGACGGGAGAGTGCGACAATCTTTGTTAAGGCACCTTCCAGTTCTCTGATGTTGGATTTTATGTTGGTGGCAATGTATTTGATTACTTCATTGTCGATGTTATAGCCTTCCATCTCTTCTTTTTTCCGTAAAATGGCCATTCTTGTCTCATAATCAGGAGACTGTATGTCCACGGTAAGGCCCCATTCAAAACGGGAACGAAGCCGTTCTTCTAAGGTCTCAATTTCTTTCGGAGGTTTATCGGAGGAGATGATGATCTGCTTTTTGGCTTCATAAAGGGCATTGAAGGTATGGAAAAATTCTTCCTGTGTACTTTCCTTGCCAATGATAAACTGGATGTCATCGATTAAAAGAACGTCGTTGTTTCTGTACTTTTCCCGAAATTCAGTGGGAGAGAAGTTGTTTTTATTACGGATCGCATCGATCAGCTCGTTGGTGAACTTCTCACTTGTTACATATAGTACCTTTGCATGGGGATTGTTCTTTAATATAAAGTGTCCAATGGAATGCATCAGATGGGTTTTTCCAAGTCCAACGCCTCCGTAAATGAAAAGAGGGTTGTATATCTCACCTGGAGATTCAGCCACCGCCAAAGATGCGGCGTGGGCTAGGTTGTTGTTGGCACCCACCACGAAGGTATCAAATATGTACTTTGGATTTAAGTTGGCTGTGATGATAGCAGACTGGCTGACCGGGTTTACCGAGTTTGTAATGAGTGTATTTCCTGCAGGAGCAGGGGCGGTCTCCTTTTGAATCTGATTTTCGACAACAAAATCAACGCTGCATTCAAAGCCAGTCACTTCTTCGATGGTGATCTTCAAAAGAAACCCGTATTTTTTGCGGATGTATCCTAAGAACTCTACATCCGGAACTGTGACGATGGCTTTTTCGCCATCCACAGCATAAACTTTCAGCGGGAGAAGCCAGGTTTTGAAAGACACGTCTGTAATTTCGTGCTCTTCTTTTAAATTCAATAAGATTTCGTCCCATTTTTCCTTTAACTTTTCTAACATTGTAAGTCTCCTACATCTAAAAAATGCAAATATGCGCATTTGCCCAATCTAAACTTCATTTTATACCATTTTGAAATAATTTTCAATGAGAATAGTAAAAAATTGTGGATAAGTGTGTGTAGAGGCTGTGTATTGCTTGTGAATGAATTGTTGATAATCATCCAGAGAAAGAGTTGTCCACAAAAAAGCGTACTTTTACAAGTCACGTTATTCACATCCTGGAAAACTTGTATTTTTCTGGGATGGGAGGACAGGCTTGTGAACAATTAAGGGGTTATCAAGATAGTATCAAGATAGTTTTCCACAAGTTATCCCCATAATGTTGATAACTTTATGTAAATTAACAAATTTCGTGTGATTTAGAGAACATGATTGACGAATGCCTTGGGAAGTAGGTATAATGCAGGTGTAACAAGTTGCATTGTATCTTTCAAAAGAACAGTAGCACAGGAGGTTAAAGGATGAACATTGAAAACAAAACACGTAACCTGGTACTTGCAGCTGTATTTGCTGCGATTATCGTGATCCTGGCATTTACGCCTTTGGGGTATATTCCTCTTGGTTTTATGAATGCCACCATCATTCACGTTCCGGTCATAATTGGAGCCATTATTCTTGGACCAAAATATGGAGGATTTTTAGGAATGGTGTTTGGTCTCACAAGCTTGTGGAAAAATACCTACATGCCAAATCCGACGTCATTTGTATTTTCTCCTTTTATTAAGGTAGGAGAGTACGGAGGCAATTTTGGAAGTCTCATCATCTGCATGGTCCCAAGAATTTTAGTGGGAATTGTTGCATATTATGTGTTCCGGGCAGTCATAAAGGCGCTGGGAAGTAAAACAGGGAAACGGACCATTGCGCTTGCAGCCGCTGGAGTAGCTGGATCATTAACCAATACAATTTTGGTAATGAATCTAATCTATTTTCTGTTTGGCAAGGAGTATGGACAAGCTGCTAAGGGTCTTACGGATGGAATTTATTCTGTTATTTTAGGGATTATTTGCATCAATGGAATTCCTGAGGCAATCGTAGCCGGAATTCTTACGGTAGCGGTTTCTCAGGCATTGCTTAAAGTGATGAATCGATAGGAATGATGAAAAGGCACCTCTTATAGAAATTTAAGAGGTGCCTTTTTTGGTGTTTTATAAGGTATCGTTTGGTCTGACACTTGATATGGTATCCGCGATTTCTTTGCTGACACGATCCCAATCGCTTGGTCTGATTGTAAATGTGGTCAGTACATAATATTTGTCAAATTTCTCGCAGGTGAAGTAGAAATATAGTATGTTTGTGCCTATTGTGCTTTTATATAGGGTTTGAGGGGCCTGGTGGTCCAAGGTTAACATTTCTTTGTTGTTGACTGGACTGAGAGTATATTCTGTATTAAAATAATCTATCATGTTATCCATGAAATATTGCTCATTGACGGTATCCTGATAATCATCTTTATAATATATGTTAAATATTAATTCAGAATCTTTGATATCATCGTATAGATATAAATCATTTGAATTATCTGTTTCCTGTTCATAACTCTTTGGTGCTGTAGCAATGATTTCCTTGTTTACTGAAATTGCATCATAGGTATTTTCGTTTGGAACTGAGGTGGTGCTGGAAGTATCTGCCAGTAATGTGAGTCCCCAAAAGATGGTGCCTATAACAATTAATATGGCGGCTATGGTGAGAATTACACCCAGGAGGTTTGTTCCACCTTTCCTTTTTAGGTATGACAGGGCATCATCATTATTATACTGTGAGGCTGTTCTTATTGTGGTGTTACAGGTTTTATAATACATGTAATTAGCATAAGCACCTGCCAGGCCATGGAGAATTAATCCTATTGGAAGGATATATCCAATTATGCTTGCGAGAAAAAAGAAGAATGAATATAAATACATTTTACGATAAATAAGCCAGTAGAAGGGAAAGAAAAATGCGGCCCAGTTCCAGCTGGTGAAGGATCGTTCAGGTGTTTGGTGTTCCCATTTTGTTTTATAATAGTAGTAATTATCTCCAACAAAGGTTTCGGTTGCCCAGTCATCCCAGGTTTTTTGTACTTGTTCCATGTAAAATCTCCTTACGTTAAGAATTATGGTACATATTATATCAGCAAAATTCGACAAAATATTTTATGGTGTAATAAATAGCAGGGTACGTGTAAAAATTAGCAGAGGGAGATGTAAATACTGGGGGATTATATGGTCAGGTGTTAAATCTTTGGTGATTATTAGATGAAAAATGGGAGAGTAGTTGTGTAGAATAAGGGATAGAGAGAGGATGTTTTATCATTGATTATAAGATGGATTATGTTAACTAGATTAAAAAGGGAAGA
Source organism: Clostridium sp. 12(A) (assembly GCA_000526575.1). Lineage (GTDB taxonomy): Bacteria > Bacillota > Clostridia > Lachnospirales > Lachnospiraceae > Lacrimispora > Lacrimispora xylanolytica. Next base: position 3,087,200 of record JAGI01000002.1, on the reverse strand, counting down.
GTGGTGACTGGAGAGTTACCATTCTTCCCTTTCTTCATATTAGATGTGTTTAAGAATATTATTTATATTAATGATGCTGTGATGATAGACATTTTATAAACTTCATCAGCATTGCAGCCTCTGGAAAGGTCATTGATTGGGGCGTTTAATCCCTGAAGGATGGGACCAAAGGCTTCAAAACCACCAAGACGCTGGGCAATTTTATATCCAATGTTTCCGGCATTGATGTCTGGGAATACAAAAACATTGGCATTGCCGGCTACGGCTGATTGGGGTGCTTTTGTTTTGGCGACAGTTGGTGAGAATGCAGCGTCGAACTGCAGTTCGCCATCCACTGGGAAGTCCAGATTCATGGATTTTAATTTAGTGGAAGCGTTTCTTACTTTGTCTACAGATTCTCCTTTTCCGGAGCCAAGGGTGCTGTAGGAGAGCATTGCAACTTTTGGATCTATGGAGAAGGTTTTGGCTGTCCTTGCAGTTTCATATGCGATTTCAACCAGCTCATCCTCTGAGGGATCTAGATTTATGGCGCAATCCGCCATGGCATACATTTCAGTTTCGTTTTCTGACTGGCGATATAGGATAAAGCAGCTTGATACGATTTTACTGCCTGGCTTGGTTTTGATTAACTGAAGGGCTGGTCTTACTGTATCGGCGGTGGAATAGGTGGCTCCGCCCAGAAGACAGTCTGCCTTACCCATTTTTACCAGCATGGTTCCGAAGTAATTGGACTTTTGGAGAGCAGCTCGGCAGGAGGCTTCATCCATTTTTCCTTTTCTTAATTCTACCATTAGAGAGACCATGTCCTCCATTTGCTCGTAGTTGTTTGGGTCGATGGTTTCAATTCCATCTACGGACCATCCAGATTTTGTGGCAGCTTCTTTTATTTCAGTTGGGGTTCCCAGTAGGATAGGGGTTAAGATGCCCTCGGTGTGGAGGCGGCTGGCGGCTTCTAGGATTCTTGGGTCAGTGCCTTCGGTGAATACGATTTTTCTGTTTTGGGTTTTTAGAGTGGTGATCATTTTGTTGAACATGTGGGTTTCCTCCTGGATTTGATGGATGGTTTTGAGTTAAGTATATGTTTTAGAATCAATTACCATTTTTCATATTTATTATATCATTCATTGATCGAATAACAAAGGTGGGTATTTACTCTATACAAGAGCGCCGCCGCCATCTACGATTATGAACTGACCTTGAACATAGCTGGAACAATCACTGGAAAGGTAGAGAATGGTACCATTTAATTCTCCTTTTTTCCCAGGGCGTCCGGATGGGTTCGATGCATTGTATTTGTTTAAAAACTCTTCTGACTTAAATAAGGTTCCACTTGTCATTTCACTTTCAAAAAGAGCCGGTCCAATGGCATTTACTGTGATACCATATTTCGCATAGGAAGCTGCCATACCTCTAGTTAAGCCGACTACGGCCGCTTTGGAGGAATTATAGGAATGTCTGATAAATGCATCAAATTTATCTGCAACTACTGCATTAACCGATGCAATATTAATGATTTTGCCATAACCTCGCTCCATCATTTGCGGAAGTACATATTTGCTTGCTAAAAAGATTCCCTTCACATTTGTATCGAAGGATTTATCCCAATCCTCCACTGACATGCTGTCTACTCCGCCGCGTACTGCAACACCTGCATTATTTAGCAGGATATCTATGTGACCGAAGGTTTCAAGCACAGTTTGCATCCCTGTTTTTATGCTTTCCTCCTTGGTGACATCACACCCGACTGCAACTACCTTTCTGCCTAACTGCTCAATTTCAGTTTTTACCTCATTGAGCTTTTCTATCCGTCTTGCCAGTAATGCAACATCTGCTCCTGCTTTTGCATAGGCAAGTGCCGCATCTGCTCCTAGTCCGGAACTGGCTCCAGTTACAACAGCTACTTTACCATGTAAGTCGAAATAATTTTCCATGCATTTACGTCCTTTCTTTTTAATTAAAAGAGATTACAAATGATAGATGAATAATAACATTATTATAGTATACATACATGTTAAATTCAATAAATTGGTAATATAAAAGCGGGACTAAAAGGTCCCGCCCAGAATTTGACTAAATATAAGAAGGAAGATGAGTGAATTCTATAGGCTGAGATATTCCTCAGGTTCCTCAATCGCAAACCATTTATAACTTCCTTAACTTTAAGATTCTTAACCGAAATGGAGGAGAAAATGATGCAGGTTAAAGAGTCGGGGGCGGATTTTTTGGCATCGGAGTCGTAACCGGGGGAGTACTTGAACGGGATACCCATTTATGTGAAAGAGTTACGGGGGTATGAAAGTCTCCGGTAAAATGGTTCGATAACTAAATCCCAAATTTATACTTTATAGTCTAGCAATGGTAAATTATTCACGTAACGTGACAATAAATTTTTGATATATTTCTTTTTGTATTCCTTTATTGGGTGTACCAATTAAATCATTTACCTGCTCTACAAGCGCCTCATTTAGAGAAACTATTTTTTTATAATTATCATCAATTATAAAACTTCTTAATGAATCAATACAAATATTGAATAATTCATTATCTTTAACCGTTGATAGAGTAAGCAAAATTTCTAATTCATACATTTTAGACGTATTGTCAATGCAATAAGCCAACTTCTTTTGCCACTCTATGTTTTTTTTAAGTACCTCTTCTTGTAACTTCAACCAATCATTATCACTAAATTCTGATAACATATCACGTGCGATTGTAAATCCTTCGTCATACCAATAATCATCAGTAAAGTATCCTAAAAGATACTTGTCAAATTCATTATACATATTTTAACTCCTTTATATATTTTTGTATGTTGACAAATACCCATCATTAAATTAGGTATAAAATACTATTTTTTTCGTCGCATCAGAGTATTCTTTTAGTACTTCAACAGCATACTTGGGATTTGAATTATTAATACTGAGAGAATGACCACTATTTACTTCATTCTTGTTAGGAAGCTTGCGCTGCCCTTCCAAAATTTTTGTTTCCATTTCTGGGCTAACATTTGACTTACCCGCTCCCTTAGCTTCTACTTTTTAGTCACAGGTTTACTATACTTATTTACGTTTTTAATTCTACCATACTTATAGCCGCATATGCGATCGTATTTATACTGTCAGCGAAAGCACTGGAAAAAACTTTATTTTCTTCCTGCCATTTATAAAAAGATTTTGTATCTATAATTATAAGAATAATAAAAAATTCGACAATAAAGTTTATATGTATAAAATAACCCTTTATAAGTAATAATTTGCAACCCATCCAGAGGAAAAACTGGATGGTCATGGAAATCTATGGGAGAGGGCTTCTTCGTTTGCCGGGAAAATCCGCCTGAATGCAAGGAAAATTGCATTTTTCCCTTGACGAACTATGCTTTGTTCTATATAATTGAAACGATGTTTAACTAAAATAGTCTCAATATGTTTCATCATATTGCCTATGATAAGCTATTGTAACAAGAGGAGGTGTCCGTACATTATGAAAATGACGTTTCAGCCAAAGAAGAGACAGAGATCCAAAGTTCATGGCTTCAGAGCCAGAATGAGCACTCCGGGCGGAAGAAAAGTTTTAGCTGCCAGAAGAGCAAAAGGAAGAGCAAAATTATCAGCTTAATGGACCAGGCCGCAATTAATTGTGGCCTTTTCTTTTCTCAAATTCCAGATAAACGGAAAAGGAAAGATTTTTATGAAACATTTTAATTCGATCAAGAAAAACAAGGATTTTCAGGCTGTTTATCAGACTGGGAAATCCTATGCCAATAAGCTTCTTGTGATGTATGTAAAAAAGACGGACATGCCTAAATCAAGGATTGGAATATCCGTCAGCAAGAAGGTTGGAAACAGCGTTGTGAGGCATCATATAACCAGATTAATCAGAGAAAGCTTCAGGCTTCATGAGGACATGGTGGAGGCCGGGTTAGACATCGTAGTCGTTGCCAGGGCGGCGGCAAAGGAAGAAAATTACAAAACAATCGAAAGTGCATATTTGCACTTGTGCGGACTTCATAACATTATAAAAAAAGAATCGAAGTGATCTTATGGTGAAAAAAGTCATGATTTTGTTGATCAGAGGATATCAGAAATATCTCTCTCCCCTTAAAATAAGAACTCACTGCATATACACGCCTACGTGCTCTCAATACGCCATTGAAGCACTTAATAAGTATGGCGTGTTAAAAGGTACGTTTTTGGCTTGCTATCGGATTCTTCGCTGTAATCCGTTTGCAAAAGGCGGTTATGATCCAGTTCCGTAACAGATGAGGAGGTAGTTCATTGGAATTCTTAGTACTGACTAAGGTAGGGGGCATTCTGGGCCCATTTGCAACTGTTCTGGGTGTTATCATGGATTGGCTGTTCCAGCTGACCAGCATATTTGGAATCCAGAATATTGGTTTATGTATTATCTTATTTACTCTCGTAACAAAGCTTCTTATGTTTCCTCTGACGTTAAAACAGCAGAAATCTTCTAAGCTGATGAGCGTCATGCAGCCGGAAATTCAGGCCGTACAGGCAAAGTATAAAGGAAAAACTGACCAGGAATCCATGCGCAGACAAAACGTAGAGGTTCAGGCAGTTTACGAGAAATACGGAACTTCCATGACAGGCGGATGCATTCAGCTAGTCATTCAGATGCCTATCCTGTTTGCTCTTTATCAGGTAATCTATCAGATTCCTGCATATGTACCAAGCGTAAAGCGTGTATTTGAAAATGTTGTTACTGCCATTGGTTCTTTAAATGTAAACCATGTAGAGGTGCTAAAGCAGTTTGCAACGGATAATAAGATAAATCTTACAAGAGTCCACGACATGTCCACAAGCAATGGAATGGTAGACTTTTTGTATCAGTTAAATCCCACACAGTGGAATCAGCTTCAGGATTTATTCCCAAGTGTGAAAGATGTGATTGCAACCAATGCTGCACAGATTGCCCATATGAATTCCTTTTTGGGAATCAATCTTGCGTCAACTCCATCAAGCGTTATTTTCCCGGCTGGAGGCGGTTTTCATTTCAGCCTGGCGATTCTGATTCCGGTTTTTGCCGGTGTCAGCCAGTGGTTCAGTGCTAGGCTTATGACAGTCAACCAGGCTCAGCCCCAGAAGGCAGGCGATGAGGGGAATGCTATGGCTCAGTCCATGAAGATGATGAATACGGTTATGCCGCTGATGTCTGTTTTCTTCTGTTTTACATTTCCAGCTGGTATCGGTATCTACTGGATTGCCTCCAGTGTGTTCCAGATTATCCAGCAGCTTGCAGTAAACCGTCATTTAAACCGCATCGATATGGATGAGATGATTAAGAAGAACGTGGAAAAGGCTAACGCAAAGCGTGCAAAGAAAGGCCTTCCTCCTCAGCGAGTTTCCCATAATGCGACCGCTAATTTAAAGAATCTTCAGGCCGCTGCTGAGAAAGAAGAAGCTGATATGGATGTGAAGAAGGAAAAAATCAAAGAGCAGGTCAAAGCCTCCAATGATTATTACAATAAGGATTCTTCCAATCCAAACAGTCTTTCATCAAAAGCAAGGATGGTACAGAAGTTTAACGAAAAGCAAAAATAGCAGGAGGGTGACCTATGGATATGATTACAGTTTCAGCAAAAAGCGTTGATGAAGCGATTACAAAGGCATTAATCGAATTAGAGACAACCAGTGACAAACTGGAGTATGAAATTGTTGATAAGGGCAGTAATGGTATTCTGGGATTTATCGGCCAAAAACCTGCTGTCATCCGTGCAAAGAAGAAGGAAACTCTGGAAGATAAAGCGGAATCATTTCTTTCTGATGTGTTTGGAGCCATGGACCTTGTGGTCAACATGGAGATTTCCTACCATGCAGGTGACAGAGAGCTTTCCATCGTTATGTCAGGTGATGACATGGGCATATTGATTGGTAAGAGAGGACAGACCTTAGATTCCTTACAGTATCTGGTGAGCCTAGTAGTAAACAAAGAGAGCGATGATTATATCCGGGTGAAGCTGGATACGGAAAATTACAGAGAGAGACGAAAAGAAACACTTGAAACTCTCGCAAAAAATATCGCTTACAAGGTAAAACGTACCAAACGTAATGTTTCCCTGGAGCCGATGAATCCTTATGAGAGAAGAATCATTCACTCCGCACTTCAAAATGACAAGTTCGTTGTTACCAGAAGTGAAGGAGAGGAACCATTCAGACATGTTGTGATATCTCTGAAAAGAGAATATCCAAAAAAGGACCGGTATCAGGAAAAGGATAAATAGTCAATCAACAATGAGGGGTTGGGGCTGTCGGAAGGCACCTCACCCCTTTTCCTTATAAACAGGTGAAAGAAAATGAAGATGAATACAATTGCGGCTATCGCCACTGCCATGTCAAGTTCCGGGATCGGAATCGTGAGAATCAGCGGCGAGGAGTCATTTCAGATTATAGATAAGATTTTTAAGGCAAAGGGAAGCGGGAATAAAAAGCTTTCCACGGAACCTTCCCACACCATCCATTATGGTTATATTTATGATGGAGATGAAATGGTGGACGAAGTTCTGGTCATGATTATGAGATGCCCTAAAAGCTTTACGGCTGAGGATACCATTGAGATTGACTGTCATGGCGGGGTTCTTGTAACAAAGCGGATTCTTGAGACTGTGTTAAAGCACGGAGCAAGGCCAGCGGAGCCGGGAGAATTTACAAAGCGGGCTTTTTTAAATGGAAGGGTGGATTTGGCCCAGGCTGAGGCTGTGATTGATGTTATCAATGCCAAGAACCAATATGCCCTCAAATCCTCTGTGAGCCAGCTGGAAGGCTCTGTATCCAGGCGCATTAAGGATATGAGAGAAAAGATCATATATCATATTGCATTTATTGAATCGGCTCTTGATGATCCGGAACATATTTCTTTAGAAGGCTATGGAGATACACTTTTAGAAACGTTATCACCCTTAAAGGATGAGATTCAAAGCCTCATTCGTTCCGCGGATAACGGAAGAGTTCTTTCGGAAGGAATTGAGACGGTGATTCTTGGAAAGCCAAATGCAGGAAAATCTTCTCTTTTAAATGTTTTGGTGGGAGAGGAGAGGGCCATTGTAACAGATATTGCCGGAACCACCAGAGATACTTTAAGGGAGCAGATTCGTTTAGAAGAGTTAAGCCTTAATATCATCGATACAGCGGGTATTCGTGAGACGGAAGATGTGGTAGAAAAAATCGGAGTCGAGAAAGCCAGGTCAGCGGCAGAGGGAGCGGACTTAATCATTTATGTGGTGGATGGTTCCCGTGACCTTGATGAAAATGATCAGGAGATTTTAGAATTTATTCAGGATAAAAAGGCACTCGTCCTTTTAAATAAAACGGATCTTGACCCGGTTGTGACGAAGGAAAGGCTAGAATCCTTAACAAACCATCCAGTCATATTAATTTCTGCAAAGGAAAGAACCGGTATCAAAGATCTGGAAGAAGAGATTACTTCTATGTTTTATGAAGGGAAGCTGGATTTTAACGATCAGGTGTATATCACCAATGTAAGACATAAAAATGCCCTGACAGAAGCCTTAAATAGCCTGTCTATGGTAGAGCAGAGCGTGAGAAATGAGATGCCGGAGGACTTTTATTCCATTGATTTAATGGATGCCTATGAGCAGCTTGGAACCATCCTGGGAGAGTCGGTAGAGGATGACCTGGTAAATGAAATATTTAAAAAGTTTTGTATGGGAAAATAGAGTCAGAATACCTTTAGCCCAAATGAGGGCACGAAAGAGGAAGGGAGAATCAAATGCAGTATTTAGAAGAATCATATGACGTTGTGGTCGTTGGTGCCGGCCACGCAGGCTGTGAGGCATCTTTGGCCTGCGCACGCCTTGGTCTTGAGACCATTGTGTTTACCGTTAGTGTCGACAGCATTGCCTTAATGCCCTGCAATCCCAATATCGGAGGAAGCTCCAAAGGTCATCTAGTCCGGGAGCTTGATGCTCTTGGCGGGGAAATGGGAAAAAATATAGATAAAACCTTTATTCAGTCTAAGATGCTTAACCAGTCCAAGGGGCCTGCAGTGCATTCCCTTCGGGCACAGGCGGATAAGCAGGATTATTCAAGGGAAATGAGACGGACCTTAGAGCGTACGGAGCATCTGACCATACGTCAGGCAGAGGTAACGGAAATTATTACGGAAGATGGAGCCATTGCAGGCGTAAAGACATATTCCGGGGCTATTTATCGTTGTAAAGCGGTTGTTTTGGCCACTGGAACGTATTTAAAGGCCAGATGTATTTACGGCGATGTAAGCGAGTATACAGGCCCTAACGGATTGAAGGCCGCCAATTACTTAACGGAGTCCTTAAAAGCCCATGGAATTGAAATGCTGCGGTTTAAAACAGGTACTCCAGCCAGAGTGGATAAAAAGAGCGTGGATTTCTCCAAAATGGAAGAGCAGCTTGGAGATGAGAGAGTGGTACCATTTTCTTTTTCCACGGATCCGGAGACCATCCAGAAGGAGCAGATTTCCTGCTGGCTTACTTATACCAACGAAAAGACTCATGGAATTATCCGGGAGAATTTAGACCGTTCTCCTCTCTATTCCGGAGCCATTGAAGGTACCGGGCCGAGATACTGCCCATCCATTGAAGATAAGGTAGTGAAGTTCCCGGACAAGGACCGCCATCAGGTGTTTGTTGAGCCGGAGGGAATCTATACCAATGAGATGTATTTAGGCGGCATGTCAAGCTCTCTTCCTGAGGATGTCCAGTACGCCATGTACCGCACGGTTCCAGGCCTTGAGAATGTGAAAATCGTTCGTAATGCCTATGCCATAGAATATGACTGCATCAATTCCAGACAGCTTAAGCCTACACTGGAATTTAAGGGGATAGACGGACTCTTTAGCGGCGGACAGTTTAATGGAAGCTCTGGCTATGAGGAAGCGGCTGTACAGGGCTTTATGGCTGGAGTCAATGCTGCTATGAAGGTTCTTGGCAGGGAGCCCAAGATTCTTGACCGTTCCCAGGCTTATATTGGAGTTCTCATTGACGATCTGGTAACCAAGGAAAATCATGAGCCATACCGTATGATGACCTCACGGGCGGAATACCGTTTGCTTCTTCGCCAGGACAATGCGGATCTGCGTCTCATGAAGATAGGTCATGACATCGGCCTTATCACAGAAGAACAGTATGAGAACCTTCTTAAGAAGGAACAGTCCATAGAAACAGAGATGAAGCGTCTGGAGTCTACCAATGTGGGAGCATCCAGAGAGATTCAGGAATTTTTAGAAGCAAATGGGAGCACACCTTTAAAAACAGGAACCACCTTGGCAGAATTGGTAAGAAGACCAGAGCTTAATTATATTATGTTAACCAAAATAGATAAAAACAGACCAGAGCTTCCATGGGATGTGGCTCAGCAGGTAGATATCAACATCAAGTATGATGGTTATATCCGAAGACAAAAGCAACAGGTCTCCCAGTATAAGAAGCTGGAAAATAAGAAACTGGATGTAACCTTTGATTATGAAACGGTCAAAGGATTGAGGCGTGAGGCCATCCAGAAATTAAATCTTTATAAGCCAATGTCAATTGGACAGGCATCCAGAATTTCCGGAGTATCACCGGCTGACATTTCTGTATTGCTGGTGTATTTAGAACAGCTTAGGTATCAGAAGAGCCAGGAAAAGAAGGAGGGGGAAGGCAGCCATGATGGAGAGCTTTAAAGAGCAGTTTCAGGAAGAGTTGAACTTATTAAATATAAAATTAGAAGATAATCAATTAAAGCAATTTTATGATTATTTTGAATTATTAGTCGAATGGAATGAATTCATGAATCTTACGGCGATAACGGAAATGGGAGAAGTGATTACAAAGCATTTTGCAGACAGCCTTTCCCTCATAAAGTCGGTGAAGGATTTGAAGGAAAAGGAGTATAAGATAATTGATGTAGGTACTGGGGCAGGATTTCCTGGTATTCCACTGAAAATAGCTTTTCCTCAATTAGAGATTACACTCATGGATTCTCTGAATAAAAGAGTAAAGTTTTTAAATGAAGTAATTGATAAACTGGGGTTAAAGGGAATACAGGCAATGCATGGAAGAGCCGAAGATATGGGACGTGATAGGAAGCATAGAGGACAATACGATCTTTGTGTTTCAAGGGCAGTTGCAAACCTTAGTACTTTGTCCGAGTACTGTATGCCCTTTGTAAAAGTAGGGGGTGCCTTTATTCCCTATAAGTCAGGGAAGATAGAAGAGGAGTTGGGAGCAGCCAAGCATGCAGTATTTTTACTTGGAGGTAAGGTAGAAGGGTTAGAGACATTTTTACTTCCTGGTACGGATGCAGAAAGGTCCTTAGTGATCATTCGTAAGAATAGCGAGACCTCTGGCAAGTATCCAAGGAAAGCTGGAATGCCATCAAAAGAACCGTTAAAATAAATGTTTCACGTGAAACATCCAGGAGCATGTGCTCCACTGTTAAACAGGGATGTTTCACGTGAAACATTTTTTGTATATACATTTATAGAATTGGTTTAAACAAAAAACATCTGGATGGTATGGAGTAGCTCGGCAGGATTTTCCAATTGTGGTAAATACTTGGAATTATTTATAAATGAGCTTTCTATGGCCGGATTGTATCTTTGATATTCGTGGATAATATCTTCCATATTTTCAACATCCTTACCACCTACGATATAGATGCTGTTATCAATTTTCTTTAAAGGATTAACAATGTTGCACTTGGTGTAATTACAGGTAACGCTTGCATATAAGGATTTTGGAGAATCCCCAAGGTGGGCGGATTCATAATAGGTATCAATCATGGAGTTTTTTACAGAGTAGGGGTTGGAAAAATAATCTTTTGTAAATTCCTCTTTGATGGCCTGCTTGCTGGTAGCAATGTTAAAGAGCAGCGTTCCGATGATAGGTAAATCTAAAATGAATTTATAGACCTTGCTATGCTTGTTGGGAATCTGACTGCACATCAATAGACTGTCTGGATTAATCAGCATAAGTTGGTCAAATAATTCGGGAGCATTGTTACATGCCATCACTGCCAGAGCAGAAGAGGAACCAGTAGCAATTACATTGGTCCGATGTCCAATTTCGGATTTAATAAAATCTGAAATCATCTGCACGTAAAGATAATTGGTGTAAGTAAGGTCTGGCTTTTCAGATCTTCCACATCCTAAGAGATCAATGGCATAGACTGTGTAGTGATCCTTCAGACTATTGATCATCTGATTCCATTCTACGCCGCTTCCGTGAGCGGATAAATTGTGAATTAATAATAGTGGTTTTCCAGTTCCTGTTTTTGTATAATGAATATTGCCGAAGCGCCATTTATAACAATGAGCCTTCGTATCAGATAATAGATTTTTGGAGGTTGCAGATAGTTTAATACATTTATTAATGACAGCAGTAGCAGCTGCGGCACTGGCGGATAAAACGAGAAGAGTCAGTAATTTGTTCTTTGTTTTCATTATTTCCCTCCTAATGTAGAATAATCTCTTCCTATTATAATATAATCAATATGGACTTACAACGGCAAACATATTAATTTATTCTTAAGCTTGGTAAAATGTTTCACGTGAAACATTTTTTATAAATTCTGTATTTTTTTACAGGAAACCATAGGAAAAAAAAATAAAGTATGCTATACTCTAGTTTGAACTGCAATTTCCGGATGTTATACAGGAGAAAACGAATAATGGGAAGAATCATTGCGATAGCAAACCAGAAAGGCGGAGTCGGTAAAACGACTACTGCAATCAATTTGTCCGCATGTCTTGCTGAGGCTGGACAACGGGTATTAGCTGTGGATTTTGATCCACAGGGAAATGAAACCAGCGGGCTTGGAATTGAAAAAAGCACCGTGGAAAAAACCATCTATGATCTGCTGGTAGGAGAGTGTGAAATTGATGAATGTCTGATTACCAATGTCCAGGATAACCTGGATTTACTTCCCTCTAATGTAGAGTTGGCAGGAGCTGAAATTGAGCTGTTGGAAATCGAGAACAAAGAAAATCTCCTTAAAACATATCTTGAAAAAGTCAAGAAAAACTATGATTTCATTATCATAGATTGTCCCCCATCACTTAATTTATTGACAATCAATGCCTTAACCGCCGCAAACACTGTTTTAGTGCCGATTCAATGTGAATATTATGCTCTGGAAGGGTTGAGCCAGGTACTAAAAACCGTAGGTTTGGTAAAGAAAAAGCTGAATCCTTCCTTAGAAATGGAAGGCGTTGTCTTTACCATGTACGATGCCAGGACAAATCTTTCCCTGGAAGTTGTGGAAAGCGTAAAGAATAATTTAAATCAAAATATCTATAAAACTATTATACCCAGAAATGTCAGACTGGCGGAAGCTCCCAGTCATGGAATGCCAATCAATTTATATGATTCCAGATCAGCCGGAGCAGAAAGCTACCGGTTACTGGCGGCCGAAGTAATAAGCAGAGGAGAAGATATCTAGATATGGCAAAGAGAACAGGTTTAGGAAAAGGACTTGGAGCAATTTTTGGAGATGAGGTCATGGAGTCGGCGGCAGAGGAACAGGAGATAAAGAATCATCAGAAACAGGAAGCTGCTGAAGCAGCCGCGAAAAAGGATGAAGTTCCCGATTCTGAAACCGGAAAAGAGATGTTTTTAAAACTATCTTCCATAGAGCCTAACCGGGATCAGCCTAGAAATGAATTTAAAGAAGACTCACTTTTGGAATTAGCAGAATCCATGAAAGAATATGGGGTTCTGCAGCCACTTTTGGTGCAGAAAAAAGGGGATTTCTATGAAATTATTGCTGGTGAACGCCGATGGAGAGCTGCGAAGCTGGCAGGTCTGAAAGAAGTTCCAGTGGTTATCCGGGAATATACAAAGCAGCAATCCATGGAAATTGCCTTAATTGAAAACGTTCAGAGAGAAGATTTAAATCCCATTGAAGAAGCAAAGGCGTACCAAAGACTGATGCAGGAATTCAGCTTAAAGCAGGAAGAGATTGCTGCCAGAGTTGCAAAGAACAGGGTTACCATTACCAATAGCATGCGGCTTTTAAAGCTGGATGAAAGGGTTCAGGATATGCTTATCCAGAACCAGATTACAGGTGGTCATGCAAGAGCCCTTCTTTCTGTTGAGGACCCAGAGCTTCAGTTCCAGCTGGCTGGTAAGATTGTGGCGGAAAGCTTAAGTGTCAGAGAAGTAGAAAAGCTTGTAAAATCCTTATCAAAAAAGAAGGAACCAAAGGAAAAGAAGGAAGAGGATGTGAGTCTTTCCCTGATTTTCCGTGAATTAGAAGATCGGATGAAATCTGCTATGGGAACTAAAGTCAGCATCAACCGTAAGGATAAGAATAAAGGAAGAGTGGAAATCGAGTATTATTCTGAGGCTGAATTGGAAAGAATAGTAGAATTGATAGAATCCATAAGGTAACATCATAAAAGTGAGGACGAACGAATGGATAACAGTATGTTAACTCAGCTGCCGGTTGACCCAGCTTTTTTAATCTTGGGGTTGGCAGTGCTTACCATATTATTAATGATTATTGTAATCATATGTCTGATTCAGATGAGAAAGCTGTACCGCAGATATGATTATTTCATGAGGGGGAAGGATGCGGAGACCCTGGAAGAAATCATTATGGACCAGATGGAAGACATCTCAGAGCTAAAGGCAGAAGATCGGGCTAATAAGGATTCTCTTCGAAATACCAATAAAAACTACAGAAGTGCCTTTCAGAAGTTTGGGCTTGTAAAATATAATGCATTTAAGGGAATGGGAGGCAACTTAAGCTTTGCCATGGCAATGCTTGATTACACCAATACCGGTTTTGTTTTAAACTCCGTTCATAGCCGGGAAGGATGTTATGTATACATCAAAGAAGTAGATAGAGGCGAAACAGACGTTTTACTTGGAAGCGAAGAAAAGGATGCTTTGGAAATGGCATTGGGATATCATTCCTAAATAGAATAAAAAGCAGGTGCGATTGGCTTGTACGGTACCTTCAGCGTAGATTTGACTCATTACCGGGTCTATTTGAAGGAGGGGGCGTACGGCTGGGCACCTGCTTTTTATATGCCATAAGTGATTGATTATTTACATAAAAGGTCATTTGGGTCGGGAGGGACATTATAAGCTATAAGATGATTTTTGCTAACGTGATCGAAAATAAGCTCAAAGGGCACCAGATTGACAGCAGATAAACCCTGGAGGTACTAACGTGACAGAGCATTAGGTATAGTTAATAGTGTGACAGAGTGCTAACCTTATCGTCCTTAGTGTGAAAGAGCGTAAGAACAATTACACAATTATAAATTTTTCTTGTAAATTCCGTTCCATGATATATAATAATTATTATTAAAAAATGTAGTTTCAGGAAAGGCACTGAGTGTATATGGAAGAGATTTTAAAATATTTAAAAGAATGTGGTACCTTTTATCTTGCAACCATAGATGGAGATCAGCCGAGAGTTCGTCCATTTGGGGCAGTATGTGCTTTTAAAGAAAAGCTTTACATTATTACCAATAACAAAAAGCCGGTATTCCAGCAAATGTTAAAGAATCCCAAGGTTGAGATCAGCGGTATGAGTAAGGGAACCTTTATCCGGCTGGAATGTGAAGTTGTGCCGGATGACAGAAGAGAAGCCAGAGTCGCCATGATGGAAGAGTATCCAGGAGCATTAAGTAAAATGTATTCGGTTGACGATAACAAGATGGAAGTCCTTTACTTAAAGAATGCCAAAGCCTCCATAAATACTCTTACCGGCGAAAGCAAAGTGATTGAATTTTAATTAATTTATAATACTTGTTTCATGGCCATGCCCCGTTCTTCTGTGAGGGCGGCTCCGATGGCAGTGCTGTATTCTGCCTGTTCCGGAATAATAAAATGAACATCAAACATGGTCTCCAGAGATTGGAAAATCTCTTTACACTGAGGAAATTTAGCCAGATTTCCGGTCATTACAAAATCGTGGATGTTGCTGTTAAGTGATGAAAGGATCGCTGATTTTCCAATGACCTGGAGTACCATATGAATGATTCCGATTGCGATATCCTCCTCGGATACCAGATTGCGCACCTTGCCAAAGTTAGAGGCGGTGGCGGTCAGAGGAAGGCCGGGCAACGGATTCTTTGATATATCCTGAATCTGTAAATCTATATTACTTAAATCACCCCTGCTGGCTAAATCCATGATCTGGGTAATGTCCTGAGTCTTTAATAACAGACTGGAAAGTCCTACAATGGTTCCGCCGCCAATGCCGATGCCGCCAGTGTGTAAGATCTTATCTCCATTTACCTGGACAAGTGAGGTTCCGGTTCCCATACTTACAACGATCAAATCTTTTAATCCTGTAAAATATTGTCCTCCCAAACCATTTGAGGTAAATTCATCTACCTTATAGGTGGGAATTCCGTAAAGAGGCTGTTCCACATAAGCACTCCCTACCCCTGTGAGCATGATTTTCTCTATATCATTTAACTGTATGTTATTGTCATATATGAATTTTCCCAAAGCACCAAAAAGAGAGGCAATGGGATTATCTGCCTTAACAAAGGTGGGTATTTTTAATGTATGATCCTGAAATCCCACGATTTTCGTAGTACTTCCTCCAAGATCGATTCCGATGGTTATTTTCATAATTCCAAAATCCCCTTATATCTTTTCTAAAACCTAAGCCTTGCAATGATGAAAAAAACAAGAAATTCATGCTCTGACTTATAGTATGGTTCCAGGGCTAACTATAACATACATGATATTGCTTGCCAAGTTTTTAAATCCGTTCATTAGCACTGCTTCTTGTAAATGGCAAGAAAAGGCATTTGTCAGGGAATGGAAGAGTTTGATAGATTCCAGGGCATTTTAGCCTGATAAAATAGACAAAAACACCGATTTCCTTTATAACAAAGGAAATCTAAGGTTAATAAGTAATTTTAATAAGTAAAAAAGTATTGATATTAGGTGAGTAACAAAAAAAGGAACGAAGGAATAAAATGATAAAAAAATATATTGACAAAAAAATAACAATGTAATATAATGAAATCACGATACATCGTTAAAAAAATATCGAACTTAGTTAACCCACTATGCTCATATAAAATTGGAGGATATTCAAGATGGCAAAGAAAGAAGAACAGGTAAGAATCCCTGAGATCATTGATAGTGTAGATTCCCTCATCGCTAAGATGGACGCCATGAGAGCGGCTCAGAAAGTATTTGCTACCTTTACACAGGAACAAGTAGACAAGATCTTTTATGAGGCAGCAAGTGCAGCAAATAAATTAAGAATTCCATTGGCTAAGATGGCAGTGGAAGAGACTGGCATGGGTGTTGTTGAAGATAAAGTCATTAAGAACAACTATGCAGCTGAATATATCTACAATGCCTACAAGGATACAAAGACCTGCGGAGTCATTGAAGAGGATAAGGCATACGGCATTAAGAAAATAGCAGAACCTATTGGTGTTATTGCAGCCGTTATTCCTACGACAAACCCAACCTCAACCGCGATCTTTAAAACACTTATCAGCTTAAAAACAAGAAATGCCATCATCATTTCCCCACATCCAAGAGCAAAGAATTCTACCATCGCAGCAGCTAAAGTAGTGCTTGATGCGGCAGTGAAGGCTG
Source organism: Clostridium sp. 12(A) (assembly GCA_000526575.1). Taxonomy (GTDB): domain Bacteria; phylum Bacillota; class Clostridia; order Lachnospirales; family Lachnospiraceae; genus Lacrimispora; species Lacrimispora xylanolytica. The sequence continues at coordinate 3,070,624 of JAGI01000002.1, read as the reverse complement.
GGGCACCGGAAGGCATTATCGGATGGATTGACGTTCCTTCCTTAGAGCTGACCAACGAAGTTATGAAGGGTGCAGATATCATTTTAGCGACCGGCGGACCTGGCATGGTAAAAGCAGCTTATTCCTCTGGAAAACCAGCCCTTGGCGTTGGTGCAGGAAATACCCCTGTTATCATTGATGATACGGCTGATGTTAAGATGGCTGTTAACTCCATCATTCTTTCCAAGACATTTGACAATGGTATGATTTGTGCTTCTGAGCAGTCAGTCACCGTTCTTGAAAAGGTTTATGATGAGGTGAAAAAGGAATTTGCGAAGAGAGGATGCTATTTCCTTAAGGGAGATGAGGTTGATAAGGTTCGTAAGACCATTGTAATCAACGGCGCTCTTAATGCAAAGATTGTAGGCCAGAAGGCTCACACCATTGCAAAGCTTGCAGGAGTCGATGTACCGGAATCCACCAAGATCTTAATTGGTGAAGTGGAAAGTGTAAACATTGAAGAAGAATTTGCTCATGAGAAACTTTCTCCGGTTCTGGCTATGTATAAAGCTAAGACTTATGACGAGGCCATTGAAAAAGCAGAGCAGCTGGTAGCTGACGGCGGATACGGCCATACAGCTTCCCTGTATGTGAATGTAAACGAAAGAGAAAAATTAGAAAAGCATGCGGCTGCTATGAAGACCTGCCGTATCTTAGTCAATACACCTTCTTCCCACGGTGGTATCGGTGATCTTTATAACTTTAAGTTAAGACCATCCTTAACATTAGGCTGCGGTTCCTGGGGCGGAAACTCTGTGTCTGAAAATGTAGGAGTAAACCACCTGCTCAATATTAAGACCGTTGCTGAGAGGAGAGAAAACATGCTGTGGTTCAGAAATCCAGAGAAGGTTTACTTTAAAAAAGGCTGTATGCCAGTAGCACTGAGCGAATTAAAGGATATCTATAACAAAAAGAGAGCATTCGTTGTTACGGATTCCTTCCTATATATGAACGGCTACACAAAGCCGATTACAGATAAGCTTGATGAGATGGGAATCGTTTATACCGTATTCTCAGATGTTCAGCCTGACCCGACCCTTGCAAATGCACAGGCAGGTGCTGCAGCAATGAGAGCATTCCAGCCAGATACCATTATTGCACTGGGCGGCGGTTCCGCAATGGACGCAGGCAAGATCATGTGGGTTATGTATGAGCACCCAGAAGTAGATTTCCAGGATATGGCAATGCGTTTTATGGATATCAGAAAGAGAGTTTACACCTTCCCTAAGATGGGCGAGAAGGCTTACTTTGTAGCCATTCCAACCTCTTCCGGTACCGGTTCTGAGGTAACCTCCTTTGCGGTTATTACAGATCAGGAAACAGGCGTTAAATATCCGCTTGCTGACTATGAGCTAATGCCTAATATGGCAATCGTAGATGCAGATAACATGATGAGCCAGCCTAAGGGCTTAACAAGTGCTTCTGGCATTGACGTTTTAACCCATGCATTAGAAGCATACGCTTCCATCATGGCTTCCGATTATACCGATGGTCTGGCATTAAAGTCCATGAAGAATGTATTCAACTATCTGCCAACCGCTTATAATGACGGTACCAATGTTGAGGCAAGATGTAAGATGGCAGACGCTTCCTGTATGGCAGGTATGTCCTTTAACAACGCATTCCTTGGAGTTTGTCATTCCATGGCTCATAAATTAGGTGCTTACCACCACATTCCACACGGTGTAGCAAATGCCCTTCTCATTACCCTTGTAATGGAATTTAATGCATCAGAGGCACCTGCAAAGATGGGAACCTTCTCCCAGTACCAGTATCCTCATACACTGGAGCGTTATGCGGAATGTGCACGCTTCTGCGGTGTGGAAGGAAAAGATGATGCAGACGTATTCAAAAAATTCCTGGTTAAGGTTGAAGAGCTTAAAAAAGCCGTTGGTATCAAGGCAACCATTAAAGATTACGGCGTAGATGAGAAATACTTCTTAGAGACTCTTGATGAGATGGTTGAAAATGCGTTTGATGACCAGTGTACCGGTGCAAACCCAAGATATCCTCTGTTCAGCGAGATTAAAGAGATGTATTTAAAGGCTTACTACGGAAAATAAGAACAATCAAACAAAATAAAGATTTGTTGAGAGACGGCATAGCCAGAATTGGCTATGCCGTTTTTTGCAGGCTGGAGTCTGGGGTGGATAGACGCTCTGTTTTATGTTAATATATAGGATAGGAACTAATATTGAAACGAATTGAGGGATGTAAGATGAAATTTATTAAAAAAATACCCCCAGAGGATGAAAAAAGGTCAGAGGAACTGGCGCATCATGGTTATAAAAAGCTAAAGGAACCAAAATCTGTAGGCGCTGCCATCGCAATTTCACTGCCACTTTCCATGCTTCTTATGGTTCTGGCTGGATTCTGGTGTTATTTTTTAAACCCAACATTTTTTGATTTTATGAGCGAAGAGGGGATGTCCATAGAGTTGACCTTTCATCTTTCCTCTATCCTCTATCTGGCAGGAATGGTTCTCTGTCTTTTGATTCATGAATTGATTCATGCCGTATTTATACCAAAGGTATGGAGATCAGAGAAGACCTACTGGGGATTCAACGGTTTGTTTGGCTTTGTCTATACCGAAGAGAAGCTTACCAAAGAACGGTTTCTTTTGGTATCCATCATGCCCCTTATTCTCATATCCTTTGTATTCCCTGTAATCCTCAATGCTTTTGGGATTTGGAGCCACTATTTGATTTTCTTAAGTGTGTTCAATGCGGGAGGAGCGTGTGTGGATCTTTTAAATATCGTACTTGTGACAGCTCAGGTTCCATATCGGGGATATGTGGTTTCTAACGGGTATTCTTCCTTTTATAAAAAAGCTTCTTAATGGATGTAAAAAGGTGCTCTGGATGGTCAGTCATGACCATTCCAGGCACCTTTTTTCATGATAATTATTGTGTTATCTTACCTTCTTTAAACAGCAGAATCATTTCGTGGGTAAGGCTTAAATTGGTGAAATCATTGGGGATATCTTCTGGGGCCATCCAGACGGCTGTGGATAATTCAGTTTCATCCAGATGAATATCTGGAGAACCGTCAAGCTCTGCCCAGTATCCCACTAATATGGAATCGCTAAAGCCCCAGGGCTGGTTCTTGTAATAACGGATATTCTTTACCTTGATTCCAACCTCTTCCATGGTTTCCCGCCGTACCGTATCCTCAAGGGTCTCCCCAAACTCCGTATAACCTGCAATGAGGGCGTAGCGGGTATACTCTCTGCCTGCATATTTGGTCAGCAAAAGCTTACCATTGTAAGTCACACCTACTATGACGGCCGGAGATATTTTGGGGTAAATAGTGTTTCCACAGGAGGTACAGACTGCGGCTCTTTCTTTTTTGCTTTTCATGGTAGGGGACCCACAGCAGCCGCAGAAACGATTGGTGATGTAAAAGCGGTGGAGATGCTGGGCTGAGACCGCAGCAAAGGAAACCCACATGGGAGTCAGTTCTCTTATGATGTTAGCTTTATAGAGCTTTAAATGATCGGCTTCTTTTAAGGAAATCTGGGATTCATCGACCAGATAGAAATCCATCTCATCGATGGAAAAGAGATAGTCACAATGGGACATGGCCTCTTCCTTAAGAGAGCCAAGTTCCTTAAATTGGGGAATAGTCTCTGAATCTTTATCAGAAAGTAGGATGCGCCCATCCAGAAAATACAAAAAGTAGCTGTCCTGATCTGGAGTTTTAATTGCAAAATCATTGCAGAATCTATGAGGAAAAATTTCCTGTATCATGGTGAATACCTTCTTTTTATCTGATTTTTAATGCATTAAAAACTATTTTAAATTCTATCACCAATCCTGTCAAGCAACCCCAGGAAAAATAAGGAAATAAAAAAGCCAGTACACAGGAAAGGTACTGGTCTTTTTGTCATATTAATTTCTGAACTGCTTTTCTCACTGGAACCCCAATGATGACTGCCAGGATGGTCAGAAGTATATCCTTTGGTACAAATGCCACCATGGAATAGGTAAATACGCCGTATATGGAAATATCACCGGAGAGAGCTGCCCACTGAAGACCTCCAATGATTTCGTCCACGATCGTGCCCAGCACCGGAAGCAGAAACATAAGAAAGGTGTTAATGGTCTTATTCCCGGTCTTTGGCTTTAAGCCGCATAGAAAGACCATGAATACCCAGCCCCAGATGTAACCACCTGTAAGACCAAGGATTATATTAATACCGCCTCTAAAGCCGGAAAAGATAGGAAGTCCCACGGCTCCAAGAAGGATGTATACAACTGTGGCTAACATGCCAAGCCTCCAGCCGAGTATGATTCCTACTAAGGCAACGCCGAATATCTGAATGGTGATGGGAACCCCTGTAGGCAATGGAATGGAGATTTGGGAAATAACTGCAAGGACTGCAGCAAACATACCGGCAAGAGCCAGCTCCTTTGTGGTAAAAAGCTGTTTCACTTTTGTTTCGTTTCTCATATTGGTTTTTAATGATTGATCAGATCTCATGTATGATTTCTCCTGGGTTAAGTATCAATTTCTATTGGAATGTTAACATAGGAGAAAATGATTGTCAACTTAAAAGTTATTAATGGTTTACAATTCGTTTTCCCTTAGAAAAAAATTAATAGAAAATATAAGTGTGAGATGGAAAAAATGGAAAAAATAACCACCATGTAACCAGGTTTTTATATACTTTAATTATTGATATAAAATTAAGATATTTGTCTGATAAATAATACCGTTTCTTATGGAAAACGGGGAAGTGGAGGTATGATATGAAAAATATCAGAAGAAGAGCAAGCCGCTTAAAGAGAGCGGTTGCCTGGTTACTCACCGCTGCTATTGTAAGTGGTAATGTATCTCAGCTGGGAGCAATGACTTCATACGGAGCAGAGCGCAGCTTACATACAACCGCTACGCCATCAAGCGCAGATCTGGCGTCACCGTCAGAGGCAACACCAGCCGAGGCCAGAAAGGTGATCGATGTAACTGTCACCCAGTCAGCCATTTTAAAAGTACTTAAGAAAGATTCCGACCGCAGGCCGGAATTTAACGAAGACCAGGTTCCTTTTGAAGGGGAACAGAAAGATCTTGTCATAGAAAAGATATATGAAGAGCTGGAGGGAAAAACTCTGATTCTTCAGAGAAAAGTGGGGAAAGCCATGTATCTGGTGGTGGTGTCCGACACTTTGGGGGGAGATCCATTTTCTGACTTTGACCCATCAGACAGAATCAGCCAGGAAGCTGCCCTAAAAAATGTTCAGGTGATTGGCGTTAATGGATACAAAGACAGGGAGTGTCAGTTCAGGCTTAGAATCACTGGAGAGGATATAACCATTACAGAAGCCTCCATCAGTGAATTTGCTGTGGTGGGTGAGAATGAAACGGATCCAGACGGGGTAAAGCCTGTAAGCCCTGAACCCGTTAATGCCTCCGGTGGGGCTGGCTCAAATGCTTCTCAGACGGTTACAGGGAAAACCGGACAGGAACAAAGTGGTGAAACTGCCGGTGCCGGGACACAAAATACAGGAAAACAAAATACAGGAACACAAAATACCGAAACACAAAACTCGGAAACACAAGGCACAGACACACGGAATACAGAAGCACAGAATACTGAAACACAGAATATAGAAACACAAAACACAGACACGCAAGGTACAGACACACAAGGCGCAAACACACAAAGTACAGACACACAAGACACGCAGACACAAAATGCGGAAACTAAAAATAACGGAGCAAAAGACAACGGAACAAAAAATAGCGAAACGAATAAAAGCAACGTATCCAATTCCCATAAAACTGATTCAGAGAATCCTAAATCAGAAGCTGAAAAAGGATTTTCCGGTGATACTGCGTTGAAGCAGGGAAATGACTCTGAAAAACAAGCAGAGCGCCGTGAAGCAGGGAAGGATTCTAACGAAGCAGCAGATAAGAGCGGGCTTACTGTATCCATTTCAAAACACCAGCTCCCGGTTCTGTTTGAGTCCAGACCTGACATTGCCACAGCTTCTCAGGCTGAGGCAGACCCACAGGTGTTTGATGGAGCAGATATCATTTCCCTGGGTGACAGATCCTTATCTGATAAGGAGCGGGAATCTCTCATGGGATTAAAGGAAGATACCTCTCTGTTTTCATTTTTTAATGAAACCACCTTTGATCTTGTGGTCAGAAGCTTTGGGATCACCACCTTAAGCTCGGAAATCAACAGTGAGGTTAAGCTGACACCTTATGAGACAGCGCTTTCCTATTACGGTCCGGATGCTGAGGATAAGAAGGACGTGGTGGAGCTTCATCTTACCCAGAGCCAGTCAGGTGCTATTAAGGCAGGAATCATATACAGCTATACCTTGACCTACGCCATGCAGACGGCTCCTGTTTATGAGTATGCTGCCGGTGGAAAGCTATCTCTTTTTGACCTTTATGAGGATGCCAGGATAGAATTTACGGTTCCGGAAGGGATTCATTTAGAAGAAAAGGCTGGAAAGGTCACCCTGATATCTCAGGGGAACGGCCAAAGCGTTTATGAAATTCATGTAGGAAATGATAAGAGTGAAATAGTGCCTGGAAAGCTTGACAGCATCACCATCAACGCCTGGATTGACGGAAATGGAGAGCGGGCGGAAGGCGAAGCTTTTACATTGCCGGAGGACAGCGTGGTTTTTTATGCCAAGGTAAAGGTGGCAGACAAAACAGATAAAGAAAATATTATCTATCCAGGAAGCATTGAGACAAGGACTTATGGGGAGCAGCCGGGGGACACCTCCCTTCGTCTCATATCTGATGACAGCTGGCATATTAAAAAGCGGGTTTACCCCAATGATAATTCCTATGTGGTGGTTCGGGATGATAATGGGACGCCACTGTATGTAGATATCACCTATCTCATTGAAGTCGGAATGAAGGGTAGCTCTGGTGACATCTCAAGACAGCCGGGGGGAACTATTTATCAGACCTACGGGCGTACCGGATTTGAAAAGGATTCTTATAAGATCACAGACTCTCTGTCCATAAAGACTGAGGGAGCGCCGGAGGCCATGAAACCAATAAAAGTCACTGGCGTTTGGGCCGATGGATCAAAGCTTGAGACCATAAGCCAGGAAGATGGTTCCATATCCATTTCCCAGTATAAGACCCAGGGGCAAAATGGAGCCGACCATATTTACGTATCCAATCAGGCACCGACCTATAGCTCTTATCTGGTAACTGCCCGCTATCCTTATGAGCCGTTTCTGTTAAAGTACAACGATTCCAGAATTTCAGATTCGTCTGTCTTTACCATAACAAACAAAGCCCAGCTGGAATATGCAAAGCTTGGAACCGGAAACTTGGTTCGGGAAGATTCCCAGGCTGATGTTAAGATTCATGAGGTCAACCGTCCGGCAGTCATCCGCATTAAAAAGCAGATTGACGAAGGGGTAGGTACCGTCAGAGATTATGGTCTATCCATGGAGCAGGAGTATCCTGGTATGGCTGGATTTCAGATTTATTCTCTGGATGGTTCCGGTAAGGAAACGCCTTATGAAAATTACACGGTCATTGATTCAAATGGGAAGAAAATAGATTCAAAGAGCATTTTGGTAAATCCGTCCGTGGAACCGGGAGAAGAAGGTAGCTATGCAACCTCTGACCGGGGATATATTGAGATTCAGGTCGATCCTGGCACCTATATCATCCGGGAAGATAAAATGCCTGCAGGCACTGCATTTGCCAGGGCGAAAAAAGGTGATAAGTCCTTCGTAACGGATAACAACATAGAGCTTAGCTTAAAGGAAGGAGAACGGGAAGAAGTTACTGTGGTCAATGGGGTCATTGGAAAGGGCTCCATAGAATTTTATAAAAAGGCCCAGATGTGGGGAAATGGGAATACCAGTGAACCTCGTTTAACTGGCCTGGAAGGGGCAGAATTCTCCTTGCTTGAAAAGAAATCCGACGGTTCCTTTTCAGAAGTGAAAACAGTAAAATCCGATAGCAATGGATTTGTCCAGTTTAAGCCAGTATCACCTGGTGATTATGTTGTCCGGGAAAAAAGCGCCAATGGCTATATTCTGGATTCCAGGGACTATCCGGTAACGGTAAAGGCTGGAGAGATTTCTCGTGTAACAGAAGGAGATAACACCATCATCAATACCTTAAATGAGGGCCGGGTGAACGTGACAAAGCTGGTACAGAATAACAGCGGTTCTTATATTCCGGTTCCGTCAGGCTTTCAAAGTGATTTTAATGATAAGTTCTGGATTGAGAAATTTACAGAAAGCAGAAAATGGGAAAAAGTGACCATCGGATCAAAGACTACCTATTCCCTTGACGGAAACAGCCAGTTTAATGTAAATCTCCCTGTGATGGGAAAGGATGGCTTAAAGGTAAAATATCGTCTGGTGGAGTTGGTACCAGATGGATATTCCAATGGAAACCGGCCAGAGGATGGCTTTACCCAGGAGATAGTTTCTGGAAAGACCTATCTCTATAAAGAATTTACCCTGACTCCACTTAAAACAAATGAGCTGGAGGTAAAGAACAACAAGGGTGGAACCTTAAAGCTTAATAAAACGGTTTGGACCATTAACAGCAATGGAACTTTAAATAAGAATGCTTCTAAACAAAATTACCGCTTTAAGCTTTATTCCTCAGAGAAAAATGGGGGAGGCCTTTTTGAAGTTAACAATGGAACCATTTATACCACAGATGGAAATGGAGCCATTACTGTCAAAGGCCTTGATGTTACAAAGAAGTATTACTGGTATGAAGTATCAACAGGTGCCCGTCTGGAATCGGATGACCCTGAGAAAATGATGGAAGCTTATATCGATGGCAGCAAGCAGCCGGTGATCGGACCCTTTGAGCTTAGCCGGGAGCAGGATACCAGTGTAAGCGCCTGTAATGTTCCTCAGAAGGTTCCTTACTGGTTCTATAAGTATGACATCACAAACAACAAAGCAAGCATCAGTGCTAAATTTAAAATAACCAGACAGGATAATGGTCAGGAAGTATATTCAGGAGCCATAACTCAGGGCGGAAAATTTATATTACTGGATCCTGGCACCACATATGTGGTTGAGGAAACAGAAGCTCCTAAAAACTTTGTGAAAGAGGAAACCAGCACCATAACAACGCCAAATGGACCAGTGACTAAGAATTTGCTGGATGGCTGGTTCTCCACCTCAAAGCCCATAAAAAAGATTTATAATAAGCCTTACAAAGAAGTCAGCTTAAAGAAGATACTTCATCAGGCTGACGGTACCACCACAAGCAATGTTTCCATATCCTTTGAGGCTTATACAAAGGATGGAAACGGCTTTCACCAGGCAGTGCTCCCAAGTGGAAGCAGTTCTTTGGTATCCAACCAATATCAGCCCGTAGCACCTGGGACATATTACTTTAAGGAATCCGTACCAGGAGGAATCATCAACCCCCGTTTCCTTCTTTCCCAACAAAGAGATGGTATTTATAACGGATATGAAATTAGAGAATCCCAGATTTATTACGGTCCATTTACCATAGCAGCAGCCGTGAAAGCAAACGAAAAGAAGATGGATCTTAATTTCAACGGCCAGCCTTTTGAAAACTACCAGAATCTTGGAAGAGTCAAGGTGACAAAAAAGGATGCACTTAAGGGCACGGTAGTAAAGGGTGCGGTCCTTGGCATCTTTAACCGGAATGAATTTAACGAAAATGACTGGGAAAACAGCATTCAGAAAGCCATTCAGCAAAAGACCAGCGATGGAAACGGTCAGGTAGTCTTTGACAGCAGTGCCTTAAGAATCTTTGATGACAACGGCAGCAGAATCTCTTATGTCATTGCTGAAATATCACCACCAGCTGGATATCTTCAGTCTTACCAGGTGATTAACACCTATTTAAAAGAAGGAACCGTCATTACCACGGAAAATGGTGTGGCAGGCGGGAATGAGCTTATCATTAAAAATGAACCAAAGCTTACCATACGGACTCAGAAATACTGGCAGGATAGCTGGAATGACCAGTTTTATCCCTATAACCGTATCCTTGGCAATGTAAAGCTGGCTCTTTATAAGGTGAATGCTTCGAATCCGGGACTTGCGGATTACGTAACAACAGAGACCACCAATCCCTATGATGGAATTGCCACGTTCCAGGACATCAACCGGAATGATACGTATTTTGTTGCAGAGGTAAAGGTACCGGACAGACAAGAAACAGGTCTTTCCTTTGACCTTAACATGGGAGATAAAAAGCCGCTTCCACTGGAAAACGGCGAGCCAATAAAGACCCTGAATGTAAGGGATCTGGAATCTGTCTACAATGCCATCCGGTATACGGGAAAGGATTTAAATAATACCACAGATTCCCTGGTTCAAAACACCAGCCCCCTTTATAATTACCGGTCATGGGTTCAGTTTAACGTATTAAAGGTCTGTGCCGGAGTCTGGTCTAATGGAATACCTCATTGGCAGGAGAAAGTAAATGGAGCCAAATTCACTCTGTATAAGATGCTTGATGATACCAAGTCACTTGCCTCCATACAGTTAAAGGATTTACAGGATAAGGGTAGATTTGAAGCTGTGGACCATTACGAAAGCGGAACCAGAATTGATCCAAAAACAGGAGCCAGGGCTGACGGGGAGTTTGATACCGGCATCCTGGAAGCAGGAAAGGTATACTGGCTGGTAGAGGATGAGGCAGCGGTTGGATACGTTCTGCCAAATGGCCCCCAGATCGTTGGTGTTTTCGTACCAAGGGATGGAGGGTATCAAGGCTGGGAGGCAGTCCGTCATACCTATGAGAACGGCAGGAATAACCGTATTGCAAAAATTACTAATATTCACGGGGATGGCCCTGGCGGGCTTTCCCGGTATCATTTCCAGATAGCCCTTAATAAATGGCTAAAGGATGAAACAAAAACCGGAGAGCCTACCCTTCTTGGAGGAGCAAAGTTCCAGATATGGCTCTTAGACCCGGAAACAAAAGAAAAGCTGATTCCTGTTGATGTGATTGAAACAGGGCTGGAATCAGACGGAGCCTATAAAACCGGCTACGGATTATCAAAAATTATTAATTTTGATACCTTAAAGAAAAAGCTGGAAGAAAAGAATTTATACCGTGACGATTTATTTAAAGTAAATGAGGAGAAGCATCAGCTTCAGGCAGAGTTTGCCCTGGAAGAAATCTATGCTCCGTCCAAGGTCCGCCTTGACCCAACTCTTCACTATTTAACAGCTACGGTAGAAAAGGATAAGGATTTTATTGATACTCAGTATTTCTGGGATAAGACAAAGGATAACAGCCACCGTCTCATGAATATTCTCTCCTCAGAATATCCGGTGACCCTTGTAAAATACGGCTATGTACCAGATACCAGTACGTTTGGAAAAACAGACGATGCTCTTGACGGTATGAACATAACCAGAACCCCACTTTCCGGAGTACAGATGGAGCTATGGAAGTATCAGTGGAAGGATACCGGATACGAATATGTGAAGCTTCAGACGTATACAACAGGAAATTACGGACGCGTAGTGGTCCCGGGGGGGCTTTCCTCCGGTCATTACCGAATCAGGGAGATTCTTCCTGGTAAGCTGGCTGACACTTATATCAACATGTACAATGGGCAGGCCGGGCTTTACCGCTATTTTACGGTAGGAAGCTCACCCCTTACGGTAAATGTTTATAACCCGGAAAAACCAAACCTTACCATTGAAAAGACTACCTGGAACGGGGAAAAGCCGGATGGCTTTAGTGGAATCGGCTTTACCATTAAAAAAGACAATGGGGCAACGGTAAATGCCACTGTGAAAAAGGAGGAGGATGGCAGATTCATTGCCAGGTTTACCGGACTTGAAAGCGGCCCCTATACCTTACTGAAGGAAGATTTAAGTAATAGTGCTTCCCAGATTGTTACAGGCAGCTATTTTGAACCTCAGAAGTTTTATGTAGGCTACGCACCAAAAGCAGACGGGGAGCAGGTGGCTTTATGGCCGGTAGATGGCAGTGTAACGGGAAATGTATCCACCTTAAGCGTTAAAAATCCAAGGCTTTCTGACCTAACCATCCGAAAAACGGATGGAGAAACAGAAATCAGTGATTCCAGCTTAAAGGGTGCCTCCTTCCATTTGGAATACATGAAGTTCCGGTCAGGAATTGACTATTCCCAGGGACAGCTATCCAATGTGGAGGACCCCGGATATCAAAAGCCAGTTCAGGGCTTTATCCAGGCAGCAGGTGCGCTCATAGACCAGGGCGACGGCTCCTATTTGTTAAAGAACTGTGAACCAGGCTGGTATCGGATCACGGAGGTTAAGGCACCAGAAGGCTATACAAAAGAAACGACTCCTGTGGTAGTGGCTGTAACTGGAGACATGGGTGCTTCCTATAAGCATACAGAAGTTTCCATTGCCAACAGGAAAAAAGCAGAGCTTACCATTACAAAGAACCTGGAGTTTGGAGAAGGCTTCCTGAAAGATGGAAACTTAGAAGATAAACTTCCGGCTCAGATTGTGTTTGATGTTTACACTTATTATAACAACGGGTACCATCAGGTGCTTGATGAAACCGGAACACCAGTTCAGGTTAAAATCAACCAGTTTACAGCAAAAGATGGTTATTATACCGGAAGTCAGAAAGTATCACTCCCTCAAAATCCGGAAGGAGGTGCCTATTACTTAAAGGAACAGGAGCAGCCAGACTGGAGCATTTCTAAGGAGAATGGGATTGAGAATGGAACTCTTTTTGGAGACGGATACTTCCAGGCAGGAGGAGGAGCAGATTTTACCTCAAAAAATCCTGTCTCAGTAACCGTGAAGAACCAGTATGCAAAAGCAAAGGTATTGTTAACAAAGGTAAATGGAGATGATCCGTCAAAGAAACTGACCGGAGGAAGCTTCCAGCTATATGCAGACCCTGAGTTTCAGAATAAAGTAGGAGATTTTGTGGAAGTCGGCCAGAGCGGTATCTATGAGATCATCTTCTCCACAAAGCTTTACCATGACGGACAGTATTATATCAAGGAAGCAAGCGCACCAGCCGGTTACATTGGCATAACAACTGCTTATCCGGAAGGAGGGCTTCTTGCAGAAACGGGGAAGACCACAGAAATCACCATGCCCAATAAGAGCGGTGTAGACTTAAAAATTACAAAGTTAAGTGGTATGGGAGATACAGAAACATTAAAGCCCGGCATTTCCTTCGAGCTTTATAAAAAGTCTTCTACTGGAGAATGGAACTATGTGACCGCGGGAGTTACAGACAAGAATGGAGCCATTTCCTTCCTTGGGCTTTCCATGGAACCATCGGAGTCTTACGCCATTTACGAGGCTAAGGAGAGGGAGCATGGATTCTTAACGTATCGTATGGATACCTTTGAAGGAAGCAAAGGACTGATTAAGCCCATTCTTACAGATGTAAACAAGAATGGCGAGACCATCAACGGCCTGGAGCTTTATGTACTGGCGGATGAAAATACGGTTCTGCCAGGGGTATATGAGTTCAAGGCCCATAACCAGGAGGCACTGCCTCTTAAGGTATTTAAAAATGATATTAACAGACAGGATAACCCGGATTCTTCTATAAGTGCCATCATAAAGGTAACAGATAAGAAAACCGGGAAACAGGTGGGAGACCAGATGCTTGTTCCTTATGGTGAAGCCGGAACCAGTATACTGCTTCTTCCCGGAACGTATGAGGTAGAAGAAACAGAGGTTCAGGAAAATCAGAAGGGCTATATCATTAACCGGGATGATGACAGAACCATTTTAAAGAAAGAGGTGACCATAGAAAAGGGAAAAACACCTCAGGCACTTGAATTTACCAATGTTAAGCAGAAAACAGAGCTGGCTATGGAAAAAACATCGCTCACCACGTCTTTAAAGGATTTATGGTGGAATGACGGCCAGACCGTAACCTATACCCTGACGACCCGTGTTACAAACACCATTCCACTTGATGGGTTCGTGATAAAGGACCGGGGGCTTACCATGCTAAATGCCGGAAAGAGTGTTCTCCCTGAATCTGAATATACCAATGAAAAGTACACCATAACTTCCATAAAGCTGGGGAAAGCTACGGAGCAGAACCGGATTAAGGGAGGAAAAACAGGCACCATTATGGCAGATGTAGCCTTCTACGATTTTAAGGGCAGCCAGGTGGGAAGCGTACAAAGCGTAAAGGTATCCGGCGACGGTGAAATCGCCCTCATCCGCCCCGTAAGCGGAAAGAATGTGAAGTCCTTCCAGATCAGCTACCGGGATGATACCTTAAAGAATTCAACCGACCATAAATACCTCCTGGGTCAGGATTTCACACCGGGAAGTGTGGAGGTTACGGCTAAGCTGTTCCGGCAGGATGCAAAGCTGTCTGACGGCAGCTATAAGGAAGAGATCAAGTATATCAATAACCAGGCAGATGCAGTGATGAGCTACCGGGAATGGGATGGAAAAGGCACATTGAGCCAGGAGATAAAAAAGAAAGAGCAGACTTCTTTCGTAAACATTCCGATTACCCAAAGCAAGGCACCTGTCATAACCGCGGAGAAGAATGTCACTCCTATGAAAGAGGTTCAGGCAAATGACATTTTAACCTACACCCTGACCGTGAAAAATGTGACAAAGAGCAATGATCCTGACATCGTCCCATTAAGAAAACCGGTACTCATTGACCATATACCGGAAGGGGTTACTGTTTCAGGGGAATCCGAAGGGGAAGACCGAATCTTAAAGGCAGTCCGTATTGTAAGTGGGCCTTCCGGAGTTGGCATTGAAAAGACCGTGAAAAAGGTGGATGCCCTTACCGGACAGGAGACCCTGTTTATACTTCTAAACGGAGAGCTAAAGCAGAATGAACGGGTTACCGTAGAGGTTCAGGCTAAGGTGGCAGGAAACATTGTCAGCTATGGAAAGAATATTTTAAATAAGCTTTATGTTACCAGTGATGTGCTTCAGCCCCCATTTTCCTTAAATAAGACAGGTGCCTCCTTTATGGTGGAAACCAATTCAGGGGATCAGTGGCCAAGTGCTGACTTACCAGGGGGCGTTCTCCTACCAGATGAAAAATACCGCTCTTATGGGTACGTATCCGATTCTGCAGAGAACTTCATGAGCACTGGAACAGGACTCAGACTTTTTAAGGAGGTCAAAGGTAACTTAGATACGAGATTTGTGTCAGGCACCACAGCAGGAAGAACGGCAAAGACCATTGATGGAGACGGCGATTCTTCGAATGATGGTTCTGTATTATACCGCTTGACCATAAACAACGATTCCACGACCAACTACGTTTCCAAGCTGCAGCTTATGGATATTCTTCCTGCCAAGGGAGATTTAAATGCAGACAGCAATAACCGTTTGAGTGACTACAGGCTGAAATTTGAAAACATCCAGTCCATTTCCATTGAAAATCAAAAGGATGAAAGCAATCCAGGACGAAAGGTTGAGGACTTTAATTACCAGCTGTCTTATTCCAATGAACCATTTGACAATAAAAATACGGTGAAGACAGCTAAAAATGGAGTCATAAATGACAATAGCAATGGTTTCTGGTCTGGCAGCAGCAGCGATCCATCTGCGTTCCGGTTAAAGATTACTGACAATGACTTTTACCTGGCCCCAGGGGAGAACCTGGTAATCGTATACAAAACAACGGTACCGTATAAAGCGGCAAAAGAGCTGGAAGAAGTTGCATATGGATATGCGGTCAATGATTTTGCTCTTACCTACAGCTATAGAGAAGGCGGTTCGACTGGAAATGAGAAGGCAACCGGACAGATTCAAAACAGCAACGCCACACAGGTGCTCTTAGTGCCTGGAGATGTAAAGGTGTCCGGCCGTATCTTTATTGATGAAAACAACAGCGGACTGCAAAATAAGAATCCTGAAAAGGATCATCTGCTTACGGATCTTCTGCCCGTACTGACATCTGGCTATTTTAATGTAGCCATAATCAAGTACGGTAAGAACGGAGACGACGAGGTGACCGGGGCAGCAGGCTCAGATGCCAGATTTACCTTTGGGGGACTGACTCCTGCCAAACCCTTTGGAATCCTTGGAACCCAATTTACACAGGCAGAAGAAAGCAGCTGGTATCAAAACCAGGCGTTAAATGTATCAAAGCTAAAGGGCGATGATCCGGCTCACTACAGGATTCGGGTGACCACAGGCGCAATGCCGGCGGGTTATGAAGACCTGATATTAAAACTATCAAAACCATTTATGACATCAAATGGAGAGAATGGAGAGGCTGGAAGATCCAGACTGCCCTCATCCTTAAAGGAGGGCGGCAGTAATTACGCGGAGAGCCTTGACAGCAATTTTAAGGAAGGAAAAGCGGGTTACACATCCGAAGACTTCTTCTTATGGTCCACCTCTGGGGAGTATGATACCACCAAGGATATCGGCTTTGTGCCATACCGCAATGTAAAGGTGAAAAAGACGGATTCCTATGGAAATCCAGTGGAGGGCGTGCACTTTAGCATTTACGGACCATTTACCAATGAAGAGCTGGCTGAGCTTGAAAGGACCGGAATTACAGATGTGAAGGCGCTGGGTGCTACCGCAGCAGAAGGAAATACGGCTTTAAAAGACGAGGAAGCCCTCTTCCAGGCAGGAGACTTATTCTATTACCGAAACTACATTGTTGCGGAAGATGGGGCGCCTGAGGGGTATGAGAAGGAGCGTGCCACATCTCCTGATATGGAGCTTATGAAATCCTATCAGGTAGCGAATCAGAAAGCCTGGATTCTTAAAAGCAAGGAATTTAAGACAGAGGAAAACCCGATCCCAAGCGTTGTTACGGTTAAGAATGCCTATAAAAATGGATCACTCACCTTTAATAAGATCGATGAGGCCACTGGAAAAGGTTTACCGGGAGCCGCATTCCTGTTAAAGAAGCAGGGTGACGTGCCGGAATTTGCCTGGAAGGCATTTACAGCCGCTGTGATAGAAAGCCAGAATGCAATGGGAGTGGCTAAGGCAGAGGAAACAGACCAGGGACTGGAATTTGAAACACTGACAGGAGCTGTTTCCCTGACAGGAATTCCTTATGGCTCCTACACCTTATCTGAAACCCGGGTACCGGAAGGCTATGACATCACAAAGAAAGTGAAAGATCTGGACTTTAAGATTACAAAAGATGGGCAGGAAGTAACACTTCCTGAAATCTCTGACAACAAGATCACCAATGCAAGGACCGGTTACAGTCTGACCTTGCGAAAGACTGATAACACAGGCAACCAACAGGTAGAGGGTATATCCTTTGCCATTGAAGGGCCTGGAACGTATGAGAGTAAATCCTTTATTCCATTTTCCAGGGACCGTCTCGTGATTAAGGATAGTACGAACACCGGATATGAGGTGAAAGAAACGAATCAGGAAGGGCTTATAACCTGGAATCTTCCTTATGGAGATTATCAGATTAAGGAGTTTACCAAGGAGGGGTATGAATCCATAGAACCCTTCTATGTGAGAATCGCTGCCAATGGTGACGTTTCCATTCTGGGCTCTGACATAAGAAAAGAGCTTACCCTTCTAAATTCCAAGCAGAAGGAAATCAACCTGTCCGTAGAAAACACCATAAAGACAGCACCTCTTATCATTGAAAAGCTGGATGGGGAAACTCATCAGCCAGTAGCTGGAGCAGAATTTGAGCTTAGGGGAACCTCCTTGATTCCGGGAGCATTTAAGACCTACCAAAAGCATATTACAGGTCTTGGTGTGTCTCATGTGATATCAGGGGAAGACGAGGGCGGACTCTTTATCCGTTATCAGGTGACCGGCACTGATAAAAAAGGAACCGGAACTCTGACTCAGATTCCTTATGGAAGCTACACGTTACAGGAAACAAAGGCACCCGATGGCTATATTCTGGAACCAGGTAAGGAGTGGAGAAGAGAATTTAAGCTGGAAAGCCCTGAGGGCTTAAGCCTGACAGGGGAAGATGGAATTGTAAATGAACCTCATGTATTAAAGATTGAAAAGCAGGATGAGGTCACGAAAAAGGTTCTCTCTGGCGCAGAATTTACCCTTGTTACACAAGATGGAACCTATGTGAGCCTTAATGAAGCCCTTTCTTATGCTGGTGTAAGAGAAAATGAAGATAGCACCACTCGCTTTATTACGGGAGAGGGCGGAACGGTCACAATTAAGCGTCTGCCACCAGGAGAATACACCTTAAAGGAAACAAAAGCCCCAGCCAATTATTCACTGGCGGGTGATACAAAAATTACGGTACTATCATCCGGCAACCGGGAAACAGTGGTGATATATGATGTGAGGAGCGAGGCCAGAATCAGGCTGTTAAAGACGGCTGCCCACGACCATGACAGGAAGCTTTCAGGAGCAGTCTTTGAAATCTACTCTGATCAGGATTTAAAAACATTAAAAGGTACAATTACCACTGGAACCGATGGAGTCGGAGAATCAGATATGCTGCCCCTTGGCATCTATTATGTAGCAGAGAAAGACGCCCCGGCGGGCTATGAACGAAGTGACAACGTCTATTCTGTCACCTTAAAGGAAGACAGTGAGGCAGTCACGGTACGTTCAGACGGAAATGATTTCATCATCAATCATTACGGTACCGGAGCACTTGTATTTGATAAGACAGACAAAGAGACTGGCGAGAAGCTAAAAGAAGCCCGGTTCTCTGTGACGGTAAAGAAAGTCCAGGTAGAGGGAGCGTGGAATGACTTTATCTCCATTTTAGAAAAACAGAGTCAGGATGAACTGCTTTCTATGGGAATCAGTGATTTAACGGCAGAGGAAGGTAAGCTGCAGTTTACAGCGGTAGACGGTCACGTATCCATAAAAGGGCTTCCTTTTGGAACGTATACCTTGAAAGAGGAGAAAGCACCAGAAGGTTATTTAAGCTTAAGCGGAAAGACAGAGATAGATTTTACCCTGTCAGATGCCAAACGGGAAGCCGATTTAGGAAATAACAATATCATTGTAAATGAGCGGGCAGAATTTGAAATCCAGCTAAGGAAAGTGGATAATCTGGGACGGAGCATCAGCGGAATGCAGTTTCGCATTCTGGGACCGGGAAAATACGAAGACGGGGGAATCCTTTCCCTGTTTGGAGCAGAACGGTTCCATTCAGACGATGACTCAGGAACCGGAATATTTACCACTGGGGAAGACGGAATCATAAAGCTGGGCTTAAAGCATGGAGATTATCAGTTAAAAGAAATTGCCACAGACCGGTACGATTCCTTGGAGCCCTTCTATATCCGGGTGAATAAGGATGGAACCATAACCGTGTTAAAAAATCCGGACGGAAAGGTTTCCGTATCCAGCGATAAGCCGTCAGAACTGCTTGTGACCAATCAGATCAGCACCGGAAGAATGGAGCTTGAAAAGGTAGACAGCGAGGAAAAGGGAATCCGGCTTAATGGAGCAGAATTTACCCTTACCAGTCTGGAAACTCTGGTGCCGGGTGCCTGGGACAGCTACAGAAATCTGGCTGCGTCTCAGGGAGCTGTCTGGGATAAGAACGGGGTAAAGGGAAATACCATTACCTTCACCCTTCAGGGAAAGGGAGCCATTGAGAACCTGCCTTACGGAACCTATCGGCTGACAGAAACAAAAGCCCCGGATGGTTATGTTCTTGGGACTCAGCCATGGACCAGGGAGTTTACCATTGGAAGCAGCCAAAAAGAGGTTCTCTACACCACCTCCGGCTTGCTAACAAAGACGGAAGGACCAGTGGAAAATATGCCGTCAGCCATTACCATAATTAAAACCAATGCAGTATTGGCAGATCTAAGGCTTAAGGGAGCTGAGTTCCAGCTAAAGGCATCTGATGGCAGATATGTCATGCTGTATCAGGGATCCTTCTCCGGCTATACACCGGATAAAGCGGCTGCCGGAACCATTGTTACGGGGGATGACGGACAGTTTATGGTAAAGCGGCTTCCAATGGATACCTATACCTTTATAGAAACAAAGGCGCCTTCCGGTTACTACATCAACAACAACATACCGCCTGTAACCTTAGACGGTATCAATCGTTTCACCATTTCCATTCAGGATGAGAGGATAAGCGGCGGCGGAAGTGACAATGGAGGCAGTTCAAATCCAACCGGCCCAAATAGCCCAACGGTTACCATTGTGCCTGATCCCGTGCCGCTGGCCAATCTTCCGACCAATGAGAGTGCAGATCAGCTCATACAGGTAGATGATGGAAATGTACCACTTGCAAGGCTTCCAAAGACAGGAGAACGTAAAAATAATGCAGGAAATGTAATGGTGACCCTGTCGGGATTTATGCTGGCTCTCTATGCAGCGCTTACGAAAAAGAAAAAGGAAAAGGAGAATAATTAAGCAAAACCTGTTCTTGACTTTATTAAATTAACTTGCTATAATTTCTTTCAAGCAGTGAACAGGCAAAGGGGCCGGAACTATGAGAGTTCTGGTCTCTTTTTGCCTTTTTTTGGAAGCTTCATTTTATTAAGCTGTAGAAGTATATAATAATCCAAGGAGGAAAGAAAATTATGTCATACGTGGATGAGGTCTATGACAGAGTCGTGAAACAGAACCCAGGGGAGGCAGAATTCCATCAGGCGGTAAAAGAGGTACTTGATTCTCTCAGACTGGTGATTGATGCCAATGAAGAGAAGTATCGTAAGCTGGGATTATTGGAGCGTATTGTTGAACCGGAAAGAATCATATCCTTCCGTGTGCCGTGGGTTGATGACCAGGGAAATGTACAGGTAAACAAAGGATACCGGGTTCAGTTCAACAGTGCAATTGGTCCCTACAAAGGAGGTCTGCGCCTTCATCCATCGGTAAATCAGGGCATTTTAAAGTTCTTGGGCTTTGAACAGGTTTTTAAAAATTCTTTAACCGGTCTTCCAATCGGAGGAGGAAAAGGTGGTTCCAACTTTGATCCCAAAGGAAAATCTGACCGTGAGGTCATGGCGTTCTGCCAGAGTTTCATGACCGAATTATCCAAATACATCGGAGCAGATCAGGATGTCCCAGCCGGAGATATTGGCGTAGGAGCAAGAGAGATCGGCTTCCTCTACGGACAGTATAAGAGACTGACCGGTCTATATGAAGGTGTTCTCACAGGAAAAGGACTGAACTACGGTGGTTCTCTGGTACGTACCCAGGCAACTGGATACGGATTAGTCTACATCCTTGATGAGATGCTTAAGCACAACGGAAAAGATTTAAAGGGGAAAAGCGTAGTGATTTCCGGTTCCGGAAACGTAGCGATCTATGCGGCAGAGAAGGCAGAGCAGCTGGGAGCGGTAGTGGTTGCTTTAAGCGATTCCAGCGGCTATATTTACGATAAGGACGGAATTAACCTTGATCTGGTAAAGGAAATCAAGGAAGTACGCAGAGGACGCATTAAGGAATATACGGATGTGGTTAAGAATGCCATATTTACAGAAGGAAAAGGCATCTGGACCATCCCCTGTGACATCGCTCTTCCATGTGCGACGCAGAATGAGCTTGACTTAGAGGATGCAAAGACATTAAAGAAGAATGGCTGCTTTGCAGTTGCAGAGGGAGCTAACATGCCATCCACCAGAGAAGCTACAGATTTCTTCCTGGAAAATGAAATGTACTTCATGCCAGGTAAGGCTGCCAACGCCGGTGGTGTTGCGACCTCAGCCCTTGAGATGTCTCAGAACAGCCAGAGACTTTCCTGGACCTTTGAAGAGGTGGACGAAAAGCTTCATCAGATTATGGTGAACATTTACCAGAAGGCTGCGGATGCCGCTGAACGCTATGGCGTAAAGGGAAATTACGTGGCTGGAGCCAATATCGCAGGCTTTGAAAAGGTAGTAGATGCCATGATGGCCCAGGGAATCGTATAAATCCCGGCATCATCCAGAAAATTTTACTGGCAATGTGAATGGTTTTGGTATATAATAAGCGATAAGACTTGAGGCGGAGTGTTCTTCGCCTTATTGTTTTCCTGAAAATTATCTTAGTAAAACAGAAAGCAGGTGATGATTCTATGCACAAATTCTTAAGAACCATTGGTTTTAGCCTTTATGAGAAGGACCGGGACATAGAGAAACTACTGGATCAGCTCTGTGAAGACTTATCCGATTTAAAACGGATTCAGATTGACGAAGAATCCAATTTATGTGAGCTTCGCAAGGAAGTGGCACCAGGAATGGGAATTGCCATTTTCGGAGAGATGGACCGGGAAGGTCATTTTTGCAGAAGCTACTATTATCCTTATTTAAAAACCAGTGACATGACATCAAACGTGCCCTGTTCCATACAGCGTCATACGGAACGGGAGACTTATGCCGGTCTTTTGGATGAATATAAAGTTGGTATATCCCTGATTTTTTATATAGACAATTCCCTTGAATGCAGAGAGCGTATGATAGATCATCACTCCATGGATACAAAGGACACGTGTCTTTCCGGTCTGTCCGTCAGCGGAAAGATCCTTCTTCCCATTCAAAAAACGGAGATACAGAGAGAAAAGGCTAGGGTTGCGGCCAAGGACCGGAACACTCTTTTAGAGGCTGCAAAAAACGGGGATGAGGATGCCATGGAGACCCTGACCATAGAAGATATTGATCTATATTCCCAAGCTTCCAGAAGGGCTATGAAGGAAGACCTTTATTCCATCATTGATTCCTGCTTTATGCCTTGCGGTGTGGAATGCGATCAGTACTCCATTATCGGCGAAATCATAAAGATTGATGAGAAGAAAAATAAGATTACAGAAGAAGAGGTCTATGACTTTACCTTAGAGTGCAGCGATCTTATTTTCCACGTTGGAATCGCCAAAAAGGATCTGGTGGGAACTCCTGAGATCGGACGCCGGTTCAAAGGACAGATCTGGATGCAGGGCATCGTGAATTTTAAGGAGAAAGTAGAATAATAGAAGTTATGTCTTGACGAAAAGGACAATTGTTAATATAATAATTAGTGCACTGTGTGGCAGCATCTGCTGTGATACAGGGATGTTTCCGTAGCTCAGCTGGATAGAGCGACCGCCTCCTAAGCGGTAGGCCGGGTGTTCAAATCACCTCGGGAACGTAATGAGAAGCCGAAACCTGATATCAGGGTTTCGGCTTTTTTGTAGACTGAAATGAGATGGAGTAAGAATAGCCGCCGTCAGTCAAAAAAGGCCGTCCCTCATGTGATGGCCTTTTTTTATTCCAAATAAGCGAACCATGGAAGATTAGAAGGAATAGAATAAACCAAAAGATATAGAGAATTGATATTATGGGATATTATGTTACGGTACAAGACAATGTGAATATTTACGTAGAAGATTTAAACCCGGACTGCAAGGATACAATCTTGTTCCTTCACGGTTGGCCAGGAAGCCATAAACTGTTCGAGTATCAGTTTAATGTGCTTCCATGCATGGGATTTCGGTGTATCGGAATTGATACCAGAGGGTTTGGAGATTCGGATAAGCCGTTTTGCGGATACGATTACGACCGACTGGCAGACGATGTGAAATGTGTCATTGATGCACTGGGACTAAAGGATATTACATTAGTGGGACACTCTACAGGAGGTTCCATTGCCGTCCGTTATATGGCAAGACATAAACAACATGGGGTTTCCAGATTGGTTTTGGCAGCAGCAGCGGCTCCCAGTCTGATCAAACGTCCTGATTTTCCTTATGGAGCGGATAAGGAAACTATCTTAAATATGATTCAGGAAACTTATGAGGACCGTCCTAACATGCTTAACAGCTTTGGTAACCTTTTCTTTTTCAAGCTGATTACCTATCCATTTTCACAGTGGTTCTTTCAGCTTGGCCTTCAGGCAGCTGGCTGGGCTACGGCAGCGATTGAAAAGACATGGATTGAGGAAGTTCTGTTTCAGGATTTAAATGAAATTACGGTTCCAACTTTAATCATTCATGGAATTCATGATAAGGTGGTTCCCTTTGAATTAGGTGAGATTCAAAATCAGTATATCAAAAGTTCCACTTTACTGCCTTTTGAGTTCAGCGGTCATGCATCTTTTTATGATCAGAAGGATGAATTCAATAAGGTTCTTGCAGATTTTGCAAAAGGAAATTGTTAAGAATATAGAAAAAGCAAAGGGGCAGTGGGGGTGCTCCTTTGCTTTTTTCGTGTTATAGATCTGATAAAATATCATAATCTTCTGAGCTTATGGTAAACCATTGGCGAATGAGTGCTATGCCTCGCTCCGTATCGGCATTAGCGGATACGATATGAAAACAGTTTTGCTCCACATAACAGCGAAAGCTCTCTTTTGGTATTTCGGCAGCAAAAGCTTCCTGCTCTGCATCTCTCCAGACGCGGCTGAAAGGCTTCTCCATGGTAAGACGGTAAATCATGTCTTCGTGCTCTAAGATTCTTATCTGACAGCCGTATTCCGCCTGTTTTTCTTTTAAGAACGTTAAGAGATCCGGGTCCATAGAAACATATTGTTCCCTCCGTGGAAGCCGGCCTTTCTTGATGGAAAGAATGTGGGAACCACCGGCAAAAATACCACCGGAAAGCAGTGGGAAAAGAAAGGTAAAATTCCTGGCTGCTTCCTTATATGGCTGAGAGGTAATGAGATAAAGAGGAGCTGACTCCTTAAGCTCCTTAAGCTTTATAAGATAGTTGGAATCTTCCTGTTCAAATTCAGAAACTGGAATCTCATCCCCTGGTATAAAAAAGGCCCGAATCCGTTTCGGAATACGAAACAAGGGAAATTTTCCAAAAATCTCACAAGGTTCCTCATTCATCTCCATACCTTGTTCTTTAAATCGCTGCTCAAAATTTTTGGAGCCTTTCACTTTAAAATAGGGGTCAATGGAGCGAAAGGAGAGTTCTTCCTCCTGGGAATAGATGATTCCAAATCCCTCTAAGGATTCAATGAATACATGGATTTCCATGGACAGGCGGCTTCGAAGCTGGCGGATCGCTTCCAGGTTTTCAGGGTCACCGGGTGTGCCTACAGAGAATGAAATATTTTCTTTTATCAGTCTCTGGCATTGCTGCAGAAATTTTGTCAGGGTTATCTTTTCCGGGTAGAACATGGCGCAGAGCCTGAGCTTTTCTCTGTGTCCGCCGGAGGCATCAAAGGCTTTTAAGCTTTTGGTAACAGAACAGGTAAGATCCCAGCAGGTACCCACCGCCTCTATGGCTTCCAGACTGCTGATGCGCCCCATGCCGTTCCAGTAATAAGGCTTTAAAAGAGCCTGACTGTCTGGAAGTATAAATAAAGCTTTGGGACATTCTTCCTTTGTCTTGTAGATTAAGCCGACTAAAAATTCAAGAAACTGCTTTTCATCTTCTTCCAGTCCTGTTTCAGCTATCTTAGACCCCTTGAAAAACGCGATTTCAGCATTCATAGTATTCGGCACCTCCTCTTCGTGTTGGAATCAAAACAGATTTTGAGGTAAATCCGAATGAGGAATGCTTTTTGCTGCATTGTGGATTAGTTTCTTCAAATGTGGTATAACAGTGCATAACTAAAAAAACTCCTTGTCTTACGTAAAATATGTTGAAAAACTAGTATAAAGATCTGGGAGACTTCAAGAGACCATTTGGTAACATTTATACCCTTTTATTACATAATGATAGCATATTAAGTAACGGATTCCTAGAGAAAAAATGAAAACATCTTAAGCTTATGTATAAATTTAGCCTTAAAGTTCCCAAATATTCTAAAATGAGCTATAATAGAAGCAGTATGAATACGCGTTAAGAAAGAAGAGGATATTTATGAACGGTAAAAAGTTGTTATCAGCAGTTCTTGCTGCAGTTTTGGCGTCAGGCTTATGTTCTATGCCTGCTATGGCAGCTTCCAGAAAGAAAATCATGGAAGTAAAAATGACGGTAACAGCCCAGATCAAGCCTGGAGACTCCATATCCAAACAGGAGGCGGAGGTCACCGTAAACAACAGCCGGGTAGGCGTTGGAGACTTAGAGTTCATCAATGATGGATTTCAGTGGTACGAGGGAGACGTACCCAAGATGGAGGTCAAGCTTTATGCAGACGAAGGCTACTATTTTGCTACAGATGAAAAAGGCGTTCTTGTAACTGGCGGTACCTATGTAAAGCAGAGGAGGGAAGATTTAAGCCGTACTCTTACGGTAACCATTGATCTTCCAAAGGTGGGGGAGTATTCCCAGACCATTACAAGCGCAGAGTGGGGGAACGGCAATCTTGCCTCCTGGTCAAAGACAGGGGGAACCGGGAGCTATGAAGTAAATCTCTACCGGGATGGGAAAAGCGTCAGTGATACCGTCAACACAAAGGGGAACAGCTTTGATTTCACCTATGCCATGGGAAAAGCGGGTAGTTATACGTATCAGGTACGCCCGGTAAGTGATATTAGTCCAGAGCAAAAGGGGGAATGGGTGGAATCCTCTTCTAAATATATTGATTCAGCGACTGCGGAGAAAAACTATAATGCTTCGGGTGCCCATGGTGACTGGAGTCAGAATCAGAACGGCTGGTGGTTCACCTATGATACCGGAGGTTATCCGGTGAATCAGTGGGAGCGAATCAATGGAACGTGGTATTATTTCAACGAAAAAGGATACATGGCAACCGGCTGGATCTCCTGGAATGGTAAGCAGTATTACTGTGATCCTAAAAGCGGAGCCATGGTGACCAGCACAACCACGCCTGACGGTGCTAAAGTGGGAGCTGACGGTGCGAGAATTTCTTAAGATTTGATTGAAACAAGAAGGGGCTGCATAAATTGCAGTCCGTCTTTTTGACTGATAAGGAACTGGTGTTCCTCTGAAAAATACTTGTAGGATGAATGATTCTATCATATAATAGCACGAAGGAGCAGATGGGAATGACAGAAAAGATGGCAGGAAAATTTTACAAACGTGTGCTTCTGGCTGTAATCATGATGATCAGCTTAATGATCACTGGCTGTGCCGGAATGGAAGTATCTACCGGAGCAGACAAAAGCGTTACTAGCGGGCAGCAAAGCGGCTCAGATTTAAAGGTACATTTTATTGACGTGGGGCAGGGTGACAGCGCTCTCATTGAGAAAGACGGTCACTATATGCTGATTGATGCAGGAGAGCGGGACCAGGGTCAGACGGTAGTTTCCTACTTAAAGAATCAGGGAGTAGAAACGCTTGATTACGTCATCGGAACTCACCCTCACTCCGATCATATCGGTGGATTAGAGACAGTGATCCGCGCCTTTCCAGTTGAAAAAATAATTATGCCCCAAAAAGCGCATACCACCAAGCTGTATGAACACTTACTCGATACCATCGAAGAGAAAAAACTGAAAATAACTCTTCCAGAACCTGGAGCGGTTTATGAATTAGGAGGAGCTTCTTTTCAGATTCTTGGGCCTGACAGGGATTATGGAGATGATTTAAATAACTGGTCTGTGGGAATCCGTCTTGATTACGGCTCAAACAGCTTTGTTCTTTGCGGCGATGCAGAAAAAGGTGCAGAAGAAGATATGATGGCAAACGGCCTTTCCCTGAAAGCGGATGTGCTAAAGCTTTCCCACCACGGCAGCTCTACTTCTTCATCAGGTCAGTTTCTGGACCGGGTGAACCCGGAATATGCAGTAATTTCCTGCGGAAAAAACAATGATTACGGTCATCCTCATAAAGAAACCCTGGAAGCCTTAAAAAAGCGAAATATTAAAGCTTTCAGAACGGATCAGTCCGGAACCATAGTTGCGGTCAGTGATGGATCAAAGGTTACATTTCCGGGGCAGAATATAAAGGATGAAAACGTTTCCCATACAGAGAATGAAAAAAACGCTTCCCAGACAGGGGAGTACGTGATAAATACCAATACAAAGAAATTTCATCTCCCAGACTGCAGTCTGGCAGCTTCCATAAAAGCAGATAATAAAAAGATATCGGAAGAAACAAGGGATGAGCTGATCCAAATGGGCTATGAGCCCTGTAAAAGCTGTAAGCCTTAGTTGTGGGGGGGCAGAAAGGGGAATGGCTATGAAATATACCATAGACCGAATAAACGGCAATATGGCAGTCTGTGAGGACGAGAATGGGGATCTGGTGAAGCTGATGGCATCAGAGCTTCCCAGTGGGGTAAAAGAAGGAGACATCCTGAAACAGCAGGACGGAGTCTGGTATAAGGATGAAACGGAAAGCAGTGAGCGCAGACAGGCCATGAAGGAGAAGCTAAACAGACTGATTGAATAAAGGACTAAAATATGAAGAATTATATTGTGCTGGATCTGGAATGGAACCAGAGTGCCGGGGGGAAGGAAGATACCATAGAGAATTTTCCCTTTGAGATCATAGAAATCGGGGCAGTAAAGCTGAATGAATCTCTGCAAGAGGTAGGGGAATTCAGAAGACTGATAAAGCCTAAGGTCTATAAGGAGCTTCACGAGAAGATTTTAGAAGTGACTCATATGGATGAGAAGCTTTTGATGGAAGAGGGTATGGACTTTGTAACGGCGTTTGAAGAATTTGCAGAATGGTGGGGCGAAGGGGCTGTTTTTTGCACCTGGGGTTCCATGGATTTAACAGAGCTGCAAAGAAATCTCACCTATTACGGACTTACCAATCCATTTAAAAAGCCTCTGCTTTACTATGATGTACAAAAGCTATACAGCCTGCTTCATGGGGATGGAAAGGACCGCCAGTCTCTTGATATAGCGGTTTTTGAGTCGGGAATGATGGAAGAGAGGCCTTTTCACCGGGCGCTCGATGATGCCCATTATACGGGACGTATCATGCAGAGTATGGAGTTTGAAAAGGTAAAAGAATACTGGTCTACGGACTATTACCGGCTTCCTGAGAGTCCGGAAGAAGAGGTATATCTTGTATTTCCGGAGTATTCCAAATACATCTCAAGGCCATTTCCCACAAAGCTTGATGCCATTGCAGATAAAACAGTTACGGATTTACTCTGCTGTAAATGCAACCGGATGCTTCGTAAAAAGATCCGGTGGTTTTCCGTTAACCAGAAATTCTATACGGCTCTAGGTTGCTGCCCGGTACATGGAAATGTAAAGGGAAAGATCCGTATGAGACGGAGTGATGATGGTCAGGTCTATGTGGTAAAAACCATGAAGCTGGTCAGGGAAGACGAGATTGGCGATATTTACGAAAAAAAAGAAGAAGCAAGAAAAAAACGGGTGGAGAAAACCAAGGTAAGAAAGCAGAATAAAAAGAAGGGGGCACTGCCCCTCTCTTAGATTTCACTTTCCTTCATC
The DNA here is from genome assembly GCA_000526575.1 of Clostridium sp. 12(A). GTDB lineage: Bacteria > Bacillota > Clostridia > Lachnospirales > Lachnospiraceae > Lacrimispora > Lacrimispora xylanolytica. Next base: position 3,041,506 of record JAGI01000002.1, on the reverse strand, counting down.
CGGTAGCCAACTCCTATTTCTGTAAAAATATATTTGGGTTCTGCCGGATTGGCTTCGATCTTACGGCGGATATGAGCCATATTCACCCGCAGGATCTGATTGTTGTTATCCGCATAGGGTCCCCAGATATGGCTGATGATATAGTCATAGGTCAGAACCTTTCCGGAGTTTTCCGCAAGGAGAGACACCAGCTTGTATTCGATCTGAGTCAAATGAATCTTGTGATCGTTTAGCGTAACAAGGCGTTTTGCGAAGTCAATATACAGGCCCTCACATCGGTAAGGGGTCTGTACCACACAGCCGTCGATTGCCTTTACCGTAGGCTTTCCGTGGCGCAGTGCGGTGCGGATTCTGGCTAAGAGCTCACTGGTACCAAAGGGCTTAGTAATGTAATCGTCAGCGCCGAAATCAAGAGCTGCTACCTTTTCCTGCTCCTGTGTTCTTGCGGATATTACGATGATTGGAATGGTAGTCCAGCTTCGTACACTTTTTATAATGTCAATGCCATCCAGATCCGGAAGTCCAAGATCCAAAAGGATTACATCCGGACAGAGAGAATTGATCAGTGCCAGTCCATCTCTTCCGTTATAAGCAGTACTGACTTTATAATCCTGCCGTTCCAGTGCACTTTCTATAAAGTTGCATATATTCTTTTCATCTTCGATCATGACGATTGTAAACTTACTCATAAAAATCCTCCCCTAGTGGTAATGTAAACGTAAATACAGCCCCGTGCTCTTTATTGGAAGCAACGATGGTTCCATTATGAGCCGCTACAATGGTTTTGCAGATAGACAAACCGATTCCCATCCCCTTGTGGGAATCATAGCTGTTGTTTGGCAAAGAAGTATAGCCATCAAATAAAGTGGATATCCGATCAGCAGAAAGTCCTACGCCCTGGTCGCTTACTTCAAAGGACGCGTACCCATCCTTGACGGAGACGATAAGGCCTATGGACTCCGTAGAATTGGAATGATAAACTGCATTTTCCAAAAGATTTATAATGACCTGTTCAATCAAGGTGGCATCCATGGGCACCATGACAAGCTCATCTGGTATAGTCACATGGACCGTGGCACCTGGAAGTCGTTTGCGAAACCGCTGGAGCGCTTCCGAAACAACTTCTTCCAAAGGTTCCAGATGCTTTGTCACATGGGCACCCGTATCCCGGATTCTAGTAACGCTTAAAAGATTCTCCACCATGTTAAGAAGCCAGTTGGCATCTTCCTTTATATTGGAGACCAGGTTTGTTTTCTCTTCTTCCGGCATACTGCTTTTATTATCCAGATAAGCATTGCTGGCACCAATGATTCCTGTGAGAGGAGTCCTTAAATCATGGGAAATGGCTCTTAGAAGATTGGCACGCATGGTTTCCTTTTCCGCTTCCATAAGCAGCTTTTCTCTTTCGCTTAATATCTGGCTTTGCTGCTTTAAATGGGTGGTGGTGGCGCTTGTTATCGTTGAAATCACCAGCAGTGTAATGAAGGTAATGGAATAACCGATCCCGGAAAACTTAAATTCCATATATGGGTATGTAAATAAGTAATTCACACAAATGATACTGATAAAAGATGCCGCCAACCCAGGGATATATCCATTGGAGAAGCGGGAGATTAAAACCACTGCCATGATGTAAACCATGCCTATGTTATTGGTAAACCCGCCGAAAAACATAATCAGGTAGGAGATAACAGTGGCTGTTAAAAGAAAGACCACTGTTATCATAATATTCCGTACCAATTCTAATTTCGCAGGTCTTTTTAACTGTCTCATGTCCCCTCCGATCAAACTAACGGAATTTGAATCGGCCGCCCCGCCGGCCCTTTCGTTTTGAAGTATAGGAACTTCTTCTCTGCTCTAGGATACTGTTAAATTCATCGGCTGAGATTCCGGATTCCTTAAGGCGTTTCATACGCTCTTCCTTTCGAAGGAGAGAAAATTCATCGTCCTTGCGCTTTTTATAAAGGATAAAAGATATGATGCCTCCCATGAGGGCAATCACCCCAACGCCTCCTAAAATCAGCCATGCAGCAAGGGGAATCTGGAAGGGCTTTAGAGCTTTTTCCCTGTATTCATCAGAAACGCCTGCACTGGTTTTGCTGGATTCAGAAACAGTAGCAGATTCTTTTTCCTTTTCCTGTTTTGCCGTTTTTTCAGGAACGGCCGGCTTCGTTTCAGAGGCCTTAAACAGTTCCCTGTTGATCTCTAAAAATGTACTTCCTACCACCCTGTCGCTGTAGCGGTATATGATCTTCGCTATCGCACCTTCCGGATCACCTGCTGAAATATCATAGCTTAATTCCGGTTTGGCATCGGTGAAGCTGGCTGTTTTTGGAAGAATGATACGGCTGCCTGGATCCAGGATGAGGGCCTCCGGCCGTTTCATGGACAATCCGCTGAAGCTTAAATCACTTGTGATGGAGCTGTAGGTCTTTTCATAGTCCGCAGCCTTTAGGGATACGAAATTTTCAAAACCAAAATCCAGCAGATTCTTAGTATCAGACCAGTAAGCCGGTGTGGAGCCTTTTAATATGACTGTTATGAGCTTCATACCGTTTTTTTCCGCGCAGGTAATCAGTGTGTTGCCTGCTAAGGTGGTATAGCCTGTTTTTCCGCCTACAATGCCAGGATAATAATATGGATTTGACTTTCTCATCATCCTATGCCCCGGGTAGATGGTAAGCCCCTCCTTGTTGATGGAATTGGGGGGAAGCTTATAATAGGTGGTAGAGTCAATCTCTTCAAATACCGGATTGTTAAAGGCTGCCCTGGCAATGAGGGCCATATCGTAGGGGGAAGTATAATGCTCCGGGTTATTTAGACCGCTTGGATTGGCAAAATGGGTATTGGTGCATCCAAGCTCCTTTGCCCTGGCATTCATCATATCTGCAAACGCATCCGTGCTTCCTGCCACATGCTCAGCCAGTGCATTGGCAGCTTCATTGGCTGACTTTAACAAAAGAGCGTACAGACAATCCTTAACAGACAGCTTGTCCCCTTCGTTGATACCAGCATTGCTGCTTCCCGATTCTACATTAAAGACTGCATTATGGGAAAAGGTGACCATATCGTCCATATTACAGTTCTCAATGACCAAGAGAGCAGTCATGACCTTGGTAATACTGGCCGGGTAATATTGGTTGTGTATGTTCTGTCCCCAAAGAACGGTCCCGGTGTCTGCGTCCATGAGAATGGCTCCCTGGGCATTTACAGAAACGTTGGACGGCCACTCAGCCGCGGCCAAAACGGTTCCATGAAACGAGAAGACAAACAGGAGCAGACAGAGGAAACATACGGATAACCTTTTTGTAATTTGAGTCATATTGGATAATCTCTCCATTAATTCAGATTCAGTGTCAAACAATTCTCCACCATACAGTATAGGTTATTTAGGGTAACAAGTAAAGATTAATCGGCATTTTTCCCGTATTTGTGTATCAAAAATAGACAAATTCCGATAACAAAGAGGATAGAAATGAAGAAGATGGAACCAATCAGAAAAACGGTATCACTGAAAAAGCCTTCCGGAACGATATTGATCAACATGTCCGTGGAAGGGTCCAGCATCCACAGATCATTGTGAAAGAACATCTTATGGAACAGGATAAAATACCGGTTAAAGTCCGTTGAGATAATGAAAGCCGTGGCAGCGGATCCCAGAAGGAAGAGACCGCTTCCCCAAAGAACAGCCCTTGGAAAGGTATTCTTAAATTTTGTTTTCAATAGAAATAGCAGAATCAGGCATAAAGCCATGATCATGATACAGCCTCTTCGCATGGCGATTCCGCCAAGAAAAAGCCCCCTTACATCCTCCATATGAGCAATTTCTCTGGCATTGAAAAACTCCCGCTCCACGCCTCCCATGGTGGTTGGTACGTGAAGGTTGTCCCGCTTTCCCTTTAGATAAGCCATCATCTGGTCCGTCACATCCAAAAGGTCGTCCATATTCATAGACACTGCCTCTGTTACGTTATATTTGGCATATTCCTTTTGAAAATAACCGGGAATCCAGTATACCGCAGCTTCCACTGAGGTAAATAAAAGAACGATCATGAGGCAGAAGGAAAAAATAATTCCAAGTGCATATTGTAGCATCCGATTCATGAGTCTTCTCCTTTCCTATCATACATTTTTTTTCGTAGCCGTTGGCAGGTTCCAGCAGTACTTTGTGGCAAGCAGGCGGATTAATATGACGGTACAGGCCCCACAAAGCATGGCTGCATTGCCATTCATATGACCAAGAAGTACCGCATAAAGTATGGCTCCTGCTATGGAAGCACTGGCGTAGATGTGCTTTCTTAGGACGTAAGGAGTCTGGCCTGCCATGATATCTCTTAAAATACCGCCTCCCACTCCCGTAATCACCCCTAAAAAGATGATGAGAAAGTGATATTCCCCATAGCCGGAAAGGATGGCAGTATCAATCCCTACCACCGTAAAGGCACCAAGTCCCACCGCATCAAAAATATTCATGACCTTTTCATAATTCTCTATGGAATGCCCGTCCAGAATCCTTTGATTGAGCCTCACAATAATAAATAGAATCATTACCGTAAAAAAGGCAAGTAATACATAAATAGGGTCCTTAAATAGGGCAGGAGGTACGTTTCCAATGATAATATCCCGTAACATACCGCCGCCTACGGCAGTCGTGACTCCAAGAACAATGACGCCTAATAAGTCCAGCTGCTTTTTTATGGCAACCATGGCACCAGAAGAAGCAAAGGCAATGGTGCCCACCGCTTCAACAAAGAAAAAAAAGGAAAGTTCTACTTTCATGAATACCTCCGCACTTCTTCCATTATAGAAATTAAGGAAAGTATATGATTTTGAAGGATGTTTGTCAATATGCCCGTTCATGAAAAAAGATACCTTTTCAATGGCTTTTATTCCGTGCTTGACATTTTAATCTATAAGAAATAGAATAGTTAGATGTGAAACAATTAGAAATCTAAATATAAATGGAGGTGATCATATGGCTGCATTTCATTATCTGCTGATGGCAGGTCATTCCATATATCAAAAAAAGCTGATGGATGCTTTAAAGGATACGGAATTAACCCCAGGGCAGCCGAAGGTTTTAGACTACTTAAAGGATTGTGATGGTTCAACCCAAAAGGAGATTGCGGCTGCCTGTTATCTGGAAGCAGCAACGGTGACAAGTGTTTTAAACGGTATGGAGTCCAAGGGCCTTATTATAAGAAAACGGCTCAATGGCAACCGCCGTTCCTTTCATGTATTTATGACGGAAAAGGGCCGTACGCTGCAAAAGCAGGTGGAAGAAATCTTTGCTAAAATAGAGGAAGAAACCTTTAAAGAGCTTTCAGAGGAGAAAAGAAAGGAATTTCTTCAGATCTTTTCACAGATTCACGACAACTTGATGACAACACGATGATAGATTAAGGAGATAAGAATATGCCGCAAGGAGTAATTATTAACTGTATGACTGTATTTATAGGGGGGATATTGGGGGCATTTTTAAAAAAACATTTCCCAAAGAAGCTTTCAGACGCTCTCCCTAATATTTTTGGCCTTTCCGCCATATCCATGGGAATATACCTAATTATCAGGCTGCAAAGTCTGGCTGCCGTCGTTCTGGCTATCATCGTCGGAACCGTTCTTGGGGAGCTGCTTGGGCTGGAAGAAAATCTTCTTTCCGGTTTGAAAAAGCTGGAAGGAAAGCTGCCAACGGATATGAATGAAGAGCAGTTGGAAATCATAATCAGTCTTATTATTTTGTTTTGCTTTAGCGGCACTGGGATTTTTGGGACTATGAACTATGCCATAACAGGTGATATCTCCATCCTGTACGCGAAGTCTGTTATGGACTTTTTTACAGCCATTATTTTTGGCACCACAGCCGGTTTTTTAGTTGGATTTATTGCCATTCCCCAATTTGCAATCGGATTGCTCCTGTTTTTTGGGGCCAGTTATATTTTGCCCTTTACCAATGACCTTATGTTATCAAATTTTAAGGCATGCGGAGGAATTATTACCCTGGCGGTAGGGCTTAAAATTTCAAATATTAAAAAGACCAGAGTATTAAATATACTACCAGCTCTTATCCTGGTATTTCCCTTCTCCCTTCTTTTATAGCTTTAGAAGGAAATGAAGAATAAAAAGCCAGAGACCCGGCTGCCCAAAAGGCAATCGTGTCTCTGGCTTTTCTTTATTTACGCCTTATAAGGAGCTTTACCACTTCCGATATGATAATGACGCTGAAGCTAAGGCCAAATATCTTAAGCCACATGATGATTCCAAGGGGTATCGTTCCAAAAAATGCGCCTGCGAACTGTATGATCAGTATCTGTAAAAGGAAGGTGATGGAGATGACCAAAAGCATAATCCGGTTCTTTAAAATGTGCTTAAAGATACTGGTAGCATGAAGCTCTCTGCAGTTGAAGGCATTGAATAGCTGGAACAATGCAAACAGGGTAAAGAGAACGGTGGTCATTTCCTGATCTGCGGCACCTAAGAAGTTGAACATATATTGGCATAAGAAAATAACTGAGATATAAAGCCCTGTAAGTCCGATTCTTAAGAACATGGTCTTTGATATAATGTTATCGCTTCTTCCTGTGGGCGGACGGTTCATAAGATCGTCATAAATCGGCTCAAGACCAAGGGTAAGAGCTGGTGGTCCGTCCATAATGATGTTGATCCATAACAGCTGAAGGGCCGTAAATGGCGCCTTGAATCCTAAGATAATAGAGGTAAATACCACAATAACAGAAGAGACATTAACCGTAAGCTGAAACTGAATGAAACGCTTAAAGTTCTCATAAATACCGCGCCCCCAGGCTATGGCCTTTACGATGGTTGAGAAGGAGTCATCAAGGAGAACAATATCACTGGCTTCTTTGGATACCTCGGTTCCGGAAATACCCATGGCGATTCCTACGTCCGCATTTTTAAGGGCAGGGGCATCGTTAATTCCATCCCCGGTAACGGCTACTACATTGTTCTGGGACTTTAACAGCTTTACCACACGCATCTTGGTGGAAGGTGTACTTCTTGCAATGACACTGATCTTAGGGAGCATTTGAAGGAGCTCATCATCGTTCATATCTGCAACCTCACTTGCCTCCACTGCAAGGCGACCATTATCCAGGATATGAAGCTCATTTGCAATGGCAGTGGCGGTTATGATATTGTCTCCTGTGAGAATCTTTAGATCAACGCCAGCCATGCGGCAATGCTTGACTGCATCGTAGACATCGGCGCGGAGAGGATCGGAGATGGCAACAAATCCGTCAAAGACCATGTCCTTTTCCATGGCATTGTGATGGAGCTCATCCTCATAATCCTTCATTTCCATCAGCTCTTTATGTGCGAAGGCAATGACCCGCATCGCCCTTTCCTGGGCCTTTACAATGTAAGCTTCAATTTGAGAACGCTTGTCATCAGAAAGAGAGCACATGGAAAATACGCATTCCGGGCTGCCCTTCACGTAGGAGATGATCTTTCCGTCCACCTTACTGATGGTGGTCATATGCTTAAGCTCTGAGGAAAACGGAAAGGCATGAAGAACGTCATGATCGGAGCGTTCTTCCTTATAAGATTTTCCGCTTATTTTGTATGCCTTGGAATTCTGGTAAAAGCTTAACATGGCGCATTCCGTAGGATTCCCAATAAAGGAGCCGTCAGGGGAAATATCTGCAGTTGTATTCAAACAGATATTGTGTACCAGCCAGTCAGAATGAAGCTCGCCGGTCTTTTCTTTCCATTCGCCGTCATAAAAAGCGGAAACGGTCATCTTGTTCTCTGTCAGTGTTCCTGTTTTATCAGAGCAGATGACATTGATGCAGCCTACGGTTTCAGATGCAATCATCTTTTTAACCAGGGCATTTTGCTTTGAAAGCTTAATGATATTGATGGACAAGGATACGGCCACAATGGTGGGAAGTCCTTCTGGTACGGCGGCTACAATCAGTACAATGCTGGTAACAAAGGCATCAAGGACTGCCTCAAGAGTAAGACCGCCGGAGAGGGAAAAGGAAATAAGCTCGGATACAAATACAATGGCAGCAGCAATGATACCAAGTATGGTAATGGTCTTACCCAGTCTGGCTAGCTTTTCCTGAAGAGGTGTGCTGGCACGCTCTACATTGGTCAGCTCTCTGGCAATGTTTCCAAATTCTGTGTGGTCTCCAACGGCTGTGACCACCATTTTTCCGTATCCACTGGTGATATAATTGCCGGAATAAACCATATTGGCCCGTTCAGCAAGGGGCGTCTTTTCGTCTGGTATCAGCAGCAGCGCGTCTTTTTTCGCTGGCACGCTTTCTCCTGTCAGTGCAGATTCATCGGAAGCCAGTCCGGAGCTTTGAAGAAGTCTTCCGTCAGCCGGAACCCGGTCGCCGGTGGCTATAAGGACAATATCCCCCACAACGATGTCTTTCTGGTTGAGCAGCACCGTGTTTCCGTCTCTGATGACCTTAATCATGGTGTCATCACTGATTTTTGATAAAGCTTCAAAGGCTTTGGCACTCTTGCCTTCCATAATGACCGTAATCAATACGGATAGGAAGATGGCGGCAAAGATTCCCAGACACTCTAAAAAGTCTGCCTCTGAGCCGGTAGTGGCTCGTATGATGTTTACAATAAGGGCTATGACACCTGCCATAATGAGCATTAAGATCATTGGCTCGCTGGCGGCTTCTGCAATTCGCTTTAACAAAGATTCAGGCTTTTCCTTTGTCAGCGTATTGCTTCCGTATCGTTCCCTCTGGGCGTCCACCTGTCCGGTGCTTAGACCGACTGACCCGTCGGTGTTTAATCGCTCCAGTAAATCACGTGTGTTCTCCTGAAATTCCTTCAATGCAGTTCTCTCCTTAATTTGTTTATATATAACAAAAACTCATGCATAGACCAGCTACGCATGAGTCAAAAAAAATAGACCATGTATAGCCCGGTGCTATACATGAGTCTCGTTTATTAAGACAAGCCAGACCGTAAAACGGCCAGTATGTTGACTTGGCACGCAGATAAACTGCGCAAACTACTCCCTCAAGTGTTTTTTCATCATAACACAAACAGATAATTTTTGTCAACGGTTAAGAGACAGGTTCCTTTTATTCTTTTCTTTGCTTCTATTCTATGTTAGATTATAGGAAGTAAGAAAATACACCGTACAGCGAAAAGGAGGCAAATATGAATGGTAATACTACGAAGGACAATCCAGATAGACGAGAGCTGAAAGCGGCAATGGAATCTCTTAAAAAACATCGTATTGGCGCGTACCTTGCAGCGGATAAAGAAGAGCTGTTCGCGCTTTTAAATACATTTATTCCTGATCATACCACAGTAGGCTGCGGAGATTCTGTTGCCTTAGAAGAACTTGGAGTACTTGATGCGCTTAGAAAACGGGATCTTGTATTCTTAGATAAATATGAGCCTTCACTGACAAAAGAAGAAAAGCGGGAACTATATCGGAAAAATTTCTTTGCTGATACGTTTATAACCGGAACCAATGCAGTTACCATGGATGGAAAGCTGTTTAATATAGACGGCAACGGCAGTCGCGTGGCACCCATGCTTTATGGGCCGGATCAGGTCCTTGTGGTGGTGGGCACCAATAAGCTTGTAAAAAACACAGAGGAAGCCATTAAGCGGACCAGACAGATTGCAGCCACATTAGATGCCAAACGGCTGAATAAGGGAACTCCATGTACCACTTTGGACCGCTGCATTGATTGCAGTCATAAAAACAGAATATGCAATGATTTTGTTTTGATTGCGGGGCAGTTTACAGAGGAGAGAATTAAGGTCATATTTGTGGAAGGGGAGTATGGATATTAGGATAAGTGTGTTAGGTGCTGAAAGAAGATTTCGTATAGAAGGATAAAAATGCGTCTTGAAATGGCTATCAGCCGGATCAAGACGCATTCTTTTAACTTCCGCTTTTTTTCGTTCGTTTAATCACCTTAAGCCTTGTAAATTCCTCCCGGTCTTTTTCCTCCAGGGAGTTTGATATGCTTTTTGTCAGTGATTCATAGCGGGGTATGGTAATATTTTTCAGTGCATTTGCCCGTTTTTGGGTTCGCTTGATGCTGTTTGCCAGACGGTAAGCGGAGTTCTCCACGGAGGAGAGCTTTAGTGTCAGCTCCTTCACCTTTTCAAACTTAGAGCGGGCCTCATCAAGGGATTCCCTGGTGCTGTAGTAGGCATAGGTCAGATTTAGGGGCCTGCCTTCATGCTCCACAAGAGGAATTTCTGTTCCCATAATGCTTCTGGTCTTAATACGAACGGAGTCATCCACAGGAACAGCCATGGCAATGTCCTTTACATAGTCAATTCCCAGCTCGATGTTTGCCTTTTGAAGCGCTTTATAAGCGGAAGTAAAGGTAACGTCGATTTCAGACTGGATTCCCCTTGCCTCGTCGATCAGCTCCATCAGCTCTTTGATCAGGATATTCCGCTTTTTATCCATCAACTCATAACCCTGTCTGGCCAGAGCGAGAGAGTTTTTAGCTAGAATTAAATTTCCCTTGGTGGGAAATGTATTGGGATTCATGGATTTCCCTCCTATTCATTCAAAGCTTCCGGGGCAGTTTCCTTGTAATATTGATCCAGGACTTTCGTATCCACACGGTCTAACTCTCCGCGGGGAAGAAGTCCTAAAAGCTCCCAGCCAATGGTAAGAGTCTCTAATATGTTCCGGTTAGTGTGGTCACCCTGTCCCACAAAGCGGTTTTCAAACTCCTTACCAAAGATCAGATACTTTTTATCAATGGGAGAGAGTTCATCTTCACCAATAACGGAAGCCAGAGCTCTTGCGTCTCCAACCTTTGCATAGCAGGAGAAGAGCTGATTTGCCACGCCCTGATGGTCGGCTCTTGTAAAGCCTTCTCCGATACCATCCTTCATGAGACGGCTTAAGGAGGGCAGTACGTTAATGGGTGGATATACGGACTGACCGTACAGGCTGCGGTCAAGAACAATCTGTCCCTCCGTAATATATCCGGTTAAGTCGGGAATGGGGTGGGTGATATCATCGTTTGGCATGGTTAGGATTGGAATCTGTGTGACAGATCCATGTCTTCCCTTTACAATGCCTGCTCTCTCATAAATCGATGCAAGGTCACTGTATAGATAGCCTGGATACCCTTTTCTGGATGGAATCTCACCTTTTGAGGAGGAGACCTCACGGAGGGCTTCTGCATAAGCGGTCATATCTGTCAAAATAACAAGAATATGCATGCCCCGTTCAAAAGCCAGATACTCTGCAAGGGTCAAAGCCACCTTTGGAGTGATGAGACGCTCCACCACAGGGTCATTGGCCAGGTTTATGAACATGGCAACGTGGTCGGAAACACCGCTTTCCTCAAAGGTTCTGCGGAAGAAGTCAGCCACGTCGTATTTTACACCCATAGCCGCGAAAACGACTGCGAATTTTTCGCTGGAATCCGCATCATCACCTAAGGAGGCCTGCTGAACGATCTGGGCTGCCAGTTCATCGTGGGGAAGACCATTACCGGAGAAAATCGGAAGCTTCTGTCCCCGGATTAAGGTCATCAGTCCGTCAATGGCCGAGATCCCGGTACGGATATAGTCTCTGGGGTATTCTCGGGTCACGGGATTTAAAGGCTTTCCATTGATATCAAGTAAATGGTCGGAGCCGATATCACCAAGTCCGTCAATAGGTACTCCGATTCCATTAAAGGTTCGTCCCAGCATATCTTCGGATACGGAAAGCTCCATCGGCCTTCCCGTAAGCCGGGTGTGTACATTTCGAAGCGCCAGTCCATCGGTGCCCTCAAAGACCTGAATAATGGCCTTATCCTCATATACCTCAATAATTCTTCCAAGCTTCTTTGTCTTACCAGCCACGGTCATTTCCACAATTTCATCAAAAGCAGCATTCTGGACGCCTTCCAATACGACCAGGGGGCCGTTGATGGCACTTAAGCCTAAATATTCGATTGCCATAATCTGCCTCCTTTCTAAGCGTTTCGTTCAATGACGGAATCATAAAAAGCATCAACCTGCTTTTTATAGTCATCAAATAGATCCAGCCGGTCATTGGGGACGTCATATTTTAAGGAAATGATCTTATCAAAAATGGGATCCTCCCTTAATACAGACATAGGCATTCCCATGGAGATCAGGGAACGTGATTTTTTATATAAATACAGGATTAAATCCATCATTAAAAACTGTTTCTCCATAGGGACACAGGTATCCTCCTTATGGAATGCGTTTTGCTGAAGGAAGCCAATACGGATGACCTTTGCTATTTCAAGAATCAGCTTTTGGTCATCGGGCAGCATATCTCCGCCGATGAGCTTTACGATTTCCATCAGGCTGCTTTCCTGAGTCAGTATGAATACGAGACGGTTTCTGTAGTCCACAAATCTCTTATCCACGTAGTCCACGTACCATGGGGCTAAATCGGTTAAATATTCCGAATAGCTGCTGAGCCAATGTATGGCAGGGAAATGGCGTTCGTTTGCAAGGTTCCGGTCAAGGCCCCAGAAGCAGCGGACAAAACGCTTGGTGTTCTGGGTGACTGGCTCAGAGAAGTCGCCGCCCTGTGGGGAAACCGCTCCGATGATGGTGACAGAACCTTCCGTGCCGTTTAAGTTCTGAATCATGCCGGCTCTTTCATAAAAGGCAGATAAGCGGGAAGCCAGATAGGCTGGGAAGCCTTCCTCGGCTGGCATTTCCTCAAGACGTCCGGATAACTCTCTCAGCGCCTCGGCCCAACGAGAGGTGGAATCCGCCATAATGGCAACATGGTATCCCATATCTCTATAATATTCTGCCAGGGTAAGACCGGAGTAAAGACTGGCCTCTCTGGCGGCAACGGGCATATTAGAAGTATTGGCAATGAGTGTGGTACGGTCCATTAAGGGATTGCCGGAACGGGGATCCACAAGCTCTGAGAACTCCTCCAGAACCTGAGTCATCTCGTTGCCACGCTCGCCGCAGCCGATATAGATGATGATATCCGCATCAGACCATTTGGCAATCTGGTGCTGGGTCATGGTCTTACCGGTTCCAAATCCACCAGGGATGCAGGCGGTGCCGCCCTTTGCCAGAGGGAAGAGAGTATCAATGATTCTCTGTCCGGTAATCAGGGGCTTGGCAGCAGGGTAACGCTTTAGGGTTGGCCTTGGAATCCGAATCGGCCATTTCTGAGTCATGGTAAGTTCCTTTACGGTTCCGTCTGCCAGCTTAAGAGTCAGAATTGGCTGGTCAATGGTATAGGAACCATCTGGCACTACGCTCTCTACAAAGCCTTCCATATCCGGTGGAATCATGACCTTATGGGTAATGGCCGGAGTTTCCGGCACCTCTGCAATAATAGAGCCAGGGAAAAGATGATCTCCCCTCTTAACGGTGATATGAGTATCCCACAGCTTCTTCGTATCAAGGGAATCGACCTGAATACCCCGGTCAATATATGGGCCGCCTGTTTTGGCGATTTCCCTTAAGGGGCGTTCAATTCCGTCAAATATGTTATTTAAGATACCAGGAGCCAGGGTAACGGACACTGGAAGTCCGGTGGAAATAACGGCTTCCCCCGGTTTTAGTCCGCTGGTTTCCTCGTATACCTGAATGGTGGTCCGCCGGTCCGTAAGGCCGATGATCTCGCCCACCAGATGGTCTTTTCCAACGAAAACCATTTCATTCATTTTAAACCCGGTATCACCCTTTAAATAGATGACAGGGCCGTTGATACCGGAGATTTTACCTGTACTAGTCATTGGCCTCACCTCCCATAATATCCTTTATATCAAAGCGGAAGTCACGCTTCGCTTCGGAAAGCTTGGTCTGGAACGAATTGTCAATTAAAATATGTCTCGCTGGGATAACGGCTCTAATACCGCCCATAAAAGAGTATTCACTCACTAAAAGCTCCCCACTTTGGGGAATGCTTAAATCCTTAAGCTTTTCCTCATCCTGAGGATCAATGTAGATTGTGATAAAATCTTTATCAGCCAGCTCTAACGCTTTACGTGCCTGATTATTTAGCAGCGCTTTATATTCCGGGGTCTTCCTATATTCTGTGAGCCGATCTAAAAGTTCCTGAAACAGCTTTTCCTTTAATTCATCCTGCTTCTTTCCGAATTCCCGTCTGATATTAATCTGTTCCAGTGACAGCTTTTTGTTGGTTTCCCGCTCGATCTGCTTTTTCTCCAATTCCACCTGCTGTTCGGCCCGCCGGATGGCGTTTTGCTGATGCTCTGTAAAGGCCTCTTCCAGAGCGGCAGTATATTCATCAAGCATCTTCGCACTTCGGGATCTGGCATCTTCCATACAAAACTCCAGAAAATGCTGTAGTTTTTCCTCAGTTGTCAAGATGACCACCTCTTTCTTATAGTTTTAATCCGATAGCTTGGTTTACATAATCTGTGATAAAGTTGGGCTTGCGGCCGGTACCGTGGCGGTCAGGAATTTCAATGATCAGAGGCAGCTTCCGGTTTAATTTCACATCGTCAATGATGTCCGGAAACTCCCTGCCGAATTTTTCCGTCAGGAGTATGATCCCGATTTCCTTATCGGCCAGTACTTTATCCAGTTCATTTTTAAGCTCAGCTTTTTCATGTACGACAGCTCCCTCCACCCCTGCCAGCCTCATGCCGGCCCAGGTGTCTAAGTTGTCGCTGATCAAGTACATTTTCATGATTAAAGCTTTCCAAGGATCATGAAGGAAATGATCAGACCGTAAAGACAAACACCTTCGGCAAGACCTACGAAGATGAGTGATTTACCTAAAATAGTACTGTCTTCGCTGATAGCACCAAGAGCAGCACTGGCAGCAGCTGATACGGCAATACCGCCGCCCACACAGGCAAGACCGGTAGAAAGAGCAGCAGCCAGATAACCCATGCCTGCAACACCGGCAGTCGCTCCTGTGGCAGCAGCGGCAGCAGAAGCTTCTGCCTGGCCCTGGAACATTAAAACACTAGAAACGATGAGAGTTCCGAAGAATAAAAGTACATTGACGGATAATGCTGTTTTATAGCGTCCTTTTGTTTTTTCACCCATGGCAAATACAAAGAGGGGAAGAGCGATGCTTAAGGTTAATGCAATAGCTAAGGTAATTTTTACTAATATAGACATAATAGGTACCTCCTGATATGTTTTTTATATTTTTTTTCCGTATGGCTTAAATGCGCGGCCGGTTCCCCGGTAAAAGCGGCTGAATAATTCATAATATTCCAAACGCAGCACCTGGATACCAACAATCAGTCCCTCCATGCCGCAGACGAATAGATTGCCCAAAACCACAACGAGCCAGTTTACAGTTCCGGCTTCATGGCCGGAGAGCATTAGTACCACTTCCATCATGGCCGCATGACTGACGGCAAAAGCCCCCACACGGACAAAGGATAGTGTATTGGAAAAATAGCTTAAAAGCACTTCAAAGAGTTCAAAAAAGCCCTGAACTACAAACATGCCCTTTTCCTTAGGCATAATCCTTGACTTTCGCTCCACCAGATGGGTAAGAGGTTCCTTAAAGAACATGATGACAAGGGGAAGACCGAACATAATGACCAGTAAAGCAGAAGCTGGTATGGGGTTCTCGGTCATATAAAGTACAATTGTGAGCACCAGACCGGCATAAAATACAAATCCAGCCAGGCCATTGGTATCAAAAAAGGTTCGTTCCGGGTCTCTGGAACGGTAGCTGTTTATGATGTTTAGAATCATGGTAAGGAGTATAATTCCCATACCTAATGAGACTGCAACGATAAATACAGTGTTCAGACGTCCGATAAACGGAAGGTTCGTCATATGCTGCATGGGTCTTAGCCACACCGGATGGATGATATCTTCAAATCCGAAGATACTTCCAAACAGGAACCCGAATATGGTGGAGAAGAATCCGCAGCAGGAGACGATGGCTCCCAGGCTTAATTTCTTCATCCGGTAGAGGAGAAAGCCTCCGATTAATAGGCATAGTCCCTGTCCCACATCTCCAAACATGAAACCAAAGAGGAAGGAATAGGTGAGACCGATTAATATAGTAGGATCAATCTCATTATAGGCAGGAAGCCCATACATCCGGATAAACAGCTCAAAGGGCTTAAACAGTCCGGGATTTAAAAGCTTTGTGGGAGGACGGCTGATGATATTTTCATGGTTCTCCTCAACGATGCAAAAGGTCTTTTCATCCTCGGAAATGTCATTTTGAAAGGAATCGGCATCCCGGTGGCTCATCCAACCGCAAAGAATATAAAAGGTATTCCTGCTCTGTCTCGTACAGGCCGCTAATTTTCTTACATTAAAGTTGGTTGAAAAGCTTTCCAGCCGGTCTCTGGCGGATAAAAGATCATCCCGCTTAGATTCCAGAAAGGTTGAAAGCTGCTTTCTTAAATCATTAATCTCCAATTGGACTGTCTTCATATTATCTTCCAGTGTTTTGGTGGCCTCAAAGGGGGTACCCTTATACTCGTCCGGAACGGTAATCTGTTCAAAATGCATGGAAGCATAAATAGCATCAATCCGGTTTGAAATCGTATCCGGTACAAAATAGACCAACCAGACATATTCATCATCTTCTCTGCATTTGTATAAAACCGTATCAATGGTATCGTACACATAATCCTCAAACTTATGGTAATACTCGTGTGAAATGCGGCCAAAGCGGAATTTGATGTACTTAAAATGAAGGATGGAGCTTAAGTCGTAATTCAGTGCGGTAAATGGAAGAATCCGTTGCAGTGATTCCTTTAAAGAATCCCGCTTGGCTAACAAGGTCTCTTCTCTGGCTTTTAATTCTTCTGTTTCGTTCCCAATCGCTTCAATGATATCAGCTGCTTGAGAAACGGTCATTTTTTTGTGGCCCGTCTGTTCCCCGTCTGGAGAGAGAAGCTGGGAAAGCTCTTCGGCTCGCTGACTGATATCCTTGTATGGATTGGTCTCAACAAAAGGCCTTAAGTCTTGCACCGTTTTAAGTTCTGACAAGGCATTTTCCAGATGGATCTCATATTTGGATAGGTAGGTGTCTACTACCCGGTCGATATCCTCCTTGGGCCCGGTGATACTTAAGAATTTCATCTTTTCTATCACAGAAAATGCAACCCCCTTTACTGGTTTTCCACATAGGAGATAATTTCATCCGGACTTAGACGGTACCGGATGCTCTCTATGAGGGTAATAACTTTTTGAATCTCAGCCTCTTTAAAATAGAGGTAAGAATTCAGTGTTGCAATGGAGTACGGATTTTGCTGGCTGGTGGAACGGTAGATCTTGTCAAGTACCTCCTTTGTAAGCTTTTCCAGGTCCGGCAAATCGAAAACCTCTATATCCGCTTTCCGGCCATAGTAGGTGGTTTTAAGCACCCCGTAGAATTCTTCTATGGAACCGGCCTCTGCCATTTTTGTAATCTGCTCCTTGTTTAGATGATAATTGGTGGGAATGAGAAGGGAATAAATGTCTGTAGATTGTAGATTGTAGTACTTTTTGGAGCGATAAATCCACTGGATATTAAGCAGGTCCAGCTTGCTGCCAAAGCAGCGGGAGAGCAGTTCTTTTTCTTCCTTCTTTAAATGTTTCCCCATAACCTTCCAAATCGACTTAAAATACAAAAGATCCAGATGGACCTCATAATCAAATAAGGTAGGTTCCCTTGTATCTGACAATCCTTGGAGAAAGTCATAATAAATAGAGCCTTCCAGGTTTGATAAGAAGTCAGAAAGACTTCTGGATGCGGACAGTTTCATTAAGTCCAGCTTGGAATGAAGCTTGAAAAAATCCTCAAAAACAGAAAGATCGATATCCACATGATTGTTTCCAATGGCGTTACGCAGACTTTTTTTCAGAATATCGATTTCAAAGTGCATAAAATAAAGATCAAGAAACTTTCGTTGGTTCAAGTTTGCAAATCGGTATAGCTTGGCAAAATCCTTGTAAAGGGAAAGGATCAGTTTTTGCTCAATGGCACCCCGGTGCAGACTGGTGCCTTCCAGGTCCGTAAAAAGACCTTCATAGGCTTTTAAGTGGCTTAAGTAATCCACAGCCTCGGCAACCGTTGACAGCCCGGCCATTTCGCGAAACTGATTCTCTGAGATCAGATGGCTTTCCATCGCCCTTACTTTGGTGGTAATGCCGCTGTAGGACAGCAGGTCCCCCATGAAATCACTCCTTTATCATAGTTTGAAATAAATCCTCCACATACTGGCTGTGCTGCTCTTCAAAATGGGTTTCCAGCGTGGTCAGGATTCGTTTTGAATCACTTAGCTGCTTTTCAAGCTGTCGGTTCATCTCGACTTCCAGCTGGTTCCGCAGTGCTTCAATCTTTTTATTTGTCTTTACTTCTAAATCAGAATCGAATGCAGCCGTGCGGTCCTCCATTTCCTTGGCAAATGCTTTTTTTCGCTCGTTAGCGTTATCCATAATGGAAGTTGCTGCCGATTCGATATCAGATATCTTCTCAATAACCTTATCCATACCGTAGCCTCCTTAGTTATGTTTTGTTGAATAACGTATTGTATATATAATGATACTATAATTTGAAAAAAATACCATACCAAATGTGGGAAAATAGACAATTTTATGAAAATTTAATCAATAAGGACAACTTATGCATTACAAAACGCAATTATGCATCATTTATACAAAAACGAAGACAGGGAAGGTTTTTCCGCTGTCTTCGTTTTCTCATGTTTATTGACCAGCTTTCTTCGTAGTTTCCGAAGTGGCCGTTGTCTCTTTGGTGTCGGTATCCCCAGTTCCTTCTGATACCGTTAAAAATTCTGTAGCAATGTAAGCTTCCTTACCTTCAAACGTGATGACAGTCCATGTGTCATCATATGTCTTTACAAATTCAACCTTAGTACCGGCTGCAAGGCTGCCAAGCTTGGTACCGTCGGTAGAAGGGGTGGAGCGCACATTCAGCTTGCTTTTTGTGGTATATGTCTTAGGCGCTTCTGTTTCTTCTTCCGTAACCGCCTCGGTGGTCTCCGGGCTGCTGGTGGCCTCTGTCTCGATTTGAGATGATGTCTCAGTTGGTGCCGGGTTCTGTTTTCCTCCCTTACCGGGAACCAGTTTTACAAAGATTAAAACAAGAACGAGAATCCCTAAAAATATCAATGCCGGCTTTAATAAGCCGCTGGTATCCGGCGTATTCCTTGAGGAGCGGCGTCTGCTCCGTCCTTTTGGAGTACCTCTTTGAACTTGTCTTGTTGTGGCTGTCCGATTGGCAGCTTTTCTATCCCCACTACCCTGAGGGTGTGGTCTTTGAGCTTGTCTCTGTCCCTGATGAGCATTGCCTCTGCCTTGGGTGCCTCTCCCTGCGCTGCTACTGCCGGAGCTGTTTCTTGCAGCACTGCTTCTTACGGCTGCACGATCGCCGGATGCAATGGGAACTGGCTTAAGGGGAGCGGAGCGCTGTCTGTAAGCAGCATCCTCCGGACTTTCCCTGTGAAATGTATGAGCAAAGGCATGTACTTCCGCTGCCAGAAGCTTTAAGGCTTCTCCGGCATCATAGGGGCTGTCGCTGCCTTCGTGTACGGCTTTGTTGCCGATCATTCGTATTCTGTGATAATGGTCCTTGGAAGTTTGGGAAATCAGACGTCCTTCAAATAGCTGATCAATGCTGTCCGCTAAATCTCCTTCCACAATCAGGGCTTTTTCTCCTAAATAGTTTACCATATATTCCAGTGTCTGTCGGGCTTTAATCATGGACAGATTGAACTGCTGTTGATTCATGAGTATCTCTGTCTCCCTAAGACCCTGCTGGATTCTGATCCAGAAGTTGTTGTCGGTCGTTCCCATATATTTCCTCCTTTGCAAAAACGGATGTATTCCAATATATAGGTATTATACCTGATTAAAAGGGTTTTGGCACCTGTTATTTTTTTACGATTTTTTTTCTTTTATTAATTTTTTCCCGTATCTTGCACCTGTCCCTTCTAATATGATACAATCTACCTGCTATGCCAGAATGGATAGATAGAATACGATAGAACTATTTGGAGGAATTATAATATGAGGTTACGTCACATACCAGGCTCGGAAAAAGAGATTGCAGCCAGTCCATATGTGGTTCAGAACCCGGAGGAGAAAAAGGGCCGGTGGAACGAAGTCTTTGGAAATGAGAGGCCCATTGAAATAGAAGTAGGTATGGGGAAGGGCAGATTTATTATGGAACTTGCATCCCTTCATCCAGACATTAATTATGTAGGAATTGAACGTTACCCAAGTGTTCTGTTGCGTGGACTTCAAAAAAGAGAAGGCTTAGAGCTTGATAACATTTTCTTCATGTGTGTCGATGCGAAGAATCTTATGGATATCTTTGAGCCGGGAGAGGTTCAGAAAATCTATCTGAATTTTTCGGATCCATGGCCAAAGGACAGGCATGCTAAGCGCAGGCTTACCTCCGAGGAGTTCATGGAAGTCTATGATAAGATCTTAAAGCCGGACGGCGTGGTAGAGTTTAAAACAGACAACAAAGGCCTGTTTGATTACTCTCTGGAAGCCATTCCAGGGGAGGTGTGGGAGATTAAGGAATTTACCTATGACCTTCACCACAGCGAAATGGGTGAGGGAAATGTAATGACCGAATATGAAGAGAAGTTTTCCTCAAAAGGAAATCCCATTTATAAGCTGGTCGCAGGAAGAAAATAAAAAAATCAGTAACCGGTGCCAGTTTTTATGAACAGGGCACCGGTTTTGCATATAATATAGAAAAAGAAGATTCAGGTGAATGGTCATGGGAATGAAAGACAAGGTTACAAATAAGCTTCTTCAGGCAACCAGCGACAAGACTGACTTAAATAAGAAGCTTCTTACTTTTAACAAATCATTCGTAGAAGTGAACAAAACACTGGGTGGGAATTCAGGGAAAAATAAGAAAAATAAATAAAATCTAAAAAAGAGTAAATAATTTGTAAAAAAGGTGTTGACTTTTGTTGAATACGGTTATATAATTACACTCGTGCTTGAGACGAGAGCACAGGAAAAACGGAAGACAAGCGCCTTTAGCTCAGTTGGTAGAGCAGTAGACTCTTAATCTATTTGTCCGGGGTTCGAGCCCCCGAAGGCGCACTAAAAAAGTACTGGTTTTGCAGACAGAGAGCTGCGGGGTCGGTGCTTTTCCTTTGTGTAAAAATAGCAAGCGGGAATCTATTTGTCCTTTGGGAAGGATTTAGAATAAAAAAGTACTGTCTTTGACGGCTGTGATCGTCGGGGACAGTACTTCTTTTTTCTACAATTTTTATTTTACATATCAAATCATTATATTTATAATTATAAAAATAAATAGCATGTTTTCTGTGCTACTATTATTTGTTTACTTTTTTAATTATTGATATGATTATATACACATCAAGTTTTTTACGAAATTAATATCCAATCTTTATCCAGCCATCTGGCATATGTATATGACCAGAGCCGTTTATACAGTTTGCCATCTATAGCTTTGTATTTATAACCACGTTCTTCTGATTGAGGACTTATTTCAAGATTTTCGATAGTAAGTGCTTGTTTAGTTGTATTATCAGATGCATAAATATTGATTGGTAGAATTACTAAAAACATAGCTGCTGTCAATACACAGGTAAGATTAATTATTATAATTTTTTTCATGATGGACCTCTTTATTTATTATTTTTAGATGTTTTAAACTATCATCAATAACTGAAATATTAGCTACTAATTCTCCTTGCTCATTGTAAAAATCATAACCGGAATCTGTCTTTACAAGATAATCATTACTTGAAATATCAATCATTGTACCGTAATTTTGAATATCTGGTTCACTGTAGGGTTGAATAACAAAGGCATATGACAGAATTAAAAAAACAAACATAATTGGAATAAACACTTTGCTTCTCTGTTTGTTAATCTTTGAATAATTACTTTCAAGCAACATTTTAAATCGTTGTTCTAATCGATCACTTTTTGCTTCTTCAACTAAACAACAAGTCAATATAGATTTAATTTGATTTTTTTCCTGATTTTTAATAACCTTAATTATTGCATTTAAATAACACCTTTGTTGCTGCGCATTTAAATAATAACTAACTTTTTCATCTGAGTGCATCTCCAAAGTGTGTTCCACTTCAGTGTTAAGATATCTAAAAAAAGGGTTCCACCAAAATATAGTCTGTATTATATCACAAATACATTTAATTATTGCATGTCTTTGATGGTGGTGCTGCAATTCATGTAATAGTACCCCAAATAATTCGTCGTCAGTAAAGTTTATATCAGGAAGAATTATGATTGGGGCATAAAAACCAACTATCGCTGGTGTCCTTATGTTTTTGTACACTATAATTTTTATTTCTTTTTTTATGCCAGTAATGTTTTGTATATTAGCTAAGGTTGATTTTATACGTTGATCCTCAGAAGCAGGAAAAATACATAATATATTATATAGTCTTTTATATTCATTTATCTTACAGCAAAGTTTATAGATCGCGACTCCACTACCCATAAGTATCAGGGTATCAAATACGTTGACAGTAACACCTTTGCCGAAAGAATTAATTATGGGGTAAGCTAATACACGTTGTAAAGCAGGCAAAAAAATCTCAGATCTGATAATATGAGTATAGAATAGTTCTGTCGGTAAAAAGAACCTTATTAAACATAAACAAATCAAAAATATCAAAGGATATATTGAGAATGTTCTTAATACAATCATTTGCCTGCTCAGCAATTTGATAACAATTGCAAAGATACTTACCCATATAAGTGAAGTCAAGAACGAGAACATTGTTAACCCCATAAACTATTCCTCCTTGTATTGGTTTAATAGTTCCTGTAAAGCTTCTGTTATTTTCTCCTTGTTATTTTTTTTACCCAAAAGCATTGATATTAAAGATAAACTATCGTGATCGTCTTCTTGATAATATCTATCAAACTGCATAATTGCATATTCATTAGCAGATACTGTTGGTCTAAACAAACGACCATACGATTTCCCGATTTTAGTTATTTCTGCAACCTCAATAGCTCCCTTTTTTTCGAGCGCTCGAAGAATACTTTGTATTGAACTTGAAGGCCAGTTTCTGTTAGGAATTCTTTCTGCAATTTCGGTAGCAGATAAAGGGGTATCTGATGACCATAAAACTTTCATTGATGCTTCTTCTTTGCTAGTAAGGAAAAAACATGAATTCATACTGTCTTTAAATAGCATATTGCATATCTCCTGTTTATGTTTTTCGTTAATAGTATAATTTGATAATATAAAAAAGTCAATAAATGATAAAGGGTAAACGATTATTAAACGATTTTAAAATTTAAAATGCTTATTGACAAAACAATTATACTATATTATCATAAAAATATAGCATTCAATTGTTTGAAATCTTTTTTTAATTCAATAAATAGATTTATAATACATAATTAGATCTAAAATTATAATAATAGTACTTAACTTATCACTAAAATTATTACCTATTCTAGTTGATATTAATAATTTCATATAGCTACTAAACAGGAGGGGGGATTTTAATGGAGGATTTGGTATCTACTTGAAGTTTAATGTTGTAGGTCTAAAATAGCTTATAGATAGGAGGGATTATGTTGTTTTGATAATCAAAGAGAAATACTATTAAATTTATCTTATTACAACTTTACAAGACAACGATCAAAATAAAAGATAAGAGGAGATCAATTTATATTAAGAATATCAGTTTCTAAAAAAAAGTATATGTCTTTAACTGCTTTGTTTATGGTTTTTGCACTTATGTTTAGTATCAATGTAAATGCTCAACCCACTGCACCGGACAATTTTGTTAGTGTAGATTCCCGTGATAAAGATACAATCGTAAAGGCATTAGGTCTTAATCCTGATGAAATTAAAAGTATTGAAGTTTATGATATTATTAAGCCAATTGATGTTGAGAAAGTATTGGGTAATGATAACCATTTAATGGCTTGGAATGATACGAGAGCAATTATAAAACGTACAGATGGACCACGCGAAAGTTGGGATTCACGTACCGTAGCTTCAGACTATATTTCACCTGGAGGAAGTATATCACATACATATACGAAGCAAGTTTCAAAATCAGCTTCCTTCACGGTGGGAATTGCACCAATTAAGGAAATATCTTCACAATTAGGATTTGGTACATCAAAGTCTACTACAGTCTCTAAAACCATATCACAAAGCAACAATACATCTAAAGGGATGTATGTCGATGTTTATATAATTTACCAGAATTATGATTATAAAATATATGGTAGTCCATCTGGTGATTACTATGGAAAAGGTAGTTTTGCTGTTGCAACTGGTTTAGGGGTAGTAACTAGAGAAAGTAGGTAAATGTGAACAAGAATCATTTCTACTTTGTTATGCTATTTATACTTGAAGCAATCGGATTCACTTTGATATTAAATTGCTATAATATAGCAGAGAATAAGTTGGATTCTAAGATATTAACAATGCAGAACCTTAATATTCCGCTTGAATTTAATTATAATTATTTAAATATCATATCAAACAATTATAGAATAATGGGTATTTTACTATGCTTATTAGGGGGTATTTTTCTAATTAAAATTTTATTTAGTGAAAATAAATAATAAGAGGGTGTTACAAAACCAACGTACGTTGGTTTTGTAACACCCCACTTTTTTGTCTTAAAAAGCAAAAAGCAGATTCCGAAGCACCTGCCTTTCATGGTATAAATAGATATGCAAATATATAATTACACTACTAAAGATTATACCGAATTTCAAGATACTTATCAACTGGTTCTTCCATTAAATTTACAAGGATTGATTCCAAAAGTTGAATCGGTTCGTTTGCTAAGCCACATATTGGAAGCATTAGATTATAGCAGTCTGTATCGGGCGTACTCCCATAAGGGGAGAAATCCTGCAGTCGGACCCAAGCTGATGTTTTAAATACTAATATACGCATATTCACAAGGAGTTTATTACAGTCGAAAAATCAAAACTGCCTGCAAAAGAGATATTAAAATTTTGTGGCTTCTCGAAGGGGACAAAGCACCCGATCACAATACTATTGCAAGATTCCGTACTTTATTTCTCAAAGAGGCTTGCACTGTGCTTTTAGGGTAATTAGCCCATTACTTATTGAAGTTTGGCGAGGTCAGTAGGAAAAATCTGTTTGTTGATAGAACCAAGATTGAATCAAAAGCTAATAAGTATACCTTTGTCTGGAAAAAAGCAGTAGAACAACTAACAGAAAAAATTCTAGAGCAGGCCGCTCCCCTGGTTTATGGTCTGGTCACCGAAATAGTCAGATTCAAGAGGACAAGGAGTATCTAGAAAACTGTCTGGAACGCTAGAATCGGTATGATATCCACAAGAAAAATTTCCGCGGGCGTAACAGCTATTCGAAGACGGATCCGGATGCGAACTTATACACATGTAAGATGATAACATGCGTAATGCACAACTGAATCAGTTGAGCAATACTCCCTGCTAAAGAATGTAGACGAAACGCGAAAAAGGAAATATAGTGTAATAGTTGTCCCCCCCCCATACCTAGCAACAGAAAGGGGGCGTAACATGCATTATATATTAAGTTTTTTAGCTATTTTTATAATACACAAAAAAAATAAGATTTCAACTGTACCGCCACTTCGATTTTCCCGCCGAATAACGGCTGCGGATCTCGAAACGAGTACAAAAGGTCAACACTCCTTTTAATCGTTTGTCCGGGGTTCGAGCCCCCGAAGGCGCACTAAAAAAGTACTGGTTTTGCAGACAGAGAGCTGCGGGGGCGGTGCTTTTCCTTTTTTGAAAAATAAAATATCAGTTTGATATTTTTATCATGCAGGATATGATATGCCTGCAATAGTGAAACTGGCGATGGGGAAAGTGTTCTATGACTCCATGCCGGTTTTTTATTGTTTTAATGCTATTTAGGAATCTCTTCTTACCATAATAATGGGACTTGGTTCATGCAATCGAATAAAATGGTAGATAACAAGCATAATAGCCTTAAGAAGCTGTAATTCTCATGTGGTCATCTTGTCTTAAGAAAGAGCCATAGGGAGCATGAAAAACCAACAAGTGAAATACTCCCTTGTAAGCACATCGAATTAAGAATTATTAAGCTGTGCTCCCGTCATTTTTTATTTCCAGTAAAATATTTATAAACAGTAAGGCGAATTTAAGCTTATATTAATTTAAAAGGCTTATTTATGTGTTCCATTTAATAAGAAGAAAAGGTGTTAAAGCCAGTATATTTCCATAGGGAGCATTTGTAGGATTTGTTATGGGGATGGAAAAAGTGGTGATTCATCGTATCTTTTTTTTCCATCAAATAAGTCTCTGGGATACCTTGCTTCGTAAGTAATGACGGTTAAATTTTATGTTATAAAAAAAACATAGTCATTTTTCATAAAATATAAAACAAAAAATTGTGATAAATCCTAGAAAATTGAATCTTAAAATCGTGACTTTACTTTTTTATTACATTTTAATTAAAAATATTGATAATAAAACCCGGATTATAACTGTTTAAGTTGTTTTAAATGTTCAAACAATAACCCGCATTAACAAGATGTTACGAAATATCTAAAAAGTTGACAATTTTCGCGGTTGAAAGTATGATACACCATATACCTCAAGGAAATTGTATGTCCAAAAATACAATTTTAAAAAGAGGATAACAATATAAAAAAGAGAAAGGCTGTCTCTAAGAAAGGAAGTGAGCATTACGGAGGATTTAGCAGAGAAGTTAATGGAAGAACTTAACTGCGAAACGGTATTTACCATCCCGGTATTCGGAGGAATTGGTATCTCGGAATCTGTTGTGGTAACGTGGGTTATCATGGCGGCACTGACGCTGCTTTCCATTATATTTGTCAGGAACTTAAAGGTTGAGAACCCTGGAAGGAAGCAGCAGGTACTGGAGTTGGCGATCGGTGGTCTTTATGGTTTTTTTGATGACCTGATTGGTGAAGAAGGAAGACGTTATATTCCCTACCTTGTGTCTGTGGCAATTTACATCGGTGTTGCGAATCTCATTGGTTTGCTAGGGCTTAAACCGCCTACCAAGGATTTAAATGCCACCGCAGCGCTTGCTATTATGAGCATTCTGCTGATTGAATATGCAAGCTTTCACAGAAAAGGCCTTAAAGGCTTTATTAAAGGCTTTGCGGAGCCGGTCGCGATTATCGCACCGATCAATATCCTGGAACTGTTTATCAAACCGCTTTCCTTGTGTATGCGATTGTTTGGTAATGTTTTAGGAGCGTTCGTTGTTATGGAGCTTGTAAAGCTGATCGTTCCGGCGATCATTCCAGTTCCGTTATCTTTGTATTTTGACATTTTTGACGGATTGATTCAGGCGTATGTATTTGTATTTTTGACGGCTCTTTTTATCAAGGAGTCAGTGGAGTAAAACTATTTTAAATTAAAAGGAGAGATTATTATGTTGACAGCTATTGGAGCAGGAATCGCAGTATTTACAGGTATAGGAGCAGGTATTGGTATCGGTTTAGCAACCGCTAAGTCAGTAGATGCTATTGCTAGACAGCCAGAAGCAGACGGCAAGATCAGTAAAGCTCTGTTATTAGGTTGTGCTCTTGCAGAGGCAACTGCTATTTACGGTTTCGTTATTGCCCTTCTTATCATTTTATTCCTCAAATAATGCCTGGAATCAGGATTCATTTGGAAAATTTAAATAGAAAGGCAGGCGGTAGAGATGCTTAGACTGGATATGAACCTTGTGTTTAATATGTTGAATCTTATTGTCCTGTATCTTTTGCTAAGGCATTTCCTGATTAAGCCGGTTATGGAAGTAATGAATAAACGGCAGGCGATAATTGAGAACAGCATTTCAAATGCCAGAAATTCCGAGGGGCAGGCAGCAGAGATTAAAAAGCAGTATGAAGATAAGCTGGCTGAATCCTCAAAAGAAGGATTACAGATTATCGAAGAAGCAAAAAGTCAGGCCAAGGTTCAGTATGACCGTATTTTACAGAATGCGGAAGAAGAAGCTGGCCGGGTGATTTCAGAAGCACAGAGAAAAGCAGAAGCCGATCAGGAAAAAGCGCTTAACGAAGCTAAGGCTCAGATTGCCGGCTTAGTAATCGCAGCGGCAGCAAAGGTAGTCAATCAGGAAGCAAGTGCAATGGCAAACAAGGCGCTTTATGATTCATTTATAGCAGAAGCAGGTGATTCTCATGATGCAGGCAGCAATTAATTACGGACGGGTTCTTTATGAGCTTTCCATTTCCCAGACAGCCATAGAGGAAGCAGCTCTGGCGCTAAAGACAGTGCCGGAGCTTAAGCGTGCCTTAAGTAGCCCAGTAATTCCAATGGGCAGCAAGCATAAGGTGATTGAGCGCGTGTTTCCAAAAGAGATGATAACCTTTTTAAAGGTGATCGTGGAACGAAGGGATATGGACCTTGCAGATGACATCTTCGAGGCTTATCGTACACGGGTAGCGGAGGAAGAGGGAGTTTTAGAGGCTTCCCTTTACTACGTTACGGAGCCCGAAGAAGCACAGCTTCAGGAAATTAAGGCGATGCTTTGCAAAAAGTACGAGAAGAAGGACATAAGACTCCGCTTGATCGAAGACCCCGGTTTAATCGGTGGATTCATCATCCGTGTAGGAGATGTGGAGACTGACTGGAGCTTAAAGGGACGTCTGAGACAATTAGAACAAAAAATAATGCGGAGGTGAAAAACGTGGCTTCCATCAATTCAGATGAAATTATTTCAATATTGAGAAGTGAAATTGCAGATTATGACGCTCATGCCAGGGACCAGGAAGTGGGAACTGTAATAAGCGTTGGAGACGGCATTGCAACGGTATATGGTATTGACCATGCAATGTACGGAGAAATCGTTGTATTTGATAATGGAATTAAAGGAATGGTTCAGGATATCAGAAGAGAAGATATCGGATGTATCCTCTTTGGTTCTGACCGCGAAGTAAAAGAAGGTTCAAAAGTAACAAGAACCAAAAAACGTGCAGGTATTCCGGTAGGAGAAAAGTTCGTAGGAAGAGTTGTAAACTCTCTTGGAGCTCCTATCGATGGAAAGGGTGAGATCGTTTCTGACGATTACCGTCCCATTGAAAATGAAGCACCTGGCATCGTTGACCGTAAGAGCGTATCCGTTCCTATGGAAACAGGTATTCTTGCCATTGACTCCATGTTCCCTATCGGACGTGGACAGCGTGAGCTTATCATCGGTGACCGTCAGACTGGTAAGACTTCCATCGCTATTGATGCGATTTTAAACCAGAAGGGCAAGGATGTGATCTGTGTTTACGTTGCAATCGGACAGAAGGCTTCTACCGTTGCAAAGCTTGTTAACACCTTATCACATTACGGCGCTTTAGAATATACCATCGTGGTAAATTCTTCAGCAAGCGAACCGGCACCCCTTCAATACATTGCACCTTATTCCGGAACTGCTCTTGCAGAGTACTTCATGCATAAGGGAAAAGATGTACTGATCGTTTACGATGATTTATCCAAGCACGCAGTGGCTTACCGTTCCCTGTCACTGCTTTTAGAGCGTTCTCCCGGACGTGAGGCATATCCTGGTGACGTTTTCTATCTTCATTCCAGACTGCTGGAGCGTTCCAGCCGCTTGAAGGATGAACTTGGAGGAGGTTCCATTACCGCTCTTCCAATTATTGAAACTCAGGCAGGAGACGTATCTGCCTACATTCCAACCAATGTTATCTCCATTACTGACGGACAGATATTCCTGGAGAGTGATCTTTTCTTCTCCGGTATGAGACCGGCTGTTAACGTTGGTCTTTCCGTATCCCGAGTTGGTGGTGCGGCTCAGACTAAGGCTATGAAAAAGGCAGCAGGAAGCATTCGTATCGATCTGGCTCAGTGTCGTGAGATGGAAGTATTTACCCAGTTCAGTTCTGATCTGGATGCAGCGACCAAGGAGCAGATCCAATACGGAAGAGGACTGACAGAGCTGTTAAAGCAGCCTTTATGTCATCCCTTAAGCCTGCATGCTCAGGTTATCAGCCTGATTGTTGCAAACAATCGTCTTCTTGTTGATGTTGAAATTTCAAAGATCAAAGCATTCCAGAGAGATATGCTTGATTACTTTGAAAATGCACATCCGGAGATTGTCAAGGAGATCGAAGAGACTAAGGCCATCTCTGATGAGCTGAAGCAGAAGATCCTTGATGCAGCGGTTGAATTTAAACAGAAACGGGTGTAAGATATGGCAAATGCGAGAGAGATACAAAGCAGGATAAACAGTATTAAAAGCACCATGAAAATTACCAATGCGATGTATACCATTTCCTCGTCAAAGCTTAAAAGGGCAAGGAAAGCCCTGACTGATACGGAGCCTTATTTTTATGCACTGCAGAGCACCATCGCCAGAATTATCAGACATACACCGGATATTAATGATCCGTATCTGGATACCCGGCCGGAGATCAAGAAAGAAGACCGTAAGATCGGATATATCGTGGTTACGGCTGATAAGGGACTTGCGGGTGCTTATAATCATAATGTATTTAAACTGGCCCAGGAGCAGATTGACAAGGGTGGTAATCCCATGCTGTTCGTCGTAGGTGAATTGGGGCATCAGTATTTTGTTAAAAAAGGAATACCGGTGGAACAGGATTTCCGGTATACCGTACAGAAGCCTAACATGAGCCGGGCCAGAATCATTGAAGAAAAGATCGTGGATTATTTCCTGTCTGGAAAACTTGATGAGGTGTATATGATCTACACCAGAATGGCCAATGCGATGAAGATGGAGGCAGAGGTGCAGCAGCTTCTTCCCATTCCTAAAAAGCAGATCACCCGTAATGTACCGCTTAATGTACATTTGGAGGAGGTCACCATGTACCCGTCACCTCAGGCAGTGATTGATGCCATTGTGCCCAATTATATCGCAGGTTTTATCTACGGCGGTTTGGTGGAATCCTATTCCAGTGAGCAGAATTCCAGAATGATGGCAATGCAGGCTGCAACAAACAGTGCTCAGGATATGTTAAGCGAGCTGGCGATCACTTATAACCGTGTCCGTCAGGCAGCGATCACTCAGGAGATCACTGAGGTAATCAGCGGGGCAAAAGCCCAGAAAAAGAAAGCGAAGAAAGCGTAGCTTCATCGTGTTTTCAATAAATTGAGAGAGGAGGAGTCCTCACGACTGTGAGTAACAGATTATGAATAAAGGTAAGATCGTTCAGGTCCTTGGACCTGTAGTAGACGTTGAGTTTTTAGAGGGCAGTGAGCTTCCGGCTATTAAGGATGCCCTTGAGGTATACAATGAAGGCAGACGCTTAGTTATGGAGGTTGCTCAGCATATGGGCAACAGCACAGTCCGTTGTATTATGCTGGCATCCAGCGAAGGACTGAGCAGAGAGATGGAAGTAACTGCTACCGGAGAAGGAATTAAGGTTCCGGTTGGTGAGAAGACTCTTGGACGTTTGTTTAACGTACTTGGTGAAACCATTGATAATGGAGAGGAAATCTCCGATGCACCCCAATGGGTCATTCACAGAGATCCCCCAGCATTTGAGGAACAGAGTCCGGTTGCAGAAATCCTGGAAACAGGTATTAAGGTAATTGACCTTTTAGCTCCTTATGCTAAGGGTGGAAAGGTTGGTCTGTTCGGCGGTGCCGGTGTTGGTAAGACAGTTCTTATCCAGGAGCTGATTCACAACATTGCTACTGAACACGGCGGATATTCCATCTTCACCGGTGTTGGAGAGCGTTCCCGTGAGGGTAATGACCTTTGGACCGAAATGGGTGAGTCCGGTGTTATTTCAAAGACTGCTCTGGTGTTCGGTCAGATGAACGAGCCGCCGGGAGCACGTATGAGAGTTGCAGAATCAGGCCTTACCATGGCGGAGTATTTCCGTGATGAAGAGCATAAGGACGTGTTATTATTCATTGATAACATCTTCCGTTTTACTCAGGCTGGTTCTGAGGTATCCGCTCTTTTAGGACGTATGCCTTCCGCCGTTGGTTATCAGCCGACTCTGGCTACAGAAATGGGTGAGCTTCAGGAGCGAATCACTTCCACAAGAAATGGTTCCGTTACCTCTGTTCAGGCTGTTTATGTGCCTGCCGATGACTTAACTGACCCGGCTCCTGCAACCACCTTCGCTCATCTGGATGCAACCACTGTTTTATCCAGAAAGATCGTAGAACAAGGTATCTATCCGGCAGTTGATCCTTTGGAATCCAACTCCCGTATCTTAGAGCCTGACGTAGTAGGAGAAGAGCATTATGAAGTTGCACGTAAGGTACAGGAGCTTCTTCAGAAGTATAAAGAGCTTCAGGACATCATCGCGATTCTTGGTATGGAAGAGCTTGGTGATGACGATAAGACTACCGTATACCGTGCAAGAAAGATCCAGAAGTTCTTATCCCAGCCTTTCTCTGTTGCGGAGAACTTTACTGGCGTAACAGGAAAGTATGTGCCTCTTAAGGAGACCGTACGCGGCTTTAAGGCCATTGTTGACGGTGAGATGGATCAGTATCCAGAGGCTGCATTCTTTAACGTTGGAACCATTGATGAAGTGATTGAAAAGGCCAGGAAATTAGAGGCTTAACTTGGAGGTGCTGCCTGTGGGTAAGAATACATTTTTCCTTCAGGTTCTTGCCAGCGACAAAGTCTTTTACAGAGGCTCATGCCAGGAACTTGTAATTCCCCTGGCGGATGGCGAAAAAGCGGTTCTTCCCCACCATGAAAATATGGTCATTGCCGTAGCGATTGGTGAGATGCGCATGCTTGACGGAAACGGTCAGTGGATCAGCGGTGTGGTTGGTAATGGGTTCGCCCAGATTATCAACAACCGTGTCACTGTTCTCGTGGACACAGCCGAGCGTCCGGAGGATATTGATGAACGCCGGGCCGAGGAAGCAAGGGAAAGAGCTGAGGAACAGCTTAGACAGGGCAAGAGCCTTCAGGAACATTCTCATTTTGAGGCGTCTTTAGCCAGATCACTGGCGAGACTGCGTACAAAACAAAAGATGGGATCTGATAGGAAATAGATATGTTAGAAAAGATATCCGGCAGGAAGCTGCTTTGGATATCTTTTTTTATACGATGGAGATTGGAGATTGTGAGACAGCTAAAGAGCGTAAGCACAAAAAAGCGCATGGACCAGTGACAAAGACTGATACCATGCGCCTGTTAAATAATTATAATTGTTAACCCAGGGCCACATCAAGGATCATCATGATCAGGAATCCGACCATGACCCCAAGGGTTCCTATGTTGGAGTGTTCGCCTAAGTGAGCCTCGGGAATCAGCTCCTCAACGACTACATACATCATGGCTCCGGCTGCGAAGGACAGTAACCAGGGCATGAGAGGGGCGATATTTCCTGCTATCAAAACAGTTAAGATACCAAAGATTGGCTCAACAATTCCGGATAAACTTCCTTTGATAAATGCTTTTCTGGCAGAAAGGCCTTCCTGCCTCAGTGGCAGGGATATGGCAGCGCCCTCAGGAAAGTTCTGAATGCCGATACCAATGGCAAGTGCCAGTGCAGATGTATAAAGTGCCGGATCATTGCCGTGTTGGGCCGCTAACGCAAATGCCAGGCCCACGGCCATACCTTCGGGGATATTGTGCAGGGTAACAGCCATTACTAAAAGTGTGGTACGTTTCCAGGTAGATGAAATTCCTTCGGCCTCATTGCCCTTAGGATTGCTCATATCAGCATGAAGATGAGGAAGTAGAGAATCCAGGATAATCAGGAAAAGAACTCCTAATACAAATCCTCCTGCGGCCGGGATCCATCCAATGCCTCCGGCAGCTTCTGCTTCTTCAATCGCAGGTATTAAAAGTGACCAGATGGAAGCGGCGATCATTACGCCGGCAGCAAAGCCAAGAAAGGTTCGCTGAACAGACTGATTAACTTCCTTCCGAAAGAAAAACACCAGGGATGCTCCTAGGGTAGTCATTAAAAAGGTGAAGCCAGTGCCTCCGGCAGCCCATAAAATCGGTGTCATAAAAATCCCTCCTTTTTGTTTCTTATCCTATCAAATGGGAGTCCATTTGATGGTTTTACTATATCATAAGCAGTCTTTGGGCGCAATGAGATAATTTCCCTTTCCCTTTCTGACAAAATTATGCTAAAATAGACCTGATTTTACATATGAAAGGAATTCATTCAATGAACATAAAAATAATATGGAGAAAGCGTGTGATCCGTTCCTTTTTTCTGGCTGCGACAGCAACAACTTTTTTATCTGCCTGCACCAGCACGGAAACGTCTACCAATAAAAGCTCTGCAACCCCTTCCACAGCCACTGCCTCTGAAGCGAAAAAAGAGTACCAGCCCATTGCCAGGCTGCTTCCGGGAGAGGTGCTGCTTCCAAAGCTTAATGATGTGCCGGATTTAAAAGAAAATCCAATACCAGAATACTTAAGAAACGGTGTGGAACACCCTGTGGTTGCAAGTCTTCAGGAACGCCTGATGAAATTAGGCTTCATGGATAACGATGAGCCTACCCAGTTTTTCGGTAACGTGACAGAAGCAGCCATAAAGGTCTATCAGCGCCAGAACGGTCTTGCTCAGGATGGAATCGTAGGTCCTGAGACCTTTACCTCCATCATGTCACCGGCAGCAAAGTATTACGCCGTTGCGAAAGGTGTTTGCGGTGATGATATAACGAGAATTCAGACCCGACTTTATGAGCTTGGTTATCTGGCCGATGCGGCCCAGGTAAACGGAAACTTTGGAGATGAGACAGAGGTTGCGGTAAGAAAATTACAGGAAGTCAATGGTCTAAACATCGACGGAAAAGTAGGCCGCCAGACCATCAATCTTTTATACAGCGAGGAAATCAAGCCCAATCTGGTGTCCTACGGGGAAAAGAGTGATGTGGTCTTAGCCAGCCAGAAACGGTTAAAAGAGCTTGGCTACCTGATGACAGAACCAGACGGTGCATACGGCAATGATACGGTAACCGCAGTAAAGCAGTTCCAGGCACGTAATGACCTTGTAGTAGACGGATACTTAGGACCATCTACCAGAGTGGCTTTAAACAGCAAGGAAGCCCAGCCAAATGGAATGACACTGGGTGAACAGGGAGACTCTGTTACTAATGTTCAGAAGCTCCTTAACAAGTATGGTTATCTTGCTTCCTCTAATGTAACTGGTTATTACGGAGAATTAACCGTGAATGCCGTAAAAGCCTTCCAGAGCAACAACGGCCTTTCCGCAGACGGTTCTGTAGGTAAAGATACTCTTAACAAGCTTTCAGGAAGCGGAGTGAAGAGCGCTGGCTCTAAAAGCAATACCGGAAAAGGCGGCAGCGGTAACAGCGGCGGCCCTGTAAAGGGTGGTTCTGGTGTTAACGGGCTTTTATCCATTGCAAGGTCTAAGCTTGGTAAGCCTTACGTATGGGGCTCTAAAGGCCCTGGTTCCTTTGACTGCTCCGGATTTATCTATTGGTCCTTAAATCAGGTAGGGGTAAGACAAAGCTACTTAACGTCAGCTGGCTGGAGAAGTGTAGGAAAGTATACAAAGATCAGCAGCTTTGGAGATTTAAGAGCAGGAGATATCGTAGTCGTAAGCGGCCATGTTGGAATTGTAGCTGGGGGCGGTAATGTAATTGATGCCTCTTCAAGCCATGGAAGAGTCGTGGAGCGTTCTTTAAGTAACTGGTGGAGAAATAACTTCATCTGCGGCTGGAGAATCTTCGGATAGGATTTGAATTTATCATAGTTTGTTGTTTGAATATAATTCGTTCCAATATAAATAATAGGGAGTGGAAGCCTGATTCAGGCTTCCACTCCCTATTCTCATTTCCTAACAGGAAATGCAACACTTGCTTTAAATAAGTCTCCGTCAATATAAAGGTTGAACTGACCGCCCTGAAGCTCGGTCAAGCTCTTGGCAATGGAGATTCCAAGTCCGCTTCCCTCTGTGGTTCTTGCCACATCTCCCCGGACAAACCGTTCTGTCAGTTCATCCGCCTTTATGTTAAGGGGATTTTCTGAAATATTCTTCATGGTGAAGACCACCATATCATCTTCTTTTATCATGTCTACATACACTCTGCTGTGCTCCATGGCATACTTAAAGGCATTGTTGTAGAGATTTTCAAGGACTCTCCATAAGTATCTTCCGTCTGCTTCTATAAAAATAGATTCATCCGGCAGAGAAGACACCAGTTCCAGATGGCGGAGGGAAAATTTCTCTTCAAATTCACCATTTGTTTGCTGTATCAGCTCCACAAAGTCAATACTTAGAATTTCCAGCTTTAAGTTTCCGGAACTGGCCTTGGAAGCTTCTACAAGATCCTCAGTCAGGGTTTTAAGACGGTGGGATTTTTGTTCCAAAACATCTAAGTAACCTAGTATTTTCTCATCCTTAATTCCCTCTCGCTTGATGAGATCCACATAGTTAATGATGGAGGTAAGGGGCGTTTTTATATCGTGAGACACATTGGTAATGAGATCCGTTTTTAATCGTTCGCTTCGCACCTTTTCCTGTAAGGCTGCTTCCAGACCGGTGCCGATGTGGTTGATATGCTCTGCCAGTTCCCGCTCTTTTCCGTTAAAGGAAGCGGTATTAATCTTATAGGTCGTGTTACCCTGGGATATATGAAGCAGTGCCTGGTTGATCTGGTCTGTTTCCCATGCGTGGCGGTACATTTTATGAAAGACCCACAAATCAAAGGCTAGAAATAAAATGCTGATGGCGCCCATTAGGATTCGAGAAGCAAGGTCTGTATAGGTAAATAACAAGACGCAGAAGGATAATATCATAATGATGTTAAATGCCAGATAAAAAATATAGGCGAACATGATTCTGGTGGTGAAGCGGTGGTTCTTAAAGTAAAGAGATAAATTTTTCCGCCACCGGAATAAAAGACTTCCGGTCCAAAGGGTGCCTGCCTTATACCGCTTTAGCAGGCTTAAAGAGAACATGAGCCCTGCGGCATAGTAGATCAATACCCGTAATACCAGTTCCCCGTAATACCACTGCTCTTCGGCAAGAAACAGGTGTATGATTTTATTAAACAGCTGGTCAGCCAGAAGCAGAGAGCATAAGGTAGCGGCAAGGTATAGTAAAAAGCAGCCTTCCGCTGGAAGGAGCTTTACCCGTTTCATCTTAGGCTGATAAGGTCCTTTTTCTTCCAGTCCGGTTAAGCTTACAAGGACGTAGAGGGTAGCGGCACTGCCGAGAATTCCAAACAAAAGACTTACAATCCCAGAGATGTACAGCAACCGAACCTGGTTGTAGGCTTCGGAGGCTGTTTCATAAGCATCGTGATAGGGATAGGAAGTATCCACCCCTATGGTCATGTGGTAATTGCCATTGTTATAGGGATTCATCTTTTCCAGCTGAGCGGAAACGTCCTTAGGGACTGTCGTTAAGTTAGAATCTACGTAAAGAGATTCCCCGGTCACATATAAGTATTTCCCCATGGCCCTAAAATCATCCACGGACTTCCCGGCGACGTTTCGGTAGAGCTTGTATTCTTTTTGTGAATTCTGGTAACGTACTTCGAATTTTAAGTTGCTTGGATTCTGGATAAAGCGGTAATAAAAGGAGTAATAATTACCCAGATGGGTAAGGACTTCATAAGATAGCTGATCCATGGTGAGAAAGGCCTGTCCCGGCTCTGTAGCAACAAAGTCAGGCTCATAGGCCCTGTAATCCACCCGGACGTTTAAGTTCTTATTGTCGGAGTCAGGAAGATGCCCTCCGCTGACCTTAAACTGTTCATTTAAGTAATACCCCTGGGACTTGGCCCGACGGATCATCTCATCTACGGTATACTCCTTAGTAGAATTAGGTCCGTCCGTGACCCGGACTATTGGCTTTGAGTAATCAATTCTTCCGTCTGTTTCAAAAACCTCTTTATATTTTACATAATTGAAGATCTCATCAATATCAGCTCTTAGCTGTTTTGTAAACTCCGGGGTGTCTTCATAGGTTTCGTGGGTGATCCAGCTGATGCCTTCTCCGTAGTGGATGTTGTTGTACATAATGGTAACGCCCACCACCACGAGAAAGGAGAAGATGATATGCAAAAGGACGGCTGCTTCTTTTCTCTTTTTCATAATTGCTCCTATTGTTTCTCGATCTTATACCCAACTCCCCAGACCACCTTTAAGTAGCGCGGCTCTCTGGGATTGATTTCGATTTTTTCACGAATGTGGCGAATGTGCACGGCTACGGTGTTGTCTGCGCCAATGGCCTCCTCATTCCAGATCTGCTCGTAAATTTCGTCTATGGAAAATACCTTTCCCGCATTCTTTACAAGAAGTAGCAGGATGTTATATTCGATGGGAGTCAGCTTAATTAACTCATCGTCAACGGTCACTTCTTTATTGTCGTCGTTTATGGATAGGCCGCCGCATTTATAGACTGCTCCCGCAGGCTGCTGATTCATGTTTCCAAGCTGGGTGTATCGGCGAAGCTGGGATTTTACCCTGGCAACCAGCTCTAAGGGATTAAATGGCTTTGTGATATAATCATCGGCACCGATGTTCAGACCTAAAATCTTATCGGTGTCTTCTGATTTGGCGGACAGGATAATGATTGGGATGCTGCTTGTCTCCCGTACCTTTAAGGTGGTCCTGATTCCGTCAAGTCCTGGCATCATTACATCAAGGATCATAAGATCTACTTCATTCGCTTCTAAAAGCTCCAGGGCTTCAAAACCGTCATAGGCTTTAATGACCTGAAATCCTTCTCCTGTTAAATATATATCAATGGCTTCTACAATTTGTTTGTCGTCATCACATACTAAGATATTCTGCATAAGAAAACCTCCTTTTCAATTATTATACAACGAAGGTAGTAAAAAAGCACTTTACTTTTTTCTAAAGAAATATGAAACCAGGCGCCTATCTGTCATGTTTTGGCATTTTTTCACATATGTTTTACCAATTCTGATTAAAGGATGCTGTTATGAAAATATATGTGGTGCAGCAGGGGGACAGCGTGGATTCCATTGCCAGTTCGCAGGGTGTCTCAGTGGAGGCTCTTGTCTTTGACAATCAAATTCAGCCTCCCTATCGTCTGGCCATTGGTCAGTCGCTTTATATCCGCGGAGATGAACCTCCTGAGGACAGGACTCCTCTTTATGTATTTGGATATGCCTATCCTTTTATTGAACCGGTAAACCTGGATAATACCCTTCCATTTCTGACGGATCTTTACGTCTTTTCCTATGGATTTACAGAAAATGGGGATCTGGTTCCCCCGATGGCTGATGATGACTGGATGATTGACCGGGCATTAGAGGCCGGAGTTCGTCCCATTCTTACTCTGACTCCTCTTGGACCTGACGGACGTTTTAACAACAATCTGGTTACCAATGCGGTACATAACCTTCAGGTTCAGCAGCGGCTCATCTGGAACCTGGGACTTAAGATGCAGGAAAAAAGGTATGGCGGGCTAGATATTGACTTTGAGTATATTATGGCTGAGGACCGTCTGGCTTATGCGGACTTTGTAAGCCGTACCACCCAGATCATGAACCAGTTCGGCTATCAGGTAACGGTAGCACTGGCGCCTAAGACTTCTGCGGAACAGGCGGGGCTTTTGTATGAGGGTGTGGATTATGGGCTTTTAGGAGCCGCGGCAAACCGAGTGCTTTTGATGACTTATGAATGGGGGTATACTTACGGGCCTCCAATGGCAGTTGCTCCTATTAACATGGTAAGAAAAGTGGTGGAGTATGCCCTGACGGAAATCCCTGTGTACAAGATAAGTATGGGTATTCCAAATTATGGATACGACTGGCCTCTGCCTTATGAGCGTGGTGTGACGAGAGCGGAAACCATAAGCAATTTGGAAGCTGTTCAAATTGCAATTGATAATGGGGCGGAAATTCAGTTTGATGAAGAGTCTATGAGCCCTTATTTTAGATATTGGAAGTTTGGGATACAGCATGAGGTATGGTTTGAGGATGCTAGAAGTTATAAGGCGAAGTTTGATTTGATTAAGGAATATGGATTGACTGGTGCTGGATATTGGCAGTTGATGCAGTTCTTCCGGGCGAATTGGTTGATTCTCAGTCAGATGTTTGAAGCCAGGAAGGTTGGGGGTTAAAGAGATGATGCAGGGTAATTGGGGTGGGAAAATCCATTATCCTGCATTTTATTTTGCATGACATGGACAGGCACTAGTGGGTAAAAGCCACAAATAAACTTATGTAGTAGGAGACACAAAGATTAGTAATGAGGGCGTCAAACCTAAAGGGGAATTTGAAGGAACTTATAAGTAAACTCTGGTCTGATAAAAATAATAATGTATAAGGTGGCCTCCTTTTGATATTCCGTAAAAGGTACCAAGAAAGACGGTACCTATGGGAGCATTAAGATAACCAGATATCCAACTACGGTATACTACCGTAAGAAGGCGGCTATTGAGAGACTCCAGAAAATGCTTGAAATCAAAGAAATGGAATTACTGGAGCTTATGACACAGGCTGAGGAATATATTGAATCTGTCCCCAAAAGCGAAGTAAGGACTATGTTCCGCTTGTATTACATAGACGGGATTCCCTGGTAGAAGGTAGCACAGGCCATGAATCGAATATTTCCAAAGCAAAGGGTTAGCTTTACGGAGGATAGTTGTAAAAAGAGGAATTTAAGATTCTTTGAAAATGTCTCACAATGTCCCGATGAAAGATGGTAGTATGCTATCAAGCAGAAGCCAGAATTAAATTCCTCCTGTAAGATGTGAACTGGAAAAACGTATCCTATTTGTGTCCTGTTAATGAATTAATAGCTGATTTACAATTATGTTATCCAGTAGTAATGGTTCTGGATAAACAAGCAGAGGAGGATTTATTTATGGCAGAATGTATGGAAGAAAGGAATGGATGTACTGTGATTAAACAGTATTATGGGTGTTGTGAAGGTAATGGTAATAGCGGCACAGGAGCATAAAACGTTTATTCTACGGATGAGACTGTATGCGGAACATGGATTGACGGTAAGCCAATTTATCGAAAGGTTATTACCGGAACGCTTGCGAACGATAGTGGTAATAATATTGTCTTTGCTACTATTCCTGAGCTTAATATTGAACAGTTAATTAACATTCAGGGGAACATGATTTACAAGAATAAAGCAGGGCATATAGTATTTCCTGTTTCCTATGCTAGTACAAATGGATTGTTTGCTGCGATAAACATGGCTTACAACGAAATTAAATCCACATTAGAGTACCATTTCTTAAATAACGGTGGAGACTATTCAGGCTGTACAGCTAACGTGATCATTGAATATACAAAGAAATAACAAATTTTTCAAGTATTATTAAAAAATAAAAGTGAGGACTTATTATGACAGGCAAAAAATATTGTATTCAGCTTGCTGAATGTGATGGAAATTCAAAGGATGTTTATTCTTTTGATGAGATTGAGATTGGAACATGGGTGGACGGTAAGCCGATTTACAGAAAGGTGATTACTGGGACATTAGCTAAGGATAGCGCCAATGCTATTATCTTTGCAAATGTGTCCGATCTTAAGATTAATCAAGTAATTAATTTGTATGGAAATGCTATTGGCAAAACTGTTGCAGATCATATGATATTACAGACTTCCTATAACCGAACAAGTGGCTTATTTACAGCAGTAAATATGTTTTACAATGAGGATACAGCAAATTTATATTATAACTTCATAGACACTAATGGGGTTTATTCAGGAAGCACAGCTTATGTAGTTATTGAATACACAAAGAAATAATACTCCTACGGCTGCCAGGTGTAACAGCTTGGCGGCTGATTAAAGCCGACGTTCTTATTTTTTCTTCATGGCTTTTCAAATCGGATAGAAAGCAGTGTTTAGGAATTATTTTTAGTTAAATCCCAATTTCCATTTATACTGATTTCCTTAAAAAACGCCTATCGATTTATGGACGATGGGTGTTTTTTGGTAAATTATGGTATCTAATAGAAGAAAATATATAGGGGAAAAGTATGAAAAATAAAAAAAGTTAATTATTGGTTGTTGTTGTTGTTGTGTCGTTTTAGTGATCTTAGCCATTATGTTAGTTAATTTTGGTCACAAAATGAAATACTAGAGTGAGGAGAAATATCAGATTATCAATATTAAAAATACTATTTTTCATATATGTGATTTTAATCTTGCAAAATTAAGAAATGTAAGTATAATTGATTGTGCACAAAAGAAAGGGGAATTAGTATGAAAAAAGTAACAAGAAGTATTTTTCTATTTGCAGTATTAGTAATGATGTCAGCATTTAGCATTACGGCGTACGCGGAGCCTGTGGAAGCGCGAAGCGAGGCGACGTTAAGCTATCAGTTATCTGTTATACGAGAATTTAAGTTGTACATAAGTGAATCAGATACTGAAAGTGGAGTATTAGTAGCTAGTGGAAATGATTTTACAACTGTTTATCAAGGAAATATAAAATTAA
Source organism: Clostridium sp. 12(A) (assembly GCA_000526575.1). Lineage (GTDB taxonomy): Bacteria > Bacillota > Clostridia > Lachnospirales > Lachnospiraceae > Lacrimispora > Lacrimispora xylanolytica. The sequence continues at coordinate 2,999,238 of JAGI01000002.1, read as the reverse complement.
AAACAAATAAAAATTATTATTTACATGTAGAGGCAAATTGTAATAACTCACGCGAGCTGGGGATGATAGGTCGTTTTACGCTTGATGGAAAAGAATTTAAGTTTATTAATAATAGTAATATATTAGCTACTTCTGTAGATAATATAAAATTCAGTCAAACTGGATTTGGTAAAGATTATATTACACCAGTTTATCTTGGAGGTCATGACCATAAAATATCTTCTGCACGTTGGGGTGGCATACTAGTAAATACGCCTACGAATTTAAAAGGTTATTTTTCTATACCTATAATATCAACAATGCCATCCTTGATTGCTCAAGCTTCTAACATCGATAATGGAGTTAATCTCACTTGGAATAACATTGATAATGCATTGAGCTACAGTGTGGAACGTTCCACAACTGCAGGAGGTCCATACACTCAAATTGCTACTGATTTAACAGAAACAAGCTATACAGATAACAGTGTAACAGCAAATACAACATACTATTATATTGTCAAAGCGAAATTATCTGATTCAGAGACAGTTACCTCTTCCGAGGTATCGGGAACGCCTACAACTGAAACACCAACTGTAGATTCCAAACTTAAGGTTGTCTTGGAACCAGAAGAAAAACTTCAGTTAAGCGTTGACGATCACTTGGATGAAAACACAAACATGACCTGGACCTCTTCTGACAGTACCGTAGCTCAGGTTGATGTGAACGGAGTCGTAACGGCTATTAAGGCAGGAAATGCTGTTATTCATGTTCAGAGTCCAGATGGAGGTTATTCCGATGACATCAGCATACTTGTTGTTGATAACGCTGACGATTATCGTTTGGCAATAGATTTAAAGGTTGGAAAAACAAGTCGTCTAACTGTAGATGATTTAACTAATACCTTAAATGTTACATGGGAATCCATTGACGCTACAGTAGCCACCGTGTCCAGCAAAGGAGTTGTAACAGCAAAGGGGAAAGGTTTAACCCTGGCAAAAGCAACAGACAGAGATGGTAATGTGGTAGGCCAGGTTTATGTAAGAGTAAGAGAATAATTATAAGTAATACATATCAAGAGGGGCGATAATCGCCTCTCTTTTATCATAATTCACACAGGAGCCAGATGGCTCTTTTTTTGTATCTTTTATTGGCTGATCATTACTCCTTTGTTGGTAAAGGTAGCCATGTAAAACTGAATTACTGAAAATTTTAAAAATAAATAAGGAAAGAATGAGGAGAACGAGAATGAAAAACGTATTATGTATAACCGCAGGAGTGGTAGGGAGTTTTGTAGCATCATTGTTCGGGGGTTGGGATACCGGTATTGCTACTTTGCTCCTTTTTATGGTTATCGACTTTTTCTCAGGTTTGGCAGTGGCCGGTATTTTTAAGAAGAGCACCGAAACTGAAACTGGAGCCTTAAAGTCAAGAGCCGGCTGTAAAGGGCTCTGTAGAAAGAGTATAACCTTACTATTTGTTTTGATTGCCTTTCGTCTTGATTTGGCCATTGGTACCAATTACATAAGGGCTGCCGTAATTATCGGTTTTATGGCTAATGAGCTGATTTCCATTGTTGAGAATGCCGGGCTTATGGGCATACCACTTCCTGGAGTTCTGACCAAGGCTATTGATGTGCTGAAAAAGAAAGCTGTAACTGAATAATTCTTACGACCGTCGCAACTCACGGGCCTGGGATTAGCCTGGGCCTTTTCTATTTGGAGGAAAATAATATAAAGATTAATAAATCACTTACACCTTACAATCATAATATCAGTATTGTAGATCGTATCAAGTATATTGTGATTCATTACGTTGGAGCGACCGGTGGAGCTGAGGCAAACTGCAAATGGTATGCCGGCGCTGAGCGGGGAGCAAGTGCTCATTATTATGTTGATTTTGATGGATCCGTGTGGCAGTCAGTGGAGGATAAAAATATCGCCTGGCATTGAGGAGCAAAGAAGTACGTGCATCCTGATTGCCGTAATGGTAAAAGCCTGGGGATTGAAATGTGTGTTCGTAATAAAGGCAATAGGGCAGATACTAGCCGGGACTGGTATTTTGAGGAGGCTACTGTGCAGGCAGCAATTGCGCTGACAAAGAATCTGATGGCAAAGCACAATATACCTGCAGATCGTGTAATTCGTCATCATGACGTGACCGGGAAAATTTGTCCGAATACTTATGTTTATAACCATACACAGCACACCTGGGAGGCGTTTAAGGCAGCTCTGGCAGATACATGGGAAAAGAGAACTGGCTGGATAGAAGAGGACGGAGGCTGGCGTTATTATAACGGAGATACTGGACTGCCGGTCCGTAATGATTGGGTACAGCATCAGGACAAGTGGTATTGGTTTAATGCTGTTGGGATTATGGTCACCAATACCTGGTACCAGTATAATAAAGCTTGGTACTATTTAGGGCTTGACGGGACTATGTGTAAGTCACAGCTTGTGGAGAGTTCTGGAAAGATTTATGCGGTTGACGCAGACGGTAAGATAATAGCGGAACCTGGACGCTCACGCCAGATCAAGCCGGAGCTTTGCAGATGCCGTTATTAACAGAGTGATAAAAATTCTATATGTAAGCTCGTTTGTATATATTTATACACTAATACATATTAAAGAAATCAATTGACAGTATCTATCTTAGAGCGTAAAATCGAAATTAAATATTGAATCAGGGGATGAGATATTATGTCAAAGTTGCAATACGATAAAGACTATCTTATGAAGGCGGATCACAGCATATATGAGAATAAAAGCTTACGGGTGCCTCAAATTCGGGCATATTATAAAGTTTAGGAACATTTTATTGTAAAAAACAACAAAACACATGCAATTATTGTTTTGCCTATTAGCGTCGGAAAAACAGGACTTATGGGATTACTTCCGTATCACATATGCAAAGGAAAAACACTTATTATATCCTCAATTGACAATTAAAGATACGGTGATAGATTCTTTAGATCCTGAAAATCCGGGGCGGAAATTCAGTTTGATGAAGAGTCGATGAGCCCGTATTTTAGATATTGGAAGTTTGGGATACAGTATGAGGTATGGTTTGAGGATGCAAGAAGATATAAGGCGAAGTTTGATTTGATTAAAGAATATGGATTGACTGGGGCTGGATATTGGCAGCTAATGCAGTTTTTTAGGTCAAATTGGCTGATTCTCAGCCAGATGTTTGAAGTTACCAAGTTTGGGGGTTAAAGTGGTGATGCAGGATAATTGGGTTGGGAAAATCCATTATCCTGCATTTTGTATATGTCAGTTACGAACGGCTCAAATGGGAAAAAACCAAAATGCATCTAGTTAATGGGATACATATAGTTATATAAGTGAAGTAGATCAACTATTATTTGAAGAATTTTAATTATCATTAATTAGTTTACTTTATATACAAAACCTATCATAATATATACGTAACTTTAAATAAACTAGGGAGATAAAATATCATGGAAGAGCTAGCAAAATTAAAAGATCAACTATCTGATTTAAAAGCTCAGTTAATCGTAGCTGAATTCGGGCTAAAAGAACAGCAAATAAACTCTTTAAAGGTTCGAATAGCAGAGGTACAAAATCAAATAAATAATCTACACATTCAGTACGAAGGAGACGAAAATTCTCCGGGTGGTAGGGAATAATTTTAAAGAGGCGGTTAACTCCGCTTCTTTTTTTATAAATAGTTAGGCTTGGTTACTTCTTTTACAGTACTTAGGTCATATATTTTATGTCCAATTCGTGTCCTGTTAATGACTATATAACTCATTTACAATAGTAACATACCACATTAGTTAAATTTCGATAAATACCATTTAGTATGTAAATGAAAGTGAGGACCTATTTATGGAAGAAACAAAATGTTGCACTGTAATCAATAATCAGTATTACGGGTGTTGTGCACACAAAGGTTATGAAGAATCTAAAGATTTTTATTCCTTTGACGAGACAGTAATTGGCACCTGGGTAGATGGTAAGCCTATTTATAGAAAGGTGATTACCGGAAAGCTTGCTATAGAAAATAACAATAAATGTACATTTGCAAATGTCTGTGACCTTGAAATTGATAAGGTTATTAATTTGTACGGAAATATGGTAGATAAAAATAATTTATTTCAGGTAACATTATCTGCCTCTATTAATCGTCCTGAGGGAATGTACGCTGCAATAAATATGTACTATGGTATGGCAACAGGAGAAATATACTATTCTTACTTAAACAATAAGGGAGATTACTCTGGTAGTACAGCTTATGTAGTAATCGAATACACAAAGAAGTAGACCATAAAGGCTGCTTCGCGATGCATGATAATAATAACTAGAATATAATGAAAGTGAGATATAATGTAATGTGTAAAGATTCTTGTCTCATCTTATGTTTCTGGTGGTAATACACATTTAATTTCCCGATTTGACAATAGCACCACTTATAATGGATTTCCAAGTAATGTAGATAAGGTAATAAACTCTACTGATAAAAAACTTTATGAATCGGTTCAGGACGTATCTATCACTACAAAAACAGCTACATATTCAGAAGTAAGATATACTGTAAGACCAACAAATACAGCAGTTCTTTATTGTATTAAGTACGAATAAAGAGAAGTTTATTTCTAGCAAAATGATTGATTTTTATTCAAATATTTGAATCCATTATAATCCACTTCCCCTGCATCTTGTTTTTTATATAAAACAATCCCTAAGTACCTATATAAAAAAGTTAAAATCAGAATTTTCCAATATAATTTATTTCCTTTTAAAACAGCCATTATAGCGGCAGATTCTAAAGCTAAAATCATGCTAGAAAAAGCCCTAAAAAACAGTTTGTCGAAAAAGAAAAAGCTTTGACAAAATATAGAATAACTGGTATCTTTAAGGCAAGAATTAAATGTTACTAATTATTCAAGCAGGAGGGTTTATACTTTTATGGAAGGTACAAAAGTAGTTATAGTGGATGATTCCCCATTTTCAATTGCTTACATCAGGGGAATTCTTGAAAGACACGGACTTGAGGTGGTCGGAGAAGCCGGCACACTGGATGCAGTTAAGGAAGTGGTAAAAGATAAGATGCCCCAGCTTGTAACCATGGATATGACATTGCCGGGAACGGACGGGCTGGAGTGTACGAGGGCAATCCATGAGATTAACAAAGATATTAAGGTAATCGTTGTAAGCTCCATGATGGATGATGAAATCGTGAAGGCAGCTAAGGACAACAAGGTATCGGCTTATGTTCAGAAGCCAATTGACGAGGACAGCCTAATGACAGCAATCAGCCGTGTAATGGAATCGGATGAGCTGTATGAGGAGTTGTCTGATAAAAATATGGAAATCTTTAAGGAATCCCTTTTAGATGGAATTAATAAGATGGCTAAATCCCTGATTACATATCAGACGGAATATCCCTGTGAAAAGGAATTCGAGTCCAAGGGCCTTACCATCATTATCGGTATCATCGGAAAGTTCTCCGGAAGAATGCTTATTGATTTAAGCATGAAGACTGCCAGTCAGCTGACAGCAGCAATCATGAAAAAAGAAAACAATACAAACGAAGAAGTGATAGCAGTGATTGGCGAGCTTGCCAATATCATTTCAGGAAATGCATGCTCCGTAATCAACCGTATGAATAAGGCCTTTGGTCTGCGTGTTGCTCCTCCTACCATCATGCATGGAGAAAGTGTCTGCATCACAGCACCTGGTTTCTATACAACTTCTGTAATTGGTGAATCAGAATATGGAGAAATTCTCCTTAACGTCGGATTTCAAAGGGGTGACGATCATTGGATGTAAAATACATGAATCCTTTTATCCAGGCATTCTTTTCCGTGATGCCTCAGCTTGGATTTGATGATATAAAAAAAGAAGGCATCAGCTTAAAGGATGACAACTTAATCAGTACAGGCGTAATTATGACCGTTGGTATTGTGGGAGAGGTCAAAGGAAATGTTGTGTATTGCCTTGGCTTAGAGGATGCAAAAAAAATTGCTTCTACCATGATGATGGGAATGCCGGTGGAGGAGTTTGATGAGATGGCACAAAGTGCTGTTTCAGAGCTTGCCAACATGCTGACCGCCAATGCTGCAACCTTCTTTTCAGAGATTGGAATTACTGTAGATATCTCCACGCCAACCCTGCTTTACGGAACTAACGTATCTATAAAGATGAGCTCCAATCAGGTGCTTTGCGTAAAACTCTCTGCGAATGGCATTCCATTTGAGGCAAATATTGCAATTAATGGATAATAATCAAGCATATTAAACATTAAACATTAAACATCAAACGTATCAAACATAGTAAATATATGAAACGTGCAGATCACAGGATTACCTGTGTCCTGCGCGTTTTTTTATACGAAATTATTATACAGCAAATGAATATTTATAAATTCCTTGTTGACAAGAAAGTGGCATGGTGCTATTATACCAACAAAACCAGTATGTTAATAAGTATAGACGGGAGACCCTATGAATAGAATGATGCATGCAGCGTGTTGTATATCCCAAAGAGCAGGAAACATGACTATGGCCATGTCTCTGATGTGCTGCGCTCATCTCTATTTTTTGTACTCCCATCCAGGCAAGTAAGGAATGCATACTCATAGCATCTTTTTACCACTTACCAAAAACGGGAGCCTTAGGGAGCCTGTTTTTTTCTATATAAGGGAGGAATTATATGATTGAACTTGAGAATATCTCTAAGGTCTTTGGAACCGGAGAGGGGCAGGTCCATGCGATTTCAGATGTATCTTTATCCATTGATAAAGGAGAAATATTTGGAATCATCGGTTTTTCAGGAGCTGGAAAATCCACTCTGGTACGGTGCATTAATTTATTAGAGGTGCCCACAAGGGGCAAGGTAACCGTGGATTCCAAGGAGCTTACCGCTCTGTCTGCCAAAGAGCTTCGTACTGCCAGAAAAGGAATCGGAATGATTTTTCAGCATTTTAACTTAATGCCATCCAGAACGGTGTTTGGAAATGTGGCGTTTCCTCTTAAGGGAAGCAGTCTCAGCCGAGAGGAAAAAGAGAAGAAGGTTCGGGAGCTTTTGCGTCTTGTTGATATCGAGGATAAGGAAAATGCTTATCCAAACCAGCTTTCCGGCGGACAAAAGCAAAGGGTAGCCATTGCAAGGGCATTGGCCAATGACCCTAAGGTTCTTTTGTGTGACGAGGCCACAAGTGCATTGGATCCTCAGACGACGAAAGCGATTCTACAGCTCTTAAAAAAGGTAAATAAGCAGCTGGGCATTACCGTTGTTGTCATTACCCATGAGATGGCTGTCATTAAGGAAATCTGCGGACGGGTGGCAGTTATGGAGAGAGGAAAGGTTGTGGAGGAGGGAGAGGTATTTTCCATTTTTGCCAATCCCAAGGAACCGGTTACCAGGGACTTTATCCGTACCACCTCTAATCTTCAGAAGATCGAAGGTCTTCTGGCGGAAGACTCACCCGTGACCAGATTAAAACCGGGAGAGATGATCGTCCGTCTCTCTTATGTAGAAAAGAATGTTTCAGAGCCTTTAATTTCAACGGTTTCCAGAGCCTTTGACATTGACCTTAATATCATATTTTCCGATATAGAGATTGTTCAGGATGCTCCCATTGGAGGAACCGTAGCTATTATGAGCGGAGAGCGGGAGCAGATTACTTTGGCAATGAATTATCTGGCTGAGAAAAATGTAGGAGTGGAGGTGATTAAGGATGCAGGATATACTACATAGTTTCATACCCAATGTGATGGGAAAGCTTCCCACCTTTTATCAGGCCATTGGAGATACCCTTATTATGGCGCTCTGGTCTGGCTCCATTTCCTTTGTCTTAGGCATGGTATTTGGTGTGACCATTACCGTGACAAGACCAGGTGGAATACTGGCTCATAAAGGAATTCATCAGGTACTTGATAAGGTGATTAATTTCTTCCGTTCCATTCCATTTATCATCCTGTTAACTGGAGTTATGCCGGTTTCCCGATTTATTATGGGGACGGCTATTGGGGTTGAGGGAGCTATCGTTCCTTTAGTGTTTGGAACGGTACCATTTTTTGCAAGACAGATTGAAAGCGCACTGGCAGAAATTGATCATGGGCTCATAGAAGCAGCCCTTTCCATGGGGAAAAGTCCTATGGAAATCATTTTCAGTGTGTATTTAAGGGAAAGCATTGCAGGAATCGCCAGAGGAACTACCATAACAGCCATCAGCCTTCTTGGTCTTACAGCCATGGCGGGAGTCGTGGGAGCCGGGGGTCTTGGAGATTATGCCATACGATATGGCCATGACAGGAATCAGACGGACGTGACGTATGTGACCGTTTTGGTCCTGGTACTCATGGTAAGTGTTATTCAGATCATTGGTAACCGGGTTGTAAAAAAGAATACCCATTAGGGGTCTATATAAGGAGGTAGAACATGGAGCTTCAAAAAAGGAAAATCATCATCGCAGGTGCCGGTCATGTTGGTTCTCATGCGGGCTACGCCTTGATTTCTCAGGGGCTATGTGAAGAAATCGTGTACATAGATGTGGATGAAAATAAGGCCAGGGCTCAGGCCATGGATTTGTTTGATTCCACAGTCTACTTGCAAAAACGATGTTTGGTCAGAGCTGGTAATTACACAGACGCAGCAGACGGAGATTTGTTTATTGTAGCCGCAGGCCCCTTGCCTGATATGAGTAAGGGACAGACAAGAATGGATACTCTGCGGGAGACCATAGCCATAATCAAAGATGTAGTGGAAGGCATACGGTCCTCAGGGTTTCACGGGATCATATTGAATATTTCAAATCCTGCGGATGTGGTGACCCACTACATTCAGAGGGTCCTTGATTATCCGGCAGAGAAAATCTTTTCCACCAGTACCACGCTGGACAGCGCAAGGCTTAGGAGAGCGATTTCAGAGGCGGTAGGAGTGGATCAGAAATCCATACTGGCTTATGCCCTTGGGGAGCACGGGGAGAGTCAGATGGCGGCTTGGTCAGCGGTGACCATTGGAGGAAAGCCTCTGTTCCAGCTCATGGAGGAACAGCCAGAACGTTACGGGTCACTGGATTTAAAAGCCATTGCAGCAGAAGGAAAGGCTGGTGGCTGGCACATTTTAGCAGGGAAAGGGTCCACGGAATTTGGTATTGGGGCTGCCATAGCAGAGGTGGTCCGGGCGGTATTTGGTGATGAAAACAGGGTTCTTCCCGTGTCCACACTGCTTACGGGACAGTATGGAGAAACTGGTGTTTATGCAAGCGTTCCGTCCCTGTTAAACCGCCATGGAGTGGCAGAGGTGATTGAACTGAACTTAACAGAAGAAGAACTGGAAGAATTTCATAAGTCCTGTCAGACCATGAAGGAAAATTTTGAGTTGGCACTGACTTTATAACAATAACAATGACAAAACAATGGAGGAAACTATTATGAAACTGAAAAAATGGATTACACTTACGTTATCTGCAGCAGCACTGACTCTTTCTTTGACGGCCTGCGGGGCAAAAGAAGCGGAAACCACCGCAGCAAAGGATTCCAGCGCTGCAGAGACCAAAGAGGCAGAGACCACTGCCCAGGGAAGTTCACAGGCTGAGACAACCGGTACAAAGGCAGAGCCTGTAACGGTTAAGCTTGGAGTTGTTGGTAGCATTTATGAAGAGCTTTGGGCTCCGACTAAGGAGGCCCTGAAAAAGGAAGGAATCAATCTGGACATTGTACAATTCTCCGATTATGTAACCCCTAATAATGCATTGGCAAATGGTGAAATAGACTTAAATGCATTCCAGCACCGCATTTTCTTACAGAATGAAATTGAGAGCAATGGCTATAAAATTGAGCCAATCGGAAACACCTTTATCATTCCCTTAAACCTTTATTCCAGCAAGGTAAAATCAGTATCTGAGATTAAGGATGGAGATACCGTAGCGATTCCAAATGATGTGACAAATGGCGGCCGTGCCTTAAAGGTGCTTGAATCTGCCGGGCTTATTAAGATTAAGAAAGATGCCGGTTTTAGTCCTACGGTGGATGACATTGAAGAGTATACAGTAAAAATAAAAATCCAGGAGCTTGCAGCCAATACCATTCCTTCTACGTTAGCAGATGTGACAGCAGGAATTATCAATGGAAACTTTGCCCTTGATTTCGGCTTAAAGACGGATGAGGCTATCTTTAAGGATACCAGCCTTGGGGAAGAAAACTACTGGAATCTGATTGCAGCCCGTACAGAAGATCTTTCTGATCCTGAGAAAAAAGCGGTATATGAGAAAGTCGTTAAGACCTTCCAGTCTGAGGAAACAGAGAAAATATTTAACGATACCTTTGGCGGCTATTTCATTAAGGCTGGCTGGGATCAGGATTTATTAAACAAATAAAAAGGATGGGGAAACCGTGAAGGACATAGAGAAAGATGAACTATCTGATATCATTTCAGATGAATCACGCATTGCATTTGAGCCATTGGAACCCAGGTTTTTAAGCGACAGTCTGGGGCGTTTAAAGGGCAGGGCGGATGCTCTTGTCCTTCCTGTCTCAACAAAAGAAGTCAGCCAGATTCTAAAGTATGCGTGGGAGCATGAAATACCGGTGACTCCAAGAGGCGCTGGCACCAATCTGGTAGGTTCTACGGTACCAATGGAAGGTGGTATTATTCTTGATCTATCCAGAATGAACCGGATTCTATCCCTTGATAAGGATACTCTTACTGCTGAGGTGGAGCCTGGAGTGTTTCTAAAGGATTTTCAGGCCTATGTGGAAGGAGAAGGATTTTTTTATCCGCCTGACCCGGGAGAAAAGGAATCCACGTTAGGGGGGAATATCAGTACCAATGCGGGAGGCATGAGGGCTGTAAAATATGGTGTGACCAGGGATTATGTCAGAGGGCTGGAGCTGGTTTTAGCTGACGGCACCGTACTCACTGTAGGGAGCAGGAATGTTAAAGATGCCAGCGGACTGTCCTTAAAGAACTTAATCATTGGCTCCGAAGGAACCCTTGCGGTTATAACCAGATGCATCTTAAAGCTATTGCCAAAGCCGGAGACCTCACTAAGCGTCCTGGTTCCATTTGGAAGTCTTTCCTTAGGAATTCGCAATGTACTATCCATTCTAAAGGCAAATGTCAATCCTACGGCAGTGGAATTCGTGGAACGAAAGGTCATAATTCTTGGGGAGGAATTCTTAGGAATCCAATATCCAAGGCCGGATGCCGCTTCTTATATCCTTCTTACCTTTGATGGAAGAGAGGAAGAGGTAGAGGCTTCTGCTAATAGGGCGAAAGAGCTTGTAATGGCACAGGGAGCTTTGGATTACATAGTTCTACGGGATAAGGAGCTTTCTGATGGAATCTGGAAGGTAAGGGGAGCGCTTGTAAAAGCAGTGGAGGCGGTATCCCAACAGGAACCGGTTGATATTGTGGTGCCAATTGATAAAAGCAGTGAGTTCATTGATTATGTCAATCAGTTGGAGCAGGAGAAAAACATGCAGATGATCTGCTTTGGTCATGCCGGAGATGGGAACATTCATCTTTGCCTGGTCCGGGGAGAACGGGATGAGGATACGTGGAACAGGGAGCTTAAGGAAAATATGAAGCTGGTCTATGAAAAGGCTTTTGAGCTTGGAGGTCTTACCTCTGGGGAGCATGGAATCGGGCTGTCAAAGCGTCCTTATTTTCTTTCCGGAACTTCCAGTGAAAATCTGGAGGTCATGAACCGGATCAAAGAAGCCCTTGATCCCAAAGGCATTTTAAATTATGGGAAATCATACATAACAGGAGGCAAGGAACATGCAGAAACTGTCTGAACGGACGGCAGGATTTACGGATTCGGTCATTCGAAGGATGACCCGGATATCCAGTCAATACGGAGCGGTCAACTTATCCCAGGGATTTCCGGATTTTGAGCCGCCAAAAGAAATTCTTAATCGCTTAAAGGAAGTAACAGAAGGCGATTTTCATCAATATTCCATTACCTGGGGAGCGCAGAATTTCAGGGAAGCACTGGCTGAAAAACAGTCCGGGCCAATGGGACATGAGATAGATCCGGATAAGGAAATCGTAGTTACCTGCGGAAGCACGGAGGCCATGATGGCTGCCATGATGACCGTGGCAAACCCCGGAGATAAGGTCATTGTGTTTTCTCCGTTTTATGAAAATTATGGAGCAGATGCGTTATTATCCGGAGCAGAGCCTATTTATGTACCGCTTCGTCCGCCCCTGTTTCATTTTGACCGGGATGAGCTGGAGGCTGCATTTCAAAAACAGCCAAAGGCCCTGATTCTCTGTAATCCTTCCAATCCCTGCGGTAAGGTATTTACTTTGGAGGAACTGACCTTCATTGCAGAACTGGCTATCAAATATGATGTTTATGTGATTGCAGATGAGGTGTATGAGCATATCGTTTATGAGCCTCACAGACATACTTACATTGCCTCCCTTCCAGGCATGTGGGAGCGGACCATTTCCTGCAGCTCCCTGTCTAAAACGTATTCCATTACAGGCTGGCGGCTGGGTTATATCATTGCATCTCCTGAGATTATTGATGTGGCGAGAAAGGTTCATGATTTTCTTACGGTAGGAGCAGCAGCCCCACTACAGGAGGCTGTGATTCCGGGGTTAAAGTTCGGACCGGATTATTATGAAAGCCTGCGTCTGAAGTACACGAAGAAAAGGGAGCTGTTCCTCAATGGGCTTGATGATCTTGGGCTGGTTCATACGGTGCCGGAAGGAGCATATTATGTGCTCATGGACATCGGGGAGTTTCATTATGACAGCGACCTTGAATTTTGCGAAGTTCTGGCCAGAGAAGTGGGGGTGGGTGCTGTTCCCGGATCCAGCTTTTTTAAGGAGCCAGTGAACCATTTAATCCGGTTCCATTTTGCAAAAAAAGATGCTACGTTAAAGGAAGCTCTTGACCGGCTTTCTCAAATTAGAAAAAAGATGCCTGCTGGCAGCAGGTAATGATTAAAATAACAAAAAGGGCTAAGATCCGGATTTTGGATTTTGGCCCTTCTTTTCTGTGACTACCCATGATTCCCATTGACAAACAGGAAAAGTGCCATATAATAGTTGTAGGTGCAATTGTTGCACGTGCAAGTAAAAATAACAACGTGGAGAAACTAACATGAACAATCTGCTGCTTTACGCGAAAAAGTACAAAAGAGAATTTATTCTGGCAGTTATCTGCATCCAGGCGGAGACCATTTTCGAGCTGGTGATCCCCATGGTCATGGCCGACATCATCGATGTGGGCGTGGCAAACGGCGATAAGCACTACATACTGGTCAAAGGGTTCCAGATGGTGGCATTTGCCGTGATTTCCTTGATTTTAGGTCATGCCTGCGCCCGGTATACGGCTCGCTGCGGAAGCGGAATCGGCGCCCAGATCCGCATGGCGGAATTTCAAAAAATGCAGACCTATTCCTTTGCCAATACGGACCGTTTCAGTACGCCTTCTCTTGTCACCAGGCTGACCAGCGATATTACAGCCATTCAAAATTCCATTACCAATGGAATGAGGCCGGGATTTCGTTCCCCTGTGATGATGATAACAGCCATGGTGGTTTCTTTTCGCATAAATCCCAGGCTGGCTCTTGTGTTCTTTCTGGCCGCTCCGACTCTGGCCATCATCCTCTTCTTTATTATAAAAAATGTAAGGCCTCTTTATGGCAAAATGCAGGGCGCCATGGATATGGTAAACCGGATCATTCAGGAGAATCTTACAGCCATTCGGGTGGTTAAGGCATATGTAAGAGGCGACCATGAGATAGAAAAGTTTCAGGAGGTAAATAAAAGCCTTCAATCCTCGTCGGAACGGTCCTTTTCCCTGGCATCCTTAAATATGCCTGCCATGCAGTATGTAATGTACGGAACTATCTTAAGCATTTTATGGTTCGGTGGGAACATGGTCATCATAGGAGATATGAAGGTAGGAGCCCTTACCAGCTTTTTAAGCTACGTGCTCCAGGTCTTAAATTCCCTGATGATGTTTTCTAATGTGTTTCTTTTATTTACCCGTTCCTTGACCTCCTGGAAGCGAATTTCTGAGGTTCTTGATGAAGAACCGGTCATTAATGATGACCGGGCGACTGATGTTACCATAAAAAAGGGTTCCATCCGGTTTGAACATGTGTATTTTAAATACAAGGATACAGCCAAGGAATACGTGCTGTCCGATATTTCCTTTCAGATAGAACCGGGGCAGACCATAGGTATCATTGGGCAGACAGGTGCGGCAAAAAGCACTTTGGTTCAGCTGATTCCAAGGCTTTATGAAGCTACCTCAGGAAGCATTTATATTGATGATCACCCTATTTATGAATATACTCAGGAGCATTTAAGGGATTCCATTGCCATGGTGCTTCAAAAGAATACATTGTTTTCCGGCACGGTTAGAGAAAACCTCTACTGGGGAAAGGAAAACGCAACAGATGAAGAACTGGACCGGGCAGTGAGAATCTCCTGTGTGGATGAATTTCTGGACCGTCTTGAACATGGTTATGAAACAGAGCTTGGACAGGGCGGAGTCAATGTATCCGGCGGCCAAAAGCAGAGATTATGCATTGCCAGAGCCATTTTAAAGGAACCGAAGGTATTGATTCTTGATGATTCCACAAGTGCTCTTGATACGGCAACGGAGGCTAAGATAAAAGAAGGTCTGGAAAAGGAGCTTCCTGGCATGACAAAGATCATGATCAGCCAGAGAATTTCTTCTGTGATGAATGCAGATCAGATTATCATCCTGGACGACGGCAGAATCAATGGAATCGGCACTCACGATAAGCTCTTAAAGGAAAATGAAATATATCAGGACATCTTTTATTCCCAGCAGAAAGGAGGGAACCAGGCCGAATGAAACCAGTAGGAAGAGCAAAACCAAAGGACGCAAAAAAAGCACTCATTCATCTGTTAACATACATCGGGCATCACAAACGCTCCATGGCAGTGATTGCCGTGCTGGTATGCATCAGTGCAGTTTCAAGCATTGCGGGAACGTATCTGTTAAAGCCGGTAATCAACGATTATATCGTACCTGGAGACATTCCGGGACTTATCCGCATGATTGCATGTATGGGACTAATCTATCTGTTTGGGGCCACCTCCTGTCTCCTTTATAACCGGCTGATGGTCCGTGTTTCCCAGCGGGTGGTGGGAGAAATACGAATGGATTTATTCCGTAATACCCAGAAGCTGCCACTCAAATATTTTGATACCCATACCCATGGGGAGTTAATGAGCCATTTTACAAACGATGTGGATACCATTTCAGAGGCCTTAAACAATAGCTTTACCCTGCTGATTCAAAGCTTTATTACATCGGTGGGAACTGTTATTATGCTCATTGTGCTGGATGTCAGGCTTTCTCTCATCGTAATTGTATTTCTTCTTATCATGCTGATTTATATCCGGCACAATGGGATACTGAGCAAGAAATATTTCACTCAGCAGCAGAAAAACCTGGGTAACATCAATGGTTTTATCGAGGAAATGGTAGAAGGTCAGAAGGTGGAAAAGGTATTCTGCCATGAGAAACAGGATTTTGAACGGTTCTGTGAGCTTAACGAAAAGCTGCGGATTTCCTCTACCATGGCTACCACCTATACTGGTATTACAGTTCCGACCATTGTTTCTCTTTCCTATATTAACTATGCGGTATCTGCCTGTATTGGAGGTCTCTTTGCTTTATCCGGGCTAATTAATATCGGAACACTTGCCTCTTATCTTGTTTATGTGAGACAGAGTGCTATGCCTATGAATCAGTTTACCAATCAGATTAATTTTCTCATGGTAGCCCTGGCAAGTGCGGAAAAGATATTTGATATGATGGAAACAGAGCCAGAGGTTGATGAAGGCAGGGTGACATTAAAACGGGTTATGGAATGGGAAGATGGAAGTCTTACAGAGACAGATAACTATACCGGACATTTTGCCTGGAAGGTCCCTGGGGAAAATGGAGAATATCAATTGATTTCTTTAAAGGGAGACGTTCGTTTCCACGATGTGGTGTTTGGGTATAATAAGGACCATGCTATATTAAATGGAATCAGCCTTTATGCAAAGCCAGGTCAGAAAATAGCATTTGTGGGTTCCACTGGTGCAGGTAAAACAACCATTATTAATCTGGTGAACCGTTTCTATGAAATTGACAGGGGAACCATTACCTACGATGGAATTGATATCAGAGATATAAAAAAGGATGATTTAAGGCGTTCTATTTCCCTGGTCATTCAGGATACTCATTTGTTCACGGGGACCATTGCGGATAACATTCGTTACGGAAGGCTGAATGCACCCGAAGAGGATGTGCTGGAGGCCGCAAGAATCGCCAATGCAGATTCCTTTATAAGACGTCTGCCAAATGGATACGATACGCTTTTGGAAAGCGACGGCAGGAATTTATCCCAGGGACAGAGACAGCTGATTGCCATTGCAAGGGCTGCCATCTCACAGCCCCCTGTGCTTGTTTTAGATGAAGCCACCAGCTCCATTGACACCAGGACAGAGAAGCTGATTGAAAAAGGAATGGATGCTCTTATGAAAGACCGGACGGTATTTGTAATCGCCCACCGGCTTTCCACCGTAAGAAATTCAAAAGCAATTCTTGTTCTGGAACAGGGAGAAATTATTGAACGCGGTAGCCATGAAGAGTTGCTGGAACAGAGGGGAAAGTATTATAATCTTCATATGGGACATTTTGAACTGGAATAATTTGTTTAACAAAAGAAGCCGAAAAAGGAGGCAATGGATGGGAAATCATTATATCAGAGAGCTGATGGCACGAGGGGAAAGAGCGAGAAAGCAAATATTTTCACCGCTTTTATCTGAGTTCGGTCTAACGCCGGGACAGGGACAGGCCAGGATTTTATATTACCTGCTTTTAAAGAATCATGTCACGCAAAAGGAGCTGGCGGACAACTGCCACTTTGAAGTGACAACCATGTCAAGGAACTTAGATAAGCTGGAGAAGCTTGGTCTTATTATCAGACAGAACAACCCGGACTGCAGACGCTCATTTCTCATCTGCCTGACCGATAAAGGAATTGCAGAGGCAAAAGAGATTAAAAAGGTATTTGAGCAGTTTGAACAGATTGTGAGTGACGGTATAACAAAAGAAGAGATTGAAGTTTTTTTAAAGGTCATGACACGGATGTGTGACAATATGGAGTCCTATAACCAGAAGGAAAAATAGAGCGGTCTGTACACAGGATACATTGACATAAGACACTGGAGACTGATATAATTTTATTATGAAAAACTTGGGTCTTATAATAAGGAGTGCTTATGACATTACAGGAAAAAAATGAAGTTTTAAGAGCTTATATAAAAGAAATGGGGAGCCTTGCGGTGGCTTTTTCCTCAGGAGTGGATTCCACCTTTCTTTTAAAGACCGCTCATGAGGTGCTGGGAGATCAGGTCATTGCAGTAACTGCCCGTTCCTGTTCCTTTCCGGAGCGTGAATTACGGGAAGCAATGGAATTTTGCAAGGAGGAAGGAATCCGGCATTTTATCGTGGACAGCGAGGAACTGGATATCGAAGGCTTTGAAAGCAATCCGAAGAACCGCTGCTATTTATGCAAGCACGAGCTTTTTGAAAAGATCGCGGTAATTGCAAAGGAGCAGGGAATTAAGGAAATCGCGGAAGGTTCTAATATGGATGACAATGGGGATTACCGTCCTGGTCTTATAGCCGTGGCTGAGTTAAATATCAAAAGCCCCTTACGGCATGCCCAGCTATCGAAAGCTGATATCAGAGAGTTATCAAAGGAAATGGAATTAAAGACCTGGGACAAACAGTCCTTTGCATGTCTTTCCAGCCGTTTTGTCTATGGGGAGACTATTTCAAGAGAGAAGCTTTCCATGGTAGATAAGGCAGAACAGCGCCTTCTTGATATGGGCTTTTACCAGGTGAGAGTTAGAATTCATGGAACCATTGCAAGAATCGAAGTTCTCCCTACTCAGCTTGAGAAGCTTGTGGCAAGAAGAGAAGAGTTTACTCCATATTTTCATGAGCTTGGGTTTTCCTATATAGCCATGGATTTAGACGGATACCGGACTGGAAGTATGAATGCTACGCTTGATGAGGCGGTTGTATCATAAGTTATCTTTGTATTTGGCAGAAGCTTCAGGCAGAAAATCTTGAGCTTCATGCGAATCGGTATAAAAATACAACTTACCGTGGTGGCAGTTTGGTTATATCAGAGTGTAAGGCTTTTGCATTCAGATTTTTATAAGATGCATACAATATACATCGTCTCTGTATGAAAAAAGGTGCTTTGAGTGTGGCTTTCCTAGACCAGTCAAAGCGCCTTTTTGCTTTAAAGTCGGGAACTTATCCCGGTTCCTGGCATACTGTATTGGAACGAAAAGCCCATTGCATTTTCTTGGTTTTTCTGTTATATTAATTTGTTAAACAATCAGGGGGTGTCTGAAAACTCATTGCACCAATCTGCACGTCCCACTTCGCAGCATATTTGGTCCAAATTCAGTTGGCGTAGCCCACTACGCCGCCTTCATCTGGGCCAAATCTCCCACAAAGTGTAACGCACATCTTGATACAAGCAGCTTTCAGACACGCCCCGGTGGAAAGGATTTGGAAATGTTTTTATATCAGAACATAAATGACCATGTACGGATCCTGGGATACAGAGGCTTTGACGGTTTCATCCGGGTGCCGGAACGGATTGGAGGCCGGCCAGTGACCGAGCTTTCCGCCTATGCATTTTCCGGTGGCTGGGGCAGGGAAGAGATGCTTTCGTCCCTGAAGGAAGAAATCCTTCTATGTGACGAAGAGGGAAATCCCATTTTGACAGAAAACAAGGACCTTCCGCCGGCTATAAGCTTGGAAGGACTAAAAGAAATATATTTGCCGGAGACAATTGAAAAAATTGGAAATTACGCATTTTATAACTGCTTTGAGCTGACTCGCTTAACATGCAGTGCAGCCATTTTAGACTTAGGCTCCGGCCTCTTTACTGGTTGTTCGGGAATGCGTTATCTTGATATCCATCTGGTAGACGGAAAGCGTTCCTGCTTAAAGGAAATTCTATCAGAATTAAGACAGCTTCTTTATGTAAACTATTATACCAGCCAGGGCAATGCCAGACTTGTTTTTCCTGAAATGTATGAAGAATCGGTGGAGCACACTCCCGCCCGGATTATCATTCGGGAAATGCATGGCTGTGGCCATATGTACCGTTATTGCTTTGACCAGACCGGTTTCCAGTTTCATAAATACGATGCCCTGTTCCCTCACCTTTTGGTACAGGAATCAGAACGGGTCATCGGAGAGCTGGTCATAAACCGGCTTTACACTCCCATGAATCTTCTGTATCATGACAGAATGGTGTACGAAGCTTACTTATTGGAACATATAGAAGAAATATCAAAGCTCGCAATCGAAGATGAGATCATGTTCCTCTGGCTCATGGAGGAATATGGAAAGAACCAGGATAAATTTGATTCCATTATAGAAATGGTATCAAGGGGAGATAAGCCAGAGCTTTTAAGCCACTTAATGGACTTAAGGCGTCATCGGTTCCCTGTAAAAAAACGGGTATTTTCCCTGTAACAAAATGAGGAAAGGTTGGTGAACCATATGATCGATCCCGTAAGACAAAGACAGCTTGATGAGCTTGAAGAGGTAGAGATAGGGCACGGCATTCTGATGAATGCCAGAAATGAGCTGTATTTAAATTTCCGTTATCTCGATGTTGCCTTAAGCAGCTTTGTATTTGAGGCGGATAGAAAGGGCAATGTGCTTTCCACAGACGGCTTTGTCATTTATTACCAGCCAGATCTTTTATTCTCCATGTACAAAAGCAGCCGGATTTTAGTGAACCGGGCGTACTTACACATGTTGTTCCACTGCCTATTTAATCATTTAAATGGAAAAGGAAACAGGGATAAAATGCTCTGGGACGTGGCCTGCGACATCGCCATCGAATCCATTTTAGACAGTTTTTATGTAAAGCCTGTTTACCGCCATCAGTCCCCCTACCGGAGAGAAATCTACGGAAGAATTACCGCCAGACGAAAGGTATTTACCGCCGAAGGAATTTATAAAGACCTGACGGAAATGAATCTGACCCAGGAAGAGCTGCTCCGAATGGCCGGAGAATTTTACGTAGACAGCCACGACCGCTGGGATGAGGATGAAGACCCCAGAGTCAGTACTGAGCGGCAGAACCAGTGGCAGGAAATGCGGGAAAAAATGGAGACGGAAATGGAGTCCTTCGGTGAGGAGAACGCCCAGTCCGGCAAAGACTTACTGGAACAGATCAAAGCAGAAAACAGGGAACGGTACGATTACAAACGATTCTTAAAAAAGTTTGCAGTACTGCGGGAAGAAGCAGAAATCGATCCCGATTCCTTTGATCCCATATTTTACACATATGGGATGACGCTTTATGAAAATATGCCATTAATTGAACCCCTTGAAACAAGAGAGGTTTTTAAAATAGAAGATTTTGTAATAGCTATAGATACCTCCATGTCAGTATCGGGAGATCTGGTAAAACGATTTTTAGAGGAGACCTACGGAGTGCTTTCAGAATCGGAAAGCTATTTCAGAAAGGTCAATATCCACATCATTCAGTGTGATGAAGAGATCCGATCCGATGTAACCATAACAAGCCGGGAAGAAATGGAAGATTATATGGAACATTTCACCATAAGCGGGTTTGGAGGAACGGATTTTCGTCCAGCCTTTGAATATGTCAATGGCCTTTTAAACAAAGGAGCCTTTAAAAAGCTCCGGGGCCTTTTATATTTTACTGATGGAAAAGGAATATATCCCGTCTCCATGCCGCCCTACGACACCGCCTTTGTGTTTATGGAAGGACAGTATGAGGACATCTCTGTCCCCGGATGGGCCATGAAGGTAATACTGACGGAGGAAGATTTAAATCTTTCATAACAGGAGAAACTGCCATGAATATAAAACGAGCAAAAGAAGAAATTAAAACAACCATAGAAGCTTACTTACTAAAGGATGCCTACGGAAACTACGAGATTCCCTCCCTGCGGCAAAGACCCATTTTCCTCATAGGACCTCCCGGTGTGGGAAAGACCCAAATCATGGAGCAGGTAGCAAGAGAATGTCAGGTTGGCCTGGTAGCTTATACCATCACCCATCATACGAGGCAGAGTGCCGTTGGACTTCCATTTATCCGGGAAAAGGAATATGGTAATGAAACTTACCGCGTGACCGAATACACCATGAGCGAGATCGTAGCCTCTGTGTATGAAAAAATGGAGACCACCGGGCTGAAAGAGGGGATTTTATTTATTGATGAGATCAACTGCGTCTCTGAGACTCTGGCACCGACGATGCTTCAATTTTTACAGTATAAAACATTTGGAAACCATAAGATTCCGGAAGGCTGGGTCATTGTGACTGCTGGTAATCCGCCGGAGTATAATAAGTCAGTCCGGGATTTTGATGTGGTGACTCTGGATAGAATCAAGCTTATCCAGGTCGAGCCGGATTTTGAAGTGTGGAAGGCTTATGCGTATGAGCACGATCTTCACCCGTCGGTGATTTCTTATTTGAATACGAGGCCGGAGAATTTCTGCCGGATAGAAACTACGGTGGATGGAAAATTCTTTGCCACTCCAAGAGGCTGGGAGGATTTATCCCGATTTATCCAGATCAGTGAGCGGATTGATAAGGACGTTGACCGGGATGTGGTAGGAGAGTATATTCAATTTCCTAAAATTGCCAAGGATTTCACAAACTATCTTCACCTATACTATAAATACCAGGACGATTATCAGATCGATGAAATTCTTTCTGGTGTGATCCGGGAAGCTCTTTGCAATAAGTTAAATCGTGCTCCATTTGATGAAAAATTAAATGTGATTGGACTTTTACTGTCAAAGCTGGGACAGCAGTTCCGGGCGGTGGCAGATCAGGCGGATAGAACCGGGCTTTTGATGGAGGAGCTTAAAAAGGTAAATCCAGAAATTGAAAGCTTTGGAGATCAGTCTATGGTGGAACGGCTTTCTGTTTTGAGAAGAGAGTGGAAGGAAGTTTGGAATAAAAAGCGGGAAGCTGGGCTTATTAATAGAAGAGAAGATTATCTGGCCAGAGATGTGGAAGGTATTTTGGCTAGGTATGAGGAAACTTTGAAAAAAGAAGAGTTTGAGGAAGAACATGTGGATGTGAATGCTTCCTGGAATCGGATTCGGGAGCTTTTTAAAGAAGAAAACCAGCGGTATGAAACACTTCTTGAGAGTGGTGGAAAGGCTTTAGAGCATGCTTTTGATTTTATGGAAGCAGCCTTTATGGATGGCCAGGAGATGGTGGTGTTTGTGACCGAATTAAATACCGGCTATTACAGCGTCAAATTTTTAAAAGAATACGACTGCGAAAGATATTATCAGTATAACGAAAGACTTCTATTCAAGGACCGGGAAGATGAATTAAAATCCAGAATTGATAGTTTGGGAAAATAATGTATAAAAACCATATCTCTGCTCCATAATATAAAAGAAAAGGAGGTAGAGCCATGGGAAATAAAGCATTAAATTACACAGCTCTGACCATTGCCATTATCGGCGCAGTAAACTGGGGACTGATAGGCTTCTTTAACTTTGACCTGGTTTCATTTATCTTTGGCAATATGACATGGATTACGAGGATTGTGTACGGCCTGGTAGGAATCTGCGGGTTGTACCTGCTTACCTTTTATGGTCATAATGAGGCTAGAGCAGACTGATAATTATTGGCTAAAAACGGAGGGCATTGCTGGGTGACCGGGAATTGATGGGTCATGAGGCAGTGCCCTTTTGTTGTTATAATGGAATGGGGTAGATGGAGTGAAGCGGTTTTAACTGAGATGATTGTGAGGAATTGATATGGTTTGATGGATAAGATATGTTGTATGTGGTTGTTTGCGTTAAAAGCTGTTTGTATCGTTGTTGCTGAATGTGATTATAATGGACCGCAGGCTCTTAGAAGTGACACTGTACGTATTTAGAATTGATATTTACATAGTTGAGTAAGTAGTGATAATAAAGCTAAGGATAAATTCATGCATTAGCAGAGTTGTTTTGTAATATAAGCAAGATTATATATGATTGTAAAAAATAAGTTAGAGGGAAATAACTTATTTTTTTGTGTAGGAGAACGATATTAATTAATAGGAAGAGTAATTTAGAGGGATTTCTTCTTAAGAACCTTTACAGATAGATAAATTATGATTGATCAGGAGGGAATTTTAGTGAAGATCAAGATCAACCTTTCACAGTGTATGATTGTTAAAAATGAAGAAAAAAATATACGAAAGGCGTTAAACTGGGGAAAAAATATTGTTTGTGAACAGATTGTAGTGGATACCGGATCTACTGATAGAACGGTTGAAATTGCTGAGGAGATGGGCGCAAAAGTATTTCATTTTGAATGGATAGATGATTTTTCTGCAGCTAAGAATTTTGCTATTGAGCAGGCTACGGGGAATTGGATTGCGTTTTTGGATGCGGATGAGTATTTTTCTGAGGAAGATACCAAGAAGATACTACCTTTGCTTGCCCAGCTGGAGGAGGAGAGGAGAAAGCTTAAGATACCGTTAATGGTAAGATCCTCTCTAGCGAATCTTGATGATGAGGGTAGAACCTCCTCTATTGCAACACAAGCAAGGTTGTTCAGTAATGTTAAGAGCTTGAGATATGATGGAAGAATTCATGAAACACTTATGATAGGCGGAACAAAGGCACCTAAAGCGTTTGAAGCTAGGGACATACTAACGGTATATCATACAGGTTATACAGATAAAGTCTATAAAGAAACTAAAAAAATGGAAAGAAACATTAGTATATTAAAAAAAGAGGTTGAAAAGAATAAAGATAATTATGAGGCATGGGCTTATCTTGGAGACTCATTTTTAGCAAATAAACAGATGAAGGAAGCAGAAGAGGCATATAACTATGTTGTAGAAAATATGAGCTTTGAAATGTTTCAGGAACGAAGAGATTTTGTTTTTTGTAATTTACTAAAAATTAATTATTATAGAAATAAAAAAGATGAGAGTGTTATCTTGGATATATATCATAAATCCGTGGAATTTGCATGTTTAGCGCCAGATGCAGAATACTGGGTGGCACTATGGATGCTGGATTGGGGAAAGTTACAGCAGGGAATTGAATATATGGAATTGGCTTTACGTCGACTGGAAGTGTATGATAGAGATGGTAATCTGGATATGGCAGGCTCGCTCCCTAATGTATATGGTAGACTTTTTGAGGCATGCAAATCGTTGAATCGAGCTCAGGAAGCAGTTAGATATGGAACTCTTTACTTGCGAATGGAACCATATGGAGAAAGTGTTTTAATAGAAATGATAAGACTTTTTAAAGGTGGAGCAAATGGAGAAGAGATTGCAACGGCAATCTTATCATTTCTTTCCAAGCTTTATGATTTGTCCAGAAGCAAAGACAAATTATTTCTGATACGTATAAGCCGGAAGCTTATGTTTGATGAATTAGAAAAGGGAGTGCTTAACTTGTTAACACAGGATGAGAAAGAATTTTTACATGAAAACCAGAGTACTATACTTGGGATGTAATTTTGTCATAAAAAATATATTTTTAGACTTATGAAAAAATAATTTATGACGATATAAAAAATAGTTATGTAAGTTAGTCTTTCACAATTTAGAGTATGAACTTATATATAACTAATTATTTGTATCAAATATCTGTATTAATTGTATTCAGCCTTTTGTTCAGGGCCCGAACAAAAGATTATGAATAAATAAATTTGGGGGAAAAGGAATTCCCCGTCATAATTCAAGGAGGTTATTTTATGAGAATTCAGCATAATATCGCAGCTTTAAACTCTTACAAAAACTTAACAAGCAATAATAGTACCGTAAGCAAGAACCTTGAGAAGTTATCTTCTGGTTACCGCATCAACCGTGCTGGTGATGATGCTGCTGGTCTGGCTATTTCTGAAAAGATGAGAGCTCAGATTACAGGTCTTGAGACTGCATCTAAGAATGCTAGCGATGGTATTTCTTTAATTCAGACAGCAGAAGGTGCTATGACAGAAGTTCATTCCATGCTGAATCGTATGGTTGAAATAGCTCAGCAGTCAGCTAATGGTACATATGACAATGACGTAGATCGTAAAAACCTTCAGATGGAATTTTCTGCTCTAAGTAGCGAAATTAACAGAATTTCAGATGGTACTTCATTTAATGGCACAAAGTTATTAAATGGAAGCTTAGATGGTTCTGCTTCTACTAAAGCGTTAACACTTCAGATAGGTGAGACATCAGACTCCTTCAATCAGATTGCTGTTACTATTGGTAAAATGGATTCCGAGGAATTGGGTATAAAGGACCTTAGCGTTCTTAGTCAGAAAGACGCTGCAGACGCAGTAGCAGAAATCAAAAAGGCTATTGATTCTGTATCCAGTACCCGTGGTAGACTTGGTGCTACACAGAATCGTCTTGAGCACACCATCAACAACTTAAATGTTGCATCAGAGAACATGACAGCAGCAGAGAGCCGTATCCGTGACGTTGATATGGCAAAAGAGATGATGTCCTATACAAAGAACAACATTCTTGTACAGGCTTCTCAGGCTATGCTTGCTCAGGCAAACCAGGTACCTCAGGGTGTTCTTCAGTTATTAAAGTAATTGAAAATATTATATATTTAATAAAAGGGATTGTTGCAATGTGCAACAATCCCTTTTATTGTATAGCGGTCTTTTAATAAACTACCTGCTATGCAGGTGTGTCCACAGTTGCTTTAGCTTAATGAAAAAACCTCCAGTGATATAATAAGTGTAGGTTCGCCAACCACACTAAATCAAAGGAGGTATCCTAAATAGATATTAACAGTTTATCACATACAAAATGGAATTGTAAGTATCACCTTGTTTTTGCACCAAAATATCGAAGGAAGATAGCATATGGCCAGTTAAAGCAAGATATAGCAAATATACTGAGTATGCTATGTAAAAGAAAAGGTGTGAAGATTGTAGAAGCAGAAGTCTGCCTAGATCATGTATATATGCTGGTAGAATTACCTCCAAGTATAAGTGTTTCAAGTTTCGTAGGATACTTAAAAGGGAAAAGCACACTTATGATATTTGAAAGGCATGCAAATCTTAAATATAAGTATGGAAATAGACATTTCTGGTGCCGAGGATATTATGTGGATACAGTAGGAAAGAATGCAAAAAAGATTCAAGAGTATATTCAGAATCAACTAAAAGAAGATTTGGAATATGATCAAATGACACTGAAAGAGTATATAGAGCAGTTTACGGGTGAGCCGGTAAAGCCAAGCAAATAAAATAAGCCCTTCAGGGCTTGGTAAGTAAATGATGTTGCGGCTGGCGAACCATTCAATGAGTCTTTAGACTCCAGTGCCGGTAACAGGCCCTTATAGGGCCAGAGCAAACCACCGGCTAATCCGGTGGTTATGATTCGTCCAGCATGGGCATAATCTAATCGGTGAAATACCTTAGTGTGCCCTGATCGTTGGAAACACATAGCCAATGACAAGGGTGTCCATCGTGAGGTGGAATCTGAAGGAAGTCGGCTGGCAAACCTCTGGTCTGACGAAGAGAAATCACATAAAAGGCATGGTATATCGGGTAAGGTTGCCAAACAAACTGAAGCCCAATAACTATCCGAGGATATACTGTGTAAATGTGGCAGATAGGTGGAGGGAAAGATTACACACCTTAACTGGGTAGGTCTGTACGGTAAACTATGCATAGCGATAAATGTTTCGCTACTTAGTTGCCTTTATTGGAAGACAAAATTGAACGTACAGAAGTCAGTTCGAGTCGTAGTATCGAAGAAGTCTATGAAAGTAGATGAAGAAAAGGGCTCGACAGTTGAGATAAGACAGAAGTCACTTACTCGAAACACGAGGATAGCAGTTGCTCGAAAGAGGTAACTTACTTAAAATAGATTGGAAATCGAAGATAGACAGTAAGAACGCTTAGTGCAGATAGGTGATACAAGGCATGGCGCATCTTATTATCAACTAAACCGCCGTGTACCGAACGGTACGCACGATGGTGAGAAGACGAGGGGGAGCACCCCCTCCTACTCGATTGGTTTATCGTCAATGGTTGAGGTAAGATTTCTGGAAGCTCGTCCCTTTATATTATTTCGGGCTATTTTTTGTTCTATGAATGTTTACATAAGCTATAAGCAAGCAGTATGTACATCCTTATATTTTATTTCAATATTCATTATATACCTAAATTTTATGATACTAAAAAAGGAAAAAAATGTATATAGAGAAATAGTAGGTATATGTGTAATTATATGTTGTAATTTGTCGATATAATAATAGTATATTATGATTTTTATGCCAGATAAACTAAGAAGGCTATGTGGAATTGTTTTAGAATTATTTACAAGGCTTGAAGTAATAAATAGTCTTTTTAAGAGGAGAGCTTCTTTATGACGAGAGTAATTACATATGGTTCTTTTGATTTGTTTCATGAAGGACACTATAAATTGCTTGAAAGAGCAAAAAAGTTAGGAGATTATTTGATCGTAGGGATCACTACCGAACAATATGACGAATCCCGTGGAAAATTAAATGTAGTAGACTCTATAATAGATCGAATTGAAAATGTAAAAAAAACTGGGTTTGCAGATAAGATAATTGTAGAAGATCATGTGGGACAAAAAGTAGAGGATATTCATAAATATAGTGTTGATATTTTTACCATTGGCTCTGACTGGACGGGAGAATTTGATTATTTAAAAGATTTTTGTGAGGTGATATATCTTGAAAGAACGAAAGAGATATCCAGTACCTTAATAAGAAAACAAAAGTACCCTATTATAAAACTGGGGATAGTAGGAACAGGACGTATCGCGTCACGCTTTATACCAGAAGCGAAGTTTGTCAGTGGGATTGAGGCGGTTAGTGCTTATAATCCAAATAGAGAAAGTGCAGAGCGTTTTGGAAAGCGTTTTGGAATCCGGGTAGAATCGGAAAACTTTGAGAAGTTCTTAGCACCGCTGGATGCGGTATATATTGCGTCTTTACATCAGACGCATTTTGAATATGCAAAGGCAGCTTTGGATCAGGGAAAGCATGTGCTGTGTGAAAAGCCTATGGCATTGTCAAGAGCACATGCACTGGAATTATATGAGGTTGCCAAAGCTAATGACTGTTTGCTTATGGAAGCAATTAAGACAGCATATTGTCCTGGGTTTAATCAACTTTTAGGAGTAGCGAGAAGCGGCATAATTGGCAACATTGTCGACGTGGAGGCTTGCTTTACCAGAATTGTAGATTCGGAAACGAGAGAAAACAAAGACCCTTATTACGGTGGCGGATTTTTGGAATTTGGAAATCACACAATGCTTCCTATCTTTAAATTATTGGGGATACAATATAAAAACGTGAGTTTTGATAGTATTAAGGATGAACGAGGCATTGATTTATATACAAAAGCCTCTTTTACATTTGATAGAGGGATGGCGTTATCGAAAACCGGGATTGCTGTAAAATCAGAGGGACAATTAATTATTGCAGGAACTAAGGGTTATATTCTAGCGGAGTCTCCGTGGTGGCTTACAAAAACTTTTGAAGTCCGTTTTGAGAATGCTAATAAGAAAGAGCAGTATACGGCAAAATTTTTAGGTGACGGTCTGCGGTATGAATTAAGTGAGTTTGTGTCACTTATTCATAATGGAGAAAGGAAGTCTTACAAATTTACGGAAGAGGAATCGATAGCTATGGCTGGAGTTGTGGAGAAATTTATGGAGATGAGAAAATGAGGTATCAGACTAAAATATACGGCCATCGTGGGGCTAGCCACTATGCTCCTGAAAACTCTATGGAAGCTTTTCAGATGGCTTACGATATGGGAGCGGATGGAATTGAACTTGATGTGCAGATGACAAAGGATGGGCACCTTGTAGTTGTACATGATGAGGAGATAAGCCGGGTTTCTGATGGAAGCGGATATGTGAAGGATTATACATTCAAGGAATTGAGATGTTTTCAGTTCAATAGAACGCATCCGGAATATAAGGATATTAAAATTCCGTTGTTGGAAGATGTTTTAAAACATTTTAAGCAAAAAAAAGATTTTCTCTTTAATATAGAATTGAAAAATAATATCTTTGCCTATGAAGGGCTGGAAGAGAAAGTATTAAATGTGGTAAAAGAGAATGGGGTATTAGAGAGAACTCTGTTTTCTTCATTCTACCATAAATCTGTGCTTCGTCTTCGGGAAATGGATTATAACACTAAAATAGCATTTCTTTATTGCGATGGGATTATAAATGTTTCTGATTACGTAAAAAAATATGCTGTAGATGCAGTACATCCAGCGTGGTATCTTATGGATCGGGACGATATGTTATTCTCTCTAAAAAAAACAGAGATTGATGTAAATGTTTGGACGGTAGATAGTGGAAAAGAGATCAGGCGGTTATGTGACATGGGTGTAAATGGAATTATTACAAATAAACCTGATTTAGGAAGTGAGATAAGAGATGACAGAAGAGCAGTATATCAATAAACGGAAGAGAAAAGCTTTTTTTACAAGTTTAGCTTATTGGTTGTTATGGGCGCTTCCAGTGAAAAAGAAAAAAATTGTTTTTACTACCTTTGAAGGAGATGGAGGATATTGCTGTAATCCCCGCTACGTGGCTGAAGAGCTATTAAAGAAGGAGGATGATCTTGAATTAGTATGGCTCGTAAATAATTTGAAAAAACAGTTTCCTCAAGGAATCAGAAAAGTAAAAAACACATTTTGGAGAAGGGCGTATCACCTGGCCACTGCTAAGGTGTGGATAGACAATAGCAGAAAAGCTTATGGTACAAGGAAAAGAAAAGGTCAGTTATACATACAGCTTTGGCATGCTGCAATTGGATTCAAACCACTGGGATTATTCAGGGGAAAGCTGTTTCCAAAGATGGCGTATCTTGTCAGCGAGCACGACTCTAAGCTTGCAGATTATGTAATATCCAATTCGAAGTGGTGTACAAAATTCATACCAGATCAACTTATTTATACGGGTAACATTATAAAAACAGGTTCTCCGCGTTGTGATGTTTTCTTTAATGAGCGAAAAGACGTATATAGAAAACTCCGTGAACGATATGGAATACCGCATGATACAAAAATTGCGTTGTTTGCACCTACTTTTAGAGGTGGAAGTCAAAAGGGAGATCGTCAGATATTTGTAGAAGAACCCCTTCTTGATTTTGCACGTATGACAGAGGTTCTAGAACGAAAATTTGGAGGAACCTGGTTTGTGTTCCTACGTCTGCATCCGCAGTTAGCGGCACAATTTAACCAGTTTCCTTTAAAAAATGGGATTTCAAACATGATTGATGTGAGCCAAGCTGACGACATGAATGAGTTAGCAGCAGCCTCAGATGCGCTAATAACCGATTACTCCAGTTCAGTATTTGATGTTATTAATATGTATATACCTGTTTTTATATATGCAGATGATTTGGAAGAGTATATAAAGGAACGTGGGGGGCTAATGTGGGATATGTATTCTTTGCCATTTTCTGTAGCTAGAGATAATAATGAATTAATCGAAAATGTTGAAAATTTTGATGCTAAACAGTATAAAGAGAAAATTGATGAATTTTTAATTGAAAATGAGGTGTTAGAAGATGGTTGTGCAAGTGGGAGAGTTGTAAATTTAATTGAACATGTTATAAAGGAATTATAGTATATTAATAGTTTGATTAATGAGTAACCATTTATCTATGTGTATTAGTGAGCAGTTGGGATACAAGATTAAGATTAAAATAATTTCGCTATTTTGTATGAGACAAGCTATGAAAAGTCAATCATAAATTAGCTGTATTTTTTTCGATCAATAATAAAGAGGGGTAACATAAATAAAGCTCCCTAAGGTGCATTTTCAAAATTTTATTGATATTGGCAAATAGACCTTTTAATTGAGGTTAATTTCTACTTCGTTAGTGAGCATATTCCAAATGAATCTGACAAGTTTACCAGCATAGTGCCCTAGGGCATTAGGGGGGTGTCCGGCCCTCTGCCATTCTAGCATCATAATAGGCATTGAAGGTGGCACTGTTTTTTATAACATTGTGAGCTGAATTCATAAGTGCATATTGAAGGATTCTTAATCCCCGTTTAGATATTCGGGTGCGCTTGGTACAAAAGTTACCTAGTTGGTAAACATGAGAATCTAAGCCTGCAAATACAAGCGGTTTACAAGATCTAGAGAAACGGTGAATATCACCGGCTTCACCGAGGATCATTCCACTGTTTATGTATCCGATACCTGGAATGGTTATGGTATCTTCCATCTCAAATTCCTCCCGATCCAATTGGCTAATAATTCAATCTGCGTAATGGAGTGGGTTATCTGAATGGATAGAGTACTGTAGTTAGCACCGACTTCTGTTTAAAATCTTTTATTTCTTTTGCTTCTTTGTTGCTGAAGTGACCATGCGGGAAAGTAAAAGTAGGTAAGATAGATGATCGTATGCATGAAAGCAATGTTTTTTGATATTAAAGCCTCACCTAAAAGGGCATAGTCAGATTTTTTATGTAGTCTGGATTAAAAAGGTATTACAGTTCTAGAAAAACTTGATATGCATAAGAAGTTAGATGGATTTTTAATAATGTCCGCTGCTTAATGGTCTTTGTTGGAAACAACCAAGTGCCTTTAAATCCATCATATTCAAATCATAATAGGAAACAAATCTGACGGAGTCCTGCATCATTAAAGTTTTAGCGATATGTAAGTATCGGTCTTGGCTTTGTAAATGTTGTTCTTACGCATAGTAGACGTCTTAATGTGATTTATCAAATACATTGAAGGAATTGGCAACAAGGTATCAAGCAAGGTTGTCGCCATAATGTGATGTGGGTTCAAGACCGATGATGTTATCAGACTGGAAAATATAGAAGCTGGATATCAACAATTGGAATCTTTCAGCGTCATTTGAGAATTTAAACGGCTCGATGAGTATTTCACCATCAGAAGATAAGGCTGAGGCAAAGTGATTGAAATTAGCAATATCAATGCCAACGTACATTATGAGGTTGTCCCTCCTTTTATAAAGGTATGATACGGTGGTATCCATCAATGATTATGCATCTTAGACTTGATTAAAATAGGTATTTAGGAGATCGCCCCTGGCACATCCATCTAATAAAGCATTCATATAAAGGTAGCGGCAATACACTTCTGTTGAGTAGTCAAAGCTACAAGTGAAAATTAAAAGTTCACAGTATCTGAATGTATTATAACTACAATACAAAAAAAGAAAGGAAGTTATGGTGTTTTGCTTATGTAATCATCATACAAGGGAAAAATGGAAAGGAAGAAAATTAAAGTATTACATTTCTCTATCGCTAATAGCGGTGGAGGAATTACAAAGTATGCTTTGAGAATTTGGAATGCAATAGATAAGAATCGATTTCAATTTGATTTTGCAACAATGAGTAAGAGTCTTGATTTTGCACAAGAATTAGAAGAGCAGGGGTGTAAAATTCATTATATTTCCACTTATAGTGAACAAGATATATTGAAATTTGAGGAAGAAATTAATAAAGTTTTTGATTATGGTTATGATATAGTACATTTACATACTAGTTGGTGGAGAGGATTTGCAGTTGAAAAAATTGCGAAAAAAAGGGGAGTTTCTAAAGTGATTGTACATGCGCATAATACAGATGTCCATATTCCCATTGGAATGACGCGGGAGGAAGCCAGAATCTTGCATAATAGTTGGCAAAAAAAAGTAACGCCTTATATTGCGACAGATTTTTGGGCTTGTGCTGGAAATGCTGCAGAATGGTTATATGGAGAAAACATACCTGAGGAACAAATTAAAATCATTCCGAATGCCATCGAATTAGAAAAATTTTATTTTAATCAAAGCGTTCGTATAAGATATCGAAATGAAATGAATTTACAAAAACAGTTTGTTGTAGGAATGATAGCCAGATTTCAGTACCAAAAAAACCATGAATTTGCAATAGAATTTTTTGAAAAGTTTAATAATAAGGTTCCTAATAGTATTCTGTTATTAATTGGAATTGGAGAACTAAAAAGTGAGATTGAAATTTTAGTCCGAAAATATCATTTAGAATCAAAAGTTAGATTTTTAGGTTTAAGAGATGATGTGCAAAACTTGTTACAAGCCATGGACTTGTTTATATTACCATCAAGATTTGAAGCATTGGCTCAGACGTTTGTAGAAGCACAAGCATCAGGGTTAAAATGTATTACTAGCGAGTTTGCTCCGGAAGAATCAAAAATAACAAATAATTTAGTAAGACTTCCATTGGATATAGATTTATGGCTAGAGGGAGCATTAAAATGGGAAGCAGGATATGTAAGAGAAGATACAAAAAAAATTATGAGAGAAAAAGGTTTTGATATAAAGTATCAAATCAAAGAAATTGAAAAATTGTATGCTAATAATTTGGAAGTTGTAAATTGAAAATTGGAGCGGATTGACATATGACTGAAATAGATAAAGGTAGCTTATTTAAATTTTTAAATTTTATAG
Organism: Clostridium sp. 12(A); assembly: GCA_000526575.1. Taxonomy (GTDB): domain Bacteria; phylum Bacillota; class Clostridia; order Lachnospirales; family Lachnospiraceae; genus Lacrimispora; species Lacrimispora xylanolytica. The sequence continues at coordinate 2,965,783 of JAGI01000002.1, read as the reverse complement.
AAAATAAGTTAGAGAGCAAGAAAACATATATCTATGGAGCAGGAACCTATGGAAAAATTATTGGGTCTTTTTTAAAAAAACACCAAATTAATTATGAGGGATTTATAGATTCAAATAAAAAGTTAATGGGTAGTTTTTTATTTGAAAAACAGATTTATGGATTAAGTGATATTTCTGAGTACAGTAATTGTGTTGTAATTCTATCTCTATCAAGGCAAGTGTATGGGCAAGAATTTGATGATTTATATTTAATGTTAAGTAGTAAGGGAGTCAATAAGGAAAATATTGTCTATTTTGCAGATGATTTTGATTTAATGAATAGTATAATTAGTTCAGTGAAAGATACGAGTCATATATTACAGCGAAACTTAAAGTTAAAAAATATTTTTAGTGGAAGACGTTGTTTTATAATAGGAAATGGTCCAAGCTTGCTAATAGAAGATATTAATAGATTAAAAACGGAAATATCTATGGGGTGTAATGGAATTTACCAGTTATTTGAAAAGAGTGTTTGGAGACCAACATGTTTTTTTGCAGAGGATAATGTTTTCCTGAATGAACATGTACAAACTGATAAAGATTTAAATTATTTACTTTGTAACTGTGAATATCTATTTACCACATTATGGAGTGAATTATATGATCGGTATACTAATAAGTATGATAAACTGTTTTATTTGCATACATGTAAGACAGTAATTGAAGATATTATGTTTTCTCCAGATTTAACACAAAAGATTTATTCTGCTCTAACAACACTATATACAATGCTTCAGGTTGCAGTATATATGGGAATAAACGAAATCTATTTACTAGGAATCGATTTTTCATTCAAGAGAGAGATCGATAAAAATGGATATATGCTAGTTAGGGAAGATATAAAGAATCATGCAGAAATAATGGAAGAGACTGATGGAATATATCATACAGATATGATTTTAAAAGGTTATATGGTGGCAAAAGAATACGCAGATTTACATGGGATAAAAATTTATAATGCCACCCGTGGCGGAAAACTGGAAGTGTTTGAAAGAGTAAATTTTGATAATTTGTTTTAGGAAAGAATGAAATATTATGAAAATTTTAGCTGTAATCCCGGCAAGAGCCGGATCAAAGGGAATACCAAATAAGAACATAAGAATAGTAAATGGAAAACCATTGATTTCATACTGTATAGAAAATGCGCTTAATTCTAAATATATAACGGATATAATAATTACAACAGATTCTCCGGAAATTGAACTGCTGGCAGGATATTATGGTGTTAGATATATACATAGAAATAAAGAACTATGTGTAGATTCGGTGGCATTAGATGCGGTCGTATATGATGCCTGTAGAGAATTTGATGCAGATTATATAATCACGTTGCAACCGACATCTCCAACTTTGCAGTGTAGTACTCTAGATGGGGCAATTGAGTATGCAGTAGCTAAGAATTTGGACACAGTCATTTCAGTAGTGAACAAACCCCATTTGGCATGGGTAGAAAAAAATGGTCAAGTTGTTCCCGATTACGAAAAAAGATTAAATCGTCAATATTTACCAAAAAGGTTTTTGGAAGCAGGTGCTTTTGTTATCTCAAAAGCGGGTGTGGTATTTGAAAACTCAAGAATTGGAAAAACGGTTGATGTATATGAAATATCTGAATCAGAAGCAATAGATATTGATAACTTTCAAGATCTAATTAGTGCTGAGAATATACTTAGAGAACGAAAAACAGCTATTATTGTTAATGGCAATAATCTGATAGGTATGGGTCACATTTGCAGGATGCTTGAACTTTCAGATTTATTTTATCATAAGCCAGATATATATTACGACAGTACTATTACTGACAAAAGCTCATTCGGTAACACCATGTATAAACTTACGGGATATGATAGTCTCAATGATTTGCTCGATTATTTAAGAAAAGAAAATTATCAGACAATTATAAACGATATATTGGATACTGAGTCGGCATACATTAAAACATTAAAGCAGATTCCAACAAAACCTTACATTGTTAATTTTGAAGATTTGGGTGATGGAAGATTGTATGCAGACCTGGTTATTAATGCCTTGTATAAAGAAGAACAGTCGATACAGAATATTTATTTTGGAGAGCGATATTATCTCATTCCAAAGTTGTTTCTTTTATACAAGCCGATAGAGATTAAAGAAAAAGTGTCAAATATATTTATATGCTTTGGTGGAGCAGATCCAGCCAAATATACCGAAAAAATATTATCGATCATTTGCCAGAGTGAATATTCAGGTTTAAATTTTACGGTCGTATTGGGAAGAGCAAAATCTAATCATGTAGAATTGCAGAAAAATATAAGTAATACCAATATTAAAATTTTATATGATGTAAAAAATATGCCGGAGTTGATGTCGCAAAGTGATATTGGAATTACCTCAAGGGGAAGGACGTGTTATGAACTGGCGTCATTGGGAATTCCTACTATTGCAATGTCTCAAAACGAACGAGAAGAAAGACATCAATTTGCAAGTAATGAAAATGGATTCATGTACTTAGGTAGAGAAGTAACTGAGAATATTATAAAAAAAGAGTTAGACAAATTGATTTTAGCAAATGTAATTGAAAGAAAAAGCATGCAACGGCTTATGTTAAAGCACGATTTAAAAAAGGGCAGGGAAAGGATTAAGAATCTTATTGATTCGCTGTAAATATGAAGAAGATAATTGAAAATAGAATTAAGGATAATAAATTTGTTTTAATTGCAGAGATTGGTGTTAATTACTATGATATTGCAATGAAAGAGAATATCTCTCCCATAGAGGCAGCTAAATTAATGATAAGAGAGGCTGCTCTTTCAGGGGTTCATGCCGTTAAATTTCAATCTTATAAAGCTGAGACTTTGGCGGCTAAGGATTCGCCTTATTATTGGGACATTAAGGAAGAACCTACAGAATCTCAATATAAACTTTTTAAAAAGTTTGATTCTTTTGGAAATAAGGAATATGCAGAATTAGCTGAGTATTCAAACGAAATGGGAGTTGAATTTCTTTCAACTGCATTTGATATTGAATCAGCAGATTACCTAGAACCAATGATGAATATCTATAAAGTTTCTTCGTCAGATTTGAACAACCTTCCTTTTGTTGAATATCAGGCGAAGAAGAATAAACCGATTATTTTATCTGTAGGTGCATCTTCTGAAGATGAGATCGTGCGTACAGTGGAGCTAATCAAAAAATATAATGACAAATTTTTGGTCTTGATGCACTGTGTATTAGAGTATCCCACACCATACGAACATGCAAATTTAAATAAGATTGTTAGTTTATCAAAGAAGTTTCCTGGTTTGGTTATAGGGTATTCTGATCATACAAAACCTGATGAAGGGTTTGAGGTTCTAAAAACAGCATATAATCTTGGAGCAGTGGTTATCGAAAAACATTTCACATTAGATAAAACCTTAAAGGGTAACGATCATTACCATGCTATGGATCCTAATGATGTGAGAGGTATTATTAAAGCAATCGACTATGCGGACTATATCAGGGGAGATGGAACCTTATGTTGCTTGGTATCAGAAAAAACAGCTAGAGAAAATGCGAGAAGATCACTTGTAGCATCAAAAGACATTCCTGCTGGAACAGTTATTTCAGGAGAAATGCTGACATGGAAGAGGCCGGGAACGGGGATACCGGTGAATTGCTTTAACAAAACATTAGGAAAAAAAGCTTCCGTATTTATACCGCAAGGTATGATTATTACTTATGAAATGCTTCAATGATGTATTAAAATGAGGATGAAAAAATGGAAAAACAAAATATTTTAGTGTCGATAATAATTCCAATATACAATGTTAAAGATTACCTTGAAAAATGTATTTCTTCCTGTCTAAATCAATCATTGAAAGATATAGAAATTATTTTAGTAGATGATGGATCGACGGATGGCAGTGAAAGAATTTGCGACTGTTATAAAAAATCTAATCCAACAAAGATAGAGGTAATACATCAAGCAAATCAGGGATTAACAGTATCCAGAAAAGCAGGGATACACGCTTCAAAAGGTAAATTTGTTGGTTTTGTAGATGGTGATGATTGGATTGATTCAAAAATGTATGAAACATTGTATGAATTAGCACTAATAAATGAGGCTCAAATTGTTACGTCAGGTGGCTGTAGAGAATATCCAGATGGCAGAGGAAGAATAAACCTGATTGATGGTGTTCCAGAAGGACTATATGAAATGAAAGATAAGAGTAATTTAGTTATTAATAATATTTTTTCATCTTCCATTTCAAACCAGTATTATGTTAATGGTTCTGCCTGTTTTAAAATATTTGATAGAGAATTAATTACTGAAATTATAGACCAAGTGGATGAATCTATCCACGGATATGCAGATGATAATGCAATTGTGGTACCTTGTATATTAAATGCCTCAAAAATATATATATCGAAGGAAGTGTTATATCATCATGTTGAAAGGAGTGATTCTGCGACATATTCAAGACTTCCAAATGTATATGAGCAATTTAGCAAGGTGTATAGTAACATAAAGAAATTTGTTGATGTTCATAGATACAGTGATATACTGAAAAGACAATTAGATGAGTATGCTGTTTGCAGAATAATTGATGGATTGCCGTATTTACTTGGAAATAATTATAAGCAACCTACTTTTTTCTTTGATTTCTCAATGTTTCCAAGAAATAGTAGAATTGTTATTTATGGTGCAGGCAATGTAGGAAAGTCATATTGTGCATGGCTTAAAAGGTTGAGAAATATTGAGTTAGTTGGTTGGGTAGATAGTGATCCAATAAAGTGTGATGGTAAACTAGTGCAATCAATAGATAACTTAGCGAAAATGAAATATGACTATATACTTATAGCAATCAATAATGACATAGCTGCAAAAGAAATAGTTGAAGGTCTCGCTTGTACCTTAGATAAAGAAAAGATTGTTTGGGAGAAGCCACAACGAGTTTTGTTTATGGAAGAAGAAAAGTTTTACTAAAAAAAGAGTGATAGAAACATGTAATATAAAGGTCTAGGTTTTCTATTTACTTTATTTTTTCTGCATCCACTCCATGAAATATAACCAGTGAATGTTTATATCAATTATTAACATGGTTATTTATCTCAAAAGTTATAATACGTTGCTAAAATAATCAGAAAGGGTTTTTGCAAAAATGAAGATAAAATACAATTTGGATGCGTTTATTAATAATCTAGACAAAAATCGTAGAATTATCTGTATCGGCATAGGAAAATATTTTGATAATTTTCTATTTGAAATGAAAGAACTTGGTATAGAAAATAGAATTAAGATGATTGTTGATAATGACAGTGCTAAATGGGGAATGGTAAAAAAGTGTAACTTACTGAATTTAGAGATTATGGCTCCTCAAATGATGTTGAAAGAAATAAGTTCAGAGGATGTAATATTGATTACCACCGCCTATTATAATGATATTATAAATCAGTTAGATACTTTACCTGAGTTAATGGAACAAGAATGCTATGTCTCATATTTTTTAATTGCAGAAAAGAAAGATCGTCATAGATCTGGAATCTCTGTTCCAGAGAAAATTAAAATTACAAAATCAAGGCTAATTCCTTCGAAAATTCATTACTGCTGGTTCGGTGGCAAAGAAATACCTGATAGAAACAAAGCGTGGATGGAAAGCTGGAAAAGGCATTGTCCGGAGTTTGATATTATACAGTGGAATGAAAATAATTATGATATAGCAAAGTCAATCTATATGAAGCAGGCATATGAAAAAAAAGAATGGGCGTTTGTGTCGGATTATGCAAGATTGGATATTATTTATAATGAAGGTGGAATATATCTGGATACCGATGTGGAATTATTAAAACCTTTGGACTCTTTTCTATACCAAGATGCCTTTTGTGGATTTGAAAATCAAAACTTTGTTAATTTTGGACTTGGTTATGGTGCTACCAGAAAGAATAAAATTATTGGAGAGATTCTTGCTCTATATGACCAAATGGAATTTGTGCAATCTGATGGAACTTACAACAAGACAACATGTCCGGTTTATCAAACGAAAATTTTGCAAAAATTTGGATTGCAATGTAATGGAGAATATCAGATAGCAGGAGGTATGGTAGTCTATCCAGAAAAGGTCTTTTGCGGATTAAGCCCACATAGTTTTAGACTTATTAAAGATATTAGCCAGACATACTCCATTCACCATTTTGCAGCTTCTTGGCTGGAAGAAGATGCTCTAAAAAGAAAAGAGAATGTCATTGATTTCTTTCAAAAAGGTATTAATTAGAGATTAAGGAATCAAGATGATGAATGAGGAGAAAGCTGGATGCAGAAGTTTAAAGTCAGCATTATTATTCCGGTATATAACACAGAGATATACTTAAGAAGATGTTTGAATTCTTGTATTAATCAAACGCTGGATGAGATTGAAATTATAGTAATTAATGATGCTTCGCCTGATAAAAGCTATATAATAATGCAGGAATATGAAATAAAATATCCTGAAAAAGTAAAGTGTATATATTTACAAGAAAGTGTATGCCCGGGTGGGGCTAGAAATTTTGGATTACAGACTATGCAAGGAGAATATTTTTACTTTTTGGATAGTGATGATTGCATGGAAGCTAATTTATGTGAATGTATGTATAAAAAAGCTGTTGAATCGAATTCAGATATGGTGTTTTGTGATCATTATGCAGAAATGGCGGACAAGACTGTAAGTAAAATTATAAACTTTTCTCAAGAGAAAATGAGGAAGGAGTATTTGCAACTACTAATCTTAGATGCTTCGCCGTGTGGAAAGCTATTCCACCATGAATTATTAAAACGTAATAATATATATTATCCAGAAAATATGTTTTATGAAGATACGGCAATAACTCCAGTCTGGACAATGATGGCTCAATCATATGCAAAAGTAAACAATGCCTTGTGGACATATTCCTGGTGTGGCAGTTCGATTACCAGATCAAAATCTTCCCAATCAAATGATTTACAAAGGATAAAGGCAGTAGAGATTTTTTATAATAACTGTAGTAAAGTTAAGATAAATGATAAATTTAAATGTGAAATAGAAATATATGCACTAAGTAGAATAATTGATTCTATTATCTCAATCGCACGCAAATTTGATTACTTAGAATGTGCTTCTATTTTAAAAATAAAGAATGCTATAATAAAACTTGCTCCTGAATATAAAACAAATCCTTTATTAACATACGTGTTTTTTCCTTATGAACGGAGAATCCTCAATGATATTATGGAAGAAAAGCTGAAAGAAACAATATTGTCCGACGAATTCAACCATAAATATGTTCATAACAAAACTGATGAGATAGAATTATATTTTGAAGAACATAAAGATTATATCAAAAATATGATGGTTGCATTTAAGGAGAAGGGGTATGAAGAAATTACATTATGGGGTATGGGAGTTATTGGAAAAGCTCTTTATTATTCAATAACTAGTCTTGGGTTTAAACTTGTTGCAGTAGATAATTCCAGTAAAGTATACAATACTAAGTTAATGGATGGTAATATAATACAATCTCCTCAGAATCAAAATGGAAAAAATAAAGTGATTTTAATTACAAATCAAAGGTACTATGACCATGTGAATACGCATTCTGCAGGAGCGAAGATTATCGACGTGATGTCTTGCTTAAAGTTAAAACAGAATATTAAGGTTATATTGGAGGAATAAGATGAAAAAAGTCACAGTTATTTTACCATTGCATAACTCTGAGAAATACATAAGAGAATGTATAGACAGTATTATTAATCAAACTTTGCAGGAAATCGAAATCATATGTATTGATAGTGGATCTGATGGAACTTCAGACATTATTAACTCGTATGCTGAAAGTGATAAACGAATTCAATATCTCTATGACAGTAATTCAAGTTATGGTTATAAAATTAATAAAGGAATAGCATTATCACAAGGGACTTATGTTGCAATTGTGGAATCTGACGATTATATCAGAAGTGATATGTTGCAAATCTTATTTGAAGTAGCAGAAAAAAGTCAGGTGGATTTTATAAAAGCTGATTATAAAAAGTTTATTGATATCAATGGAAGAAGAATAGAGACTGATGTTAAACATCTAGTGGACCAATCACTGTATAATCGTGTTATAAACATACAGGAAGTACCAGAAATTAATAACCATACTGGATACAGTATATGGGCAGGACTTTATCGAAAGGAATTTTTGATTTCCAACAATTTATATCTGAACGAAACTCCGGGAGCGTCTTATCAAGACACCGGATTTTCCATATTAGTAAATTTGTTATCTAATAAAGTATATTATATAGATTGTCAACTATATCGTTATCGGATTGATAATAGCGATTCTTCGGTAAAGTCACAGAATAAATATAGATGTATAATAGATGAATTTTCCTGGATAAAAGAACAAATGCAGCTAAGAAATATCAATAAAGAAAAGTATATCTATTTATATAATAATAAAAAACTCATGTCCTACTTTTGGAATTACCAAAGACTTTCACCGGAATATCAAAAAAAATTTTTAGAGGAAATCCATGAAGATGTAGAAGAATTTTTTAATAATGATATTTTTATGAAAAGTTTATCACCACAGCAAATAGACGAGGTGAAAATTTTACATGGTGATGAGAGGGCAATTAATAAATTTAAACAAAATAGTCTCGACATACAAAATAATATTCAACAGACAGCAGCAATATTTAAAACGAAAGATGAAATAGTTATATTTGGGGCAGGGAAATATGGAGAAGTATTAATAGAGTTAAATCATATATTGAATCAAAACAACATAGTTTCTATATGTGATAATGATACAAGTAAACATAACTTTAAATTAAGTAATCTAGCGGTAAAAAACCCGTTTGAAACTGTTTTAGAGCATAAAAATGCTTTTTTCGTAATTGCGAATAAAAGGAATGGTAAAGAAATTTTATCGCAGCTAGTGGAATACGGCATATCTCATAATTCTATTTATATTTCTGAAAAACTAGCAGGAAAGACAGCGTTATTAGAAGCGGTGTTAGAACTACCGGAATAAAATGTTAATCAACAGTTAGATAACTATGATCTATATAGAGTGTTTCCAAATGTAAATATGTATAATCACATTGGACATGATAAGATATAGTAATAAGTATATTAAGTTGCCATATGAAGGAAACGAATTCTAGATTTAAGCTTTACTTGCGTCGTTATTCTACTTTGATAGCTTAAACAGTACAGTATGCACAAGAACAAATTAAATCTTGTTATTTATAATATATTTAACTTTTATAATTCACTTTATATTAAATTACACTGTGTTATAAATGATAGATGAAAAATAAAAGAACAAGAAGATACATATTGAAACATTAAAGGGGAATAAAAAGTATGCGTACATTTATCAGGAAACAGCTTATAGAATTGTTGGATTCCATGAAACAATTACAAAATGAATTACCTACAATTATTGGAAAAGGAAAGATAATTCAGCTGCTTGCCGATTGTCAGGAGGCAGCAATTGCTATAGGAGAAACACTGGAGCGTGAGACGTCGGATTATGAACAAATAGTCTCTATTCTTGAAAGTTACTGTGAAGAAGCATTCCACCTCTCAGAAATGCAGGAAGAAATGATTAGTAAAAAAATGCTTTTCGTATTAGATGAACTTGCTGATAAGGTAAACCTCCTCCTCACTGAGATTATTCCTGTCTATCATGTTGTGTTCCTTCCATATAAGGCTTCTATGTGGGACAGTCTGGAAAGTATTTGGTTTGCTGCCAAAGAAGATAAGAGATGTGAATGCTATGTAGTTCCTATCCCATATTATGAGTTTGATTCTAAGAGCAATCGATGGACAGAACATTATGACGGAGATGAATTTCCTGAATATGTTCCGGTGGTTCATTACCGGGATTATTCCTTAGAACAGAATCTTCCTGATATAGCTTATGTTCACAACCCCTATGATGCATGCAATTTAATTACCAGAGTGGATATGAGGTTTTTTTCTGATGAGTTGAAACGGTACGTAAGCAAATTAGTTTATGTACCATATTATGTCACTGGAGGATTCATTGCTAAAGAACATTTAGGATTACCCGTTTATCAGAACATGGATTATATGATAGTACAGTCAGAATACGCAAAAAGCTTTTGTATGGGCATGCCTTACTATAATAAAATCCTTACGTTAGGTTCCCCTAAATTTGATAGGGTTATCAACCTTTGCCGAAATGGAAGCAAAATGCCTGGTGAGTGGCAACCAATGTTAAATGGAAAAAAGGTATTAATGCTTAATACCAGTATTGGATGCTTTTTACAGGAAGGAGACAAATGTCTTCAGAAAATTAAAAATGTTTGTCAAGTAATAAAAAATCAAGATCAAGTGGCTATTATATGGAGGCCCCATCCTCTTTTGGAAGCAACCATTAAATCCATGCGCCCTAATCTACTGGAAGATTACAATAAATTAAAAGCTTATTTTACAGAGAATAAAATCGGCATATTAGATGAAACATCAGATATCTCAAGGGCAGTTGCAATATCTGATGGCTATATTGGTGAAGAAAGTACCTCTATAGTCAACTTGTTTGGAGCTACTGGGAAACCGATTTTCATACTTAATAATTATATAACAGATAGTTTTACAAAAGAGGAAAGAAGCAGAGTACGTATTTCGGATGCCTTAAAACAAGATGATAAGTTATGGTTGGGAACCAATCACATTAATGCTCTTTTTTATATGGACGTTGATACAAAACAGGTTCATTATGCAGGTCGTGTAGAAAATCAGCCAAAATGGTATGGTACATATCCCTTTTTTACAGAAGTGGAAGATAAGCTGTATCTTTCTCCCTCCTTTGCCGACTGCCCTGCTATATTTGACTTGAATACTTTTGAGCAGAAACTAATCAGATGGAAGGATACTGAAAAATTAGCAGGCTTTAGCCAAATAGTATCATGGAAAGACCGGATATTTTATTTTCCGTCTATAGGTGATTCAATTGCAGAATATCATATAAAAACAGGAGAGTGGAAGTACCATACAGAATGTTTGGAAATGCTTTGGAAAGAAGTGGGGAAGGAAGATGCTGAGAAGCAAGGTCTCACATTTCGCTGTTCAGTATGTGGCAATGATATATGGGTCAGTGCTGCTTATACCAATTATGTATTACGACTAAACATGGAAGATGGTACCTATGCCCTTTGTCCGGTAGGAGAAAAAGAAAATGGTTATTCAGGAATTATCGCAGAGGAACGCTACATCTGGTTGGCTGAAGTAAATAGCGGAAATATTATTAGATGGGATAGGCGTTCAGGTAAAACCAAAATATATTCTGTTCCGGAAGGGTTTCGCACCTGGCCTGGTACGATATTAGGTAGACGATTACCTCATGTATCTTTAATCGACATGGGAAAATGGATCGTTACGATACCGGGATTTTCTAATTGTATGATAAAATTAGATAAGATTACTGGAAAGACCACCCTTCTACTTAAAAGCTTCTGGAATAATGCTGAAAAAGAAGTGAATGGTTACAGCCCGCATCAGTTTGTATCCAGCGAATTTGGAACCAGATGGGATGAGAATAAATTAATTGTCCAGAGGAATTGTGATGAAGCTGTTGCAATTATAAATATGAATGATGAAACCTGGGATATGTTTTATCCGACTCTTAATAAAGCAGACTATAGTAAAATGATAGATGGGGAAGACGGTTTTGAGAAGAGGGAAAAAAAGTCCGGTTTCTTCCGAAGAGAAAGCAAAATATTCTCATTGGAAGGTTTTATAGACGATTTAGTACATAATAGATTAACGGGTGTACGTGAACGACAGCTTAAAGAACTATCTACATTAGCTGCCAATCTAGATGGAACCTGCGGAATCAAGGTGCATGAACATATGATGAATGTATTGGATAATGTGAATAACCAATAATCAGTAATTTGCATGGAGGCAGTTATGGAAGCGGATAAGATAATTTGGGATATGCCCAAAGGACTTTTGAATTGGTATAATTTTTCTTCGGAAGGAAAGGTTCTTTACATTGACGATAAAGAAAGCAGTATCAAGGAACTTTTACAGGAAAAATGCAAGATAGTTATCTGTATCAAAGGAGCCGCTTCTTTGGACGAGGCATTTATCAATCAAAACAAAGGAACCTTTAATTATATCATTGCAATAGGTACGGTAGAGCGCCTTCCCGACCCGGTGAAGGCTTTTTCTCTATGGAGGGACTTGCTGAAAGGTAGTGGAAGACTGATTCTTGGCATGGATAACCGGTTGGGGTTACGGTACTTTTGTGGAGACAGAGACCCTTTTACCAATAGAAGTTTTGATGGAATCGAGAATTATCGAAGAGTTCCCAAAGAAGATAGAAAAAAACTTCAGGGACGTAATTATTCCAAAGAAGAAATAGTTGATTTTCTAGATTCCTCCGGCTGGAGTAAGAGGAAGTTTTATTCGGTTTTACCAAATTTTGAATTTCCACAGTTAATTTATTCCGAAGATTACCTTCCAGTAGAATCACTGGATATCAGGTATTTTCCTATGTATAACCACCCAGATACTGTATTTATGGAGGAAGAGTTTTTATATAATGATATCATTAACAATGGAATGTTTCATACAATGGCAAATTCTTTTTTAATAGAACTATCTAATGATAATTCGTATGAAAATGTTAAACATGTGACTGTTTCTATGGATCGGGGCAGAGAAAAGGCAATGGCAACAATTATCAGAGATGATAAAATTGTTGAGAAATGTGCGTTGTATGAAGAAGGTAGGCATAGACTAACTGAATTGAAGAAAAATGAGGAAGATTTAAGAACTCATGGAATTATAGTGTTGGAAGGAAAGTACGAAAATAATTCTTACAATATGCCATATGTTGATAGTGAAGTTTCAATTTCTTATTTTAGAAGATTAGCTAAAGAAAATTTAGATAAGTTTATAAAGGAAGTGGATAGATTCCGTGAGATTATTTTACAATCATCAGAGCATATAGGAATAGGAGAGGAACAGAGTAATCTCGGAGTGGTTTTAAAAAAGGGATATATTGATTTGGTTCCTCTTAATTGTTTTTATGTTAATGGATCGTTCGTATTTTATGACCAGGAATTTTATGAAGAGAATTACCCTGCGAATGTGATAATTCTTAGGTCAATTGAACTTATTTATTCTGGAGATCCTGAAATGGATGCTATACTTCCAAGACAATACTTTTATGCAAAGTATGGCATGATGTATAATATGGAAATGTGGCATCGTATGGCCTGGGAGTTTATAGATAAGCTGAGAAACCAGAGGAAATTAAGAAGCTTTCATGAAAAGTATCAGAGGAGTTTAGCCAATATTCACACCAACAGGCAAAGAATTAATTACTCTGCTTCGGAGTATCAGAGAATTTTTGTAGACATATTCCAAAATGCAGAAAAAAAGAAAATCATACTTTTTGGTTCCGGCAATTTTACCAAGCGCTTTCTTGCTCAGTTTAAAAGTCAGTATGAAATTTACGCTATTATTGACAACAATGAATCAAAGTGGGGAGGCATGCTGGAAGGAATTAAGATCATGCCACCCCAGATTATTGATGAATTACCAAAGGAAGAGATTAGAGTTATCATATGTATAAAAAATTACATTGCAATTGTTCAACAGCTGAAGCAGATGGGAGTAGTAGATTATTGCGTTTATGATATTAATGCGGACTATCCAAGAAAGCAGAAGGCAATACCACAATCAGCCAAAGATGGTAACTCAACACCTAAAAAATATCGTACTGGCTATATTGCAGGAGTATTTGATTTGTATCATATGGGACATCTAAATATGTTCAAAAGAGCGAAAGAACAATGTGAGTACTTAATTGTTGGTGTAGTTACGGACGAGGGGGTAAGAAAATATAAAAAAACGGTCCCATTTATTCCGTTTGAGGAGAGAATAGAGCTAGTACGTTCCTGCAAATATGTGGATGAGGCTGTTGAAATACCTCTAAACTATGGCGGAACCAGAGATGCATACAGAATGTACCATTTTGACTGCCAGTTTTCGGGTAGTGATTATACGGATAATCCAGATTGGCTTGCAGAGAAAGAATTTTTAGAAAAGCATGGTGCAGAAATGGTGTTCTTCCCCTATACAGAAGGTACCAGCTCTACAAAAATCAAGTCACTAATCGAACAAAAGCTAGTTTAAGAATTCTTAGAAAAGGAGTGAGAAATAAAATGAATATAATATGCGCTCCAAGTGGAATCGTTGATATAGAACGGCCCGGTCAGGGGATTATGGATATTGTGAGATCAGGATTTCATGACGTTATGCTTGATGTGTCAATGGTCTGTTCTCCTAATGAACTAAAAATCTTCGGTAAGACTGATATAAATAACAATAATAGAAAAGTACGCGTTTCTAATAATCCATCAGAACTTCATAATAGTTTGATTCCCATGTTGGATCGGTGCAGCCAGGTGAAACTAAAGACAACCATAGCTTACGCGCCCTATTTGGAAAGAACTTCAAAAGATGAATGGTGTAATCAACTTTTGATCCGACTTGCAGAGGAGAGTATTAAAGCTTGCAAGAGTGCGGGGAGCCAAGCTATTATTATAAGACCATTATTTTCAGGTGTGAAGCAAGAAAATGAATGGTTAGAAAATAAGAACTATTATCTCCATCTTTCTAGGATTGCTAGAGAGAATAATGTAATGATTCTTTTAGAGAATCAGTGCCGGGATTTAAATGGTCATTTAGTCAGGGGGATCTGCTCAGATGGAAAAATAGCAGCCCAGTGGATTGATAGACTAAATGAAGAAGTTGGAGAAGAACGCTTTGGATTTTGTATGGATGTAGGCGTTTGCAATTTATGTGGGCAGAATATGTATGATTTTGTTTTAAGCCTGGGAAACCGTTTAAAAGCAGTTATCCTAAAGGACTGTGATGGTAATTATGAAAATGCATTACTGCCATTTACCTGCGTAAATAAAGCACAGCCTGTGACTGATTGGCTTAGCTTGATCCGCGGATTAAGGGAGACGGGGTTTGACGGAAGTCTTATTTTGAATTTTTCTGATACAGCTAGTTCATTTTCACCAATTCTTAGACCAGAGCTGATGAAGCTTGCCATGTCGGTGGCAAATTATTTTAAGTGGCAGATTGAAATTGAAAACCTCTTAAAGAAATATCAATCTATTGTTCTTTTCGGAGCAGGGAATATGTGCCGGAATTTTATGAAATGCTATGGGGAGGAATATCCCCCGTTATTTACTTGCGATAATAATTCCGGTATATGGGGGACAGAATTCTGTGGATTAGAAGTTAAATCCCCAGACAGCCTGCTGGAGCTTCCAGATGACTGCGGAGTATTCATTTGTAATATATATTACCGGGAGATAGAAAAGCAGCTTCTTGATATGGGCATTCAAAATATTGAATTTTTTAATGACGAATATATGCCTTCCTATTTTTTTGACAGACTGGGGGATAAATAATGATGCAGATTGGAGTACAGACCAAGAATGTCGTATATGATAATCACCCGGAGGAAGGTTTTTCTATATTAAAAAAAGCTGGATTTACCTGTGCGGATTTCAGCTTAAATTCGTATCTGATGAATGCATCCTTATATCAGTTAGAATTAAATAATTTTTTTGACCAGTCAATACAGGAACTTGAGAACTTTTTTTTACCACATAAACTTGGTGCATATGCAGCAGGAATTACTATTAATCAAATGCATATGCCCTATCCGGTCTATGTCCCAATGGCCAGTAAGGAACTGAATCAATATCTTTGGCAGGAAGTTGCACCAAAAAGTATGATGGTATGTGCCTTTTTCGGCTGTAAATACATTGTTATTCACGGTTGTAAGCTGGCAAGATATTTGGGATCTGAGGAAGAAGAATGGAAGTATACCGAGCAGTTTATTAAAGCAATGGCTCCCTTAGCCAAGGAGCTTGGTATTACCATATGTATTGAGAATTTATATGATAGCATAGGTGGACATCTAGTAGAAGGTCCTTGTTGTGATGTAAAAAAGGCAGTGGAACGGATTGACCGAATAAATGAAAAATACCAGGCGGAAGTTTTAGGATTTTGCTTTGATACTGGGCATGCTAATCTGGTAGGAATTGATTTTGAAGGCTTTATAACTGGACTGGGAGACAGATTGAAGGTCTTGCATATACATGATAATGATGGAGCAGCTGATCTTCACCAGATACCGTTTACATTTGCAAAAAACAGAGAGAATTTGTCTTCTACGGATTGGGAAGGGTTTATCAGGGGATTGAGAAATATAAAATTTAATAGGGTACTTAGTTTTGAGACAGCACCTGTAATATCCACGTTTCCAGAGTTAATGAAACAAGATACGTTAGGATTTATTGCAAAAATAGGTCAATATTTTGCGGGTGAAATTGAAGTGTAGCTTATTAGGAGCTTGAATTTATTCGATTTTTTGCTTTTACCTACTAAATTTTTTTGTAATTATATGAAAAATGCAATTTGTAGTAGTATTTCGTAACAGGTAGCAGTGTATTCTAAATTAATGTTATATATTAATTTAAACAACAGGAGGCATATTATGTTCTTTATATGTGGTATAAGCCAAGGCAGAAAACTGCTTGATTATACAAAGACAATAATCTGTGGCCTGTGTGGTGGCTACGGCAGATATCAGGTTTATATGACCTATAGCTATTTCAGTGTATTTTTCATTCCTATCATTAAATGGGACCGTCGATATTACGTCCAGATGTCTTGCTGCAATACGATCTATGAGTTGAATGCAGAAAAGGGCAAGCAAATAAGCAGAGGAGAGTCGGTAGACATTACTGATCAGGATTTAACTATCATTGAGACTGGTAAAAGGACTACAGGGTGGAATCAAAAGGCCTGCACAAACTGTGGATTTGAAACATCAGAGGATTTTGAATATTGCCCGAAATGTGGGCAAAGATTCTAGACTCGAATGACAAATGTAATAAGAATAGAAACAGCCGGTCATAGATATCATAGACCGGCTGTTTGCGTTATGTTCCATATTAAATACTTTTATATAGCATTTTTTTAATCAGCTAAAGTCGTAACTGCATTTATGCAGATATTCTATAGAATCAAATCCTCAATTTCCCTCTTAGGAACATAATGAACCTGACTATCATCCCTATAGTACCGAATATCCCCATTTTCCTTCACTGGTACAATAACCACTTCTTCCTTAGGCTTCCCAAGTGCAATAACCAAGTCAATGGAATAAAGGGCAGTGTCAATGCCTAATGCCTCTGCCAGGCGGCTTCTCTGCACGTTACCCAGTATGCATCCACCATACCCTTTTTCAACCGCCCCCAGCATCATGGTCTGTGCAGCAATGCCATCATCATACAATTTATTTTTACCAAGGGACAGATCGCATAATATAATAATATAGGCAGACGGGCGTTCTCCTTTTTTGGGACCATCCCATTCAGGCAGTGCTCCAGCCCAGCCAAGAGTCTCAAACACCTTTTCCGTTTCTTCCGGTGTATTGCACAACCGGAATTTAAGAGCCTGGGAATTTGACGTGGAAGGTGTGAGCCTGGCAAGGTCCACCAGTTCTTTTAATTCTGCTGTCGGGATTTGTACCTCCTCATAAAATCTGCGGTATGTACGGGATTTAGTGACAAGATCTTTAAACATAACAGTACCTCCTGTTCCATATAATTCACATTGTGATTTTATAAAATTAATTAGTTGAAGTATAGCAGGAAATGATTGGGTCTGCAATGGGAGATGTACTAGGCATACATAGTATGCAAGTACGTATGCCGCCCATGCTCATGCACATGTAAAGTACAATGGTACTACGAAGCACCGTAAATACATTAAAATGAAGATAAGGAATTATTAATAGTACAAGGTAAAGTGTACTAACAGACCAAGGATAATATGTTTTAAGATATTCCTCTTTAGAATCCCTAATGCAAAAAAGGAATGGCCTGTATTCTATAAAGTGAAATTCCTATTAGACGTGGTATTTAAAAGAACTCTAACGTCAAATTAGCACATAAACACCATCGAATCACCACATATATATCACCCGATGTCATTTCAGACTAATTATATTTCTTTTGTAAATTCCAATAGCTACATAAAAATCTACAAAAATCCAGATATTATGAGCCAAAAACCAATGAAAAATAAAATTGAAATCAGCATGTAGCTACCTTACAGCTCTAAATGCATGTAAAAATATTACAAAGATTTTACAAAAACAATACAAAAATCATACATTATGTGAATGGACAAATGAAAACTCACTTAATTAAATTAATTTCAAGTGCACAATTTTATAATTATATTAAGCGCCCATCCATCTTTCATTGTAATAATTTTTAAGAAATACCCGATTTTAATTAAGAAAAAAATCATGAAAAGGTCATTGACTTTGTAATTCTAAGGTGTTAAACTTGGAATCGGTTTCAGGGTCGTAGGACAACATGGAACCGCGGCAACATATTACATAAAAAAATAAAAATCTATGTGGTCGCAAGGAGGAGAATTATTATGAAATTAACAACAAAGAAACTCGTACTTACAGGCGTAGCTGTATTAACAATGGCAGCAATCTCTGCATGTGGAAGCAAGACAACAGAGACAACAGCAGCTACTGAGGCTGAAGTAACAACAGAAGCAGCTACAACAGAAGCAGTTACAACAGAAGAAGCAACAACAACAGAAGAGACAACTTTAGAGTCTTCTGAAGAAGCTAGCACAGAAGAGACATCTGCAGAAGCAGCTGAGTCTGAGTCCGCAACAGAAGCATCTTCCGTAGAAGCTGAAACTACAAAGGCAGCTAACTAATTCAGTATTTATACCGAATTAATCTAGAATATGTTTTTTATGAGGCGGGGACATTTTGTCCCCGTCTTTTTTGCGCTCCTATGCTATGCAGAGAGGGGCCTCTTGTGTTATAATTTTCCCAATTAGCAAAATCAAGGAGGTCCATTCTTATGAAGATCACATATATCCATCACAGCTCGTTTCTTGTGGAGCTTGAGACTATGACTCTGTTGTTTGATTATACGGAAGGTGTCATACCTGAAATCAAAAAGGATAAGCCCCTTTTTGTGTTTGCAAGCCATAGACATGGAGATCATTATTCCCCTAAGATACTGGAGCGCTTTGATGATTTCAAAGCGATCAGATATATTTTATCCGATGACATTTCAATCAAACAAATGCTGGAACAAACCGGAAAACAAACTGGCGAACAAACCGGAAATCATATCACGTTTATGAAACCAGGTGCCAAAATAAAATTTGGAATTATACAGGGAAGCATCTCCGATCTGGAATTGGAAGATGGCATTGCAGATATAGAAATTCAAACATTTCGTTCTACGGATGAAGGAGTCGCTTTCATCATAAAAACAGAAGGAAAGGTCCTTTACCATGCCGGGGACCTAAATAACTGGCGCTGGGAAGGAGAACCGGAAGACTGGAACCTTGCTATGGCAAAACAGTACTCTGAAGAAGTGGACAAGATGAAAGGTATAAGAATTGATGTTGCATTTCTGCCTCTTGATCCCAGACAAGAAAATGCTTTCCACCTTGGATTTGACGAGTTTATGAAAAAGGTTCAGGTAAATCTGGTATTCCCCATGCATTGCTGGGGAGATTTTTCTGTAATTAACAAATTAAAAAGTATGGAAGTATCAAAACCTTATAAGGACCGAATCATGAACATTCAGGAAGATGGCCAAAGCTTTATTATTAAGTAGGAGACCGGAATATGGAACGCGAAACAGATCAGAAAGCAGATAAAAAAGCAGATAAAAAAGCCGATAAGAAATCAGACCAAAAAGCAGATATGAAAGCAGGCCCCAAAACAGGCTCCAAAGCAGGCCCCAAAGCAGGCTCCAAAGCAGGCTCCAAAGCAGGCCCCAAAACAGGCCCCCAAACAGGCCCCCAAACAGGCCTCAAAGCAGGCCCCCAAACAGGCCTCAAAGCAGGCCCCAAAGCAGACCCCAAAGCTCACCAAAAAGAAAAGCAAGAAACAGATTATGAGACAGACCAGGAAATAGACTATGAATCAAAATCCAATTCCCAACCAGAACCACCTTTATCTCATCAGACCAATCAAAGAGAAGTCCTCAATGCCGCCATGCAGGCAGGACACATTCTTTTGGAAAATGGAGCAGAAATCTTTCGGGTCGAGGAAACCATGGACAGAATCTGCCGCCATTTTGGGATTGAATCCGGGAACTCTTTTGTTTTAAGCAATGGAATTTTCACCACCTCCGGCAATGAGAGGGAGGAAATATTTGCAAAGGTACAGCATATCCCCGTGAGCGGAACACATTTGGACCGGGTAGCTGCCGTCAATCAGTTGTCCAGAGAAATTGAGGCAGGTCAGGTTAGCATCTCAGAGGTAAAACGGCGCTTAGACGAAATCAGGGTCATGCCGGGGAAATCAAAGGTCATGCAGATACTTGCTTCCGGAGTAGGTAGCGCCTGCTTCTGTTATCTCTTTGGCGGCAATGTAAGAGACGGTGTGTGCGCTTTTGGGACAGGGATTCTTTTGTACTTTTACGTTTTATTTATCAGTGCCCCAAGACTTTCAAAAATCGTAGGAAATATTGGTGGTGGTGCCCTGGTCACGTTTATTTGTACCATGCTGTATCTCCTTGGAATCGGCGAACATCTTAATTTTATGATCATTGGTTCCATTATGCCTCTGATTCCGGGAGTGCCATTTACCAACGCCATTCGTGATATTGCTGACGGAGATTATATCTCCGGCTCTGTGCGGATGATGGATGCCCTGTTGGTGTTCTTTAGCATTGCCATGGGAGTTGGTCTTGTATTTGGGGTGTTTCACCGTTTGACAGGAGGTGCGCTCTTATGAGTCTGTTGTTTGAGACTTTGGCTGCCATCCTTGGCACAATTTCATTTTCCCTGCTGTTTGGAGTTCCAAGGAGGTTTTATCCGTACTGCGGATTTATCGGTGGGGCTGGCTGGATTGTTTATGCAGCACTGCTTAAATTTGTGTCGACTCCTATGTCAGCCATGATTGCTACCATTGTTGTGATACTTTTTTCCAGAATGTTTGCGGTGAGAGAGCGATGCCCTGTTACCATATTTTTAATATCCGGCATTTTCCCTCTGGTTCCAGGGGCAGGGGTGTATTGGACGGCTTACTATATTGTAATGGATGAGCTTAATTTAGCGGCTCGTACTGGATTTTTAGCGCTTAAGGTGGCAGTTGCCATTGTACTTGGAATCGTATTTGTTTTCGAACTTCCTCAGGGTATTTTTAAGTTTGCGGCAAAAAAGCCGATAAAGACAGAGGAGAGAAAAGAAAGGGAGAATAAAGATGATTTGGATTAGAAATGCTCATGTCATAGATCCTACAGACAAAACAGAAAAAAATGTGGATATCTGCATCAGTGACGGGAAAATAACTGCCATTGGCGAGCACCTGGAATTTACCGTAGCAAAAGAAGATGTTGTCATCGATGCTTCTGGCTACGTGGTAGCGCCTGGCCTTATGGATGTACATGTTCATTTCCGTGATCCCGGACTTACCTATAAAGAAGATATACAAACAGGAGCCAGGGCCGCTGCCAAGGGAGGCTTTACGACGGTTGTCTGCATGGCAAATACAAAACCGCCCATTGATAATGTAGAAACCTTAAAATACGTGCTGAAAGAGGGCGAGAAGACCGGAATACGGGTTCTTTCAGCCGCAACCGTATCCAAGGGGCTTATGGGCGCTGAATTAACGGATATGGAGGCATTAAAGGCCAATGGTGCGGCAGGATTTACCGATGATGGAATTCCTCTTCTAAACGAAACCCTTGTGAAAGACGCCATGGAAATGGCGGCAAAGCTGAATCTGCCTTTAAGCTTTCACGAAGAGGATCCAGCATTTATTGTAAATAACGGCATTAACCATGGAAGCGTTTCAGAGCAGCTTGGAATCTATGGTTCTCCAGCACTTGCAGAAGACAGTCTGGTGGCCAGAGATTTAATGATTGCCCTTCATACAAAAGCGCCCGTAAATATTCAGCATATCAGCTCAAAGAATTCTGTGAAGGCAGTGAAGTTTGCAAAGGAGCTGGGAGCAGAGGTGTATGCGGAAGTGACGCCTCACCATTTCTCTTTGACAGAGGAGGCGGTGTTAAAGCATGGGACTCTGGCGAAGATGAATCCCCCGCTTCGGACCGAAGAGGACAGACAAGCTCTCATTCAGGGACTTAAGGACGGAAGCATAGATATCATTGCTACGGACCATGCGCCTCACAGCACCGAGGAAAAGGCGAAGGGGCTTAAGGAAGCGCCAAGCGGAATTATCGGCCTGGAAACCGCCCTTTCTCTGGGTGTGACCAATCTGGTACGCCCCGGTCATTTGACCATGATGGAGCTGATGGAAAAAATGAGCCTTAATCCTTCAAAGCTTTACCGGATACCATTTTCAGGAATTCAAATGGATAGCCCGGCAGATCTGGTGATTTTTGACCCGGATGAAACATGGACGGTGGGAGAATACGTATCAAAGTCCGTCAATTCCCCGTTTACCGGTGAATCTTTGTATGGAAGGGTCAAATACACTATTTGTAAGGGTAAAATCGTATATCAGGATGAAAAAGACTGACCAATAAGCAGAAGAAAGCATTTGGGGGAATTCAGTGAGAATAAATGAAATGGAGATCAAGGGAAAGGATCAGCCTCTTCTGGCAAAGGAAAATGATCCTTCTACCGGTGAGATCCGAAAAGCAGTGGAACAGGCAATGCTTAGAGAGACCATTGCAGCAGAGGCCAGCTTTATTGAAGAGGTTGGAGAGAATGTAAAGGCTTCTCAGACAGATGCCAGCAATGCTCCAAAAGAAGAAACCAGGGAGCCGGAAAAATCAACGGACCGGGCGGCCATTTCTGAGGAGGGGGATCCTTATAGGGACCGAAGGGATGGCAATGAAGAGCTTGACCGGATACGGGAAGAAGAGAAGTTAAAAGAAGCACTGAAAGCTTTAAAGGATTGGATGCCATCTTTTAATAAGATGGTTGAAGATGAAATCAATGATCTTACAGCCATGTACCAGGAACTTCTTCGGTCTATTCTGGAACACATCCCGGTTGGCAGCAGAGAGGCACAGATTTCCACCTTAAATGAAAAGCTTTCAGAGCTTTTGTTAAAGCTGCTTAACAGCCGTCTGGGGGAGCTAAAGGCCCTCCTTGACACTTATGGCTCGCCAGAAGCGAAGGAAGCTGTAAGAAAGGCCCTGTATTACAATGTCACCGGAAAGGCCATTGATAGAAAAGAACTTCTTATTATATTTAAAGATCTGTTCAATGCTGATATGGGATTAAAAGATGGGAAAGATTCGTTAAGTTCCTCTCAAAAATATTCACAGGGTCAGGAACGACAGGGAATGATTTACCAGCCGGATGGAAGCGGCAGGATAAAAAATGAACCAGGATATGCTGGACGGATTGCAAAGGAAGCTTATCTTCCCCAGCCTCATTGGACTAAAGAAATGGCGCTGGAAGTCAAAAACATTTCTGGAGCCCAGGTTTCTATTTCTCCCATGGCAGAAAAAAATGTATACACGATCCAAGACCTTGCTCTGGCAGAACGGTTCTCAGAATACATCAATCATTCTGGAAACTTATTTGGTGCTGCCGCTCTGTCTGGAAGCAGCGAAGAGCTATACGGCTTCCTTGCTGCCCTGATGACGATAAAGACTCAAGTATACTGTATTCGCTCTGGGCTGGATAAAGGCCTGGCCTCAGAACTGAGAGAGGCGGTAGACCGGCTCATTGATTTTTACATACAGGAAGAGTATAGAAGATCTTCGGAAAATGGAAGGCAAAGCCAGGGACAAAAACCATTCTTTCAGCCAAAGGACGCCTATAAGATCTTTTATTATATTATGGGACTCTATCATACCAATGGAGACCTTAGTGAAAGCTTCAATAAGGGCATTCGCCAGGCATACCGCCAGTTCTTAAAGAAACAGGAAGGGATAAAGGCATCGGAGGAATCTTTTTGCTTTTTTTCCGGGGAGAAAAAGGATACAAGAGAAGACTGGAAGGCTGGCAAGCGGTATGTAGAGCAGGATTTTAAGGAATTTACAGCCCTTTTAAATGAGTCTGGAGAAAATATGCTGCCCATTGGTGTATTGGAGTTAAGTCCTTGGGGGATGTTTTTAGAGCCGGAACCCTCTGATAATAAAGAGAAAGGTTTGGCCCCGCCCCACCTTATTTGGGGCCTGGGTCTTATCCTTTTTGTATTTATTTTAAGCCTTATTATTTCAATAAGATAATTCTTACCAGTCATTTTCTTCTTTACAGAAATACTTTACTATGCTACCATGGTAACACATGAAATTAAAGAGGAGGATACAAGGATGAAAAAAATAATGATAAAAGCAGCGCTGGTATTAGGGACACTGGCAATGCTTACCGGATGTTCTGGCAAAAAAGAGGCAGCTCCCACCAGTGCAGCAGAGGCAGGCAAGACAACGGAATCGGCTCAGGCAACAGAGGCAGGAAAGACCGCAGATGGAGAGGATACGTTTACTGTAGGATTTGATCAGGATTTTCCTCCCATGGGCTTTAAGGCAGATAACGGAGAATACACTGGGTTTGATTTAGACCTGGCTAAGGAAGTAGCGAAACGTTTAGGAAAGAAATTCGTGGCACAGCCAATTGCCTGGGATGCCAAGGACATGGAGCTTCAGTCTGGAAATATTGATTGTATCTGGAATGGTTTCACCATAACGGGCAGGGAAGACGGTTATACCTGGTCCAAGCCTTATATGAAAAACAGTCAGGTATTTGTAGTGGGTAAGGATTCGGGCATTAAAACACTTTCTGACCTTTCAGGAAAGGTAGTTGAGGTTCAGGCAGATTCTTCTGCGGAAAAGGCCATTAAAGAAGATGATGCGTTATTAAAGACCTTTAAGACGTTACAGACCACACCGGATTATAACACTGCATTTATGGATCTTGAAATGGGAGCTGTAGATGCTGTGGCAATGGACGTCATTGTGGCGGCTTACCAGATTGAGCAGAGAAAAGCGGATTTTGTTATTTTAGAGGAATCCCTATCCGCCGAAGAGTACGGCGTTGGATTTAAGAAAGGCAATGAAGCCTTAAGAGATCAGGTTCAGGAACAGTTAGAAGCCATGGCAGCCGATGGCACATGTAAGAAGATTTCAGAGCAGTGGTTTGGAAAAGATGTTACCACTGTTGGAAAATAAGAGGATGTAATTGGAGGAGTAATCATGACTTTTATACAGATACTTTCACAGCTGGCAGGCGGGATGTGGGTCAGCATCCAGATATTTGTGGTGACGCTGGTCTTTTCCCTGCCCCTGGGGCTTTTGGTTTCCTTTGGGCGAATGTCCAAGAACCGCGTCATACAGGCCATTGTAAAATTCTATATTTCAGTCATGAGGGGAACTCCCCTGATGCTGCAGCTGATGGTAGTTTATTTCGGTCCTTATTACCTGCTTGGGATTAAGGTGAGTAATGATTACCGTCTGATTGCTGCGTTCATTGGCTTTGTGATCAATTATGCAGCCTATTTTGCAGAGATCTACAGAAGCGGAATACAGTCGATGCCAGCTGGTCAATATGAGGCTTCAAAACTTCTTGGATATTCCAAGGCACAGACCTTTGTACGAATCATTTTCCCTCAGGTGGTAAAACGAATTTTACCTTCTGTGACCAATGAGGTAATTACCCTGGTAAAGGATACCTCCCTTGCATTTACCATCAGCGTTCTGGAGATGTTTGCAGTGGCAAAGGCCATGGCGTCTTCCCAGACAAGCTTAATCCCCTTTGTGGCAGCAGGACTTTTTTACTATGTGTTCAACCTGGTTGTAGCTGTTGGGATGGAATACATAGAAAAACGAATGAATTACTACGAATAGGAGGATTATGATGTATTTACTGGAAATGAACCACGTGCGAAAATCATTTAACGGCCAGGAGGTTTTAAAAGATATCTCCCTGTCCGTAAAAGAAGGTGAAATCGTCTCCATCATCGGTCCCTCCGGTTCGGGGAAATCAACATTGCTTCGCTGTGCTACCATGCTGGAACAAATGGACGGGGGAGAGCTTGTTTATCTGGGAGAAAAGGCGGCCTGGAATGAGGACGGCGGAACAAGCGTTTATGCAGATAAGGATAAGTTAAAGAAGATTCAAAAGAACTACGGACTTGTATTTCAGAACTTTCACTTATTCCCTCACATGTCAGTTCTTCAAAATATTATGGACGCACCTCTTCATGTCCAGAAACGAAACAAGGAAGAGGTTCATGGAGAAGCGGTGAAGCTTTTAAAAAAGATGGGGCTTGAGGATAAGGCTAAAGCGTATCCGTGCCAGCTTTCCGGCGGTCAGTGCCAGAGAGTTGCCATTGCAAGAGCATTGGCGTTAAATCCTAAGATTCTCTTTTTTGACGAACCCACCTCTGCTCTGGATCCGGAGCTTACTAGTGAGGTGTTAAAGGTGATTCGTTCTCTGGCGGATTTACAGATAACCATGGTCATTGTTACTCATGAAATGGCGTTTGCCAGAGATATCTCGGACCGGGTTATTTTCATGGCTGATGGTGTTATTGTGGAGGAAGGGACACCGGAGGAAGTGTTTTCTTCTTCTAATGTTCGGACTCAGAGTTTTCTTGGAAGGTACGGAGAGAATATATAGGTATTAGGAATTTACAATAAAATAACTGAAGATTTTTCACATACCCCTGGAGATGATGGCTTATGCATTTTCGGGGGTATTGCGTTCTCATTCTTTATATTGAAGCAAAACAAATAATTTTAATCTCAAAAGCGTTCAGCCAAGATCAATGACTGCGAGTACACATAAATCATCTGCTATGAGAGAACTCTTGTTGGGAGTTGTGATAATTTGTAAATCAGCGTTAGAGTCAAAAACGATCCACACGTAGCCAACACCAAATAAAGACATCACATTTCTTTTGATTTCGTTAAAAACTGTTCGACTGATCCGAGGCTTCTTTTGCTTGCAGGATATAAATACGCAGTCTGGTAGCAATCTGTAGGGCTGGATATACCATTAAAGTATATGAGGTGATTATAAATAACACTGGCATTATTAATGACAGACTGTCGTATTATTTCGAGCCTAGAGCTGGCCATGACCTGGAGTGTGCGCTGTATGTATCCGATCAGGAAGGGGTGCCGCTCATTGGAGAGTATCGAAATTAGTGAAATAGTGCTAAATTTGTTTGGAAAGTATACCAATTGCCCAGGTTGATATAAGATGATAATATAAATGCATTCTAAAACATAAATCAAGTGCTGAAATCCCAGAATACTATAATCGATTATATTGAAAAATTTACAGGTCATTTGTTACTCTCAGAGGGCTTTTTTTCTGCACTTTATTTATTGATTTGGATTAAGTATAACAGCAATAATTACAATAAAAAAATTTTGGAGGGGCATTGTATGAAAAAAATAAGCAAATTATTAAGTTTCGCAATTGTATTAATGGCAGTAATAACATCCTATTCTTCTATTGGTTTTGCCGCAGTTACTAAACAATTAGATTTATCTAATTGGAAAAGTGTCATATTAGCAAATTCTAACGATCCACAACCTAATTGGAAATTAGACTCTTCTAAAACTACAGTAACACAAACGGTAAATGCTAAAGCGTCAGCTTTTCTAAGTGATATCGAGTGCAATAATGCTAAAATAAAAGGTAATTTTAGTGTTAATACTAATTCAGATGATGATTTCATAGGCTTTGTTTTTGGATACAAAGATGTAGGCCATTATTATTTGTTTGATTGGAAAAAAATAAGTCAAGACGCTGCAAAACAAGGAATGAGCGTTAAACTTATAAATACAGATGATTCAGTTAGTGCCGGTGATTTGTGGATAACAACGGGAAGTGAAAATAAAGTTACTTCTTTGTATAATAATAATATTGGATATAAAGCAAATACGGTATATAATTTTAATTTGAATTTTACAGGTGAGGGAAGTTTTAATATCGTTGTAAAAGAGGGAGATAAAATTTTAGCTAATATAACAATTAATGATAGCACGTATACATCAGGTAAATTTGGATTTTATAATTTTTCTCAGAGTATGGTTAATTATAGTGGTTTTACAATGGAAGAATTACCATCAGCTTTAAAAACCATTGGCGGCGATTCTAAAGTGAATTTAACATGGGACGCATTAACCGATGCTACAAGCTATATCGTTAAACGTTCCACAACCCCAGGAGGTCCATATACACCAATAGCAACAGATGTAAAAGATACTACATATACAGATACAGATGTTACTAATGGAACTACATACTATTATATTGTAACTGCGATAGTTGCTGGCAGGGAAAGTGGTAATTCGAATGAAGCCTTAGCTACTCCAGAGGCATCTCAAACACCTCCCGCAACCGAAGCTAAATTAAAAGTAGTTTTAGAAGTATCTGAAACTCTCCAATTGAGTGTAGATGATGACTTAAATATTAATACACAAATGATGTGGTCTTCTTCAGAACCAACAGTTGCTACAGTAAATGAAAAAGGTATAGTGACAGCTTTGGTGCCTGGTAATACGGTTATAACAGTTAAAAGTACGGACGGATCGTATACAGATTACATAAATGTATTAGTTGTAGAAAATGCAGACGATTACAGGCTTGCAATTGATTTAAAAATAGGAGAGACGGCCAGATTGACTGTAGATGATTTTACTAACACAGCAAATGTGACATGGGCTCCTATGGATTCATCAATAGCGAACGTAACCAGTAAAGGAAAAGTTACAGCACTGAGTAAAGGATTGGTTTTAGTTAGTGCAAAGGATGCAGATGGAAATATCATTGGCCGTATCTACGTAAGAGTAAGAGAATAACTTCATTTAGGGCAGGTATCCGGTTTTCCGGTCCTGCCCATTTATATAGAGGAGATTATATCATTTTCTGACTGTATTTTGACTGCTTTAGATGGTGAAAGATGGTGAGATTAAAAGTCCCTAAAACCATGGTTTTAAGCGGAAAACTACCATTTTTAGGCAATCATTATAATTACTTAAGAAAAAAGAAAAAGATTTTTCACAATCAGATGTTATACTAAAAGCGAAATCATAGGTGATTGAAAAAAGAAAGAAGAGGATGCTTATGAAGAAAACTTTGATTGCAGCATTGGTTCTCTGTGCTGCCCTTGTATTTACGGCCTGTGGGAAAAAAGCAAGTCAGACTCAAAATACCGGAACGACTGCTGAGACCAAAAGCACGGAGACAACGGCCCAGGTAAGCACAGAGGCTCCGGGAAGTACCGGAGAATTTAAGATATTGACTGGCAAGGTAGTAAGTGTTACCGATAACATGAAAGGCATTACCATAGCAAACGGCAGTGCCCAGACCGTTCTTGATTTAAACGACGCGGCGGTTGAAACATCCTATGCCTTAGACCAGGGAGTCGAGGTATCCGTAGTCTATAAGGGAGAGATTTCAGGGGCAGATGCAAAGAATGCCAAGATCCTTCTTGTATTAGATGCACAGGAGAACATGAAGACCTTGGAGGCGACCGGAACGGTTGCTGACCAGGCAATGAGCACCTTTACCATTCAGACAGAGGACGGCAAAGAGCTTAGCTTTATGAAGAATAATGCAGAAGGTCTTGATTCTGATGTTTTAGGAAAGGCAGATGATGACAGCAACGGAAGTAAGGCAAAGGTGAAGGTCACCTATGTATCGGTTACTTATGACGCTGGAAGCATATCCAATTACCCATTAAAGGTAGAAGCTGCCAAGTAAGAATGAAGATTCCAGGAAAATCCCGGATGGGCATGGCTTTTTTGATAAAAGGCTTGCAAATTCGGGATTTTCATGTAAAATAAGAGAGATGACAAAGTGAGGGGGTCCAATGCCCCTTTTTTTATGGTTTTTTTAATTAATACGCAGATCACAGAAAGGAAATTAAAGATGATTAGTGCACATAACGTAACATTAAGAATCGGGAAGAAGGCTTTGTTTGAGGATGTAAACATTAAGTTTACAGAAGGAAACTGCTACGGCTTAATCGGCGCCAATGGAGCCGGTAAATCCACATTCCTTAAGATTCTTTCCGGTGAACTGGAGACTACGGTCGGAGATATTGTTATAACACCAGGACAAAGACTATCCTTCTTAAAGCAGGATCATTTTAAATATGATGAATTCCAGGTACTTGATACCGTTATTATGGGTAATACCAGACTTTATGAGATCATGAAGGAAAAGGATGCCATCTACATGAAGGAAGACTTCACGGATGAAGACGGCATTAAAGCAGCAGATTTAGAAGGTGAATTCGCTGCCATGAACGGCTGGGAAGCAGAGTCTGACGCTGCCAACCTTTTAAATGGACTTGGAATTGAGACTGATTTACATTATAAATACATGAGAGAGTTAAATGGTGCGGAGAAGGTTAAAGTTCTTCTTGCCCAGGCACTCTTTGGCAATCCTGATATTCTTCTTTTGGACGAGCCGACCAACCATTTGGACTTAGATGCCATTGCCTGGCTGGAGGAGTTCCTTATTAACTTTGAGAATACCGTAATCGTAGTATCCCATGACCGTTATTTCTTAAATAAGGTTTGTACTCATATCGCTGATATTGATTACAGCAAGATTCAGCTTTACGCTGGAAACTATGATTTCTGGTATGAGTCCAGTCAGCTTATGGTTAAGCAGATGAAGGAGTCAAACCGCAAGAAGGAAGAGAAGATCAAAGAACTTCAGGAATTCGTTCAGCGATTCTCCGCCAATGCTTCCAAATCAAAGCAGGCGACTTCCAGAAAGCGTGCCCTTGAAAAGATCGAGTTAGATGACATTAAGCCATCCAGCCGTAAATATCCATACATTGATTTCCGTCCTGCCCGTGAGATTGGTAATGAGGTTTTATCTGTAACCAATCTTTCTAAGACCATTGATGGAGTTAAGATTCTTGATAATCTTTCCTTTACCATTAACCGTGAGGATAAAGTGGCTCTTGTAGGACCAAATGAACTTGCAAAAACCGTTTTATTTAAGATTCTTGCAGGTGAGATGGAGCCTGATGAGGGTGAGTATAAGTGGGGAATTACGACGAGTCAAAGTTATTTCCCTAAGGATAACTCAGCAGAATTTGATAACGATGATACCATTGCTGACTGGCTGACCCAGTACTCTCCAGAAAAGGATGCTACCTATGTTCGAGGCTTCCTTGGACGTATGCTTTTTGCAGGAGAAGATGGCGTAAAGAAGGTCAAGGTATTATCCGGAGGTGAGAAGGTTCGTTGTATGCTTTCTAAGCTCATGATTTCTGCTTCCAATGTACTTCTGTTGGACGAGCCGACGGACCATTTGGACATGGAATCCATTACTGCTTTAAACAACAGCCTTATCAAATTCCCGGGAGTGATTCTTTTCTCATCCCGTGACCACCAGATTGTACAGACAACAGCCAACCGCATTATGGAAATCGTAAACGGTCAGCTGATTGATAAGATCACTACCTATGACGAATATCTTGAAAGTGATGAGATGGCTCGTAAGAGACAGGTATTTACTTTGACAGAAGAACAGTCACAAGAGAATCAATAATATAAAGACAAATTAAAATTAGAGACAAAGGGAGGTCAGCCGATTCAGTTCCGGCTGGCACGAGCAGCCGGTGCCTAGCCGGCCGTTCCCTTTGTCTTTTTTATGTTACAAAGCCAGGAGCCGACTCATCGGGATTACATCAAAAGCGCATTAAGTGCTTAATGAGGATTGTTTTCCTTGTTGCGTAATAAGGTTCTCTCGGCTTATAATCAGTTTGGAAAGGAGGTGAAAGGATGGAGACAATTGATTCCTATGCCTATGAATCCCGTATGAGGGGAATCAGTCCTGGTTTTAAGACGGCAGTGGCAGCAGGAGCTTTGATATTCTGTATTGGAGCAAACCAACTGGGCATTTCCGTAGCGGTGCTTTTAACCATGTCGTCAATTACGGTATGGTTTGGCGGCTTGCCTCTTTTTAAATATTTAAAGCTTCTTAAAATACCTCTTGGTTTTCTGATTCTTGGAACGGTTGCCATTGTAATTGAAATCTCTTCCAGGCCATATGGTCACGTGCTGTTTCATGGGTTTGGACATTATGTTTGGATATCAGAAGAAGGGGGAATAACGGCTCTTAAACT
This sequence comes from Clostridium sp. 12(A), assembly GCA_000526575.1. Taxonomy (GTDB): domain Bacteria; phylum Bacillota; class Clostridia; order Lachnospirales; family Lachnospiraceae; genus Lacrimispora; species Lacrimispora xylanolytica. The sequence continues at coordinate 2,933,620 of JAGI01000002.1, read as the reverse complement.
GGTCTTAAAGGCAGTTGGGGCATTAAGTGCCATGTATATGCTGGTTCTATCTACTCCAGCCAGTGAGATTATCGGTGTTTTAAAATACCTTCGTGTACCAAAGTTAATCATAGAGCTGATGCACATGATCTATCGGTTCATTTTTGTCATGACGGATACCCAGCGTCTTATGAAGCAGGCGGCTGTATCAAGACTTGGATACCGGGATTTTAAGACCTCATGCCGGACGTTTGGAAGCAGTGCAGGAAACCTGTTTGTGGTTTCCCTAAAGAGGGCAGGGACTTATTACGATGCCTTGACAGCCAGGTGTTACGATGGAGAGCTTTTATTTTTATCAGAGGAAAAAGGAGTCAGGCCATGGCAGGTCCTTGCCGCATTGTGTTATTTTATGATTCTAATTCTGATTTATATACTGGTGCCATAAGAGAAAGCAGGTATGCGATGGAAGATGTACTATTAAAGGCGGAGGGAATTCGCTATTCCTACGGTCAGGAAAAAGAGGCTTTAAAGGGGATTGACCTGACTGTGAAAAGAGGAGAAAAGGTTGCGGTACTTGGTTCCAATGGAGCTGGAAAATCCACCTTATTTTTGACCCTCAACGGCGTTCTGACCCCGGATGGAGGAAAGATCACTTACCAGGGAAAGGAAATCGGGAGGAAGAACGTTCAGGAGCTTCGTAAAAATGTTGGAATCGTATTTCAGGATGCAGATAACCAGATCATAGCATCAACAGTTTTTTCAGAGGTTTCCTTTGGACCTATGAATTTAAGACTTTCAAAAGAGGAAGTTAAAAAGCGGGTTCATACTGCACTGGCGGCTATGAATTTAACTGGAATGGAGGAGAGGCCTCCCCACTATCTAAGCGGAGGGGAGAAAAAGCGGGTGAGTATCGCGGATATCATTGCCATGGAACCTGAGGTGATTCTGTTTGATGAACCGACGGCTTCTCTTGACCCGGTCAATGTGGTGATGTTAAAGGAAGTTCTGGATGAGTTAACCGATTTGGGGAAAACTCTTCTGATTTCCACCCATGATGTGGATTTTGCCTTTCAGTGGGCAGAGCGGGCCCTGGTTTTTTCCGGAGGCAGATTAATCGCTGATGGTCCTATAAGAGAAGTATTTAATTCTCCCGCGGTATTGGAGGAAGCAAATTTAAGAAAGCCAGTGATTTTAGAGGTATTTGAAAGTCTGGTAAGGCATGGAGTCTTACAAAGGGATGCCATCTGTCCCAGGCATCCAAAGGAGCTTGAGGCGATGTTGGCAGCAGGATCTGGCAAATGAAAATAATTTGACAGAATATGGTATTAAGGCTAAAATAAGAGAGTATTTTGTGAAAGGTGCCTGTGAAAATTCTCCGCAGGATAATAGGGAAAAGGGTGAGAATCCCTTACGGTCCCGCCGCTGTAAATGTGGAGCACAGTTCCATACATCACTGGGAAACTGGGAAGAGGAGCTGTTGTGAGGATGCATGAGTCAGAAGACCTGCCTTTCATTTCGCTGCGCGCCGGTTACGAGCGATGACCGGTGCGGGGGATTTTTTGTGGTACAAAGGATTCCCTTAGAGAGCGCCTGTCTGATGAGTGGGAATCGTCGGATGTAAGGTGCTTATTTTATTGGAAGGAGAATAACAAATGAGTAAGAAAGAAAAAAGTATCATGAAGCTTGCAACCGCATTTGCACTGGCTTTTGGAATTGTTCCAAGCGCCTTTGCCATGCATATTATGGAGGGGTATCTGCCGGTAAAATACTGTATTGCCTGGGGAGCAATCTGTGTACCATTTCTGGCAGCGGGATTTTTCTCCATAAAGAAGACCCTTCGGGAAAATAGGAAAGCGATGACGATTCTAGCCATGTCAGGTGCCTTTGTCTTTGTCATTTCCTCCTTAAAGATTCCGTCTGTTACAGGGAGCTGCTCTCATATGACAGGGACCGGACTTGGAGCTATCCTGTTTGGGCCGTCGGCGGTCAGCATACTTGGAATCATCGTTTTGATCTTCCAGGCCATTTTGCTGGCACACGGAGGACTTACCACCCTTGGGGCCAATACCTTTTCCATGGCGATTGCAGGACCGTTCGTGTCTTTTGGAATATATAAATTATGCAGAGGCTTAAAGGTCAATAAGCTTGTCAGCGTGTTCCTGGCTGCCATGCTGGGCGATCTCTTTACATACTGTGTGACCAGCATTCAACTTGCCCTTGCCTACCCATCAGAGGTTGGGGGTGTAGGGGCTTCTGCCATTAAGTTCTTAGGGGTATTTGCACCGACTCAGCTTCCTCTTGCAATCATTGAGGGAATCCTGACGGCAGTCATTGTTATGACTCTTGAGACTTATGCCCTTCCAGAGTTAAAATCCATTGGATTTTCCAAGGAGGTGGGTTGAGATGACAAAGAAGAATAAATTGATTATGGCCGTTCTGTTACTTCTCGTGTGTCTCATTGCAGTTATTCCTCTCTTTGCAGTAAAGGGAGCGGAGTTTGGTGGTTCTGATGATGCAGGAAGCCAGATGATTTCTGAGATTCGGGGAACAGAATATGAGCCTTGGTTTACTCCAGTGCTTGAGACCATGATTGGTGGAGAGCTTCCGGGAGAAGTGGAGAGCCTTATTTTCTGTCTTCAGACAGGAATCGGAGTAGGCGTACTGGCATTTTTCATGGGTCGGTTTGTGGAACGAAAAAAATGGCAGGAAAAGCAGAGCTAAAGAATAAAAATATTTATAAATCAGGGGGGTTATCGCAGTTTATGCGGTGCCCCCTTTTCGAAACTACAGGAAAATGGTATACTATTCCTATCTTTAATTTGAGGTGATGAATGATGAAAAAAATGATTTCCTGGAATGTAAATGGCCTTCGTGCCTGCGTGGAGAAGGGATTTTTGGATTATTTTAATGAAGTGGATGCAGATGTATTTTGTATTCAGGAAAGTAAGCTGCAGGAAGGACAGATCGACCTTCCGACTCCAGGTTATTATCAGTACTGGAATTATGCAGAGAAAAAAGGCTATTCTGGAACTGCCATTTATACAAAGGAAGAGCCTATTTCCGTTGCCTACGGAATTGGGGAAGAGGAGCATGACAAAGAGGGCAGAGTTATTGCGGCAGAATTTGAAGATTATTATGTGGTTACCTGCTATACTCCTAATTCCCAGAATGAGCTGGCACGTCTTCCTTACCGCATGACCTGGGAGGAAGCATTTCTTGCCTATTTGAAAAAGCTGGAGGAGAAAAAGCCGGTAATCTTCTGCGGGGACTTAAATGTGGCCCATAAAGAGATTGACTTAAAAAACCCAAAGACCAACCGGAAAAATGCAGGCTTTACCGATGAGGAGAGAGAGAAGTTTTCTAATCTCATTGGTGCAGGCTTTATTGATACGTACCGCTATTTTTATCCGGATCAGGAGGAAGTGTATTCCTGGTGGTCTTATCGGTTCAGTGCCAGACAAAAGAATGCAGGGTGGCGCATTGACTATTTCTGCGTTTCAGAAAGCTTAGAGGACAGGCTTGTAAGTGCGGCCATCCATACAGAGGTACTTGGTTCAGACCACTGCCCGGTGGAGCTTGTGATCCGCTAAAGGACAGACAGGAGAAAAGGATAAGGAATGAATTTACTGACGATTGAGCATTTAACAAAATCATATACAGAACGGCTGTTGTTTGATGACACCAGCTTCAGTATCAACGAAGGAGAAAAGATTGGTCTCATCGGCATCAATGGCACGGGAAAATCCACGCTTCTTAAAATTGTTGCCGGACTTGAGGTGCCGGATGAGGGAAATGTGGTAAAGGGAAGGAACTTGGACATTCGGTTTTTATCCCAGAATCCTATTTTTCACGAAGGGGATACCATCATAGAAAGCATTGTCCGGGAAAATGAAGGGCATGACCACGTGTGGGATTTAGAGAGCCAGGCAAAGGCGATGCTGACCAGACTGGGTTTTACTGACTTTGATTCTAAAGTGGAGACATTATCCGGGGGACAGAGAAAAAGGGTCGCTTTAGTAAGCGTTCTTCTGTCTACAGTGGATATTTTAGTTCTTGACGAGCCGACCAACCACTTGGACAGCAGCATGGCAGACTGGCTGGAGGATTATCTGCGCCGCTTTAAAGGGGCGCTTCTTATGGTAACCCATGACCGGTATTTTCTTGACAGTGTGACCAACCGGATCGTTGAGCTGGATAAGGGAAAGCTATACAGCTATCAGGCCAATTACGAAGGCTATTTAAAGCTTAAGGCAGAGCGTATGGATATGGCCGTTGCCAGTGAACGAAAGCGCCAGTCCATACTTCGAGTGGAGCTTGAATGGATGCAGCGTGGAGCAAGAGCCCGTTCCACCAAGCAGAAGGCGCATATTGAACGGTTTGAGACACTCCGTGACCAAAAAGGCCTGGAGTTTGATCAGACCGTGGAACTGGATTCCATTTCCAGCCGTCTGGGACGGACTACGGTAGAGCTTGAAAATATTTGTAAGGCTTATGGAGATAAGGTTCTTATGAAGGACTTTACCTATATCTTTTTAAAGAATGACCGGATCGGCATCATTGGGCCAAACGGAAGTGGAAAATCTACCCTGATGAAGATTATCGCTGGATGGCAGGAAGCGGATTCCGGCACCGTTACCGTGGGACAGACGGTTAAAATGGGGTATTTCTCCCAGGAGAGCGAAGATATGGATGGCAGCGTTAAGGTCATCGATTACATTCGAAATGTAGCTGAGTATGTAAAGACAAAGGACGGAAGCATCAGCGCTTCTCAGATGCTGGAGCGTTTCCTGTTCCCGTCAAGCGTTCAGTATACCACCGTAGAAAAGCTCTCAGGTGGAGAAAAACGACGACTTTATCTCTTACGGATTCTTATGGAAGCGCCCAATGTACTGCTTCTTGATGAGCCGACCAATGACCTTGATATCCAGACCCTGACCATCTTAGAGGACTATCTGGACAGCTTTTTAGGAATTGTAATTACCGTTTCCCATGACCGGTATTTCCTGGACCGTGTGGTGCGTCGTATCTTTGCCTTTGAAGGCGATGGCAGGGTGACTCAGTATGAGGGCGGCTTTACCGATTATCAGGCTGCTTATGAAGCGAAAAACCCAGAGGGAACGGAATCAAAGGACGGAGCCTTAAAGAAGGCTGAAAGCGGCGAGAAAAAGAAACAGGAAAAGCCAAAATCAGAGCGAAAGCTTAAATTCTCCTTTAAGGAACAAAAGGAATGGGATACCATCGAAGATGAAATCGGGGCCTTGGAAGAGGCTTTGGAAGGGCTGGAGGTCGAGATGGCTGAGGCAGCCAGAGATTACAGCAAGTTAAATGCCCTGATGAAGGAAAAGACGGAAAAAGAACAGCTTCTGGAAGAGAAAATGGAACGCTGGATGTACTTAAATGAACTGGCGGAGCAAATCAAGAACCAGTAAAAGGGACGAAGTGGCAGAGGAGAAGATGTATGGAACAGTACAGGATTAAGGCCGGAAATGATAACTATCCCATGGGGCTTCATATGGTGCCCGGCGGGATTCATCTTTGCACAGCCGCAGAAGGAGATAACGTAAGCCTTTTGCTATTTAAAGAGGGAGAGAAGGAGCCGATATTTAGCCTTCCCTTTCCCCAGGAGACGAGAAGAGGAAATGTCTTTTCCATGACTGTGCTTGGAACTGATTTTTCCGGTCTCTCCTACTGTTTTGAAGTGGACGGCAAGCGTTTTTCTGACCCTTATGGGAAACGGTTCTTAAACCGGGATACCTGGGGGGATTTGGAACGTGTCCAGGATGTCTTACTCTCACCAGTAGAATCCGTAGACTTTGACTGGCAGGGAGATAGTCTGCCTTTTATCCCTTATGAAGATACCATCATCTACCGCATGCATTGCCGTGGGTTTACAAACCATAGCTCCTCTGGTGTAAAGGGAAAAGGGACATTTCAGGGAATCTGCGAAAGGATTCCCTACTTAAAGGAACTGGGTATTACAACGGTGGAGCTTATGCCGATCAATGAATTTCAGGAGGTGATTCTGCCGGAACGAGTGCCCGGAAACCCCTTTGGTGTGGATAAACCTACCGGAAAAATTAATTATTGGGGATATGGACCTGGATTTTACTTTTCTCCGAAGGCATCTTATGCTTCCGGGGAGACGGATCCAGGGACGGAATTAAAAAGTCTGGTCAAGGCTCTTCATAAAGAGGGTATGGAGTTAATTGCTGAGCTTTACTTTACTGGTAAGGAGCCTGCCTCCTTTGTTCTTGATGTGGTTCGTTTCTGGGCGGAGGAATTTCATTTAGACGGAATCCATTTGTCAGGCTTTCTGCCTCTGGAACTGTTGAGAAATGACCCTTATTTAAGCCGGTTAAAGCTTTTGGCTCATTCCTGGGAGGAAAAGAAGGAAGGCGGAAGAAAACATCTGGCTGAGTGCAATGATGGATTTCTTATTGACATGCGACGGGTACTTAAGGGGGATGAAGACCAGATGAAGAACCTGGCATTTCGCTTAAGGAACAATCCGCCTGACCGGGGTGTGATTAACTTCATGGCATCTACCAATGGGTTTACCATGATGGATATGGTTTCCTATGATACCAAGCACAATGAAGGGAATGGGGAGAACAATCAGGATGGAACTCCTTATAACTACTCCTGGAATTGCGGAACGGAAGGGCCAACGAGGAAAAAGGCTGTGGTGGAGCTTAGAAAAAAGCAGCTGCGGAATGCATTTTTACTTCTATTCTTAAGTCAGGGAACCCCTCTTATCATGGCGGGAGATGAGTTTGGCCATACTCAGTCAGGCAATAACAATGCATATTGTCAGGATAACGAGATATCATGGCTTAACTGGAATCTTCTAAAGAAGAATCAGGATATTTTTGAGTTTGTGAAAGCGCTGATTGCGTTTCGGAAGTCTCATCCTGTGTTTCATATGGAAAAGGAACCTAAGTTGATGGATTATCTGGTCTGCGGTCTGCCAGATATGTCTTATCATGGTGTGAGAGCATGGTGCCCGGAGTTTGAGAATTTCAGGCGGCAGCTTGGGGTTTTATATTGGGGTGAATACGGGAAGAAGGCGGACGGGACAAAGGATGAGAGTTTCTATGTGGTCTTTAACATGCACTGGGAGCCTCATCAGTTTGATCTGCCAAGTCTGAAGGAAGGAAAGTCCTGGCACGTGGTATTTCATACCGATGAAAAAGAGATGAATGGGATGTATGACTCTGGGGAAGAACCAAAAGCAGATGGAAGACAATTTATGGTTCCACCAAGGACAATCGTTGTGTTCATGGGGAAATAAGGTGTCTGGTTTAAGCGGGAATTATCGATCTTAAACAGGAGGGGTATCGTATAGAGATTAAAAATGTAAACCAGCTATCAGAACAATTTATCTGGCAGGACAAAGTTGGCCTGATGACCAAATCTTTAGGTGAAGCTTGTGGAAGCCGTAAGATTTATGTAAACATAGATTATGTCCCGCCTGGTGCTTACAGCACCAGGTATCATAGCCATTCCCAACAGGAGGAATTCTTCCTTATTCTTTCCGGAACGGTGACCCTTAAGTTAAATGGGGAAGAAAAGGAAGTCAGTACCGGAGATTTTATTGGGAAGCCAGCTGGAGAGAATATCGCCCATACCTTTTATAATTCAGGCAATGAGGTGTTGGAGATTTTGGATGTCGGTACCAATGAACCGGAAGATACCTGTTACTACCCGGAGGAAGATATGTATATGCATAAATCCAATGGGGAAAGACGGTGTTTTAGTGGAAAAGATATTAGTAGCACTTGGTATCCCGATCCTAATTCGATAAAGTAAAGGCAGCATTACCTTGCAATCTGTGAAGAGCCAGTAAAAATAAGTGCCAATGCAGATGTAGCTGTAGCTACAGCTGAAAATACAACCATATCTATTTCAATTTCTTATAATCTTATGTTTCATGTAAATGTGCAGGCACCCCATTTTTTAAAAGCAGCTCCGCCATATAAAATTCATACTCATCGTCAATATCAATGGAATGTAGTGGATCCATAAAATAAGGATAGGTGGTCCCCGCATAAAAGTTTTCGTGCTTTAAGTAAAATGGCACAGAGGTAAGATAGACAGCCCCATTCAACCGATATCCTGATGAGACATCCTGCCTTCTTATCTGTTTATCATGAAGAGATGGAATCCCAATCTCACCAGATTCCTTAAGGGTCACAGCCAAATAACAGTTACAGTCAAAGGGACATACGCTGACTATGGTGTCTGCTCCTGTCTCAAAGTAACGTTTCACGCTCTCTCTTATATGCATTTCATTTCTCAATGGAGACGTAGGCTGAAGCAGCATGATATAATCATACGTCTTTCCAAGCCGTTCCATCTCTTTGATTCCATGAATGATTACGTTCTTTGTGGCAGCTTTATCCCCTGAAAGCCATGCAGGCCTTAAAAATGGGGCAGATGCGCCCCATTGATTCGCGATATCCCTATACTGCTCCGAGTCTGTAGAGACAACAATATCGTCAAAAATTCCGGCTTTTTTACAGGCCTCTATGGTATATGCCATGAGTGGCTTATGATTTAGCTCCAGAATGTTCTTATTGGTCAGTCCCTTGGAACCGCTTCTGGCTGGTATAAATGCTAAAAACCGTTTGTTCTCATACATTACAAACTCCAATCGATATCAAAAAATTCCTTCTCCAGTTGAATCCCATTTTGAAACGCCTTCTTTATTTCAGAAATTATTCTTCCGCTGGTACTCGGACATTCATAAGGATTATGGAGGGAGGGATTTACCCAGTCAACTTCCATTGCTTTGTGAATGGCTGATAGAATACTGTCATAAGTATCATCACAATTGATCACAGAATCTGCCATCACCCGCCCCATTTGTCTGGTACCGATGTTCACGGTCGGGACCTTAAGGCTGGGAGCCTCGATAATTCCGCTGGAGGAGTTTCCGATGACCACCTGACAGTGGCTCATAAGACTTAAATATCGAAGTGAGCCAAGAGACGTAAAAAAAGCAGCCCGTTCCGGGTGGCATTTTGCATAATCGGCAGCCAATTCATTGATACGGCTTCCACCTGTATCTGAATTGCTTCCAGTAAATATGGCAAACAAAGAGGGCAGGGAATCCAGGGCTTGAAACAGTGGCTTAATTTGCTCTTCGACACTCTTTGTTTCCAGTGTGGCAGGATGAAATGTGATCAGGGCAAGTTTAAATCCCAGGGAAAGGTTTAAGGATTCCTCCAGTTCCTTTTTGGAGAGGAAAGACAGCTCCTTAAGCCTTTCCACACCCAGAGCTCCAACGTAAAAGACTCTCTCCGGCGCTTCCCCCAGTTGTATCACCCGTTTTCTATATTCCATTGTACTGGTGAAATGAAGGTAGCTCATTTTGGTAATTCCATGCCTCATGCAGTCATCAAAAGCGCCCCTTGTCAGCTCCCCGCCATGAATATGGGCAATGGGAATCCGGCAAATGGTAGCAGCGCTTGCAGCGGTAAAGATCTCATAGCGGTCGCCTAAAAGCAGTATCATATCCGGCTTTAACCTCTCATACGCCTTAGAAATACCAATGAGCTCAAGGCCCATGGACTTACAGATTCCATAGGAAGTGTCGCTGGCCAGATTCATTTCCACGGTTTCATCTATGGTTATCCCGTCCGGCTCCATGTCCCGGTAAGGGGAACCAAATCTGGAATCCATGTGAGCACCTGTTACTACCATTTGAAGCTTTATATCAGGATCGGCCATGGCTTTACGAATGACTGGAGTTAATAGACCGTACTCCGCCCGGCTGCCTGTTACCACGCATAACCGCATCATTTAATAATCCTTTCATCCATTTTATAATCCCTGTCAGAAGGCGTCCCAAGGAGGGCTTTAAGCCTCATGGGAGAGATTCCAGGGGAACAGCGTTTGGCGCATAGATTATCCATGGTAAACGGCTCCCCTTTTTTTATGTCCCTGGAAGCCACCAGAAACTTTCTCACACGGTCCCGGTTTTTACATTCTTCCTTCGATGGTTCCTTATATCCGTTTCCCAAAGCTAGTTCAATGTTTCTTATGCTGTCGGTCATAAGTCTGAATTCAGCTGGCTCCAGGCTTAGCCTGTGGTCTGGTCCGGGCATGGTCTTATCAAGGGTCATATGCTTTTCAATGACGCAGGCACCCAGGGCAGCAGCGGCAATGGCAACCTCAATTCCCATGCTATGGTCGGAGTAGCCAATGCTTCTTGAAAATACTTGCCTCATATGGGACATGGCATTTAAGTTCACTTCCTCCATTGGAGTGGGATAAGCGCTGGTGCAGTGGAGCAGAGTGATATCCTGACCGCTCTCATCAAGAAGATTCAGTGCCTCCCCAATCTCTTCCATGGTAGACATGCCAGTGGAGAGAATGATTGGTTTTTGTAAGGAAGCAGCTTTCTTTAAGTACCCATAATTCGTAATTTCTCCGGAGGGGATTTTTATGATTTTAACTCCTAGCTGATTCAGATATTCCATGCTTGTTTCGTCAAATGGGGAAGATAAGAACATGATATTGCGGGAAGTACAATAAAGAGAAAGTTCTCTGAAGCTGTCATAGGATAGTTCCAGTTCTTTCAGCATTTCATATTGGGAGAGACTTTTCCCTGTGTTCCGGTACTGATACTCTGCCTTTATTGCGTCCCTGACAGCCAAAAGCTCGGTGAGGTAGGTCTGAAATTTCACTGCATCTGCTCCCGCTTCCCTTGCTGCATCCACCAGCCCTTTGGCTGTATCCAAATCTCCATTATGGTTTACCCCTGCTTCAGCGATAATCATAACTCTGTTCATAAACACCGACCTCCTTTGCAGGCTTTCCAAAAGCCAGAGTATGGGAAGAAATATTCCTTAATACGAGACTTCCGGCTCCGATCATGGTATTGTCTCCTATGGTGATATTTTGAATGACTGTGGTTCCGGCTCCAATGTGAGTATGTTCCCCCACGGACACATTGCCGCACAGAACGCAGCCTGGGGCGATGTGAACAAAATCCCCGATGCTTGCACCATGCTCTATAATTGCTCCTGTATTAATGATACAGCCTTTACCAAGAACCGCCCTGGCCCCAATGATAACACCCTTGCCAATAAAGCTGCCTTCCCCCATTGATACATTCTGAGATAGGACTGCACTTTTATCTATGATGTTAGGCAACACTAACCCATTTTGCTTTAAGGTCTCATAAATTCGGATTCTTGGACGGGGGTCTCCCAGACTACCTACGGCTATGACACCGTAAGAAATTCCTTGATGGCAAAGGTCAGACAGGAGTTCATCGGTTCCCAGAACCGGAATACCACAAATGGATGTGCCTGCCTCAAGCTTTTGGTCCAGAATACCAATGATATCGTATTCATTGGCAGAACGAATGGAATCAATGACGCTTTCTCCATGGCCGCCTCCACCAATCAGTATCAGCTTTTTTTTCATAGCTTCATACGCTCCGCCATTTTTCTCATTTCACTGAATTCCCCCATGTCAAGCCAGGTGCTGTCCATTACCGGATACGCACCTGCTTTCTTCCCGTTTTGCAGACAGAGGCGGATCAGATCCGGCATATCAAATGGGGCTCCTTCCGGGAGATTGTTTAAAACACCTTTTTCCAGAACGTACAGACCGGTGCTGACGAGAAATTCATAGCTGGGCTTTTCATTTAAGGCCTGTATGCGGCCTTCTTCATCCAGTGAAACTACACCATAAGGAACCTCATAATTTTTCATTGCAGTGACTACGGTGATCTGATTTTCATTTTTGATATGATGGTCAAGGAGCTTTTCGTAATTTACGTCCACTAAAATATCACAGTTGCTGACAAAGAAGCTGTCTGTAATTTTATCTTTTAAAAGTGAGAGAGAGCCAGCGGTGCCAAGTGGCTCCTTTTCTTCTATAAAGTTAAGATGATAGCGGTCATCATCGTTAAAATACGCTTTAATCAGTTCTTTTCGGTAGTTCACCGTGAGATAGAATTCCGTAAAACCGTAAGACATCATCTGATTCATGATTCGTTCCACGATGGGGGTATCCCCAATGGGAATTAAGGGTTTTGGTATGATTTTAGTATAAGGATAGAGTCTGGAGCCCTTTCCTCCTGCCATGATGACTACAGGAACCTTTTTGCCCTCTGTTATCCTTTCCTTGGAGGAATTCAGTTCGTTCCAGAATAAAATATCCACAACCTCCATGTGTTCATTTACAAGTGGAAGTCCTTCAATCTTTTTCTCTCTCATGATATCAAGAGCCAGGGGAGTTTCTGACCGTGTAATTACGATAGGAGAGGTGTTCATAATGCGGCTTACGGCCATGGATAGATTTTCGTTTTTTAGGATCCAGCGCCGGATGTCTCCATCCGTAATTACCCCCACCAGCTTGTCATTTCGAACTACCACCAGGAGTTTCTTCGCCGTTTTATCTAACTGCCGGATTGCTGTTTTGATGGAATCATCTGGTGAAATTGAGAATTTCTTTACGTCCATGTAAGCCATCCTCCTTCCGGTAATCACCCTTCATTCAGGGTCTTAACAATAAAATTCATGTCAGCTTCCTTAAGGTTTACGCTGCAAGGAAGATTGATCACATTGCTCTGGTAAAAGGGTGCTTTCTCAATATAATACGCCTGACAGTCCTTATACATGGTCTGGGTGTGAATAAGCTTCCAGATGGGTCTTGTTTCAATGCCGGATTCCCTTAACCTGGTCATAAGTTCATCCCGCCCAGATTTGTGGTTATTTAAGAGCAGGGAATAAAACCAATGGTTATTTCTGGCCTTTTCGCAAAATGAAAGAAGTGAGACATCGTCTCTGTCCTTTAATAAGCTTTTGTAATAACCGTAGTTCTCTCTCTTTTTTTCAATGTACTCTTCCAGACATTCCAGCTGTCCCACGCCTAAGGCTGCCTGGAGGTTGGTCATACGGTAGTTATAACCGACTTCATGATGAACGTAGTAAAATGGATCATCCTTAGCCTGTGCGGATAAGTATACGGCCTTTTTTAAATCCTCCTCATTTCTGGCAGTGATCATACCGCCTCCGCCAGTAGTGATTATCTTATTGCCATTAAAGGAATAAGCACCAAAATCTCCTATGGTGCCTGCAAACCTGCCTTTTAAGCTCCCTTCGGTGTACTTGGTTCCAAGTGCTTCCGTTGCATCTTCAATCAGTTTTAGATGGTACTCCTTACATAGGCTTAGAAGGGTTTCCATATCAGCCATGCTGCCAAAGACATGAACAATGACAACAGCTTTTATGATCCGCCCTGTAGTACGGTTTAAAAGGCCTTCCTGAGTTTTGGTACACTCTGTTTTTAGAAATCTCTCCAGCTTTTCTGAGTCCATATTCAGGGTATGGTCGCAGTCCATAAAGATGGGATGAGCGCCTAAGTATGTCACTGGATTGACTGCGGCAATAAAGGTGAGAGTAGGTACGATGACCTCCTCATCCCTTTTAATGCCGGAAAGAAGCATAGCCAGGTGGAGGGCCGCCGTACCGCTTTGTACTGCGGCAGTGTTTGGAACCTTTAAGTAGTCTGCCATTTCCCTTTCAAAGCGGGTCACGTAGCTGCCGGCGGTGGAGATCCAGCCGCTTGTGATGGCATCGTCTATATATTTCTTTTCATTTCCTTTTAAAACAGGAACGGATAACGGTATCATATGACTCCCTTCCGATTGGTCTAAACAATGTATTGGTCTGTCCGGAAACGGTCCCCATTCTCTTTTATCCACTGAATGGTATTTTGAAGCCCAACGGAGAGAGGGTATTCCTGCTTCCATTTAGTGAGGCGGGTCAGTTTTTCATTGGAGCCAAGAAGCCTTGTTACCTCACTCTTTTCCGGGCGGAGCCTTTGGTCCTCGCAAAGGATTCTGGCTTCCGGATTGATCTGGCGTATGAGTTCCTCTGCCAGATCCCCGATGGAGATTTCTTTGCCGCTTGCTATGTTTATTTCTTCTCCCATGGTTTCGGGTGCGCGTTCTATCTCTATGAAGCCGTTTACCGTATCCTTTACATAATTAAAGTCTCTGGTAGGCGTAAGACTGCCCAGCCGAATCTCCTTTTTTCCAGCCAGAAGCTGGCTGATAATGGTTGGTATCACCGCTCTGGCTGATTGTCTTGGTCCGTAGGTATTAAAGGGACGGACGATGGTCACCGGCAGGGAAAAGCTGCGGTAAAAGGACAGAGCGAGCTGGTCTGCCCCTATTTTCGTGGCGGCATAGGGGGATTGGGCTTTTTTGGGGTGAGCTTCATCAATAGGAACGTAATCCGCACTTCCGTAGACCTCTGAGGTTGAGGTGATGAGCACCTTACCGGTCCCCAGGCTTTTGGCTGCCTGAAGGACGTTTAAGGTCCCTTTTACATTGGTATCTACATAGGAATCGGGAGACTGATAGCTGTAGGGAATGGCAATGAGGGCTGCCAGATGAAAGACAGAGTCAATACTGGAAAGACAGGCCCTTACCCCATTGGGGTCTCTGATGTCTCCGCTTACAATCTCAATTTCATTTCTTATAGGAGCCGGCAGGGTATCCAGCCAGCCATAGCTGTTAAAGGAGTTGTAATAAGCAAGTGCCCTGACTTCATACCCCTTTAGAACCAGCTCTTCGGTAAGATGGCTTCCGATAAAACCATCGGCTCCGGTCACCAGCACCTTCTTCATGGATTTCTCCCTTCTCCGTGGCTGTTATCAAATACCTTGACACGATACGTGATTGTTCTGTCAGAAACGGCAAAGCAGAATTCTCCATGCCGGTTGGTCAGGGTATGGCCTAAGTAAACGCTTGATAAGTCTTCTTCCTTTCGTTCCTCGTTAAACACAGGGACCAGCCGTTCCAGGATCACTACGGCTCCCACAACAGGGGCGCGGTCGGTGTGCCGGACCAGGCCTCGAATGATTGCATGTGCCATAAGACTCCCCTTTCTCAAATGCTCTGGACCGGCTCAAACATATCAAGCTGATAATCAATCTGGGGATTTCTTAAAACAGCAACCGCAAATTCGCCGAACTGGTTGGTTAAGACATAACCGAGAAGCGTTTTCTGCTTTAAGATGCTGACCGCAGTGATGCGGACCACGGCACCTTCAATGGCCTGACATTGTGGGTTTAATACAGTACCCGTTAATAATACTTCACAGGAGGCTTCCATGGTGATTACCGCCTGAGCCACGTTACGATTATTAAATTTGTCCGGTGGAATAATCAGTTCAGTATAACCGCTCAAGAAGAGTCCTCCTTCTGGTTTGTTATGAGGGGAGCATAGACCGTCAACTCATACTTCATCTGCGGCTTTGCTTCAAGGGAAAAAAGATACTGTCCGGCCTCATCGGTTACGGCATAGCCAAGGACAAGACGTTCCTGGTTCGCTTCATCGATTTGAGTAAGCATGATGGAAGCACCGGCGCAGGGGGTCCCCTCCTCTGAATATACCGTTCCTTTTATGATCTGGTGATGATCCCGGCTTAGATGAAAATTATAGTGATTTTCCCTCCATGGCAGAAGCTTGGAGCCCCGGATCATAAATGTGTTCCTTCTGGGACCGTCCATTGAAACTCCCCCCTCCTTACACCCTTACTCGTTTTGGGTATAAACCGTTACATTTAATTCCTGCAGGTTTTTGGTGTCCTCCCCACGAATGATATTGCCTTCCTGCTCTTTGCCGTTTACAATCATTTTATTGATCTTTATTTCTTTGTATTTACCATCGATGATCTCGTTCTTATTTTCCTGTTCCATACAAATCCTCTTTCCTTCCGGCAGATTTATTAAACTATATGCGATTCATAAAATTCTGATACCGTAGAACGGGCAGTATCCCTGATCTCTGTTAAAATCTCATGGAGCTTTGAAAAGTACTCATAGAAGAAGTTGGCCTGATATTGAAGGTCAGAGGTCAGATGTTCAAAATCCTTTGCCAGCATGGAATTGTGCTCTTCCTTTATTTCATAGAGAAATTCACTGTAATATCCCCCCAGGTAACTGGTGTAGGGATGGTTCTCAAAGCTGTTTACCAGATGCAGGATATAGAGAATACGCTGAAGGTCAATGTCATCCTCCTCAACTTCAACAAGAGATTTGGTCTCATTCTCCAGACGTATGGTCTCACATAGCTCCAGACCCTGTTCTGTCTTAATGATAGAATCCTCTAAAAACTCCAACAGGGACTTAATAATATCCTCTGAATCCAGGGTCAGTTCATGACTGGGAAGAAAAGGCACCTTTTTCTTTGAGAAATCACCGTGACCTAGCATCTCATCAAGCTCCTTGTGAGGGGCCCCATTTATTTCAGCACCGTAGGAGCAGTTAATGAAGCGTATAAAGGGATGGTCCTTGTATTGATTGATATAAAGCTCTAAGTTTTTTCTGAAATAATCAAGAGTCACCGTGGAACCGACCCATTGACCGTTTATGTCCTTTGTAAGGGTCTGAGGTGCATAGTTTATGGTGCTGTCATAGAGAAATGTGGCACTGTCCGCATGATGCTTCTGGTCCGTATAAGCCAGGTCCTGGCCAATCAGCAAAATGGGAGAGCAGCCAAGCATAGCAGCGATGTCAATGCAGGCATGTGAAACAGAGCCGCCGCAGTAGACGGCCTTTAAGTGCTCCATTCCTTTTACGGTGTGGGAAAGCAGCAGGGAGATAAAGATTTTTTCTCCCTTATAATGTTTCATAAGATACCGGTTGCTGTACTCATAAAAGGCAAGAGGCACCGTAAGATCCAAATGCTCCTTCATCATATCAAAGTTGGCATCCACCGGATCCACCGATACGATGAGATCAGGGGTAATTCCATTTTTAATCAGGGCATCTACGGTTCTGCTTCCTGTAATAATAAAGCAATCCTTTAACCTGTCTTTGTGTTTTTTCATGACCTCTATGTTCTGATCAAGAGAAGGCCCTCCCGATACCACGATGGCCGGTACCCCTGCATTGGAAAACAGGTAGTGGTGAATGGGAGTGGACTGGTCAATTATCTTCATGTTGGCAATCATATTTTTAATAAATACTTTCTTAAAGCGCCTGGCTAAGGATACCTGGGAAGCGGATTTTATAATCGTCCAGTCCAGATGCTCAATAAGCCTGTCATGCTCCTTTTTATATACGGTACTGTAATTACCAAAGGAAAAGAAATAAATATTGTTAATGTTCTTTAAGTTAATGCTTTCTTCAAATATCTTTTTTACCACATCTTCCTTATAGTACACCAGCTTTATGTTGTCCCCCGGATCATTGGAAAAGCTGCGGTATATGGTGAGATTCGGTTCAAATATAATGACTTGATTCTTTGGGCATAGCACCTTTTTTAATTCCGTCAGATAATCGCCTGTATCAATTCCAAATAAAAAAATCAGGGAATCAAATTTTAAATCACTTAGTGTATTTAAAAGATCCCTAATGCTGTTTCTGTAGCTGGCACTGTCTGCCAGTAAATGATACTGCCGGTCTTTTTTTATACGGTAGACGAAGTATCCATCTGAAGTTTTGACTTTTTTCATAGTATCCTCCATAAAATGTCGCCCTTTTGGCTTTTTTCATATGGACGAAAATGCCCGAAGTTCATATTGTCTGCCGGGAATTCTGGGAAGAGAGAGTGCATAGGTTCCGTCTGAAAGGGTAAAGGAGAGTCCCAACCGGACCACTTCATCAGGATTGTCAGGATGGTAGGATAGAATTTCAACTGCGGCTCCGGAAAGAGGGATTCCTGATGGACTGTAAACGGTTCCCGTAAGAAGCAGTAAAGAACTGCCGGGAGCCACTGCATCAGCGGTCACAACTCCGGAACAGATGAGCTGACCGCCTGTAAAACATAAGTTTGACAACGTTCTCTACCTCCTTAATAGGGGTGTCCTTACACCGTGACTGGACACCCCTAAGTGATTACTTACTGTAAAATTTCAACCGAAGTATGACGCCGGCTCTGGTTGTGATACCATAGTTTGCGTTAGCATCTGTAAATGTTACAAGATCTGGCTCTTCTGTGGTTGGTTTTGTGCTCTCCCAAATCGCAACAGCACCGCTCCTTAAAATGGTATTGCTAAAGACAGCAGTACCTCTAAGCAACAAAAGACCCCAGCTGGTTGTGGAAAGTTTTGCAACAATCACTTGTCCGGAATCTGCAACAGAGGCCAAAATAGTTTTCGCAATCGGTTTATAGTTAGCCATAAAAACGCCCCCTCACATTCTCATTAGAAATACGTATTTCTATGTTATAGTATGTCTTTTATGAAATAGAGTGACTAGGCAGTCCAAGGCCTGTGTTCTGGCTATTTAAGCATAACATAACGAAAAAATACGGCAGGCATGAATGGTTTCATGCCTGCCGTATTATCCTGTTACCGTTTCTTAAAGAACCCCTTGTCATAGAGTAATCCCAGGGAAAGACCGAATATCAACCCTATTCCAAGATTATTAATCACTGCCCCAATAATCAGACCAATGCAAAGGCCTGTAGCTAAGCCATACTGATAAGAATCATCTTTATTCCGATAGAAATTTGACATTGTATGTACCCCTTATTTTTTTAGTTTATTGTACCTCACCACAGGGGGCAAGTACACTGGTATTTTCTGAGAGTGACTGTGATGGGGGGAGGCCTTACCTTGCATGCGTTACGAAAAAATGGTATACTCTTTGAAATCTTACAAAAGAGGAATACAAGGAGAAAAAGCATGAACAGAATAGAAAAAGTCAGAGAATACGTAGATGAAATGCTGCTTAAGATACCGGACCCAGAATACAGAAGGTGCGGTTACATGCATTTATACGGAGTCTCTCAGGCCTGTACCCTAATTGCCATGAAACGGAAAGAAAATGCAGAGCTGGCAGCAATTGCAGGTATGCTTCATGATATCTATTCCTATACCACCATGGATACCAGGGACCACGCCCATAAAGGCTCAGTCATGGCAAGGGAGATTTTGGAGTCTTTTTCCGCGTTTGAACCACAGGAAATGGACTTGATATGCAATGCTATCTATCATCACAGCAGCAAAGGAAAGACCCATGATTCTTTTTCTGAAGTATTGATTGATGGGGATGTGATGCAGCATTGCTTTTACAATCCTCTTTTCGAGGTGGCTGAGAAAGAAAAAGCCAGATATGAGAAGTTAAAGGCAGAGTTCGGGCTTTAAGGGATAAGGTTAATGATAACAAAATGCCCCTATAGAGGATTTTTTATATTGTCCTCTATAGGGGCGGATTTTCTTTAAATCCCTGCCGCCTGATACGTAAACTGCCCGGTCCCATCAATCCCATAAAAATCCGCAAAGGAAAGATGGAAGATATCGGTCTTTACAGAATCCAGGCAAATACGATTCTTAATCAGGTACTGATATATCCCGGAGTAATCAATAGGGCCTTGAATGAGAATACTCGTTAAGCAGCCATCCCTAAGAATGGCCTTCTTATAGCTTTCAGAATCTTCCCGAACAATAACCTGATCTCCCTCTTTCGCAATGCCGTCTCCAAGAGAAAGAGTGGTGAGTCCATAAAAATTCATGGTGTTTTTCATACCGTATTTGTCTTCGTAAATCATGCTCTGACCGCACATATTATAAGCAGCAGTCTTACCCTGTTTCATGGCATTCGGCCAGATTCCGGCGATTCCGTTCACATCTCCCGCAGCATACACATGGTCACAGGAAGTCCTTAAATAATCATCCACCTGAATAAACCGGTCGATTGTAATGTCGCTTCCCTTAGCACAGGAAACCGAAGGACTGACACCAGCAGCCACCACAACCATATCGCATTCAATGAGAGATCCGTCATCAAGCATGACAGAGGTGATCTCATCGGTTTCCGGCATGGTGCTTAATACGGTTTTCCTGCCAAGGATGAATTTGCACCCATGCTCTTCAAACAGCTTCTGATAGGCTTTTCCAGCCGTCTCATCAAGCTGCTTTGGAAGAATCCTGTCTGCCATTTCAAGCACGGTCACGTCCTTTCCCTGTTCCAGGAAGGCATAAGCCGCATCCATACCAACAAGCCCGGAACCCACAATCAGGATTTTGCTGGCTTTTTTGGAACAGGCTCTGATGTTCTGTGCATCGGAAAGATTACGAAGTCCAAATACATTTTTAGCCTCCCTGAAATTCATAATAGGAGGGATCACGCTATCAGCACCAGTGGCGATGAGGAGACGGTCGTATGCAGTTCTTGATTCATCCTCAAGTATCACCTCCTGACGGGCCGTATCAATGGATACTGCCTTTTTCTGAATCCAGTTGATGCGGGAAGCATCAAAAAAGTTTTCCGGTATAAATGAAAGAGTTTTTTCATCCCGTTCATGGCTTAAATATTTATGAAGCATACACCGGGAGTGCACATATTCATCTGGAGATATCATAATGATCCTGGCATCAGGCTCCAGCTCTCTGATGGTCTTTGCTGCGGTGATTCCGGCAGCCCCTACACCGATAATTACATGAGTCATCCCTGCACCTCCTCTACATAGATCGCACCCGTTGGGCATGATTTTACGCAGCTGGGAGAAAATCCCTTGTCTGCACAGAAATCGCATTTAATTACCTTAGTCTTTGTGCTGGTGTCCGCCTTTAACACTCCGTAAGGGCAGTTCATCACGCACATAAAGCAGGAACCGCATGCGGATTCATCATAAAGCACCAGTCCTGTTTCCCTATCCTTTGTAAGTGCCCCGCTCATACAGGACATCACGCATTCCGGCTGGTCACAATGACGGCAAAAGATTGGGGTGTAGCCCCCGTTTCTGCCTTTTTCGATGTGATTGCGGGATTCATTATGAGGATCGGAAAGCTTTAAGTCGTAGACGGAACCCCCATCCGTCCGGTGTGCCTGCATGCAAGCTATAAAACAATTCTTGCAGCCGTCGCATTTGGCTGCATCAATGAATATCCGTTTCATAAGCCAACCTCCTATATATTAAGACCCTCACGCTTCTCCATGATGATTGTTTCCAGGATATCAGCACTTTCCTTTGCATCCGGATTAATGATCACCTGTCCGCCAGTCAGGCTCTTCATGCCTTCTGTCAGTACCTTAACAGCTACGTCGCTTCCGGTTACAAATGGCGGTAAGCCTAAGTGAAGAGGAAGTCCAAGGGCAAGGCCAAAGCAGCCGTCTGCAATTGCCTGCTCTTCCAGCCACTGGGCAGCAGAAAGAACCAGAGGAAGCTTCGGAAGATCCACGCCAAGCTCAGCCGCAATTTCCGTCGCCACGATTTCCAGACGTCCGATGGCAAGACAAGGGCCGAAGTTCAGTACAGGCGGAATTCCAAGAGCTTTACATACCTCTCTTAAATTAGGACCTGCAAGCTCAGCCGCTTCCGGAGTCATAAGACCGCAGTTTTCAATACCGCCGGAAGAACAGCCGGCAGTCAGGACAATGATATCTCTTTTGATCAGTTCCTTTGTCAGCTCCACCGTCAGCACATCATGGCCGCCAGCGGTTAAGTTAGAGCAGCCTACAATGCCTGCAATTCCTTTGATCTTACCAGCCACAATAAGGTCGATGAGCGGCTTCCAGTTTCCGCCTAAGAAGTTTCGAAGGGAACCCTCGCTGACACCGGTTAAGGTATTGTCGTTTCCGTGTTCCGGTAATAAATTAAGAGGAACGATACCACGTCTTTCCGTATAAGCTTCAATGACCTTATCAATGATCTTTTCGCTCTGTTCTTCCCTGTGCTCGAAATCAAATTTCATCAGCTCTGCATTTGATTTCTTAGCCACATCATCAAGACAGATCTGCTTGATCTTTAATTCATCACAAATCGGCTCAATGCCAGGAAGGGTACAGTTGAATTCAGAGAGGACTGCATCAATGGCACCAGTGGCAAGAACGGCTTCGCTGGTGTAGTTATTGCCTGCATGGCCGTCAAATACTTCTGGATAAAGCGCGCCTCTTAACTGGAGATCCTGACCCACACAGGTACAGCCAACCAGCTTAAAGCCCTTGGCACCAACCGCCTTTGCCTTAGCCACAGCCTCAGGAGAGATGAGCTTTTCCTGTAAATCCACAAAAATGGTATGCTGATGGCCGGTAATCATGATGTTTATGTAATCCGGATTAATGACACGAAGACCAACATGAGCCATACGAAGCTGTGGCTGTCCCAGTAAAACGTCATTTAACAGGTTTGTCAGTGTAAGTCCATAAATACCAGTGGAAATACCAAGGCGTAAACAATCAACCAGCATATCAAGAGGATCGGAGTTTAAGTTGGTGGAGCACTTAACAACTCCTTTAAACACCTCACTTTTAGCACCTCCTGGCATAATGCCAAGCTCTTTCCAGCGTGCTACGCGGGGAGCATAGGCAACCTTTTCGGTCAGCTCCATTTCCACATATTCCGGCTTGTAGAGATCAGAGAGAACCGCATCGGCAATCTTTTCTGCCTTCTTGTAAACATCTGCCTCATCAACGCCAAAAAGCTCCGCCAAATGCTCTAAGGATTCCATTCCCTTTAGTTCGCCTTTTGCCTGAGCTGTCTTCTTTAAATTGAGTGCAGTGTTTTCCACTACATGTATGTAGCAGCCGCTTCCTGAGGCAACCGCTCTTAAAAAGTTTCTTGCCACGATGGTGTCCGCATCAGCACCGCAGATTCCTCTAGGAGCATTTGGAGTAATCCGGCATGGGCCGTTGGCACAAAGGCGGCAGCATACACCCTGGAGTCCGAAACCGCATTTCGTACTCTGTTTTTCCACACGGTGATGGGATGTTTCCATCGGCAGTGCGGAAATAAATTTTTCCAGTGGCTTGTCAGCGCTTTCACACGTGTTGCATCCATAACATTGATTCATTTTCTTCCTCCTTGTGAAACTTTACTATTTTAGTATAGATTCGGCCAAAAAATTATTCAGCCAAAATTTTAGCCAGGGAAAATTTCTTTAAATCCTGGTTTAAATTCTTTTGGATTCTTGCGAATTCCCGATGGACGTGACATGGGCGTTTATGGGAATGGACAGGGCAATCGTAACCGGCCTGCATGCATTCAATCAGCACCATCTTTGGGTCAATCACCGTGATAATATCGTATAAAGTTGTTGTTTCCAAATCGCAATTTAAGGCATATCCCCCTGCACTTCCGCGAAAGCTTTTAATGTAACCTGATTTTTCAAGCTTTCTGGCAATCTTGTAGGCATTGGCAGGAGTAATCTGTTCCCTCTCACTGATGGATGGAATGCTGTCTGTCTCCCCATTTGACAGTGCCCGGATAATGCGTATTGCGTAGTCACATTCTTTCGTTATCAGCATGTAACACCTCCACGTTATAAGATTAACATACTGTACCTAAATGGTCAAGTTTTATCAGTTACAAAAATTACCCCGCCGAAGCGGGGAGAATGGATTATGATTCCGGATAAAGAAGATGTTCATCTTCAATCCCATAAAGGACAGTATCAAGGAACTTTCTGGCTAAGTATTTCGCCATGTTAAGGTTCATATCGTAATAGTTTCCACAGTCTCTTGCAGAAGCTCCCGGAACCTCTCCTTCAAAATCACGGATAAATTCATACATCTCTGTGATAAGAGGCACAATATCTCTTGATTTATAATCTCCGCTAAGAAGAAGATAAAAGCCGGTGCGGCATCCCATTGGTCCAAAATAGATTACTTTTTCGCTGTAGGTTTCATGATTTCTTAAAAAGGTAGCACCCAGGTGCTCAATGGTGTGAATCTCTGCGGTATTCATCACCGGTTCAAAATTAGGGCGGGTCATGCGGATATCAAATGTAGTAATAAGCGCGTCCCCAGCCTGGTCTTTTCTGGAGACGTAGATGCCAGGAAGAAGCTTTAAATGGTTAATGGTAAAGCTTGTGATCTTTTCCATATTGTCATATCCTTTCTTATATGGTGATGGGTTCCATTGGTTTCATTTATGGTTTCTTATGGTGAAATTATAATAAAAATTCCGATTTTCTGCAACCGTTAATGCAAATACATATAAAATAAAGTGATTTTTAGATAAAAGCAACAAAGCGTAGCAAAAATGCAACGGTTAGGTCATGTAAGAACGGCACCGCTCTATGATAATATATTAAAAAAGCGAGGAGGTAAGTTCCAGTGATTTTTTCAGAAAAATTATTTGTATTAAGAAACAGTAAGGGACTCACTCAGGAGGATCTGGCAGAGCATCTAAATGTATCCAGGCAGGCCATAGCAAAATGGGAAAGCGGGCAGGCATATCCTGATATCTCAAATATCATAGCAATTTCAGAATTTTTCAGGGTGACCATTGACCATCTGGTGAAGGATAACAACAACTGCACCACCGCGTTGGTCACTCAGGTCCCTTATGAAAAAGAAGAAGTAGTCAAATTCATGATTCAGGCAAAAAAGGAAACCTATGCGGCAAAAGCAGCTCTCCTTCTGGTTCCGGAAGATAAGCCATTTCGCGGGCCAGCCTTTTATCAGGAAAATGATTATATCTATTGTTGCAAGCTGACTGGTGATATGGATTGGTTTCAGGGCCACGAAGAAATCAGTTATAAAAATCAGCCTGTATATGAATGCTATTTCCATGGTGGAGCAATAAAATAAGGGGAAGAAAAGCGGGCGGTTGACAATTATGGTCTGATATGGTAAACTGCGGAATGAGTTAGTTGAGACTAATATAAATTAGTCTATAAAACTGCAAGTCGTAATTTACCCATGATAACATAATTAGGAGGATATTATGAGAAAATCATTTTTACCCAAGTTAACTGTCTTAGCAGCAGTATTTGCTTTAGCACTTACGGGTTGTCAAAGCAAGAGTAATAACACAACTTCTACGGAAACCAGCGCAAGTGAATCCGCTGAAACAACAGCAGCAGAAACCACAGCAGCAGAAGCGAAAACGGTGGAAGTTACTGATATTCATGGAACGGTTACTGTTCCAGTCAATCCAAAGACAGTGGTAGCATTGGATAACAGAACCTTTGAAACCTTATCCGATTGGGGAATTAAGTTAGCAGCAGTTCCAAAAGGAGTTATGCCTGCAGATTCCTCCTATGTAGCAGACAGTGAGGTTCAGGATATTGGAAACCACAGTGAGCCTAATCTTGAAATCATAGCAGCAGCAGATCCTGAGCTTGTAATCGTGGGTCAAAGATTTTCCAGTTATTATGAAGAGATAAAGAAATTGGTACCAAATGCTGCGGTAGTTGATCTTAGCTTCCAGATTTCAAAAGAAGCCGGTAAGTCTGGCGAAAGTTTTACAAATGGTCTGAAAGATTCCACCATCACATTAGGTAAGATTTTTAATAAGAATGAAGAAGCGGAAAAATTGAATGCTGATTTTGACCAGGCAATTGAGAAGGCAAAATCTGCCTATAATGGAACCGACAAAATTATGAGTGTTGTAGTTTCCGGTGGAGACATTGGTTTTTCAGCACCTGTTTCCGGTCGTGTATGGGGTCCTTTGTATGAGGTCTTTGGCTGGACATCAGCCTTAGAAGTGAGCGGTGCCACATCTGACCATCAGGGAGATGATATATCTGTGGAAGCAATTGCACAGAGCAATCCTGACTGGATCTTTGTACTGGACCGTGATGCAGCAATCTCTTCTACAAAGGATGCAGTTCCCGCTCAGGATGTAATAAACAATTCTCCAGCGCTTCAAAACACAACAGCTATTACCAAGGGACAGGTAGTATATGCACCAAATGATACATATACCAACGAATCCATACAGACTTTTATAGAGTTATTTGATAACCTTGCCAAATCTTTAACCAAGTAGGATAAAGGATGTATACCAAAATGCGGAAAAATCAAATCAATAAAATGACAGGGGCTGAGAATTCTCAGCCCCAGAATTGTTCTAATAAGACATGGACAAAATCTTTTACATTGGCAGTCATCTGTGTCCTCATGTTAGGAATCATATCACTTTTTACAGGGGTATATGACATCAAGGGGCAAGAGGACGGACTTCAGATGTTTTTTATTACACGCGTTCCAAGAACGGCAGCGCTCATGCTCACGGGAGCAGCCATGTCCATGGCTGGACTGGTAACACAGCTGATTACACAGAATCGTATGGTGGAGCCTACCACAACGGGCACCATTGAATGGGCAGGCCTTGGGCTTGTTTTTGTTTATCTGGTAATACCGGCACCGACTCTGATGCAGAGAATGGCGGGTGCGATCCTTTTTTCCTTTGTAGGTACCATGATCTTCTTTCTTTTCTTAAGAAAGGTCAAGCTTCGCTCGTCTTTAATCGTTCCTATCATAGGAATGATGCTGGGAGCCGTCATATCCTCAATTTCCACCTTTATTGGTCTCCTTTTTCAAATGACACAAAGCATTCAAACCTGGTTCGTAGGTTCCTTTGCCCCGGTCCAAATCGGACGCTATGAGTATTTATGGCTCATTGTCATTATTAATATCATCATCTTTTTCTATGCGGATCGGTTGACCTTAGCCGGATTAGGAGAAGATGTGGCAACAAGCCTTGGGGTAAATTACAATAAGATTGTAATACTTGGCACGGGTCTTATTTCGGCTGCCGTTGGTATTGTTGCGGCTGTAATCGGAAATCTTCCGTTTTTAGGCTTAATTGTTCCAAATATTGTTTCCATGTATCGAGGGGATGATCTAAAGAGCAATCTGCCCTGGGTATGCGTGCTTGGAATGGGAGCAATTACTCTATGTGACATTATTTCCCGTACACTTATCATGCCTTTTGAAGTCCCTGTCTCTTTAATCCTTGGAACTGTGGGTGCGGTAATCTTTATCGTGATTTTATTGAAACAAAGGAAGTTAAGATGAGCGAATTTATAGATAAGAATAAAAATACCGGGCTGAATCCCGGAGTTGATAATAGAAACAGATCGGCCAAAGCGTTTCGTTCCAGGAAAGAGGAGACGCGTTATTGGATCTTGCTGATAACACTTTTTGTTTTAGGTTCTCTTGCCACCTATGGACTTTTGGTTTATAACAATCCGGTTCCCATGGGTTCTCCCTCTTTTGTTCCCATTGTGAAACGGAGGCTGACCGCCATTGTTGCGATGGTCATCGCTGCTGTTTGTCAGAGCTTAGCGACCGTTGCATTCCAGTCCAGTACCAATAACCGGATTCTCACGCCCTCGCTTTTAGGGTTTGAGGCACTTTACTCCACCATACATACCAGTACCATGTTCTTTTTTGGTGCCGGTGTATTTATAAAATTCAAAGGGACTGGACCGTTTCTGTTTCAGGTAGCGATTATGGTACTCATGTGCTTAATCCTTTATGGCTGGCTGCTATCCGGAAAGTATGGCAATTTGCAGCTTATGCTTTTGGTGGGAATTATTATTGGAACCGGGCTTAAGTCGGTATCCTCCTTTATGAGAAAGCTTCTGGCACCTTCTGAGTTTGATGTGCTGCAGGCAAGATTGTTTGGTTCTGTGAATAATGCGGATGCGGAGTATTTTCCGGTAGCCATACCCATCGTCATCATTACTGCCATATTGCTTCTTGCTTATTCAAAAAAATTAAATGTACTGTCCCTTGGAAAAGGTACCAGCACTTCCCTTGGGGTTCATCATAAGTCAGGAGTCATTTATACTCTTGTATTAGTATCTGTTCTGATGTCTATTTCAACCTCATTGGTAGGCCCCCTTACGTTCTTCGGATTTTTAGTCGCTACCATGACATATCAGGCAGTGCCGACCTATGATCATCGATATGTGTTTCCAATGGCTCTTGCCATAGGCTTTTTGGTTTTAACTGGCTCATACTTTTTCATGTATCATGTATTCAGAGCCCAGGGGGTTGTATCTATCATCATCGAATTGTTTGGTGGAATTACATTTTTAGTCGTCATGCTAAGAAAGGGAACGTTATGATTGAGATTCTTAATGTTGAAAAAAAGTATTCAGATGAAGTAAAAATAGGACCTTTAAATATTCAAATTCCAAAAGCCGGTCTTACCTCCTTAATCGGGCCAAACGGCGCTGGAAAATCTACGGCGCTGTTAATGATTGGTAGACTTTTGAATCTGGATGAAGGCCAGATCAAGGTAGCCAATCTGAATGTTTCACAATCCAAATCAGAGGACCTGGCAAAAATTCTCACGATTTTACGACAAGAAAATCATTTTGTGACCAGACTGACGGTAAGACAGTTGGCGGGCTTTGGACGTTTTCCTTATTCCAAGGGGAGATTAACAAAGGAAGATGAAATGATTATCTCCAAATATATTGATTTTTTAGATCTGGGTGATTTGGAGAACCGGTATTTAGACGAGCTTTCCGGAGGTCAAAGGCAAAGAGCTTATGTGGCAATGGTTTTATGTCAGGAGACGGAATATGTGCTTCTTGATGAGCCTTTGAACAATTTAGATGTTGCCCGTTCCGTGCAGATGATGAAGCATTTAAGGCATGCCGCCAATGAATTTGGACGAACCATCCTGACCGTGATCCACGACATCAATTTTGCAGCCCAATATTCGGATCGGATCTGTGCCATGAAAAACGGACAAATTGCCGCTTTTGGAGCGGTGGAAGATATTATGAAGCCGGAGCTTCTGACGGATATCTTTGAAACGGACATAAATATTATAGAAGGTCCTCGCGGGCCAATCGCAATTTATTGATTCTATCATTCATGAAATTAAGGGGGAGGCTCATACCATAGTATGAGTAGTGGGAAGGAGCGTCATGAATGGAAGAATGGTTTCGATTATCGGAGGATGAAGCCCTGTCTCAGCTTCAGGCAAAGTGGTCAGGTCTGGATTCCGCTGAAATTATAAAGCGCAGAGAGAAGTATGGGGAGAACGCACTGTTAAAGGCAGAACGAAAAAGTGCATTCCAGGTCTTTTTGGACCAGTTTAAAGATTTGCTGGTCATTATCCTGATTATAGCGGCGGTTATTTCTATGATATCCGGGGATGTGGAGAGCACCGGAGTCATTTTTGCAGTTCTTTTGCTGAATGCGGTGCTAGGGACCGTAGAAAATCAAAAGGCAGAGAAATCCTTAGACAGCCTGATGGCCTTATCCGCACCGGTAGCCGTAGTCATTCGGGAGGGCACCATACAGCAGGTGCTGTCCGCAGAGCTGGTGCCTGGAGATATTCTTCTTCTGGAAGCAGGAGATATGGTGGCCGCCGACGGAAGAATGCTTGAAAATTACTCACTTTTGGTCAATGAAAGCTCCTTAACAGGAGAATCCATCAATGTAGAGAAAAAAACAGGAAGAATCCGGGAAGAAAAGGTACCCCTTGCCGAACAGAGCAATATGGTCTTTTCCGGCTCTCTGGTAGCGGCAGGCAGGGCAAAGGTTCTGGTCACCGGAACCGGAATGAATACAGAAATCGGCAGAATTGCTTCCTTAATGAACGACACAGGAGAGAAAAAGACACCTCTTCAGGTAAGCTTAGATCAGTTTGGCAGCAGGCTGGCAGCAGGGATATTATTGATCTGCGTCCTCGTCTTCGGCTTGAGTATATACCGGAAGATGCCGGTTCTCGATTCCCTCATGTTTGCCGTGGCTCTGGCAGTAGCCGCCATTCCTGAGGCATTAAGCTCCATTGTCACCATCGTTCAGGCTATGGGAACCCAGAAAATGGCCCGTGAAAATGCCATTATCAAGGACTTAAAGGCAGTGGAAAGTCTTGGCTGCGTCTCTGTCATCTGTTCCGATAAAACAGGAACCCTGACCCAGAACCGAATGACAGTCCAGCAGGTCTATGTCAACAACCGCCTGTATCCCCCGGAGATGTTAAACCCGGAAGTTCCAGTACATAAATATCTGCTCTACGATGCCGTTTTAAACAATGATTCCGCATACCATGACGGAAAGCTTCTGGGGGATCCTACGGAAGCAGCCCTCCTTCAGATGGCAGAGCGGGCCGGGGCAGAGGAAGCCGTCATTAAGTCTCATTATCCAAGAATCGGAGAAATTCCCTTTGATTCAGATCGAAAGCTGATGAGCACCCTTCACCCCATTGAGGGTAAGAAAATGCTGTTTACCAAAGGTGCCCAGGAAGTCCTTCTTCCCAGGATCAAAAGCATCTGGACCAGTGAAGGCATCCGCCCGGTCCGGGAAGGAGACCTTCATGCCCTCAAAGAGCAGAACATGGATTTTTCTGCCCAGGGCTTAAGAGTCCTCACTTTTGTATGCCGGGAAATCGATGACAATGAGTCACTGACGGAGAAATCCGAAAACGGATACATCTTCTTAGGCATGGCAGCCATGATGGACCCTCCAAGACCTGAGACAAAGAATGCCGTTTTAAATGCAAAGAAAGCTGGCATCCGCCCGGTGATGATTACCGGAGACCATAAAGTAACGGCCTCCTCCATAGCAGAAAAAATCGGCATTATGAGTGACGGGGATGTGGCACTCAGCGGCCCGGAGCTTGATGATATGACGGATGAGGAGCTTGACGGACGACTGGAACGGATCAGTGTTTATGCCAGAGTCTCTCCGGAGCACAAGATAAGAATTGTCCGCGCCTGGCAGAAAAAGGGCCATATTGTAGCCATGACCGGGGACGGAGTCAACGATGCTCCCGCCCTAAAGCAGGCAGACATTGGCGTTGCCATGGGTAAAATGGGAACCGAGGTTTCTAAGGATGCCTCAGCCATGATTCTGACCGATGATAACTTTGCAACCATTATAAAAGCTGTTGCCAATGGACGGAATGTGTACCGGAACATAAGAAATGCCATTAAGTTTCTCTTATCCGGAAACATGGCGGGAATCCTTTGTGTTCTATATACCTCCCTTAGGGGTCTGCCCCTTCCCTTTGCTCCGGTGCACTTGTTATTCATTAACCTGCTGACCGACTCTCTGCCTGCCATAGCCATTGGCATGGAACGGGCTGAGGCGGATCTTCTGGCCCAAAAGCCCAGGAATCCAAAGGAAGGGATCTTAACCATGAGGTTTGTCCTTCAGCTTCTCTTTCAGGGAGCCTTAATAGCCATCTTTACCATGGGAGCTTACGCAACCGGCCTGGTCACCGGAAGTGAAGCCGCAGCCAGCACCATGGCATTTTCTACCTTAACCCTGGCAAGACTTTTCCATGGGTTTAACTGCCGAAGCAGCCATTCCATTTTTAAAATCGGCTTAAGGAGCAATCTATGGAGTATTATGGCCTTTGAAGCAGGAGCTGTGCTTCTTGCAGCCGTACTGTTTATTCCCGGCCTTCACACCCTTTTTTATGTGGCAGATTTAACGGGAAGACAGTTTCTCACGATTTTAATATTTGCTTTTATTCCCACCCTTATTATCCAGGCATTAAAGACCATAAGGGAAAGCCTTTATTGATAAAATAACGCTCTTAAAACTTGACATCATATACGGGGCATGTTACTATTAAAAATATATTAATAAATAGCCTAAGAGATGAAAGAGCCAGGTGATGAGTGCGGGGAACCGTTCATTTCCGAGGCTCTTTCTTTGCTGCTTGAGAAAATTTTAACAGACAGGCAAAAAAAGGTGTAATTGGAAGGGGAAGTTAATATGGGAAGTTACGTTATTGCCCTGGATCAGGGTACCACAAGCTCCAGGTGTATTCTGTTCGATGAACAGGGAAACATCTGCAGTGTAGCACAAAAGGAGTTTACACAGATTTTTCCAAAGCCGGGCTGGGTCGAGCACGACCCCATGGAAATCTGGTCCTCACAGCTTTCTGTAACCATGGAGGCCATGGGAAAGATTGGTGCCCATAACAGCGATATTGCTGCCATTGGTATCACCAATCAGAGAGAGACTACCATCGTATGGGATAAAGAGACAGGGGAGCCGGTCTACCATGCCATTGTCTGGCAGTGCAGAAGAACCTCGGACAGAATTGAACGTCTAAAGGAGGATGGCCTGGAGAGTCTTATCATTGACCGTACCGGACTGATTCCGGATGCTTATTTCTCCGGAAGCAAGATTGAATGGATTCTGGACCATGTAGAGGGGGCCAGGGAACGGGCAGAACGTGGGGAGCTTCTGTTTGGTACCGTGGATACATGGCTGATCTGGAATCTGACGAAGGGCTGCATTCACGTTACCGATTATACCAATGCCTCCAGAACCATGCTTTATGATATTCATAAAAAATGCTGGGACGAAGACATATTAAATTATTTCAGAATACCAAAATCCATGCTGCCGGATGTCAAACCATCAAGCTGCGTGTATGGCTATACCTCTTCCGATGTCATGGGCGGAAAGATTCCCATCGCCGGAGCAGCCGGAGATCAGCAGGCCGCCCTTTTTGGCCAGTGCTGCTTTGAAGCCGGAGAAGTTAAGAATACCTATGGAACCGGTTGTTTCCTGCTTATGAACACGGGAGAAAAGGCCGTTCGTTCCGAACACGGACTCCTTACCACCATTGCAGCCAGCGACCAGGAACAGATTCAGTACGCTCTGGAAGGCAGTGTCTTTGTAGCTGGAGCCGCTGTCCAGTGGCTCAGGGATGAGATGAGAATGGTCCGCTCTGCGGCTCAGACAGAGGAATACTGCCGGGCGGTAGAGGATACTGGCGGCGTTTACATGGTCCCTGCCTTTGCAGGCCTTGGCGCCCCATACTGGGACCAGTACGCCAGAGGAACCATTGTAGGGGTCACCAGAGGTACCAGCAAGGAACAGTTCATCCGCGCCACCGTGGAATCCATGGCTTATCAGGTATCCGACGTAATCGAAGCCATGGAGCAGGATTCTGAGATTCACTTAAAGCAGTTAAAGGTAGATGGAGGAGCCTGTGCCAATAACTTTTTGATGCAGTTCCAGTCTGACTTATTAAACACTCAGATTTTAAGGCCGGAGTGCATTGAGACTACAGCCCTTGGAGCCGCCTACTTAGCAGGTCTTGCAGTGGGCTACTGGAAGGACAAAGAGGAAATTAAAAAGAACTGGAAGGTGTCAAAGGTCTTTGAAACCCAGATGGAGGAAGAGTGCCGGAAAAAACGGATCAAAGGCTGGAAAAAGGCCATTAAATGCGCTCTTATCTGGTCCCAGGATGAGGATTAGAAACACTTGACACCTGGTCTTACCTGTGATAGCATGAAATTAATTAAATAACAAACCTTTGAGACGAGAGAGTAAGGAGATAACACGGATTAATCCGTTTATTTTCCTTGCTCTTTTTTACATTCTAAAATGAATATTCATTGGGCATATGGAGGAGAAAACATGAAGGAAATGCATTACGATGCGGCAATTATCGGCGGCGGTGTCATCGGATCGGCAATCGCAAGAGAGCTGGCCCGTTATGACATGAAAATCTGTGTGGCGGATCGGGAGGAGGATGTCTGTTCCGGTACGTCAAAGGCAAACAGTGCCATCGTCCATGCGGGATTTGACGCATACCCAGGGTCCTTAAAAGCAAAGTTTAACCTGGAAGGCAATCGCATGATGGAAGAACTTTCTAAGGAGCTTGATTTTTCCTTTATTAAGAATGGTTCCCTTGTTCTCTGTTTTTCAGAAGAGGATAGGAAGGGCTTACAGGAACTCTACGAAAAAGGGGTTAAAAACGGTGTAGAAGGGCTTTCTATCCTGTCGGGAGATGAAGTCCGTAAGATGGAGCCTAATGTTACAGAACAGGTGGTAGGGGCACTCTATGCGCCGACTGGCGGCATCGTCTGTCCGTTTGGTCTTACCATTGCCCTGGCTGAAAATGCCTGTGACAACGGAGTGGAATTTCTTTTAAACACAGAGGTAACTGGCATTGAAAAGACCTCTGAGGGCTATGATCTAACGACAAATGAAGGAATCATCCATGCCACATACGTCATCAATGCGGCTGGCGTATATGCAGATGAGTTCCACAACATGGTCAGTGAAGAAAAGCTCACCATTATCCCTAGAAAGGGAGATTACCTTCTTCTTGATAAAGAAGCAGGAACCCATGTATCCCACACGATTTTCCAGCTTCCCGGAAAGATGGGAAAAGGAGTCCTTGTCACTCCTACGGTTCACGGAAACCTTCTTGCCGGGCCTACAGCTTCTGATGTGGAAAGCAAGGAAGATGTAAGCACTACGGCAGGGGAGCTTTCTGATATTTTAACAAAGGCAGCATTCGGCGTTAAGAACATCCCATTTCGCCAGGTCATCATCTCCTTTTCCGGCTTAAGAGCTCATGAGGCAGGCAATGATTTCGTTATTGGAGAAGTAAAAGATGCTCATGGATTTTTTGATGCCGCTGGCATTGAATCCCCAGGGCTTACCAGCGCTCCTGCCATTGGAGTCTATGTGGCAAAACTGGTGGCAGAGAAAGCCGGCGCAAAAAAGAAAGCTGACTTTAACCCTGTCCGCAAGGGAATCATTGATACAAGAAAGCTGACTCTGGAAGAACGGAGTAAGTTAATTAAGGAAGATCCAAGATACGGTACCATTATCTGCCGCTGTGAAGGCGTCAGTGAAGGAGAAATCGTAGATTCCATTACCCGTACTCTGGGAGCTGTTTCCTTAGACGGAATCAAGCGCAGGGTACGTGCCGGTATGGGACGGTGTCAGGCAGGATTTTGCGGGCCTAAGACCATGGAAATTCTGGCAAGAGAGACTGGCAGAGACATTGAAGACATCTGTAAGAACCGGCCAGGTTCCAATATGCTTGAAAGAGAAGAGGGAGGCGCAGCTAATGAGAGAGCATGACATTGTAATCATAGGAGGAGGTCCTGCAGGCCTTGCAGCAGCCGTTGCCGCCAGAAAAGAAGGGATCAAAGATATCCTCATTCTGGAGAGGGACGGAGTCTTAGGAGGAATCTTAAACCAGTGCATTCACAACGGTTTTGGGCTTCATACCTTTAAAGAAGAGCTGACCGGCCCGGAATATGCCGCCCGCTTTATTGATATGGTAGAAGCTGAGAACATCCCTTATCTTTTAAATACCATGGTACTCGATATTAATAAGGACAAAGAAGTGACCTTAATAAACCGGGAAGAAGGTCTTACGGTGATTAAGGCACGTGCCATCATCTTAGCCATGGGCTGCAGAGAGCGTCCAAGAGGAGCCTTAAACATACCTGGCTACCGCCCGGCAGGAATCTATTCCGCAGGAACTGCCCAACGCTTTGTGAACATGGAAGGCAAAACCGTAGGAAAGGAAGTGGTCATTCTTGGTTCCGGTGATATCGGCCTGATTATGGCAAGACGTATGACCTTAGAGGGAGCCAAGGTAAAGGTGGTGGCAGAGCTGATGCCATATTCCGGCGGCTTAAAGAGAAATATTGTCCAGTGCCTTGATGACTATGGAATTCCACTGAAATTAAGCCACACCATAGTGGATATTCAGGGAAAAGAACGGGTCACCGGTGTCACCCTAGCGAAAGTAGATGAAAACCGCAGGCCAATTCCAGGGACAGAGGAAACCATAAGCTGCGATACCTTACTGCTTTCCGTTGGCCTTTTGCCGGAAAATGAGCTTTCCAGAAGTGCCGGGGTAGATTTAAACCCTGTGACTTCGGGGCCACTGGTAGATGACAGCCTGGAGACCAGCACGGAAGGCATTTTTGCCTGCGGCAACGTACTTCATGTCCATGACCTTGTTGACTATGTATCGGAAGAGGCAGCCATGGCAGGTGTCAGTGCGGCTTCCTTTGTAACGGTTGGGCAGAGAACCAGGACTGATTTTGTGGAAATAGCGGCGGAACAAGGGGTTCGTTATACCGTACCTCAAAGGCTTGATATAGAGCACATGAAAGATCAGATCACCGTAAGGTTCCGTGTGGCTGATGTTTATAAGGATCGTTACATCAGTGTCTATTACGACGGGAAGCGGGTATCCCACAAAAAGAAACGGGTGCTGGCACCTGGTGAGATGGAACAGGTGATTATAAAGAAGGAAAGCTTAAGTGAATTTCCAGAGCTTAAAAAAATCGTGATCTGTACGGAGGTGGAATAACATGGAGACGAGAGAACTGACCTGTATCCGCTGTCCACTTGGATGTCAGCTGAAGGTTACCATAGAAGAAAATGAGATTAGCGTAACAGGCAACTCCTGTAACCGGGGCATTGAATACGGGAAAAAGGAAGTCTTAAGCCCCACCAGAATGGTCACCTCCTCGGTTCGTGTCAAGGGAGGAGAACATATCATGGTCTCCGTTAAGACCAGCCAGGATATTCCAAAGGATAAAATCTTTGACTGCATGGAAGAAATCCGTAAGGTTACAGTCCATGCGCCGGTTGCCATCGGCGATGTAATCATTAAGGACTGCGCCGGGACCGGCGTGTCCATTGTGGCAACCAGGAATGTAGATACGAAATCATAAAGCGACCGAGAAAATACCCGGCAGGCACAGGAAGAAATGAGAGATTTTTCGCTCCATTCTCCCTCTTGCCGGGACTTTTATTTCCAAAGAAAATGGTCAAAGGTCAAAAATAGCCTTGACGGTGGGGGAAAGGATTGATAAAGTAGAACAAGATCCATATTTTGTGGGTGTGGAGGAATATTGATGAAAGCAATGGAACTGTTGGAGACATCTCCAGTAATTGCAGCGGTTAAGGATGAAAACGGACTTCATAAATGCTTTGAATCAGACTGCCAGATGGTATTTGTCCTGTATGGAAATATTATTAATATCGGTGGAATCGTACGGCAGATAAAAGAACACGGAAAGTATGCGATTGTACATGCGGATCTGGCCCAGGGACTAAGCTCCAAAGAGATTGCTGTGGATTTTTTAAAGCAGAATACCTTCGCAGATGGAATTATCAGTACAAAGCCTCTTTTGGTGAAGCGGGCCGTAGAGCTTGGCTTAATCGGGGTACAGAGAACCTTTATCATAGATTCTCTTGCCATGAGCACCATGAAGAAGCAGATTGATACCTTCCATCCCGATGTAGTTGAAGTGATGCCTGGTGTCATGCCCAAGGTGTTAAAAGAGATTCGTGCCTATACAAATATTCCCATTATTGCAGGCGGGCTGATATCTGATAAAAAGGATATTATTGCGGCTTTTTCCGCAGGTGCGGATGCAATCTCCACTACCAAGGAAGAGTTATGGTTCATGTAAAAGGAGGATGCAATGAAATTAGTTACATACGAGGTTGACCGGAGAAGAGATATCGGGGTCATGAGTAAGGATGAGACATGGGTCTTTCCTCTCAGGGCTTTTGGTATGGAGTACAAGGAGATGCTGGAGGTTGTAAAAGGACTGAGCCAGTCAGAACTTGATTTACTGGAGCATGCTTCCGGGCTAGACCCATACAGCAACAACATTGTGGGAGCTGCTATGAGAAAAGAAGTAAAGCTTATGGCTCCAATCTGCAGACCAGAGCAGGATATCATCTGTCTGGGGATCAATTACATGGAACATGCTGAGGAATCCGCACGCTTTAAAAAAGAACAATTCGATGGAACACGCGCCAATGCGGTTTATTTCTCCAAACGGGTGAATGAGGCCGTAGGCCCTTATGGAGACATAGAAAGCCACAGTGACATGGTGGATAGCCTGGATTATGAGGCAGAGCTGGCCGTGATCATTGGAAAAGACGCGAAAAATGTACCGGCAGAGAAAGCCAGAGATTATATCTTTGGTTATACCATCTTAAACGATGTAAGCGCCCGCAACGTGCAGAACAAGCACAAACAGTGGTATTTTGGAAAGAGCCTTGACGGTTTTACGCCTATGGGTCCTTGCATTTTGACAGCAGCATCCCTTTCCTATCCTCCGGAGCTTAGCATTCAGTCTAAGGTAAACGGAGAGCTGAGACAGGACAGTAACACAAAGCTTATGATCTTTCACATTGATCAGATTATCAGTGAATTATCAAAGGGAATGACTCTTCGTGCGGGAACCATTATCTCCACTGGAACTCCAAAAGGAGTTGGGATGGGATTTGAACCTCCTAAGTTTCTACAGGTCGGAGACGAAGTGGAATGTAAGATCGAGGGCATCGGTTCCATCATTAATAAAGTAGTTTAACAAAGGAAGTACGTTTACTTTAGAATCCTCCAATAAGGATGTTTACGAAAATCATAATTGTTTAGAGCATTCAGACGATTACCGATAACATGTAAATAATCATATTTGGAGGATTTTTTCTATCTGCAATGCGCATGCAACTGGTATGTATTTTACTGGTTTTCTGTCTGTATAATGCACCTTGTCCCGGTGGTCATGATGTTATAATGTTCCTGTCTGAAAGAACAGTTAGATGAACGAGGCAGGAGGAACATTATGTACACATTGGTAATTAACTGCGGAAGCTCTTCCCTTAAATTCCAGTTAATTGAGAAGGAATCAGAGGAAGTGATGGCAATTGGACTTTGCGAACGGATTGGAATTGATGGAAGCATGGTCACGTACCAGAGAAAGGGCGAAGAAAAGAGTGTAGTGAAAGCTTCTATGCCCACGCACAAAGAAGCAGTTAACATGATGCAGAAATTGCTTACCGATGAACAGTCGGGTATGATAAAGAGTTTAGACGAAGTGGGCGCCGTGGGACACAGAGTGGCCCATGGAGGAGAGATTTTCACATCCTCCGCGCTCATCACAGAGGAGACATTAAAAGCCATTGAAGAGTGCTGTGCATTAGCTCCCCTTCATAATCCAGCCAGTCTGACCGGAATTCGTGCCTGCAAAGAGCTGATGCCAGACACTCCCATGGTAGCAGTATTTGATACGGCATTCCATCAGACCATGCCGGAGATGTCTTATCTCTATGGGATTCCATATGAATATTATGAGAAATATAAGGTACGAAGATATGGATTTCACGGAACCAGTCACAGCTATGTTTCCATGAGGGCGGCAGAATATCTGAACAGGAATTATGAGGACATGAAGATTGTCGTATGTCATCTGGGGAACGGTTCCAGTATTTCAGCCGTACAAAATGGAAAGTCCGTGGATACAAGCATGGGATTTACTCCTTTGGAAGGGCTCTTAATGGGAACCAGGAGCGGAGACATTGATCCTGGTGCCATACAGTTTCTCATGATGAAAGAGGAGCTGACCATTGCTGAGATGCTTGACGTATTAAACAGAAAATCTGGTGTGCTTGGTGTGTCCGGAGTATCCAGTGATTTTCGTGATATTATGAAGGCAGCAGAAGAAGGAAATCACAGAGCGCAGACAGCCCTTAATTCCTTTACATACCGGGTCGTAAAATATATTGGGGCCTATGCAGCTGCTATGGGGGGAATCGATGCCATTGTGTTCACCGCAGGCGTTGGGGAAAATGATGGAAGTATAAGAAAGAAAATTTGTAATCAGCTCGCATTTTTAGGAATTGGTTTGAATGAAGAGGCGAATTCAAAGAGAGGAAGCGAGCAGTTAATCTCAACCACTGATTCAAACGTAGCAGTCTTAGTGATTCCTACCAATGAAGAATTAGCAATTGCCAGAGAGACAATTTCTATTGTTCAGTAATCCATATATCAATGGATACTAATAAATAAGCAAAAGGAGAAGGAAAGAAATGAGTATTTTTGCTTTAATTGGGGCGTTTGGCGGAGGCGTTATTGGGGCTTATTTAGGAGCACTTCCAGCATTTATACTGACTGGGGTACTTGCACTTGCAGGAGCGGCGGTGGCAATGGCAGGAGGAGCGGATGCAACCTTAAGCTACGTTACATTTGGTTCTTATCTGGGTCCTCATGTTGCCTTTGCAGGCGGAGTTGCGGCTGCAGCTTACGCAGGAAAAAAGAAGCTTTTAAAAAGCGGCACGGATATATTGACCCCTCTCTTCGGATTGTCTGATCCTATGACCCTCATCGTGGGCGGAGTGTTTGGAGTCCTTGGATTTGTCATTCATTATCTTGCAGGAGGCGTCCTAAAGTTAAATACGGATCTACCGGGTATTACGGTTATTGCATCCGCTCTCATCGCACGTTTTGCTTTTGGAAGCACTGGCCTCATGGGAAAGGTGGAGCAAGGGGAAAAAAGGACCTATATCGCAGGAGGAAAAGAGCTCTTCTGCCTGATTCTGCTTGGTGCCGGAATCGGGACTGCCACTGGATTTGTGTATCAGACGATGGCAGCGGCAGGAGCACCGGAAGCAGTGACTGGAAACTTTCCCGTCCTTTGTTTTGGGATCGCAGCACTTTCTTTAATATTTGCCCAGACAGGTTTTGGTGTTCCCTCCACCCATCACATTGCCCTGGTCTCCGCGTTAGCGGCAGTGCTTTCCGGCAACCCTCTGATGGGAGTGTTGTTTGGTATTTTGACCGCGCTGTTTGGTGATTTTGTGGGAAGGACATTTAACAGTCATTGTGATACCCATGTGGATCCTCCTGCATGTACCATTTTTATCTTTACCTTTCTTGTAAATATATTATTTGGAAACGGTTTTTTCCTGACCTAATCCGTAAAAAAATAAGCATGACCTGCTGGCGCAGCGGGTCATGCTTATTTTGCGTTATGGGCAGCTGGCCGCAGCGTGTCTGGCTACGGCAATATCCTGCTCTGTTGTGCCACCTGAAACACCTAGTCCGCCGAGGAAGCGGCCGCCACTGGTCAAGGGGACACCGCCTCCAAAGACGCAGAATTTTCCGGGGTGGGTCTGCTGGAGACCGTAAAGAGGCTGTCCCGGAAGAACGGTCTTGCCCGCTTCTTCGGTGGAGATGCGCAGGGCAGCTGCAGTATATGCTTTTGCATGGGAAACCGATATTGCGGCAAGGAGGGAATCATCCATACGGTGCATGGCAACCATGTTTCCTCCGTCATCCACCACGGTAAATACCATGGGAACGTGAAGTGACCTGGCCATCTCTTCCCCTCGCTTCATAATACTTATAGCCTCTTCTAAAGTCATGCGCTCACTTTTTAAGGCTTCAATGACAGCCGCTGCAATTTCTCCCGCCATTTGGGAATCACTCACAAGAATACCTCCTTATAGGGACTTTCATGGACTTAACATCATTATATAAGGGAAGCCTTTTGCTTTCAATTACAGTACAATCCGAAAAAAGGGACAATCCAATACAGATGATGTAAAATGCGGAGGTTTCAAAAATACATGAAATCAGTCTGTAGATTACTGGAATCTTAAGTCTCATTGTCAGGGGATGTCTGAAAGCTCATTGCCCCAATCTCCACGCCCCGCTTCGTCACCTTCATATGAAGCAAATCTCCCACAAAGTGTAACGCACATCTTGAAACAGGCAGTTTTCAGACTCACCTAGGCTGAAGCATACGAGACAAAAGGTTCTCGGCACCTTAAGCCCTGATTTAAGAGGGGTTAAAAGCCTGGATATCAGGTCAGGATAGAAGAAGTCTGGATTGTACAACTTTTATGTTTTAATAATATTTCAGTGTTTTCACCTGGATGGGATATGATGTGGACAGAGGAATCAGCCAAAAACTTATTAGGTAGAAGGAGGATATTTTATGCTTGCAAAAGGGTTTACAGAGCCAACGGAGCGTATAAAAAAACTGAAAAGAGCCATTGTGGATGCAATTCCATATGTTGAATCGGAACGAGCTGTTTTAGTAACAGAATCTTATAAAGAGACGGAAGGGCTGTCTCCGATTATGAGGAGAGCAAAGGCCGCGGAGAAGATTTTTAATAGTCTTCCAATCACCATTCATGACAATGAACTGATTGTTGGTGCAATTACAAAGAACCTCCGTTCCACCGAAATCTGCCCTGAATTTTCCTATGATTGGGTAGAGAAAGAATTTGATACCATGGCAACCAGAATCGCGGACCCATTTCAGATTCCAAAGGAGACTGCAGCAGAATTAAAGGAAGCATTTAAGTACTGGGATGGAAAGACTACCAGTGCCTTGGCAGATTCCTATATGTCCCAGGAGACAAAAGACTGCATCAGCAATGGTGTATTTACCGTAGGAAACTATTTCTATGGCGGCGTGGGACACGTGTGCGTGGATTACGGCAAAGTATTAAAAATCGGATTTACCGGTATTATCCGTCAGGTCATGGAAGCAATGGCAAAGCTTGATACCAGTGACCCGGATTATATTAAGAAGAAAAATTTCTATGAAGCCCTCATCATTACATATACGGCAGCCACTCGGTTCGCACATCGTTATGCAGAAAAAGCAAAAGAGATGGCAGCGGTTTGTCTCGATGCGAAAAGAAAAGCAGAACTGCTTCAGATTGCAGCAAACTGCGACAAGGTTCCAAAGCAGGGTGCGACGAACTTCTATGAGGCATGCCAGTCCTTCTGGTTTGTACAGATTCTGCTTCAGATTGAAGCCAATGGACATTCCATCTCACCAGGACGTTTTGACCAGTACATGAATCCCTATCTTGCCATGGATAAAGACATTTCCCATGAGTTTGCACAGGAACTGGTAGACTGTGTATGGGTCAAGTTAAATGATATCAATAAGACCAGAGATGAAGTTTCTGCCCAGGCATTTGCTGGATACGCAGTATTCCAGAACTTAATTGTAGGCGGTCAGACAGAAGACGGACTGGATGCAACAAATGAAATGTCTTATATGTGTATGGAGGCGGTTGCACATGTTAAACTCCCTGCACCATCATTCTCCATTCGTGTGCATCAGAACACACCGGACGAATTCCTTTACCGTGCCTGTGAGCTTACTCGTTTAGGCCTTGGTGTCCCTGCCATGTATAACGACGAAGTAATTATTCCAGCTCTCTGCA
Source organism: Clostridium sp. 12(A) (assembly GCA_000526575.1). GTDB lineage: Bacteria > Bacillota > Clostridia > Lachnospirales > Lachnospiraceae > Lacrimispora > Lacrimispora xylanolytica. The sequence goes on along the minus strand of JAGI01000002.1, from coordinate 2,891,188 downwards.
ACAGAGGCGTATCCTTAGCAGACGCAAGGAATTACTGTATCATCGGTTGTGTGGAGCCACAGTGTCCTCATAAAACAGAAGGCTGGCACGATGCCGCATTCTTTAATATTGCAAAGGTTCTTGAAATCACTCTGAATAACGGAAAAGTTGGGGATAAGCAGCTGGGTCCTGTAACAGGTGATATTACCTCCTTTACTAATTTAGAGCAGCTTTTCGAGGCCTACAAAAAGCAGATGGAGTATTTTGTTTACCATCTTGCAGAGGCAGATAACTGTGTGGATTATGCCCATGCAGAGCGTGCACCCCTTCCATTCTTATCTGCTTTGGTGGATGACTGTATCGGCCGTGGTAAGAGTGTTCAGGAAGGCGGAGCGATCTATAACTTCACCGGACCACAGGCGTTTGGTGTTGCTGATGCAGGAGATTCCCTTTGTGCGATCAAGAAGCATGTCTTTGAAAACAAAGAGATTACCATGGCACAGTTAAAAGAAGCGCTTGATCATAATTTCGGCAACTGCTGTGACAAGACTTGTTCTTTAGCGGAATCTACGGATGAAGACAGAATTTATGAAGCAGTAAAGAGAATTTTAAGCAATAACGGTTCCATCAATCTTGCTGATTTACAGGCACAGTTGAGCAAGCCTCAAAAAGAAGCTTCAGGCAGCAAGGAAGACTATGGGCAGATTAAGAGAATTCTTGAGAATACACCATGGTTTGGTAACGATGAAGACGAAGTGGATATGATTGCAAGACGCTGCGGACAGATTTATTCCTATGAAGTTGAGAAATACAAAAACCCAAGAGGCGGTCAGTTCCAGGCAGGCTGCTATCCCGTATCCGCCAATGTATTGTTTGGTAAGGATGTAGGAGCCCTTCCTGACGGAAGACTGGCGAAAGCACCTCTTGCAGACGGCGTATCCCCAAGACAGGGAAAAGATACCAATGGTCCCACTGCGGCTGCCATGTCAGTTTCTAAACTGGATCATGCAAACTATTCAAACGGAACCTTATATAACCAGAAATTCCTTCCATCAGCCCTTGCTGGAGATGAAGGCTTAAAGCATTTCGCTTCCATTGTACGTTCTTACTTTGATCACAAGGGCATGCATGTGCAGTTTAACGTAATCGACCGTGAAACCCTTCTTGCGGCTCAGAAGGATCCGGATCAGTACAAGGATCTTGTAGTCCGAGTCGCTGGCTACAGTGCGCAGTTTACTGTGCTTGCAAAAGAAGTTCAGGATGACATTATAAGCCGTACCGAGCAGACGTTATAAAGGGTTCCGGCATAGAAAAAGAAGGGAGTCGGCATGGAGTCAATTAATTATAATCTGACGGGAACCGTATTTGATATCCAGCGGTTTTCCCTGCACGATGGTCCGGGAATCCGTACAATCGTATTTTTAAAGGGTTGTCCTCTCTCCTGCCAGTGGTGCAGTAATCCGGAATCCCAGAGTATGAAGCCGGTCATGATGTATAAAAAAGATGAGTGCATTCATTGCGGACGCTGTATCAATGTGTGCAAAGCAGGAGCCATCAGCACGGAAAATGAAAACTGGATAGACAGAAAAGTATGCACCAGCTGCGGAGAATGTGCCAATGCATGTCCGGCAGGAGCCCTTGTTTCTAAAGGAAAGACCATGTCCGTTCAGCAGGTGATACGGGAATTAAAAAAAGATGCCACTACTTACCGCCGCTCCGGAGGGGGAGTCACCCTCTCTGGCGGTGAGCCACTGGTGCAGTATGAGTTTGCAGCAGAGATTTTAAAAGCCAGTAAGGGGCAGGGCTGGAACACTGCCATTGAGACCACCGGAATCGGAACGGAGGAAGCGGTAGAACAGGTTATCCCATATGTAGATACGGTTCTTTTGGATATCAAGCATATGAACCCGGAACAGCATAAGCGGTTTACGGGAGCGGACAATGAAGTGGTATTAAAAAATGCTCCCCATATTACCCAGATATCAGATACGGTAATCCGGGTTCCTGTGATTCCAGGTTTCAATGATTCCCTGGAGGCGATTGGTGAAATTGCAGCATATGCAAAAAAACTGACAGGTATCAGAACCATACACCTTCTTCCCTACCATTCCTTTGGAGAGAACAAATATGAGCTGTTAGGGAAGAAGTACGAACTGGAACATGTAAAGCCACTGAATCCGGAAGATCTTACAGAGTGTAAGGAAGTTGTGGAAAAGTACGGTTTTCGGTGCGTAATTGGTGGATAAATTCAAATTGAGACTGGAGGAAAAGAATGGATCAGCAGTTAATTGAAAAAGTAATGAAACAAGTATCTGATGAGCTTGGAATCAAGAAAGAAACAACACGTCCGGCAGCTAACGGAATCGGGATGACTGAATTTGTGGGAACTGCCATTGGTGATACCATAGGACTTGTAATTGCCAGTGTTGACCCAATGCTTGCCGAGGCTATGAAATTAGGTAAGTACCGTTCGGTTGGTATTATTGGGGGCAGAGTCGGAGCCGGCCCCCAGATATGGGCTGTAGATGAAGCAGTAAAGGCAACCAATACAGAGATTATTTCTGTAGAGCTTCCAAGAGATACCAAAGGCGGAGCCGGACACGGAAGTTTAATCTATATCGGTGCAGAAGATGTATCCGATGCCAGAAGAGCAGTGGAAATCGCACTTCAGGTACTTCCAAAATACTTTGGAGATGTTTACTCCAATGATGCAGGACATCTGGAATTCCAGTATACGGCAAGAGCCAGCTACTGTCTGGAAAAGGCACTTGGAGCACCGGTAGGCAAGGCATTTGGAATGACCTGTGCAGGTCCCGCAGCCATTGGTACTGTTTTGGCTGATATTGCAGTTAAAGCAGCCAATGTTGAAGTGGTGGGCTATAGCTCCCCGGCATCAGGAACCAGCTATTCCAACGAGGTAATCCTAACCTTTACCGGAGATTCCGGAGCAGTAAGGCAGGCCGTGCAGGCCGCCATCGAAGCAGGCAAGAAAATGCTTGGAGCCTTGGGAGATGAACCAAAAACCTCTGAGACCCCTTACATTTAACTAAAAAAACATTCAGGAATCATAAGGAGGCTTTACAATGAGCGCAGATGCATTAGGTATGGTAGAGACAAAAGGCTTAATAGGAGCAATTGAAGCAGCAGATGCAATGGTAAAATCAGCAAACGTGACATTAGTTGGATATGAAAAAATCGGTTCAGGACTTGTAACTGTTATGGTAAGAGGAGATGTTGGAGCTGTAAAGGCAGCAACAGATGCAGGGGCTTCCGCAGCAGCATCCGTAGGTGAACTCGTTTCTACTCATGTAATTCCACGTCCTCATACTGACGTTGAAAAAGTTCTTCCAACTCTTCAGTAAATATGGTTATGGGGCGATGATAGCCCCGTTACCAGAAATGAGGTGGATGAATTGACGATCAGTGAAGAGCAGCTAAAGCAGCTGGTGCTAAAAATCTTAAAGAGACTGGAAGAAGAGGAAAAAAGAGAAAAAAATCGCTTGTATATGGTCTGTACCTCAGCCTGGGATGAAAGATATTACGAATTTTTAGAAGAAATACATAAAACAGGTGAATACCGTGTCTGCCCTGTCATTCCTGATGAATGGCAGGCGGAGGGACGGGAAGCCTGTTTTAGAAATTTTTCATCCTGTGAAGGAGTACGGTATGCTTCCCAGGGGATTCCGTCAGATTTAGAAGATGCAGTCACGGTTTTTCCAGTGGTTACCACAGAGGTGGCGGTAAAGACCGCTCTGTGCATTCACGATACCTTTGAGACTATCTGGCTGGCAGCTTGTTTTCGGGCGGGAAGCAGAATTCTGTTTTTACAGTCCGGACTTACTCCATTTTCAGGAAAGGAACAGCCAGCCTATCAGGAGCAGATTTTATCTTATTACAGAAAGCTTTTGGAATATGGAATAGAAATCGGTTCCTGTAAAAGTCTTTCCCGGTCAGATTCCTTTAAGAGCGTTACTGAAAAGGAAAAGACCAGTAATTGTGAAACCCATGGGAAAAGGCTCATAACGGCATCCAATGTAGAAGAACATGCATCAGATGGAGTACTTCTTTTAAAAGAGGGGGACATCATTACAGATTTAGCAAAAGACAGGGCAAGGTTATTAAACATTGTCTTACAGTAAACATAAGTTGTGAGGTGATTCAATGAAACAGGCATTAGGATTGGTAGAAATCCAGGGATTGTCAACGGCAGTGCTGGTAGCAGATACCATGGTCAAAGCAGCCAATGTAACAATTCTGGAGATTGAAAACTCCAAAGGTCAAGGCTATATGACCGTTAAGGTTGCCGGAGATGTGGGAGCAGTCAATGCGGCTGTAAGCGCAGGAAAGCAGACAGGATTGGAAAACCAGAAGCTGGTGTCCTTTAAGGTCATTGCCCGGCCTGCAGATTCTGTGGAACAGATTTTTGGAGCTGCTAAAAACACAAAAACAGATGCGCCCATACAGCCGTCCGATTCTGCTCATGTGCAAACGCAGACAGAAAAGGAAGATGCGATAACAGGGAAGACAGTCGTAAAAGTAGCTATAAAAGAGACGGTAGAACCAGAAGTAGAAGAAAAATCAGAAGTTCAAATAGAAGTTAAACCAGAAGTTAAACCAAAAGCTGAATCAGCATTTAAAGCAGAAATTAAACCAGTAGTTGAACCCGCAGTTGAATCAGCAGTTCAACTAGAAGATAAATTAGAAGAAAAACCAGCATTAGTGGAACAGGCAGCAGAAGAAAAATCAGCTCAGGAACCACAGGCTGGAGCTCAGTCTGAATTACAGACTGAACCGCAGGCGGGAAAAGAGAAATCTTCTGCAACCCCATCCGGAACGAAAAAAACGGCTGGACATAAAACAAAAAATTAATCTCAGGATTTAGGCGGTACACAAAGTTCGTGGGGAATTTTTGTGGCCGGGAAAGGAAAGGGAACGTAAGTGAGACTGGCAAAGATTACAGGTACTGTTGTAGCGACCAGGAAAGATGAGACCTTAACGGGCTACAAGCTGATGATCGTTCGCAGGATTGATTCCCAAGGTAATTTCATAGATTCTGAAGAAGTGGCAGTAGATTATGTAGGGGCAGGAGTGGGCGAAATCGTTTTAATTGGCCAGGGTTCTTCTGTCCGCGTAGATAAGAAGAAGCGGGAAGCTGTTATTGACATGGCGATTATTGGAATCGTTGATACCGTCGTAGGTTAAAAGGCTCTCCTTGTCAGCTTTAAAGGAAAGGAGGTAAGAATTCATATGATTAGCAGTATTTACTCCAGTGTAACGGCTGCGGTATCAGCAGCAAAGACCGCATCCGCAAAATATGCAGAGCTGACTTTAAATGAGCGGCGTGAAGTTGTAGAAGCCGTAAGAGCGGCACTTCGCCCCATGGCAGGAGAACTGGCGGCACTGACTGTGGCAGAGACCTGTATGGGAAATGAAGCGGATAAGACGGAGAAAATTCGTCTTGCCATAGAAAAAACTCCAGGTGTGGAGGATCTCATTTCAGAAATCAACACAGGGGATCACGGCATGACTCTATATGAGCTTGCTCCCGTAGGCGTTGTGTGTGCGGTTTTGCCCTCCACCAGCCCTTGCGCGACCCTCATTAATAATACCATTGGTATGCTTGCAGCAGGAAATAGCGTGATACATTGCCCTCATCCCAGAGCACTGCGGGTATCCCAGCTGGTGACAGCGGTGATTAGCAATGCCGTATTCACCACCTGTAATATTCCGGATCTTGTGGTAACGCTCCATGAAAGTCTTATGGGATATACAAAAGAGATTATGAGTCACCCGGATGTAGACCTGGTGGTGTGCACCGGATGTGCGGACTCTCTGAATCAGGCAATGGCTTCCGGTAAACGGGTGATTGCAGCAGGACCGGCAAACCCGGTTGCAATTGTAGATGAGACGGCTGATATCAGGCAGGCAGCGTATGACATTGTCCGCGGTGCAGCCTTTGATCACAATTTAATGTGTACCTCCGAAAAGTGCATGATCGTGACAGAGCAGGCAGCAGACGCTTTTATTTATCAGCTTTTAAAGAACGGGGTCTATTATGTAAAGAGCGAGGAAGAGATTCAAAAGCTTCTTAAAGCTGCTGTAACAGAAGACTTAATGGTGAATAAAAAGCTGGAAGGAAAAAGTGCTGATAAGATACTTGCCAGCGCAGGAATTTCCTGTTCATCTCCTGTAAAGCTGATTGTGGCAGAAACGGATAAGACCCATCCCTTTGTGACTCTTGAGCTTTTAATGCCCCTGGTCCCTCTGATTAAGGTTACTGATTTTGATGAAGCATTGGAGACGGCTCTTGAAGTGGAACAGGGACTGAAGCACACAGCCACCATTCATTCCCAGTGTATTGGACATTTAAGCCGTGCAGCAAAAAAGATGCAGACCTCTGTATTTATAAAAAACGGTCCGTCTTTACTGGGAGTTGGATTTGATCTGGAAGGGCACGCCAGTTTTACGGTTGCAACCACGACCGGAGAGGGAACTGCCACTGCAAGGCATTTTACCCGGAGGAGAAGGTGTACACTGACCGACGGCTTCGCCCTCCGTTAATCATCGAGAAAGCAGGTTGAAGGAATGTTTGAAAGGTGCAAGGATAGAACCTATTTGGTGACCTCTGAATCCGTTACAAAGGGGCATCCGGATAAAGTCTGTGACCAGATTGCAGATGGGATTTTAGATGCGTATTTGAAGGAAGACCCAGCATCCAGAGTGGCAGTAGAGGTCATGGCTTCTACAAACACCCTGATGCTGGCAGGAGAAGTCACCTCAACCGCCCGGATTGATGTGGTGGAAACCGCCAGGAAGGTTATCAGAGACATTGGATATGTGGAACCTGGAAAAGGGTTTGATGCAGATACCTGCATGATATTTACCAATATACATAATCAGTCTCCAGACATTTCCCTTGGTGTCACCAAAGGCAAAGAAGGGGAGATGGAAGTGCTTGGCGGAGGAGACCAGGGTGTCATGTACGGCTATGCGGTCAATGAGACAGAGAGTCTGATGCCTCTGCCCTGTTATCTGGCAAACCGTCTGGCAGAGCGGCTTGATTCTGTTAGAAAGACCCAGGGAGCATCTTTTTTATATCCGGATGGAAAGACCCAGGTTACTGTGCGCTACAACCAGGCAGGTGAACCTGTGGGAATACACAGCATTGTTGTATCTGCCCAGCACAGCGAAGCAGTTAGCCGGGAGGTACTTCATGCATTCATCCGCTGTATGGTCATTGAGCCGGTGATAGATTCCGGCCTTATAACGCCTGAGACAAGAATCCATATCAATCCTACGGGACGTTTTGTCATAGGAGGTCCGGCTGGGGATACGGGAGTCACCGGAAGAAAGATTATGGTGGATACCTATGGTACCATTGGAAAGCATGGCGGAGGTGCTTTTTCTGGCAAAGATCCTACGAAAGTAGACCGCTCGGCAGCCTATATGGCTCGCTACGTGGCAAAGAACATTGTTGCCTCAGGTCTGGCAGACAGATGTGAAGTAGCGCTTGCATATGTCATCGGAGGTATCGAGCCAGAGGCAATTACGGTCAACACCTTTGGAACCGGTACCATTTCCGATCATCAGATGGAAGCGCTTGTAAAAAATGTGTTCTCTTTTGGCGTCTCCGATTGCATTTCCAAATTAAAGCTTCTAAGGCCCCAATACCAAAAGACAGCCGCTTACGGGCATTTTGGAAGAACAAATCAGGGATTTTGCTGGGAAGAAACAGATAAGGCATGGATATTAAGACAGTTAGCATTTTAATTTTAATAGAAGGTTCGTATAACAAAAAATAGGAGGAAAAACAAATGTCTAATGAAGCATTAGGAATGGTGGAAACAAAAGGTCTGGTAGGCGCAATTGAAGCAGCAGACGCAATGACGAAAGCAGCAAATGTAACAATGATAGGATACGAAAAAATCGGTTCTGGTCTTGTAACAATTATGGTTCGCGGAGACGTAGGCGCTGTAAAAGCATCCGTAGACGCAGGTGCAGCGGCTGCGGCAAATGTAGGGGAAGTGGTATCCTGCCATGTCATTCCAAGACCTCATACAGATGTGGAGAAGATTTTGCCAAAATTATAATAAGGAGTAAAAACCAGTTCAAAAGGAAAAGGGAATCATGGATAAAGAAGAATTAATCAAGCTTGTTACCAGGCGGGTAATGGAGAAAATGAAAGATTATGACATACATAAAGTTCCCATTGGGGTATCGAACCGGCATGTCCATGTATCCAGACAGGATTTAGACATACTTTACGGAAAGGATTATGAACTGACCAGGAAAAGCGACTTAAAACAGCCGGGACAGTTTGCAAGCAATGAGACAGTAACAATACGAGGCCCTAAGGGAGAATTTGAACGGGTACGGATTCTTGGACCAGTGAGAAAACAAAGTCAGGTCGAAGTATCAAAGACCGACAGTTTCCGTCTTGGAATCCGTCCTCTCATAAAGGAATCCGGAGACTTAACAGGAACCCCGGGACTGGATTTAATCGGTCCCCAAGGCATTGTTTCTCTTTCGAATGGTGCGATTGTTGCTTTACGCCATATCCATATGACGCCTGTACAGGCAGATGCTCTGGGTCTGAAGGACAAAGATATGGTAGAAGTAGAGACATTTGGCGAAAGACGGGGTGTATTTGGAGATGTTCTGGTTCGTATATCGGATCAGTTTGCATTGGAAATGCACGTAGACGTTGATGAAGCCAATGCCTTTTCATTAAGCAATGGTGATCATGTAATCATTAGAAAAGAACGGTAAGGATTTCTAAAACAGATTTACAATAAGGGAAAGAAGGTAGAGACACTTGGATATGGATTTAAAAGCAATTGAACAAATGGTAGAACAGGTTTTACGTGAGATTCAGTCAGAACAGATGATGAGTGTAACAGAGAAAAGAAAAGAAGGATACGGTCTTTTCTCAACAATAGAGGAGGCGATAGAAGCTTCTGAAAAGGCACAGAAAAAACTTCTTTATACTGGCATGGCTGACCGCCAGAAATATGTGGATGTGATCCGAAAAACGGTCTTAAACAAAGAAAACTTAGAGCTGATCGCAAGACTGGCAGTGGAAGAGACAGAGATAGGCTGTTATGAGCATAAGCTTATTAAGAACCGTCTGGCAGCGGAAAAGACTCCTGGAACAGAAGATTTGATTTCTGAGGCAGTCACAGGGGATAACGGTCTTACTCTGATAGAGTATTGTCCTTTTGGTGTCATAGGAGCCATTACTCCTACCACCAATCCAACGGAGACCATTATCAATAACTCCATTTCCATGATCGCTGGTGGAAACACCGTTCTTTTCAGCCCTCATCCAAGAGCAAAAAAGGTGTCCAGACTTCTTGTTAAGATGTTAAACAAAGCATTAATAGAAGCTGGTGCTCCTTCTGACTTAATCTCTATGGTGGAAGAGCCATCTTTAGAAAACACGGAAAAAATGATAAGCAATCCCAAAGTTCGCCTTTTAGTTGCTACCGGCGGTCCTTCCATTGTAAAGAAAGTTCTCTCCTCCGGAAAGAAAGCCATCGGAGCAGGTGCAGGCAATCCTCCTGTGGTCGTTGATGAAACCGCAGATATTAAAAAAGCAGCAAAGGATATTGTAGATGGCTGCAGCTTTGACAATAATGTTCCTTGCATTGCAGAGAAAGAAGTATTTGCCGTAGATTCCATCTGTGATCACCTCATTCAGTATATGAAGGATAATGGTGCTTATCTGATGACAGATAGACAGCAGATCGAGGAATTAAAAGCTCTTGTAACCACAGAAAAAGGCGGCCCAAAGACTTCCTTCGTTGGAAAGAGCGCAGTCTATATCCTGGATCAGCTGGGGGTTAAGGTACCAGATTCTGTTCGTGTGATTATCATGGAAGTACCAAAGGATGATCTGTTTGTTCAGGAAGAGATGATGATGCCCATCCTTCCAATTGTACGTGTTTCTGACGTGGACACTGCCATTGAATATGCCTATGAAGCAGAGCAGGGAAACCGTCATACAGCAATCATGCACTCTCAGAACGTCGAGAAATTAAGCAAAATGGCAAAAATATTAGAAACAACAATCTTTGTTAAAAATGCACCATCCTTTGCAGGAATCGGAGCAGGCGGAGAAGGCCATACCACATTCACCATTGCAGGACCTACAGGAGAAGGCCTTACCTCAGCAAGATCTTTCTGCAGAAAACGGAAATGCGTTCTTGCCGATGCATTCAGTATCAGGTAAAGCGGTTCGGCTTATATTCTTGGAATAAGAAGGAGAAACGCAGATGTCAAATGTAACCATGAAAACCAGAATACAGGAAGGCAAGCAGGCAAGAGAGTATTTAAAAGGCATAAAAAATAAGCGGATTTTAATCGTTTGTGATAAGTTCCTTTCAGAGAATGGAGCTGTTACGTATTTAACAGACATTCTTTGTTCCGGCAATGCCGTAGAATTATTTGACAAAGCCATCCCTGATCCCACCATCCAGGTGGTAGGATCGGGACTTTGTATGATGTATCAGGTAAAACCGGAGATTGTCATAGGTTTTGGAGGCGGATCTGCCATTGATACCGCAAAAGGAATCATTTATTTTTCCATGGTAAAAGAACTGGTTAAAAAGCCCCTCTTTATTGCAGTACCGACAACCAGCGGAACCGGATCAGAGGTAACCCAGGCTTCTGTCATAACAGATCCTGATAACAAGAGCAAGCACCTGATTTCGTCCGATGAAATCCTTCCCGATGTAGCTGTTCTAGATCCCACGCTGACCTTGTCAGTCCCTCAGGCCGTTACAGCAAATACCGGAATGGATGTGCTGACCCATGCGTTAGAGGCTTATGTTGCCACAGGTGCCAACGCTTTCTCTGATGCCATGGCAGAAAAGTCAATAGAGCTACTACTAAAATCTCTGCTGGGCTGCTACAAGGATGGAAATGATTTAAAAGCCAGAACCAGGATGCAGGAAGCCTCTACCCTTGCAGGCATCGCATTTAATACGGCTGGTCTTGGTATCAATCACAGCATAGCCCATCAGCTTGGGGGAACCTTTCACATTCCCCATGGCCTGGCAAATGCTATATTGTTAAATCATGTAATAGAATATAATTGTACAAGCCAGGAGATTATGAATAAGTATGCCGCACTTGCTGTAAAAGTACAGTTAGCAGAAGCAAGGGAAGATTCCAGAGATGCCGTAAAAGCAATCAAAGGACTGATTACCGCTCTGATGCGCTGCATGAAGATGCCGGAGTCTGTTATGGAACTTGGAATTGACCGGATGGAATATGAAAAGCAACTTAAAAATATGGTAGATAATGCTCTTATGGATGCCTGTTTTGCCACCACCCCTACTAAAATCGCAGGTCCCGGGATACAGAAAATTCTGTTGGATATTTACGAGGGCAGGAAGAGTGGCAGAAAAGGATAATAATATCATAAGACCGAGCTGTTTTATATGACAGCCCGGTCTTCTTGTGTTATTCTGATATAGAAATAAATCATTTACAAGAAGATGACATAAAACATAGCAGCAAGGAGAGGTTATAAGGATGGAAGAATATCAGGAACTGCTTCATTTAGCCGAGATGCAGTCGGATTCCGCAGATGACTATTTCAGTATGGATGAAGACGGTAACATGACAAAACTGGATATCATCCACTTGTTTGGAAAGGAAAAGCTGGAGAATATCCAAAAGAGTCTTTCAAAAGCTACCGGTGTGGCATTTGTTACGGTGGATTTTAGAGGGGAACCTATTACGGATGCAACGTTTTTTTCCGGCTTCTGCAATCAGGTTCGAAACAGCAAAGAGGCCATAGAAGGCTGCAAATCTTCGGATGCCTTTGGATCTATCCAGGCAGCAGTCACAAAAAAGGCCAATGTATATTTTTGCCCCTGTGGACTGTTAGAGATGGCAATCCCCATTATTGTCAGAGGGCACTATCTGGGAGGCTTTATCGGGGGACAGGTCCAGTGTGTGGATGCCCCTGAATCTGTAAGCCGCCTGGCTTCTGTGATGCGTTCGGACCAATCAAAAGAGGTAAGAGAAAAATGTGAGGAGTTTCGAAAGGAAATTCCTGTTTTTCCCTATGAGAAGTTTTTAGATATCGCCAATCTGGTTTTCCTTGTAATCAATCAGCTAAGTGAAAATGAAGTCAGCAAGCATCTACATGAAGACGCATTAAAGAAGCGGATAAAAGGAATTCAGGGAGCCAACCAGCTCCTAGTCAAAGAAATTGCAAAAAAGAACATGGAACTCCAGGAACTGAAGATGAATTTCAATCCCTGTGAGACCATGGATGTCATGACTTCTCTCATGAACCTATCCATTATAGAAGATAAAGAACAATTTCAGGAATTTCTGGGTTCTTTTATTGAATATACTAAATATAAATGTATGGACAAGGGTACCTTTGTCCCTATATCAAAAGAACTGGATCATGCAGAAAATTATCTGCTGATTCAAAAAAAGAAGCTGGGAGACCGGCTTAATTATTCCATTCAGGTGCCAAGAGAGATGCATATGAGAAAGATGCCTTCCGGTATCTTACTGCCATTTGTTCAAGATGCCCTGTATAATGGAATTGCATTAAAAAAACAGGGGGGAAAGATTTCCATAGGAGGCTCCATAAGGAATAACAACATAGTCCTTGAGATCAGCGACGATGGACCCAGTCTTTCAGAAGTGGAATTAGAAGCCAAATATGAGGCATTTAAGGACAAGCACGAAGGGTATTACATTAGCTTGGGGAAAGATTATGCCAGGGATAAGATGAGGAGGCTTTTTGGTGAAGAGTATAAAATCATATCAGAGGGCACCAGGAATAAGGGGTGCAAAAACGTTCTGATCTGGCCTGAACATTATGAAGAAAGGACGGAATAATCATGTATAGGGTTCTGATTGCAGATGATGATATATTAATGCAGGAAGCCTTAAAGATTTTAATATCCCGAGATGAATCATTCCAAATAGTCCAGGTAGTAGGCGATGGGGAGAGCGCGGTAAGAGCATGCAAAGAAGGTTCCATAGACATTGTATTTATGGATATGATGATGCCTGGAATGACAGGTCTGGAAGCCGGCAGAATCATTCATCAGTCTGATCCGGAGATCACCATTTATATGCTTTCCGCCTTTTCCACTCATGTTTTTGTCCGGAGCATGGCAAGAGATGAAGTAAAGGATGTTTTGGAGAAACCCGTTACATGGGGCCACTTAAAAAAGATACTGGAGAACTACAAGACCAATCATGAAGATACCGTTATGAATCATCATGAGGCACTTGCAATGCTTCTAAGGCAAAAAGACTTTGGGGAGTTTTACAGAAGTCTTTCCGGAATCATTGACGGTATTTATGAGATGGCAGGTGGGGATTCCGTAAGACTGATTAAACTTTTCACTTATATTGGACAGAATCTTTTGGACACCAGAATGGTCTACGATGAAAATGTGCAGATTGGAGAGCTGTTTCCTATTAATGAAGCACTGATTCTCGAAAGAAAGACATCAGAGCTCTGGCTCTTTCGAGTGATGGATTATTTGTTTCAGCAAAACAGCATCAACCGATATTCCCTGTTGGAAAATATATTTCTTTATATAGAAAATCATATCAAAGAAGATATTACTCTTAACACTATTATAGAAAACTGTGCCATCAGCCAGGGATATCTAAGCCGTATTTTCCGTGAGCAGCTTAATGTAAGTGTGACAGAGTACATTCATATGAAAAAGATACACCTGGCAAAAGGGTATTTTTATTTTACCGAGGACAGCATTGCCGATGTAGCCTTTCGCCTTGGTTATAATGAAAGCAGCTATTTTAGCAAGGTATTTAAGAAATATGAGAAGGTAACTGTGAAAGAATATAAAAGTGAAACGCGCAAAAAATGTTCTCTGTAAGTCATGTCTAAAGCTTCCGACCCTGCCGGAAGCTTTTTTTGTAACAGGAAATTACTTTTTGGACAGACCGCCTGCAGATTATGCAAAAAAACTGACCAGTTATGGGAGAGACAACTTAAAGGCTTCCTTTTTATGATAAAGTCTGATTACCACGAAAAACTGTGGCAATCAGTATGGAGGAGGATGAAAAAATGTTACAGATTAATATTGATGATGTCATGAATATTGTCAAGCTCTGTGCGCCCTATTTAATCGGTCTTGGCATCGCACTTGCTGCCATCATTGCCGTATTTATCACATGCAGAAAGAAAATAGGGGCTAAAAAGTATCTGATCCGGAGTCAGGGAATTATGGCAATGGTTCTGGCTCTCATCATTACGGTGAATTTAATCTGCTGGGGGCCAATGGCAAGCCTTATTTCCCTTGCCACTGGAAGCGGAACCATCACCGAGGAAACATCGAATAAAGCTACGGAGCTTTGCACAGAAATTGCAGAAGAAGGAATCGTACTGTTAAAAAATGATTCCAGCCTGCTTCCCCTAAAAGCGGACGCAAACTTAAATGTATTCGGTTGGGCTTCCACCAACCCATGCTATGGCGGAACTGGTTCCGGTTCACTCTCTGATGCCTATGAAACGGTATCCCTGCTAAAGGGACTTGAAGATGCCGGATTTAAGTTAAACAACGCATTGTCTGATTTTTATAAGGAATACCGGGCAGATCGTCCTAGTGTAGGAATGTGGGCCCAGGACTGGACACTTCCCGAACCGGTAAAGACTTCTTACAGCCAGGAAATGCTGTCAGGCGCCAAGTCATTTTCAGACACCGCCATGGTGGTCATCACCCGTGTGGGCGGGGAAGGAGCAGATCTTCCTTCCGATGTGAGCAAAGTTACTTATACAGATAATTCCAAGGATTATAAAGATTTTGAAGCGGGAGACCATTATCTTCAGCTGAGCAAGACAGAAAAAGATCTGGTGGATCTGGTCTGCTCGAACTTTGACAATGTTATCCTGGTTTACAATGGTGCCAATGCCATGGAGCTAGGATTCTTAAACGAATATAAACAGATCAAAAGTGCCATCTGGTGTCCTGGAACCGGTCAGTCCGGATTCGAAGCTCTTGGAGAAATCATAAGCGGAGACATCAATCCATCAGGAAAAACAAGTGATACCTTTGTTAAGGACTTAACAAAAACACCTGAATATAACAACTTTGGAAGCTTTACCTATGACAATATGGCTGACTTCTCAGGAAAGGCATTTAAAGGTGAAGATACCTATCCGAGCTTTGTTAACTATGTAGATGGCATTTATGTAGGATACCGTTTCTATGAGACCGCAGCAGAGGAAGGCTTGATTGACTATGATAACACCGTCGTCTACCCCTTTGGCTATGGACTATCCTACACAGGATTTACCCAGAAGATGGGAGCGCTGACCGAGGCAGATGGTATGATTACCTTTGATGTGACGGTCACCAACACAGGGGAAGTGGCTGGAAAAGATGTGGTTCAGGTTTATTATAATCCTCCTTATACCAACGGAGGAATGGAAAAAGCCACAGCAAATCTTGCTGCATTCAAGAAAACCGGCCTGATAAAGCCGGGAGAATCCGAGACAATAACCATTTCCTTTGGAACGGAGGACATGGCCTCTTATGATTCCACTGGAACTGGCGGTTACGTTCTGGATGCTGGAGATTACGGCATTTCCATTCGAAATGATTCTCACCGGATCATAGAGGAACAGACCATGAACGTTCCTTCCCAAATCGTTTATAACGAATCCAATCCACGGTCTACCGACGAAGTAGCAGCTGTGAATCAGTTTAAGGAAGCCAAAGGCGACTTAAAGGTCCTCTCCAGAGCAGATGGGTTCTCCAATTATAAAGAGGTGACGGCACCTCCAAAGACCATGACCATGCCGGAGGAATATAAAAAGACCTTTGTAAACAATAAAAATTATGACCCTAAGGATTACAATGACCCGGCAGATGAGATGCCGGTAACTGGAGCAAAGAATGGCCTCACACTAGCCAGTATGCGGGGACTTCCTTATGACGATCCCCAGTGGGAGAAGCTGCTTGACCAGCTTACAGTAACCGAGATGGATACCATGGTGGCAATCGGAGGCTATCAGACCTCTGCAGCCAAGAGCGTAAAAAAGGTAGGAACCGTGGATTGTGACGGACCGGCTTCCATTAACAATAACTTTACAGGGGTAGGCTCCATTGGCTTCCCTTCTGCCGTTATGATTGCCTGTACGTGGAATGAAGACATTGCCAAAGCCTTTGGTGAAAGCATAGGAGCCATGGCAGATGAAATGGATGTGTCAGGCTGGTATGCACCTGCCATGAATACCCATCGTTCTGCCTTTGGAGGACGTAACTTCGAGTATTACTCAGAGGATGGCCTGCTGGGAGGCAAGATGGCTGCCAGCGCTTTAAAAGGAGCCGAAGAGCATGGCGTTTACGGTTATATCAAGCACTTTGCATTAAATGATCAGGAGACCAACCGTTTAAGCATGCTTTGCACCTGGTCAGAGGAGCAGGCAATCCGTGAGATTTACCTAAAGCCCTTTGAAATAGCGGTAAAAGAGGGTGGTGCGAAAGCTGTCATGTCATCCTTTAACTATATCGGAACCGAGTATGCAGGTGCCTCCAGTGCCCTTCTTAAAACCGTTCTAAGAGGAGAATGGGGCTTTCAGGGCTTTGTGCTCACCGATTATTTTGGCGGCTACGGTTACCAGAATGCGGACCAGGAAATCAGAAACGGAAACGATGCCATGCTGGTCGCTTATGATACGGAAACAAACCATTTAAAGGATACAGAAAGCGCCACCAGTATAAAGGCCATGAGACAGTCTGCAAAGAACATTATGTATACCGTAGTCAACAGCAGGGCTTACGAAGGAAATAACGCAAAAGGCGGTTTGATGAGCTGGCAGATTTTAGCCATTGGAATTGATGTTATATTGGCTGCCG
The DNA here is from genome assembly GCA_000526575.1 of Clostridium sp. 12(A). Taxonomy (GTDB): domain Bacteria; phylum Bacillota; class Clostridia; order Lachnospirales; family Lachnospiraceae; genus Lacrimispora; species Lacrimispora xylanolytica. The sequence goes on along the minus strand of JAGI01000002.1, from coordinate 2,874,338 downwards.
GTCTTGTCTATCTGGAGCTTTTCATGTGGAAGCGCTATAAAGCCAAACGGGAATCAGAAGTGACAGAAGAGGCAGTTTTAGAAGGAAAAAATGATGAAGCATAAAAATTTTTTAGATACCATGACACTGGAAGAAAAGGCGGCCATCCTAAGCGGAAAAAACGTATGGGAGACTCGTAGCATTGACCGCTTATCCATCCCTTCCATCTTCCTGGCTGACGGACCCCACGGGGTCCGGAGGCAGGCAAGTGAGGGAGACCACTTGGGGCTTAATCCCTCCCTGCCCGCCACCTGCTTTCCAACGGCAGCCGCTGTTGCAAACAGCTGGGATGAGGCCCTTTGTGAGGAGATCGGCAATGCCCTTGGAGAGGAAGCAAACTCCCAGGGGGTGAATGTTCTCTTAGGACCGGGACTTAATATTAAGAGAAATCCCCTCTGCGGAAGAAACTTTGAGTATTTCTCCGAAGACCCTTATCATGGGGGAAAGCTGGCAGCCTCTTACGTCAGAGGAATCCAGAACCAGGGCGTGTACGCCTGCCCCAAGCATTTTGCAGTCAATAATCAGGAGCTTCGTCGAATGGCAATGAATTCCGTAGTCGATGAGCGGACCTTAAGGGAAATCTACCTGGAAGGGTTTGAAATTGCAGTAAAGGAAGGCAATGCAAAAGCCATAATGACCAGCTACAATGAGGTGAACGGAACCTATGCCAATGAAAATAAGCATCTCTTAAAGGATATCTTAAGAGATGACTGGGGCTTTGACGGCCTTGTGGTCACGGATTGGGGCGGTTCTAACGACCATGTGAAAGGTGTGGCGGCTGGTTCCCATTTAGAGATGCCGTCTCCAGGGCTTGATTCTGCAAGAGGGCTTCTAAAAGCCATAGATGAGGGCAGTCTGACCATGGAAGAGCTGGATTCTTGCGTCGATGGTGTTTTAAGCGCTGTGTTTGATCTGACAAGGAAAAGCAGCGAACGGAAAACCACCTTTAATCAGAAGGAGCATCACAGACTGGCGGAAAGGGGGGCAGAAGAAAGCATCGTACTCCTTAAGAACCAGGAGTCCCTACTGCCCCTGCCATCAGGCTGTAAGGTGGCCCTGATTGGAGACTTTGCAGTAAAACCCCGGTATCAGGGAGCGGGTTCCTCTCTGGTAAATCCAATAGGACTGGAAACTATGGAAGGGGTTATCTCTAAGTATCCCTTACAGGTGGTGGGAGTGGCAAATGGCTATGAACGAAGTGGAAGGGAAAACAGCTCCCTGGAGTCCCAGGCCGTTGAGCTGGCAAAGCATGCGGACGTAGTTCTTTACTGCTTTGGACTCGATGAATTAAGCGAGACAGAAGGAATGGACCGAAGCCACATGAGAATCCCGGAAAACCAGATAAGACTTCTTATGTCCCTGGAAGAGGTGAATCCATCCATTGTTGGTATTATCAGTGCTGGCTCCGCTATAGAGATGCCCTGGGAAGAGCATTGTAAGTCCATTCTTCACGGCTATTTAAGCGGTGAGGCAGGTCCAGGGGCCATGCTTAATATCATCACAGGGGCAGTCAACCCATCGGGACACTTAAATGAGACCTATCCCTTATCCTATGTGGATACTCCTTCTTTCCGGTATTTTCCGGGAAAAGGACGTAACAGTGAATACCGGGAAGCCCTGTACGTAGGATACCGCTATTATCAGACGGCAGGCGTTTCCGTCCGATATCCCTTTGGATATGGTCTTTCCTATACCACCTTTGAATATTCAGAGCTGACGGTCACAAAGGAAGGTGTCAGCTTTATTCTGACCAATACAGGAAGCGTCGACGGAAAAGAAGTGGCCCAGCTTTATGTGGGCGGTCCCAGGGAAACCATCTTCCGTCCGGAAAAAGAGTTAAAGGGCTTTGCAAAGGTATTTTTAAAGGCAGGGGAAAGCAAACAAGTATCCATATCCTTTGATGATAAGACCTTCCGCTATTATAATACAGCAACCGGACAGTTTGAGGTGGAGGCCGGTAACTATAACCTGCATATTGGCGGCAATGCAGATGACGTGCGGTTAAGTGGGACAATAGAAGTAGTAGGGACGACTGAGATTCTTCCCTATGACCCGGAAAAAATGAAATCCTATTACACGGCAGCCGTAAGAGACGTAGAAACGGAAGAATTTGAAGCCCTGTTAGGCCATACCGTGCCAAATGAAATCCGGTCAGATGCTCTGAGTCTAAATGACGCTCTCTGCCAGATGCATGGGGCAAAAAGCCCCCTGGCAAGACTGGTTTATCGCATTCTGACAGGCTTAAAGAACAGAAGTGAAGCAAAGGGAAAGCCGAATCTGAACCTTATTTTTATTTACAATATCCCATTTCGCGGCATAGCAAAAATGACAAATGGTGCAGTCAGTATGGAAATGGCAGAAGGAATGGTCCTGGCGGCAAATGGTCATTTCTTTAAAGGAATCAAAAAGATCATTGGCGGATATTTTACCAATGCAAAGGCGAACAAACTATATGAAAAGAAATTATCAGGAAAATAGGGGGTGATACCATGCTGACCAGCATAAAAACAGGTTGGAAGTCATTTGTTAAAAAGCACCCCACAGTCGCCCAGTTCTTACTCTTTTTTCTGGTATCTAACGGCGTGACCGTGCTTCAAATGATATTAATGCCAGCATTTAAGAGCATGCTTGGATTGACTCCTCTGGTGAATACGGATTTTAAAGTATGGCATCTGGGAGCAAACCCCGATGGAACTCCTTATTATATCTTCAACTATGCAGCCGGGGAGCTGTCAAAAGGCGGCGGAGGCGGTCTGGCCTACTTTCTGGCAGTGGAAATAACCATGGCAATTGCACAGGTGATCAACTTCTTCCTCCAGCGAAATGTAACCTTTAAGGCCAATAACAGCGCGTTAAAGGCTGCTATGTGGTATGTAATTGCATATGTCATCATAACCATAGGTGCAGCGGCGCTTCAAGGAGTTTATAAGGCTCCTATCTATCATTTCTTTATCAATGGTCTGGGAATGGGAGCAGGGGGAGAGACAGTTGCAGATGTAATTACCATGCTGATTAATTCAGCCATTTCATTCTGGGTGTTCTTCCCAATCTTTAAAATTATATTTAAAAATGAAGCTTAAGATTAGGCCAACGCTTATCTAAAACAGAGAAATTAAAAACACGCCTTACATCGGAAATTGATATAATTAAAATTATATTTCCGTTTTAAGGCGTGTATTTGTTTATACCTTATATTATGCTACGGCTGGCTTTCATGACACATACATAGAACCAGCCCAAGGGCTTATGTTACCTCTTCGGGAATGGGTATGAGTATCTTTAAAACAAACCACTGATCCCTAGAGGCGACCGTCATGGACCCGCCGTATTTATTCGCGGCGGCCTGTATGCTTTTTAGCCCATAGCCATGAAATTTACTGTTATTCTTTGTGGTAGAAGGCAGACCCCGGTCGGCCATAATGAGAGGACCATCGGAATAATTCTCACACTGAATGAGTAAAAATCCATTTTTCTTACCAACCGTAAGAGTAATCACACGCTTTTCCGGGTCATCGTATTGGGAAACGCATTCAATGGCATTATCAAGCGCATTTCCGAAAATGGAGCAAATATCCTTTACATGGAGAAAGGAAACCGGCTTTCCGTCTGCCATACAGGTAAAGGAAATGTTATTCTGGCTGCAATACGTGCTTTTCGTGGTGAGAACTACATTAAGTACCTGATTTCCGGTGTTTAACAGAGACTCCTGCGTGAGGATGGCCTGTTCCATCTCCTTTAGATACTGCTCCTTTTTTAAGGGGTCAGACTCTGCCCGAATGGCAATCATGTAATGCTTTAAGTCGTGAAATTCTCTTCGAAGCAGCTCCATATTATCAAGAGCCATACGGTACTGATCATACTGCCTTTGAAGTACTACGTTCATGGCATGATTTTCACTTCGGACCTGAAGCTCTTTTCTCCTGTTTTGCTGGGCGTAGAGCATAATCACACCTCCAAAGTCCACCAGGGTCCGGACATAGAGCAGAGAACTGGCTGCACTGGAAAATGGAGTGTTTGGCATGACAAAGCTGATGTTGCTTATTAAAAAAGCGCCAAGTCCCATGGAGGCAGTGCCAAGAAGTTCCTTTCTCTCCACATCCATACCTTCCTCTTTTGGAATGTGTTCCCGTTCCAGAAAGTAATATCCCGTATAAATAAAAAGGTAAGTGACCGTCATGACGCCAAGGGAAATTGTCTTACTTTCCCTTTGGAACATAATGGCCCACCACACATATAACTGCCACTGCAGGGAGGCCGCAAACTCAGCCAGTACAAAGGCCCGGATGCACAGAAACAAGGCATCATAAGAAGATACCTGACAGGATAAATAGATGGTAAGATAAATCATCAGGATAGCAGTCATCATTCCCGGAAACCACAAAAATAAGGGAAGCATACCGGCAATGTGGTGAAATACCAGGAATACACCCAGCATGCCAGTCATAAAAGCAGCCAGTTGAACCCCCTTAAATTTCTTCCTCAGCATGAGAACATAGAGAAAGCAGGCCATCCATTCTGCAAGGGCAGTATAGGGGCGGGGAGTGTTCATCAGATCAACAGCGTTCATATTAACCTCCCAGATATTCCGTCAGGCAATCCATAAACTGCTTTTTCCTGGTACGGCTTAAAGGCACCTGCTGGTCAGAGGATAGCTGGACATGATTGTTAAGTATCCCTGTCACATGGCTTAAGTTCACAAGATAAGCATGGTGGCATTTGGAAAATCCATAGGGCATTAATGTCTCTTCCATCCGCTTCATGGGACCGGGAACCAAGTAATTCCCTTTATCCGTATGAATCAGAAGCTGATGGAGCTGGCTTTCCATATAAGAAACCGAATCCAGGCTGATTCGCATGGTGCCGCCGTCCACCACCACATTGATGTAATGAGCTTCCTTTTTCTTTTTTGTTCGTTCCACGGCCTTTTTAAGAAGCTTTGAAAAGGAAAGATAAGGAACCGGCTTTAACATATATCCAAGGGCATCCACAAGATAACCTTCCAGAGCGAACTGAGTGGAAGAAGTGATAAAGATAAAAATCACATCCTCATCAAATTCCCGTATCTTCTGGGCTGTTTTCATACCATTTAAGTGTTTCATCTGAATATCAAGCAAAATGATATCATAGCTTGCCGCATAATCCGTTATAATATCCAGACCATCGGAAAATACCTGAATCTGAAAATGCTCCCCGTTCTCTGTTTCGTAGCGTTTAAGATAGCTTTTCAGTGTTTCTGCATATTGGGCTTCGTCTTCGACAATTGCAAGTTTCATCATAGATAATCCTCAATGGGTTCATAAAATTTTTCTTCCTTTAGTATACCATGAGACAGGGGAAAAACCAAGGCACGAAAAAACCGGCCGGGATGGTTCCCAGCCGGTTTTTCCTATTAATAATTTTCCACTTTTCGTTCGAAATAAGCTTTCGGGTGTGCACAGGTCGGACAAATTTCCGGGGCATCAGGTCCTTCGTGGATATAACCGCAGTTGCGGCACTTCCAGCCAAGAGGTGCATCTCCCTTAAAGGTCTTGTCATTCTTTAAGCTGTCAAGAAGCTTTAAGTAGCGTTTTTCATGGGCAGCTTCCACTTTTCCCACGAATTCGAATTTGAATGCCAGCTCTTCAAATCCTTCCTCTCTGGCTTCCTGTGCCATACGCTTATACATATCGGTCCACTCGTAGTTTTCCCCTTCGGCAGCTGCCGCAAGGTTCTCTTCCATGGTGCCGATTCCGTGAAGTTCCTTAAACCACATCTTAGCATGTTCCTTTTCCTGGTCAGCAGTTTCCAGATATAAGGCAGCCATTTGCTCATATCCGGCTTTTTTTGCTGCGGAAGCGAAAAAGGTGTACTTGTTTCTTGCCATGGATTCCCCGGCAAATGCATCTTTTAAATTCTGTTCTGTTTTAGTACCCGCATATTTTGACATAAGTTAACCCTCCTGATTTTATACCTATTGGCTGATTTCGTATGTAAAATGGGAGAGCGGTAAGAAGCGCCGCCCCCTAAAAATATTAACCGAAGTATCTCTCTAATAAGCCCTTGAATGCCTTACCGTGACGAGCCTCGTCCTTAGCCATCTCATGAACAGTATCATGGATTGCATCAAGATTAAGTTCTTTCGCACGTTTTGCAAGATCGAACTTACCAGCAGTTGCACCGTTCTCAGCAGCAACTCTTAATTCAAGGTTCTTCTTTGTACTGGAGGTAACGACCTCACCCAGTAACTCTGCGAATTTAGAAGCATGCTCAGCCTCTTCAAAAGCTGCCTTCTCATAGTATAAGCCGATTTCTGGATATCCCTCTCTGTGAGCGGCTCTTGACATAGCAAGATACATACCAACCTCAGAGCATTCGCCCTCAAAGTTAGCTCTTAAATCTTTCATGATATCTTCTGGAGAACCCTGAGCAACACCGATTTCATGCTCGCAAGCCCAGGACATATCAGCATCCTGTAATTTGAACTTCTCAGAACCAGCCTTACAGATTGGACAGAACTCTGGAGCTGCCTCTCCTTCGTGAACATAACCGCATACAGTACAAACCCATTTTTTCATGATCTCATGTCTCCTTTATTTTAATTTTTTATTTATCTTTTTGTCGCAATCAAATAACAGTAATGATTACTGATATTAATTTAGCATAGCTTTTCTCTTATGTCAAGTCTTATTAAGAATTATTTCTCAATTCTTCAAACAATGATTGCAGGTTCCATAAAAGTAAATGGTATGGCTCTCAATCTGCCCATCCGCATGTTCCTGAGCAAGATGATTGATTTCTTCCATGGAGTCTAAGCGCAGATCCTTGACCTGCCCGCATGTTCTGCAAACAAAATGATAGTGGGGTGATGTGTCAGCATCAAAATGGTCTGCCCCGTCTCCGCAAGTCAGCTTCTGTATCTCTCCAAGCTCAACAAGGAGATTTAGGTTACGATAAACCGTACCTAAGCTGATGTTTGGATATTCCTCTCGGATGGCGGTGTATAGAGCGTCGGCAGTGGGGTGGTCATGCCTTGCCATCAGACAAGCTTTAATGGATTCCCGTTGACGGCTATACTTTAATGTTTTCATGGCCGCTTCCTTCCTATAAATGATAATTATATTAGTAATCGTTACTATTAAATAATAGTAGATTCCCCACGCTTTGTCAATGTATTGCTAAAAAACTGTTATATGTTTTCTCTGGCAATTCTTATGAATTCTTTCGTTGCCTGAGATAAGTATCGTCCCCTGTGGCATCCAAAGGCGAGAACGCCGTGACTGCGGTTATAATTTAAGGAATAATAATTAAGTCCTGATTTTCTGACTGCCACATCTCCGTTATCTGTACTGCCGGAAACGAACATTCTTGGATAAAAGGTGATTCCCATGCCTTTTGCCGCCAAAGCTAAGACAGTTTCAATGTTCTCTGTTTCAAGAAGAACGGTAGGAGCCAGCTGGGCATCCTCAAAAATCTCGTCCGCTATGGTTCTGACCCGGTTTCCTTTGTGAATAAGAAGGTATGGGCAATCCTTTAACAAAAGAATGTCAGGATTTTCAGAAAGCTTCCGCTTGATCTCTTCCTGTTCTCCAGGAAAATACTGATCCAGAATCTGGTCAGGAACCACAAGAAGAATCTCTTCCTCACAAATAGGGATAGATTCCACATTTTCTGCCTTAAAGGGCAGAAGGTCGATCATTAAATCAATTTCTCCATGAATGAGAGCCGTGCTCAGCTCCTGTGAATTTCCCTCCACCAGATTTAACTCAATATTAGGAAACTTCTCCCGGTAAGAAGGGAGAATGGCAGGAAGGAGAAAACGTCCTCTGGTATGGGAGACGCCGATGGAAAGCTGTCCTGTCGTAAAATCCTTAATATCAGAAAGCTCCCGGTAAGTCTCATCCTTAAGATCTAGCAGCTGCTTGGCCCTTGTTTTTAAGGAACGTCCCGCATACGTTAAGGTCAGGGGCATGGTGCGGTTAAAAAGCTGAACGCCGAATTCCTTTTCCATATTGGAAATGTGATTGCTTAAGGACTGCTGAGAGATATAAAGTCGTTTGGCGGCCCTTGTAATATTTAATTCCTCTGCAACGGCTAGAAAGTATTCAAGATTCAGGAAGTTAATCATAGGTAAGCCTCCAGCTTGGGAATAAAGGGAAGAAGCTTATCAATAGAATCGTTAACGATCAGCTCTTTTGGAAAATTTATTTCCTCAATTAAGTCCCAGGCTCTTTTGTGATTTCCCACATCCGCCTCTACGTGGGCGTCGCTGTTTAAAATAATGTTTGTTTTATAATGTTTGCATCGTTCCAGTAACGTAACGTATTTTTCCTTCGCATTTCCCCGGACGCTGTTTGGGTGAAGGGAGCTTGCATTGACCTCCAAAAGAGTATGGTTCTCAAAAGCAGCGGCCGCCAGGGTATCATAATCAACAGGAAAACGGCTGTCATCCGGATGTCCGATAATATGAATGAGAGGGTTTTCCATGGCCCCAACGTAGGCACTGGTATTCTGGGTGACAGTTCCGCTTTGATAGCATGGCTCATGAATGCTTGCAATCCCATAATCAAGTCTTTCCAAAAGTCCCCTTCTTAAATCCACTCTTCCTTTATAATCTATAATATTTAACTCTGCACCCATTAAAATGTTGATACCATACAGCTTTCTGGGTATTACCTTGAAATTTATAAAATAAAACTCGTGGCATGTTCCAGGCATCTTAGGGGCATGGTCCGTGGAGCCAAAAAGGGCCAGGCCTTTTTCCGAAGCTGATTTTGCCATCTCATATAACGTGTTGTACGCATGTCCGCTGGCAATGGTATGGGTATGCAAATCCATTATGTCGTTCATGTTCTTGTCCTTTCTTTATCGGCACCCGGCATGAGACCGCCGGAAAAGTCATTGTCGATTACCTAAAATATATCACATAATTCCATAGAAAACTATAGAAATATCGGGCTGGATGTGTTAAATATATAATAAGATTTTACGCAAAAAATAAGGAATTATGAATGGAGGAAAACGATATGAGTCAGGAACACAATGAGACCGATGTGGTGGAAGAGAAAGTAGAAACCATGGCAGACTACATGGAAGAGTTAGAAGCGTCCTTTCAAAGAGTAAGAAAAGGGGACGTGCTTACAGGAACCGTTGTCAGTGTAACAGAGGAAGCTGTGTTACTGGATTTAAAATATTTTGCCGGAGGAATCATTCATAAGGAAGATATAAACGGTGATCCGGATTATCATCTGGCTGCAGAAATTCATCCTGGAGATGAAATCACTGCAACAGTCTTAAGACCAGATGACGGCGAAGGAAACGTTCTTTTATCCGCAAAGCTGTTAGGTGACCAGAAGGCATGGGAAACATGCAGTACCCTGTTAAATGACAGAACCATTGTAACCGTAAAGATCACAGAAATCGTAAAGGGCGGAGCTGTCGCTTATCTGGAAGGAATCCGCGGCTTTATTCCTGCTTCCAAGCTGGCAGCAGAATATGTAGAGGATCTGGAAACCTATCAGGGAAAATCCATTGAGGTTACTGTTGTTACCGCTGACGAAGAGAATAAAAAGCTCATCCTTTCCGGCAGAGAGCCAGCCCTCTTAAAGCAGAAGGAAGAGAATAACATAAAAATTGCAAAGTGCCAGGTAGGGGCAGTCATGGAAGGAACCGTAGACAGCCTAAAAGACTACGGTGCATTTATAAACCTGGAAAATGGGCTGACCGGTCTTTTACACATCTCCCAGATCAGCAGCCAGAGAATCAAACACCCGGGCGCTGTATTAAAGGAAGGTCAGAAGGTAAAGGTAAAAATTCTTTCCACCGCGGATCATAAGATTAGCTTAAGCATGAAGGCAGTGCAGGAAGAGGAGGAAGCAGCGGAAGCAGTTACCTTTGATTATGAGGAAAATGGAAGCGCTTCTACAGACTTATCCGCATTGTTAAAAGGATTAAAATTTTAGAAAGTCGGGAAAAATATATAAAATATCGGGTTTCTATGGTATAATATCTTTTATGAGCAGGGGCTGCCGGCGATGGCTTGCCCCTGTCTCACTGACCCGCATTTCGGGCAAAGGAGAGGGGGAATGAGAAATGAACGTTCCCAGTTCATTTAACCAGGTCGACCAATGGAAATCAGTGATGTTTTTGTATGACTCAGCACTAAAGGAAATCAGTACAAAAATAGAGATACTTAATAACGAGTTTGTTCATATCTATAGCTACAACCCCATCGAACACGTCAAATCAAGACTGAAGACGCCGGACAGCATCGTAAAGAAGCTAAAGCGCTACGGTTATGAGGTGACCATCGATAATATGGTGGAGAAGTTAAGCGACATTGCAGGAATCAGGATTATCTGTTCCTTTACCTCGGACATATACCAGATTGCACAGATGATTGCAAAGCAAAGTGATGTGACCGTGCTTTATGTCAAGGATTATATTAAAAGTCCAAAACCAAACGGATACAAAAGCTATCACATGGTAGTGACCATACCCATCTATCTCACCGATGGGCCAGTGGATACCAAGGTTGAGATTCAGATCAGAACGGTAGCCATGGATTTTTGGGCAAGCCTTGAGCATAAGATTTATTATAAATTTGAAGGCAACGCCCCTGCGTATCTTCAGCAGGAGTTAAAGGCCTGTGCGGATGTTGTGAATATGCTGGACGCAAAGATGTTTTCCTTAAACCAGGCGATTCTTGAGCTGAGCGCCCAGACCCATGAAGATTCAGGGGGAGAGAAGCGGTTTAGAGAAGGGGAACTAGAACAGCCATGACAGAACAATCCGCTGCAAAGAAGGTCATTCTATGAGCACATTAACAAAAGACACCTTAAGGATTCTAAAATATAACAGGAAGAATGCGTTCTTTTTTTCTCTGGCATTCCGTCTGGTAACGACTACGCTTTATTTATTTGCGCTGGATCGGGGCTTATTCATAGCCCTTAAACTGGCGGGCTACAGTTATCTGACAGCTGCCAACATCGGAGATTTTCTCTTAAAGCCCTGGACCATTGTGATTTTGGCTGTTCTGATCTTTTTTGGCATCCTCATTCTCATATTTGAGACGGGCTGCTTTCTTACGCTTTTTCAGGGAATTTATTATACCAGAAAGCTAAAGCCTTGGGAGATTTTATCCGGTGGCCTCATAAAGCTTTGGGATGAAATCCGTAAAAAGAACTGGGGACTTGGACTACTTATACTGGCAAATTATACGCTGGCAAATTTATATCTGATTTACCGGTTCTTCACACATATAAAGCCCCTTGATTTTGTCATGGACGAGATTCTTTCTGAGCCTCTGGGAAAGGTGCTTATAACGCTGGTCATCATACTGCTTTTAGTGGCAGTGGTTCCTGGCCTATACACCTTTCATGCCTGCATGGTGGAGCAGAAGAATTTCCGGGAGGGGTATCTTAGAAGCTGGTGGCTTTTAAGGCACAGGATTCCCAAGGTCATATGCTTGCTAACGATTTATTACGGTGCCTTTGTGTTACTCTTAAAGCTGGTTTACTTCTTCTGCGTACTTATTACAGCCGTGGCAGTGATCTTGTTTACGGATAACAGACTGGCCCTCGCCTTTCTTCCGGCTGCATGCGCACGGATTGACTTAGTGCTTCTTTTCTTAAGCAGCATGCTTCTTGCCATGGGAAATTACGGGGCTTTAAGTGTCCAGTATTTTCAGTTCAGCAGCAGGGTACTTAAAAAATCAGGAAACATCTCTGATTCCGGTACCCGTTGGGCAAACAGAAAAACAGCCCTTATCTCCATATCAGCGGCAACGATTTTCAGCCTGCTGACCCTGTTTCATGTGGTGTATAATGGCTCAGCCATTGCCGGTGGGATTCTTTCGACGGTTCAGATTACGGCCCATAGAGGAAGCTCTAAGGAAGCACCGGAAAATACCATGGCAGCCATTAAACAGGCCGTTGCAGATTTATCTGATTACGCGGAGATCGATGTCCAGGAGACAAAGGATGGCGTTGTAGTACTGGGACATGATTCCACATTAAGGCGGGTTGCCGGTGTCAACAGGACCATAGGCTCCTATACCTTTGAGGAGCTTCAGGCCCTTGATGTGGGTGTGTGGTTTTCCGAGGATTTTAAAGAGGAGAAGATACCAACCCTCGAAGAGGTCATGGAATACTGTAAGGGTAAGATTAACTTAAATATTGAGATCAAGGGAGCAGGAGATGACAGTCTCCTTCCGGAAAAGGTGGCTCTTCTCATCGACAAATATCAGATGGCAGAGCAGTGTGTGGTCACCTCATCAAGATTTACTTATCTTTCCAGGATAAAAAAGCTTGATGAAAAGATTCGTACCGGATATATCGTTTCAGCCGCTTACGGAAACTATTATTCCAGTGACGATATTGATTTAATCAGCCTCCAGTCCAGCTTTGTGACGGAGCGGCTGGTGGAAGCTGCCCACCAAAAGGGCAAGGCAGTCCATGCCTGGACGGTGAACTCAAAAAGTGAGATGGAGCGGATGAAGATGCTTTCCGTAGACAATATCATCACGGATTATCCGGTTCTAGCCAGAGAGATCATATACCGGGAGGAAGCCGCTGAGAATCTTTTGGAGTATTTAAGGTTGGTGCTGAAATAGACAGGAGAGAAACATGAAGGTTGTTTTACAGCGTGTAAGGAAGGCTTCCGTTACCGTAGAGGGAAGCGTTACCGGTGAGATTAAGAAAGGCTTTCTGCTGTTTATCGGTGTATCCCATACGGACACAGAAGACATTGCCAGAAAGATGGCAGACAAGATCAGTAAGCTTCGAATATTTGAAGACGGGGATGGAAAGACCAATTTATCCCTTTCCGATGTATCAGGAGATATTTTGGCAGTCAGCCAGTTTACCCTGTATGCAGACTGCAAAAAAGGAAACCGGCCCAGCTTTACAAAGGCTGGAGGACCGGAGCATGCTAACCACATGTATGAATATATGGTAGAACATTTAAGAACCAATGGTCACCGGGTGGAAAAAGGTATTTTCGGGGCGGATATGAAGGTGGAGCTTTTAAATGACGGGCCGTTTACACTGGTCCTTGACAGCGACGAGATCTGCAGTTAGCAGTACGAATAAAAATATCGGGCAGATGCCCATAGAAAAGATGGAGGAATGGATCATGGAGAAAACAAAGGGACAGCTATTACAGGAAGAACTGACATTTATGTTCCCTCACATTGGAAAAGTTGCACCTCAGCAGATGGAAGACGCTGAGATATTTTGTGAGGGCTACAAGCGGTTTTTAGACAATGGCAAAACAGAGCGTGAATGTGTAAGAGAAGCAGTGGCAATGCTTGAGATGCAGGGTTATGTACCTTTTGTAACCGGTAAAAAATACAAAGCAGGAGAAAAGGTATATTATGTAAACCGTGGAAAAGCCATTATTGCAACCACCTTTGGAAAAGAGGGCGTGGATCAGGGCGTCCGTATCAATGGAGCACATATCGATTCCCCAAGACTTGACTTAAAGCCAAATCCGGTTTATGAAAAAAATGATCTGGCTTACTTTAAGACTCATTATTACGGCGGTATCCGCAAATATCAGTGGGGCACCACTCCTCTTGCCATGCACGGCGTAATCATTAAGAAAAATGGGGAAATCGTGGAAGTCAACATTGGCGAAAAGCCAGGTGACCCGGTTCTTTGTGTTACCGATCTTCTTCCTCATCTGGCAGCAGAGCAGAATGAGAGAAAATTAAGAGACGGATTAAAAGGAGAAGAGCTTAACATCTTAATCGGTTCCATCCCTTATGTAGATGACGCAGATTTAAAGGATCCCGTTAAGCTTCTGGCCTTAAAGCTTCTTCATGACCGTTATGGAATCACAGAAGGAGATTTCTTACGGGCAGAAATCGAGCTGGTACCTGCTCAGAAGGCATGTGACGTTGGATTTGACCGAAGCATGATCGGTGCCTACGGACAGGATGACAGAGTCTGTGCCTATACTGCACTGATGGCAGAGATTGATGCAGTGATGCCTCAGTACACCACAGTAACCGTTCTTGCAGACAAGGAAGAAATCGGTTCCGACGGAAATACAGGCTTAAACTCTGATTTCGTGCTTCATTTTATTGAGGATCTGGCTGAGATGGCAGACGTTCCGGCAAGAACCATTCTGCGTAACTCCATGTGCTTATCCTCAGATGTGAACGCAGCCTATGACCCCACCTTCTCTCAGGTGTATGAGGAACGCAACGCCTGCTTTTTAAACAAGGGCTGTGTTCTTACCAAATATACCGGAGTAAGAGGAAAAGGCGGTTCCAACGATGCCAGTGCAGAGCTGATGGCAAAGGTGATTGCACTCATGGAAGAAGAAGGAGTATACTGGCAGATCGGTGAGCTTGGAGCGGTTGACCAGGGCGGCGGCGGTACCATTGCCAAATATATCGCAGCCATGGATGTAGATGTTGTGGATTTGGGTGTCCCCATTCTTTCCATGCATTCCCCATTTGAGCTTTCCTCCAAACTTGATGTATACAATACATATAAGGCATTCCGAGCTTTTTACAAATAACAGAATTATTCTTGAAATTTTTGTTAATTTCTGCAAAATGCTTTTTTTCCCATGCCCAATATGGTATAACAAACAGGAAGTGTTTTTCCTGTTAATCATTAAAATAGAAAGAAAAAGGATTGTATGATGAAGAAAATTTTTAAAGTATGCATGTGCGGTATGGTTGCCGCCACCCTTATTTCCGGCTGTTCCAAAAAAGATGTAAAAGAAACGACACAAACAAGCACAGAAGCTACCGAGTCCTCTGCACAGGAAACCGTGGCAACACAGGACTTAACTAATATTGATAACGGTAAAGTAACTCTTGGAGAGTATAAAGGAATCGAGGTCACAAAAGACCCTGTAGAAGTGACTGACGAAGAGCTCCAGCAGGCCATTGACCAGGATCTGGCAGCTCATGAGAAAAAAGTTGATGTTGACCGTGAAGTTAAGGACGGAGATGTGGTCAATATCGATTATGCCGGCACCAAGGATGGCGTTGCATTCGACGGAGGCACAGCAAAAGGCTATGACCTTACCATTGGTTCCAACCAGTTTATCGATGGATTTGAAGATGGGCTGATCGGCGCTAAAAAAGGAGACAAGGTATCCTTAAATGTAACATTCCCGGAAAATTATCAGAACAAAGACCTGGCAGGAAAGCCGGTTGTGTTCGAAGTTACTGTGAATTCCGTACAGGAGAAACAGGTCCCTGAATTAAATGATGCATACGTACAGGAAAATACAAAATCAAAGACCGTGGACGAGTACAAGGAAGAGACAAAGCAGACTCTTTTAAAGAGCAAAAACGATGCAGCAGAGCAGAAGGTTAAGAATGACATTTATACAGCCATTTCAGCAAACTGCAAGGTAGAGCCAGAGCAGAAGGCCATTGATGCCAATTATGATAACCTGATTGCAAGATACACCAACCAGGCAGCTGCTTACGGTATGGATTTCACTACCTTTATCACTGCATTTACCGGCATGAAAGAGGAAGACTTTAAGACAGCTGCGAAGACACAGGCAGAAGAGATCGTAAAGCAGAGACTGATCGTCAATGCCATTGCTGAAAAAGAGAAGCTCGCTGTGACTGATGATGACCGGAAAGAAGTTGCTACTGAGTTAGGCTATGAGAACGCAGAGGAACTGATTAAGGCAGAAGGTCAGTTTGAAGTAGACGATTATGTGATGAATAACAAGGTAATGGAATACTTAATGCAGAACGCAGTGATCAAATAATTAAATTCAACAGGAGGAACCTTTATGCAGCTGTTAAAGGACAGAATACGTAAGGATGGCAAGATTAAATCCGGTGACGTACTTAAGGTAGATAGTTTTTTAAATCACCAGATGGATATTAAGCTGTTTGTTGAGATCGGAAAAGAGTTTAAAAGACGCTTTGCTGATTGTGAAGTCAATAAAATCTTAACGATTGAGGCTTCTGGGATCGGAATCGCCTGTATCGTTGCCCAGTATTTTGACGTGCCGGTAGTATTTGCCAAAAAATCAAAGACAAAGAATATCGCAGGTGACGTATACACCACACAGGTGGAGTCCTTTACCCATGGAAGAACGTATGATGTCATGGTATCCAAGGAATTTCTTGGGGCAGGAGACAAAGTGCTTTTAATTGATGATTTCTTAGCCAACGGAAAAGCCCTGGAAGGATTGGCTGCGATTGTAAAGGATTCCGGCGCTGAGCTTATTGGCGCAGGTATCGTAATTGAAAAGGGCTTCCAGCCGGGAGGTGACCGGTTGAGAGCAGAAGGTGTTAAGGTGGAATCCCTTGCCATCGTTGAACGTATGGACGAGACTACCGGCACTATTTGTTTCAGAGGTGACAAATGAACGAAAGACAGAAGGCGCTGTTCTTTGACATAGACGGCACGCTGTTTTCTGAAATCAACCGGAACGTTCCGGTAAGCGCCAAGGAGGCCATTGATCAGGCCAGAAAGAATGGTCATCTGGTATTTGTCAATACCGGGAGGACCTACAGCCTGATCGGCCCTGTAGCGCGTATGGTGGAAGTAGACGGCTATTGCTGCGGTTGTGGCACCAGAGTTGTGGCAGGGGAGGAGATTCTTTATTCCACTACCATACCCAGAAAAAGAGGCAGCGAAATTAAGCAGATCATCATGAGACATAAGCTTGACGGAGTACTGGAAGGAACGGAAGGCTGTTATTTCAGAAAAGAAGATTCCTGGATGCCTGTAGTAGCCAAGATGAAAGACCAGATGATAAAGGAAGGGAAAGTTTCCACCTTTGGCTGGGAGGAAGATTGCTACGACTTTGACAAGTTCTTTGTCCTGTCAGATGAAAACAGTGACATCAAAGGATTTTACCAGGCACTGAAAGATGATATTGACATCATTAACAGAGGGAATGGCTTTTACGAATGCGTTCCAACCGGACACACCAAGGCAACTGGCATTGAGCTGATTATGAAGCACTATGACATTGATTTATCCGACGTCTACGTGTTCGGTGACAGCACCAATGACCTCCCCATGTTCCAGTTTGCGAAAAACTGTGTGCTTATGGGGCATCACAGCGTGGAACTGGAGCCGTATGCTACCTTCTTTACAAAGAATGTAGAAGATGACGGCGTGGCTTATGCGATGAAGAAGCTTGGACTTATATAAGCTGTGAGAAGGTAGTTGAATAGCTATCTATCTAGAAGATAAAGAATTATGAACAAAAAAGACAGGGGCAAAGCTTTCTAAACTTTGCCCCTGTCTTTTTAAAATTACTTTTAATCATCTGGTTTTTTGAATTTTTTATAAATGTAATTGATCACATCAAAAAATAGAAGTCCTATGACAGGGCCGAGTATCACAGCAGGATAGGATATCCACTCTTGTTCTGCAAAAATATAATTACATATCATTATTAATATTATAATAAGTATATACTTACCCCAAAAAACCAATCTTTTTTTCATTGTTTTTTCCTTTATATAAAATCTTATTCAACATAACTAAAATTGTGTCAATTGTGAATCATTCATATATTCAGTTTTTGTTTTTCCACCTGTATAATCCGAGTTGTTAGTGATACGTGTAACTTTCTTTATTCTGTAGTCACCAATAAAATTACCATAAGTACCAAATGTTCCAGGGCCAAGTTCTGAATAGTAGTATAATACAGACGTATAAATATTTACTGAGTCAGATTCTATGAACCAATAGGAAATATATGTACTTACAAATGTAGCAGCTAAAGCTTTTGGAACCTTGACTCCGGTTGCCCAAGCGCTAACAGTAGCTGCAAGTGCGGTTTTACCTGCTTTTTTAAACTTCTCATTATTATAATATTCAGCAAAGGGACCATAGTATGGTGTGGGATAAGAAGTCTTGGCACTATATCCTAACGTTGTATTAAGGCGCTTTTTTGTGTTGTGAGCTACAATATCATTAGCTTTATTAATGTCGGACAAATCGTCTAAGAAAACCTGATTGCCACTAATAGACGCTTTAATCCCATTTTTAGCTAAAAGAGTAACCAAATTATTATTTAATTCGGTTTGCATTGAAGTATTATTATTAGTGGTATTATTCGCTGATGCAAAGGCTGTAGTTGCATTTAACATGACAAGCATAGCACTAAAAAAAATACAAACAATTCTTTTTGTTTTTGACATAATATAACTCCCTCCTAGAAAACAAGTTTTTAATAACTAAAACAGTTATTTCGATTAATCAATAAGTTCTAGTATAATTAATTACTTATCTTTCTATGAATTGTTCTATTTCATAAAACGAATAGAAATAGATATGTTAGTAGTGACATATATAAAAGCGCGCGTTTATAACAAATTAAGAAAATAAATATATTTCTTTATATTATTAACAATGGTAACATGAAATGAACTAAAATCAATCAAAGTGCCAAAATTATACATATTGGATGCCAATATTTGTACTAAATTTGTTTTATCGAGTGTTTGGAAGTATTTTACTATATTATAAAACAGTTCTTCCAATTGAGGTAATATATATCAGTATGATATGTATCTGCTTGATTGTTCAATAAAGAAAACTGCGATCTGCGCATAAAGATTCTCATTAAAAAAATCCGTGGTTTTCCACGGACTTTTCTATATGATCTATTTATGTTTAGAACAAGTGATATATTGTTCCATGAAATAACGTATATTTACTATTTGGATCTATTTTTATTAAGTATACTTCTAGCCACACTAATCCCATTCGCAGATGCCTGCTGTAGCCCTCTGGTCACAGACGCTCCATCTCCAATGGCTCTAAGCCCTTCCACACTGGTCTCAAAGTCAGCATTCACAACTACCTTATTTGAGTAGAACTTAACTTCAACTCCATATAATAAAGTCTCATCGCTGGCGATACCAGGTGTTACTTTATCAAGAGCCAGAAGCATCTCTTTTATGTCAACCATAATACGGTGAGGGAAAACTAAAGATAAGTCTCCCGGTACGGCATCCTTTAAGGTTGGGATGATATTATTTCTGCATAACCTCTCCTCTGTGGTTCTTCTTCCCCTCTGAAAATCTCCAAAGGTCTGAACCAGAATCTTGCCATCGCAAAGCATATTGCTAAGCTGGGCAATGTGCTTGCCGTATTCAATAGGGGTCTTAAATGGTTTTGTAAAGTTCTTGGAAACAAGAATGGCGAAGTTTGTGTTGTTCGTCTTGTATTCCTGGGATTTATAAGCATGACCGTTGACAACGGCCAGTCCATTTTCATAATATTCTGTGGCTACCTCACCGGAAGGGTTGGTACAGAAGGTACGCACCTTGTCGTCAAAGGTAGGAGTGTAATACACAAGCTTGGCTTCGTAAAGGTTCTTATTTAAGAACTCCATGACTTCGTCCCGGACTTCTACCCGGACACCGATGTCTACGGTTCCAACCATTGTTTCAATGTTATGATGATTGCAGATGTGGCTGAACCAGTCAGAGCCTTCCCGTCCAATGGCAGACACGATTTCGTCTGCAAAGATAGTCTCGTCCTTATCGGTAATAATGCCCTTTGCCTTATTATCTTCAATGATAATATCCTTTACCATAGTGTTAAAGGACATCTCCACGCCTTGTTCCAGTAAATGCTCCTGGAGGCGGGTATAGATCTTATAGCCCTCTTCCGTACCTAAATGGCGGATGGGACACTCAATCAGCTTTAAATTGGCATTGATGGCACTTCGGCGGATCTCCTGGATTTCCTTTTGCTTGTCAACGCCGTAAACATTTTCATCTGCGCCGAATTTCAAATAGATATTATCGGATTCTTTTAACAGCTCCACAGTTTTATCGTATCCTAAAATCTCCGGAAGATTGCCTCCCACATCAGGAGATAAAGAAAGCTTTCCGTCAGAGAATGCTCCGGCTCCTGCAAAGCCTGTGGTAATGGAGCAGGGCTTACAGCCAACGCATGTCTTGGTGGTACGCTTTGGGCACATCCGTTTTTCAATGGGGCGTCCCTTTTCAATCATAAGTATCTTAAGTTCCGGTTTCTTCTCAATCAGTTCATAGGCACAGAAAATGCCGGAGGGGCCTGCACCAATGATGATCACATCGTATTTTTTGTTTGCATCCTTCATGAACATCACTCCTTTTTCCTTCTAACCCTTAGAAACAGCCATCACGCAGCCGGTGGAAATAACAACCGAGTTTGAACTTATATAAGCGCAACGGTATCATTCTATCATAAGAAATACAGGAATTACAAGGGATAAGATATTAAATATTCGTTGATAGCCTTTACATCTTTTTTTGAAACTGTTAGAATAATAAATGCAGCGTTAGATCCCCCTATGGTGAAAATCTAGCGCTTTTCGGGCGTTCCAAAGCCAGAAATGTCATGAATTAAAAATACCGTTAATATAGACAATAATAAGGAGAATTATCATGTATATCATCGCAGGATTAGGAAACCCATCGAGAGAATATGAAAAGACCAGACACAATGTTGGTTTTGAAGCCATTGATATTCTGGCGGACAAACTTGGGATTCAAGTTACCGATAAAAAGCACCGGGCATTTAGCGGTATGGGAATGATTGGAACGGAAAAGGTGATTTTATCAAAACCCCAGACATACATGAATTTAAGCGGAGAAAGCATTGGTTCCATGGCAGACTATTATAAGGTAGAGCCAGACCACATTATAGTCATCTGCGATGACATCAATTTAGAAGAAGGACAGCTTAGAATTCGGGCGAAGGGAAGTGCCGGAGGCCATAATGGACTTAAAAATATCATCAGCCATTTAGGAACCCAGGAATTTTTAAGAATCCGGGTGGGAGTGGGAGAAAAGCCTAAGGAGATGGACCTGGCGGATTATGTTCTCGGACGTTTTCCAAAGGCTCAGGAAGCCATCATGGAAGAAGCGTATGGAGCAGCAGCCGAGGCTTCCATTATGATAGTAACAGACGGAGCAGATGCTGCGATGAATCAGTATAACAGAAAGAAATAAGGAGATTTCATGAGCGGATTATTTGAAAAACCATTGAGGGAGCTTAAGGACTTTGAAGACCTCTCAAAAGATCTGGAAAAAAAGGCCGGGCCCATAGGGGCAAGCGGCTGCATGGATTCCCAAAAGGTTCACTTGATGTACGAAGCAGCAAAGAATGCTGGAATGAAGCTGGTGGTGACCTATGATGATACCAGAGCCAGAGAGATTTTTGAGGATTTAAGCTATTTTGATACAAATGTGTGGTTATATCCGGCCAGAGATCTTCTGTTTTTCAATGCCGATATCCATGGGAATTTACTTACCAAGCAGCGTATGACCGTATTCCGCCGCCTGATGGAGGAAAACACCGGCTGGGTCGTTACCACCATTGACGGACTTATGGATCACCTGCTTCCATTAAAGTATCTGAAAAATCAGGTGCTTTCCGTAAAGAGCGGCCAGACCATTGAGGTAGAGACCTGGAAAAAGCGTCTGGGCGAGCTTGGGTACGAGCGAATGGGACAGGTGGACGGTATGGGACAGTTCTCCATTCGAGGCGGTATTATCGATGTATTCCCGCTGACGGAAGAGCTTCCTGTTCGAATTGAGCTTTGGGATGACGAAGTAGATTCCATTCGTACCTTTGATTTGGAAAGCCAAAGATCCATTGACCAGCTGGAGGAAATTCAGATTTATCCTGCTACGGAAATGACGCTGACGAAAACCCAGATCGAAGATGGAATTGAGGCAATCCAAAAGGAAATAAAAAAATATGAAAAAGACTTAAAGGCCCAGTCAAAGGTGGAGGAAGCCCTGCGGATCCGCTCTATTATCAATGAGCTGTTAGAAGGGCTTAAGGAAGGCTTTAAGCAGCAGGGCCTTGACGGCTATATCCATTATTTTTGCCCGGACAGCGTTTCCTTTTTCGACTATTTTGATAAAGACAGCACAGTGGTGTTCTTAGATGAGCCAGAGCGGTTAAAGGAAAAAGGGGAAACTGTGGAAATGGAATTCCGGGAAAGTATGATCCATCGATTAAACAATGGATACCTTCTTCCTGGACAGACCGGTCTCCTTTTTACGGCTAAGGAGATGCTTGCAAAAACCCAGACTGGAACTACCGTCTATTTAACCGGCCTGGAACAAAAGCTCACTGGCTTCGCAGTAAAGAACCGTTACAGCTTTCAGGTGAAAAATGTAAGTGCCTACCAAAATGGCTTTGAGCTTTTAATCAAGGACCTGGCCAGATGGAAAAAGGAAGGCTACCGGGTGGTTCTTTTATCAGCCTCCAGAACCAGGGCAAGCCGCCTTGCCGGAGATTTAAGAGAGTATGATTTAAGAGCCTACTGTCCCGATGACAGCGGAGAAGACAGAGAGGTAAAGCCAGGAGAGATCCTGGTCACTTACGGTAAGCTTCACCGCGGCTTTGAGTATCCCATGATTAAATTCATCGTCATTACTGAAGGCGATATGTTTGGGGGAGAAAAAAAGAAGCGAAAGAGGAAAAAGACCACCTACGAAGGCACCAAAATCCAGAACTTCTCTGAATTGTCCGTAGGCGATTATGTGGTTCATGAGGATCACGGCCTTGGAGTTTATCGTGGAATTGAAAAAATCGAGCAGGACGGCGTGATCAAGGACTACTTAAAGGTACAATATGCGGACAACGGAAATCTGTATCTTCCTGCCACCAGACTTGACGGAATTCAGAAATACGCTGGAGCCGATGCTAAAAAGCCAAAGCTGAACCGCTTAGGCGGCGAGCAGTGGAACAAGACAAAGACAAGAGTCAAAAGTGCAGTCAAAGAGATCGCAAAGGACCTTGTCATGCTCTATGCCGCAAGACAGGAGACTCATGGCTTTCAGTACGGCGAGGATACGGTCTGGCAAAAGGAATTTGAAGAAATGTTTCCCTATGAGGAGACCGACGACCAGTGGGATGCCATTGAAGCCACCAAGGGAGACATGGAAAGTAAGAAGATCATGGACCGTCTTATTTGCGGTGACGTAGGCTACGGAAAGACAGAGATCGCCTTAAGAGCCGCATTTAAAGCCGTACAGGACGGAAAACAGGTGGTCTATCTGGTTCCTACCACCATTTTGGCCCAGCAGCATTATAATACCTTTGCCCAGAGAATGAAGGACTTCCCCATCCGGGTGGATTTGATGTCAAGATTTAGAACCCCAGGACAGATCAAGAAGACCATCGAGGATTTAAAACGGGGCATGGTGGACATTGTAGTGGGAACTCACCGGGTCCTGTCAAAGGATATACAGTTTAAAGACCTGGGACTTCTTATTATAGATGAAGAGCAGCGCTTTGGCGTGACCCATAAAGAAAAGATCAAGCAGCTAAAGGAAAATATCGACGTTCTAACCTTGACCGCAACTCCTATTCCAAGAACGCTGCACATGAGTCTGGTAGGAATCCGTGATATGAGCGTGTTAGAGGAACCGCCGGTAGACCGTATGCCCATTCAGACCTACGTCATGGAGCACAACGATGAAATGGTCCGTGAAGCCATTCATAGAGAGCTTTCCAGAGACGGACAGGTGTATTATGTATACAATCGTGTCAGCAACATTGATGAGGTGGCAAACCACATCGCAAAGCTGGTACCGGAAGCCAATGTAACCTTTGCCCATGGACAGATGCATGAGCATGAGCTGGAAAAAATCATGTTTGATTTTGTAAATGGTGAAATTGATGTTCTGGTCTGCACCACCATCATTGAGACAGGTCTCGATATCCCCAATGCCAATACCATGATCATACAGGATGCGGACCGTATGGGCTTATCCCAGCTTTACCAGCTCAGAGGCCGGGTAGGGCGCTCCAGCCGGATTTCCTATGCATTTTTAATGTATAAACGAGATAAGCTTTTAAAGGAAGAGGCGGAAAAGCGTCTCCAGGCCATCCGTGAATTTACAGAGCTTGGCTCAGGAATCAAGATCGCCATGCGTGACTTAGAAATCCGTGGAGCCGGAAACGTGCTGGGAGCAGAACAGCACGGACACATGGAAGCCGTTGGATATGACCTTTACTGTAAGCTCTTAAATCAGGCTGTATTGGAGTTAAAGGGAGAGCGAAAGGAAGAGGAAACCTACAATACTGTGGTGGACTGCGATATCGATGCTTATATCCCAACTTCCTATATTAAGAATGAATATCAGAAGCTTGATATCTATAAGCGTATTTCCGGCATTGAGAATGAAGAGGAATACATGGATATGCAGGATGAGCTGATGGACCGTTTCGGAGATATCCCAAAGCCTGTTGAGAATCTTTTAAAGGTTGCGGCCTTAAAAGCACTGGCTCACAGCGCCTTTGTAACAGAGGTCAATATAAACCGTCAGGAAGTTCGCCTCACCATGTACAAAAATGCCCGCCTGAAGGTAGAGGGAATTCCAAAAATCGTGGAGCAGTACCGTGGAGATTTAAAGTTCCTTATGGGCGAAGAACCAAGGTTCACCTATTTGGATCGAAAGAAAAATCTGTCTACAGATACCATGATAAGCCAAGCGGAAGTGTTATTAAAGCAGATTGGGGAATTGTCTGAAAAAGATTGATAAAAATGAAAATTTACCTAAAAATAAAAAGGCGTTTGGTTGATTTTTTGGGTATTTTGTGATATACTAATAGTAGAAGAAGGGATTTAGTCCCAGATGCTTTCTTTACTTCAAGATGTTTGTTTCGGAGAAAGGTGGTAGCTATGGACGTTTTAAGTATGTATCTTCTACAAAGAGTATCGGATGAACTGACGATTCAGAGGAATGGTTCTTTTGAAAATCGATTTGTTTCTCCCATTCCTAATAATGCAGCAGCCAAAGTTGCGCATGAAGGTTATATTACTTCCTCGAAGGAAGTTTCTCACCACGTCAGACAAGGTGATTATTGACCTGGAGCACTAAAAGTCTCTCTTCTAAAATCTTAAGATATATAGAAAAATAAAGTAAGAATCAGGGTTTGGCCTATTTTTAGGTCCGAACCCTGATTTTAAATTTTGGGAAAAATGGCAGACTTAAGTATAATCTTCCTAATTCGTAGCAAAATAATATCAGTGATATTAAAACGTACAAGATGGAGGAATTATAATCATGAAAGCAACTGGCATAGTTAGAAGAATTGATGACCTGGGAAGGGTGGTTATACCGAAAGAGATCAGAAGGACACTTCGCTTAAGAGAGGGAACTCCGCTTGAGATATTCACAGACAGAGAAGGAGAAATTATCCTTAAAAAATACTCCCCAATGGTAGAGCTGACCGCATTCGCTTCCCAGTATGCTGAGGCAATGGCACAGACTACGGGATTAACTGTTTGCATCAGCGACAGAGACCAGGTCATTGCTGTGGCAGGCGGTTCTAAAAAGGAACTGCTCCAAAAAACCATAAGTAAGCAGTTAGAGACTGTTATCAACGAGCGTACCGTAGTACTTGCAGGAAAGGATGAAAAAGGTTTTATCCCCCTGACAGGAGAAGTACTGGAAGGGATTACGGCCCAGGTTGTGGCTCCAATTATTTGTGAGGGAGATGCAATTGGTGCCGTAGCACTTTTAAGCAGAGAGCCAAGAGCACGTTTTGGTGATATGGAGACAAAGCTTGCAACTACGGCTGCCGGATTCTTAGGCCGTCAGATGGAAGGATAAAATGAAGCATTATCATAGTCAGGAGGTGAAAGAAATGAAAGTATTTATGCCAGAAGAAGATAATTATGACGATGGTGATATCCCGGAGGTTGACACGGAACCTTATGAAAATGGTTTTTATATAGAACCCCTGCCGGAATCCGAGCGCCCCAGACGGGATGGCCCCGGGGGAAATTAATAAAAGACAGCCGCCGATGGACAGGATATTAAACTGTACCAACCGGCGGCTGTCTTTTTAAATTATTTAATAGATGATTTGGTCTCCATCTTTGATGCAGTAGTTAAGCTTTACCCCAAGCTCCTCCATCCATTGTCTTGTTTCAAGGGTTTTCCAGTCGCCGCTTCCAATGCCGGATCCCCCGTCATTGTTCCACAGCCAGAGAGGACAGGGCCACAGAGCGATTTTTGGATTTATTACCGAGTATACATCTTTGTTTACCCCGTACTGACCATGGTGAGACATCTGAACGATATCGCTTTTTAAGTCTTCCTTGCTTGTCTGCTCAAGGAGAAGCGCTCCAGCCTCTGGACCCATATCTCCCAGCACCAGGATGCTTACATTGTTTAAGAAAAACTTATAGGCAACGGAACTGTTATTGACTGAGGTCACATCGAGAAGGTAAGGATCGTTTAAAACCTTAGCTTTAATCTGACCGATTTTTATCTCGTCACCCTTGTGGACCACATGAAGCCTGTCCGCAGGAAGAGTGGCAATGGCAGCTCTGACGTTATTGACCAAATTGGATCTTGACGGTTCCACCTTATCGTACCAGGACTGGTCTGCCAGGTTATAATAGATGTTGTCAATGGTGATCTTTCTTCCAGGATTGTTAAGTATCTGCACCAGTGCTCCCGCGTGATCAGAATGGGGATGAGTAATGAACCAGGCAGAAACATGGCCGCCTTTTTGTTCAATGACCTCTGTCAGGTGATCCGCATCAATGTCCCAGCCTCCGTCAATGACGACCAGGTTGCCACTTTTGTCCTGCAAAACCATGGATAGCATCTGACGCTTGTCATAATTGGCTAAAAGGGATAAGCTGCCGCCGTTAAAGAGCTTGCTTCCAGGACCTACTGCGATGGAAGGACCAAATCCCATGGAGTTTGCCTTTAATGATCCCTCGCCTGTGGTAGGAGAGATGGTCTGAATGTGAAAGGCGGAAAACACAATGTTTAGAAACAGCAGACCGGCTGCTATTTTTTTCCAGATATTAAATTCTTTCATGGTTACCTCCGGTAGTGAATAAATTATTTCTTATTATATCGGAATCCGTTCCATTTTAACAGGGGCGGGAGACAAATGTCAGAAAATCTTCAGAATTGGAAAGTCCATCCAGTTTGTGCTTGCATATGGTATAATCTCAAAAAAGGAGGTTTCATCAATGCATACTTTCAGTGATTTAGTAAATATTACAAGTAAACTGCGTTCCAAAGATGGCTGCCCCTGGGATAAGGAGCAGACCCACGAGAGCCTGAAGCAATATCTTTTGGAGGAAGCCGGCGAGGTAATAGAGGCCATTGATCATAAGGATAAGGAAAATCTGTGTGAGGAACTGGGAGATCTTCTTTTCCAGGTCATGATCCACAGCCAGATCGCAAAGGAGAATCAGGATTTCACCATTGATGATGTTGTAAATGGAATTTGTGAAAAAATGATACGCAGGCATCCACACGTTTTTGGCGATAAAAAGGTGATTTCGTCGGAAGAAGGAGAAGCCCTGTGGGAAGCAATAAAAATGCAGGAGAAAGCTCGTGAAAAGAGCGAAAAACCTTGACAAAAACAGGAGAAACAGCTATAAATGATATAGTAATCGTGTTAATGCGAAAAGTCGTAGCTAGAAGCTACATTTTTAGGAGGAAGATATCAATGAACAAAGCAGAGTTAATCGCAGCAGTATCAGAAAAGGCAGAACTGTCCAAAAAGGATGCAGAGAAGGCAGTGAAAGCTCTGACAGATGTTATATCTGAAGAGTTAGTAAAAGGCGAGAAAATCCAGTTAGTTGGATTTGGTACATTTGAAGTATCTGAAAGAGCTGCTAGAGAAGGAAGAAATCCTAAGAGCGGTGAAGTTATGAATATCCCTGCTTCCAAAACACCTAAGTTTAAAGCTGGTAAGGCTTTAAAGGATATGGTAAACGCTTAATCCATGAGGTTGGACAAGTTTCTTAAGGTTTCCCGCCTGATCAAGAGAAGGACCGTTGCCAACGATGCCTGTGATGCAGGCCGCGTGCTTGTCAATGACAAGCCGGCGAAAGCTTCTTTGAGCGTCAAGCAAGGCGACGTAATCGAGATACATTTTGGAACCAGTTCGGTTAAAGTTGAGGTTCTTGATGTAACGGAAACGGTGAAAAAGGATGAGGCGAAGGAACTTTATCGTTATCTTTAGCTTTGAATCTTATACGTATGATAAATTTCAGGAATATTGAAGCGTTCCTCCTAATATACTTAAGACAGGTATATTAGGAGGTTTTTCTTATGGAAGAGAAAGTGAATATTCGCCCTCATAGGCTGACGATAGAAAACCGTGCCTCCGGTACGTTAACAGGAATACGGGAAGTGGTGTCATTTGATGAGAATCAGGTCATTCTTGATACAGACCTGGGACTGCTTACCCTGAAGGGAAAAGATCTTCACGTAAGCCGTCTGACTCTGGAAAAGGGAGAAGTGGATTTAAACGGGAGCATTGAAAGCTTAAATTATTCCTCTAACGAGGCACTTCGCCGGTCCGGCGAATCCCTGCTTTCCAGGCTGTTTAAATAAGGATCAGAAGGAGTCATATGAGCGTTCATATCGTATATGAAGTAAAACTTCTGCTCTACAGCTTTTTGACGGGAGCAGGGCTTATGATGACATATGACCTGTTGCGTGTATTTCGCATTTTTGTTCCTCACTCCTATGTATTTGTTGGGATCGAGGACATGGTATTCTGGGTATATGCTTCTTTGACCACCTTTTCTCTTTTATATGAACAAAATGACGGTGGGTTAAGGGGCTATGTCATTGTCGGAGTCTTTCTCGGCATGTTCCTATATGACAGGACCATAAGCCGTTTTTTTCTAAAGTTCTTGAAAAAATTTTGGAAATATCTTAAAATGAAAATACGTATAATTTTCCGCCGGAAAAAGCGGCAATAAGGACGACTGGTGAATGTATGAGCGTGAGAGGAAAAACGAGAAGAAAAAGAAAAGACAAGTGGGGTAACCGAATGGCCCTCGTTGGCATTACTTTTGTTGTGTTCAGCCTTGCCGTGACAGTTACAATCAAAGGCACATCTTTGAAGGAAAGAGAGAGGGAGTATCGAATCCGTCTTGAAAACCTTCAGGCCCAGGTGGACAAGGAAGAGGATCGTGCCAAGAAGCTGGAGGATTACCGCGTCTATGTTCAGACAAAGCAATACATAGAAGAGGTGGCAAAGCAGAAGCTTGGCCTAGTAAAGCCTGACGAAATTTTGCTAAAGCCTTCCCAAAGGCAGTAAGAAAAATTTATATCAAACAGGCCCTCCCTAAAAGTCCTAAAAATCGTGGGTTGTGAAAGAAAAGCACCCATCAGGTAGAACTTAATGTCCCTAAAATCATAGATATTTAAGTGGAAAGCTGTCGCACGATTTTACGAAGCGCATCAGCCATTTTGACAAAATATATTCCTTCTGTCTGTATATAATGTGGTCTAAAGCATGAAACAGGCAGGAGGGATTTTTGTGTTCAGACGTAAGCCAGCACATTATGATATGGCGAATGTGAATGTATATACGGCTAAAAGATTAAATGACATGGCAAATTCATTGGGTGAGCTTGCCAGGGCGTGCACAGATGAACTGTCCGCAGAACAGGGACTTACGAAGGAAGATGGTGTGGCAGCGCTTGAGACCGCTGCAGCCATGGTATGCGCAGGTTGTAATAAATGCTTTGTGGCTCCGGGAAAAGAACCGGACAATCAGTATTATCTGAATTATCTGATTCGTGCATTTGAACAGAAAGGAAACGTGGACTACGGGGACATGCCCCGTTTTTTTCTGGAGACCTGTAAAAGGAAAGACGAATACATGGTTCATTTGAACCGTAACCTGGGCAGGGCTACCATGAATCTGGCGTGGAAGAACCGTTTTTTAGAGAGCCGGGATGCGGTCATTGTCCAGTTTAAGGAGCTGGCTGTTATTTTAGAGGAATTTTCCCATCAGGTGGAACACGCCATGGACATCACTCCGGACTGGGAGGATGAAGTAAAGAAGGCGTTTCGGCGAAACCATATCGTGATAGAAAAAATGCTTCTTCTGGAATATGAAAATCACCAGAGAGAGGCATACTTGACCATGAGGACTTTAAATGGCCGCTGTGTCACCGTCAAGGAGGCCGCAGAGATTTTAGAAAACGCCATGGAGGATGGAGAATGGGCCGTGGCACCGGACGGCAGAAATCTGGTGACAAAGCAGCTGGACACCATTCGGTTTGTGGAAAAAGGAGAATACCGTGTCATCTACGGAGCTGCAAAGGCCGTAAAAAGCGGGGAAGAGGTATCTGGAGATAATTATACCTTTGGACAGGTTCAGCCTGGACAAGTCATTATAAGCCTTTCTGACGGTATGGGAAGCGGCAAGGCGGCAGAGGAAGAGAGCCGCCAGGTCATCGAGCTGACCCAAAGACTTTTAGAGGCGGGATTTTCCACCAGAGCAGCACTTAAGATGGTGAATACCGTTCTTTTGCTGACCGGATTATCTCAACATCCAGCCACCCTGGACTTATGCTGCATTGACCTTAAAACTGGAATTTTAGAAGCCATGAAGCTGGGAGCGGCAGCGACCTATATTCTCAGTGAAAAAGGCGTGGAGCTGTTAGAGGCAGGGGAGGTGCCCATGGGTATTTTAAATCCGGTGGAGCCTGTGCTCCTTTCAAAAAAGCTATGGGATGACAATCGGATCATCATGGTAAGCGACGGGATACTGGATGCCCTTCCGGCCGATGATAAGGAGCTTATGTTAAAAGAGTTTATTTCCCGTATGCCGGTGAAAAATCCGCAGGATATGGCAGACAGGATTCTTTTGTTCGCCAGATCCTTTACGGAGACGGCAGCTGACGATATGACGGTGCTGACCGCCGGTATCTGGAAACGAAAATAATAATTGCAACAGACATGTTTTGAGGGTATATTTATAATAAAGAGGGGAGAGAATCAACTAAGGAAGGTGGCTTAATGTACAAAACGATATTGGAATTTATCAGACGGAACCGGCTTTTTCTCCCGGGGGACCGCGTCATCGTGGCGCTTTCCGGAGGAGCCGATTCGGTCTGTCTTCTTGTAGTCTTAAATGAATGTAAGGATGAGCTGGGAATTTCCTTAAAGGCCGTCCACGTCCATCACGGGCTGAGGGGCCGGGAGGCCGACAGAGACAGCGAGTATGCAAAGACGCTGTCCCAGTCCCTTTCCCTGCCTTTTTCCTGTGTCCATGTGGATGTCACAGGCTATGCCAGGGAACACAGGCTGTCGGTGGAAGAAGCGGGAAGGCTTCTTCGCTATGAAGTGCTTGAAAATGAACGCATAAGCTTTGGGGGCAATAAAATTGCTGTGGCCCATCATAAGGATGATCAGGCGGAGACGATTTTACATCATTTGTTCCGGGGGACCGGCTTAAAAGGGCTTGGAGGAATCCGACCGGAAAGAGACCGGATTGTCCGGCCACTCTTGTCTGTTGGCAAGACAGAAATTCTTGCATATCTGGAAGAAAAAGGGATATCATATTGTGAGGACTCCACCAATTCCCACACCGATTATGCCAGAAACCGGATTCGGGGAATCTTGCTTCCAGCCATTAAAAAAGAAATCAATCAAAGGGCAGAGGATAATATTATCCACGCCGGAGAAATGGCTGCAAAAGCCGATGAATATTTAGAGAAGCAGGCGGAAAAATTTCTAAAGGAATGGGCCGTCCTTAAAAGGGATGAAAATGGGGCCCTACTTTCGATTGGAGTTAAAACGGAAGGTCTTATTTTAGAAGAGGATATTATAAGGACCTATGTCCTGCGTGCCATGATCCGCTTAGTTTCCGGCTCCATGAAGGATATTTCCATGACTCATGTGGAAGGTACAAAGGCTCTCCTTTGGGCACAGTCAGGCAAGCAGATTAATCTGCCGGGCGGACGGATCGCTCTTAGAAGTTCTGACTATTTGTGGATAAAGAATAAAATGAAGAATGAAACTGTGGATAATCCTAATGATATCTTACTTCCCCAAGTTGATTTTCAAGTCTTTCCCTATAAAAAAGGTCAGGAAATTCCCAAAAACGGGTATACGAAATGGTTCGATTATGATAAAATCAAATGTGCACTCTCTGTGAGGTATCGGCAAACCGGAGATTACCTGACACTGACCGGAGGCGGCAGAAAGACCGTCAAGGCATTTATGATAGATGAGAAGATTCCCAGAGAGGAACGTGGAAAAATTCCATTAATTGCGGATGGTTCCCATGTCCTGTGGGTCATCGGATACCGGATCAGTGAATACTATAAGATAACAGATGATACCCATACAGTAATACAAATGCAGTTAGACGGAGGAAAAGACAATGGATGATAAGATACGTGTAATGTTATCAGAGGAAGAGATCGCAGAAAGAATCAAGGAAGTTGCAGCGCAGATCAGTAAGGACTATGAAGGAAAGAAGCTTCATCTTATCTGTATCTTAAAGGGAGGAGTTTTCTTCACCTGTGAGCTTTCCAAACGAATCACTCTGCCCCTTACTTTGGATTTCATGTCCGTATCAAGCTACGGCTCTGGTACCGTATCAAGCGGTATTGTGAAGATTGTAAAGGATCTTGACGATCCGATTGAAGGAAAAGATGTTCTCATTGTTGAGGATATTATTGATTCTGGAAACACCTTATCCTATTTGATTGAGGTATTAAAACAGAGAAATCCAAACAGCATTGAGCTTTGTACCCTGCTTGATAAACCGGAACGCCGGGTAAAGAAGCAGGTTCAGGTAAAGTATACCTGTTTCACCGTACCGGATCAGTTTATCATCGGATACGGTCTTGATTACGATCAGATATACAGGAATTTGCCATATATTGGAGTTATAGAACAGCAATAAGGAGGCAGCATGTTGAAACAACAGCAACCATTTAAAGGCTTAGGATTTCTGCTCCTTCTGGTTATCATGCTTATATTTGCCAGCAGGCTTCCCCAGAAAAGTGAGATCATCACCAACCAGGAGCTTATGCAGGCAATCGATAATGGAACCATAGCCTCGGCTACGATCCGGCAGAGCGACCCGCCGCCAACGGGAAAAATTGAGATGACAATGAACGACGGCACGTCAAAACAGGCTAACGTATCCAATGTACTTGGAATCCAGGACCGCTTAGACCGCAATGGAATTACCTATACGGTGGACGCAGTTCAGAAGGAAAACCTGTTTTTGACTATAACATTGCCGCTTATATTAACAGCAGTAGCCATGGTGTTTTTATTCATGGTCATGAATGCCAGAGCAGGAGCCGGAAGTGCCAACAGTAAGATGATGAATTTCGGAAGAAGCCGGGCACTCCTTGCCAAAGATGCCAACAAGGTGAATTTCAGCAAGGTAGCAGGACTTGAGGAAGAAAAGGAAGAGCTGGAGGAAGTGGTGGATTTCCTTAAAAATCCTCAGAAGTACACCAGCGTAGGCGCCAGAATCCCTAAGGGAATCCTGCTTGTAGGGCCTCCAGGAACCGGTAAGACACTTCTTGGCAAGGCAGTAGCAGGAGAAGCCGGAGTACCGTTTTTCTCCATTTCAGGTTCTGACTTTGTGGAAATGTTCGTAGGTGTCGGTGCATCTCGTGTCAGAGATTTATTTGAAGAAGGTAAGAAACACGCCCCATGTATCATTTTCATTGATGAAATTGATGCAGTAGCCCGCCGAAGAGGTACGGGTATGGGCGGTGGCCATGATGAAAGAGAGCAGACTCTAAACCAGCTTCTCGTTGAGATGGATGGTTTTGGAATCAATGAAGGAATCATCGTAATGGCAGCCACCAACCGGGTGGATATTTTAGATCCTGCCATCCTTCGTCCCGGCCGTTTTGACCGGAAGGTAGGAGTAGGAAAACCAGATGTAAAGGGAAGAGAAGATATCCTAAAGGTTCACTCCAAGGAAAAACCACTTGGTGAAGATGTGGATTTAAAGAGAATTGCCCAGACAACATCTGGATTTACCGGCGCAGATCTTGAAAATCTTATGAATGAAGCAGCCATTTATACAGCCAGACACAGCAAGAAGTTCATTAGTCAGGCTGATATTGATAAAGCATTTGTAAAGGTCGGCATTGGAGCCGAGAAAAAGAGCAAGATCATTACTGAAAAGGAAAAGAAGATCACAGCCTACCACGAGGCAGGCCATGCGATTTTATTCCATCTCCTTCCTGACGAGGGACCGGTTCATACTATTTCCATTATACCAACGGGAATGAGTGCAGCCGGATATACCATGCCTCTTCCGGAAAAAGATCATATGTTCAACACCAGAGAAAAGATGCTGCAGGATATTATGGTAGATTTGGGAGGAAGAATCGCTGAGGAGCTTATTTTCGGTGATATTACCACCGGAGCTTCCCAGGATATCAAGCAGGCCACCGCATTGGCCCGTGCCATGGTGACCCAGTTCGGTATGTCCGATAAGGTAGGCATGATCAATTATGACAACGACGGTGATGAAGTATTCATTGGCAGGGATCTGGCACATACCAAGAGCTATGGCGGTCAGGTTGCCAATACCATTGACAATGAAGTGAAACGAATCATTGATGAGTGCTATCAGAAGGCAAGAGAAATTCTCGTGAAACACGAAGATGTACTTCATGCCTGCTGTCAGCTGCTTATGGAAAAAGAAAAAATCGGTCAGCAGGAGTTTGAAGAACTTTTCAAAGTTCCCACAGAAGTGATATAAATATTGCTGGCTTAAACAAAATATTGGTGCAGAATCCGGAAAAGTATCCAAGTTTGCTTTCTGGAATCTGCACTTTTTTGTAACCTATAGACGGAATAGGAAAATATGCATAAAAAATTATTTTGAAAAAAATGATGTTTGTGCACACTTATTTTCTCCAGCGTGGTATATTTATAAATGTAAACCCCCCCAATACATTATATAGTTTTTGCTACACCCCATAAGAAACGAAATACCTTCTCCGAAAAACGGTCAGCTACCCCGCTGACCGTTTTTTATTTCATTTTTTAGAGGTTAGGCAGGGTTGTATAATGGGGACCAATCGGATAGAATAGAATTAGAGTTAGGATGAAAGGAAAGAAAGAACGTATGTGCTTTCAGCAAGTTGCTTTAAATAAAGAGGCATTATTTACCGACGAGACTGACAGCTTCCGGTTTCCCTGTGAACCAGAAGAAGGGGACGAAGTAGTTCTTCTCTTCCGGACGGCCTTGAATGATATTGATTGGGTCTATTATATAGAAGCCGGCAGTGAACAACCAACTGCCATGAAAAGAACCAGCTCTGATGAAATGTTCGATTATTATGAGCACAGAAAAAAAGCAGGTTGTGATCCCATTCGGTACTGCTTTCAGGTGGTAAAAGGAAATCAGGTCTGTTATTACAGCCGCCTGGGCGTGGAAGATCAGATACCATCTGAGGGCTGGTTTTTAATGGTACCGGGCTTCTCCACACCAGACTGGGCTAAGGGTGCCGTTATGTATCAGATTTTTGTGGACCGCTTCTGCAATGGAGATCCAGCCAATGATGTGGTAGATGACGAATATGTGTATTTAAAAAGGAAGGTAACCGGTATCAGGGACTGGAATAAGTATCCCGATCAGTTTGATGTATGCAGCTTTTATGGTGGAGATTTGCAGGGGGTATGGGATAAGCTTGACTATCTGGAAAATCTGGGTGTGGAAGTAATTTATCTAAATCCCATTTTTGTATCGCCCTCCAATCATAAATACGATTGTCAGGATTATGACCATATTGATCCCCATTACGGCGTCATAGCCATGGATGGGGGAATGGTTTTAGATTCTGAAGCTACCAGCAACCAGAATGCCACCAAATACATGATACGTACCACGGCAGAGGAAAACCTAAAAGAGAGCAATGATTTCTTCTCCAGGTTTATAAAAGAAGTACACAAAAGGGGAATGAAGGTCATACTGGACGGTGTGTTTAACCACTGCGGTTCTTTCCACAAATGGCTGGATGGAGAACGGATTTATGAGCTTTCAGGAAATTATGAGCCAGGAGCCTATGTCTCAAAAGAAAGCCCTTATCATTCCTTTTTTAATTTCCAGGATGAGAACTGGCCTTATAACGGCTCTTATGATGGCTGGTGGGGTCATGCGACACTTCCAAAGCTTAATTATGAAGGCTCTGATACTCTTTACCAGTATATCCTTAACATAGCTGCCAAATGGGTTTCTAAGCCATACAATGCCGACGGCTGGCGCCTTGACGTAGCTGCCGACTTAGGGCAAAGCAGTCAATTCAATCACAGCTTCTGGAAGGATTTCAGAAAGACAGTGAAGGCAGCCAATCAAGATGCCATCATACTTGCGGAGCATTATGGTGACCCTTCAGAATGGTTAAAGGGTGACGAATGGGATACGGTGATGAATTACGATGCCTTTATGGAGCCGGTCTCCTGGTTTCTCACTGGTATGGAAAAACATAGTGATGAAAAGGATGAAAAGCTCTTTGGAGACGGAACAGCCTTTTTTAAGGCCATGAATCACCATATGAGCCGTATGATGGCGGGATCATTGTTCACTGCCATGAACCAGCTTTCCAATCATGATCATTCCCGTTTCCTTACAAGAACCAATAAAAAAATAGGCCGTACGGCTACAGAAGGACCGGAGGGAGCTTCCGATGGAATCAGCTACGGCATATTTCGTCAGGGTGTGATGCTCCAGATGACCTGGCCCGGTGCTCCCGCCATCTATTATGGGGATGAGGCCGGTGTTTGCGGCTGGACAGATCCAGACAATCGTCGAACCTACCCCTGGGGAAATGAAAACATGGAACTGATAGAATTCCACCGGTATATGACTGATCTTCACCGGTCCATCAAAGCGCTCCGCATTGGCTCCTTAAAGCAGCTTTTAGCAGGAGACCATCTCATTGCATACGGTCGCTTTACAGGAGACAGTATCTGCGCCGTTGCAGTAAACAGCCATGAAAATGAGCAGGAAGTCCACATACCGGTCTGGCAGCTTGGATTAAAGAGCGGCGAGACCATGTCCCGGGTTATGCTGACTTATGAGAGTGGCTATAATGTAGGTAAGCTCTCCTACTCGGTGATAGAGGGGAATGTGAAGGTTTTATTGCCCCCTGTAAGCTCTGTGCTACTAGTTGGCAACAGGGACTAGCATAATTTTTTATAAAAACTGCTTGATTTTTTTGGGACAACATGTTAGAATAATAATCGCTTGTTAAAAGCTATGGGTGGGTTCCCGAGCGGCCAAAGGGGGCAGACTGTAAATCTGTTGTCGACGACTTCGAAGGTTCGAATCCTTCTCCACCCAGTTATTATTAAGAAAGAAGCCGGTATGATAATCATCATACCGGCTTCTTTGTGCTTACTTTTTTTCTCAGTGACAGGCCGCTGTTATTCTGCCATCAAAGCCGCCATGGTGAAGTAATTATATGGCTTGTTAAAATGAGGCAGGAAGAAGATGTCTGTCAGCTTTAGGCGGTCAATGGTAACCTGTTCCTGAATGGCAAGAGAGAACATATGGATTGCCATGGAAATATCGTATTCAGAACACATCTGCGCTCCTAAGATGATTCTGGTCTTTCTGTCATATACGATACGGATTTTTACCTTATAATTATCATGCTGGATAAATGCAGGCTTCTGGGTGTCTTCGTAATCGGTAGCAACCGCGTCATAGCCCAATTTCTTTGCTTTTTCCAGTGTAATTCCGGTTGAGACCATCTTAAGATCCCAAATACAGATACCATTTGAACCCTGAACTCCAATGGATTTCAGTGGAGTTCCACAGGCATTATGAGCCGCTACGATTCCGGAACGCACTGCGTTGGTAGCCAGGGCAATATAGTTGGTCTTTTGAATGGAATTATCATATATGGTCGCACAGTCACCAATGGCATAGACATCCGGCTGACTGGTCTGCTGATGTTCATTTACCATATAAGCCCCGTTCTTAAACAGCTCCAGGACGTCTTTTCCCAGCTGGCTGTTGGGCTTAAAGCCGATTCCAAGCACCACCATATCGGCTGGATACTCATGTTTGTCAGTGACGATCTTCTCCACCTTGCCGGTACCCTTAATGCTGGTAACGGTTTCCTCGTAAGCCAGCTTAATTCCATGGCTTTCTAAGTTCTTAGACATGATATCCGTAAATTCCTGATCATAATATCCGGACAGACAGGTGCTTGCAGTATCAATGAGAGTTACTTTCTTTCCAATACGATTAAAGGCCTCTGCCAGCTCCACGCCGATGTATCCTGCACCGACTACGACTACATTGCGGATCATGTTTTCGTGAAGCTTATCAATTACTTCTTTTGCGTTCTGATATAATTTCACGTACTGAACATTTTTTAAATCGGTCCCTTCAATGGTTGGAGTGACAGGAAGAGATCCGGTAGCAAGAATAAGCTTATCATAGGGAGTCTGATAGCTCTGGCCGTCTTTTCCAGTGGCGAATACCAGCTTTTTATCAAAATCAATATGATAGACAATGGTCTCTAAATATACCTTTGCGCCCTTCTGTTCAAAAATTTCCTTGCTGCAGTAAAACAATCCTTCGGAAGACGGAATCTGATTTCCGATCCATAAGGCCATACCGCATCCGAGAAAGCTGATATTGTCATTGGAGTCAAAAATCGTGACTTCCTTGTCCTTGTAGTTATCTAAAATAGTGTTTATTGCCGCAGTTCCAGCATGATTTGCTCCAATTACTACGATACGCTCCATATAATACCTCCTAAGTGGTTCATTTTTATATAATATTGTACAGGCGAAAAAACAATTTCTCCTTAAGGTGATTCTATCACTAATTTGCCTGGGGTACAATTGCTACTTTATCTTTTTTTTATCAATATTCATTTTTTGAGGCTTGGATTTGTTTTTGTAATAATAAAATAAAGCGCTAGTATTGCTAATAATCATAGGTTACCCAAAGAGTTCCGTTCATAGAAATTATTAATTTGAAAGCAACAGTAAAATGTTTCCAGCAATGATTTTGTTTTCCTGTCTTTTTGCATTGATACGTTTACTGCTGCTGATAATGCCGTAATCCCTTTTTTTATAGCTTATTTAAACAGCTGTAAAGGAAAATTTAAAATGAGGAGCAAATGCAATATAAAACAGTTGACAAGAAAGGCTTGTTTTTGTATAATCAATATGTTGTTCATCGGTGA
Source organism: Clostridium sp. 12(A) (assembly GCA_000526575.1). Classification (GTDB taxonomy): domain Bacteria; phylum Bacillota; class Clostridia; order Lachnospirales; family Lachnospiraceae; genus Lacrimispora; species Lacrimispora xylanolytica. The sequence continues at coordinate 2,835,371 of JAGI01000002.1, read as the reverse complement.
GCTTTTTTTGCTTGGTCAAAAGAGGCTGTACCTTGATTACACTAGTTGCCGGCGTGGCGGAACTGGCAGACGCACAGGACTTAAAATCCTGCGGGACTTACCTCCCGTACCGGTTCGATTCCGGTCGCCGGCATGAATTGTGAGAAACCTTGTACTCGATTGAGTACAAGGTTTTTTTGCGCCCTATCTTTATTTACCTGCTTTCTGAATTGATTCAGCATAAAGTTGATGTTGGTAGTTATCATCATCCAGGTGATAACCAGGAGTATGAAGTATGATCTAACTAGGAGATTTGTAAAAGTTGTGTATATTATTGTAAAACATTAGTAAAGTGCATATAGTTATCTGAAAAATATCCGATATATTTACTGAATCTCAAGTTATATCTGAGACAAAGGAATAAATATATATTGGAGGTTTTAGCATGAACAGACACCGCAAGGGGATAAAAAAGGATTTGGTATTATTTACGTTGACCTGTATTGCCTGTATCGTATTTCTGTTGTCTGTAAGTTCTATTTATTTGATCTATGATACCGCTCATCGTTCGCTGGCAAAGAGTCTTAAGGAAACCTCGCAGCTTGTCTCGGAAAAGATTACCCAGCAGCTAAAAGAATACTCTGTCATTGCGGAGTCCATTGGCCTTTATGAAAAGGGGAATCGAGAGCGTGGAGGGAATATTGGTATATTCCTTACCATCTCAAGCTCTCAGTACGGGTTAAATAAGATTGATATCATTTCCGCAGACGGAACGTCCATGGTGAGCGGGAAATCATATAAGGATAATGTTGCCTATGAAAAGGCAAAAGGCGGCGCTCCCTTTCTATCAGACCCTATCGTTGGAAGTGATTCTGCCTCCTTTCAATACGCATATCCCTTTGGAGACCTGGTCATTATGCTGAATATTCCTTATTCCGTGCTGGAAGCCATTATAACCGAAGCTAGACTTGGAGAGACGGGAAGTACCTATATCTTAGACAGTAACGGGACGAAGGTAGCAGCCGATGATATTTCCCTTGTGCTTGAGCGGCAAAACAGCATTGAGGATGGAAAAAAGAATTCGTCAAAGAAGTCTGAGATTGTTTCTCTTGAAACGGACATGATTGGGGGAGGTTCGGGGTTTCGCTTTTATGAGGAGGGAGGAGTCCATAAGATTGGCTCTTATTCCTCCATTAAGGATACCAATGGCTGGTCTGTAAACGTAACGGCTCTTCAGTCTGAATTTATGTCAGGCATCAGGACCTCTGTCATCATGGCTGGTATTCTGGGAATCTTATCCCTTATGGTCAGTGTATATGCCGTTTTAAAGATTACAAACCGAATCACAAAGCCCATTGAAGCTGTGGTGGATTCCCTAGGTCGGTTTTCTGAAGGAGACCTTAATATGGAACTTCCCATACTGCGGGATGATGAGGTGGGGAGTATATCCAGGAAAATCAATGAAATGGCAGCAGAATATAAAGAAATCATACAGGATATTTCCGTATATCTTCATGAGATTTCCCTTGGCAATCTGGCGGTACAAAGCAGCTGTGACTATCCTGGGGAATTTCGTGACATTCGCTTAAGCATGGAGTCCATTTCCATGGCTTTAAGCGGCACTTTAAGAAAGATTCAAATCTCGGCTCATGGGGTTAATAATGGTGCAGGACAGGTTTCCGATGCCTCACAGGGCCTTGCATCAGGAAGCCAGGAACAGGCAGCAGCCGTGGAGGAATTAAATGCTTCCATAGAAGCTGTCTGTCAGCAGGCGGAAAAGAATGTGGAGTATGTAAGAAAGGCGTCTGCCTACGCAAGCCAGTCAGGTCAAAACGTAGACCTGGGGAATCGGTATATGGAAAGTCTTAAAGAGGCCATAGAAGATATCAGCTTATCCTCTGGTAAGATCAGCAACATTACAAAGATCATTGAAGACATTGCATTTCAGACCAATATATTGGCTTTGAACGCAGCCGTTGAAGCTGCCAGAGCAGGAAGTGTGGGCAGCGGATTTGCGGTTGTAGCGGGAGAGGTGAGGAATCTGGCTGTTAAATCTGCGGAGGCGGCAAAACAGACCTCAGAGCTGATTGAACACTCTGTAAAAGCTGTTTTAGAGGGGAAGAGGCTTACAGAGGAGACAGGTAAGGTGCTGGAAGAAATCGCAGGGCAGGCAAGTCAGGTGGAGGAGTCCATGAGGGAAGTAGAGGCCTCATCCATGGAACAGGTACAAGCCATAGAGCAAATCAACGATGGCCTTTCCCAGGTTTCAGCCGTGATACAGGCCAATGCCTCTACTGCAGAGCAAAGCTCGGCAGCAGGAGAGGAACTGGAGAGCCAGGCAAGAATGCTTTACGGTGAAGTGGACCGGTTCCGGTTGTGGGAAGAAGTCATTTCCCAGGAGCAAAGCGTGGAGGCGTGTATTTCATAAAAAAGCTGTTTTTATCTCATACTATTAAAATACCAAGAAAGAAATGAGGTAAAAAAATGAACGCAGACGCAGAATTGCTTAATTTCATCCATCAAAACTCACAGATGGGCGTGGAAACCATTGGACAGCTTCTTACAATCTCAGAGGATGAATCATTTAAAATCCATTTGGAGGAGGAGCTTAAGGAATACAGGCAGATTCACGAAAAGGCGAGGGAACTTTTGAATCAGCATGGCTTAGAGGAAAAGGATATCTCTGCCATGGAAAAGATTATGGCTTACCTGGCAATTGATATGAAGACATTTGTGGATAAGTCCCCCTCTCATATGGCTGAGATGTTGATATTGGGAGGAACCAGAGGAATTATTGACTGCTTAAAGAGGATCCGTCAGTATAAGGGAGAGGCAAAGGAAGATATTATATCTCTCATGAATCATCTTCTCAAAGTGGAGGAAGATCATCTGGAACGGTTGAAGAAGATGGTTTAACGTTGTATCATATAGGTATCTCTATGAAAGAGGAGGAGTCAGGTGATACTAAGTGTCAGCAGGCGGACTGATATTCCCCGGTTTTATTCCGACTGGTTTTTTGAGCGGATAAAGGAGGGGTTTCTCTATGTCAGAAATCCTATGAACAGCCGGCAGATCAGCAGGATTGATTTATCTCCGGAACAAGTGGAGCTTATTGTATTCTGGACAAAGGATCCCAGTCCAATGCTTGTCCGTCTTCCAGAGCTTAATGACATACCCTGCTATCTCCAGTTTACCTTAACCGGATATGGGCGGGATGTGGAACCGGGTCTGCCGGATAAACAGGAGTTGATCCGTGTATTTAAAGAGTTTTCTAAGGTCTTAGGACCGGATAGAATGGTGTGGCGATACGATCCTATTTTTATAAATGACCGGTATGAGGAGGCCTATCACCTTCGGGCATTTAAACAAATTGCCAGGGAGTTGAAAGGACATACGAATAAAGTGGTCATTTCATTTCTTGACTGGTACGGAAAAACAGCCCGTAACATGAAAGGCATAAAAGCAGAAGAGATGACGGAAGAAAGAATGCTTAGAATCAGCCGGGCGATGGCGGAGGTTGCAGGTTCCTGCCATATGAGGATTGAAGCGTGTGCAGAAACCGCTGATTTAAGCCAGGCCGGAGTCTCACGGGGTAGCTGTATCGATCCGGTCATGGTAGAAAAGATTCTTGGTGTACCAATCAAAGAGAAAAAAGATAGAAACCAGAGGGCGGAATGCGGCTGCTTAGAAAGTGTGGAAGTGGGTGCATATGACACTTGCCTCATGGGGTGTAAATACTGTTATGCCAATGACAGTCAGCTTTCTGTGGAAAGAAAGACGGCTCTTTATGATGTTTACAGTCCTCTCCTATGCGGAAGGGTTGAAGAGGGTGATAAGATAACAGAGCGGAAAGCAGCGCTTATCAGGCAGAAATGAAGAAGGAGCTTATGCATGACATGTAATTGTCATTTACGCATAAACTCCTTTTTCTTAAGCTTCTGTCTTCCAGAAACCATGAAGATTGCAATAGGCATAAGCAGCTTTCGGAGAATCGCCCTCTTCTAAGGTGAAATAAGCCACAGGCTCACAATCCTTATCAAGGTGGACTCTCATCTGGCAGCCGGCTGTTGTGAAAAGACTGACCCATGCAATGCTGTGCTCCTCAGACATGGGGTGGAAGATGCTTCCCACCTTGACGGTAACGTGGTTTCCGTTGGTCTCAATGACTGGTGCATGCTTTTCCTGCGCACCGTCAGAGGTGTTTGGCTCCAGGATGTCAAAGGGCTTTAAACTGTCAGGAATTGCAGCATTTGGGGCTCCTAAAATTGCTTCCATAATGATATTGTGGTTCTGGTCGGTCAAAAATACAGGTTCGTTCTTCATGGAAATCCTCCAATCTTCTTGATATCATTTATCAGAATTCCCAAAAGAAGTCAGAAACATAACACCAACTTTTTCCATTGACAGATCCTTAAATGAATTTACATTATTTTTTGCTTCTGGCAAAATAAGAAGGGTACCAGGTCTGAAACCATTTTGTAAAAAGACCAAGAAGAACAGGCGTTATCGTATTTATAAGTATTAGAAAAATAGTCATCTTTGTAACGAGTAAAAAGTAGGTCCATATTGGGGTGACAAGATACAAAACTCCCCAACAGGCAGTGAGAATCCGGTTGGTCTTAAGAAAGAGAGGATTGTTCAGAGCTTTATCTCCTCCGTATCCGTACTTGGAGTAGCTGGCAGTCAGAGGTTCTTTTAAGAATACAGTGATGCTCCACATGAGACCAAATAGCAGGTAGGAGGCGGGAACCAGGATAGAGATGGACACGCCCATGATAGCCAGGATACCGATGATTGCTGCAAAAAGTCCGGAGAGGCATTCATAAATGGTGGTTTTATAATGGAAAGACCAAAAGGGAATTGCCACTCCTGCTACTATTCCAAGTGCGCCTCCAAGAACTGGATCTGCTGCCATGAAAAACCAGATAGGAAACCATGGGAGCAGCATTAACAGCATAAGACTTTTCTTTTCTGGTGCCTTTGGCTTTGTGGGAACTCCAAAATAATCATCCCAATGAATCATCAATTGAAAGTCACCCTCCACACGGTATTTTTGCTCCATCAGAGCTTTTTGACCGTCCGTTTCTCCTTTTGCGATACTCATCCATAGAGACAGTGGGGTTTCAATTTTAGTTGTATAAGGAACAAAATCATTTGTCAGTACCTTTGACCCAGTCCCAGTCAGCAAAATCTGGTATGTTTTATTGACATCACTGTAATTCATCTCCAGTACACGGTCTTTTGAGGACCAGGATTTGGGATTATAAAGAGCTGCCATTTGTTTTGTAAAGGTAAGAGCAGGCTCAGAAAAAGGCTGTGTCTGATCTTTCGTGCCATCGTTTAATCCCCAGCTTTCATTGGCCGCCTGTTCAAACATCTCTCTTGGAAGAAGAAGCTGGCAAAGGCCCTGTTTTGTCTCTGGTGTAATGTTTCCCAAAGCAAATTCTGCACCAGCCGCCCGGACCAGTGAAAGATACTCTTCCGTTCGATTTTTTAGCTCTGGAACCCGAAACAGCTCTCCCTGACCGCTAGTTATGGATTCATAATTTCCCTTGCCCAGATAATGGTCAAATTGGAGGAACACAGAGTCGTAATTGCCCTGTGAGGTATAAAAGCCACAGGTGGAAATTAAGAGCCAGCGTTTGCCTGACAAATCATATCTGGGTGGGTGAGAGCCGGTGTCGGAATCTTCTGTCATATAAGGAAGTGACATTGGGAGCTGGCGGTCCATTAAGGCCTTAAGCTTTGATGGGAGACCGTAATAGTAGAGAGGAAAGCTCCAGATAATGAAATCCGCTGCCAGTATTTTATCAATGACAGATGCCATATCATCAGAGATACAGCATTTTCCCGGAGTCTTGTTCCAGCAATGAAAACAGCCGGTGCAAGGTTTAATATCCATCCTATAAACGGGAAGTATTTCTTTGTTTATGGAGATGGTTTCGTCCATGCCTTCTAAAAATGCATTGGTAAGCCTCATGGTATTGCTCTTTTCGCCTCTTGGACTTCCGTTTAACACCAGTACATTCATTGGATTTCCTCCATTTTCTTTATGCTGCGGTTGGCCCAGTCTATGCACATTTTAATATAACTGTAGCCAAAATCCGCAGTCAGCTTCCAGTACAGAGTTTCCCTTTTATCAACGAGTTCGCCGTACTGTTCTGTAGTTTTCGGGACATCGCTTAGCTCGTCTAGGTATGCTTCGCAGTCCCTGATAAATTCCTTTAACATGGCAATGTTCTCTTCTGGAGCCCGGCAGCCGGAAAAAAAACACTTTCATTAAGAATGCGTTCTTGGACCCTTTGTTAAATTCATTATTTTCTTTGGAGAGCCAGGATAAAAACTCTCTCTTTCCTTCTTCTGTAATGGTGTAAAGCTTTTTGCTGGGTTTGTCTGTCTGAACGATGATTTCACAGGTCACAAATTCCTTTTTCTCCAGCTTGTTTAATTCTAAGTATATGTGGCTGGCCTGAGCGTACCAGAAAAATCGTATGGATGAACTAAAGGCTTTGGCTAATTCGTAGCCAGTCATGCTTCCGTAGGAAAGAAAGCCAAGAATGCTGTGGGACAGGGACATAAGTGCACCTCCATTTATAGTATAAAATTATACTATGATAATATTATGATAAAGTCAAGAATAATCTTCTTAATTTTATTAAATTTTTTAGATAACTTAGAAAACTTCTCTTGACAAAAAGGCAGAAATCTTGTAAAATTACTCGTGTTCCAAGCGGTTAGCCCAGATAGCTCAGTTGGTAGAGCAGAGGACTGAAAATCCTCGTGTCGCTGGTTCGATTCCGGCTTTGGGCATTGTGCATCTGGCACACTTGAAGTAATTTAATATTCCATGCGGGTGTAGTTCAATGGTAGAACACTAGCCTTCCAAGCTAGATACGTGGGTTCGATTCCCATCACCCGCTTTTTTCATGCCCGTAGACCGGTGATATGAGATTTCCTTTGAAGTCTTATATCACCGGTCTTTTTACATGTTAGAGGACGGTGTCAATAACAATTAACGTCCATTCCAGACTGCTTACCTCCCTTTTGTAAGTATAGGGGGCAGGCCATTGTGATTGCCTGTCCTGGATTGGGAAAAATGTAACAATCCCCATGACAAAGTGAGAAAGTTGGATCGATAGCATTAAATATTTATAAAAAATATGGATAGCTTATTATGTTTCTAAAAAAATACAATCCAAATACTACGACTTCATGTGGTTTTAGGTATAAGTGTTGTTAAAAATGTATCAAGCCATCCATAAGGAAAACATGGATAAAGCCATCACAATTGAGACAAGGCTGACAAAATAAAAACGATTCCTCTCTTAAGAAACCTCATAAAGGCGAAGAGTTTTCAATCATAACGCCATGCAAGCTTGAAAAAATCAAAGAAATAGTCCAGGGCTTCGTGAAATAAAAAACAGAGTAAGACAAATAAATATCAATCCTATGTGAAATTATTAATTAAATTGACAGAATCAATCTCCGGCATATAATGAACAGTACAGAAGCCAACCAGCTTTAATGGTTGCAGACACATATATGAAATACGGAAAGGAGATTTAGCAATATGGTGAACATAGAACTTCAAAAAAAATATCAACTCTTTATAGGAGGACAGTGGAAGGACGCTTCCGATGGGAAGACCTTCAAGACCACATCTCCTGCTGACGGATCCCTTCTCGCAGAATGTGCAGAAGCAACAAAAGAGGACGTAGATGAAGCGGTAAAAGAGGCCTGGAAGGCATTTGAAACATGGAAGCATGTCTCTGTGAAAGAAAGAGCCGCTATTTTAAATAAAATTGCAGATATCATTGATGAGAATAAAGAGCACCTTGCAATGGTGGAGACTTTAGATAACGGAAAGCCAATCAGAGAGACACTAAACGTTGACATCCCTCTGGCAGCCCAGCACTTTAGATACTTTGCAGGCTGTATTCTGGCAGATGAGGGCACTGCTAACATCATGGATGGGAATACTTTAAGTCTGATTTTAAGAGAACCAATCGGTGTGGTAGGTCAGATTGTTCCCTGGAACTTCCCGTTCTTAATGGCTTCCTGGAAGCTGGCACCCGTACTTGCAAGCGGTTGCTGTACGGTATTTAAAACCTCCAGTACAACTCCGTTAAGTGTTCTGGAGTTAGCGAGACTGATTGAGGATGTCATTCCGGCTGGTGTATTTAACGTAATCACAGGTGCTGGCTCCAAATCAGGACAGTATATGTTAGAGCATGAGGGCTTCCGTAAGCTCGCATTTACAGGATCAACAGAAGTAGGAAGAAGTGTGGCTCTGGCTGCGGCTGAAAAGCTCATTCCTGCTACCTTAGAGCTGGGCGGAAAGTCAGCAAATATCTTTTTTGAGGACTGTGACTGGGAGATGGCTATGGACGGAATCCAGCTTGGAATCCTGTTTAACCAGGGCCAGGTATGCTGTGCAGGCTCCAGAGTCTTTGTTCAGGAAAGCATTTACGACAAGTTTGTAGAAGAAGCAGTAAAGCGCTTTAATCAGGTGAAGGTAGGTCTTCCATGGGAAGAAGATACCCAGATGGGAAGCCAGGTCAACAATGGCCAGTTAAAGAAGATTTTAAGCTATATAGATATAGCAAAATCTGAAGGCGCTACCGTCCTTTGCGGAGGAGAAAAGTTAGATGATAATGGACTGGAAAGCGGAGCTTTCATGAAACCGACTCTCCTTGGCAATGTAACCAATGATATGAGAGTGGCGCAGGAAGAAATCTTCGGGCCAGTGGCAAGTATCATTAAGTTCAAGACAGAAGATGAAGTAGTAAAAATGGCAAACGACAGTGAATTCGGTCTAGGCGGAGCCGTATGGACCAGAGACATTAACCGCGCCATCCGGGTAGCAAGATCCGTGGAAACAGGACGTATGTGGGTCAATACCTATAACAGCATTCCAGAGGGCGCACCTTTTGGCGGCGTTAAGACTTCCGGTATCGGCCGTGAGACTCATAAGGTAATGCTGGAGCATTATACTCAGATGAAGAATATCATAATTAACTTAAGTGAGACTCCATCTGGTTTCTATCCTAAAAAGTAAAACCAATCTTCCTTATATCAGGCAACGCCTCAAAGGGTGAATGAAAAGGCGGATATGGTTTCATCAAAAAACCGCAGGACATAAAATCCTGCGGTTCTTTTATTGTTTCAGTGTTTACCACTTATTATTTGGTTTCAAGTACAGCATTTACGATGATATCCAGCTGTGTCGTCATGGATATAATGTCGTTGAACCAGAACAGATTCTTAGATGCCTTTATGAGCCTTCCCTCTTTGACCGCGGGTAAATTGTTCCATACAGGATTGTCTGATAACAGTTGATCATCTGTATTTAAAAGAATATAATCACCTACATATTCCGGCATGGCTTCAAAGGAAAGATCAGCTTGTCCGGTTGATTTGAAATCTTCTGTTTCAAAAACAGCCTGAAGCTTTTCGGGGGCGGGAAAACCAAGAAAATCATAGACAAGTCTGCCTCCTCGTCCACCCTGAAATGCCCTAAGAAAGCCATCCCGAATGTCAACACAGATAAAACTTTTCTGAAGCAGTCCTGCTTTTTCCAGCTCTGCTTTTGAAGATGCCAGCTTTTCATCAAACGTCTGAATCAGTTCTTCCGCTTTTTCTGAGCGGTTAAACACATCTCCGAAAAACCGCAGTCTTTCCCGGTAGTCCATGCTAAAATAGTCACTTGCCAGGGTTGGAGCTATTTTAGAGAGCTTCTCATAGGTTTGCTCATCCTCGGTGTTCCATAAGATGAGGTCTGGGTCCAGTGCCATGATTTCTTCCTCGTTGATGGAAAATGCATCAATCACGGAAACCTCCTGTGTCTGAGGTTCAAAGGCGGAGCCGGTATTGAATGAGGTGGCTACTGGGGTCACACCAAGTGCCAGTAAATCTCCCTGTACGAAAATGACTACCACACGTTTCGGATCTGCCGGTATTTCCACGTCTCCATATTTCATATGTATCGTTTTGGTTTCTGGAGTTCCCTTCTTATTGGCCTCTGCCTTCGGTGTTTCTGTTGCCACCTCTGAGATTTGTGCAGATTCTGTGGTTTTTGTATTTACGGGTTGGGTACTGCAGGCCGACACCATCAGCATAAGCGACACAGCAGCCATGATAACTGCTTTGTTTCGTATCTGTCTAAACATTAAACTTGCTCCTTTATCTTCGAGTTTGTCATAACTAACCATACGTTCCTCATTATAAGGAAAGGAAATCAGGTTTCCAATGGAGTAATCTATCATGTTGGATTGTGAAGTCTCTCTATATTTGCCTGGAGCCAACCCTATATTTTTCATGAATAAGCGATATAAGCTGTATTCGTCGGCAAAACCGTAATGCAGGGCAATCTCCCGAACGGAAGCATTGCTGGTCTCCAGACATTTCTTTGCAGCGTCTAATCGTTTCTTAATCAGGTAATTCTGGGGAGCCATACCAATCTGCTGCTTAAAGCTCCTGTGAAAATGGCTGTAGCTGACGCCAAGTACCTGGCACAGCTCCTGAATGACAATTGCTTCACGGTAATGGGAATCCAGATACCTCCTTGCCATGGAAATGATATCCGGCTGGAACACCTGAATGTTACCCTTTTCCAACTCCTCATAAATCTCGTAGACAAAGCGGTAAAAGGCTGCTTTTCCGTAAAATACATTTAAAGGCGTGGGGCCTTTCCATTTTTCATACATCTTGCACAGCTCCTCTGAGAAAAAAAGAGGATTATGGGGCTTAAATCCGTACTGCTGACGAAAGGGATTCACTTCTTTTATCAACCGAAGATATTCTCCCCTGTGAAATACAGGTTCTCCGGCTTTATAAAAGACCATGTAATATTCCAGCCAGCCGCCATGGGCCTTAATGCTTAATTCTGTTCCCTTGCCCCCGTGAAACAGCCCAAAACGTTCCATGTTGTATGCGGTATTATTTAGCACGACCTCCGCTTTTTCACCGCAGGTGAAGAGAAATGTACTGGCAGGAAGGAGATAGTTACACAAGGGTTGCTCTGGTGAAATTAAATTATGACGGATATCTAAAAGAGAAATGGCTGCCCGATTCCATAGATCAATTGCGGCAGACAGGTTCTCATGGGGAAAAGCGGTCTCATTGTTGTTCATATTGGATGCTCCTTTGAAAAAAGAATCGAGAAAAGGTTAGATTAAACTAACTACTCTTCCGATTCTAACACACTGCCCAGGAATTGTATAGAGAATACGTGTTTGTATCAGGAATGGTTTCTTATTATTGAACTGGAATTACCAGTAGATGCGGACAGGTTCAAGCAAGAAACATATACTTGTATGCAATCTCTTTAAAAATGATTGTGAGATATAAAAGTAGAATGAGCTTGGATGCAAAAATAATTCTTAAAAATATAGTAAAAATGTTCATAATATAGTTGATTTATGTATAAATATGTGATATGTTTTACAAAAGAGCATTGATAATGTATTGGAATAAAAACATAAAGTGAAAAAATTATGTGCATCAACCGGGATACTGATGTGCAATTTGTGATATTACATAAGAAACGTGTTCAGGGAGGCCAAACCAATGATAGATACAGAGCTTGAGAAGAACGATTCAAAGAATGATGTTTATTACCAGCTTCGCAATCAGATCTTAAATATGGATATTAAGCCAGGGGAGAGGCTCAGTGAAAATCTCTTATCCAGCCAGATGAATGTAGGAAGAAATGCGGTGAGGGAGGCCTTGTCCCGTCTGGTGGAAGAAGGATATATCGTAGTTTACCCTCAAAGAGGAACTGAGGTTACCTTGATTGACCGGGAGCGCATCCGCCAGGCAGTTTTTTCCCATACGGTGTTAGAACAGGCGATGATTGAAGAGCTTTGCAGCCAGGGATTAACTGGGGAGCAGCTTAAGAGTCTGGAAGAGGTACTAACAAGGCAAAAGTCAGAGAGCAACCAGCAAAACATCATGGATTTTCTCATGATGGAACAGGAGCTTCACTACCTCTTTTCCTCCTTTTGTGGAAGAGAGTATTCCTGGGAGGTGTTCCGGACCCTGGATTGTGACCTGTTACGGCTTAACTATCTGCAATATACCACATTTAACTATCGAATCGATATGTCATCATTGACCAGCTGGGAGCATTCCCAGGTGGAGGGACGACTTTTGGTGGACCATTTACGGCGGCGGGATGCAGAAGCGGCTTCCTTAATCTGTGCTAACCATTTTAATACCATCTTGTGGAATGCAGGAACGCTTCAGGAAATTTATCCACAGTTCTTTTCCGGGCAGGCTTAGGGTACCTGACTGGATAGAGATATATGTTAATCATGAAGAAAGGAGATTGGGGTTACAGGGGGATAAGAAAAAGCGGTATTTTTATAAGGCCATCATAGCAAGAGTATGTGGAGAATAAAAAGTTGAGGAGGTATTTACGTGGAGTACATCATTGGTATTATTCTGTTAATTTCTTTCTTTGGTCTGGCGTACTACTGTATTAAAGGACACAATCTGATGATCGGTTTCTTGCTGATCACCCTTTTATGGACCATCGTTCCCCTTGGAGGGACCTTGTTCGTAAGCCAGGATTTTCTGGCTGCCAATCCAGTGCTTAATTTTGGAAAGGACAATACCTTAATTGCAGCCTTAAATAAGATTTACCAGTCAGCACCAGAAGGTTGGGGTACCACGCTGGTCAATGTCTGCTGGGGCGCCTGGTTTGGACGGGTTCTCATGGATACAGGAATTGCTTCTACCCTGATTCGTAAGACGGTAGAGCTTGGAGGGGATAAGCCGTTTGTTACAGTAGCTCTCTTAAATATTGTGACTGCCCTGATTTTTACAGCCATGACAGGAGCAGGCCCGGTTATCGCAATCGGCGTAATTGTTCTTCCTATCTTAATGTCACTTGGTATTCCAAAATCCATTGCTTTATTTACCTTTATGGGCTCGGTTGCAGCCGGAATTTATTTAAATCCTGTAAACTTTGCACAGTACCGTGCATTTTTCGTGACACCGGACCAGCTTCCTGATTTCAACCTTGGCTGGTATGCATCTCACTGGGGCTATGCAGCTCTGATTATCATGCTGATTAGTACTACCTTGTTATCAGCCATCTATTTAAAACGTGCCAAAACCGTTCATGCATGGGCGGCACAGACACGTGGGGCAGCTTCCGAACAGAAAAATGCACCCTTTTACACCCTGATTCTTCCAGTAGTTCCTGTGGTACTTAAAATTTGGCTGGACTTTTCCGTTATCGGTGGTTTTGTGATTGCCGGTTTCCTGGCTCTCTTCCTGTGCGGAAGAATGACAGGCAACTTTAAAGAAAATTGTCAGCTGGTAAATAAGCTTTACTATGATGGTGTGGTAGATACCGCTCCCTTAGTTGGATTTTTGCTTACACTTCCTATGTTTAACTCAGTGGCAGCTCTCGCATCTCCGTATTTTAAGGTGATTCTTGGAAATGTAATGCCAAGGAGTGAAATTGTGGTTTGTATCGTTTTTGCCGTACTTCTTTGTATGGGATTGTTCCGCGGACCAATGACCTTAGTAGGATGCGGCGCGGCAACACTTGGAGTGCTTTCCAATGTAGCCTCATTTTCCGTTCCCTTCTTATATGCGGTCTTTGCCATTCCAACCATTACAGTCAACATTGGCTGCTGTATCACCCAGTCGTGGGTTGCCTGGGGGCTTGCATACACCAAGGTAGAATCAAAGGACTTTTTAAAGCTGTCCATACCAAATGCATACCTGACCGGAGTTTTGCAGTACATAGCAGTCTTTGTAATGCTGGGTGGCCTAGGAGCAGCATGGTTCTTATCATAATATGACCCAGGAGATCATTGATTTGTCCGGGCGCTCTTAAACGGCTCCCGGACGATTTTTACCATTAATTCATGAGCATTTTATGAAAAGGGAAAGGGAAGGAATAAAATGGCGGGATGCATGCAAAGAGCGGTACGCATGGGAATCGACGTTGGCGGCACCTATACCAAGTGTGTAGCCATGGATAATGATACCCATGAGATTATTGGGAAAAATGAAGTAAAGACAACACATGACCATAAGGACGGCGTCGCTGCCGGGGTAGTAAAGAGCTTTCAAAACTGTATGTGGGAAAATAATATTTCCCCGGAGGATGTGGTATTTGTAGCCCATTCCACTACACAGGCAACCAACGCATTTATTGAAGGCGATGTTGCAAGCGTGGGTGTGGTGGGAGTTGCAGGAGGCGGGCTAGAAGGATTCCTGGCAAAGCGCCAGCTTGCCCTAAAGGATATCGTGCTGGATGAAAAAGTAGGGCGTATGATTAAGGTATATAATTCCTTTATTAAGAAGAAAATGCTGACGGAAGAGATCATCAATAAAAACATCGGTGAGCTTTTAGCAGAAGGAGCCCAGGTGGTGGTGGCTTCCATGGCCTTTGGCGTGGACAGCATGGGAGAGGAGCAGCTGATTCACGACTGTGCAAAAAAGAGAAATGTGCCGGTAACTATGGCTTCTGATATTACAAAGCTTTATGGACTTACAAGAAGAACCCGTACGGCAGCCATCAATGCTTCGATTCTGCCAAAGATGATGGCAACCGCTAATGCCACAGAAAGCTCCGTAAAATCGGCAGGAGTCACCGTGCCTCTGATGATCATGAGAGGCGATGGTGGTGTTATGGAGATTAACGAAATGCGGAAGCGTCCCATTTTAACCGCACTTTCCGGCCCGGCGGCTTCGGTCATGGGTTCTCTTATGTATCTTCGGGCCTCCAACGCCATTTATTTTGAAGTAGGAGGAACTACCACGAACATCGGTGTCATCAAAAATGGACGACCTGGTGTGGATTATGCAAAGATTGGTGGGCATGATACTTATATCAACTCTCTGGATGTACGTATCCTCGGCTGTGCCGGCGGTTCCATGGTAAGAATCAATGATAAGTGCGTGGTTGATGTCGGCCCTCGTTCGGCTCACATTGCAGGGTGTGAATACGCCTGCTTCCTGCCGGAGGAAGAAATTGAGGATCCCCAGATTGAGTTAGTAAGTCCAAAACCGGGAGATCCGGGAGATTATGTCACCCTGCGGTTAAGAAACGGAAAGAAGATATGCTTTACCAATACGGATGCCGCCAATGTGCTGGGGCTGATTGATAAAAAGTTCTTTGCATTTGGGAATGCAGGCTCTGCCAGAAAGGCTATGAAGCCGGTTGCAGATAAGCTTGGCATCACCGTAGAAGAGCTGGCGACCCAGATTCTTGATAAAGACTTTGAAAAGGTAAGCGCCTGCATTAAGTCTCTTGCAGAAAAATATAAGCTGAATCATGACAGCATGCGCCTCGTAGGCTGCGGCGGAGGTGCCGCCTCTCTGGTTCCCTACTGTGCAGAAAAATTAGGTCTTGCCTACAGCATTCCGGAACATGCCGAGGTAATTTCCTCCATCGGAGTTGCGCTCTCCATGGTACGTGACGTGGTAGAGCGGGTCATTCCTAATCCAAGTCAGGAAGATATCAGGGAACTGAAAAAAGAAGCTTCTGACCTTGCCGTCAGCTCTGGGGCATCTCCGGATACGGTGGAGGTTCATATTGAAATTGACAACCAGACCGGAAAGGTCACAGCCATTGCCACCGGCTCCACAGAGGTCAAGACCACAGACCTTTTAAAGGAATGTGAGGAAGCAGAGGCATTAAAGCTTGCCGAGGAAGATTTTGGCCCTAAAGTAGCCGGCATTCATCTGGCGGAAAAAACAGATAAGTTTTACGTTTACTCCGGAGAAAAAGAAGGGCGCAGGCCGCTTCGTATCGTAGATAAAAAAGGCTTTATTAAGGTTCAGTGTTCCGAAGGCCTGGTGGAAAAGTGCAAGGTAAAGGATTACGAGGAAGTGGTGGAGCAGCTGTGGAAGGATCATGCCATATTTAAGACCGACACCGTGCTCCGGCCTGATTTCTTCGTTTGCGTAGGCCCAAGAGTCTGCGATTACAGTGCCGTTGATTTAGAACAGATCATGCTGTTGATGAATCTGGATCTGGGAGACCGGGAGCCAGAAGAGGAAATCATGATCATAGCTTCAATCAGGGAGAGTTAGTCCATGATGACAAGGGAAGAATTTCAAAATGCAATCAAGCCGATTGCAGACGGATTATTTGGAAAACAGAATACCAGAGGTTATGAAAGACCTAAATTTACCGTGCATCCATTAGAAGATATGCTTCGTGATCTGGCGGATATCCCTGTAGAAGATTGGTATGCCTATGCCTTTTCCAGGGAACCCTTAAACGGAAAATTCGATGATGGGCAGAGGCGGGAATGGATGAAAAAAAGCCTGGAATGCGGCAGGGAATATGCCAAAAGGCTGGTAAAGGAATATGGGACCGATGATCCCATAAAGCTGGCTGCTTCTCTAGGAATGAATATTTCCTACCCGGAGGTTCCGGATAAAACGGATCGAGTGCTCTTTGCAGAGTACCGGGTGCCCAATAAAATCTGCATCTATATGGATGCGGTAAATAAGGCAAATAAGCTCTTGCTATCTCCGGGAGTTTGTGAAATACTTACAAAAGAACTCCATATCAGCAACCTTCTGCTTTCCCATGAGCTGTTTCACTTTGTAGAGGAAAGGTATCAAAAAGAAATCTTCACCCAGACAGAAAAGGTTCGCCTGTGGTCTCTGGGATTTCTTCATAATGATTCCATCGTCATTGCCTTAAGTGAGATTGCTGCCATGGGATTTGCCAAAGAGCTGATGAAGCTTCCCTATTCTCCCTATTTAATGGATGTTTTCCTGGTCTATGGGTATTCTCCCCAGGAGGCCAGCGGTCTTTATGAGGAGATAATGGAGCTGTCAGGGAGAATGAAATTACAAACATAAACCGACATAAGTAAAGGAGATATTATGAGTCTTAGAATTCCTTATGAAACCGTACTTGAAACAGTGAAACAGGCGTTAATAAACAGCGGCCTTACAGAGGAAAAGGCACAGATATGCGCCGAGATCCATACACAGTCCAATGCAGATGGCGTGGAAAGCCACGGATTGAACCGTGTTCCCCGTTTCGTGGACTATGTACAAAAGGGTTTTATTAATCCGAAGGGAGAGCCGGAGCTGGTAGGAGGAAAGGGTGCGGTTGAAAATTACGACGGACATTTAGGCATCGGAATCACCAATGCGCTTTTTTGCGCCGACCGTGCCATGGCCCTTGCAAAGGAACATGGAATCGGCTGCGTCGCCTTAAAAAATTCCACTCACTGGATGAGAGGCGGCACCTATGCGTGGAAGATGGCGGAGGCTGGCTTTATGGGAATCAGCTGGATCAATACAGAAAGCTGTATGCCTTTATGGGGAAGTGATGAGCCGGGAGTGGGCAATAACCCATTCTGTATCGCTATACCAAGAGAGGATGGCCCCATTGTCCTTGATATGGCCATGAGCCAGTACGCCTATGGTAAGTTAGGAGTATACCGTCTTGCAGGCAAAAAACTGCCATTTCCCGGAGGGTTTGATAAGGAAGGGAACCTGACCGATGATCCCGGAGCCATTGAGGAGAGCAGGAGAATCCTTCCTACCGGGTACTGGAAGGGAAGTGGTATGGCAATCGCTCTTGATCTTGCTGCCGCTTTAATGGCCAATGGAAACAGCGGTCTTGATATGGATGAGGCTGGCAATGGAAGCTGCACCGGATGCTGTCAGATCTTTATCGCCTATGATCCTTATCTCTTTGGCTCAAAGGAAGTGATTCAGGGTATGTTAAACCGCCGTGTGGCAGCAGCGGATGCCAGTCATCCGGCAAAAGAGGGTGATGCGATTACCTGTCCTGGAGAGAGAACCCGTGCCGCCAGAGAACGAAGCAAAAAAGAAGGAGTCCAGGTGGATGAGACCATTTGGCAGCAGGTAATGGCTATTTCAAAGGGAGATTTAAACACAAAGGACATTGCAAGCAAATAAGAAGATTGGAGAACATCAATGTTTTATTCAAATATAGGAATCGCAGAAAAGTATGATTATCTGGAAGAAAAGTTCCGTAAAGGATACCAGTGGCTGAAAGAGACGGACATCTTATCTCTGCCTGAAGGAAGCTATCCCATTAAAGGAGAGGAAGTAATCGCAAACGTACAGGAATATACCACATTGCCAGCCGATCAGTGTTTCTATGAAACCCATGAGAAGTATTTTGATATCCAGTATATGGTCTCTGGAAGAGAACTGTTTGGGGTTCGCAGCCGGGAAGGACTTACAGTGAAAGAGCGGATCGAAGAAAAGGATCTGATCTTTTACGAAGAACCCTTATTTGGCGGAAGCGTTCTTTTGGAAGAAGGAGATATGATTGTTGTAGCACCAGAGGATGCCCATAAGCCACGGCTGGTAGCTGGAGAACCAGGTAAGGTAAAAAAGGTAGTCATCAAAGTTGCTTTATAAAAAGTAAGTCCGGCTCCTATATGGGAGGCCGGACCGAAAATCATATCAGATCCATCTTAAGGGGCATCATTAAGTGAGCGATCAGTGCCTGATAGGCCTGGTCCGCATCCCCCTTTTTTAAGAGCTGATAGAACTTAAAGTGTTCTTCGTAGGTGGTCTGAGCCCGTCCCGTGATGGTTAAAGCACCTGATGTAGTCAAATGAATCATATAGAGAAGCCTTTGGAATAGTTGGTTGAACTCACTGTTTCCTGCGAAGTGGACGAAAGTCATGTGAAACTGATGGTCTTCCTCGGTAAAGGACTCCGGAAAATTTTTGGAGTTGAGGGCAGCCTTCTGACGGCTTAAGGATTCTTTCAAATCCTCTAAAAGCTCTTGTTTGCGGGATGTATCCTCACAGGAAGCAAATAAGTGGACGCAAAAGCCTTCAATGGCACACCGCGCCTCAATGGACTCTGCCATGGTTTTCTTATTAAGCGTTCTTATCTGAAAGCCCCTGCTGGGCATGATGGTGATGTAGCCATCCTGGGAAAGGCACTGAAGGGCTTCCCGAAGAGGCGTTCTGGATATGCCAAGCTCCTTTGCAAGTCTTGTCTCCGAATAGAGAACCCCGGAGTCAAGGGACTTTGATAAAATCAGTTCTTTCATGGTTTTGTAAGCCTGGGATTGAAGGGAACCTGTTTCGATCATGAGAATCTCCTGCCATGGATTTTATAGGAAGGCCGGTGCCATTTGGCCCGGGTCTTATGGGAAATATCATACCCCAGAAAAAAAGGTAAGTCAATCATTAACCATTGACCGGTATACCGGTATACTAGTAAAAAGGAAATTACATAACAATAGAAAATAAAAAAACAGGAGGAATTAATATGAGCGTATTTCAGTTGGGAAATGGATTAAGAGTCATTGATTTAACAAAAGAGCTGGATCCAGCCACAGAATCAAGAAGGTGCCATCTGTTCCGTTTTAATACAGGCGGTCCCATTCCGGATTTTCATACCATTATGGATCTCACCAGCCACTTGGGAACCCATGTGGAATGTCCTTATCATCATAACGACAACTGGACCGATGTTCAGGGACTTCCCATAACCACCTTTATGGGGCGTGCTATTTACGTGGACATCACACACATGGCTCCCAATGAAAAAATCAAGGGAGAGGACCTTGAAAAGGCCTGTGGCGATCGGATCAAAGAAGGAGACATTGTCATCCTGGATTCTCAGTATAAGCTGCCTCCATTTACCCCTGTTTCCAATACTCCGGGAGATAAGAGGCTGTTTATATGCAAAGAAACAGCGCAGTGGCTGAAGGAAAAGAAAGTAAAATGCGTAGGCTTTGGAGACGGCGTTTCCATTGAAAGCAACAATACGGATGTATCCGCCTTCCATGATGTGCTGATGGAGGTAAACGTGGTATTCCTTGAGGTGCTTAAGAATTTAGAAGAACTGAAAACAGATACCTTCTTTATGTCTTATACGCCTCTTCCCATCAAAGGGCTTGATTCCTGCCCCATCCGCGCTTACGCCATTGAGGGCATTGCAGAATTTTCCAAATAGCAGAAGGAGAGCTTATGAAAATAGCAGTAATCGGAGCAGGAGCCATGGGTTCCATTTATGGCTGCCACTTATCCCTTCATCATGAAGTATATATGGTGGATACCTCTTCCTCAGTCGTGGAGCACATTAAGCAGCAGGGAATCCGCTTAGATGAAGATGGAACAGAACATATCTACTGTCCCAGAGCCGCTTTACCCCAGGAAGACTTAGGAGCCATGGATCTGGTCCTCTTATTTGTAAAATCCCTTTATTCCAAGGAAGCATTATGCTCTAATCAGGGGCTCATTGGCCCGGATACTTATGTTATGACCCTGCAAAATGGTTCCGGTCATGAGGATATCTTAGAAGAGTTCGTCTCCAGAGAACGCATCATTATAGGAACCACAGAAGACAACGGCGCCGTATTAAGTACGGGCTGTGTGAAAAGAGGCGGAACGGGAAATACAAACATAGGAATGCTGACTGAGGATAAGGCGGGATTCCTTCCAAGGCTTAAGGAAGCGTTTGAACGCTGTGGTTTCCATGTGAGAATCCATGAGAACATACAGCAGTTAATCTGGGATAAGCTCTTTACCAATGTGTCCTTAAGTGCGGTTACAGCCATTTTACAGGTTGATATGGGTTATATTAGTGCCAATGACCACGCATTTTCTATGACAAAGCAGCTGATACGAGAGGCTGTAGCAGTGGCAAGGGGTCTTGGGCTTACCGCAGATGAGGAAGAAATCATAGAGAAGGTAAGAAAGACCTCCCAGATGTCTCCAAACGGCCGCACCTCCATTCGTTCCGATCTACAAAATGGAAGGAAAACAGAGGTGGATAACATCAGCGGGTCTGTGGTAAGGGCTGGAAGAAGGCTTGGCATACCCGTTCCAACTCACGAATTCGTGGTGGAAATGATTCATGCCATGGAAGAGAGAAGCCAGGGGTGATTTGATGATAAGGGGGATATTTCATCATGAAAAAATTATATGTTGCTTCTGTAACGCCCTTTGACCAGGAGGGGAAAATTAATGAAGCAGCTTTAAAGATGCTCTGGGAAAGAAACCTTTCTGAAGGAGCAGATGGATTTTTTATCGGAGGAAGCTCCGGGGAATGTTTTTTACTGACCAGAGATGAACGGGTGCGCTCCTTTGAACTGGCATCCCAGTACCGTGACAGAGGAGATATGTTTGCTCACGTAGGCGCCATCAGTACCCAAGAGGCTGTCTTTTATGCCAAAGAGGCAGTCAGGGCAGGAATTGAAAACATTGCAGCTACGCCGCCCATTTATTTTGGATTTTCGGAGAAGGAAATCGCAGGCTATTACCACGATATTGCAGAGGCGGCGGGCCGTCCGGTCCTTTACTATAACATTCCCTCCAGCACTCACAGAGAGCTTGATGTAAAGCACCCCGAAGTGCAGGCACTTTTAAGGTCCGGTGCCATTAATGCCATCAAGCATACCAATTTAAACCTGCTGGAAATGGATCGGATTCGTAACATCAATCCAAAGATCCGATGCTTTGGGGGATTCGAAAGCTGTATGGTGGCATTTCTTGCCTTTGGCTGTGAAGGCTTTATCGGCAGCAGCTTTAATTTCATGCTTCCCCAGTTTAAGCACCTTCTTTGGCTGTTTGAGGAAGGAAAGCTTGAGGAGGCCAGAATACTCCAGACGAAATGCAACAACATCCTTGATGTGCTGTTAAAAAATGGCCTCTGTGCCAATTTAAAATACATTCTCTCCTCCCAGGGAATTCCTGTAGGAGAGGTGAGAAAGCCGTTCGTGACTCTAACAAAGGAACGAGCCGCCGAGATGGATGAGGTGCTGAAAGAGTACCTGGAGATTCGGTAACATAGCAGATCAGGATTCATAAAAAGGAGAGAATGAACATGAAAGCTGTACAAATCGTAAAACCCGGCCAGCTTAAAGTCATTGAGACAGAGCTGCCAAAGCTCTCCGGCCCGAATGAGGTATTGATCCAGATGACGGCAGCCGGAATCTGCGGATCTGATATGGGGATTTATCATGGCACCAATGCAGCCGCCACTTACCCCAGAATTATCGGACATGAAATGGTTGGGAGAGTGGTGGAGACCGGTCCTCTGGTATCCAGCTTAAAAGTAGATGACCGGGTCATCATCAATCAGGTAACCAGCTGCGGACACTGCTATCCGTGTCGGATGGGACGTGGAAATGTATGCGATCATCTTGCGGTAAGAGGCGTTCACATCGACGGAGGCTACCGGGAATATATGGCTGTGCCGGAGAACGACTGCTATGTTCTTCCTGATACCATTTCTGATGAGGATGCAGTTATGATCGAGCCGACCACCATAGGAATCCAGGCCTGCACCAGAGCAGAGCTAAACAAAGATGATATGCTACTGATCTACGGCTCCGGTGCCCTGGGAAGCTCTATCTTAAAAACGGCACAATTAATCTGCGGACATATCATTGTGGCAGATATCCAGGAAGACAAATTGGAAGAGGCAAGAAAACATGGAGCTGCCTACACCATTCATACAAGAGAAGAAGACCTGATTGCTAAGGTAAAGGAGTATACCATGGGACACGGAGCCACTGTATCCATGGATGCGGTCTGCAATAAGGACTCCTTAAGCCAGCTTTTACAAGCAACCGGTAATGCAGGAAGGGTCATTACCATGGGATTCTCCACTTCTCCCACAGAGATAAATCAGTTCGTTATAACCTCCAGGGAACTGGATGTGAGAGGATCAAGACTTCAAAATAAGATGTTTGGGAAAGCCATTGAACTGATCCGGGATGGAAAATTAGATCTTACCGGTTCTGTCTCACACACCTTCCCTCTTACAAAGGCACAGGAAGCGTTTGATTTCGTGGATAGCCATCATCCTTCTATACGGAAAGTGGTTCTTACTTTTGATTTTTAGTAGTGGCTGATAAGAATATGAAAAGAGGTTGCGGCATGAAATAAATCGTGCCCAGCCTCTTTTTTTAAACTATGAAGACGACCTTTGAAATTCCATAGTCATAGCTCATACATTTGTAAATAATGATTAAAACAGATTTGTTTAAAGTTCATGTACTTATAGAAATATGAACTGTCCTCTCATAAGTTTAATTAAGTTTAACAAATGGGGGCAGTTCAAGATAAGTATATGGACTTTTTTATTATATAAAGTGAAGCTTGAGTGGCAAACTGCTGGAATCTGCCACCTTAAATCACAAGTGTATCCCAGTGCAGGGAATAAAGCAAATAAAAGTCAGTAAAACCAATATGCATGCCAATTTTTACGTAAACAAGGTTAATTTATACGTGATAAATTTTTTTGATAGATTCTATTTTATACTAAAAGAATTATGCACTTTTGCAAATAACAATGTAATCCAAGTAACAACAAACAATTTACGGAGAGGTATTTAAATATGTCTGAACGAATTCAGGTCTATGATGGATTTTGTTTAACCTGTACCATGGGAAGTGGTCAAAGCTGCATAAATGTTCCGGTCAGCCACGGCGTAAGTATCAGTGGAAGAAATCAGGCCACGGTTACGGATTGTAAAGCCGGTACTCATATTTCTTCCTTTGGTACATGCAAAAAGACTGATCCACAAAAGCCTTGTTCTCCAGTGATTCTCACGCCATGGTTGATTGATGATAAGAAATATACGATAAATGGAGAACCGGCGCTCTTTACTACCAGCATCTTATCGTGCGCCAAGGGGGGCATAATACGGATTAATGGTAAGCCATAAAATGCAAAGGAGGATGAATCTTTGAAAAAGGATACCTATAGACAGATTAAGATTGATTTGGAGATGATTCAGGAAATAACCGAATTCTTTTTATCAGAAGAAATAAACCAGCATGGTCATTGCATGATAAAAGGAATCATTGCAGACGGAAGCCAGGACAAGCTGGTGCTTGAAAACAGGAATGACGATAGAATCAGGGTATTTTTAGAGGATGGAACCACACTTTTTACAGGGGTAGCAGACGATATATCCGTGTACCTTGATGGTGATTTGTACAAAGCGGAAATAAATCTAATCTCAGCCTCATATCTTATGGACCTGGAAAAAAAGTCAGGCTCTTACCAGGATAAGACAGGGACCTACAAGGAAATATTAAGCCAGATATCAAAACAATACTCTGGCGGAGATATTATGGATTCTATTTCAGGAGGAAAGCCCATTGGAAGCCTATTGGTCCAATATGAAGAAACGGATTGGAAGTTTTTAAAACGACTTGCTTCCCATTTTCATGCTGGAATATTACCGGATTCCAGATTTGGTGAACCAAAGATTTATTTCGGCCTTAAACATGAAGCAGCCGTTGAGGAATTGACCAGTTATTCCTATAAGTTAGAAAAAAATATCGGAAATTATAAGAGATTACAGGCAGTCAAATGTGATTTGCAGACGGAAACAGATGCTATCAGCTTTCAGGTTAGCTCAGGACAATTTTATAAGACAGGCTCCTGTGTAAAGTTCCAGGGAAAAAATCTTTTTATCAGAAAAATGGAAGCAGAAAAGGTTCAGGGAGAAGTGGTGTTCCATTATTGGCTGGATACGCAAAATGGTCTTAAAAGGCCATTTCTCTATGCAGATAAACTGACCGGTGTTTCCCTTGAGGCCAAAGTTGTAAAGTCAGTAAAGGATAAAGTTCTGGTGAAGTTTGCCATTGATGAAAAAAGGAGTGGCGATAAACCTGTTTGGGAATTTCCTTATCAGACTATGTATACAGCAGGAGCAGAAGGCGGCTGGTATTGCATGCCAGAACCGGGAGATCAGGTCTTTATTTATTTTCCAGATAAGAAAGAAGAGAATGCAGTTGCAGAGAACTCTTCAAGAAGCGGAGAAAACAGAGATTCTTCAACCAGTGATCCTGCAATCAAATACTTTCGAACCATTCACGGAAAGGAAATCCGATTTACAAAGAGGGCAGTCATAATTACCTGCAGTGATGGAACGTCCATTACCCTGAATGAGGGAAATGGAATCTCCATAGAAAGTGAAGAAGGTATTACCTTAAGCAGCGGCAAGGGGATCAGTATTAATGCTAATGAAGCCATAGAATTTTACGCCTCTGACCATATACGGCTTCATTGTAAAAAGAGCCATATAAAGATGGATACCAAGATAGATATTGCCGGACCGGATGTAAGAATCAATTAAATAGGAGACAGCCATGAATTATTTTATCATGCAGACGGATGAGAGAATTACGTTTCACAAAAATCTGGATTACTCCCAGCCTGAATTCCGAAAAAAGGAGCCTTTTGTCACCTTCAGTGAATTTGATGAAAATGACAGGTGCCCCGATTTTTTTAGCGGAAGGTCTCTGTTTGACACTTATTTTTGTGTGACGGACCGCTTAAAAGAAATATTGGAAGTCTATTCTTCAGCGCTTCAAGTGGTACCTTTTTTTCTGACAGATAAGAAGTATCGTTCTCAATTAGTATGCTGGAATATTAATCTTCCGGTGGAGGAGTGTATCTATTTGGAGGGACGTATCCATGAATCCCCCAGATTCTTCTTAAATGGAACGAATGAACAGCAATACATAGTTTGTGTCGTAAATGAAAAAGCTCATTATCTCATTGTTTCCCTGGAGCTTGCAGAAAATATATTAAGGCGGCAGCTGTATGGAATCCGCTTTATGCCGGTATCTATTGTCTGGAAGGAGGACAAAGCATTTGAAAACAATCATTCATGATACATTAAGCCTGGAGATGCCTGTAGCGCTTAAAGGAATCTCATTGCTGGAAATCAATCAAAGGATAAACAGCCATTCCATTGCAAGGATTGAGGGAACGATACGAGATGAGGATATAGAAGCATTTAGAAATATAAGCTGGAATGATAACTTCTCAATTACTTATGAGAATGGACAAGCGGATATACTTGTTTTCTCAGGTATACCAGTTGATATAAAAGTCAAATACGATGGACAGGCCTATGTTTCCATGACTCTTTCCACCAGATCCATATTAATGGATTATGAAAAAAAGACCAGGAGCTTTCAAAGGAAAGAGAAGACCTATAAAGCTCTGTTTCGGGATATGGTACGGGAACATGGGGGTGATATTCTCGATTATGCTTCAAATCAATCAATTCTGGATATTCCTCTGATTCAATATGAAGAGACAGACTGGGAGTTCCTGTTACGTGCCACCTCATACCTTGGAGCGCCGATATACCCAGGTACCGCAGGTGAAAAGCTCCAGATACTTATTGGCTTTGGAGGACAAAAAGATACATATTCAGGCGGCTCAAATCGTGTGCTTAAGAAACGAATTGCAGAGTATATAGAGTTTCGCAATGGCATCTCTTCCTTAATGGAGCATGATTTTTTGTCCATTGCCATAGATGGAGAATGGGATATGCGTCTTGGCAGCAGCATTACGTATGAGGGAAAAGAATTTCTGGTGACTGAGATATATGATAATTACCACGGTGGTCTATGGAAAAGGAAATGCATTCTCAAACTTAGTAAGGGAATAAAACGAAATAAGCTGTATCAGGAAAAAATGAGAGGTGCCTCTTTAGCAGGTACCCTAAAAGCTGTAGAGGCAGACCGGGTAAGAATTAAACTTGATGTTGATAAAAACGCTCAAGGGGAGAAGCTCCACTGGTATCCATGGCACAAAAATGACTGGTTTTGTATGCCTGAGGTGGGAAGCAAGGTAAGGCTGAGCATTCCTGGAACAGATGAAACCAAGGCTTATGCTGCAGATATCTATCGCACCGATGGAAAGAAAAATTCCAAAACACGTAAGTCTGACAATAAGTGCTTTGTCACAAAAAGGGGAAAAGGCTTTGAGGTAACTCCAAAATCCCTTACGTTTCGAGCTTCAGGAAAGAAAATCTCAATTCAAATGTCAGATCGACAGGGAATTAAAGTGAAGAGTTCCAAGGGAATTAAGATACAAGCTGGAGAAACCTTTCTGTGCGAGGGAGATAGTATCAATATTAGTAGCAAAGAACGTATTGCGCTTATTACAGACAGAAACTGCATTGTAATTGATGATTTGCTTCAGATCAAAGGATAAAGTTTGGCGAGGAGAAAGAAATGAGCGAAATCTATGCAGAAGAGATTATAAGGAATAAAAGAAAGTTGGAACAGGCAGCATCCCAGGAAGCTTTAAAGGAAGCTCTTTATCAAATAGAAAATGATATTTCAAATGGATATGTTGTGGTTAAATATGAGACTCTTGAGCTGGAAGAGAGGACAATCCTTGATGGGCGTCTAACCATGCTGCTACCCACCCGATTTGAGGAAATGAATGAGGAGTTAAAAGCAGTTAAATATCCAGGCCCGGAAGGACCGGAGTGGGTCTACAGCAATGAAAGCGGAGATATTTCCATTACCTTCACCTTGGAGAAGGGGGAGATAAAACCGAAAGAAGTTACGGAAGTAAGAGATGTATTATCAAGGGAAATGAAACGCTTATACCCTGCCTCTGCCATTGAAGAGAAGAAAACCATAGGAGACGGAGAGAATCTTGTTAGCACCTTTTCTATGGATATTCCTTTGATTGACGGAGACTGCTATCACCTGTTGTTTTTGCGTGCGGTCAGAGATGGATTGGTCATTGGATCTTTTGATTGCAGCATCAAGGAAAAGAAGCAATGGCAGCAGATTATGATGCAGATACTGGAGACCTTAAAGGAAACAGATGCTTAAGAGACCCTTAGCAATCGTATTAGATTACTAATAAATACAGAAAGTGAGATTAGAATGATTATCTGGGGATTTGGTAAAGTAACAAAAAATAGAAATGGTGACGTAATGGAAAAGGGCTGCGGATACTGTAATACCACTTCCATGTGGAAGTTAAGTAAAAACACAACCTGGTTCACTTTGTATTTCATTCCGATGATTCCTTATCGTGTAACCTATTGCGTAGAATGTCCCAGATGCGGGAGCTACATAGAAATATCTAAAGATAAATTCATAGAAATAAAAAATGACATTAAAGAGAGAAAGAATCTTGGCTACAATGCCTAAATCAATAAGAAGAAAACCTTTCTCATGGGTATGATGGAACTATTATGGAGAAAAAATCATTAGAGCGTTTTAGGGAAAAAGATATAGAACCGTGTTTATCGGATATACAGTTAGAGACAGAAGCTATGTTTCAGGATATGAAGGATGAGTTTCGTATTCATTTTGTCAGAGAATTTTCAAAGGCTTGTGAAGCTTACAAAAAAGCCGCACCAGAAATGATTCCAGGATATATAATGATTCATTTATTAAGAACGGATTTGGTTCAGGGTGTATATCGTTGTCCTATTATCTTTTACGATCGTGGCTGGTATTTACATGGTGGAATATGGGTAGGTGAGCTTCAACTGGGCAGGCTGTTCTTCCTCTATGGAAAGCTCTGGGACAAACTTTGTCAAAGGGCAAAACAATACGTAGGGCGTGTAACAATGCCAGAGGTTGATTGGTTGATGCAGGAAATGGTCCCATATTTTTACCGGTATTTAAGAGAACTTATACTTTACTCCATTGGAGAGGCAACAGAAACAGAGAATTTTTTAAGTATGCCTAAGGAAGAAGGCTTTCAGATTAGAACAGGAGAATACATGGAGCCTGGAGATCTGGTTTATCAGGAACAGCAAGGTAGGAATCTGGACGAAATAAGAAAAATGCTTACTGATAATCAGGAAGATTCTTATTTGTTTGAAGATTATAAAGATATGAATTTAAGCAATACATTGCTTTACTGCCATAATTTTCACTATTCTGATTTTCGGCGTGGTTTACTTAAAAATACCAACTTTAACTTTAGCCGTCTGATTGGGTCCCGGTTCCGATACTGCAACATGGAAGGAGCTTCCCTTTCAGGCTGCATGTTACATAATACAGATTTTACCGGAGCGGATCTAAAGAATGCTAACTTCTCCTACGGCCTCAGTTATCATGGAAAAAGTGAGCTAGAACCATGGCAGCAGGAGGGGTATACCGGAAGCAGCTTTAGAGATTGTGATTTACGGGGAGCCAGCTTTTTTAGAGGAGTATTTATGGGGGCTGATTTTCGTAATGCAATCATGGAAGGTTGTAATTTTAATGAGGCTGCCTTATATGATAGCCGTTTTACAAAGAAACAGATATCAGAAGCTAATCTTAGCAGAGATCAACTTGAACAGATTCTTCTGGAGGTGTAAAATATAGGAGGTACGTCTGCATGCTAAATAATCTGTTAAAAGTTACTAAGAACGTAATATCAAAGTGTGTAAAACCAGTTTTAGAGTCTGCCAAAAAAGCGTTTCAGCCTCAAATAAAAAATCTTCAAAATTCCACCCTGGGCAAAGCAGCAGCCAAATTACTTCCTGTGGTTAATTCGCCTGCAGTTAAGTCTGGCTTCAGCCAGGTACAAAAAGCATTGGCACTTCCCAAGACAGTGGCACCTGCTAAAAAAGAAGTGGCGTCTACACCTCAATCAAGCAGCAATAATCAAGCGAAACAGCTTAGTACATCAAGCAATAGCCCAGCTCCCCAGGAAGAAAATGTTAAGCTTTTGGAGGAGTATAAAGGAAATGAAGCAAGTAAATTAGAGGATATCATACGAGGAGCGGTGAAGAGTGATGCTTTTCGTATCGCTTTCAATGCGAATTCAAGCATGGGAGCGATGCCAGGTTTTCTTAAGGTGTTAAGAGTAATGACTCCGCCGGAATACAAAAGCCTTAATCTTAAAATTCCGTATGAGCTGTTAAAAGCTGATATAAAAGCCAAATTTAATCAAGCTGGAAATGATGCATATAATGCTCAGGTTCCTATAGCTTCAAACTTAATTGGAGCATTTACCAACAGCAGTGATTATAAGGAGCATGGGCCTTTACCACTGGAAACCCCAGAAATGAACAATATGCTTGCCATGATGAATTATTTCATGTACGGAGGTCGTGGAGGCGGTATTCTAAATCAAGCAGATGTAATGTCTACATACCAAAATATAACAAATAATACGAATATGGCATCTGTGATTGGGGCTAATGCTGGTGGAGCATTGATCGATGGCGGAGCTGGAATGGCTAATTCAATAATAGAAATCATTATAGATCCTTATGAAGCTGAAAAAAATTTATTTAATCTGGTAACAAAAAGTCCCGTTATTATCCCGGCATTATTGGATAAAGCAGCAAACTATACAAAACATTATGTCACTGAAGCCACTCCCCAGGAGAAAGCAAGAGTTAAGGGAAGAATTATTTTTGAATTGGCATCACTTGCGGCATTTTCAGCAATAGGGAAAGCAATAAAAGGTGCAGAAGCTGCTCAAGGAGCCCAGAAAACGGAGGCACTGGCCAAGACAGGTAGCGAGGTTTCTGCATTAATTGATGAGGGTGGAGTCAGCATTACAAAAACAGAAGATGTGTTGACTGCTAATAGAGGTGTTGGTGAGGTATTAGAAGAAGGCGTTAAAAAGGGTTCGGGTAAGCTTTATGATGATATAGGTAACTACACAGGGGGAAGAAACAAAGCGGAGTTGGATTCTTTGGCTCATGACCCTGCACATGCAGGGTCTACAAGACAATATGACATAGATCAAGGGCTACTTGAACAAAAAGTTGGTTTGAGTTTAGAAGAAAGAGGAAAGGTTGCTGGTCCATTAACTAGAGATCCATCGGGGGCAGCTGAATTTTTTGATAAAAATGGTCAAGCTTGGGATGTTAAATCATTTAACTCAAATTATAAGCCTAGTAAAGGCGGTTATACACTCCAAAAATCGATGGATAGCATTCTTGATTCAATAAGTAAAAATGAAAATGTAATGCTTGATACTTCGAATCTAAGTTTAGCACACAAAACTGAATTATTGAATGAGATAACTAAACAAGGGTTACTGGATAAAGTTATTTTGTGGCCGTGAGGAGGTAAGTAATGGATTTATTGGAAAATTTAAAACGGTATACTGACTATTCAACGGGTATATCTAAGGAACCATGTGAACTTTTATATGAAGATATATGTCTTGATAACATTATTTTTACAAATTACGACTTGAATAATAGCAAATTTTTGGAAGTGAATTTTAAAAAATGCAATTTTGCAGAGGTTTATTTAAGTGGTGCCTCTTTGTGTGGCAGCTTTTTTGATGAATGTGTATTTGAAAATAATATATTTCGAAAAGGAATGGCTGACTATGCTAGATTCTTAAAGTCAGATATTAAGAATATTGATGCATTTAGAACAAGTTTTTATGAAACAAGCTTTGAGCATTTAAGAATAGAGAATTCGATGTTTAAAAATTGCCATATTGGACATGCAAAATTTAAAAATGTAATATTTGAAAAAACAGATTTAAGTAGAACAAATTTTAATAATTCTGTATTTGATAATGTGATATTTCAGAATTGTTATTTATATGAAACACAGTTTAAAGATCTTATGGGTTTAGAAAAAACAATGTTTTATAATACAAGCATTATGATTGATGGAGAACTAAGAACTATATCAGGTAACAAGGTAAAAGAAGTAATAATCATATAAAGGTTGCACCTACGACAAAAAAGAATCTCGTGGTTATGTTTACCTCCAAGCTGATTTAGACTAGAGAAATCAGTTTGGAGGTGTTTTTTATAAATATTATTGTTTGTAAATAAATTTCATGAGCTTCACTCCATCCAAGAATCCATGTCGATACAGAAAAATATTTTCTGATGCAAGTAAACTTATGAAAGAGTCAATGTAATTTTCAACTAGCTCTTTTTCCTTACTGGGCAAATTTTCAATGAAAATCTCAGCTTGCAAAATCCGTTCCTCTTCCCGTTCGGATTTATCAGGCTTGTTTTTATGGAATGTGTCAATCAATATATTGATACGCTCTTGAATAAACATATTCAGTAGATCCTGCTCGGTCATTATGCTTCCCTCCTTTGTGAACATACGATATCGAAATAGTGTCAGAAAGTCGATACCAGAAACTACTAAAAACAAATGCGTTGAATTGGGCAAATAGATTAAACAAATTCACGGAATGCTTATTGTCTCGATTTACTAGCTATGGTTTTAAAGGAGTCGTTCATGACCCCGTAACTTTTTTGTGTAAATGGGATTTACGCACAAGTGTAACCCTGATCACGACCCCAAACCAGGAATCCGACCCCGCTGAAAAAGTCCTTTCAGTCCGCATTGCGGGCTGATGTAACCTGAGCCGGGGAGGACTTTGACCCCGGCTCTTTAACCTGCATCATTTTCGACCCCATGGTTCACCTTTATTTTAGGGCGAGAAATGAACGGAAATTTTATGTCACCAGATTTTAAAATTGGTTGCATATGTGCGACTTAATGTATCGCGAAGACTGGCATATATGCGACATTTATCTGATAAAGCAACAGGAAGATGAACAGTAGATAGGGGTAATCCGAACATTTATCAGATAAAAAGGGAAATGCAAATTTTTTCAAATAGGCCCAACAAGGCTCAGTAAGGCTTGAATGGCATACATTTCCACCATCGGTTTTAAAGGTCACACAGGGGCGATATTTTGCGACACAGCGCTAACCGAGAATGTGACATCAAACCTGCGCTGTCATTGGTCTATGATATCTCTGCCTACACCCCATGGTTCATGGTGAACCATAGGATTTACAGGAAATTAGTTCTATGGTAAAATGGGGCTGCCGGGGGTACAGGGGGTAAAATAACCCTTGCTGTAGCTCCCTTTCCGTTCTTTTTTCTGCCGTTTTTTCTCCTGAAAATAAATCCAGAAATAACTTGCAATCCATTCGATACAGAGTTAACATCAACAACCAATAAAAGAAATAACTTGTCTTTTCACCCATTGGTTTGTTGTAGATAGGCTGTCGAACCCTTGCGGACTTATTAGAGTTAACGCTGTCATCTGAGGTTGCCGGTACGGGGACTGATTGGTTGGAAACAAGATCAGGAGGGAGAGAATTGCAGAGAAGAGAAAATTTGCTTTATGTAGGGATTGACCTGCATAAGGAAACCCATACCGCAGTGATGGTGAACTGCTGGAATGAAAAGTTAGAGGTTGTTGTGATAGAAAACAAGCCCAGTGAATTTAAAAAGCTGGCAGAAAAGGTGAACAGAAAATCCAGTATTCTTGGATTAAATCCCATTTATGGGCTAGAGAATGCTTACGGTTATGGTAGAAGCTTAGCTGTTTGGCTCATTGAAAATGGATATATCGTAAAAGACATCAATCCTGCCCTGGCTTATGACCAGAGAAAAAGTGCACCCATGTATCGAAAAAATGATGAGTATGATGCGTATTGCGTGGGAACGGTTCTGATTAACCAGTTACATACCTTGCCAGATGCAAAACCAAAAGATAACGAATGGACGCTGGCACAGCTGGTGAATCGCAGAGATTTACTGGTGAAAGACGGTATCCGGTTTAAGAATGGACTCCATGAGCAGATATCCATGGCATATCCCAGTTACAGTAAGTTCTTCAGCGAGATAGACGGGAAATGTGCCATGTATTTCTGGAAGACCTACCCGTCCCCTGTCCATTTGCGAGAGAAGACGGCTGAAGAACTAACGATGGAATTCAAAGAAATGTCTCCGATAATCAGAAAAGATAAAGCGGAGTTGATTTTGGACTGTATTCATAATGATGGAGATACCTTTCGGGAATATCAGGAATCCAGAGATTTTATAACAATAAGTCTTGTAAGAGACTTGGAACATCAGAAAGAAGAATTGGCAGGGCTTGATAAAGAAATCGAGAAAATCCTGCTTAGTTTTGATTATAAACTGACCAGTATGCCTGGAATCGGAACTTCTATTGCCAGCAAACTGATTGCAGAAATCGGAGATATCCGAAGATTTTCCAATGCAGATAAGCTGGCAAGATTCGCAGGAGTGGCCCCTGTGAAGTTCAGTTCTGCCGGAAAAGGCAAGGAACAAAGCTCCAGACAAGGGAATCGTCAGTTACATGGACTGTTTTATTTCCTGGCGGTAACCATGGTGTCCAGACCAAAGAACGGAGCACCCAATCATCCGGTATTTTATGACTATTACATGCGAAAAATCGGTGAAGGAAAGACAAAGTCTCAGGCACTGGTCTGCATCATGCGCCGTTTGGTGAACATAGTGTACGGAATGATGAAAAATAAGACGGAATACAGAGAACCATTGCCAGAAAAAGAATAGTAATTTTTCTATTTAAAAACAGCACAAAGACGTGCTATAATTTTTTTAATTGAATAAAGATTTTCACCGTTTGTCGGATACCTCAGTACTCCACCTGAGGGTTCGGGTAATGCTGGGAAGGTAGGAGAGGCTATTGAGGGGACGGGTGGACGTGTAGGTAGTAGTGAAGTTAGTGGACTATTAGATAAAATGCCCGAAATCACTGGTTCCACTAGAGATAAGTTATTATCAAAGATACAGAATTCAGACTTAGGAAGAATAGTTAATGAGCTTTATAGACCGGGTGCAAAAGTTGGTGATGGCGGGACTGCCAGTATACTAACACAAGAATTTTTGGAGGGTACATCGACACATTTAGCAAAAGCACAACAAAGGCTAACTCAATTGAACAATTTAGCCAAGTCAGGGAAGTTAGGGCTCAATGATATGGATATCCTTGAAGCATTAAGAAATGACTTAAGCAACGCAATTAATTTATTTAAATAAAGGAGTCGTAAGTATGAACAAGAAATCAGAAGAATTTTTAAGTGTTATGCTGGATTTCATCCCTTCATCAAAAGATGATTACGAGAAGTCTATTGAAGATAATGGTGAAATTTTGGAAACAGTTATAATTGAAGATGTCTTTATGCCAAAATTGCTTACGTTATTAGTTGAAGAAACTAATACCGATTTATTAAAGCATATCTTTGATTACTTCGAAGAAGTTTCTCATTGTGACGATAAACATTTGTTAAATATCTTCTCTGTTACTGTGCTTGAAGTATTGGGTAACGATAACGTTATCCTTAAAATCGCCCAAAAATACATGGGACCAAAAACCATTCAATTACAAGTTGAAGCGGATAAAAGCTTAGGGAGAATTGATATTTAAAAATTAGTGTACAAAGTATACAAACAGAGATATTTCACAACTCTATTTAGTGATATATCTCTGTTTGCTTGAAAATTAATAGTCGTGATTGAATAATGGTTTCGAAAGTGGTGGAAATAAACAATACATATTATAGATGTTCAACAACACTTCTCAAAGCCACTTGGTAGCGTGAAATCTTGTTAATTACAGCACCTTATTGATAAGAGCAGTATGGTTTGCAAAGTTTTGATTCTCCTGTAGAATGCGGTCGGCGTTGCCGACCGCTGTGACCGCAAGGGGTGATTTATAGCCCCTTGCTTTATCCTGCATCATTTTCGACCCCATGGTTCACCTCTGTTTTAGGGCAGGAAATGAGGGTGGATTTTTCTTTATCAGATTTTAAAATTGGTTGTAAACGTATGACTTGAAGCATACGAAAAACGGGCGTATATTCGACATTTTTCTGATAAAGCAACAGGAAGACGAACAGGAGGTAACAGCAATCCAAACATTTGTCAGATAAAAAGGGAAGAGCAATCCGTTACAACTTTGCCTAATAAGGCGCTTGATTGCCTGGATGGCATACATATTCCACCATTGGTTTTAAAGGTCACACAGGGGCTATATTTTGCGACACAGGGCTAACTGGGCATAGGGTATAGTTTTTGCGTTGCTATGTTTAAAGATATCTGTACCCCCATGGTTCATGGTGAACCATGGGGGTACAGGAAATTTGTTCTATGGTAAAATGGGGCTGCCGGGGGTTACAGGGGGTAAAAATACCATTTCTGTAGTTCCCTTTTCTGTTCTTTTTTCTGCTGTTTTTTTCTTCTGAAAATAAATCCAAAAATGACTTGCAATCAAATCTATACAGAGTTAACATCAACAACCAATAAAAGAAATAACTTGTCCTTTCACCCATTGGTTTGTTGTAGATAGGCTGTCGCCCCCTTGCGGACTCATAAAGAGTTAACGCTGTCATCTGAGGTTGCCGGTACGGGAACTGATCGGTTGGAAACAAGATCTGGAGGGAGAGTATTGCAGAAAAGAGAAAATCTGCTTTATGTAGGAATCGACCTGCATAAGGAAACTCATACCGCAGTTATGGTGAACTGCTGGAATGAAAAGTTAGAGGTAGTTGTTATAGAAAACAAGCCCAGTGAATTTAAAAAACTGGAATAAAAGGTAAACAAAAAATCCAATCATCTTGGGCTTGAACCCATTTATGGATTGGAGAATGCATACGGCTACGGCAGAAGTTTAGCTGACTGGCTGATTGAAAAAGGTTACTTTGTAAAAGACATTAATCCAGCTCTGGCTTATGATCAGAGAAAAAGTGCACCTATGCTCCGTAAAAATGATGAGCATGATGCGTATTGTGTTGCAACGGTTCTGATTAACCAGTTGCATACGTTGCCAGATGCAAAACCAAAAGATAATGAATCGACACTGGCTCAATTTGTAAATCGGAGAGATTCACTGGTGAAAGATGGTATTCGCTTTAAGAATGGACTCCATGAGCAGATATCCATAGCATATCCTAGCTACAGTAAGTTCTTCAGCGAAATAGACGGAAAATGTGCCATGTATTTCTGGAAGACCTACCCATC
This sequence comes from Clostridium sp. 12(A), assembly GCA_000526575.1. Lineage (GTDB taxonomy): Bacteria > Bacillota > Clostridia > Lachnospirales > Lachnospiraceae > Lacrimispora > Lacrimispora xylanolytica. The sequence goes on along the minus strand of JAGI01000002.1, from coordinate 2,798,879 downwards.
CCCTGTCCATTTGCAGGAAAAGACGGCAGAAGACCTAACAATCGAATTTAAGGAAATAACACGCATTGCGAGAAGAGACAAAGCAGAGTTGATTCTTGAATGTGTTCAGAATGATGGAAATACTATACGCGAATATCAGGAATCCAGAGATTTTATTACAACAAGTCTGGTTCGTGACTTGGAACATCAAAAAGAAGAATTAGTAGGGCTTGATAAAGATATCGAGAAAGTCCTGCTTAGTTTTGATTATAATCTGACCAGTATGCCGGGAATTGGAACTTCCGTAGCCAGTAAGCTGATTACAGAAATCGGAGATATTCGAAGATTTCCCAGTGCAGGCAAACTGGCTAGATTTGCAGGTGTGACACCTGTAAAGTTCAGTTCTGCAGGAAAAGGCAAGGAGCAAAGCTCCAGACAAGGAAAACGCCAGTTGCATGGACTGTTTTATTTTCTGGCGGTTGCAATGGTATCGAAACCAAAGAATGGAGTACCCAATCATCCAGTATTTTATGATTATTACATGCGGAAAATCGGCGAAGGAAAGACAAAATCTCAGGCATTGGTCTGCATTATGCGTCGTTTGGTAAACATAGTTTACGGAATGATGAAAAATAAGACGGAATATCGGGAACCGATTCCAAAATAAGAACAGTAATTTTTTTATTAAAAACAGCACAAAGACGTGCTATAATTTTTTTAATTGAATAAATATTTTCACCGTTCGTCGGATACCTCAGTACTCCACCTGAGGGGACGGGTAATGCTACTAATGGAGGATCAAAAATTGCTGATGATATTGTTAAACAAGGGCAGAAAGCTTTAAATAATTTTGATATTAATTCATCTTATGTTAAACCCAAACATTTATCTTCCAGTGGTGGTAAGGGTGCAAAATTTTTAGGAGATACAAAAGAAGCAGCTGAAGTAATATTAAAGGACGCTATGAGCAATGGAACAGTTCAATCAATAGCCGACAATGGCATAACAAAAATGGGACAACAAAGCTATCGAATTGTAATTGATGCTGGAAAAGAAGTTGGTACAAAAGGTGAAACGTTAATTAAAATAGTTATTTCAGAAGATGGTGGAATGCTAAGCGCATATCCAGTTAAATAGACAGGGAGGTAAAATATATGAACGTAATGGAAGGATTTTTACAATCAGAAATTAATACACAAGAATTGTATGAGGAAATAATGAATTTTATAACTTCATATCATGTTAGAATTGGTGAGTTTGAGGGAAACGAATATATAATAAAAAAAATGGATCAGACAAACTTTATCATATTTCCTGAATATGAGGATGAAGATGGAGAACGTGAAATCCATGCGGCTGAAGCTGTATATAGAGAAAATTTGATAAAAAGAATCAATGAATATGCTTCGAAAAAAAACATAATAATACATTAAAAAATATTTCCAATTCGTCTACACCACCAAACAGAAAGAAAACTCAGCTTGGTGGTGTTCTAGAATAATAGCTATAATTATTGATTAACTAATCAAGGAGTTAAAGAGTTGTTTATGACCCCGCAACTCTTCTGTATAAATGGGCATTTTCGGTAAGTACGACTCCGGTTGCGACCCCAATGCCAGGAATACGACCCCGATGAAAAGTTCTCTCAGCCTACATTGCGGGCTGATGTAATCCGAGCAGGGGAGATTTTTGACCCCGGCTCTTTAACCTGCATCATTTTCGTCCCCATGGTTCATCCCTGCTTTTGGAGTAAAATAGGGTGAGAATCTTAAAGTTCAGGAATGTTATAAATGGTTGCGATTGTGCGACCAGATGGATTTGAAAAGCTGGCATATATGCGACATTTTTCTATAAAAGCAACCGGAAGACGAACAGGAGGCAATAGCATTCAAACAGCTACCAGGTGCAATGAGAAAAGCCTTTCTATTTAAAAACAGCATAAATGCGTGCTATAATTTTTTAGTTGAATAAAGAATTTTTCCGTTCGTCGGATATCTCAGTACTCCACCTGAGGGGGCGGGGGCGGGTGTTAAAAGTAGCCTAAAAACTACTGAAGTGACACCACCAGGTTCTAGTCATCCTGTAAAAGTTTATACTGATGGTAATGCACAGATTAATACAGGCAAAATTGATACATATATGAGAGGAAAAGTTGAATTAGATGTTGATGCTGTTAAATTACGAATAAATGAGTTGAAAAATATAAAGAAAACTAATCCAGAAATCTTTAATAAAAATATTAAAAATGAGCTTAAATCGATTGAAGATAAACTGCATAATTACCAGAGATCACAGGAAATGAGCAAAACACTAAATAATGCTGGCATATTGGACAATGCTGAGAATAATCAGATGATAGCTGAAGAGTTATTAGAAGCAGCTAAGTCTGCAAAGATCGGTAATACGGAAATTATAAGTTATATTGAAGGATCTACTGGAAATATTCAAGTCGTTAGCAGATGGAAGATATTAGATGATGGTACGCCTTATTTGGCTACAGTAATACTAAAACCTATTAAATAATGGAGGTTGTTGTATGGAAGATGAATTAGAATATATCAAAAGATTGGAGACAAGCAAGTTAATTGAAATAATACAAGATATTTTTGGATTTGAGGAAACTAGTGCAGCATTGCTTGAGTTATATAATAGAGATATTAATAAAACTCTTGAATTAGGTATAGATATTCTTGAAAATAATAAGGGTGATGATTATTTGCAAGCTACCGTTTTTGATATTATATATGATATTAATCCGTTAAAAACATTGGACTGCATCTACAAACGAAAAGCTAATATTGGAGTAGTACTATTAGGAGATATAATGTCTGAAGTATCTATTGAAATTTATAAAAAGACAAATATTCAAATACCAGATGAGTTATTAAAATTATTATTGGAAAGATATCATAATCTAGATGAATATGAACAAAATAAAATAATTGATGATTTTACAGAATTTGAAGAGAACATTAATGCTAGGAGTCGTTCGTGACTCCGTAAATCTTCCGAATTAATGGGAATTTCTTGCGCTTACGACCCCGCTTACGACCCCAATGCCAGAATTCCGACCCCATGGTTCATCCCTGCTTTTAGAGCAAAATAGAACGAGAATTTTCCAGCTCAGGAATTTATAAATGGTTGCGATTGTGCGACTTAAGAGATATGAAAAACTGGTCTATATGCGACATTTTTCTGAAAAAGCAACCGGAAGACGAACAGGAGGCAATAGCAATCCAAACAGTTATCAGGAGCACAGGGAAAATCCTATGTTTTTCAAATTTGCCCAACGAGGTGTTTAATTGCCTGAAGGGCATACAGTTCCACCATCGGCTTTAAAGGTCACACAGGGGCAGTATTTTGCGATACAGGGCAAACAAAAAGTGATATATTAATTCTATTTCATCAGAAGCTTAGCCAGGTCATCTACCTATGGTTCATGGTGAACCATGAATTTACATCAAACTGGTTCTATGGTAAAATGGTGCTACCGGGGGTTACAGGGGGTAAAAGATACTCTTACTGTGACTCCTTTTTCTATTCTTTTTTCTGCAGCCCCTTTTCCTGAAAATAAATCCAGAAATGACTTGCAATCCATTCCATACAGAGTTAACATCAACAACCAATAAAAGAAATAACTTGTCCATCCACCTATTGGTTTGTTGTAGATTGGCTGTCGCCCCCTTGCGGACTCAATAAGAGTTAACGCTGTCATCTGAGGTTGCCGGTGCGGGAACTGATTGGTTGGAAACAAGATCTGGAGGGAGAGAATTGCAGAAAAGAGAAAATCTGCTTTATGTGGGGATTGACCTGCATAAGGAAAGTCATACCGCAGTGATGGTGAACTGCTGGAATGAAAAGTTAGAAGTAATCGTCATAGAAAACAAGCCCAGTGAATTTAAAAAGCTGGCAGAAAAGGTAAATAGAAAGTCCAATCATCTTGGGCTTGAGCCCATTTACGGATTGGAGAATGCATACGGCTACGGTAGAAGTTTAGCTGTCTGGCTGATTGAAAAAGGTTACATTGTAAAAGACATTAATCCAGCTCTGGCTTATGACCAGAGAAAAAGTGCACCTATGCTCCGTAAAAATGATGAGCATGATGCGTATTGTGTTGCAACGGTTCTGATTAACCAGTTGCATACGTTGCCAGATGCAAAACCAAAAGATAACGAATGGACGTTAGCTCAATTAGTAAATCGGAGAGATTTACTGGTGAAAGACGGTATCCGATTTAAGAATGGACTCCATGAGCAGATATCCATGGCATATCCCAGCTATAGTAAGTTTTTCAGCGAAATAGACGGAAAATGTGCCATGTATTTCTGGAAGACCTACCCATCTCCTGTTCATTTGCAGGGAAAGATAGCAGAAGACCTAACAATCGAATTTAAGGAAATATCCCGTATTGCCAAGAAAGATAAAGCAGAGTTGATTCTGGACTGTGTTCGGAATGATGGAAATACCTTTCGGGAATATCAGGAATCCAGAGATTTTATCACAACAAGTCTGGTACGGGATTTAGAACACCAAAAAAAAGAATTGGCAGGACTTGATGTAGAAATCGAAAAAATCTTGCTTAGTTTTGATTATAAACTGACCAGTATGCCAGGAATCGGAACATCCATAGCCAGTAAACTGATTGCAGAAATCGGAGATATCCGAAGATTTCCCAATGCTGATAAGTTGGCAAGATTTGCAGGAGTTGCTCCTGTAAAGTTCAGTTCTGCCGGAAAAGGAAAGGAACAAAGCTCTAGACAAGGAAACCGCCAGCTACATGGACTTTTTTATTTTCTGGCGGTAACAATGGTTTCGAAACCAAAGAACGGAGTACCCAATCATCCAGTATTTTATGATTATTACATGCGAAAAATCGGCGAAGGAAAGACAAAGTCTCAGGCACTGGTTTGTATCATGCGCCGATTGGTGAACATTGTTTACGGAATGATGAAAAACAAGACAGAATACAGAGAACCGATTCGAGGAGAGGAACAGTAATTTTTCTATTTAAAAACAGCACAAAGACGTGCTATAATTTTTTTAATTGAATACGAAAATTCACCGTTCGTCGGATATCTCAGTACTCCACCTGAGGGGACGGGTCATCAGGGAAGAATCACATATAAAATTGCACCTTTTGTAGTAGTTGCCGGCCTTAAGAAAAAGCAATGAAAGATGCAGGAACTGTTCAAGGACCCTAGAAGATGAGATTAATGCAAGAATTTTAATTAAATAAAGGGGCAGTGAGTATGAACGTGAAAACAGAAGAGTTTTTAGGTGTTATGTTGGATTTTATCTCTTCATCAAAAGATGAATACGAGAAATCTGTTGAAGATAATGGTGAAGTTTTAGAAACAGTTATAATTGAAGATGTCTTTATGCCCAAAGTGCTAAAGTTATTGGTTGAAGAAAAAAATGTCAATTTATTAAAGTATATCTTTGATTATTTTGTAGAGGTTTCTAATTGTGGTGATGCGCACTTGTTAAATACCTTCTCTGTTACAGTGCTTGAAATGTTGGGTAACGATAGAGATGTTTTAAGAATTGCTCAAAAATACATGGGACCCAAAACAATTCAATTACAAATAGAAGCTGATAGATGCTTAGGGAGAATAGATATTTAAAAATAAGAGTACAAAGTATACAACTATAAAACGACTTTAAATAATTGTTTATTTCTATTTTCTTGAAAATATAAGTAGAAATGGAGTAATGATATCAAAAGCTGTGGAAATAAACGATAAATGGCATAAAGTTTTATTGGGTAATGAGAATGTAAGGTTAGTTGATATGGTTCATAGTTAGTACATTTTAGAAAGAATAAAAAATATTTAATGCTTAAGTGACAAATGCAACGTCGACGATGTCTATGTTTAATCAAAGTATCTATTTCCGACCGGTGCATTTCCTATATTATAAGATTTAGCAGATTTATATGAATATTCATTAAGTATACTCTAATGGATAATATGTCTATAATCCAAGATATAGTGAGATTCCTGTTTCTGAAAGGAAATACTTTGAAATGGTTAATAAATTGAATTTTGAAGGAATACTGATCGATTATTAAATTTAGATACAAGTATATAATTTAGATCACCAAGGAGATATGAATGGATAATACAAATATTTTAGCTGAATATTTAAAAAAACATTTTATCATTGAACAATTAAAATATAATATGTATAATGCTGATGATATTTATTATAGAATTCCTACATTATCATTTAGGTTGGTAGATGAATCCTATATTGATGAATTAAAAGGTCATATAGAATTATTTCAAGGAAAACTAAAGTGGACAATTTTTAAAAGCTTTTATGGGAAACGTAGACCAAATTATTTGCTTTGTCCGTTAGAAATTTATCATATGAATAAAGAACTATATGAAAATGGAGATATACAATCTCAGAAAGAATATTTTTCAGAAGAAGAGTATAGAAAATTGTGTCAATAGGGTATTTTAGATATACCAGAATTATACAATTATGTCAAGAATATATATGGATAGTAAGAAGTATATGATTGATAATTTTAGGAGTAGAACATGATAATAAAGGCTTTGAATTCATTGCAATAAGAATTTGGGGATGATATAGATGACTTCTTTTTTTCATATCATGTGTTTATTGGTCCAGAGGAAATAGAGGGAGCTTATGAAGTTTATGACTTTAATCTAATTAGCATCAAACGATTAGCAAGAGACTTTTCAGATTTTGGGATAATTTTAAATCGAGGTTGAATGATTTCAAAATATTTCAATGAGGAACAAATTAAATGAGAAATAGAATATATTATTAAAAAAAGTATTGATAAAAGTGATGAAATAGCATACAAAAATATAGCGATGTTTTTAAGAAGGGAAGAACAGTAATTCTTTTCTTAGGGGAAGAGATTATCTTGAATTCATTCTACCTCCAAGCTGATATAATGAAATGTATCAGTTTGGAGGTATTTTATTATAATTTATCTTAAAAGTAATAGTTTGTAAGTAAGCGCAACATAATCTACCGTCGTGCTAATTGACTTTTTTTGCTGTAAAATAAGGACAGTTGGAGTAATTCACTCTAAGTTCTGTTCTTGAACAACAAAGGTTGTAGCATTTCACTGCTATTTTACTTCAAACTTTTGTATCATTTTACTCCATATTTTCTTGGAGGATTTTAAAATATGACAAAAGCTCAAAAAGATGAATACTGGATGGATTGCATCCAGCAGTGCCGCGTAAGCGGCTTATCTGATTACGCCTGGTGCAGTCAGAATGGTATACCTACCAGCTCTTTTTATTACAATATAAAGCGGCTGAGGAAGAAAGCCTCTATGATTCCTGACTCTGTTCCAAAAGTTCTAGAGAAAACAGAAGTTGTACCAATTCACTACAACGAACTGCAAGAAACAAAAGCAGTTCTTCCTAAAAAACAAACGGATCGGATTGCAATCCATCTGGAATACAATGGCTTTGTTTTGGCTATCAGTAACAATGCAGATGCCGCCATTATTACAGCAACATTAAATGCGTTGCGACAACTGTGCTAGGTGATCTCTCCGGCGTGGCAAAGATATTTCTTGTGGCCGGCTACACCGATATGAGGCGTAGCATAGACGGTCTTATGGCAATTGTCCGGGATACCTATGAGTTAGATCCTTTCAGTAATTCCCTTTTTCTTTTCTGCGGAAAAAGATGCGACAGACTGAAGGCACTGCATTTTGACAAAGATGGTTTTGTGTTACTTTATAAACGGTTAGATTCCGGCCGTTTCCAGTGGCCACGTAATTCAGAAGATGTTAGAAATTTGACCAGACAGGAATTCCGTTGGCTTATGGAAGGTCTTTCTATTGAGCAGCCAAAGGCAATTAAACCCGTTGCCAAAAAGCCCTTTTAAGCATCTGATAAAGTACACGCAGAACCGCTTATTTACTGGCTTTGCGGTCTCCTTTGTGGTATAATAAGTATATCATTCAAGGAGGTACATGGTCATGAAAAAGTCTGTTGAAACCGAAGATCTTAACATGAATCTGCTGGTCAGTAATCTGCTCAAACAGCTGGAAGCAAAAGATCATCAGATGGAACAATTAAACCAGACCATTGCAAACCTCACGGAAACAATTAATGAACTGAAACGAAAAATCTTTGGTATTTCCAGTGAGAAATCATCGAACTTACCTTACATTGACGGACAACTCAGCTTGTTCGATCAGTTGGGAATTGATGAACACGTTCACGAACCGGAAATGATCAATGTGACAGCGCATGAGAAGAAAAAATCCCGTGCTACGCATGATGAACTTACAAAAAATGTACCGATAAGGACCATTGAGCTTTTACTGGAAGGTGATTCTCGTAACTGCCCTTACTGTAATACTAAAATGGAAGATATCGGCTCCAAAGTTGTTCGTGAAGAGATTCATATCACTCCAGCAAAAGTGGAACGTGTCCAATACGTACAGCATAGCTATGCATGTCCACAGTGCCGTGAAGATGGTGATTCAACCATTGAGAAGGCACCTGTGCCAAAGCCACTCATCAATCACAGTATGGCTTCTGCTACAGCGGTCTCTTACATCATGTATCAGAAGTGTACGAACTATCTTCCGTTTTATCGTCAGGAGCAGGATTGGGCACAGCTGGGAGTCAAGCTGAATCGTGGAACCATTGCCAGCTGGTTCAATACATGCGCAGAAGAATATCTGGAACCCGTTTATGAGAGATATCATGAGTATCTTCTTAGGCAGTCCGTCATTCATGTAGACGAGACGACATGCCAGGTTTTGAATGAAGATGGCAAGACTCCAGAATCAAAGTCTTACATATGGTTGTACACCAGCGGTGCATTTGAAGAGCACCGGATTGTGCTTTACGAGTATCAACCATCAAGGGGCGGCTATCATGCAGCAAAGTTCCTTGCTGATTATCACGGGTTTGTCCATACGGACGGCTTCAGCGGATACAACCGTTTGAGTGACATTACCCGATGCGGGTGCTGGGCACATCTTCGAAGATATATGTTCGAAGCGATTCCCAAGAAGAAGGGATCATGCTCCGAAAAATCTGAAGCCTACACAGGCTATTCCTACTGCAACCAACTCTTTCAGATAGAGAAAGAACTGAAAGACTTAGAACCAGAAGAGCGACAGAAAAAGCGTCTTGAACTGGAGCGACCTGTACTGGATGCATTCTGGAAGTGGGTGAATGGGATAAATGCCCTTGGCGGATCAAAGCTTGCCAAGGCAATTAACTATGCCCAAAACCAAAAATCGTATATGGAGAATTACCTCCTTGATGGAAGATGCTCCATTAGTAATAACGCAGCTGAAAGAGCCGTGAAATCATATGTTATGGGAAGAAAAAACTTCCTCTTTCATGACACTGTAAAAGGTGCCAAAGCAAGTGCAATTGTTTACACGCTTGCAGAAACAGCCAAAGCAAATGGATTAAACATCCGTCTTTATCTGGAAACAGTTATGACTAAGATGCTGGACTACAAAAATGAGCCCGATAGTATCCTGGAAGAACTGATGCCTTGGTCAGAAGCAATGCAAAAATCCTGTGGCTTGAATAAAGGTACTATTTGATTTTTCGAGAGGTGAAAAATCCAGAAAGATCAATACACTTCTTTATGTAGCGCTTACGTTTGTAAGGCAGTTTTGGAGTTTTGATTCAGCATAGATATCCTGATTATTAAAAAAATATTTATTCAAAACTAGTAAGAATCTGAGTCTGAACATTTTATTTGCTTTCTTTATAGTTTTATCAAGCTAAAAAAATATCCGGCAATACTATCCTAGAAAACGGGGCTTTAATCCATATTGTTTCTGGTGTTGAAAGTGCTAGGTGAGCTTATGCCCCAGCCCTGAAACCAGCCCTTTTTTCTCTCCGGACGAGTCATAATCGCCTCCAGTAAATATCGGTAAATCCGGTTCATAGCCTCTTTTTGAACCCATTCCGGAGAATCCCGGTATCCGCCGTGCATGGTTGTGGTGACCTCCATCTGGGATAAGATCATGTCAAACTCCGGAGGTCGTCCTAGTATGCCACTTCCCATCTGGGACAAGGCGCTTAAATACTGGATGTCCCAGTGAGGAATGATAGCAACGCTGATGGCTGGAACCCGTCTCCCTGTAAAAGAAGCTTCGTCGCTGGGAGGAAGGTATTTCACGAGAAGTCCATTGTGAGAATCCAAAATAGTTTTAGAACAAAAGGAGCGGACAGGCTCCTTTTTTGCATTTCCACGGTCATAGACTGCGATGGTATCCCCAAAACCACAAACATCTAAATTCACTACCCCTGTAATACTCTCCATCTCTTTGCTGGCGACGAAGAGCTTACTGCCTGTATTACCAGTTTCCTCTCCGTCAAAAAATACGATTCTGGCAGAGATATTCTTCTCCTTTAATACCTTTGCAAGCTCAATTAAAATGCATAAAGAAGCAGCGTTGTCATTCGCACCAAAACTTCCGGGAACAGCATCATAATGGGCGCAGAACAATAATCCCGGATCGTTGCTCCAGGGAGTTAAAAGAATGTTTATAATTCCTTTTGGGGCTTTGGAAGAAGGTTCTTCTTCCTGAGTGTAAAAAGAAAGCTCCTCCTGTTTTAGAACTGTCTTTAAAGCCTCCCGTCTTTCAGCCGGATCCTTTAAAGATAATTGAGTGATATACTGGCTCGACTTCATAGTGGTTTCTCCTGGGATAAGGCGTCTGATAAGCCGTTTTTAACTAAACCGCTTCCAGCTAAACCGACTTCATCCAAACAACTATCCAAGGGCACCTTAATCACGATTTTACGAAGGGGAGCAGACTGATCACCCACCTGAATCGCAGGAATGTGAACATCCCATGGAAAATAAATAGCAAACGAACCCGTCATCAGACGGATTCGACCTTCCGGTGCATCTCCATCATTTTTATAGAACAAAATATCTCTTGGCGTATCAAGAAGATCTTCATCAACAATACCAGTGCCGTTATCGCTGTAAAATCCAGCTTCTTCCGGTCCGCCAAAAGCCAGAAACTGGACATCAATGTTCTTTCTGTGGACCTCCGGGCGAAGACGTTCTCTGGGTGCTGTGGTCAAATCAAGAACCTGAAGCACCACCGATACTCCGGATAAGTCAATTTCAAACACCCCAGGCTCATGAGCCGCCATATCATGGTCTCTTAAAAAACAGATGGCATCACGAAGGGGCTTTGGTAAAAGGGCAAGCTCTGTCTCCAGCATGGAATTTTCTATATTTCCGAAAATCATAGGTATACCTCCCAAAATGATTATGTTGCGCTGCTAGATATTTCGTCTGGATCTTTGCTCCTTTGGTCTGTAAAGTAATGGGGATTTTCTTCCATCATGGCTGGAAGCAGGAGAAAGATCTTTGATAAATGATGATGATAAATGCTGCATGCCCGATCCGTATCCCTCCCGGCCATAGCATCTGAAAGGTCAGTGAGATCCGACAGAAATTCCTTGGTTGCAGTGATGTCCTTGGCGGATAGATAAAGAAACCTTTGTAAATCCATGCCGGCGATCTGGACGGACTCCCAAATATAATCCATCTTTCCCCCAAGCTCGTATAAAAGCTTGTAATAATCCGTGATCAGTCTGGCTGACTGGGACAAATCTCCCTGGGAAAGATGGTCTTCCATCTCCTTTAAGACAAGGTATAAAACGTCAAACTGAGAACCTTTTACATTGCGGATAAAAATATTTTTTATCATGGCAGTACCCAGCTGGTTATGAATCCAAAGGGTCTGCTCCAGCCTTCTGGTATCTATTTTAGAGACGAAAGCACCTTTTTGGGGAATAATATCCACCAGACTTTTTCTGGAGAGTTTATATAGCGTATCGTGGACCGGCGTACGGCTGATACCAAGTGCATCGGCAAATTCAATTTCATTCATCTTCCTTCCGGGGGGAAGATGGAGATTCAGAATGAAATATCTAAGCACCCGGTAGGCGTACTGCCTGGCGTCCTCGCTTCCTTTCCGGGGGGATATTTTCTGAAGTGGTAAGAGTGGCATGAAAAACTCCGTTCTGCCGTCTTTTTCTACGGCACTGTTTATAAAAACGGTCCGCGTCAGGAGCGCTTTTTCCTTCGTTTCTTTACCTCTGATTATATCATGAAATCCGTTATAATGGAAAGCGAAATGGACTAAAATCAATGCTCCCAATAAGGTTTAATAAAAAAATTTGGAAAAGAAATGTTAGAATTTGGAGATATGGGTAGAATGATTAGGAAGTAACCGACACATAACTGATATATTATGCAAGGGAAACATTGGATTTTGAAAAGAAATTAAATGTGTAAAGTACAACAACTAAGGGGTGGTTTTGAGATATATTTGTAAGTATTACACAAAAATATACATTCAAAACTGGTATATTACCCATATACAGACTGATATTTTAGTACTAATATATTAGTATCGACAGAAGGCGCACGCCCTCTGTGGGGAGGCGGAAGAGCCATGGATTCTTCTGCGGGTTACTATTTAAAAACATTTTATTTTAAGGAGGGTTCGTATGAACATCAATGTAATCATCGGTATTATCATGATTTTGTCCTTCCTTGGCATGGTATGGTACTGTGTGAAGGGACTCAATCTTATGGTGGGGTTTGCGGTTATGGCTACATTCTGGACCGTACTTGCCATGGTGGGAAATTCATTTTCACCAAATTCAGCCATGGAGGGCAAGTCCGTCATCGACGTGCTGACTTATGTCTACGCAGATGGTCCGGCAGGTTATGCAAAATCAATTCTCGTTAATGTATTCTTTGGCGCATTCTTTGGAAGGGTTTTAGTTGATACAGGAATCGCTGCAACCTTAATCCGTAAGGTCGTTGAGCTTGGTGGTGACAAGCCAAGAATCACCTTAGGTCTTTTATGTGTTGCGACTGCAATCATCTTCATGTCCATGACTGGTATCGGTCCTGTTATCTCCATCGCAGTTATCGTACTTCCAATCATGCTTTCCTTAGGAATACCGGCACCGGTAGCCATGTTCAGCTTCATGGGTTCCATCATGGCAGGTATCTTCGGAAACATTGTAAACTTCAAGCAGTATCAGACTATTTATGCTGGGTTTAACAAAGAAGCAGAAGCTTATACCTATAACGACTATTTCCAGATTGGTCTGATCTGTATGATCGTTGCCCTGGTAGTAGTACTTATCGTGTCAAACATCTCTATGAATAAGAAGACTTCCCATGCCTGGGCAGCATCTGCTTCTCAGACAAGTGACAATGCTCCAGCTATTTCCTGGATTTCTGTTATTCTTCCAGTCATCGGTGTGGTTGCATTTAAGCTTCCGATTATTCTTGGATTCTGTATTTCCGCAATCTATGCACTTGTTACAACTGGTAAGATGAAAGGTTCTTATTCTGAAATCTGCAGACTTTTTGCAAAGCTGTTTACCGACGGTTCCATTGACGTGGCCCCTATGGTTGGTTTCCTTCTCAGCTTATCCATGTTCAACAATGCAGCAACCTATGCAGCACCTTACTTTACCGCTATCCTTGGCGGAGTTGTTCCAAAAACAGCTATTTTACTGGCAATTACCTTTGCGGTCTTAACACCTCTTGGCTTCTTTAGAGGCCCCATGAACTTAGTTGGATCAGGAACCGCTATTCTTGCCGTAGTCATTGCTGCCATTCCAAATGCACCGGTAGCATTTTTATTCCCTCTGTTTGCTATTACGACCATTGCTCCTCAGCATCTTGATATTACCCAGTCATGGGTTGCATGGGGATTTGGTTACACCAAAGTATCCACAAAAGATTATATGAAAATGTCAATCCCAACAGGCTGGATCATAGGTGCCATCTGTTGCATCGCGGTATTTGTTCTTTACGGCGGATTGTTCTAAACCACAGGGAACTGGCGGGCAGCCGCCAGTTCCATTGTTAAAAGGGATCAAAGGAAGAAAGGAGATTCTTAAAATGGGAAGATCAGTAAGAATGGGCATCGATGTGGGAGGCACCCATACCAAAGCAGTTGCTATTGATAACGCCACCCACGAAATCATTGGGAAATCTTCGGTGAAAACGACACATGATGATCCCAGAGGCGTAGCGGCAGGAGTCGTTCGATCATTTCAGAACTGTTTAAAGGAAAATGAAATCAGCCCCGATGATGTTGTCTTCGTTGCACACTCCACCACACAGGCCACCAATGCCTTGATTGAAGGAGACGTTGCCAAAGTAGGAGTTATCGGTATGGCAAAAGGCGGATTTGAAGGCTTTCTTGCAAAAAGACAGACGAAAATCGCTGATATCGATTTGGGAAATCAGAAAAAGATTAATATAGTAAATGAATTTATCAACGTAAAGAAAATGAACCGTTCCATGGTAAGCAGCACCATCGATTCCATGAAACAGTCAGGCGCACAGGTATTTGTCTCTTCCATGGCATTTGGAGTAGATGACGGAGGCCCGGAGCAGGAGGTTTATGAAGCAGCCAGCGAAAAGGGAATCCCAACCACTATGGCTTCTGATATTACAAAGCTCTATGGACTGACAAGACGTACCAGAACAGCAGCAATCAATGCCTCTATCCTTCCAAAGATGCTGGATACCGCAAGCTCTACGGAAAATTCCGTAAGAGAAGCAGGCGTTAACGTTCCCCTTATGATCATGAGAGGTGACGGCGGTGTTATGGAAATTTCTGAGATGAAGAAACGTCCGGTTCTTACCATGCTTTCCGGCCCGGCAGCTTCTGTTATGGGATCTCTTATGTACCTTCGTGCAAGTAACGGTGTTTATTTCGAGGTTGGTGGAACCACAACAAACATCGGTGTTATTAAAAATGGCCGTCCAGCCATTGATTATTCCATCGTAGGAGGACACCCCACTTATATTTCCTCCCTTGACGTACGGGTTCTCGGCGTGGCAGGCGGTTCCATGGTGCGTGCCAATAAACAGGGAATCGTTGATGTAGGACCTCGTTCTGCTCATATCGCAGGACTTGATTATTCCGTATTTACAGACACAGATAAAATCAAAGGGCCAAAGGTAGAGTTCTTCTCTCCAAAGCCTGGTGATCCAGATGATTATGTAAGAATTCGCATGGAAGACGGCTCTGCCGTTACCATTACCAACTCCTGTGCAGCCAATGTACTTGGGCTTGTAAAGAAAGAGCATTTCTCCTACGGAAATGTGGAATCAGCCCAAAAGGCCATGAAAGCCCTTGCAGATTACTGCAATACTACGGTAGAAGACATTGCCAGACAGATTATGGAGAAGGCTTATTTGAAAATTGAGCCGGTAATCCTTGAGCTGGCTGAAAAATACAAACTGGAAAAAGATCAGATTTCACTGGTAGGAGTAGGCGGAGGAGCCGCTTCCCTCATCATTTATTTCAGCGAAAAGATGGGAGTCAAATACTCCATTCCAGAAAATGCAGAAGTTATTTCCTCCATTGGAGTTGCACTCTCCATGGTCAGAGACGTGGTAGAGCGTATCATTCCTTCCCCGTCAAAAGAGGACATCAAGTCCCTTAAAAATGAGGCCTTAAACAAAGCCATCGAATCAGGTGCAACGGCTGAATCGGTAGAGATTCATATTGAAATCGATCCTCAGACCTCTAAGGTAACTGCTATTGCCACCGGTTCTACGGAAGTAAAAACGGCCGATCTTTTAAAAGAGTGTGATGAAACCGAAGCCCGTCACCTGGCAGCCGAGGATATGAGAATCCCAGATGAGTCAGCCAAGCTTCTTGCAAGCTCCGATTATTTCTATATATATGGAGATCAGTCGGAAGCAGATGGAGCAGGTGCCATTCGAATTATTGATAAAAAAGGATTCATAAAGGTTCAGCGAGGCCGTGGTATGAGTCTTAAGACAACGGCAGAAGGCTGTATCGAAGGTATGAAAAAGCTTTGGGAAGACCTGGCCGTATACCAGACAGACCTTATTATTCGTCCTGATTATTACCTTTGTATGGGCGCCCGTGTCATGGACTTTGCCGCTCAGGACTTTGAGCAGCTGGAGCTTCTGATTGATCTGGAGCTTTCTTCCCTGGAAGCCAATGAAGAGGTTCTTGTAGTAGCAGCCAACAGAAAACAGAGCTAAGTTATTTGGAGAAGGATATGGATCAAAAACAGCTTAAGACCATGGCAGAAGAATTATTTAAGGTTCCGGACAGATCCTGGGGAATGTACGCATTCTCCAGGGATATCCTGAAAAATAAAGTGACCGATAAAGAAAAAGAAGCCATGATAGAAAAGGCCATACGCTGCGGGGAAGAGACTGCTGCTAAGGCTATGAAAGAATTTGGTACGAATGATCCCTGGATAATAGCAGAAAAACTAAAACTTAAGGTGGAATTTACAGACAGAGGGCAGATAGCAGACAGAGTGTTATTTGCTCTTTTTACACCTCCCGATCGGGTGGAGATTATGACAGAACCCATCAGCCGGTTGACGGAGGAATCAGGGCTTGATGGACTCATGACCAAAGAAGAGGTAATAAAGCTAATATTGGGCCATGAGATCTTTCATTATATGGAAGAAGAAATAGAGGGAATTTATACCAGAAATGAAAAAATTATCCTATGGAACGTCCTCGGATTTAAGAATAAATCAACGCTTCGGGCATTGTCGGAGATCGGAGGAATGTACTTTTCCAGGAAAATCAATGGAATTTCATATTCACCATTTGCTTTAGACATACTTTTGTATTATAATTATAGTCCAGATGAGGCCCTGAAGATGTACAGGGAAGTATTAAGCTATTAGCAGGAGGCATTGATGGGCGAAACAGACAACAGCCAGGTAGAACCTATTTATGATATTTTGCGGACGGATATACTGGATTTAAGGCTGCGCCCTGGAATGATTTTTAGCATTAAGGACATCAGCGAATCCTATCAGGTTGGCAGAACCCCAGTGCGTGATGCACTCATAAGTCTTTCCAAAGAAGGGCTTATTACCTTTCTGCCCCAAAGGGGAACCATGATATCCAAAATCGATTATGATAAGGTTAGGAACGAACGGTTTTTAAGAACCTGTGTGGAAGAGAATGTCATGATGGAATTCATGGCAGTGTGCAACTTAAAAACAATTACCGCTCTTGAGATGTCTTTAGAGAGACAGGAAAAGTTAGAAAAGTCGGGTGATATCCGTGCCTTCCTTTCTGAGGATAATTATTTTCATTCCATCTTCTACGATGGAGCCAATAAAGGGTACTGTAATGATATCCTGACTGCCAATTCCGGCCATTACCGGAGAATCCGGCTTCTTTTTATGGCGGATTCCGGAATTGAAAAAGGAATTGTCAAGCAGCACAGGGAATTAGTAGATGCCGTACTTGCCAAGGATACGGAACGCCTTCATGCCATTTTGAACCATCATTTAAACCGACTGGTGAGTAAGGAAAGGCCTTTGGTGGCAAAATATGCGGAATTATTTGACCATGAGCAGACCGAAGTCCGGCGGACAGCTGATATGCTGGGCGTAGATTTTCTTGTAGACACAAAACTCAAATATCATACATAACCGGGAAATGCAAAATTTGCATTTCACCTCTTGCATTTCCTGGTTAATTATGTTATAATCTCTTTGTCTTAAAATGATACGTTTTTAACAGTTATGCGCGAGTGGCTCAGTTGGTGGAGTACGACCTTGCCAAGGTCGGGGTCGCGGGTTCGAGTCCCGTCTCGCGCTCTTTATTTTTGGATTTTTCGGATTTCCAGTTTCTGGGAATCCTTTTTTCATTTTATTCCTTAAAATGCTTCATATTTGATGCAATATGCTGATAAAAAAACACATATAAGCGATACAATGGATTATTTTAACAGGATAAGGCATTGCATTTAAGGTTAGGAAATAATATAATACGAAATTAAATGATCAAAATGAATACCAAGGAGGTTGCTATGTCACATATTAAAAATATATGGAAGATTTTTGTTGACGATTTAAAGCGTATTACGATGAATCCGGTGGCCATCATCATTGCACTGGGCCTGATTATCCTGCCATCGTTATATGCCTGGTTTAATATTGCAGCAAGCTGGGATCCATATGGAAATACAAAGGGCCTTAAGGTTGCGGTCGTGAATAATGACAAAGGAGCGTCCATAGACAGCATATTTGATACGGATATTGATGATTCCTCCATTAACATTGGTGAGATGGTCATGGATGAATTAAGAAAGAATGACAATATTGGCTGGCAGTTTGTTGAAGGGAATGCAGCCATCGACGGCGTGCAGTCAGGGAAATATTATGCAGCCGTTGTGATTCCTGAGGATTTCAGCCAGAAAATATCAAGTGTTCTCACTACAAACATTGAACGTCCGGTGCTGCAATATTATGTAAATGAAAAGAAGAATGCCATTGCTACGAAAATAACAAACAAAGGTGTTGAGACCGTTCAGCAGCAGATCAATGAGACCTTTATCAATACAACCTCCAAAGTGATGGCAAAGGTATTAAATAATAAATCTGAAGACTGGAGTACCAATAAGGAAACTGACAGAAACGATGTGGTCAGCTCTCTTACTGATGCAAAAGATGATTTAAGCCAGATTTCCGATACCATAACAATACTTCAGTCTACCTTAAAGACTGTAAATTCTTTAAATGACGGAGTGAAAGGAACTCTCCCTGATGTCGATAAACTGGTAAACTCCGGTGGACAGACAGCAGATAGCGCAAAGACTCTCATTGATTCCAGCAGAGGCTTTTCCACCATCATGACCGATGCGCTTGATGATATTCTTGATAACATTGTGAAAACAGAAGAAACGGTTTATAATACGTTCCGTGTTGTTAATAAGCTTTCTGGTACTTCTGCGGATGCCATTGCAGATTCTTTAAAGAATATTCAGGGGCTTTTGCAGGCAGGGCTTGAACAGATTAATGGAATTAATAAAATCCTTATCACCATTAATAAGTATCTCCCCATACCTATTTCCGATGCCACTGAGCTGCAAAAGCAGCTTACGGTTCTGGCAAAGCAGCAGCAGGACGCCATCGCAAAGCTTGCCGCGGCGGAAAAGACCGTCCGTCAGACAAAACAGCTGCCAAGCGATATGGAGTCGGATATTGGTAACGTATTAGATGGACTTTATAATACGACTTCAGATACACAGAATTTCTATAAAGGCAGAGTTGAGGTTCCTCTTAATGACAGTCTCGATAAGATGTATGACACCCTGGGTGCTACATCAGGAGCATTAGACAGTCTGGGAGGTCTAATTGGCCAGGTAGACGGTACTTTAACAAGTGTTACTTCTTCTTCTCAGAGCCTCATCGAGACCCTTGACAGTACCAAAAATATGATTGCCAGGGGCCAGGGACGTATTGATGATATGATTGCGGATGTGAACAAAGTCGCTGACAGCAAGCAGCTCAATAAGGTCATGGACATCATGAAGAATGATCCGGAGCAGTTCAGCGAGTTTATGAAGACTCCTACGGATATGGTCACCAATAAGATTTATCCAATCGAGCTTTACGGATCTGCAATGACCCCGTTCTATACCACTCTTGCCATATGGGTAGGGGGTACGCTTTTGGTAGCCTTGATTAAATGTAAGGTCGAGGAGGAAAGGGCAGAGGGGCTTAAGCTATACGAAACTTATTTTGGCAGATATCTGTTATTTTTGCTCATTGGTTCCATTCAGGCACTTGTTGTGTCTCTGGGAGATATATACCTGCTTAAGATTCAATGTCTCTACCCTGGAAAATTTGTATTAGCAGCAGTTATAGCCAGCTTTATATTTATCACTATTATCTATTCGCTGACCGTTTCCTTTGGAGATGTAGGTAAAGCGATTTCCATCGTATTTCTGGTACTTCAGGTTGCAGGCTCTGGTGGAACGTTCCCGATCCAGGTAACGCCAAGGTTCTTCCAGATGGTGAATCCATTGCTTCCGTTTACTCACATCATTAATGCCATGAGAGAATGCGTGGGAGGAATGTATCAAAATGATTACTACAGGTATTTAGGATACGCATTGATCTTTATTCCTATTTCGTATCTGGTTGGTATCGTATTGCGGAAGAAGGTGCATGAACTGAATGAATTCTTTGAAGAAAAACTTAGTGAAACAGGATTGTTCTAATAAAAAAAAGAAATTTCACATACCAGGAGTAAAGCCGTGGGTCGTAAAGCTATGTACCATTTTTCTGACCCTGGGAATTATTTTCACGGCTGTCTGGTATGTGCTGCCCAGGTATTATGCCAAGTTTTATTTGACCCGGTCTGCACTCTCTACCAGGGAGCAGCTGTTAAAGCTGTGGAACCAGGATGAGGGCGAGGGTAATGCCTACGAGGACAGCTTAAAGCTGGTGGCCGATGAAGTGAGATGGAACGGACACTCCATTCTCCTCCTTCCCGGAGGGCTTGGAATCTCCTTTACAGAGCAGCGAAGCCAGGGAGATGCCTTTTCCCAGGGAAGTCTTAATGTGTACTTCTTAGGAGCGATTCGGGAAGGCATCAGTTACTGGGCGGACCAGGAAAATGTGGTGTTCCACATTCCCGGGATCACGGACATTTCGGCTCAGACCACACAGGAGTCTCTTCGCAATTCATTAGGATTTACTCTTACCCCAGGGAAAAAGAGTGACGTGAAGAACCGCCTTGAAACCCTTGGGAGGGACTCCTTACATATGATGGCTGGCAGCCAGATCCGATTTAAGACCAAAGACAATGTTGGTGTGGTAATAACTGCGGATGTTCCAGCCGCCTTATTTGATGAATATTTAGGTCAGGTGGGAGACTTTGTCTCAGATGGCCCCTTAAAGGATAATAAGGAATGGGGTCAGATGTTAAAGGATGAGAGGACCCAGGGAGAATCAAGGCGCATCACCTTTACCATTGATAAGAGCATGAATTTAAATAAGATAGAAGTGGACGGCCTGGGATACTTTTCTCTGGTAACAGAAAATAACGGGGGACTTTCCCTTGACGGTAAGGCATCCTTACAAGGCAGGGAATTTGCCGTTGATTCCAAGCTCTTTTTTGGCAACGGGGTGGAAGGAAAGCGTTCTTTCCAGATATCCAGTTTAAACATTACAACGGATGATGGGAAAAAAAGCCTGCGTCTGGAGCTGAGCGGAGGATATCAGGGCGGCAGAATATCTTCGGGAATCATGGAGCAGGATAAGTTCAACACAGGCAAGGAACAGCCAGAGCATAACAGCATTGATGATTATAAAGAAAAGTTCCTTAAGAAAATCAGCCTTTTAGGTTTTGATTTGAAAGATTAAAAAAATGTATTGACAAATATAACTGTAACTTTTATAATAACAGTAACGAAGCTGATATTACAGAAGTTACAGTTTCTTATATTTATCTAAAAACGCAGGATAATTCATACATTTATGATAAAACTATAAAATGAGTCAAATTACATGGTAAGAGAATCATTTTAATTGAAGGAGGAATATAGTTATGGCAATCGTTACATTGAATCAGAACAATTTTGAGTCAGAGGTAGTTAACAGCAAAGGCATTGTACTTGTAGATTTCTGGGCAACCTGGTGTGGTCCTTGTAAGATGTTTGCACCAATCCTTGATGAGATAGCTTCAGACAACGTTCCAGATTTAAAGGTCGGCAAGGTTGACGTAGATGAGAACCAGGAGCTGGCAGGACAGTTTAAGGTAATGAGTATTCCAACTGTTGGTATCTTTAAAGACGGAAAGCTTGCAGCTACATCTGTAGGTGTAAAATCCAAGAAAGAAATCATGGAGATGGTTGACCGTTTAAAGTAAGGAAAGCTTATGGCCTCAGGCGATTCGGTAAAAGAAAACGCCTGAGGCCTTTTTTTACATATTTTAATACTTTTCAAATTGTGCGTTTTATATTAAAATACTAGTATAACTTGTGGTTGACCTTCCCCTATACAGGAAGGATTATACTTACAATATGTATGCACATGGGGCGTGTAGGAAAAGGCAAAAGAACCAGTTACTGTAGATACGACTATGCTATGGGGGCTTACATGAAAGACGAAAAATTATTCTCGATTGGGGAAGTAAGTAAAATCTGTAATATTTCAACCAAGGCTCTGCGCTTCTATGATAAAATCGGCATCATATCTCCTGACATGATCTGTAAGGAGAACAGCTACCGGTATTATAATAAAGAAACGCTCCTTACCGTCCCGGTTGTAAAGTATTACAAGCAGATGGGATTTAAGCTGGAAGAGATGCAAGGGCTCGTGGAAGGTAACACCTATTACTATCTTGAGCAGAATTTTCATAACAAGATTGAGCAGCTTCGCTTTCAGGAACAGCAGATCCACAACAGCTACATTGCTGTAAAGGACTGGTATGAGCTGATTCAGGAAGCAAAGATGGTACGGGAAAACGATGTTCATGACGTCGCCGTCAAGTATATTCCGGAAGTCACTTACTGCTGTCTGGAACAGGATTTTGATTATAACTACATGGAATCCATCATTAATATAGAATGGACCAATTACTTAGAACAGGCTGAGAATGAGATTACGGGAGCAGTGATCCTTAAGTTCCAGTCCTTTGAAGATAAGATGAATGGCAGCTGCAAGCGTGCCACCATCATGCAGGAAGCGATACACCCCTGCAAGGACTGTATGGACCGCCAGACCTATGGAGGGTTTATGGCTGCATCTGTTTACCATATCGGAAAGCTTGAGAACATCGATGAAGAATACGAGAAGATACTAGCCTGGGCCGAGAAAAAAGGTTATAAGTGCGGCAAGGAAAGCTATGAGCGGTATGTGGTGGACTATTGGACCACCAGAGATCCTGAGGAGTTTGTTACTGAGGTCAATGTACCCATATACAGATAGTGTCTGGAGGGTGTTGTAAAATGAATTTTTCATACAAGATGCTGACGTTGATAAAACGATCAGATACCACATCTTGTTGATTTTTATCCATTTTGCAGCACCCCCCTTTTTTTGAGTTCAGGCGGTTCTTTGATTTTTGAGAGCCTGATTTACATATATTTAGGCGCATATGAGGAAGCAATCAGCTTCATCCAGTTATTGGACTTAAAAAAAAACAAAAACTGGTTGACATTCCCCATAGGGGTAAGACCTATACTAAATGCATAGAAAAACACATGACACCTTTTGAAAATTAGTAACATTAACTGATTTGCTGGTGTGAGGTGTTTTCTAAGCGTTTTCAGCTGAACGTGAAGAAATGAAGCAGGAGTGGCGCAGCTTCGCGCCCAACTCAATTGGGGGAGGAAATTAAACGATGACAGAAACACGAAAGAAATTCAAAAAGATTGGTATCACAGCGGGTATCATATCCGGTCTTATGTATGGTCTTTATACGACCTTCGTATTGATCGCTGGGCAGTATCCACCGCTGGCCGGAGCAACAGATGTAATTCCGGGACTTACGGGAGCACTGATTCTGGCTTATGTAACTTCAGGTCTTAACGATTTGTTCGCAGGTATATGGCTTACTGGTTATAACATCAAAACCGGACGAATCAATGAACTTGGAAGAAGCCTTAAGCTGTTTCCAGGAAAGATCTCACTAATCGGTTCCTTTGTAGGCGGACCGATCGCCAGCGGCGCTTACCTGTTAGGACTTAGCATGGCAGGAGCTTATGCAATCCCCATTTCAGCCATGTATATCCTGTTTGGTGCGTTTTTCTCCAGAATCATCTTAAAGCAAAAGATTGTTCCGAGAGTTGGTGCAGGAATGATGATTTGTGTCGTTGGAGCTATTGTTATCAACTGGGTGAAACCAGAAGGAAGTACCAACTTTACGCTTGGTATTATCTTCGCATTCATCGCAGCCATTGGCTGGGCACTGGAAGGAGTATTTGCTGCTTACGGAAGTGCTATGCTGGATTCTGATGTACTTATTAATATCCGCCAGTTATTATCTGGTATTGTAGACTTATTTGTAATTCTGCCTATTTTAGGTGGTATGGGTCTATTAGGAAGTACCATGCAGGCAGTTCCACCAGTAGCTTGGCTTGTGCTTTCCGGATTCTGTGCGGCTGTATCCTATCTTTGCTGGTATAAATCCAACAGTACGGTAGGTTGTGCGGTAGGAATGTCCCTTAACATTACCTACGCATTCTGGGGTGTGCTTTTCTGTATTCTGTTTATCAACCAGCCTATCACCCCAACGATAATCATTGGTTCTATCATCATTATCGTAGGCGCTGTTTTAGTTTCCTTAAACCCAATGGACCTGTTTAATAAAAAGGAGGATTAAGTAATGAAATATGATGCATTAGGAATGATCGAGACAAAGGGCCTGATCGGCTCAATTGAAGCTGCAGATGCAATGGTAAAGGCAGCTAACGTAACTTTAATCGGAAAAGAATTCGTAGGCGGCGGCCTTGTTACTGTTATGGTAAGAGGTGATGTAGGAGCTGTTAAGGCAGCAACTGATGCAGGAGCAGCAGCAGCACAGAGAGTTGGAGAATTAGTTTCTGTTCATGTAATCCCACGTCCTCATGCAGAGGTTGAGACAATTCTTCCGAAGGATAAGAAGGAGATTAAGTAATGAGCAACCAAGGAATGACAGCCGCATCTGCGGATAAGCAAATGGCAGCTATCAACAAAAAGTTCAGAGTAACTGGTTTATCTACTGGTGCATTTTCTGGACTTACCTACGGAATCTACACGGTCTTAGTACTCTTAGCGGGACGTTATGCTCCCCTTGCAGGTGCAGCTGGATTGTTAGCAGGACCTTATGTATGTTCCGGTTTAAATGATCTTTTCGCAGGCATCTGGCTTACAATCTACAATGCGAAGAGCGGCCGTATCCGTGAGATGGGAAGAAGTCTTAACACATTCCCTGGTAAAATGATTGTACTTGGTTCGATTCTCGGAGGTCCGATCGCCAATGGAGCTTACCTGGTAGGCCTTGCCCTGGCAGGAGCTTATGCGATCCCGATCTCTGCGTTATGCGCTTTGTTTGGTGCAATTTTTGCAAGGATCTTTTTAAAGCAGAAGATAACCAAGAGAGTTACTGCTGGTATGCTGGTGTGTGTAATTGGAGCTATTATTATCAACTGGACAAAACCAGAAGGCAGCCCTAACTTTACGTTAGGAATCATCTGTGCTTTTGTAGCAGCGATTAGCTGGGCATTAGAAGGAGTATGTTCTACTTATGGCGGAGCTATGATTGATACAGATGTAGCAGTTAACTTACGTCAGCTCATTTCTGGTATCGTTGATTTATTTGTAATTCTTCCTATCGTTGGAGGTCTTGGACTTTTAGGCGGAACACTGGCAGCAGGAGTACCTGTAATCTGGCTTGCAGCAGCAGGCTTATGTGCAGCCGTATCTTTCCTTTGCTGGTACAAGAGCAATTCAACCGTAGGTTGTGCAATTGGTATGTCCTTAAATGTAACCTATGCCTTCTGGGGCGTTTTCTTCTGTATCCTTTTCCTGGGACAGGCAGTTACTCCTACGATCGTAATCGGTTCTATTGTAATCGTATTGGGTGCGATTCTGGTTACCATGAATCCACTTGATTTATTCAGGAAAGGGGAATAAGCGTATGTTATTACCTGCAAGAACAGCAGTTTTAAACTATTTATACGGAGTAAAGAGTGCAGACGTTGATCAGATCATGGAGGCGTTAAAGCCAGAATACGGCAATGAGCGCCAGTTTACAAAAGAGCGTTACATTGATCACGTTATGTCATTGGAAGCCAATGGAATGGTAAGCTTAAGCAGCCACGATCTGGACAAGAACGGAGTTCTGCGTATGTACTACGAAATCAACGACGACGGAAGAAGTGCTGTTGACAAATACGTAGACAAAAAATACCGCCACAAATAATTCGAGGAGGTTTACTCAAGGTGAGATATTACGGAGATGAAGCCTTAGGGCTTGTGGAAACCGTCGGACTGGTTCCGGCACTGGAAGCTGCAGATAAGATGTTAAAGGCAGCAGATGTTGAATTGATTTCTTATGAAAATGTAGGCTCCACGTTAGTTACCATTATGGTAAAGGGTGATGTAGCAGCTGTTCGTTCTTCCGTAGATGCAGGCGCTGAAGCCGCCGCAGCCATCGGTAAGCTGACGGCAAAGAATGTTATGCCAAGACCAATCAAAGAGGTTGGTGACATTGTATCAGTTCATGATATAGACGCATAAGGAAAGGAAACAGTATATGGAAAGATATGAAGCCATAGGCGCAATTGAAACATTTGGTTTGGTATTCGTACTGGAAGCGGCTGATGCAATGTGTAAGGCAGCAGAAGTAGAACTGGTTGGATATGAGAACGTAGCTTCCGGCTATATCTCAGTTCTGGTACAGGGTGATGTAGGCGCCTGTAAGACTGCGGTAGAAGCAGGAATCAAAGCTGTTAATAATTTAGGAGCTGAGGTATATAGCTCTGTGGTCATCCCAAGACCTCATCCCGATCTTGCCAAGATCGTAAAGAGATACGCGATTCCCACAGCTTCTTCAGAGGAATAACAGACATCCCGAACGAAGGGAGATATGGAAATGAGTTTTATAGATAAAGACCTGCTCTCCATTCAGGAGGCCAGGATTTTAATGGAAAGCGCACGAGAAGCCAGAGAAAGCATGCTTACCTTCCCCCAAGAGAAGCTTGATCATATCGTAGGTGTCCTTGCTATGGCTGCTAAGGAAATGGCAGAGGAGCTGGCGGTCATGTCCGCAGAAGAAACCGGATATGGACGCTGGCAGGATAAATTTGTGAAGAACACATTTATCTGTGAAACTCTTCCAAAACAGCTTGATCCAATGACCTGTGTCGGAATTCTTAACGAAAACCATGAGTTAAAGACCATGGATATCGGTGTTCCGGTAGGTGTCATTGCGGCCTTAACGCCAGCAGTAAGCCCGGTTTCCACAGCGATTTATAATGTGCTCATCGCTGTGAAATCGGGAAACCCAATCGTGATTGCTCCCCATGAAAGAGCAAAAAAAGTAACCGGAAGGCTCCTTAACCGGTTGCAGGAGGCAGGCAAGTCCTGCGGCCTGCCGGAAGGTGCCATCGGATATTTAAAAACAGTAACAACAGCAGGTGCACTGGAGCTGATTCACCACCCGGCAGCGGCAATGGTGATCAATACCGGAGTGCCGGAGCTTTGCAAAAAGGCAGCGGAATGCGGAAAGCCTTACATATACGGCGGAACAGGCAATGGTCCTGTATTTATCGAACGGTCCGCTGATGTAAGACAGGCCGTGGCAGATATTATCGCCAGCCGTACCTTTGATTATGGAATCGTATCTGCGGCAGAACAGTATATGGTCGTGGACAGCGTAATCGCAGCAGATGTAAAAGCAGAGATGGTAAGGAATCATGCCTATTTCATGAACAGCGAGGAAGAAAAGATGTTAATCGATCTTCTCTGGCTGGAAAGTGGAACGGCAGA
Organism: Clostridium sp. 12(A); assembly: GCA_000526575.1. Classification (GTDB taxonomy): domain Bacteria; phylum Bacillota; class Clostridia; order Lachnospirales; family Lachnospiraceae; genus Lacrimispora; species Lacrimispora xylanolytica. The sequence continues at coordinate 2,771,580 of JAGI01000002.1, read as the reverse complement.
TACCGAGATCATGGGAAGACCGGCGGACTGGCTAGCCAGACGAGCAGGTTTTGAAGTACCTGATTCTACCACGGTTTTAGTTTCTGAACAGAAGTATATTTCAGAAAGAAACCCATTTGCAAAAGAACTTCTCTGTCCGGTACTTGCTTATTACATTGAGCACGATTGGATGCATGCCTGCGAGAAATGCATGAGCCTTCTGGTCAATGAAAGCCACGGTCACACCCTGGTGATCCATTCCAGAGACGAGGAAGTAATCCGCCAGTTCGCATGTAAAAAACCAGTCGGAAGAGTTCTTGTGAACACACCGGCTACCCTTGGAAGTATGGGAGCAACAACGAATCTGTTCCCGGCTATGACCTTAGGAAGCATCACGTCAGGTGCAGGAATGACTGCAGATAATGTCTCCCCCATGAACTTCATATACGTCCGTAAGGTAGGATATGGAGTCCGCAAAGCTGAGGAATTCCTAAAGCTGACGAATCGGGCTGACAAAGGGTATGTTGCCGTTCCCGAAGGAAAAAACGGTGCGGAAGATGCTAAGGCTCTGTTAAAGCAGATCTTAGAGGCACTGTCCAAAGAACTGGACGAGAAATAACAGAAAGAGAGGGAAATCGTATTGGATATTCGTGAATTTTCTAATAAATTTGTAGAAGCGACCAAGAACATGTCTCCAGAAGAGAGAGCTTCTCTCATGAAGATGTTCGAAAGCGTTTCTGATGAGATCAACAAAAAGGAGTCCGCTCCTAAGAGTAATTATGTAAATGTTGAGGAGGGTACTGAGATCCCTGACGGCATCACTGCAAGACTTCAGAAATTAAAAGAGAACTACTTAACACATAAGCCAACCATCACAACACACCGTGCTCGTGCCATCACTAAGATTGCAAAAGAGAACCCTGGTATGCCTAAGATCATGCTTCGTGCAAAATGCTTCCGCTACTGCTGCGAAACTGCTCCTCTTGTGATCCAGGATAACGAGCTGATCGTTGGTGCTCCTAACGGCGCTCCTCGTGCAGGTGCATTCTCTCCTGATATCGCATGGAGATGGATGGTAGATGAGATTGATACCATTGGTTCCCGTCCTCAGGATCCTTTCTACATCTCTGATGAAGATAAGAAGATCATGAAGGAAGAGCTGTTCCCATACTGGGAAGGCAAATCTGTTGATGAGTATTGTGAAGATCAGTACCGTGAAGCTGGTGTTTGGGAATTATCCGGTGAATCTTTCGTATCTGACTGTTCCTACCACGCAATCAACGGCGGCGGCGATTCAAACCCTGGTTACGACGTAATCTTAATGAAGAAGGGCATGCTGGATATTCAGCAGGAAGCAAAGGATCATTTAAAAGAACTGGATTATCAGAATCCGGATGATATTGAGAAGATCTACTTCTATAAGTCCATCATCGATACCACAGAAGGCGTTATGATTTACGCAAAGAGACTTTCTGACTATGCAAAAGAGCTTGCAGACAAAGAAACAAATCCAAAGCGTAAGGCTGAGCTTTACAAGATTTCTGAAGTAAATGCTTATGTTCCGGCTCACAAGCCAAGAACTTACTGGGAAGCTATCCAGTCTGTATGGACCATCGAATCCCTTCTTGTAGTAGAAGAGAACCAGACCGGTATGTCCATCGGACGTGTAGACCAGTACATGTACGAATTCTACAAAGACGATATCCAGTCCGGCCGTATGAACGATTTCCAGGCATTCGAGCTTTCTGGATGTATGCTTATTAAGATGTCTGAGATGATGTGGATCACCAGCGAGGGCGGTTCCAAATTCTTCGCAGGATATCAGCCATTCGTAAATATGTGCGTCGGCGGAGTTACCAGAAGCGGACAGGATGCGACCAATGAATTAACCTACCTGTTAATGGATGCAGTTCGTCACGTAAAGATTTATCAGCCATCTTTAGCTTGCCGTATCCACAACAAGTCCCCGAAGAAGTACTTAAAGAAAATCGTAGATGTTGTTCGTTCCGGTATGGGCTTCCCAGCTTGTCACTTTGACGATGCACACATCAAGATGATGCTTGCTAAGGGCGTTACCATTGAAGATGCACGTGACTACTGTCTTATGGGCTGTGTAGAGCCTCAGAAGTCCGGTCGTTTATATCAGTGGACCTCAACTGCTTATACTCAGTGGCCAATCTGTATCGAGCTTGTTTTAAACAAGGGTGTTCCGTTATGGTATGGCAAGCAGGTTTGCCCGGATATGGGTGACCTAAACAGCTTTAAGACCTATGAAGAATTTGAGGCAGCAGTAAAAGAAGAGATTAAGTACATCACAAAATGGTCTTCTGTAGCTACTGTAATTTCTCAGCGTATCCACAGAGAATTAGCACCAAAGCCATTAATGTCCATCATGTACGAAGGATGTATGGAAAAGGCAAAAGACGTATCTGCCGGCGGCGCTATGTATAACTTTGGACCTGGTGTTGTATGGTCTGGTCTTGCAACTTATGCAGATTCCATGGCAGCAATCAAAAAGCTGGTATTCGATGAGAAGAAATACACACTTCAGCAGTTAAATGAAGCATTAAAGGCTGACTTTGTAGGATACGATCAGATCCGCACCGATTGCTTAAATGCTCCAAAATACGGAAACGACGATGATTATGCGGATTTAATTGCAGCTGATCTGGTTGACTTTACCGAGCATGAGCACAGAAAATATAAAACATTATACTCTGTGTTAAGCCACGGAACCTTATCCATTTCAAACAACACTCCATTCGGACAGCTGACTGGTGCATCTGCAAACGGACGTAATGCATGGCTTCCTCTTTCTGACGGTATCAGCCCAACTCAGGGTGCCGACTTTAAGGGACCGACAGCTATCATCAAATCCGTATCCAAGATGTCTAATGACAGCATGAACATTGGTATGGTACACAACTTTAAGATTATGGCAGGACTTCTTGATACTCCAGAAGGAGAAGAGAGCTTAATCGCACTTCTTCGTACTGCTTGTATGTTCGGAAACGGTGAGATGCAGTTCAACTATCTGGATAACAACACCTTAATCGAGGCTCAAAAGCATCCAGAACTGTATCGTGACTTAATCGTACGTGTTGCCGGCTACAGCGCATTCTTCGTTGAGCTTTGCAAGGACGTACAGGACGAGATCATCAGCAGAACCATGCTCACACATTTCTAATAGGAAACGGAGATTAATCACTATGGACCATGGAAATACAGGAGAGATTGAACGTAAGGCGCTAATCTTTAATGTGCAGAAGTACAATATGTATGACGGGCCGGGTATCAGAACTCTGGTGTTCTTTAAAGGCTGTCCGCTCCGGTGTAAATGGTGTGCCAACCCGGAAGGGCTGGAACGGAAATTCCAGGTGATGTATAAAAGAAATTCCTGTGTAGACTGCGGGGCGTGCACGAAAGTGTGCCCCGTAGGAATCCATGTGATATCCAACGAGACCGGTAAGCATGAAATTGTGCGGGAAAAGGATTGCATCGGCTGTATGGAATGTACAAAGGTCTGTCCCAACGCGGCGCTTAACATTGCTGGAGAGGTGAAAACCATTTCAGAGCTGCTTAAGATCGTGGAAGAGGATGTAGGATTTTACGACATTTCAGGCGGAGGGGTAACCCTTGGCGGCGGTGAAGTGACCGCCCAGCCGGAGGCAGCCTTAAACCTTTTAATGGCCTGTAAGCGGGAAGGAATCAATACAGCGATTGAAACCTGCGGTTATACAAAAACGGAAACAATATTAAAGATTGCAGAGTATGTGGATTTATTCCTCTTTGATATCAAGCATATGGATCCGGTAAAGCACAACGAGCTGGTAGGAGTGAGCAATGAGCTGATTCTTACTAACATTAAGGAACTGCTCCACCGCCGCTATAACGTTAAGGTGCGTATGCCGATGTTAAAGGGAATCAACGACAGCAAAGAAGAAATAGATGCGGTTATCAAGTTTTTGATGCCGTTTCGTGATGATAAGAATTTTAAGGGAATTGATCTCCTTCCTTACCACAAGCTGGGAGTGAATAAATACAATCAGCTGGATAAGGAATACCCGATTGAAGGTGATCCAAGCTTAAGCGCGGAGGATTTAGACCGGATTGAAGGCTGGATGAAAGAATATCAGTTCCCGGTTACTGTAGTGAAGCACTAGGAAAGGGGAAAACGTCGTGGTAGAGATGCAGCAGCGTGTCATAGAAGAATCGGTTCCGGGCAAACAGGTGACCATTGCCCATGTCATCGCATCCCCCATTGGGGAGGTATATGAATGCCTGGGCATTGATGAACTTGGAGCCATTGGAATTCTCACCTTATCTCCCTTTGAGACATCCATCATTGCTGCGGATATTGCAGCAAAGGCAGCGGATGTGCAGGTGGGATTTTTAGACCGGTTTACCGGATCTGTCATCATTGCAGGCGACGTGGATAGTGTGGAAACTGCTTTAACTGCGGTATGCGTAACGTTGGAACGTGTACTTGGTTACACCGTGCCACCGGTCACAAAGACATGAGAAAGAAGAGAATCATGATCATTGGGCCAGGCGGCAGCGGGAAAACCTCACTGGCTAATGTTCTAAACGGCATAGACGAGCCCGCGAGGCGGACCCAAAACATGGTATATGGGAAAATGACCCTGGATGTCCCGGGTGTCTACCTAGAAAGTCCCTGGATGCATAAGCATATTATTGCTGCCGCTCAGGATGCCTCCCATGTACTGATGCTGGTAGACCAGTCTTCATGCCGGGAAAGCTACCCGCCGGGATTTGCGAAAGCGTTCCGGGTACCGGTGATTGGAGTCATTACCGGAAACGGAGATAAGCCTGAAAATGACGGCTGGTGTATCCGTCAGTTAAGAAAAACAGGGGTTTTGGAACCCTACTGCCACATAAATCTAAAGGAACGGACCGGTCTTTTAGAGGTAATGGAAGCGTTAGGGCTTAGTCCGGAGAGCACGGACAAATCGAATGAAACACCCAGGGGTATCCCTGTATGCCCAATGAAACAGGGCAAATACAATGAAAGGAGGGAAATGTAACGTGGAGCAATTTGTAATGAACACAAAGGTTTATATGGGATCCTCCTGTCTTGATCAGATAAAGGAACTGCCAGTGAATAAGGCTTATATCATCTGTGACCCTTTTATGGCCCAGTCAGGAAAGGTAAGCATGATTACAGACCTATTAACGGAAAAAGGAAGCAGCTTTGAAGTGTTTTCTGAGGTAGTGCCGGATCCTACCATTGAAGTGGTATCAAGGGCAATTGGAAACATGCAAAGCTTCGGACCTGATGCCATCATCGCTCTCGGCGGTGGATCTGCCATTGATACGGCCAAGGCAGCAAGCCACATCTATACACAGATGGGCAATACAAAGCTTTATCTGGTAGCGGTTCCAACAACCAGCGGTACCGGAAGTGAAGTGACTAACTTCTCAGTCATCTCAGATCCAGAGGCACAGGCAAAATACCCGCTTCGTTCTGACAGTATGGTGCCGGATGCAGCATTTTTAGATCCTCGCTTTACCGTATCGGTTCCGCCTCATATTACGGCAGATACCGGAATGGATGTACTGACTCATGCACTGGAAGCTTATGCTTCTACCAGCGCAGGTGATTTTACAGATGCATTTGCGGAAAAAGCAGTGAAGCTGGTTTGGGGCTATCTTGCACGTACCGTAGAAGAAGGAAGCGACTTAGAAGCCAGAACTCATATGCACAACGCATCCTGTCTGGCAGGTGTTGCCTTTAACGGAGCAGGCCTTGGACTTTGCCATAGTATGGCACATGCCCTTGGAGCTAAATTCCATATTCCTCACGGAAGAAGCAATGCAATTTTACTTCCTCATATCATCAGCTTTAATGCTGGTCTTGAAGACGCAGGAGAATACGAAGCGTGCAAGCGCTATATGGCGATTGCCAACATGCTTGGTATCGCAGCCGGAACAGATAAAGCCACGGTACACGGCCTGGTGCGTCATATAAAGAATCTTATGAATAAAATTAAGATTCCGCAGCAGATCACGGAATTAAACGTTGATCGTGACGAGTTTTTACAGGCTGTAGAGGAAATGGCAGAAAAGGCGCTTCATGATAACTGCACATTAACGAACCCAAGAGTTCCGACAGCAGAAGATATCGCAAATATCTATCGCAAATTGTGTAAGGGGGGATTTTAATGAAATTCATAACAGAAGATGATTTAAGAATTTTGTTTCGCAGAGAACCCTTTACCTCTTATGATCTTCAAGGGGGGACAAGACTTACACCAGGAGCCAGACAGTTTCTGGTAGATAAGAAAATCTCCTTTAGTGACGATCCTATGTCGGTAAAAAGAAAACCATTTAAGCTGGAAGAGAAAAAGGAAGAGGTAAAAGTGCAGGAAGCTAACATGCCAAGTGCACCAAGCGGAATGCTTGAGCTTAAGACAAAAACTCTTCAGGCCCAGTTTTTGGAAGTCGGACTTGTGCTTATGGAACGGGATGTACTTTTGGCACAACAAGTATTTGATCTGGAACGGAAGCTATCGGACGTGGGGAAAGAAAGCGCCGGAGAAGACAATACCATAAAGGTCTGCACAGGCTTTCATAAAGATAATATAAACGAATCCTTTTCAGACTGTTTTGATATTACAGGCTTTCATGCCCAGTCTGAAAAGGGAAAAGAGATTGTTATGCTTCACCGTCTGCGCTGCTGTGTAAGAGAATTATCAGCAGAAGCAGGAGACAATCGGTTTAACCCGGTCATTAACCGCTTATCACAGCTCATCTGTTTAGAATATGGAGGAAAAGCATGTCAAAGAAAGCAATAACATTTGATAGCTGCAATGAACTGGTCAGCCAGTTTGAAGCAGTGGTAAAGCATCCCGTTAAGGGAAGCTCCTCTGTTTACTATACGGGAGTGGATTTAGGAACAGCGTGTGTCGTACTGGCTGTGCTTGATGAAAACTTTAAGCCAGTTGCCGGTGCGTACCGGTATGCAGATGTGGTCCGTGACGGTATGGTAGTCGATTATATCGGTGCCATCCGCCTGGTCAGAGAGCTTAAGGCAGAACTTGAGGAGAAGCTGGACACCGAGCTGCTTTATGCGGCTGCAGCAATCCCTCCGGGAACGGACTCTCTGGACGGGGGAGCCATTAAGAATGTGGTACAGGGTGCGGGATTTGAAATCACTGCCCTTCTTGATGAGCCTACGGCGGCAAATGCAGTATTAAAGATTGAAAACGGAGCCGTGGTGGATATCGGCGGCGGTACCACAGGTATCTCCATCTTAAAGGATGGTAAAGTGGTATATGTAGCTGATGAACCTACTGGCGGAACCCATTTCTCCCTGGTGATATCCGGAGCCTATAATATGAGCTTTCAGGAAGCGGACGTTTATAAGCGCGAGGAGAAACACCACAAGGAGCTGCTTCCGGTATTAAAGCCGGTGGTTGAAAAAGTGGCCTCCATCATTAAGCAGCACATCGAAGGTCATGACGTAGATGAGATCTACCTGGTAGGTGGAACCTGCTGTCTGACTGGAATCGAAGGAATCATAGAAAAACAGACGGGAATCAGGACAAGAAAGCCTGAGAACCCAATGTTTGTAACTCCTCTTGGAATCGCATTCTCCTGTACACAGGAGGAAATGGCATAAAAAGGAAGTGGACGTATGGAATACCGGATCATTAAATCACCGTCAAAAGGAACCATTGATATTTTAAACCGAAGAAAAGGCTCCGGCTCTTCAACCCCCATCGGGCCGGTGGACGCTGTTGGGCTGATTCAGGGGCGTATCATTGAGATGGTCTGTGCTGCCGATGTGGCGGAAAAGGCTGTCGGCGTAACGGTGGAAGATATCAGGGGAAGCTGCCCACAGAACATGATTATGCTGGCGATTTTTGGGGATACGGCATCGGTAGAGGCAGCGATGGAAGAAATCAAACAAAGAGAGAAGAGAGGGACCATGGAATGGTAGCAGCAAGACTGATCGACAACATTTGGGCAACCAGAAAAGCCGACTCCTTAAACGGTTATAAATTCATGCTTGCTGAGATCATCGGAGGTACCAGGGAAGGCGAGCGGTTGATCGTAGCAGATATCATCAGTGCAGGTATCGGAGACCGTGTCATCGTATCTACCGGCTCTTCTGCCAGACGCATGCTGGGAAATGATGAGATTCCCATCGATGCTGTAGTAATTGGAATCATAGATGAGGATTGCCAATTTATATAGAAGGGAAGTGATCATATGAAGCAGTTGATTTGTGCAAAAGATGTAGAGATGCTCCATGCAGAAGGCAAAAAAGTATTTCACATGGAATGCGGAAGCATCATCACTCCATCTGCAAAGGATGCAGCAGATGCTTATGGAATCACCTTCTGTGACAAAGCAGAAGAAAAGCCACAGGTTCAGCCATCACTTGCAGGTATGGACATTGACAGCGAGAAAATTTATATGGTACTGAAGACACTGATGGAACGAGGAATGTTAAATGACATTTTAAAGCCATATGAGTCAGAAAGCCATGGAAACGGTCTTAAAGTAGTTCGTGGAAGCTCCGTTAAAATGGATGTATTTGACACAGGGGATCCTAACGTAAAAGCTTACTACCAGGAGTTAGTAAGCAAGGAAGAATCCAAAATCAGTGCAGGATTTCTTGTCATCGACCATTCAGAATTTGAATGGGAGCTGACATACGAAGAAATCGATTATGTCATTGAAGGAACACTTACTGTGACGATCGACGGAAAGACTTACACAGCCAAAGCTGGAGACGTGCTTTTCGTACCGTCAGGATCTAAAGTGATCTGGGGTTCCCCGGATAAGGCGAGAGTATTCTACGCAACCTATCCGGCCAACTGGGCAGATCTGGTTTAAGGAGGTAAATGATGCAGGCACTTGGCTTTATAGAAACAAAAGGTCTGCTGACTGCCATTGAGGCCGCCGATGCCATGTTAAAGGCAGCAGATGTGTCTCTATTGGAAAGAACTACAGTCGGCGGAGGTCTTATCTCTGTAACAGTAACTGGTGATGTGGCAGCAGTAAAAGCAGCGGTAGACGCAGGAGCGGCAGCGGTAGAACGCATCGATGCAGCGTCCCTGATCACACGCCATGTGATTCCAAGACCCCATGAAGAGCTTGTGGCGGTCATTGGCGGAGGAACTCCGGACGAGCCTGATGATGAACCAGTGCCGGCACCGGCGCAGGAGCCAGAAATCCAGGCAGAGCCATTAGTAGCAGTGACAGAAGAAGAATCTTCCTGTGAGACCGTAACGGTAGATACTATTAATAGAGAAACCGTTGATACCTGGATGAAGCAGGATGGTTTTTTAGAGACCATGAAGATACTTGAAGATATGAAGGTAACAGAGCTTAGGACGCTTGCCCGTGAATATCCGGAATTCAGCATAGCTGGACGAGAGATTTCAAAGGCAAATAAAACCCTGCTGCTGGAAGAATTCGGGAAGTATTATGGACAAAATGATTAAGATTTTTAGAAAAGGAGAACCGGAACATGGAAAATTTTGATTATGATTTACGTTCCATCCAAGAAGCAAGGGATTTAGCAAGAAGCGGAGAAGCAGCAGCAAAAGCAATTGCAAAATATACAGATGCACAGATTGATGCAATCTTAAGAAGTATGGCAAAAGCAGGAGAGGAGCATGCGCTCTGTCTCGGCGAAATGGCAGCAGAAGAAACTGGATTTGGTAAGGCAGCAGATAAGGCATATAAGAACCATGCAGCTTCCACTCTTCTTTATGAGCAGATCAAGGATATGAAGACAACAGGAATTCTTTCCGAAGATCATGCAACAGGAACCATTGAGGTAGCTGAGCCGGTAGGTCTTATTATGGGTATTGTACCTTCTACAAACCCAACCTCAACTGTATTCTTTAAATCCATGACAGCAATCAAGTCAGGTAATGCAATTGTATTTTCCCCACATCCATCAGCAGCAAAATGTACCTTAAAAGCAGCTGAAGTGATGCGTGATGCAGCAATCGCAGCTGGCGCTCCAGAAGGAATCATCGGCTGTGTGACCATGCCATCTATGGGCTCCACCAATGAACTGATGAAGTGCAAAGAAGTTGCTATCATCATCGCAACTGGCGGTCCTGGAATGGTTAAGGCAGCTTACAGTGCAGGAAAGCCAGCCATCGGCGTAGGCGCAGGAAACTCTCCAGCTTACATCGAGAAGACTGCAAATGTAAAAGAAGCTGTTAAAACAATCATCGCCAGCAAGACATTTGACTACGGTACCATCTGTGCTTCTGAGCAGTCTATCATCTGCGAGGAAAGCAACCACGCAGAAGTGGTTTCAGAGTTAAAGGCTCAGGGCGGATACTTTATGACAAAAGAAGAGACAGACAAGGTTTGCAATCTGTTATTTAAGAACGGACATAACATGAATGCAAAATTTGTAGGACGTTCTCCTCAGGTTATCGCTGCAGCAGCTGGAATCCAGATTCCAGAAGGAACCAAAGTTTTAATCGGTAAGCAGGAAGGCGTAGGAGAAGGTTATCCGTTATCTTACGAGAAACTGACAACCGTACTTGCTTTCTATACCGTTAAGGATTGGGAAGAAGCTTGTGGACTGAGCATCCGTCTGTTACAGAACGGTATCGGACATACCATGAGCATTCATACTCAGGACCGTGACAAGGTAATCAAGTTTGCAGCTAAGCCAGCTTCCAGAATCCTTGTAAACACTGGCGGAAGCCAGGGCGGAACTGGAATCAGCACAGGTCTTCCAATTTCCTTTACTTTAGGATGCGGTACCTGCGGCGGAAGCTCTGTTTCTGAGAACGTTAGTCCAAAGCACTTAATCAACATCAAAACAGTAGCTTACGGATTAAAGGATTGTGCAACCATCGTAGAAAATGATCCTACTTTCACATGGAAGAATGGAAGCACAAAGACAGCTTGCAGTCCATCTGATTTTGTATCTTCTTTTGAGAAAAAGGAAACAGCTCAGGCAGCATCCTGTCAGAGTGGTTGTGATGACAATGAAAAGTTAGCAGCTCTTGTAAAAGAGATCGTGTTAGCGATGAAGGGTCAGTAAACACAACTGGGAAAGGAAAGTATCATGGATAAATACGAAGCAGTCATTCAGCTTTTAATGGAAGCAGTAAAATCAGATTCCGGAAAAGATGACTTCAAAATACCAGTAGGTGTTTCCAATCGTCACGTACATCTGTCCCAGGAAGATTTAGAGGCTCTTTTTGGTAAGGGATATGAGCTTACCAACATGAAAGAGTTATCCCAGCCAGGACAGTTTGCCTGCAAGGAAACACTGACCATCTGCGGCCCTAAGGGTGCCATTGAGAAGGTTCGTATCTTAGGACCGGTCAGAAAGCAGACTCAGGTGGAGATTCTGGCAGCCGACAGCTTTAAGCTTGGTAAAAAGGCTCAGCCAAAGATGTCCGGTGAATTATCCGGAACACCAGGAATCACACTGGTGGGACCGAAAGGTTCTGTTGAAACAAAAGAGGGCGTTATCGTTGCCCAGAGACATATTCATATGAGCCCATCCGATGCGCTGAAATTCGGCGTACACGACGGACAGGAAGTAAGCATTAAGACAGAAGGAATCCGTGGAGGCATCTTTGATCATGTTGCCATCCGCGTAACCGATACTTCAAGCCTTGAATGCCATTTAGACACTGAGGAAGCCAACGCTATGGGCCTTGGCGGCTCCGCAACTGTCACCATTGTTAAATAAGTGAACCAATAAAAATTTATATATATAATCAGGAGGATTAATAATATGAAATACGATGCATTAGGAATGATTGAGACTAAAGGTTTAATTGGATCTATCGAAGCAGCAGACGCTATGGTTAAAGCAGCAAACGTTACTTTAATCGGTAAGGAATTCGTAGGCGGCGGCCTTGTTACTGTTATGGTAAGAGGCGATGTAGGTGCTGTTAAGGCAGCGACAGATGCAGGCGCAGCAGCAGCTCAGCGTGTAGGCGAACTCGTTTCCGTACATGTAATTCCTCGTCCACACGCAGAAGTGGAAACAATTCTTCCAGGAACAAAAGAGGCTTAATTACAGCTTCCTAAGAGGTCTGGCTTTCTCCGTACATCGGAGGGAGCCAGACCTCTTTTTTGGCTTGTTGGAGGAATCATATGATTCCACAGCTACCTCTATGATTTGAATATTATAAGGTACCTTAATATTTTGCTTGACAATACAAAAAAGCTGATTTATTATATAAATTATAAGGTACCTTAATAACGAAAGGAGATTAAATTATGGAAACGAATACATCTGAAAAATTATTGCAACAGATTCGAAATTGTACCAATCTGGTTCACAGACTGATTCACCGGGAACACCATACTATGAATTCAGGAATCATGGGGAGCGGTATGGGTCGTGGACAAGGACTTGTCCTTCGTATGCTTGCAGAGAATGACGGCATGACTCAGTCAGAGATTGCTGAGAAGCTTGATATCCGTCCTTCTTCTCTTGGAGAACTTGTGAGGAAGCTTGTTGAAAACGGTTTTGTAGAACGCCGGCAAAATGAGAAAGACAAACGGGTCATCAATGTTTATCTCACAGAGAAGGGGCGGGAGATTGAAGGCCAGTTTATAAATAAGAGGCAGCAGTCAGCCGAATCATGGTGCGCCGGGTTGTCAGAAGATGAGAAGGAGCAGCTTTCCGGGCTGCTTGGTAAACTGATCTCTTCTATGGAAGAATCAATGTCAAAGGACGGGGCTGGATTTTCAGGTCAGGATATGCCCTTTGGCCATGGTCATCCGGGTATGGGCCATGAGGAGCGTTCACGCCATGACCTGCATTCCCCAGGTGGTCATTTTGGCAAACGGTGCGGTGGCCATGGAAATGATTGGCGGGGCAAATTATAGGTTGCTTGCTTTTTTGTATGCCATTATGAGAGGCCGAGGTCGTCAGAGGAACTCGGTCTCAGTCCTCTCGTTGACAATTGCTGGCTCAATAGATATAATTAGATAGAATTCTAATTAATTATAGGTTTCATTATTAAATTATGTGAGCAAAGAGGCTGGTGATATATATGGATACACACATGAATAACAACAGTTATGAATTTTATTTAAGATCAATCGTACATGCCATGAAACAAATGCTGGACAATAAGCTGCTCCCTTATGACATCACGAATCAGCAGGCACGCTTGCTGGGCGACTTAGATCAGCGGCTTAGAAGAGAGGAAGAAATTGTTCAAAAAGACTTGGAGCGTTCCATGAAATTAAGAGGTCCTTCCATTACCAGCCTGTTGCAGGGATTAGAGCGAAAAGGATTTATTTCACGCAGCACAGGAAACGAAGATGGTCGGACAAAGCAGGTAGATATCACTGAAAAAGGAAGAGCGCTGATCGAAGAGGTTGAAAGCTCTTTTGAAGAATTAGAACAGCTGCTTGTGGAAGGAATGTCAGAGGAAGAAAAAGCAGCCTTTTTACGCCTGCTCCGGATATCCTTCCATAATTTAAAAATAGAGTAATTGTTGTCAATATAAGCTTGATAGCACTGCTTGCCAAATTAGATAGAATTCTATTTAATAGAATTCTAATTAAAGGAGGATTATAGTATGGATTATTCAAATTCAATAAACAAACAAGCCGATCGATCTCGGCTTACACTACGGCTGAGGCTCATATTGGCTGTCGTAATTATCGCAGATATTCTGGATCTGATGGACTCCAATATCACCAACATTGCGGCACCTTCTATTGTTCAGAACATTGGAGGAGGCGAGTCTCTGATGAAATGGCTTGGTGCAAGCTATGCCTTGGCAATGGGGGTTCTGCTCGTCATCGGCGGACGCCTGGGGGACCGCTATGGAAAACGGCGAATGTTTCTGATTGGAATCACAGGATTTACCTTGGCTTCGGCGTTTTGTGGTTTATCTGTCAATCCGTCCATGTTGATAGCAGGAAGGCTTGTACAGGGGGGCTTTGGTGCTCTGTTGATTCCTCAAGGTATGAGCATCTTAATGGCCACATTTTCCCGGGAACAGTTTCCTCGTGCGGTCAGCGCTTTTGGACCGGTTATGAGTCTTTCCTCTGTGATTGGCCCTATCTTAGCAGGATTTATTATTCAGGCGAACATCGGCGGACTTGACTGGCGCCCCGTGTTCCTAATCAATATCGTTCTTGGTCTGGTGGGCTTTGTTGCTGCGGTTAAGTTATTGCCTCATGACCAGCCTGACTCCAATGAAAAGCTTGATGGTATCGGCACTGCTCTATTGGGAGTGTCTATGCTCGGTCTGATCTTTGGCTTAAATGAGGGCTCAACGGCTGGCTGGACCATTCTGCCAATTGCCAGTCTCATTACAGGTGGTGTGATGCTTGCAGCCTTTGCATTCCGTCAGCGTTACGCTGACAATCCTCTTATTAAACCTTCTCTTTTTAAGAATAAAGGGTTTACCTCCGGATTAGTATTGGGTCTCGGTTTTTTTGCGGCAGTGAATGGCCTGGCTTATGTTATTTCCCTGTTTTTTCAGCTGGTTCTCCATCTCACTCCCTATGAGGCAGCACTTGGGCTATGCCCAATGGCAATCGGCATCGTGATCTCCTCCATGGTGTGCCGGCCGCTATTAACAAGGCTTGGACGTACGGTTATCGTTATGGGGCTTGCTGCTACACTGATCGGCGCTCTCGGCCTCTGGCTCACCGTCTTAATCAAAGGAATGGCGGATACGGCATTGTTAACAACTCCTGCTATCCTACTGATTGGTGCTGGTATGGGCGCATGTTTTAGCAGCATATATGAAGTGGCTCTCGGGGATATCGAGCATGACGAAGCAGGCAGCGCAAGTGGTTCTTTAAGTGCCGTACAGCAATTAGCAGCGGCAATGGGTTCTGCCGTCGTAACTACCATTTTCTTTCATCTACAAAATACCGTTGGAGATGTTGGAGCCATGAAGACCAGTATTTTGATTGTAGCAGCAATTGTTTGCATTTGCCTTGGGCTTGTCTGGTTTATGCCCAGGTCAGCACCTTCAGAAGAGTTTTAGTTGAGGCTGTGACATAAGGATTTGGCTGTATTGTACCAGACTGGTCTGCATGTAAAGCTGAGTACGAACCTGCGGTGTGACTTTTTTATATTTCGTTTGTTTGACTGCGGTCTTTTCCATTTCCATCAGAGAAGGAAATCCTTTTCCATGGACAAATTACAGCCCATTGGGTATAATATCAGTTGCATGAACTCGAACCGCATGTTTTAAACTGCGGTTTTATGGCATGGGAAAGCAGGAGGCATTTTATGATAAAAGAGGACAAGAAGCTGACTCTTGAGGTTGCAGCAGGAATCGGGATTTTTACAGGAGCAGCTTTGCTTTTAGCACTGATTCTTTATCCCCGTCCGTCTGTATTTGCAGGACTTTTGTTAGGGATGGTCTTATCCCTGGCTATGTTTTTTTCCATGGCGGCAGTGGTCAAGCTTTGTTTAAAGACCCAGAGTAAAAAGTTTACCGTCATGTTCAGTGCCACAAGCTCACTGGCCCGTTATATGATTCTGTTTGCTGTCCTTTTAGTGGTAGTAAGAAAGTATTCAGACCTGTTTCAGCCCATTGCGGTTGTGGTTGGTATTTTTGGGGTCAAGGCCGGAGCGTTTATGCAGCCACTGATTCACCGAATGATTCAGAAGAATAAGTAGAAAGTAATCCCAGAATCTGGGTAAAAAGCCGTATGTTGTAGATGGATACAGTAATTTGTGGTATACTATATGGCAGATAAAACAGAACAGGGAGAAGATATACATGAAATCAACGTCATTAGTTATTATGGCTGCTGGTATTGGAAGCCGGTTCGGGGGTGGAATCAAGCAGCTGGAGCCTGTAGGGCCAAATGGTGAGATTATTATGGATTATTCCATTCACGATGCACTGGAAGCTGGATTTAATAAGATTGTGTTTATTATCCGCAAGGACATTGAACACGATTTTAAAGAGATTATCGGTAAAAGGATTGAAAAGGTAGCGCCTGTTTTCTATGCGTATCAGGAGCTTGATGATCTTCCCCGGGGATTTACAAAGCCAGCAGACCGGACAAAACCATGGGGGACCGGCCAGGCCATCTTATGTGCCAAAGAGGTGATTCATGAACCATTTGCTGTCATTAATGCAGACGATTACTACGGAAAAGAAGGTTTTGTTAAAATTCATGATTATCTGGTAAACCACATGGACACAGAGGCAACCCCTTATGATATCTGTATGGCCGGATTTGTCCTTGGCAACACCTTAAGCGAAAACGGTGGAGTGACCCGTGGAATATGTCAGGTAGACGAGAACGGAATCTTAAAGGAAGTGACCGAAACATATGAGCTTCAAAGAAGCGGTGAAGAAGCAAAAGGAAGACGGGATGGAGGAGAAACAGTCCTCGTTCCTCTGACCCAGAATGTTTCCATGAATATGTGGGGGCTGTCACCGGAGTTTTTAGAAGAGCTAGAAAGAGGCTTTCCAGTTTTTTTAAATGAAGTGAAAGAAGGAGATATAAAGTCTGAATATCTGCTTCCGAAAATCATTGACAAGCTTGTCCAGAATCATGAAGCAAAGGTACGTGTTCTTGAAACAAAGGACCGATGGTTCGGTGTTACCTATAAGGAAGACAAAGAAGCAGTTGCAGCATCGATTAAAGCCCTGATTTCGGAAGGAGTTTACAAAACTCCATTGTTTTAAGGGAACAAGGAATGAAGAAAGATGTATTTCTGATGATTGGAATGATCAGAAATATATCTTTTTTTTGTCAAAATGCGCACTTTAAAATCCCGGATAGCATACTATGTGTTGTATAAGTTTATAGCAGGGAGTGAGAACAACCGTGCCCAATAACTCGGATTATACTTATGGTGACGATATGGGACAGATGGAGCAGGATATGATGTCCGGTGACATAATCCCTGACGGGGGTCCCCTGGAAAGCAAGGATTTCATTGTACAGGATTTGGAATACTTGCAGGGAATGTACCCAGGATACATGAAACGTCTGCAGGAGTACGTGGTTTCTGCATGTGATCACCTGGATTATAAGAACAGTCCAATGTATGATGAATATCCGGACCGTATTTTAATCAACCAGATTTGCGATTCCATATGCAGCCAGATACTTAACGATGGCATTCTGTCAGAGGAGGAAGAACCAGAAGCAGGCAGTGAAGCCCTTGATCCCTTTCAATCTACCGTAGAGATTGAAGAATGGGGAGAGGAAGCGGAAGCCCTTGAACGGCTTTCAAAGCAAAACAACTCCTCCTGGGGACCGAATCAACCCTGGGGCCCGCCCTGGGGGCCGAATCCGGGGCCAAACCGCCCTTGGGGCCCGTGGGGGCCGCCGCCGGGACCGAAAAATCCCTGGGGTCCATGGGGACCGCCACCAGGAAAGAAACCAGGTTGTGGAAATCCCTGGGGACCGCCATGTGGTAAGCCCTGGGGACCAAATCAGCCCTGGGGCCCACCGTGGGGACCAAACTGGGGACCTCCAGGACCGAAGAATAATCGGTGGCTAACCGATGTGGTTTCTGTCCTGCTGGTCAATGAGATGCATCGCAGAAGATGTGCATCAGGTCGTTGTAGATAATATAAAAAGGTGTGTTTCCCTCTAACTTAAGTTAGTGATGAAACACACCTTTTTATATGATAGAAACAGCTCCCGTATAAGCACCATAATCGATCAATCAAAACTCTATGAATCTCATGAAAATGGCATATAGGCAATGCCAAGCTCCCCAGTCACGGGATTTGTATAGATTTCACAGGAAACATCATAAACCTCACGAATCAGCGTGCTTGTCAGCAGCTCCTTTGGCGTGCCCTGAGCCATGAGCTTACCTTGCTTCATGACATAGAGATAATCACAGTACTCCGCAGCGAGCTCCAGATCATGAAGGGCAGCAAGGGTGCCGATATTCATTTGCTTTACAATGGATAAGATCTGAAGCTGATATTTAATATCTAAATGATTGGTTGGCTCATCCATCACAAGAAAGGAAGGCTGTTGTGCAATGGCACGTGCCAGGATCACACGCTGTTTTTCACCACCGGATAAGGTGAGATAGCTCCTATCCTCATATCCGGTCAGACTGACTTTATTGAGAGCTTCCCTCACAATCTTATAATCTTCTTCGGTATCCCGCTCCATAAACTTTTTATGGGGAGTCCGGCCCATTAAAACCATTTCCTCCACGGTAAAATCAAAGCTTAAATCATTAAACTGACCAACAACACCCATAATACGGGAGACTGAAAGAGGTTCTGAATTCAGAACGTCCAGATCGCCTAAGTAAATGCTTCCCTTTTTCGGTTTAATGACCTTGTAAATGCTCTTAAGGAGTGTAGACTTCCCGCATCCATTAGGGCCTATTAAACCTACGAACTGTTTGTTTTTCACTTTAATCGAAATATCGTTTACAATATCCGTGTTCGCCAATGTAACGATCATATTTTCTGCTCTAAGTTCCATTTTATTTACCTCCAAAGCCATAGCCCTTTTTCATCAGCATGTACAAAAACATGGGAGCCCCGATCATGGATGTAATAATTCCAATGGGCAGCTCACTCTGAGGGATCAGGGTACGTGCCAAAATGTCGGCCCAGATCAGGAAGACAGAACCAAACAAAATAGATACCGGAACCAGTCTTTTGTGGTCGGAACCCATGACACCTCTCACAATATGGGGAATGATCAGTCCTACAAAACCGATGGTACCGCAGCTGGCAACGATAATTCCAGTAACAAATGCAGAAACCAGCATGAAGATGCGAAGATACCGATTTAGGGAGATTCCCAGGGTAACAGCCGCTTCACTTCCCAGCAGCATGGTATTCAGAATCCTGGACTGAGTTAAGAAGAAAAGGGACGCAGCGCAGATACTGACTGCCACCAGAGGCAGCTTGTCCCATGTCGCAGATGCTATGCTTCCCATGGTCCAGAACGTAACTGTTTTAATGCCTTCTGAATTGTTTGCAAAATAAACAATAAAGTTAGAAAAGGAATTGCAGAGTGCATTGATTACCATGCCTGCAAGTACAAGCTTCACTGAGGTTACCTTGCCCTTTACATTTGCAATGGCAAGCACTAAAAGTGCAGCTCCAAATGCCCCTAAAAAGGCCCAAGCCGCAACTCCCATCTGTCCCAGTACTCCGGGAATGCTAAAGCCAAGCATAATGGCAAATGTAGCGCCTAATGCGCCTCCAGAGGAAATGCCCAGGATATAAGGGTCTGCCAGAGGGTTCTGTACGGAGGCTTGAATGACTACGCCGCACAGGGAAAGTCCGGCGCCAATAAGCATGGACATCAAAGCCCGGGGCATACGGATATGCCAGATAATATCGGCAAAGGAAGCCTGAGCTATCCCATCCAAAGAGCCAAGTCTCATACCAGAGCTTTTATAAAGTAAGATGCGAAAGGTATCCCCAAGGGAGATGGTAACTTGTCCGATGGAAACCGAACAGCCAATGGAAAATACTATAAAAACAATCAGGAAGATGATCAACATGACAAATGATTTTTGTTGAACTCTTCCCTTATTACGAAAACCTGGGGTGATGCTATTTTGTGACTTCATGCTTATGACTCCTTAGTAATTGGTGCATTTTTTAAAAAAGTTAGTTAAATCTAACCAAAGTTCAATATAACACACCCAAATACGGCTGTCAATAAAAAGGGCGACTCTTAAAGTAAGAGAAAACTTTTTATAACTGGTTGACAAATTGTCTCGTTCTATTGTATATTTGGTAAGTTAGACGTAACTAACTTATAATCCAGCTAAAAGGAGAGATACCATTGAATTTCACTTGGAAAAAACAACTTATGGGCATTTCGATGCTTGCACTAATGACCACAGGAGTGGCAGGATGCGCCTCAAAATCCCCCACTGCCAATAAAGAAAATGAAACGGCAAAGGAACAGACCTCTGATTCCTCAGCCTATCCCTTAACCATATCCAATTACAGCATAAGTGATGGCGTGTGGTCACCAAAGGACCAGGTATTTAAGGCTGCTCCCACCCGTGTAGTCGCTAACAATCAGTCCACGGCTGAACTGTTGATCCGCCTGGGGCTTACAGATTCCATGGTGGGTGTTGCTGCTCTTTATGGAGCAACGGAAGAAGATATCAAGGAAGAATTTTCGAAAATTCCCGTACTCAATGAAAAATATGTGGGAAAAGAAATAACCCTTGGTGCAAACCCCGATCTTGTCATGGGACGAGGTGACCTGTTTGCGGATTCAGAATGGGGCGTGGGTACAGTTGATGAGTTGAATTCATTGGGCGTCAATACGTATATCTTTAATGCCTGTCAAAAGGGAGCCAAGCTTGACGCATTGTTCAAAGACATTGATGAGATAGGAAAGATATTTCATGCAGAAGATAAAGCTACCGCCTTTGCAGACAGCCTCCATACCAGAATAAGCCAGCTGGAAACGAAAATGAAAGAGGTGGAGCCCCTTAAGTATGGCTATATATCCTACAGCGATGGCAACGTATCTACGTATGCGGGAACCACTGACACCTATCAAAACGATGCCCTCAATATCATAAAGCTGGATAACGCTTTTAAAGATGCAGCCGGTGAAATCACCCTGGAGCAGCTTGTTTCAACCAATCCTGATATCCTTCTCATCTCCCGTTATACCGGCGGCCCTGATGCAGAGGAATCGGTTGCTTCCATTTATGAAATGCCTGCATTACAGTCACTTACTGCAGTGAAAAACCGCCAGATTTACATTATTGACTTCAGTCACTTCTGGGGATTCAGCTACCAGATTTTAGATGGTGTAGAGCAGCTTGCCAAAGAAATGTATCCGGACCTGATGAAATAAAGCCAGTTAAAAAGGTCTCATGCACATGCTCAAAATTTTGCCTTGCCGATGCGGGCAGACGAAAGAAGCATCACGAAAATACGTCTTGTAACGGAATTGAGGTCACCCAATTCAGAATCCGTTCAAGACGTTTTTCTTATTATTTTCCCAATTACCTGTCTTAAATTAATCCATTCAGTCCTTTCCTTTATCCCCGCTCTTCCTTAAAGAATTTACGGCATTCCTAAAAGTCTCCGCATTTACGAATGTTTAAGAAAGTTTTCATTGTAGTTTTGGTTATAATTGTATAGAATAATAAGATAGAAAGTAAAGTCAAAGGAAGTTTTCATATGAATCGAATGATTAAGAAAATTGCGGTGTTATCTGCGGTTTTTGTAGCAGCCACCGCAGTTTATTTTGTTTGGAACCAAAAAACAACGGAAAAAAAAGATGTTATGGTCTACACCTCCATGGATGAGGCCTCTCTCCCCGTTGTTTATACCGATATGTATGGCAGAAAGATGAATCTGCTTCACGGCTACACGCAGGACATGAAGCAGACCGTTTCCAGGGAAGCCCTTACCCTTTTACCTGCTGACCGTTCTTTAAACCTTCAGATCTCAGATTACAGCGGCAGCATCAATGGAATCAGCTATGAAGTCCGCAGTCTTGATATGGAACGGCTGGTAGAGCGGACAACCGTTGAGACCTGGAATCAGGGGGATGATGGTGTTTCTGTTTCTCTTCCAATCCAGAATCTGTTAACAAAGGACAAGGAATACTTGCTCGTCCTCGATCTGGATACATCAAGCAAAGGAAGTCTCCTTTACTATACAAGAATCATGTGGACAGACAACAGCAATGCCAAGGATATGATTGATTTTGCAGTTGATTTTACCACGAAGACTTTTAATTACGAGCAGGCCAAGGAGCTTACCACCTATCTGGAAAGCAATGATACAGAGGATAACAGCTCTCTTAGCCATGTTTCCATACGTTCCAGCTTTTCCCAGCTGACCTGGGGCGGTCTTTCTGTTACTCCTGTGGGGGATATTCAGGCAACCCTTAAGGATTTAAACGGGATTATGTGCAGCGTCCAGCTAAAATACCAGGTAGCCAGAGGGGAGGGGGATTCCAGGGAGATTTATGAAGTGGAGGACAGCTTCACCATGAAGTGGGACAGCCGCAGAATTTATCTCATGGATTTTAACCGGGATACCAGCCAGGTCTTTTCAGGGCAGAGAGAGCTTTTTGCCGGAAAACGGATTCTTCTTGGAATCATTGACCCGGAAGAGGTACGGACTGCAAAAAGTCCGTCGGGAAACCAGATTGCCTATGTAGTAAACCGGGATCTTTGGACCTTTGACCAGAAGGGAGAGCACGGAGTTAAGGTATTTTCCTTCCGAAGCAAAGAAGATGACCGCATCCGAAGCGGGTATGACCAGCATGATATCAAGATTCTTTCCGTGGGTGACAATGGAGATGTGAATTTCCTGGTATACGGATACATGAACCGTGGAATCCACGAGGGAAGCATGGGAATAGCCATGTATCAGTACAGCAGCCAGAACAATGCCATTGAGGAACGTTTCTTTACTCCAATTACCTTATCCTATGAGATGCTAAAAGAGGATATGGATCAACTGGCTCATCTAGGAAGCAATGGAATGCTTTATTTAATGGCTGACCGGTCGGTATATGGAATTGACTTAAACAGCAACGAATATATGGTTCTTGCAGATTCCCTCATGGAAGGCGGCTATGCAGTCAGCGGAACGGAACGCCATTTTGCATGGCAGGAAGGAAGCGACATCTACGGGGCAGGAGTGATTCACCTCATGAATCTTGACACTGGAATCAAACGGGAGATTGCAGGGGGAGATAATGATTTATACCGCCCCTTAGGTTTTGTTGGAGATGATTTTATCTATGGTATCGCAAATGAAGGCGACAAATGGATGGAAAACGGCAGAATACTGGACGCCCCTATGCACCGAATCGAGATTATGGACCAGACCGGAAAGATTTTAAAGGAGTATGAGCAGGAGAATGTTTATATTTCCGATGTATCTGTGGATGACAGCCGAATTCATCTGACCCAGGTAGCTAAGTCAGAAGACCAGTCTTATGCTGCGTCCAAGCGGGATACCATTGTCTGCAATCAGGAAATCACCAATGATGAAATAGAAGGAGTCGGCTCCGCTGCGACACAGGACCGGAAAAAGATTTATTTTATCCAGCTTTCCAAGGACACCCAAAGCAAAGAGGTAAGAATCACAGTGCCAAAGAAGGTGGCCTATGAAACCACAGAAGTGGTGGAATTAAAGGGCAATCAAAAGACCAGAGAAAACCGCTACTATGCTTACAGCGGAAGCCATTTTCTTGGAAGCAGAAGAGATTTTACCGATGCTCTGGCCCTGGCCTTTGACAGAATGGGCGTGGTAACCGATCAAAATCAGGAGATTTTATGGAGCCGTGTCAATCGTCCACCCATTCGAAACATGAAGGATCCCATGAAAAATGGAGCTGTATTTTTACAAAATCTAGAGGATTTTGACGGAGAAAGAACCCTGCGGGAAGGCGTTCTTATGATCGATGCCAGAGGCTGCACCTTAAACCAGGTGCTGTACTTTGTAGGCAAGGGCTGCCCGGTGGCAGCGTATACCGGTCAGGGGGGATACCTTCTCATATCGGGCTACGATCAGTACAACGTAACTCTTTATAATCCATCCACCGGAGACAGCCAGAAGATGGGGATTAACGACGCCTCTTCCTTCTTTGCAGAACGGGGAAATGACTTTGTCTGTGGGCTGCTTCGGGAATAGAAAATGCGTTCTCTTTACAAATTCTCAGGATGTGTTATAATTATGAAAGGCTAATCAAGAAAACGTAAGAATTTTTTAATAGATAACGTGATAATCAGAGGTGTGAAATGGAGCAGTATATTATGAAGGGCGGAAATCCACTGGTGGGCGAAGTTACCATCGGCGGAGCAAAGAATGCCGCTTTAGGAATTCTGGCAGCAGCTATTATGACAGACGAAGATGTTCTGATCGATAATTTACCCGATGTTCGGGATATAAATGTATTACTGGAAGCGATTGAAGAGATTGGTGCAAGGGTAGAACGCATCGACAGACATACCGTTCGTATCAACGGCGGAACCATTCGGGAAGTATCCGTTGATGATGAATACATTCGTAAGATCAGAGCCTCCTATTATTTTATCGGAGCGATGCTTGGCAAATATAAAAGCGCCCAGGTTCCTCTTCCAGGTGGCTGCAACATTGGAAGCCGGCCGATTGATCAGCATCTAAAGGGATTTCGCGCTCTTGGAGCGGAAGTAAAGATTGAGCGTGGAGCCGTAATCGCCCATGCCATTGACCTTGTGGCAAGCCATATCTACTTAGACGTAGTAAGCGTTGGAGCAACCATTAATGTAATGATGGCGGCAACTCTTGCAGAAGGACAGACTATTTTAGAAAATGTGGCGAAAGAGCCACACGTCGTTGACGTTGCAAACTTCTTAAACAGCATGGGAGCCAACATCAAAGGCGCTGGTACTGATACCATCCGCATCCGCGGTGTGAATAAGCTTCATGGAACCGAATATTCCATTATCCCTGACCAGATTGAGGCAGGCACTTTTATGTGTGCAGCCGCCATCACCAGAGGGGATGTTATGGTGAAAAACGTAATACCAAAGCATCTGGAAGCCATTTCTGCAAAGCTCCTTGAGATGGGGTGTGAAGTGGTTGAATTTGACGATGCAGTCCGCGTAGTTGGTAAGACCAATCAAAAGCATACAGACATTAAGACTCTTCCTTATCCTGGGTTCCCTACGGATATGCAGCCTCAGATGGCGGTCACTCTGGCTCTTGCTAATGGAACCAGTGTGGTAACAGAGAGTATCTTTGAAAATCGTTTCCGTTACGTAGATGAACTGTCCCGCATGGGTGCCAGCGTTAAGGTAGAAGGTAACGTTGCAGTCATCGACGGAGTAGGCGGCTTCAGCGGCGCATTTGTCAATGCCCCAGACCTTCGTGCAGGCGCAGCTCTTGTTATCGCAGGATTGGCAGCAGACGGATATACTGTTGTTGATGAAATTGGATTTATTCAGAGAGGCTATGAGTGCTTTGAAGAGAAACTTCAGGGACTTGGAGCCATGATTGAAAAAGTAGATTCCGAGAAGGAAGCGAAGAAGTTTAAATTAAAGGTAGGCTAAGTTGGACTTTTATACTTAGTATCAATTGGCAGGTTGGAATTCTTTAGAATTCCAACCTGCTTTTACAATTTTTTGATATGTTGAATTAACTTCTTAATAGCCTTTATTATTTTTACCCCAAAGTAAATAAAAACGTAAATAATAACAAAGTCAATGAGTAAGAGTGATAAATCAATGTTCATTGAAAGGAAAAAGGAAACCTTCATTTCATTGAAAAATATATATCTATAAGGAAAACCAAATGCTCTCTCATATTTATCATTGTATGAAAAATAGTATGGGAAAAAGATTGTTGAAATAAGCAAAAAGATAACAGATGCTTTTACATATAATTTGTTCATGATTTACTCCTTGTGGATATAATGAAGATACAAAGACTTTACTACATTATAGCAGAGTCTTTTTGTATTTACTATTTTAATAAAACATAGGGGCTTGGTTTTGATTTTTATATGTTGACAGTTACTTAGATCATATGGACACTTTATTACGTATTATGTTAAAATAGATTTTGAAATAAGAATTGTCTATCTGACCATTTAGTGCCAGACAAGGCAGATAAGCGGAGGTAAGAAAAATGAGTAAAAAACCGGTTCTGGTAATCATGGCAGCAGGTATGGGCAGTCGTTACGGAGGATTAAAGCAGATTGATCCAATCGATGAGCAAGGGAATAAGATCATTGACTTTTCCATCTACGATGCCGTGCAGGCTGGATTTGAAACGGTTGTTTTTATTATAAAAAAGGCCATTGAAAAAGAGTTTAAGGAAAATATCGGAGACAGGCTGAAAGACCATGTTAACGTAAAGTATGTCTATCAGGAGCTTGATAAGCTGCCAGAGGGGTATGAGATTCCCGAAGGCAGAGTAAAGCCCTGGGGGACGGGTCATGCCATTCTATGCTGTCAGGAGGTCATTGACGGACCCTTTGCAGTCATTAATGCAGATGATTATTACGGAAGAACTGCCTTTCAGGCAATCTATAATCAACTGACCAGAGTCTCTGACGATGAGAATAAATATCAGTATGCCATGGTAGGCTATGAGCTTTATAACACCCTGACGGAAAATGGTCATGTGGCCAGAGGTGTCTGCACGGTAAATGAGGACGGTAAACTCTTAAATATCCATGAGCGCACCCGAATTGAAAAGCATGGAGAAATTGCAGAATTTACAGAAGATGACGGCAATTCCTGGACCGAGCTTTCCGAGGAAACTCTTGTCTCCATGAATTTGTGGGGATTTACAGAAAGCATCTTAAAGGAGCTATCTTCCCGTTTTATCAGCTTTCTTGACAGAGAACTCACTCAAAATCCGGTGAAGTGTGAATATTTCCTCCCCTTTGTGGTAGATGAACTTTTAAAAGAAGGGAAGGCAGAAGTCTCTGTCTTAAAAAGCTCAGACCGCTGGTACGGTGTGACCTACAAGGAAGATAAAGAGAACGTTGTTAAGGCCATACGCCAGCTGAAACAATCAGGGCTCTATCCTGACATTCTCTGGGAAGAGAAGTAATATGCAGGATAGAAATGCACTTGACAGCCGATTATGAATAAGTTAAAATATAGGTGCAATTATATAGCACCTTACAATTGAATAACAACTGAAAAGTACGTAATATCCCTTATTCAGAGTGATGGAGATACAAAGGATCTGTGAAGTCACGGCAACCCCCGCAACATAATGGCAAAAGCCATTGTGAAACTGCTGGAAGGTGCCAACCTGAGCGAGAAATCGAGCAATAAGAGGATTTGATACAGTTTATCAAGTCCGCATTTGCTGCGGACTTTTCTTTTTGTTATTCCCCCATGTAAAATAGAGGAGGAATTACAACATGGAAAAATTATTATTTACATCCGAGTCAGTAACCGAAGGACATCCGGATAAGATGTGCGATCAGATCTCTGACGCCATTCTCGATGAGCTGTTAAGACAGGACCCTATGAGCCGCGTTGCCTGCGAGACCTGTACCACAACTGGTATTGTTATGGTCATGGGAGAGGTTACCACAAATGCGTATGTGGATATCCAGAAAATCGTACGGGAAACAGTAAAGGAAATCGGCTATGACCGCGCAAAATATGGCTTTGACTACGAGACCTGCGGTGTTATGGTAGCTCTTGACGAACAGTCCAAAGATATTGCCATGGGCGTTGATCGCGCTCTTGAAGCAAAAGAAAATAAAATGTCTGATGCAGAAATCGATGCCATCGGAGCAGGAGATCAGGGTATGATGTTCGGTTTTGCCAGCAATGAAACCGAAGAATATATGCCATATCCCATCGCACTGGCTCACAAGCTGGCTCTTCAGCTGACCAAGGTGAGAAAAGACGGAACTCTGACCTATCTTCGTCCTGACGGAAAGACACAGGTAACCGTGGAATATAGTGAGGCTGGAAAACCGATCCGTCTGGATGCCGTTGTATTATCCACACAGCATGATGAGAACGTAAGCCAGGATCAGATTCACAAAGATATTAAAAAGTATGTCTTTGATGAGATTCTTCCCGCAGAATTAGTGGACGATAACACAAAATTCTTTATTAACCCAACCGGACGTTTCGTTATCGGCGGACCTCACGGCGACAGCGGTTTAACCGGACGTAAAATCATCGTAGACACCTATGGCGGTTATGCTCGTCACGGCGGCGGTGCTTTCTCTGGGAAGGACTGCACAAAGGTAGACCGTTCCGCAGCCTACGCAGCACGTTACGTGGCTAAGAACATCGTTGCAGCAGGTCTTGCTGATAAGTGTGAAATTCAGCTTTCCTACGCCATCGGTGTGGCTCATCCGACTTCCATCATGGTAGATACCTTTGGAACCGGAAAATTAAGCAACGAAAAGCTGGTTAATATCATTCGTGAGAACTTCGATCTTCGTCCTGCTGGAATCATTAAGATGCTGGATCTTCGCCGCCCGATTTACAAGCAGACCGCTGCTTACGGACACTTTGGTAGAAACGATCTTGATCTTCCTTGGGAGAAGCTTGATAAGACGGAACTTTTAAAGAAATATTTATAAAAACAGTAAAAAAACAGTTTGAAAACAGCCAAAAGCTGGCAACGGCTGGGGCATCAGGCAGGGTAAAACCGCCTGTTGCCCCAGCTTTTTAAATTTTAGAATTGTTTTATAAATTCTTACGGCCATGTGTGTTATAATACCATTACGTTATATAATGATTTTGTCATGTATTTCTAATAGGAAGCATAGGAGAGGCGATAAAAGTGAAATTAAAATTAAAAACCAGACTGGTGGTTGCATTTATAATTATCACGGTGATCCCCCTGACCCTTATCTTTGGCGTGGTGACTGGTCTTAACAGTTACCAGAGGAATGCTTTCCGTAAAGCATATAATCTGACGGATCAGGTAGATCTTATTTCCGGCAATACCATTCAGATTTTTAGCCGCCTGACAAGCCCCGAGGTGAAGGAGATCGGCCAGTTAATACAAAGTGACTCGGGACAGCTTGGCAACAAAGAGTATTTGGACAAGCTTAATTCAGGCCTTTCAAGAAAGTACGCCTATGTCATCGTCCGTAAAGGCGATAACTTGATATTTGACGGCAACAGCCATATTACCCAGGGCTTATACAGCCAGCTTCCCAAGTATGAGGAGATTGACAGCACATTGGACGGAGCCATGTATCTGGACGGGGAGAGCCAGCATCTGGTGAAGCAGATTGATTTTCTATTTCCAGATGGGGGTCAGGGCAGCGTATTCATTGTATCAAACATAGACGGCCTTCTTCCTGAGATTAAGATCATGATGTGGGAGATGCTTTTTGCCGGTATTATGATTATTGTATTTACCGATGCTATTCTTATGATGTGGGTATACCGGTCTGTCATAAGTCCATTGGGGCGCTTAGAGGTGGCTACCAAAAAGATTCGGGATGGAAACCTGGATTTCTCCCTGGAGATTGAAGAAGATGACGAGATTGGTCAGCTTTGCCAGGACTTTGAGGAGATGAGAATCCGTTTAAAGGAATCCGCCGAGGAAAAGGTTCAGTATGATAAGGAGAATAAGGAGCTGATCAGCAACATATCTCATGATTTAAAAACTCCCATTACTGCTATTAAGGGGTATGTGGAAGGAATCATGGATGGGGTTGCATCCTCCCCTGAAAAGCTGGACCGTTATATCCGTACCATTTACAATAAGGCCAATGATATGGATAAGCTGATTGATGAGCTTACCTTTTATTCTAAAATTGATACCAATAAAATCCCCTATACCTTTACGAAAATCAGCGTTTCTAATTATTTCAGGGACTGCGTGGATGAGGTGGGGCTTGAGATGGAAGCCAGAAACATTGAGCTTGGTTATTTTAATTATGTGGACGAAGATGTGGTAATAATAGCAGATGCGGAACAGCTTCGCCGGGTCATTAATAATATTGTGAGCAATTCGGTAAAATATATGGATAAGAGGAATGGAATCATTAACATCCGGATTAAGGATGTAGGCGATTTTATTCAGGTGGGAATTGAAGATAACGGCAAAGGAATTTCAGCAAAGGATCTGCCGAACATTTTTGACCGGTTCTATCGTACGGATTCCTCCAGAAATTCCTCCCAGGGCGGAAGCGGAATTGGTTTGTCTATTGTGAAAAAGATTATAGAGGATCATGGCGGCAGGATTTGGGCCAGCAGCAAGGAAGGAATCGGAACTGAGATTCATTTTGTGTTAAGAAAATACCAGGAGGTCATACAGGAATGAGCAGAATACTGATTGTGGAAGACGAGATAAGCATTGCAGAGCTTGAGAAGGATTATCTGGAGCTAAGCGGCTTTGAGGTAGAGATTGAAAATAACGGCACGGAAGGATTATCCCAGGCACTTCACGAGGATTTTGACTTGCTAATACTGGATCTGATGCTCCCTGGGGTAGATGGCTTTGAAATCTGCAGAAAGGTGAGAGAGGTTAAAAATACCCCCATCATTATGGTATCTGCAAAGAAGGAAGATATTGACAAGATCCGTGGTCTTGGACTGGGAGCCGATGATTATATCACAAAGCCCTTTAGTCCCAGCGAGATGGTTGCCCGCGTAAAGGCCCACTTAGCCCGTTACGAGCGCTTGATTGGAAGCGGAACACCGGATAATGAGATTATCGAGATCCGTGGCCTTAAGGTCGATAAGACGGCTAGAAGAGTCTGGATCAATGGGGAAGAAAAGAATTTTACGACTAAGGAATTCGATCTTCTCACATTCCTGGCTCAAAATCCCAATCATGTATTTACAAAAGAGGAATTGTTTAATAAAATATGGGATATGGAATCCATTGGAGATATTGCCACGGTAACCGTCCATATTAAAAAGATCAGAGAAAAAATCGAATTTAATACGGCAAAACCTCAGTATATCGAGACAATCTGGGGCGTAGGCTATCGGTTTAAGGTCTAAGGTCTGTCTGGGCGATGAACAACTACCCGGCTGTGCGAAGGAAGAATCCTGGCACAGCCGGGTTTTATGTCATAGGAGAATATGTCACAGGAGATAGGAAAGGAAAGGCAGCGATGAAGGAAAAACTATATGAAATACCGTTAAATGATGCCATGGATGCGGGAGAAGAATGCCCTTTTTGCTTCTTAGAGAGAAAGGCAGAGCAGGAATTAATGGATTTTGTTCTTGGTTCCTGCGCATCCTACATGGAAAGTGATACCAGAGCAGCCACGGATCAGGAAGGCTTTTGCCGTACCCATCAAAAAAAGATGTTTGATTACGGGAATGCTCTTGGGAACGGCTGGATTCTTAAGACCTATTATAAAAAGCTGTTAAAGGAGATGAAGGAGGAATTTAATCATTTTGCTCCACAGAAAATCTCCTTAAAGGATCGGTTGATGAAAAAGGCAGGGAATGAAAATTCCATACGTGAGTGGGTCACATCAAAAGAAAAGACCTGCTATATCTGTGACCGATTTTCCAAACGCTACGAACGGTATGTGGCAACCTTTTTCCATCTTTATAAGAATGATTCTGCCTTTCGGGAAAAGCTGACAAATAGCAAGGGGTTCTGCTTTCATCACTTTGGGGATTTATGCAGCGGAGCCGATCAGTACCTAGGTGACGGGGAACGGAAAGCATTTTACTCTGTCCTTTTTCAGCTGATGGAAGAAAATATGGAACGGATGTCTGGAGACATTGACTGGTTCATAGAGAAATATGATTATTTAAACCGGGATGCAGACTGGAAGCAGTCAAAGGATGCCGTGCAGCGGGGAATGCAAAAAATCCGGGGCGGATATCCGGCCGACCCGGTCTATAAGATGAAATAGCTCCTTACTGGTTCAGCCGTTTGAACTGTCCCGGCGTGCAGCCAGTGGTTTGGCGGAAGGTACGGATAAAGTTGGAATAATCATGAAAGCCGGATAGATAGCA
Source organism: Clostridium sp. 12(A) (assembly GCA_000526575.1). Lineage (GTDB taxonomy): Bacteria > Bacillota > Clostridia > Lachnospirales > Lachnospiraceae > Lacrimispora > Lacrimispora xylanolytica. Next base: position 2,740,226 of record JAGI01000002.1, on the reverse strand, counting down.
GGCTTCGGAAACGGTGTGGCCCTTTAGCAAAAGCTCCTTTGCCAGGGCTACCCGTTTTACAACAATGTACTGGAAGATGCTGCTTTCTGTTTCCGATTTGAATAAGTGGCTTAAATAATACTTATCAAGAGCCAGGGCATGGGAAATAGAATCCAGTGTCATGGGAGTTGTTAAGTTCTCATCAATATAGTTCATAATGGCCTGGGCCTTATGAGGTCTTGGAGAGGTATTTTTAGAACCGGTCTTTTTATATGCTTTGTTAATTAAAACCAATATTTGGAGCAAGGTCGTAATCTCTGTTAAATCGCTGCCGTAAGAGCCGCGATTTTTTATTGCCTTTTTTAAGGTCTCTGCCATGGAAATCATGGATTGATAATCTTCCTTTGGCAGAAGAATTAAATTGTTTACTCCCGGCTCCCGATGGAAACAATCAAGGAGATTGGTATTGGGAGTAGAGTAAGGACGGATAAAGGCAGGATTCACGTGAATCACAAGGCGGGTAAAGGGCACGTTGCTGGAATTGATGGCTTTGTGTATTTCCCGGTTGGAGAAAAGGATTAAATTGCCCGGACTCATATCATAGCAGGCATTTTCCACAAAATACTGGATATGTCCGTCTAAAAGAAGATAGATTTCATGGCTGTTATGCATATGAAAATCCACATTTCCTGCGGCATGGCTGGTGGTAAAGTCGCAGCTGAAGGGTTCTGAAAATTCACTGTAATGATAAAGATTTTCCTTTTTCATGGGAGCCTCCTTAAAAAGACAATCTACGCATGTTTCTAGTCAATCTACGCAAACAAATTGCGTTAAAGAAAGTATATAATAAATCTATCATAGAAACAGCAAAAAGAAAAGGGGATGGAATTATGGTTCGGGTTGGTATCGTTGGGTGCGGTAGCATTGGAAGGGTTCATGCCATGAGCCTAAATGGACTTTCGGGGGTCAGTCTTTGTGCGTTTGCAGATATCCATAAGGAACGGGCGGAGGAATATTCAAAGGAATATACCGGTGGTGAGGGAAGAGCTTATGAATCTTTGGAAGAGATGCTTCAAAAGGAGGATTTAGAGGCGGTCCACATCTGTACGCCTCATTTCTGCCACACGGACTTGGCAGTGGAAGGATTAGAGAAGGGGATTTCCGTATTTATGGAGAAACCGCCAGCCATCACCAGAGAGCAGTTTGTCAGGCTTTCAAAGGCGGAACAATCAAGCAAGGGAAGACTTGGCATCTGCTTTCAGAACCGCTATAACGAGACTACAAAAGAGGTCAGCCGTATCTTAAAGGAGGAGATTCTGGGAAAGGTAAAGGGGGGAAGAGCCTTTGTTACCTGGAACCGGGGGCAGTCCTATTATACGGAAAGCGAATGGCGGGGAAGCCTCCAGACGGAGGGGGGTGGAGCTTTAATGAACCAGTCCATTCATACCCTGGATCTTTTGCTGCACTGGCTTGGAAGGCCTGTAAGGACGGAGGCAACCATCAGAAACCACCATTTGAAATGTGTGATAGAGGTGGAGGATATGGTAGAGGCGTATATGGAGTTTACGAAAGGGGATGACCCGGTTCGTGCAACATTTTACGCGACAACCGCTTTTGGATACGATGCTCCTGTTTTTATTGAACTGGTATGTGAAAAGGGAGTAATCAGGCTGGAAGGTGGTTCCGTCTGGTACAGGACCTGGGAAGACGAAGAGCCGGTTTATTTTCAGGCAGCAAAGGGGCTGGCTCCGGGAAAGGAATACTGGGGCAGAGGACATGAAGCCTGCATCAGGGACTTTTATCACTGCTTACTGACGAAAGAAGCTTATGGCAATGACCTTTCCTCTGTGGAAAACACATTCTTTACAGTAATGGATATTTATGATTCAGCAAGAAATAAGGAGAGATGACGATGGAACAGGTGAGACTTGGAATTATTGGAATTGGAAATATGGGGTCAGGACATGTAAAGAACATATTGGAAGCGGAGCTTTCTCAGCTGACAATCACTGCAGTGGCAGACAGACAGGAGAGCCGGAGGACCTGGGCGAAAGAACATCTGCCGGAATCCGTGGCAATCTTTGAGGAAGGAACCGAATTAATTGATTCCGGAACCTGCGATGCAGTACTGATTGTAGTTCCTCATTATCAGCATCCGGAGCTTACAATATATGCCTTAAATCATGGTCTTCATGTACTTTGTGAAAAGCCAGCCGGTGTTTACACCAAGCAGGTACGGGAGATGAATGAGGCGGCAAAAAAGAGTGACCGGGTGTTTGCCATGATGTTCAATCAGAGAACCAACAGCATCTACCGGAAGATGCATGAGCTGGTAACCGGAGGAGAGCTTGGGGCCATTAAGAGAGTGAATTGGATCGTAACCGACTGGTACCGCACCCAGTCCTATTACGATTCCGGAAGCTGGAGAGCTACGTGGGATGGGGAAGGCGGCGGAGTTTTACTGAATCAGTGCCCCCACAATATGGACTTAATCCAGTGGATTTGTGGAATGCCAAGCAAGGTAAGGGCTTTCTGCCACAATGGAAAATGGCATGACATTGAAGTGGAAGACGATGTGACCGCCTATATGGAATATCCCAATGGAGCAACCGGCGTTTTTGTTACCACCACAGCAGACGCCCCTGGGACCAACCGATTTGAAGTCACCCTGGAGATGGGCAAGCTGGTATGCGAAGATAACAAGCTGACACTTTATAAGCTGTCAGAGAATGAGCGTACCTTCTGTAAAACAGCAAAAGGCGGCTTTGATACTCCGGAATGCACCATAACCGAGGTGGAAACAGATGGACTCAATGAGCAGCATATGGGAGTTATTAAGGCATTTGCCAATCGGATTCTTCATGGGACTCCTCTTGTGGCAGACGGTGTGGAGGGTATCAACGGACTGACCTTATCAAATGCTATGCATTTATCCAGCTGGCAGGAGAAAGACATTGAACTTCCATTTGATGAAGACCTCTTCTTAGAGGAGCTTACGAAGCGCCGTATGGCATCTAAGAAAAAGGAAGGCACAGGAGTGGTGTTCAGCACAGAGGGAAGTTATTAATATTATACAAACTAATTCGAAAAAATATAATTATGAAACAATTGATGCAACAATGAAAAAGGAGAAACGATAATGTGGGAAGGAATTCAGTTATCCGGGTTTGCGGATGAAATTGATACGAATTTAGGCAAGCAGATTGAGGTGTTAAAAAAACTTCAAATGAATCATGTGGAGATGCGCGGAGTAAACGGAAAAGGTCTGGTGGATTACTCCATAAATGAAGCAAGGGAAATTAAAAAGCAGTTAGACGAGTCTGGAATCCAGTTATCTTCCGTAGGTTCTCCTATTGGAAAGATTAAGATTACCGATGATTTTGCATCTCACATGGAGCTTTATAAGCATACCGTGGAGATTGCACATGAGATGGAGACGCCCTATATCCGTATGTTCAGCTTCTTCATGCCGGAACATGAAAGCTATGATCCTTATCATGGAAAAGTCATGGACCAGTTAGGTCAGTTTGTGGATTATGCCAAGGCAAGTAATATCATTCTTCTTCATGAAAATGAAAAGGATATCTATGGTGATGTGGCAGACCGCTGCCTGGAGCTGATGAAGGAATTTTATGGGGAACATTTTAAGGCTGTGTTTGATTTTGCAAACTTTGTCCAGTGTAAGCAGGATACACTCTCTGCTTATGAGATGTTAAAGCCATACATTGCTTACATTCACATCAAGGATGCTCTTTGGTCTGATGGCAGCGTAGTTCCGGCAGGTCATGGAGATGGAAATGTGGAAAAGATTCTTAAGATGTTAAAGGACAGTGGATATCAGGGATTTTTATCTCTGGAGCCTCATCTGGCTGACTTTGCAGGCTTTAGCTCCCTGGAGCAGAGTGCAGGAGAGAAGAAAAAGCTGAGTGGGGAAGAGGCATTTACCATTGCCTGTGAAGCACTTCGTAAGATTCTTGAGAGAATTTAGTAAATGGAATCATAATAAATACCATAAAGGATGCCCTGACAGCAGTCGAAACGACTGGTCAGGGCATCTTTTATTTTTCCCCTCCATTTAAGCGTTTCACATAGGCACTGGGCGTCATGCCAGTATGCTTTTTGAAAATCTGGCTGAAATATTGGGGATTATTCCCACAGCCCACCTGTTCCGCCACCCATTGAATCTGTTCTGCATTCCCTTCTGTTAACAGCTGCTTTGCCTTTTGAATGCGAATCGTTGCTAAGTAGTTGGAGAATTTCTGCTTTGTTTCCTTGATAAAACGGGCACTGACATAATCCACATTCATGAAAAGATAATTTTCTGCAATCCACTTTAAGGTCAGATTAGGGTTACTTAAGTTATTTTCTACACATTGCTTGACTTTTTCGATGAACGGACTGCAGCACTGGGGATTTTCATGGGGCTGTTCCATAATGTGCAGAATTTTCTCTATGAGCATGTTTTTTAGGACCTCTATATGTGTCTGTTCGTTTAAGGTCATTAAATATTCTGTAGCTTCCAAAGTGGAATAATACCGATTTCCTGTTGTGAATTTAATGACCATTCGGGAGGCTGTCTGCTTTAGAAAATCCAGGTTTCCGATATTTTTAATGGTATTCAAAAGCTCCTCTAAGGAGGCATTGCCAGAATCTGAGTCTTCTGACTGCATCAGGGAGGTAGTAAGCTGTTCAATCTTTGAAATCAGGTTCTTGTAGTTACAGATGGGAACGGGCTGCAGGCCATTCATGAAATATATCATTCCGTACCTCTCGATTTTACCGGTGAGAGTCTCAATTAAGCCAGAAAGACTGGCATAAGTCGCTCTTACATAGGAAAGCTCTGTGAAAGCCTTATGGGGAGACAGTGACATCATAAAGGCATCCAGCTTATCATAGGAAACCTGATGGCTTTCAAAAAACAGGATCAGGGTGTTCTTCACATAAATGCTGTAAACCGTAATTCCTGGCGCGTGCTCCATCATGTAGAAGGAAACCTGATTGAGAACTGATGTTAGATGTTCCTCCTCCAGATAATGAAGATAACACATCTCATACCCGGTATTAAAAAAATCCATGAAGCCGGAATAGGAATCCCAGGCCCGCTCCGGTGATTCCTGAAGAAAAATCCGCTCGTTGATGATATTTGCCAGTACGCTGTAATGAAGATTGTGGGTCAGGGCCTTCTGCCTCTCCTTTAAATCCTGGAACGCCCGGCGGTGATAGTATTCCTTTACCACATCCTTCATGCTTTCTATGATCTGTCCCTCGTTGCAGGGTTTTAGAAGATAATGGTGGACCCGGAATTTCATGGCCTGCTTGGCATACTTAAATTCTCCAAAGCCGGAGAGAATAATAAACTGGGTGCCAAGGTCTGTCTGTGAGATTCTTTCCACCAGCTCAAGGCCCGATAAACCTGGCATTCTAATGTCGGTGAGCACAATATCTGGAGTCTCATCAAGAATCATGTTATAAGCCTCGATCCCGTCGCTGCAGGTACCGATTAACTCAATTCCAAGACTGTTCCAGTCGATGAGGGAAGAAATGGATTCCCGGATCATTCGCTCATCGTCGGCAATCATTAACTTTAGCATGATATCTCTCCTTTCTGGCAGCCATCTTCCTCCTGATCACTTGACAGGGGAAAGGAAAGCTTTGCAACGGCTTGTTCCTTTTCATTATATAGGGAAAGGCTTCCGGCAGAGCCGTAGGTCAGTTTCATGCGCTCCTGGATGTTAAGAAGCCCTATTCCAAAGCCATGGGGGGTAATCTGATGGTATCTTAGCTTTTCTAACAGGTTGTCTTCAAACTGGGAGCCGTTGTTCATGACAGAAACGGATAGGACTCCGTCCGTAATGGCTGCAATAATCCGAATCTGACAGCCTTCCGTATTTTCTTCCAGACCGTAACGGATTGCATTTTCAACCAGGGGCTGAAGGGTGAGCTTTAAGACACTTAAGTCAAGAAGCTCTGGAGGCACCATCACCTGGTATTCCAGACGGTCCTCATACCGGTACTTTTGAATGGTCATATAGCACTGGACCATCTCAAGCTCCCTGCGTAAGGTCACCTGCTTGCTTTTTTGGTCCAGGGTGATCCTTAGAAGGGTTCCAAGGGCTTCCGCCATGGAAGAGATATCCCTGGCCCCAAGAGCCTTTGCCCTCCAGTTAATGGACTCTAAGGTATTGTATAAAAAGTGGGGATTCATCTGGTTTTCCAGGGCTTTAAGCTGAGCTTCTTTTTTAAGTATCTCATTAAGATAATTGGTCCTGATAAGCTCATTGACAGCTAAGACCATCTGGTCAAAGCGGGTATGTAAGATTCCTACCTCATCAAAACGTTCCTTGTAATCGTAGCGTATGGTAAGCTGCTGGTTCTGCCCGTCTGCCAGATTGTTCATTTTAAGAAGAAGGATATTAAAGTGTCTTGTAATGGAATCAATGAGGGCTGAGGACAATGCCATGGCCAGAGCCATGGCTCCAATGGTTATGACAATGCAGAGATAGAAGCTTACCTGGAGGGATTCCACAATATCGTTATAGGGAATCATACACACAAAATCCCAACCAAGATCTGGTACGCTTCGTTTTACATAGAAATAATTGTTTGATTCTAAATTGACCCGCCCATATCTGGAATCAAAGCCTTGAAGCAGAGCCTGATCTGACGGAAGGGCGGAAGAATTGTAGATAAAATGTCCGTTCTGATATAGAATATAGACCGCCTTTTCATTGAGTCTGCTGGAGCTGGTAAAGGAGTTCATCAGCTGATTGATATCAATGTTCACAATGAGATTTCCAATGGAATCCAGCTTTAAAAACTGGGACCGCCTGATATTCTTTACCATAAAAAGACCGTATTCCTGGCTGTAATCCGTGACCCATAAGGTCTTTCCTTTTCCTTCCTCAGCTCGTTTGATTAAATCATTCTTTATCTCACTTGGAAGCTTTTCCTTCGTCATGATATGGGTATGAACGGATATATTTCCCTGATAAAGGCTCATGTAATTGATGTTGTTCTTACGGAAATTAAAGTAGTACTCATTTAAGGTAGTATAAAGGGTCTTGTAAGCAATGGTCCGGTCCTGGGTCTGAGAGGAATCCTTATAGACCCCAAGGCTTTTTTGCATGGAATTGTCGGCCAGCAGCATATCTGCCATGGTGCGGATATTTTCCAGCCGGTTGTTTAACTCCTGGGCAGAAAAGGAGAGAGTGGTGGCCACCGTCTGGTGAAGTACCTTTTGATGGGCCTGGGAGGAGATACGGAGGCTTAGGTAGGATGTAAAGGCTAAGAGCAGGATGCTTAAGAATACGATGGACTGAATCTTCTTTTTTAAGGATAAATTGCGGAGAAAGGATTTCATGGTGTACTCCTCTTGTTCCGGTTTTATAGTAACTTGTAACCAAATTATATACAAAATATGAAATAAATACAATTAATAAGTTGTGAAAATATACATTTTAAACAAATAACTCGGTTTTTTCCACTTCTAACTCGGTTTTGCACATTTACCGTCCCAGATGCAAAACGTATAATGAAATTACCTAAGATGAGTTAACAAGGAGGAAGGTATTATGAAGAAAAAAATGGCATTGCTCATGACAGGTCTTCTGGCAGCAGCAGCTCTGGCCGGCTGTGGGGGAAGCAAGACTTCCGCAACAACCGCGGCTCCTGAGACCACCAAGGAAACAGAGACTACCACAGCAGCGGCTAAGCAGGATGGGGGAAAGCTTACCATGAGCTGGTGGGGAAATCAGGTTCGTAATGAAAGGACCCAGGCAGCACTTGATCTGTACGCGGAGCAGAATCCGGGAATCACCATTGAGGGACAGTTCTCTGAATGGTCCGATTACTGGAACAAGCTTGCCACATCAGCAGCCGGCCAGTCCATTCCGGACATCGTCCAGATGGATTATATGTACATTGACCAGTATGTGAAAAATGATCTGCTGGTAGACTTAAAGCCATACATAGACGATAAGACACTCGATGTGTCAAATATCTCAGAGAATACCATGGCTTCCGGTACGGTAGAGGGAGGGGTATATGCCATCTGCGCAGGCATCAATTCACCGGCTATGATGTACAACAAGACACTTCTTGACCAGAACGGAATTACCGTAAAGGATTATTTAACCATTGACGAGTTTGAGGACCTTTGCCGTCAGGTATACGAAAAGACCGGCTATAAGACCTCCATTGTTTACGGAACTGCCCAGACTTATCTGGATTACTTTATGAGAGCCTATGATGTTGTGCTGTTTGGAGACAAAAAGATGGGTGGTACAAAGGAAGATTACATCCCATTCTTTGAGATGTATACCAGGGGATTAAAAGAGGGCTGGCTCATCGATCCAGGCGTATTTGCTGAAATCTCCGTGGGCTCCGTAGAGCAGGACCCAATGGTTTATGGCTCCAGCCCGGAAACCATGTCCTGGTGTGCTTTTGCAAACTCCAATCAGCTGACTGCCATTCAAAAGGCAGCACCAGAAGGCGTGACTGTTGGTATGACTACATGGCCGTCTCCTGATCCAAAGAAATCCGGTTACTTAAAATCCAGCCAGTTCTTTTCCATTGGCTCCCATACAAAGAACGCAGAGGAGGCGGTTAAAGTCCTTAACTTCCTTATCAATTCAAGTGATGCTAATAACATTTTGTTAGGCGAGCGCGGAGTTCCGGCTTCCAGCAAAATTGCAGAAGAGCTTTCTCCTAAGATGGATGAGATCAATCAGGAAATCATTCGTTATATCAATGATGTAGTAACTCCTAACAGTTCTCCGATCAACCCACCACAGCCTGATGGAGCAAGTGAGGTATTCAACCTATTAAATCAGGTACAGGAGCAGTTATGCTACGGTGCTTATGACGCTGCTACCGCTGCAGAAGAATTCTACAACGGTGCCAATAAGATCATGAGCCAGAAATAAATGGATTGGGGCAGAGAAGGCTCTGCCCCTTTTTGTGGAATCTTTTCTTTGTGAACGGAGGGGACGTATATGAACGATAGGAAAAGAGAGAGTTTCAGACATTTTATGAATAAAGAAAGCACGGCAGGTTTCGTATTCAGCCTTCCGTTTACCATTGGATTTTTGCTTTTTATGGTAGTGCCCATGGGGCTTTCCTTATATTATTCCTTTTGTGATTACAATATATTGGCGCCGCCTGTTTTTACCGGGGCCAAGAATTATATAAAGATGTTTACGGATGATGCGGTGTTTTTAAAGACCATCGGGGTCACCTTTTATTTTGCACTTGTATCCGTGCCTTTGAGGCTGATATTTGCATTGATTGTTGCCTTAATCTTATACAGGACCACTAGGATTACCGGGTTTTACCGGGCAGCTTATTATCTGCCTTCTATCATTGGAGGTTCTGTAGCTGTGGCCATTCTCTGGAAGCGTATGTTTGCCACCGATGGCGTGGTAAACCAGTTATTAAGGCTCGCTGGTGTCAATTCCAGCTTTCCATGGCTGGGAAACGTAAATACTGCTATCTGGACTCTGATTATCCTGGCTGTGTGGCAGTTTGGCTCATCCATGCTTATCTTTTTATCTTCCTTAAAGCAGATTCCTGTGACACTTTATGAGGCCGCCAGAGTGGACGGAGCCAATAAGGTTTCGCAGTTTTTTAAGATTACTCTGCCTCTATTGACTCCTACGATATTTTTTAATCTGGTCATGCAGATGATTAACGGGTTCCTTGCCTTTACCCAGTGCTTTATCATCACTCAGGGAAAACCCTTAAACTCCACCTTATTCTATACCGTTTATATGTATCAGCAGTCCTTTGAATTTTATAACACAGGCTATGGTGCGGCACTGGCATGGGTCATGCTGGCGATTATTGGTTTTATCACCATGATTTTGTTTGCCACCAAGAGATTCTGGGTTTATACGGAAGGAGTGTGACACCATGAGAACAAAGAAACGAATGGGTGAGATTGTGTATCATATCCTGGTGTGCGGATTTGGACTCATCATGGTCTACCCTTTAATCTGGATGATTATGAGCTCGTTTAAGGAAACAAGCACTATATTTACCACAGCCGGGCAGCTGATACCGAAAAAGTTCGTCCTGACAAACTATGCTACTGGCTGGAAGGGGTTTGCAAAAACAGGCTTTGTGGTATTTTTCCGCAATTCCTTTTTCATTGCAGTGGTAGCGACACTTGGAACTGTATTTTCTTCTTCCTTTGTTGCCTATGGTCTGGCGCGGTGTAAATTCTTTGGAAGAAAATTTCTCTTTGTAGCCATGCTCTTATCCATGATGCTTCCGGCTCAGGTTCTTATGATTCCACAGTATTTATGGTACCAGAAGCTTGGCTGGGTGGGAAGCTATCTTCCCCTCATCGTTCCTTACTACTTTGCCATTCAGGGCTTTTTTATTTACCTGATGATTAACTTTATTGATGGTATTCCAAGAGAGCTTGACGAGGCAGCTAAGATTGACGGCTGCTCTTATTACAGCATCTATGCCAGAATTATACTTCCATTAATAACACCGGCACTGATTACAGCCAGTATCTTTTCTTTTATGTGGCGCTGGGATGATTTTCTTTCTGCCCTGCTCTACATCAATGAATCAGCAAGATATCCCGTCAGTCTTGCATTAAAGCTATTTAGTGATCCAGGTTCTTCCTCCGATTATGGTGCCATGTTTGCCATGGCTACCTTATCCATTCTTCCGGCGGTCATTATATTTATCTGCCTTCAGAAGTATCTGGTGGAGGGGATAAGCACCTCTGGGCTTAAAGGTTAAAAAACGGCAGAGGGCTTATAAAAAACAGCTTTTTTATAAGTCCCTGCCGTTTATTTTGGTTTTCAGCTTTTCTTCTTCGGATAGAATTGATATAATTGGGCCAATTTAAAATATATTTACACTTTTAGAAAAAGACAGCACGTCACAGCTACGTTTGCGGGATTGGAGGAATTTATGATTTATAATGTATTGGAGTTCGGAGCAAAGGGCGATGGAGTGACCAATGATGCTAAGGCAATCCAAAAGGCCATAGACACATGTACCAGTGAGGGCGGCGGCCGGGTTTTACTTCCTGGCGGACATACCTATAACAGCGGTTCTATCCTGTTAAAATCAAACGTGGATTTTCATCTGGAGATGGGAGCCGTGTTAAAGGCCAGTGATGATTTAAATGATTATTATCCTCTGGCAAACGGAGGAAAGATCGTGGCTCATGAATCCGGACTTCCTTCCTTTTTAAACAGTGAATATAACGGCAGACCGTTCCATGCATTTCTCTATGGCTTTGACCAGAAGAATGTAGCCATCACAGGCCTTGGAACCATTGATGCCAATGAAAAGATTTTTTACGGAACCAACTCCGGATTTCATATTGAGGGAACGTATTATCCAAGAATCCCTCTTATGCTGTTAGAAAAATTTGAGCATCTCACCATTCAGGATGTCACCTTAATTAACTGTGCCTTCTGGACCGTCCATCTGGTGGGCTGCAATGATGTCCTGATTCAGGGAATTCGCTTACTCAATAACCTACAGATGGCAAACTCCGACGGAATCGACCCGGACCACTGCACCAATGTGCGAATCATCGGCTGTCACATCGAATGCGGAGACGATGCCATTGTTCTTAAAAATTCCGGGGATTACAATCAGTACGGCCCCTGTGAAAATATCGTAATTTCAAACTGTACCTTAATCTCCACCAGCGCAGCCATTAAATTTGGTACGGAAGGGGAATGCAGCTTCCGAAATGTTCTGGTCGATAATTGTACCATCAGCAGAAGCAATCGTGGTATCTCCCTACAGATCAGGGATGGCGGAAACGTGGAAAATGCCGTGTTCTCCAATATTACCATTGAGACACGCCGCTTTTCTCATGAGTGGTGGGGAAGAGCCGAGCCGATCTGCATCACCGTACAGGACCGTAAGCCTGGGGTAAAAGCTGGAAAAGTGAGAAATGTCCGGTTCCAGAACATTACCTGTAAAGGGGAAAATGGAATCTTTATTCGGGGAAGTGAAGACAATTACGTGGAAGATGTGAGCTTTGAAAATATCCATCTGACCCTGGAAAAGACCTCCCGCTGGGAGATTGAAGGATATGATATCCGTCCCTGCCAGGGCGATGGAGCCATTCATACAAAGATCTCCGGAATCTATGCGGACTATGCCAGAGATATCTCGTTTGAGCATGTGAAAATCAATGTGGAAGAGAGCATGCAGCCCTTTTACAAAGAAGATGTTACCCTGTTAAATACAGAAGAAATTACATTTTAAAGGTTATTCCGTGGCGATGCGGATGGCGCAGCCCAGTTCTTCACAGTAGGAACAGAATGCATCATCCGGCATCTGATCGGTTAGAATAGAGTCAAACTGACTCACATCTCCAAAGGTCATAAGGGATGCCCGGCCAAACTTTGAGGAATCAGCCAGAAGATAATGCTTCTGGCTTTTTTTAATCGCCGCTTTTTTCACATTATATTCTTCCGTGGAAGCATTGCAGATTCCTGCCTGTACGGAAATGCCGGTACATGCCATAAAGGCCCGTACAATGTTAAAATCCTCTAAATATTCCACGCAGGAGCTGCCAACAAGGGAGGCAGTATCCCTTTTTAAGGAGCCGGGAAGAACGATTAAGTTGATATTTGGGTAATTCATGGCCTTATTTATGACCTGAACGCTGTTAGTAATCACAGTGACCGTATTCAAATGGGTCAGATAGTCCACAATATTCATGGTCGTAGTACCGCTGTCAATGAATATGATATCCCGTTCTCTCACATAGGAGGCGGCTAAGGCAGCAATCCGTAATTTCTTTTGTGCATTCTGATTGGCCCGCTCGTGAAAGGTAATCAGCTCGGGAATAGGAGATACCGTATCTAAGGCAACCACGCCTCCATATACTTTTTCTACCGTTCCTCTTGATACCAGGACTTCTAAATCCCTTCGCAGGGTATTTTTCGATATTTCAAAGACTTCACACAGGGTATCTATGGAAGCTGTTTTGTGTTCTAAAATATATTGCTCCAATTGGTCAATCCGGGAAATTCTCATACTTTACTCCTTTTATGGCAGCCCCGCAGGCAGCCGTTCTAAAAAAATTATAACAGATGCACAAAAAAATATCAACAAATAACCAACAAGTGATCATATAAAGGAAAAAAACTGGAAGAATCTCTTGACCATACCCATGAAAAGTGCTAAAATATAACCAAAATACAACAATAAATAAATCAAAACATTATCATAAATAGGAAAGGAGCGTAATAATGGGAAGAGAGTTTATTATGCCTGGAACAATCGTCAGCGGAGACAATGCCCTCTTTGATGCGAAGGCTCATTTAAAAGAACAGGGGAATAAAGCCCTGATCGTTACCGATGAGGTGATGGTGAAGCTTGGGAATGTAGGAGTATTGACCGGGCTTTTAAAAGAAGAGGGAATATCCTATGCTATATTTGACGGAATTAACGGGGAGCCAACGGATACCATGATTGAAGACGGACTATCCTGTTACCAGAAGGAAGGCTGTGACTTCCTTATTGCACTGGGAGGCGGAAGCCCCATCGATTCCATGAAGGCAATTGCCGCTCTGTCCGCCTGCGGAGGTAACATTTCTGATTATATGGGTAAGGTCATAAAAGGAGACCTTCCTCCTATGACAGCCATTCCTACCACAGCAGGAACTGGTTCTGAGGCAACTCAGTTCACCATTATTACAGATACGAAAAAGGATATTAAGATGCTGTTAAAGGGTCCTGTCCTCATGCCGGATCTGGCTATCATTGATCCCAGGTTTACCATGACGGCTCCGCCTAAGATTACGGCGGCAACCGGACTTGATGCGCTGACTCATGCTATGGAAGCCTACACTTCAAGAAAGGCTCAGCCTCTGTCCGACTCCTTTGCGTTATCAGCGGTAAAGAGAATTTTTGCCTGGCTGCCAAAAGCTTTTCATGATGGCGAGGATAAAAAGGCAAGAGAGGAGATGTCCCTGGCTGCTTTGGAAGCAGGAATTGCATTTAACAATGCATCGGTGACTCTGGTTCACGGCATGAGCCGTCCCATCGGAGCCTTGTTCCATGTTCCACACGGCATTTCCAATGCCATGCTGTTAAAGGAATGCTTCCGCTTTGCCCTTGACGGTGCCTATGACCGGTTTGCAGTGATGGCAAGAGAGATCGGGGCAGCAGGGGAAGAGACAGGAGAGGAAGAGGCAGCAAAGGCATTCCTTGACTCAGTCATTGGAATTTTGGATGAACTAGAGATTCCGTCCCTGGCTGGGTATGGCATAGACCGGGAAGCATTCTTTGCAGTCATTGACAAGATGGCAGGAGATGCCATGGACAGCGGAAGTCCTTCCAATACCAGAAAGGATATGACAAAGGACGATGTAACCGAAATTTACCGCAGACTGTGGGATTGACCCGGGGATAAAGGAGAAGAGTATGGCATTAGTAAAGATGAAGGAATTGCTTTTACAGGCGAAGGAAGAAAACCGGGCCGTGGGAGCCTTCAGCGTGGGGAATCTTGAGATGGTAAAAGGGGCTGTGAAAGCAGCAGAGGACTTTAATACCCCTATCATTTTACAGATAGCGGAAGTCAGGCTTCCTCATTCTCCCCTGGCTTTAATGGGGCCTATGATGGTGGAAGCGGCAAAGAAATCCTCCGTTCCCATTGCAGTTCATTTAGATCACGGGAAGTCCCTGGAAGTACTTTCTCAGGCACTTGCCTATGGGTTTACTTCTATTATGATGGACGGCTCCACTCTTCCTTTTGAAGAAAATATAGAAATGACCTTGCAGGCAGTTGACTTAGCGAAGAAATACGGCGCAACCGTGGAGGCGGAGCTTGGTCTGGTGGGTGGAAGCGAGGACGGAAAAACCGATGAAGGAATCCGCTGCACAAACCCACAGGATGCCAAAGTCTTTTTAGAACGGACGGGAGTGGATGCGTTGGCTGTTGCCATTGGCAATGCCCATGGCAATTATCCCGTGGCACCACGATTAGCCTTTGATGTATTAGAGGCCATTGATAAGATAACCAGTGTACCTTTGGTGCTTCATGGGGGAACCGGAATTACACCGGAGGATTTTAGAAAAGCCATATCCCTTGGTATTCGGAAAATAAACATTGCCACCGCAAGCTTTGACAGCCTGACCAGAGAGGCGATCAACTATCTGGACAGTGACGGAAAGCATGATTATTTTGGCTTAAATGAAGCAATGGTAAAGGGAGTTTATGATAATGTAACACAGCATATCCGCATTTTTAACTGTGCAGAGCCGCTGTAATCAGGAGGGAAAGCATGCAGTATATAACATTTGATGAAAAGAGACCTATGGATTTAGTCCTGCTGGGCAGAGTAGCAGTTGATTTTAACCCGGTGGATTACTTCCATCCCTTAGCAGAGTGCACCACATTTAAAAAGTATGTGGGCGGTTCTCCGGCAAACATAGCTGTCGGTGTATCAAGACATGGATTAAAGGCAGGATTTTTCGCAAGAGTGTCTGACGACCAGTTCGGAGACTTTGTTACAGACTTTTTCAAAAAAGAAGGAATTGACGTAACCAGAATCCGCCGCTGTGAACATGGAGAGAAAATCGGTCTGACTTTTACAGAGATTTTATCCCCAACAGAAAGCAGTATCTTAATGTATCGCAACTGCATTGCCGATTTACAGTTAAGTCCGGCGGATATAGATGAAGAATATATAAAGAATGCGAAAGCAATTTTGATTTCAGGAACCTCCCTGGCAGCGAGTCCGTCAAGAGAAGCGGCTCTTAAGGCTGTGATGCTGGCAAAGAGAAACAATACAGTTATTATTTTTGATATTGATTACCGCCCCTATAACTGGGTCAGTGAAGATGAGATATCCATCTACTATTCCATGGTAGCAAAGGAAGCGGATATTATCATGGGCTCCAGAGAAGAGTTTAACTTAACAGAACGCCTTATTGAGGAAGGCCGTTCCGATAAGGAGAGTGCAGCAGCATGGCATAAGGAGCGGGCTAAGATTGTCATCATTAAGCATGGCAAGGAAGGCTCCACCGCTTATACAAACGACGGTAACAGCTACAGCATCAAGCCATTCCCTGTCACAGCCTTAAAATCCTTTGGCGGCGGTGACGGATATGGTTCCGGTTTCCTATATGGGCTGTTTGAGGGCTGGGAGATGATTGACTGTCTGGAATTTGGCAGCGCGGAAGCAGCCATGATGGTAGCCAGCCACTCCTGTTCCGAGGATCTTCCGGGACCGGATGAGGTACGTGCATTCATCAAAGAAAGCAAGGAAAAATACGGCGAAATGATCGCCAGAGCATAAAGAAGGGAGACAACGTGTTATGGGGTACACCAAAATGACGGTTGCACAGGCCTTGGTAAAGTTCCTGGATAACCAGTATGTGGAACGGGATGGAGAAGTAACAAAATTCGTAGAAGGAGTCTTTACCATCTTCGGTCACGGTATCGTAGTAGGTCTGGGTCAGGCCTTAGACGAGAATCCAGGAAGCTTAAAGGTATATCAGGGACGGAATGAGCAGGGAATGGCTCACGTGGCAGCAGGCTATGCCAAACAGAACAACCGGAAAAAGATCATTGCCTGTTCTTCCTCCATTGGACCGGGAGCTGCCAATATGGTAACAGCAGCAGCCTGTGCCACAGTTAACAACATTCCACTTCTTCTCCTTCCAGGAGATACTTATGCAACCAGACAGCCGGATCCGGTGCTGCAGCAGTTAGAGCAGAGCTACGGCCCGTCCATCACCACCAACGACGCCTTCCGTCCTGTGTGTAAGTTCTGGGACCGTATCGTTCGTCCGGAGCAGCTGATGTCAACCATGATCAATGCCATGCGTGTTCTCACGGATCCGGCGGAGACAGGAGCGGTATGTGTGGCTCTTTCTCAGGATGCAGAAGGAGAAGCTTATGAGTACCCGGATTATTTCTTTGAAAAACGGGTTCACAGAATCTCACGTCCGGTGCCTACAGAGGCTGATTTAAAAGACTTGACCGCTATGATTGTAAGCAGCAAAAAGCCTATGATCATCTGCGGCGGCGGTGTGAGATATTCTGAGGCTGGGGAAGAGCTGATGAAATTCTGTGAGACCTTCCGCATTCCTTTTGCGGAGACTCAGTCAGGGAAAAGTGCCTGCAAGTCTTCTCACCCTTATAATCTTGGCGGCCTTGGGGTTACCGGAAACTTATCTGCAAACACCATTGCAGAAGAAGCGGATTTAATTATTTCTGTGGGAAGCCGTTTGTCTGACTTTACCACTGGCTCTAAGAACCAGTTTAAGAATCCAGAGGTGAAGATAGCTTCCATTAATATTTCCAGATTCCATGCTTACAAAATGGATTCCCTTCCTGTGGTGGCAGATGCCAAGGCAGCCCTTGAGGTTCTTTCTGAGAGCCTGAAGGAAAAGGGCTATATATCGGCTTATAATTGTGAAATCGAGGAAGCAAAGAAAGCCTGGGACGAAGAGATGGAACGCCTTAGTAACTACTGCTATGACGATGATTTTGAGCCAATCGTGAAAGCCAGAAATCCAGTATCCATCGAGGAATTTGTGGAGCTTACAGGCGGTGTGATTACTCAGACAGCAGCACTCTCCTTAATCCGTAAAGAAATTGATCCCCATGCCATTGTCATCGGTGCTTCTGGAAGTCTTCCGGGATGCTTACAGAGAATGTGGACCACAGATCAAAAGGATGCCTACCACATGGAATACGGTTATTCCTGTATGGGCTATGAAATTGCAGCAAGTCTGGGAGCCAAGATGGCATCTCCAAACCAGGAGGTATACTCCATGTGCGGCGACGGCAGCTTCCAGATGCTTCACAGTGAGCTTGCAACCTCTTTGCAGGAAGACATGAAAATTAATGTCTTATTGTTTGATAACTGCGGCTTTGGCTGCATCAACAATCTCCAGATGTCAAACGGAATCGGAAACCTGGCCACAGAATTCCGTTACCGGAGCGAAGATGGAAACCTAAACGGCGGACTGATCCCAGTGGATTATGCCAAGGTCTGTGAAGGATATGGGGTCAAGACCTACACAGCTAAAACACTGGTAGAATTAAAGGAAGCGATTGCCGATGCGAAGAAGCAGACCGTATCTACTTTAATTGACATCAAGGTTCTCCCAAAGACCATGACAGAAGGTTACAAGTCCTGGTGGAATGTGGGCCTTGCAAGTGTAACAGGAATCGAAGGGCAGCAAAAAGCGTATGAAAATCTGATGGAAAACCGCGGGAAAGCTAGGCGGTATTAAATAATATAACAGGGAAGGGATACCGATATGTTAAACAAGGAGAAAGTAAAATTAGGAATCGCACCAATCGCATGGACCAATGATGATCTTCCAGATCTTGGAGGGGAGAATACCTTTGAGCAGTGTGTCAGTGAGATGGCACTGGCTGGGTTTACAGGCTCTGAGGTAGGAAATAAATACCCAAGAGATGTAGAGGTCTTAAAAAAAGCTCTTAACTTAAGAGGTGTAGAGATCTGCAACGCATGGTTTTCCACCTTCTTAATCAGCAAGCCTTACGAAGAGACAGAAGCAGAATTTAAAAAGCATGTGGCATTCCTTGCAGCTATGGGCGCAAAGGTAGTAGGGGTCTCAGAACAGAGCTACAGCACCCAGGGTATTCAGGATCAGCCGGTCTTTGAAGGCAAGCATGAGATGGATGACAGAGAATGGGATCTTTTATGTGACGGACTGAACCGTCTTGGAAAGGTATCCAAAGAGGAATACGGCGTTGCCCTTACCTTCCACCATCACATGGGAACCGTTGTTCAGAGTGCCAAAGAAGTAGAGCGCATGATGGCAGGCACTGACCCGGAATACGTGAGCCTCTTATTTGACAGCGGACACTTTGCTTACTGTGACGAGGACCCGGTGGAAATGGTCACAAAGTATGTGAACCGCATCAAGCATGTACATTTAAAGGATATCCGTCCTTTAGTAGTAAAGCAGGTAAGAGATGAGAAGATGAGCTTCCTTGCAGGTGTGAGAGCCGGTGCTTTCACCATTCCAGGAGATGGCTGTGTAAACTTTGATCCTATTTTCAAGGTATTAGAGGACGCTTCCTACGAAGGCTATATGGTGGTTGAGGCAGAGCAGGATCCAGCAAAGGCTAACCCATTGGAATACGCCATCAATGCAAGAAAATTCATCGCAGAAAAAACTGGTCTTTAATCCATCAAACAATAAAAGGAGAAGAATATTATGGTAACCGTAGGAATTATTGGAGCAGGAAGAATCGGAAAGGTTCATACTACTAGCATCTGCAATATTGTTAAAAACGCAACAATCAAGACCATTGCTGACCCATTTATGAACGAAGAGACTGCTGAGTGGGCAAAGAGCATGGGTGTTTCCCATACCACCAAGGATTACAAGGAAATTTTAGCTGATCCGGATATTGATGCTGTACTGATCTGCTCTTCCACAAACACTCATTCCCCAATTTCTGTGGAAGCAATCAAAGCTGGAAAGCATGTATTCTGTGAAAAACCAATTGACCATGACATTGATAAAATCAAAGAAGTCATTGATGCCTTAAAGGACAGCAAGGTAAAATACCAGGTTGGCTTTAACCGCCGCTTTGACCATAACTTTGAAGCAGTTAAAAATGCAGTGGTAGCTGGAAAAATCGGTGAGCCTCATATCATCAAAGTGACCTCCAGAGATCCAGAGCCGCCAAGTGCAGAGTACGCAGCTGTTTCCGGTGGTATGTTCCTTGATATGACCATCCACGATTTTGATATGGTTCGTTTCCTGGCAGGATGCGATGCAGAAGAAATCTATGTGCAGTCAGCTGTCCTTGTTGATCCGGCCATTGGAGAAGCAGGCGACGTGGATACCGCAGTCATTACCATTAAGATGGAAAATGGTGCAATCGCTGTGATCGACAACTCCAGAAAGGCAGTTTACGGCTATGACCAGAGAGCGGAAGTATTTGGCTCCAAGGGTATGGTAGCAACCTCCAATGACACAGAATCCAGTGCTGTTTTAAGCACCGCTGACGGTGTGACTGGTGAAAAGCCGCTTTACTTCTTCTTAGAGCGTTACATGCAGTCCTTTGCAAAAGAAGTGAACTGCTTCATCGATGCCATTGAACATAATACAGATACTCCTCTTGGTGTATTAGACGGATTAAAGCCAGTTCTTATGGGAATCGCAGCAAAGAAATCCGTAGAAGAACACAGACCAGTTAAGATATCAGAAATCACAATGTAAGAGCCACAAAGGGAGAAAGGAGCTTTCATGAGCGAATTATTCAGCTACCCGGAATTTGACAAGGACGGAATTAAAGTCCTTTGCAAAGCCGGTGATGCGAACAATGATATGTTAATGGACATTGCTGTCTATGAATTAAAAAATGGAGAGGAACGTACCTTTGCCTATTCCCAGAATGAGATGGCAGTCCTTCTTCTTACGGGAGAAGTCACCTTTTCCTGGGAAGGGAAGGAAGAGAGCGGAACGCGTACCAGCCTCATTGAGGAAGGCCCTTACTGTCTTCATGTATGCAAGGGAATGTCAGTGAAGGTATCTGCAAAGGCTGACAGCCAGATTCTCGTTCAGTGCACGGAAAATGAGAACATCTTTGAAAGCGTGTTCTACCGCCCCAGTGACTGCACCAATGATATCTTTGGTGAGGGATTATGGGAAAATAAAATGAAGCGTACGGTCCGCACCATCTTTGACTACAGCAATGCTCCTTATTCCAATATGGTAAATGGAGAGGTAATTACCCATCAGGGCGGCTGGTCCAGCTATACCCCCCACGAGCATCCCCAGCCAGAGGTATATTACTATAGTTACGAACGGCCAGAGGGCTTTGGAGCCTGCTTTATCGGCGAAGAGGCATTTAAGATTAAGGACGGAAGCTGCGCGAAGATTCCAGGAGGAAAGACCCACCCCCAGACAACCGCACCCGGATTCCCCATGTATTACTGCTGGATGATCCGCCACCTTCCAGGGAATCCCTGGACAACCAGAGTAGACGATCCAAGATACAACTGGATTAAAGACGTAAAATAAAGAGTGGAGAGATGCTTGTGTCCCATCAGGCATCTCTCTGCTTTTTCATATTTTGTCTTAACTTTTACATAAAAAGGCCGAATACAAAAAGTGCATAGTTATTGAAGAGAGAAACGCAAATTCTGCGCTGACGTTTTCAATCAAACATGTTAAATTAGTAGCATATTTATAACATAACAGTTTTATACAGAAAAGGGGTATCGTAATGGTTCATGTTCAACAAATGCTGGCGGCGGTAATCGAAAAGTATGAACTCGGTTATCAGACCAGTTTGTTTTTAAGGATTGTTGTGGCAGGGGTATTCGGATATCTCATTGGATATGAGAGAAAAAGCCGTTACAAAGGAGCAGGAATGAGAACCCATGCCATTGTTGCTATGGGAGCTGCTCTCATGATGGTGGTCTCCAAGTATGGATTCAGGGACATTCCTAATTTTGATGCATCAAGAATTGCTGCCCAGATTGTTTCCGGAATTGGTTTTCTGGGAGCCGGTGTCATCTTCATTAAGAATAACTCCGTAAGCGGGCTGACCACAGCAGCCGGTATCTGGGCAACGGCAGGAGTCGGTATGGCCATCGGTGCCGGTTGCTATTATATGGGAGGAGGGGCCAGTCTGCTTCTTATCTTCACTCAGATCATACTTCACGATGTGCCGTTTTTAGCTAAGGAGCCATACCGGAGTATGCTAAAGATCAGCACCTCCCATTATGACTCGTTAATCAAAGATCTTTTTAATATGTTAGGCGAAGAAAAGATTCGTGTGCTAAATGTAAAAATCGGAAAATCAAAGGACATCACCAAGGTAGAGCTGGACCTTCTCTATCCAGCGGGATATGAGAAGAATGACTTGATTCTTAAATGGTCCGCAGACAAACGAATCGAATCCATTAACGGTTAAACATCTGGTTGAAGCCTTCTTTTCAGGGGAATATAAGAAACGTTAACCAGACATTCAGGAAAAAGCAGGATAAAAATGATAAAACATCTGACAGCTGATTTACACACCCATACGGATGTGAGCAAACACGGCTATAGCACCGTTTATGAGAATATTATGGCTGCAAAGGCAGCCGGGCTGACCCACGTTGGAATCAGCAATCACGGCCCGGCCCTCGATGACGGAGCCCCGGAGGGACATTTTAGAAATCTAAGGGCCATACCTGAGATGGTAGAAGGCATCCGGGTCTACCGGGGAGCGGAGTTAAATATTACAGATTATAATGGAAGCATTGACTTAAGCGGCGATACCATAAGAAACAGACTGGATTATACCATTGCCTCCTTTCACGATGAGGTCATACCTCCAGGCTCGCTAGAAGATCATACAAGTGCTTATCTTTCCATAGCAGCCAACCCTCTGGTGGATATCATCGGACACAGCGGGACTCCCGGCTTCTCTTATGACTATGAGCGCGTGATACCTGAATTTAAGCGGTATGAGAAGGCAGTTGAAATCAATGAGGCAACCTTTCATGTGCGAAAGCAGTCCGTAGAAAACTGCATGAACATCGCCAGACTGTGCGCCCTTCATGGAGTTTTCGTGATTGTAAACTCAGATGCCCATTTTTGCAAGCTGGTAGGCGTGTTCCATAACGCCCTGGAAATGCTTCGTCAAATCAATTTCCCGGAGGAGCTTATTTTAAATGAGGATGGGAAACGTCTGGAAGCATGGCTGCAAAGGAGAAATCTATTAAAGGAGCAGGGGATATGAGATATTACGTTGGAATCGATCTTGGAGGAACCAATATCGCAGCAGGACTGGTAGGAGAAGACGGCACGTTATTAAAGCAGCTTTCCATCCCTACAAACAGTGGAAGAAGTGCCCGTGAAATCGTTAAGGATATGGCGGATCTTGCAAAGGAAGTGGCAGACCTTGGCGGGATATCATGGGATCAAATAAAAGCAGTTGGAGTTGGTGTGCCCGGAACCGCAAACCGGGACACTGGCATTGTGGAATATGCCAATAATCTTGGTTTTTACGATGAGCCAATGGTAGCCATGCTGGAGGAAGAGCTTCCGGGAAAGGCTATCCGGTTTGATAACGATGCCAATGCCGCTGCCTGGGGAGAATATGTGGCAGGCAGCGGAAAAGGCAGCAGATCCATGCTGGCAGTCACTCTGGGAACCGGTGTAGGCGGCGGAATCATACTGGACGGAAAGATGTTTCGCGGCGTCAATTATGCGGCAGGAGAATTCGGACACTTTGTTATTGACCGGAACGGAATCGAGTGCAACTGCGGCAGACGGGGCTGCTTTGAGAATTATGCATCGGCCACAGCTCTGGTAGCACAGACAAGGGAAGCTATGGAAAAGAACCCTCAGTCCCTTTTGTGGGAGCTGTGCGGCAAGGACATCAATCAGGTAGAGGGAAGGACCTTGTTTGACGGAGTGAGGCAGGGAGATGATACATCAAACCAGGTGCTTTATCAGTTCATCGAATACTTAGGCACCGGGCTGGTGGACTTAATCAATATTTTTCAGCCGGAGCTTATCTGCATTGGCGGAGGAATCAGTAAGGCAGGTGAGCTTTTACTAAAGCCGCTCCAGGCGATGATTGACCGGGAGGATTATGCTGCCACTTCCCGTAACCGGACAAAGATTGTGGTAGCAAAGCTTAACAATGACGCGGGCCTTATTGGTGCGGCCTTGTTAGAATCGTAGAAAAGAGGAAAACCAGGATGAAACGATATATGGAACATATGATCCGTTCCGCAGAACAGAGAGTGGATCAATTTTTAAGCCTTCAGGTAAAAGACGAAAGAGATGTATTTTTCGGAGGAATGAAACGCCCTATCTTAGAGGCAAAGCCTACGATTTATGTAATGGCAGATGCTGCGTCCGTTTATCTCAATGAAAAGAGCCGTTATTATAAAAGTGAAAGCCTGTTAAAAGCCATGGAGGCAGCCATCATTTTTATTAAGAACTGTCAGAGGGAAGATGGAAGCTTTGATTACCCCTCCTGTAATTTCAAATCAGCGCCGGATACCTCTTTTTGCTTTAAGCGTCTTATTGCCACCTACCGACTGTTCCTAAAATACACAGGAGATGAGGAGCTAGTTACCTTAAAGGCTGGCTACCGTTATGTTCTTGTAAAGGCACTGACAGCCCTTCTAACAGGCGGTTTTCATACGCCCAATCATCGCTGGGGCATTACAGCGGCTCTCATGCAGGGTGCCAATCTTGTGAAGGAAGAAAATCCTGAGCTTTCCAGCCAGCTTATAAAGCGTGCCAAACAGTATCTGAATGAGGGCATTGACGGCAACGAGGAAGGGGAATATGCGGAGCGTTCCACAGGCAATTATAATGCAGTGGTGAACAATGCCATGATGGCTATGTATGAGGAATCTGGTGACGAAAGCTATCTTGGTTATGTGGAGCGGAACTTAAAGATGATGCTTTACTATATTGATCCTGATGATACGATTTTTACCCAGAATTCCACAAGACAGGATCAGGGCAAGGCAGATTACCCGGACAAGTACCTTTACCAGTATTTATATATGGCGGCAAAAACAGGGCTGGATGTATTTGACCGTGCGGCCCATAAGATTATAAAGGATAATACAGAACGTGGGGACATGGCGCCGGAATGCCTTCATATTATTATGCTTCACGACTTTATGATGAATTATGAATTTAAGGGGTATGGATTTCTTGAGACCTATCATAAGCATTTTGAAGAGGCAGGGGTTATCCGTGGGAAAACGCCGGAGTATGGCTACAGTATTTTAAAAGGAAAGAGTGCCTTCCTTTTTCTTAAGTTCCAGGAGACACTGATTTACTTAAAGATTGGGGAAAGCTACTGCGATATTCGGAATTTCATTCCACAGACCATAGAGGAAAAGGACGGCGTGTGCATCCTGACTTCCGTTGCAAAAGGCTGGTATTACCTTCCGTTTGCAGAAAAACAGGAGACCAACGACTGGTGGAAGATGGATCATACCAAGCGGGAAATCTTAAACAGCAGTGAAATTAAAATGACTGTAACATTAAAAGAGCTTTCTGATGGTATGGAAATTGGTGTAAAGGCAGAAGGACTGGATCAGGTGCCGCTGCGGGTTGAAATCTGTATTCCGGCAGGAAGTATTCTTGAGAATGAACATTTCCATATGCGTGTGGCAAAAGGAGAGGACATGGTGCTAAGAGATGGGGATGTGACCTTAATCCACGGCAATCAAAAACTTCTTTTGGGACCTGGTTATGGAACCCATGAATTTGGGGGACATTATTCAGGAGAAGAAATCAACGAATCCGGCTTCACCATTTACTTTAATGATTACACTCCTTATGAAAGAACGTTTTCCATCCGCAAGGCGTAAGGGCAGGAGAAAGATAAAGGAGAAGGTTCCGGTGCAGGGATGCACCGGAATTTTTGCAAGGTAAATCCTGTTTTATGATTGCAATGCCTGTATTAACATTTAAACATATGAAAAATATAGGAAATTAACGAAAACCAGTTGCAAAATTACCCGGAGTGAGTATATAATAAATTTACTTTTTAGTAGATGACGGCTGCCAGTGATTCTGGATTATCATATACGTCGTGGGTTGGCTAGAAATGAAAGGAGATAATTATGAAAAAATCACTTAAAAAAATTGGGTTAGCGCTTATGACCTCCATGCTGGTTCTTGGAGCGCTTACCGCATGCGGCGGGAAGGATCCGGGCGCAGAAAATAATACATCCTCCGGTGCGGCAGGGGAGACTACAAAAGTAGGCGAGTCTTTAGCAGGAACAAAGACAGGTGGAGAAAGTACCTTTACCTATGCCATTGCAGGCGATCCGGGAGCGAATGTAAACGTAATTACAACAAGCGACCGTTTTGGCCTTATGACAATTAAAATGATTTATTCCCCATTATATATGTACAACGCAGATGGCATCAACTATTTCCTTGCGAAAAGCGTGGAACCCTCTGAGGATAAATTAACCTATACCGTACATTTACGGGACGATGTAAAGTGGTCCGACGGAGAAAAATTCACAGCAGATGACGTAGTATTTACCTTTGATGCCATGGAAAAAGAAGAGAATGCGGGCTGGGCCTACTCTCAGCTTGTTTACCCGGAAGGCAGCGTTAAGGTTGCTAAGGTAGATGATTATACCGTTACCTTTACCATGCCAGTTGTCAATGCAGCAGCAGAGGAGATGATTTCCCAGATCTTCATCATGCCGAAGCATGTTTATGAGAATGTGACCAGCTTTGAAAACAACGAAGTGAATTCCAAGCCGGTTGGAACAGGCCCATACGTAATGTCAGAGTACTCCGCAGGTTCCTATGTGAAGTTCACAAAGAATGAGAACTATTTCCTGGGAGCACCTGCTATTGACAACATTGTTTACCGGATCATTGAAAATGAAAACACAGCAAAAACAGCCATTCAAAGCGGTGAAGTAGATGCCTGGATCGGAACTCCTACTCAGGTGGAGCAGATGGATTTAAAGTCTAATAACTTAACCGTTTATCCTTATCAGGAAGGCCGTGTCGGCTATCTGATGATGAATTCAAAGCGTATGACCGATGAGAACTTAAGAAAAGCAGTTCTTTACGCCATTGACAAAAAAGCCATTGCTGACGCTATTTTCTTAGATGCGGCAAACTACGATCTGCCATGGAGCTTTATGCCTCCTAACAGTGAGTTCTTTACAGAGGACGTAGAAAAGTATGGTCAGGACCTTGAAAAGTCAAAAGAATTTTTGGCTGCTTCCGGCAACAAGGCCCCTGAGCTTACCCTGGCATACAGTGCAACAGACAGCATTCAGTCAACCGCTGCCATTCTTGTTCAGGAACAGCTTCAGAAGGTTGGCATTAAAGTAAACTTAACTGGAGTGGATTCCACTGCACTGAGCCAGCAGATGAAAAAAGAAGATAACGCATACGACATGTATTTCGGCGGTTATATCATGGGAATTGACCCGGATACCTTTACCAGCCTCTTTGAGAGCGGAAGCGGTTTTAACTACATGCATTATAATTATCCTGAGATCGATGAGCTGTTCTCTCAGGGACGGAAAGAAACCGACAAAGCAAAGAGAAAAGAAATCTATACAAAGCTTCAGCAGAAAATACAGGATACAGCCTGCTTCTATCCGTTGTACTCCAATAAGCGTCTTTTAGTGGTATCAGACAGAGTCACAGGCATCGAGGATGCAAAGCTGGTTCCTGTTTACACCTTTGAAGATACTTCCAAGCTTAAGCTCAAATAAAACGTTGAAAAAGGGGGTTTTTGCTGCTTCATTTCCTGCGGCAAATGCCCCTTTTTATAAGGAGATAATTCCATGGCCAAATATATATTAAAACGAATATTGACAGCCATACCCATGGTCCTTTTCATCACAATCCTGTGCTTTACCCTCATGCATTTTTCACCATACGATGCCATAGATGCCATGACAAATCCCAGGATGTCCCAGGAAACCATTGATTTAATTAAGGCAAAGTACGGATACGACCAGCCTCTTACTATTCAGTATTTCCGCTGGCTGGACGGACTGATGAATGGAAATTATGGATATTCTATTGTGACAAAGCAAAGCATTGCAGCGGATCTTTCCGTCCGGATTCCAAATACAATAAAGCTGGTGCTTCCAGCCTATATTACTGCTTACTTTCTGGCCGTTGTGCTGGGACTCTTGGCAGGCTCTCATAAAAACCGGGCAGCAGATAAGCTGATTGACGGTTTTTCTTCCGTTGGAATCGCAGTTCCTTCCTTCTGGTTTTCCATGCTCCTTATCTTTGTCTTTGGATATAAGCTGAAGCTTCTTCCCTTTGTTGGAATGAATTCCGTTGGAATGGAAGCCTCTGTGGCTGATTTTATGAGACATTACATCATGCCCTTTAGCACCCTTGTATTCACCTTTCTGCCTGCCAACATAAAGTTTGTCCGTTCCTCTACTCTGACTCAGTTTTCTGAGGATTATGTCCTGGTGCAGCAGGCTTTTGGTGCCAGCAAGCGGGAAATCATGTTTAAGCATGTCTGCAAAAATGTACTTCTGCCGGTGGTTACAAGACTTGGAATGGCATTGCCGTTATTAGTGACCGGAGCCATCATCACAGAGACCGTATTTGGCTGGCCGGGGGTAGGTCCTTACTTTATCAAAGCCATTCAGGGCCTGGATTACCCCATTGTCATGATTATCCTGGTATTGTCCTCAACCCTGGTGATCCTTGGTAATCTTCTGTCGGATATTTTGTACTGCCTCATCGATCCGCGAATCCGGGAAATGGGGTGATGACAAATGAGAAAGAAAGATAATATGAAACATAACAACAGGTCCACTCGAATGGACAGCGTGATTCTTGTATTAAAGCATGATAAGGCAGCAGTACTCTCCTTGATTCTCTTAGGGATTATCATCCTGTTTGCCCTTATCGCCCCATTGCTTCCTGTAGATCCTAATGCAACGGACGTCATCAATCGGCTAAAATCTCCGTCCTTTACTCATCTGTTTGGTACCGATGAGGTGGGAAGAGATTATTTTGCAAGAGTCATTTATGGAGGCCGTGTCTCCCTTTTGGTTGGATTTTTAGCCATGCTCACAAGCCTTACCATCGGCGTTGCAGTAGGAACCATCTCCGGGTTCTGCGGTGGAATCATCGATGCCATACTGATGCGTATCGTAGACGTGCTTCACTCCATACCCTGGATGATTTTAGTAACGGTTGTCAGCATCTTTTTAAAGCCGGGACTTAAGTCCATCATACTTGTAATCGGACTCTTTACCTGGATGGAGATTGCAAGGCTGGTACGTGCGGAAACTCTTTCTTTAAAAGAGAGGGAATTTGTTCTATATGCCAAGTTTTCGGGAGTCGGTGTTTTAACTATTATTCTGCGCCATATTATTCCTGCAGTATTTCCTACCATCATCGTCTCAGCCACTACCAGCATGGCAAATGCCATTATGACAGAGTCTTCCCTAAGCTTTTTAGGAGTCGGAATCCAGCATCCAATGTCCTCCTGGGGCAGTCTCCTTCAGGATGCCCAGGGAACCATGCAGAATAACTTTTTCATGGCCTTAATACCAGGGCTTTTAATCATAATAACGATTTTTAGCTTTAATAAGCTTGGGAATTTACTTCGGGTCTATGTGGAGCCTAAGGTCATGAACGATGAGAAAGAATAAAGTGAGGGAATAAAAGTGGAAGATTCAAACAATATAAATAAAGAAATCCTGTCTGCCAGGAATGTACACACCACTTTTCATACCCATGGAAAATCGGTGCAGGCAGTACGAGGTGTCAGCTTCCATGTCGGGCAGAAGGAAATCCTTGCTGTGGTAGGAGAATCCGGAAGCGGAAAAAGCGTTCTCATGAAATCAATCATGGGACTGATGCCTGACAATGCAGAAATTACCGCAGATGAAATCAGGTTCCTGGACCGGGAGCTTACTGCCATGACACCGGAGCAGCTAAGAAAGATACGGGGAAAAGAAATTGCCATGGTATTTCAGGATCCCATGACAGCCTTAAACCCTTTAAGAACCATAGGATATCATCTTATGGAAGTGTTAAAACGGCACCGTAACATGAGCGGAAAAGAAGCCCATAACGAGGCCATAGAAGTGCTGAAGCAAGTAGGAATTTCCTCTCCGGAAAAACGTCTTATGCAGTATCCCCACGAGTTTTCCGGCGGAATGCGCCAGAGAGCTTTAATAGCCATGGCCCTTTGCTGTTTGCCAAAGCTTTTGATCGCAGATGAACCTACGACAGCTCTTGATGTGACCATTCAGGCTCAGATCCTTGAACTGTTAAAGAAGCTTCAGGAAGAGAATGGAATGAGCGTGGTGCTGATTACCCATGACCTTGGTGTGGTAGCAAGCTTAAGCCACAGAATCTGTGTGATGTACGGCGGACTTATTATGGAAGAGGGACTGACCGATGAAATCTTTTATGCTCCCAAACATCCTTATACAAAAGCCCTCTTAAGAGCCATTCCAAAGCCTCAGTCAGGAAACAGAGAGCGGCTGGAAGCCATTCCTGGAATGGCCCCATCCCTGGCTTCTCCTCCCCCTGGATGCCCTTTTGCCGAGCGGTGTAAATTCGCCTGTGAAGCATGCAACCAGGCCATACCACAGTACCGGGTGTATTCTGATACCCAGAGGGCTCTGTGCATCTTTCCTGACGAAGAGCTGAATGCCATGGAACAGGAGGTGGAGTAAGATGGAACAGAATAACAAGGAAATCCTTCTGGAAGCGAAAAACTTGTGTAAATACTTCCCTCAAAAGGACTTTTTTGGGCGGAAAAAAGCAGAGTTAAAGGCGGTAGACGGCATCAATCTTGCCATACGAAAAGGCGAGACCTTCGGCCTTGTTGGAGAGTCTGGCTGCGGAAAATCAACCCTTGGGCGGACTCTCATCCGGATGTATGATCCTACCAGCGGTTCCATCCATTTTAAGGGTCAGGATATTACTGGATGGAAGGGGAAACAGCTTCTTCCCATTCATAAGCAGATGCAGATCATTTTCCAGGATCCCTACTCAGCCCTTGATCCTCATTTAAATGTAAGGGAAATCATCAAAGAGTCCCTGACGGCCGGAGGAAAGATGGCTGCCAGCGAAATGGATGGAAGAATCGAAGAGCTCCTAAAACGGGTGGGCATGAAACCGGATGATATGCATAAGTATGCATACGAATTCTCCGGCGGACAGCGTCAGAGAATCGGAATTGCCAGAGCACTTTCCGTGGAACCGGAATTTCTTCTTTGTGATGAACCAATATCAGCTCTTGATGTGTCGATTCAGGCCCAGGTGGTGAATATGCTGGAAGATCTTCAGGAAGAATTAGGGCTTACCTACCTTTTCGTTGCCCATGATCTATCTATGGTGCGCCACATATCCACCAGGATTGGTGTCATGTATTTAGGCAGACTGGTAGAGGTGGCAGATTGTGATGAACTCTATGAAAATCCTCTTCATCCTTACACGAAAGCCCTTCTTTCTGCCATACCTGTGGCTGATCCAAAGGCAGCAAGAGCGGCAAGCCGCCTTATGTTATCAGGAGAACTCCCAAGTCCCATGGATGTACCAGGCGGATGCCACTTCCATACCCGGTGCATGGACGTTCAGAAAGAATGTGAAGAATCCATTCCAGGCATGCGTGAAATATCTCCGGGGCATTACGTGGCATGCTCCTGTATCTGACAATTTACGCAGGATGAGGGAAAAACATTAGAAAAATAATTCTTGACTTTTTAATCAAAACTTTTTATAATAACAACAATTAAAAAACAAAACTAAGCGAAGACGCTTAAGAGTATTTACCCTTAGGCGTTTTTTTGCATATTCGCAGTCTTTTACACAGAAAGGAGATGAAAATATGCCAGATATGGTGAAAGTCGAAAACTTAAAAAAGAACTTCGGAGACCTTGAAGTTTTGAAGGATATCAGCCTGACGGTAAAGGAAGGTGAGAAGCTTGTTATTATAGGTCCTTCCGGTTCCGGTAAGTCCACCTTTATCCGGTGCATCAACTACCTGGAGGAGCCCACAAGCGGCAAAATTACAGTAGCAGGCACGGAAGTAACAAAAAAGAATCATCTGGAAATGGCGAAAAAGTATTCATCCATGGTCTTTCAGCAATTTAACTTATATCCCCATCTTACCGTCTTAGAAAATCTTACCCTGGCACCCATCAAGCTGCAGCATGTTCCCAAAGAAGAGGCAAAAAAGATTGCTTTAAACTGCCTGGAACGAGTTGGCCTTAAGGAAAAGGCTGGTAATTATCCAGTTCAGCTTTCCGGAGGACAGCAGCAGAGAGTTGCCATCGCAAGAGCCTTATGCACCAAACAGCCGCTTATTCTGTTTGATGAGCCTACTTCTGCCCTTGACCCTGAGATGGTACAGGAAGTTTTAAGCGTTATGGTAGAGCTGGCACAAGAAAATATTACGATGATCTGCGTGACCCATGAGATGGGATTTGCCCGTCAGGTGGCAGACCGAGTAATTTTCATGGATGGCGGGTATATTCTTGAAGAGGGCACACCAGAGCATTTCTTTGAGTGCCCGGAACATGAAAGAACCAAAGCGTTCTTAAGCAAGATCCTGCATTAGGGTGTTTGTTTAATATAATAACAAGATTGAGGAGGAAACAGATATGATGAAAAAGATGTTATCACTTGCACTTACACTTGCTATGGTGGCTTCCATTACCGCCTGCGGTTCTAAACCGGAGACGACAACCACAGCCGCAGAGACAACAAAGGCAGGGGAGACTGCAAAAGCAGGAGACGGTGCAGCCGCTGACGTTCAGAAAATTATTGACCGGGGAACTTTAAAGGTTGGTTGTAAATCCGATATTCCAAAATTCAGCCTTCAAAATACTGCCACAGGCGAATACGAAGGATTTGAAGATGATATTGCTTATGAAATCGCAGGAAAGATTTTCGGTTGCACCGCTGACGAAGCAAAAGAGAAAAAACTGGTTGCTTTTCAGGGCGTTACCGCAAAAACAAGAGGACCTCTTTTAGAGAACGGGGAAATCGATCTGGTTATCGCTACCTTTACGATCACAGATGAGAGAAAAGAAACTTATAACTTCTCCACACCATACTATACCGATGCAGTTGGTCTTTTAGTAAATAAGGATTCCGGCATCACTTCCATCGAGGGTCTTGATGGTAAGATTGTAGGAATTGCACAGTCTGCAAATACAAAAGAAATGACCTTAAAGTATATAGACGAAAAGGGCTTAAAGGTAAAACCTCAGTTCCAGGAATTTGATGGTTACCCAGCACTTGCTCAGGCTCTGGCAACCAAGCAGATCGACTGCTTCTCCGTTGACCGTGCCATCTTATCCGGCTATGTAAACGATAAGAACCATATCTTAGAGGATCGTTTTGCAGAGCAGGATTACGGCGTTGCATCTGCAAAGGAAAACACAGGTCTTGCAGCATTAGTAGAAGAGAAAGTTACTTCCATGATTTCTGACGGCTCTATGAAGAAGCTTCAGGATAAATGGGAATTACAGTAAGCTGTGATGTAAAGGAAAATTGACATGATTAAAGGTCTTTTTGATACAAAACGCTGGAATGCCCTGTTTCAGGCATTTCCCGAATATTATATACCAGGCTTTCTTATGACCCTTAAAATATCACTTGTTGGGCTTGCGCTTGCGCTGGCCCTTGGAGTGGTATTTGGTCTGCTTTCTACGGCAAAATTCAAACCGTTTCGGATTCTTTCACGAATTTACGTGGAATTCATACAGAATACGCCTCTGGCTCTTCAGGTGGTGTGCTATTATTCTATCCTGCCCATGCTCTTTTCCAGTTCCGGATTTCGTATGCCCAAGTTTATCCTGGGCGTCATCGGTGTTGGAATCTACCATGGTGCCTACATCTCTGAGGTCATAAGAACCGGAATCGAAGCCATACCGAAGGGACAGTCTGAGGCAGCATCTTCTCAGGGGTTTTCTTATCTGGAGACCATGTATCACATCATTTTGCCTCAGACCATAAAGATTATCCTGCCGCCTCTTGCCAATCAGGCTCTGGGACTTGTAAAGAACACCTCCATTCTGGCCATGGTTGCTGGTATGGACTTGATGTATTTTACTGATTCCTGGGGTTCCGAGCGAGGATACTTTGCTCAGGCATACTTTACCAGTGCGGTTATGTACTTTATCATCTGTTTCCCGCTGGCAAGACTTGCCCGCTATCTGGAGATTCGTTCTATGAGGCTTCCGACTGCGAAACGGCTTGAGATTACAGCAGATGAGGAGGTCGCATGATAGAATTATTTCACCAGATTTTTACCCCGGCTAATGTAATCTTTATGTTTAAGGGATTGCAGATGACGGTTCTTATCGCAATTCTGGCTACCATTATCAGTATGATTTTTGGTACAATATTCGCCCTGATCCGAACCTATGCTTCCGGCAAATGGAAATGGGCAGGCGTGCTGGTTGCGATCTATACAGAATTTTTCCGCTGTACCCCGAACCTGTTGTGGATTCTTTGGATCTATTTTACAGTGAAAGGGAATAAAGTAGGAGTATCGGTGTTTGCTATATCACTCTTTACTTCCGCTGTTATGGCAGAGATCATCAGAGGAGGGTTAAACTCCATTCCCAAGGGCCAGTTTGAAAGCGCCCAGTCTCAGGGCTTTGGATTTATTAAGACTCTCTGGTACATTATACTTCCCCAGACTTATAAGAAGGTCATTCCTGCGCTTTTAAGCCAGGTCATTACAATCATTAAAGATACCTCCTTCTTAAAGATGGTGGACGTTGCAGAATTTATGAGAAACAGCTCAGTTGTACTTGGAAGTATTTACGATGTACGGGGCATGATGATGCTGTTTGCCTTCGAAGCCCTTTGCTATTTTACCATCTGCTTTGCGTTAAGCACGGTAGTAAGGCGTTATCAGAAAACCATAGTAACTGGTTAGGGAGGAACTTTTTGAATGAAAAAGTTTACAATCACGATTGCCCGTGAGTTTGGAAGTATGGGAGGTCCCATTGCAAGGGAGCTTTCCAAAGAACTGGGAGTGAAGTTTTACGACCGTGATATTGTGGAAGAGGTGGCGAAAAAGTTAAAGCTTCCTGTTTCCACCATAAGTGATGAAGAGGAAAAGTCCAAGCATCTGTTGTTTTCCCATATGTTTCCTTTAGGGACTGATGAGGACTATATGCAGGATATCATTTTTGATGTGCAAAAGGACATTATACTGGATCTTGCAAAAAAGGAAAGCTGCATCCTGGTAGGAAGATGCTCCAATCACATCTTAGAGCATCAAAAGAACAACATTAATATTTTTATCTATGCTCCATATCAGAAGCGGATTGAAAACTGCGTCAATTCCTTAGGAATGACGGTCAGTGAAGCCAAGCGAATGATTCAGTCCGTGGATAAAGCAAGAAATACTTATCATAAAAAATATGCCGGATATCTTCCTAACAATCCGGAGCATACCAACCTTATGATTGATTCCTCTCTCCTTGGAGTGACAGGTACGGCACAGCTCATTGCTGGTGTGGTCCGTCAGCTTTTTGGGGAAGAATAAAATGGGAGAAGTTTCCTATTTAAATAGCCCTTTGGAAAAGAAAAGGATGAAACCTGATTCTTTGACAAGGGGCTATTATTTATTTATAGCTATTTACCAGTGGTTTACCAGAGGAGATTTGTTATGAATGGAAAACATATTACGATAGCACCAGCCAGTCCATTTTCTGAAGAGGCCATTCATTTAATGGAGGAGCTATCTAAGACGCTTAAAGATATTACGGGAAGCGGTGGAAGAAATTCCTTTGACCCAAACGATGTATGCAAGGAAAGAGCCATGTTTGTAATTGCCAGGGATGAAAGTGGCAGGGCCATTGGCTGCGGCGCCTTTCGTCCAATGGATGAAACAACGGCAGAGGTTAAGCGTATGTACGCGAAGGAAAAAGGGGTGGGTGCTGGAAATCAGATATTATCCTATCTGGAATCCAAGGCCAGGGAGATGGGGTATCAGGTTCTCCGTTTGGAAACCCGCAAGGTCAATGAAACGGCAGTATCCTTTTATCTGAAAAATGGATATCAGATCATTTCAAACTACGGCCAGTATGAAACCAGAACAGAATCTGTCTGCTTTGAGAAAAAATTGTCAATCTGACAGATATTCCTGGTTTCCACTGTTTCTGAAATAAGACAAGGAAATGTAATCATCACTCCTTGACACTGAAAAAAAAATCTGCTATAGTTTACATTTGTGTGAAACGAGAGGATGAAGGTCTGAAACGTGCCTGTTACCTCTCGTTTTGTTTGCGAAAGTGTGTGTGTGCGGCCGTCGGCAACATGGGAACCCGGCAGGCCATGAGAAAGGAATTAATCATTTATGGAAACAGTTAGATTTGAAGAATTACAGTTAGATGAAAGAATTCTGCGGGCTGTAGCAGATATGGGATTCGAAGAGGCATCTCCTATCCAGGCCCAGGCAATTCCGGTGCAGTTGGAAGGAAGAGATATCGTCGGTCAGGCTCAGACAGGTACCGGCAAAACAGCAGCCTTTGGTATTCCTATGTTACAGAAAGTAGACCCTAAGGTTAAAAAGCTTCAGGCGGTGGCTCTCTGTCCTACAAGAGAGCTTGCTATCCAGGTAGCAGATGAAATCCGTAAGCTTTCAAAATATATGCATGGCGTAAAAGTTCTTCCAATTTACGGCGGACAGGATATTGTGAAGCAGATCCGTTCCTTAAAAGACGGTACCCAGATCATTATCGGTACTCCAGGCCGTGTGATGGACCATATGCGCCGCAAGACCGTTAAGTTTGACTTTGTCCATACCGTTGTTATGGATGAGGCTGACGAGATGCTTAACATGGGATTCCTTGAGGATATGGAAACCATCTTAAGCCAGCTTCCAGAGGAGCGCCAGACTGTTATGTTCTCCGCTACCATGCCTCCAGCGATTATGGAAATCGCAAGAAAGTTCCAGCAGGAGCCGGTAACCGTTAAAGTGGTGAAAAAAGAACTGACAGTTCCGAAAGTAACCCAGTATTACTATGAAGTAAAACCAAAGAGCAAAGTAGAAGTTATGTGCCGTCTTCTTGATATGTACGCACCAAAGCTTTCCGTTGCTTTCTGTAATACCAAAAAGCAGGTAGATGAGCTGGTTCAGTCCCTTCAGGGCCGCGGTTATTTTGCAGAAGGTCTTCATGGTGACTTAAAGCAGATACAGCGTGACAGGGTCATGAACAGCTTCCGTAACGGTAAGACAGAGATCCTTGTGGCTACAGACGTTGCAGCCCGTGGAATCGACGTAGACGACGTAGAAGCGGTATTCAATTACGACCTTCCCCAGGATGATGAGTATTATGTACACAGAATCGGCCGTACCGGACGTGCGAACAGAGAAGGTATTGCATTCAGCTTTGTTGTAGGCAAGGAAGTTTACAAGCTCCGCGACATTCAGCGTTACTGCAAGACCAAGATCGTACCTCAGGCCATTCCTTCTTTAAATGACGTAACAGCCATTAAGGTTGATAAGATTTTAGAGAGCGTTGCTGGTACCATCGGTGAGACTGATTTAAGTAACATGGTAAACATCATTGAAAAGAAGCTTCTGGAAGAGGATTACACCTCTCTGGATTTAGCAGCAGCTCTTCTTAGAAAATTGATGGGCGAAGAGAACGAAGATATCATTGATACAAGAGAACCTCGTTCCCTCGACGATCTGGATGGCTATTTTGGCGGTAACAGCGGACGTGGTCGTGGCAGAAGCAACGGCGGACGCGGCGGCAGAGGCGATTCCTCCAGAGAAAGAGAAGACATGGCTCGTCTCTTCATCAACATCGGCAAGAACCAGAACGTGAAGCCAGGTGATATCCTTGGAGCCATCGCCGGAGAATCCGGTATGCCAGGTAAAATGGTGGGAAGCATCGACATGTATGACAAATACACCTTCGTAGAAGTTCCCAGAGAAAATGCGGACATCGTATTAAAAGCGATGAAAGATGTAAAGATCAAAGGAAAAAATATTCATATGGAAAAAGCCAACGGAAAAGGCAAATAAATTTTCGGGAGCGGAGCAGGAAGGAAAGGCGTAGCCTTTCCTGGAGTGTTTCGTTCTTTTTTTGTCTCATTCATTCTTTACAATACTGGGAAAAAGGTTTTCTTGCGTACTGATGAAAAAAAAGATACAATAGGTTTAGATAAAATGATTTAAATGCCGGTATAGAGAAGCTTACAGGCTTCTAGGGCAAACGTGTCAAGATGGAGGATGTTATGTCAGAGTGGAAAAAAAATGACAAGTTTGAAACAGTCATTGAAGATATCAGCGAGACCGGGGAAGGAATCGGTAAGACCGATGGCTTTACCTGGTTTATTAAAGATACAGTAATCGGAGACAGGGTGGAAGCTAAGGCCATGAAGACCAAGAAGTCCTATGGCTTTGCAAGGCTGGAACGAATCCTGGAACCGTCTAAAAACCGCGTGGAACCAAAGTGTCCGGTTGCAAGGCAATGCGGAGGCTGTCAGCTTCAGGCTATGGATTATAAGGAGCAGCTTACGTTTAAGGAGAGAAAGATATACAATAACCTGACCAGGATTGGTGGCTTTACTGAGATTCCCATGCTTCCTATTATGGGAATGGACGAGCCGTGGAGATACCGGAACAAAGCGCAGTTTCCATGGGGAACGGATAAGGAAGGCAATATTATCACTGGCTTCTATGCAGGACGTACCCATTCTATTATCGGGTGTGAGGATTGTTTGCTGGGCATAGAAGAGAATGAGGATATCCTTAAGATCATTAAGGCTCATATGGAGCGGTTTGGTCTTCGCCCCTATGATGAGGAAACTCATAAGGGGCTTATTCGCCATACTCTGATTCGGAAAGGCTTTAAGACTGGGGAGCTGATGGTCTGTCAGGTGATTAATGGAAAGAGTCTGCCTCATCAGGAAGAGCTGGTAAAGGAGCTTTTAAAGATTCCGGGTATGTCCAGCATTTCTTATAGTGTCAATCGGGAAAAGACCAATGTGATTATGGGAAATCAGGTGGAGAACCTTTACGGACCTGGATATATTTCAGATTATATCGGAGATGTGAAATATCGGATATCCCCTCTTTCCTTCTATCAGGTTAATCCGGTGCAGACGGAGAAGCTTTATGGTACAGCCCTTGAATATGCCGGGCTTACTGGTGGGGAAACGGTTTGGGATCTTTATTGTGGCATTGGAACCATATCACTGTTTTTGGCTCAGAAGGCGAAAAAGGTGTATGGAGTTGAGATCGTGCCTCAGGCCATTGAGGACGCCAGGGAGAATGCGAAATTAAATGGTATGGAGAATGTGGAGTTCTTTGTTGGGAAGGCCGAGGAAGTACTTCTGGAGCAGTTTGAGAAGAATCAGGTGTATGCGGACGTGATTGTGGTTGACCCGCCTAGAAAAGGGTGTGATGAGGTGTGTCTTGATACCATTGTGAAGATGGGGCCGAAGCGGGTGGTTTATGTGAGCTGTGATTCTGCTACTCTTGCCAGGGATTTGAAGTATTTGGGGGAGAGAGGGTATGAGCTTAGTAGGGTTAGAGGGTGTGATATGTTTCCGCATTCTGGGCATGTGGAGACGGTGGCATTATTAACTCTTGTATGAGCTAAATCCTTGAATTTATAGCAATTCAAGGATTAGCTATGCAAGTTATCAATTATATTTTCAATTTCTTTTGAAAGCTATTCATTTTGGAGTTTCTTCAATGTGTTGAATGCCAATTTTAAAGAGACCATGGCAACAAGGCTAGAGATAAGGTCAGACAGAGCACCAGCTCCCCATACACCATTTAATCCTAAGAAATTAGGTAAAATAAGCAGTAGAGGTATCAGTAAAAATACTTGTCTTAAAAGTCCTAAAAATGTTGCCTTTTTTGCTTCACCAATAGCTTGAAAGTAGCTTGCTCCTACTATTTGAGCACTTATAAGCGGAAGCATGAGTAAAAACAGACGCATTCCGGTACTTGCCTTTGAAATAAGGTCTGGTTCACGGGTAAAGATACTTGAAAGCATTACAGGAAAAGCCTGAACAAGTATAAATGTGATTGTGCAGACTGAAGAAACAGCAGCCAGTTCCAGTATTAATACCTGTCTAACTCTGTCAAAGCGTTTGGCGCCAAAATTAAAGCCTATAATTGGTGCAGCACCTTGCGTGATACCCATAGCAGACATAAGAAACAGAACCATCACAGAGTTGATTATGGTCATTGCACCTATGGCTACGTCACCGCCATATGTTTTAAGTGCGTTGTTGGATATGATACTGACAACAACTGAAGATAACTGCATAGCGAATGGAGCAAATCCAATGCTGAGTATCGATTTTATAGTCACGAAATGGAGCTTTAATTTATTCATTTCAATTCTTATTTGACTCTTTTTACTGAGGAAGTGATGTATAACCATGATGGCTGTTACGAGTTGTGCGATGATTGTTGCCCAAGCCGCACCAGAGATGCCCATATCAAGAGTGAAAATGAGAAGCGGATCCAAAATAATATTAGTGAGTGTTCCAATAAGCACAATCACCATTGATTTGAGAGGATGTCCTGCAGCTCTTATCACATTTATTAGTCCTGTTCCAATGCCTTGAAATACAGAACCATAGAGAATTAGGATCATATAATCCAGTGCATAAGGCATAGTTGCATCACTGGCACCAAATGCTTTCAGTATAGGAGTTTTAAACACCAGTCCTAAAAATGTCATGAGAAGCATTAAACCAATAAGTAATGTTATGGCATTGCCAAGTATGTCTTTGGCTTCATCCTTATTATTTTCTCCTAACTTAATAGAAATGAGTGCTGAAGCTCCTATTCCAACTAAGGAACTTACGGCGGATAGCATCATCATAAATGGTAAACTCAATCCTATTCCGGTCATGGCAAGACTACCAATTCTGCCAACAAATATTCTATCAACTAAATTATATAAGGAATTAATAATCATACCAGCAATAGCGGGAAGTGAAAATTTGAGTAAAAGTCTATTGACTGGCATGGTAATGAGAGAATCAGTATTTGATTCCATATTTTATTTCTCCTTCTTAACGGCTAAAACAGTATATATGGCATCATTAATTTTAGTGGTTTTCACAATTTTAAAGCCAATCAATGACAAAGCTTTTTCAAGTTGCTCTGAGCCAATTCGAATGGACATTGGTGGACCATCGATTATTGAGTCGTCCTTTTCATACTCCAGACATAACAAGTGTCCTCCTGTTTTTAGCACGTCAAATATACTAGAGAGTGCTTTTGTGAGTGAACTTACTTCGTGAAGTATTAAAGAGGCCATAACAAAATCAATACTGTTATTTTGAATGCTTAAGTTTTCAATAGAATCCTGAATCAGTTCAATATTAGTAAGCCCTTTTTCCTTGGCCTTTTCTTCTATAACACTGAGCATACGTCTGTCAGGGTCCAATGCGTACACTTTGCCGGATGTGTTTTCTGCCATAGGAATTGTAAAAAAACCTGAGCCGGCACCAACATCGAGCAAAGTATGTTCATTTTGAATTGGCATTTGTCTAATAAGTGTCTCTGGTGATATGAGATACTCCCTTTGCCTGCTATCTAAAAAAGCAATTTTGTTTGCAAATTTTTCATCTGATTCGTTGTAATGATGCATGTGATTCATAATGTTACCT
Organism: Clostridium sp. 12(A); assembly: GCA_000526575.1. Classification (GTDB taxonomy): domain Bacteria; phylum Bacillota; class Clostridia; order Lachnospirales; family Lachnospiraceae; genus Lacrimispora; species Lacrimispora xylanolytica. The sequence goes on along the minus strand of JAGI01000002.1, from coordinate 2,699,126 downwards.
CCTTTTATATATAATACAGACTGTAAATATCTATAATTGTGGTAAAAAATGAGCAGTTGCAGCTGCCTTTTTTCTAACTCATTTTTTATACGATGTCATAAATATGTTTTTCTTTAAGGTGATTGACCATTTTCTCTTCGGCGTCTCTCATAACCTTTTCTATCTGACAATCGCGATTCTCGTCCATCTCACAAGTAAAAAGTGCGCCACTGCCTTCAATGGCTTGAATGACGTCATAAAAGCTTATATCAGTCTTAGGTTTCCTAAGACTATAACCTCCGTTTACTCCAGGCGTAGATTGAATAAGGTTAGCCTTGACCAATTGAGTTAGTATCTTGGACAGGTAGGTAGGTGATATATCCATGTGACTAGCTAAAGGCTGAAGACTTAAATTGTCTTTGCCTTCTTGTTTAACGAAATAGGCTATTATATGCAAAGCATAATTTGTTGCCTTCGTATATTTCATAATAGCTCCTCCTTAAAGATAATATAGACTGTATTTATCTGTGATTATACATGATAGATATTGCTGTGTCAATAATAATTTGTAGCCCCACAAGAGTTGGTAGAATCCATTGTGCAGCTTAAACGTACAGTCGATATGCAGTGTCCTGTCTTTTCACAATTGACATTGGCTCGATTTATGAACGAAGGGCATTTAAAACGTCACATATTGTAAGGAACTCACCTGATTTATGGGTTGACGGATACGTTCGGAGAAAAGGTTCAAATATCGGGTGATGCTGCGGGTTTGCATCTTATCGCAACTTGGCCAGGACGAAACGTTGATTCTTTGACTGTAATGGAGCTTGAGGCGCATCGTATCAAATTTTACCCAGCCGAGCGATACACCATTCGCAAAGATCAGTATAATGACAGCCTCATTATGGGGTTTGGCAATGTGAACGAGGCTCAGATTTCCAAAGGAATTCAAGCTCTTGCGCAATTTATATAATACAGTGAACTGTTATGTTCAAGCCTTGGTAAAACAGATAAGCAGATACTGACTAATCTTATAATGGAGTGATAAAATGAACCATGTAGGCACACTTATGACCAGAATTAAAAGTAGGTATTTTTAAATGAGAATATCTAAAATTTGCTTAAATATATAAACTGATGTAAGATATTATTAATCAGTATTAAGGTGAATTAGCTTTAGAAAGTTAGATAAAACAATCTGTTTTTCAATTAAATATATAATTTTAAAGGAGATGGATGATAATGAACGGAAAAAATGTAAGAGTAGGCGCTTGTCTATATGCCAGCGACATGGACAGCATGGTTCGATTTTACAGAGATACATTGGGCTTTGATACTCAATGGGCTGGTGGGGATTTCGCAGAGTTTGAAACGGCTAGCGGTGAGCTATCCTTGTTCATGTATAGCAGGAAAGCATTTGTGCAGGCAATAGGGGAGAGCTACGTTCCTCCAAAAGGGATTAATCAGACATTTGAAATTGCTCTTTGGCTGCCCTGTTTTGCCGATGTGGATGCGGAATATAAGCGACTATTAAAGCTAGGCGCAAAGTTTCCGACTGGAGAACCCATAACCTATCCTTTCGGCATACGAAACTTTTATGTTGCCGATCCGGAGGGGAACCTACTTGAGATAGGCAGTAGGAGTGAAGGGTAAATTGGAGAATCGTACTATTACAAAGGCTCTATTTATGTGCACTCTTATCTATATAACAAGTAAGTAATCTGGAAATCATTGATTTTGAGGAAAGTAGTTATATGATTTTAGATGAAGTGCTGGGTAAGGCGGTACGTTATATTAATAAGATGCTTGATATGGTAGATCATGAGTCTTTCTCTTAACAATTTATCTGTAATACCTGCTTACCTGTCCATCAGAAGCATTACTTAATTGGGGGTTAATATGAAAAATATTTTTATAGAAGGAATACAGGGGTCCGGTAAATCAACATTGATGAAATCACTATATGAAAAACTCAATGGATACCATATGTATTTAGAAGGAGATATTTCTCCAGTTGAGCTGGCATGGTGCAGCTATATGACAGAGGAAGAATATCAGCAATCTCTCGTAAGATTTCCTGATTTAGTGCCAGAGATAGAAAAGCATACAAAAAAAGAAGATAATCATTTTATTGTAGAATATACGCAAATTGTCACGGATGTAAAAGGGTTTCATCATTATATGGAGCAGTATGAAATCTATAATGGAAAGCGGTCATTTGATGACTTTCAAGGCATAATAATGAGCCGATTACAAAAATTTCAAGGAACAGGAAATCTGTTTGAGTGCTCTTTATTTCAAAATATTATAGAAGAACTCATATTATTCTATTGCAAGACAGAGGAAGAAATCATCGGTTTTTATAGCGAGATATTTGAGATTATCAAGCAAAAGAATTTTGTATTGCTCTATCTCTACTCTGATGATATAAAAAGTAATATTTTGAAGATTAAAAAAGAGCGTTCCGATGAAAACGGCGTGGAGATGTGGTACCCTCTTGTGATGAGATATTTAAATGAGTCACCTTATGGTAAGAAATTTGGATTTTCGGATATATCAGACATTGTCGCGCATTATAAAAGACGTATGAATCTTGAAGTGAGAATTATAAAAGAGATAATGGAAGGGTATTCGATCATTTTACCTGCCAAGATTTATGATATAAATGATGTTATAAATAAAATGGAAGAATAGCATAATATGTTTACCATGTAGTGTATAAGACAGCTTTCATAGTATATGGAGACTGTTTGCTATAGGGGAAAAGTAATATTTGAAAGGGTGGGCGTTGGTTTAATCCAACGCTTTTTTACATGGAATTTATTATAACAGTAGAAAATATATGAATATTATGATAAAATCCCTTATATATTACAAATGTAATATTAAGCTACAAACATTGTATGAGGGGGATTCAATATGAAAATATCAAATGTTAAAAAAACAGAAAAATGGAGTTTGCAAAAAGGTACGGTTGTTAAAATGAGTATTTTTTATCTTTTAACATTAATACTTTGTTTAAGCTGTATTGGCTGTAATAAAGCAAACGATACCAACAATAAAGTGAAATCTGAGGATACCACATCAGTATCAGATACTCCTGCAATCACAACTTCTCAGGATACCTCAATAGAAAAGCAAACATCTCCCAATGATATGGAGGTTACGAAAGCTGCACCAGTAATGGAAGCCGTGGACTATACGGATTGCTTTGACAACTTCAAAGGTTGTGCTGTCTTTTTCAACAGCACTAAAAATACATACTATATGTATAATCAAGAGTTATGCAAAGAACAGTCATCGCCTTACTCCACCTTTAAAATTATTTCAACTTTAATGGGATTAGAAACTGGTGTTTTAAATTCCATCAATACGACCATGGGATATGATGGAACCAAATATTCCAATGAAAAATGGAATCAAGATTTAAACTTAAAGGATGCATTTAAAGAATCCTGTGTATGGTACTATCGAAAAGTCATAGACCGTGTTGGCCATAGTGAGGTCCAAAACTGGCTTGATCAATTAGATTACGGAAATTGTGACATCAGCGAATGGGAGGGCAGTGGAGCGAATTCTATGCCTGCGTTGAATGGATTTTGGTTAGAATCCTCATTAAAGATTTCCCCCAAAGAGCAGGTAGATACCATGGCAAAGATTTTTGAGGGCAAGACCAATTTTTCTGAAAGGAATATCAATATTCTCAAAGAGGTGATGCTAATTCAGAAAGATGAAAGGCTCTCTATCTACGGAAAAACAGGTTCAGGAAAAAATGGTAAAGGCTGGTTTGTAGGTATGTTTGATAAAAATGGTGAAAGATACTACTTCGCAGTGCATTTAACCGAGGAAAACAGAAAGGACTCATGGGGACCAAAGGCAAAAGAAATAGCACTGAATATAATTGATAACTATTATTCAGAACCATAGATTCAAAAATTGGAATTAATTTAATCACTAAATATAAAAAGCCTATTGTATATCTCAATATAGCGGGTGTAAAATAGTGTAAGCTAAGGGCTTTAGCCATAGTTCTTGTCGTTAACCATGCAAATATACCTGCCCGACTGCCCAAACTCTTTATAGAAAAGCTGGTTTTTCCGACACGGGCCTTAGAAGAAATGAAGCACATGGGTTGCAGTTTATTTATAACTATAACTTGACATAAGTATTTTTTCGTTCATGCCAAGAGTACTGTATGGTTGGTGTAATCTATTTTGATTAAATGAAAGTGATAGAAAGGCTAAATAATGAAAAAATACATAATTACGATACTTGCAGTATCCTGGGGCTTAACGGGTCTGATATTTTTAAATCCAAAAACAGCAATAAATAATTTTGGACTCATCATGTTTATTCCTTTGATTATGACAATCATCTTTCATAAAATCGAAGAAAAGAAAACGGGCATGAAAGAGAAAATATTAAAAAAGCGTTTTAATAGAAAAGCAATGCTGTTTGGGTGTCTCTATCCCATCGTATTTGTTATGATCTGTGCAGGGATAGCAGTAATGCTTGGGCAAGGAACGGTTGTGTTAGACAAGGAACCGGTTGTTTGGATTATCAGGCTGCTGGTAACCGTCTTAATTGGACTGTTTTCTGCACTTGGTGAAGAATATGGTTGGAGAGGTTATTTGCTTCCCAAATTAACCAATATTTACGGAAAGAAAAAAGCAGTTTTATTGACAGGTGCAGTCTGGTCATTGTATCATATACCAGTTGTCTATTTATTAGCGAAGTTAACAGGGCTTGGAAATCCATTACTTATATGTGTGATTCAGGCGGCAGTTGTATTTGTTTCAAATTTTGCTTTTTCATTTTGCTATTACTTGTCAGATAGCATAATACCTGTAATATTCTATCATTCTATCTGGAATACGTGGAACACCGCTATCTTGGGTGATATCTACACTGGAAAACAGGGGATTGTTCATGGTAATATATTTATCGTAAATGGGGAAGGGGTTATAGGCCTCATCGTGGCCGTCGTAATAGTTATTTACTTTTGGAAAAAATTTGATAACCATAAAGTAAGGAAAATGGCTTAATAATGTTGTTATCTTGCAGGAATACATAGCAATGTCATTGCCCTTGTTGAACAATAACGCAACTTAAACACGTCGAAACAATCATTTTATGATAGCAACCAATTAAAATATAAAAACGAACTATATGGAGGATTTTATTTGAGTAAAACAATCACAGAACCATGGATCAAGCTGAAAAATAATCTGACCCGTCAGGATTACCAACAAATTCACGCATTGGAAACTCTATGTGCCAACGAAGATCAAGTTTCTTTCAAGCTAGAGCTAGACTATAAACTTAGCGTAGAAGAAACCAGTACAGACAAAGTGTGCCATCACCACATCAACGAATTCATGTACTTTGATGGAGAGCAGTTGATCGGATATATAGGCTTATGCAGCTTTGGAGGTCCAGCCATGGAGATTAACGGCATGGTACACCCTGATTACAGAAGGCAGAGGATTTTTACTAAGCTGCTTGAGCTGGTGGTTTCAGAATGCAAGAAGAGAAAATCAGGAAGTATTCTTGCTTTGTGTGATCATAGATCTGTTTCCGGTCAGAAATTTTTAGAGAAGGCAGGAGCCATCTATCAATCTTCTGAATTTGAGATGTATCTAAACCGGGAGACCTATGAGACAATCCAGAAGGAAACTCTTGGTCTCACTTTTAGAAAAGCAACCAATGAGGATGCCAGAGAGATTGCAAGACAAGACGCAATTTATTTTTCTGACATTACGGGAGAAGAGAATGAGGAAGATGCTGACGAAAAGATTCCTCTGCTTGAAGATGAAGAAGAACATGGCAACATAACTTATCTGCTGGAAAAAGACCAACAGGTCATTGGCAAGGTGAAGCTGGAAACAATCAATGGAGTCACCGGAGGAATCTACGGGTTAGGGATACTGCCGGAATACCGCGGGAAAGGATATGGACGGGCACTCTTGTTAAAATCCATAGAAAAACTACTAGAGGCAAAGGCAACGGAAATTATGCTTCAGGTCGCCACCGGAAATTCCAAAGCGCTGAACCTGTATCAATCCTGTGGATTCCAGGAGACATACCGAATGGATTATTACGAACTGAATCAATAGCAGATATAAGGACGGGATAATTAAATGGCAGTGATTTCTATTGCCAAAGATTACAAAGTCATTTACACTATAATATAACGTCTTTAAATTTTTCAATATAGAAAGAGACTGTACTACAACTGGTAACTTGAAAACGGATTTATTATAATGGAGAAAACGAAATGTCAATGAACGATATAGAGAAAATGAAAAAGTTAATTGAAGAAAAGAAAGCAAAAGGCGGCTTTTTACAGGCTGAAAAAAAGATCGGTTCTGGTAAAGTGGAAAAACGGAATAAGAACATAGGCGTTGAATTTACAAGAACTCATAAAATATCACAGTAAGCACAGCAATATTCATAGCGCCGCCTAGGGGATAGAAAGTTATCACTCAGGCGGATGGCATTGATAAAAAGAAACATACAAAAAGAAACATCAAATTACTAGAGCAGATGGGGACTTATTTTAAGTGCCATCTGCTCTTTCCATATAATCATGGATACCATACCGATATCACATTGTTTTTTCTGTGATAAGTAAGTATGATAGGTTATAGATAAATTAAAACTTATAGAGGAGAATGAACAAATGAATATAAGATTAATACCAATCTGTGATAATGACATTGCCGCCTATAAAAAAGATATGCAAGAGGCATTTCAAAAGGGGGCAGTGGTAGAGTTCGGTGAATTAGATGTTGAAATACTGCCAGAAGAGGACATAGATAAATCTCTTTCAACCAAAGGGTCCGTGGCGTACAAAGCGGTAGCGGATGAAGATATAGTAGGCGGTGCAATTGTTGTAATCAATGAATCCACCCAGCATAATCACCTTGATTTTCTCTATGTAAAGCATGGTGTGCAGAGCAGGGGCGTTGGGCAGGAGATTTGGAAGGCCATAGAGAAACATCATCCCGACACAAAGGTGTGGGAAACGTTTACCCCTTATTTTGAAAAGAGGAACATTCACTTTTATATCAATCGCTGTGGATTCTCTGCGGTAGAATTTTTCAATCCCCATCACAAAGATGTAACAATCCCTGAAGATATGGTGGGTGGAGATTATTTCTTCCGCTTTGAAAAAGTAATGAAGTAAGAAGAAGTATTACCCCTTAGTCATTAAATCAACGAGGAGCAATACATTTCTAACTTTTCTTCAGAGAGAATATGAAACCGCTTTTGGCGAAATTCAAAGTAATGATTGCGCTTGCATTCGGCAATGGAACGATTTAAGCTCCTGATTGGGATGAGTGTCTCAGTACAAACGTCTTGTTTCGTAAGCGTCGCTAAATCACCTGATTTGTGATGAGTATAAATGCAGTAAAGAAGCCGGTCGCCTACGCTTAACAGTGAAATTGAAGTAAGCTTTTGAGAGCTTCGTATAAGCTTTTCTGTAAGCTGCCTGATAAGAAATTTAGTGAATTCAAAGTCAGCCTTCATCCATTCAAAGACCTGTTCTTTTTGAATTAGAATCGTGCTGCAGTCTGTATGGGCCACAACCTCAAGTGTTTTTGTATCATTATGAAAGAGCTCCAATTCCCCAAAACATTGATATGCCTCATATGTGTATAGCACAAAACCAGCCCCCGAGGGATTTTGAATCAGTACATCAGCGGTTCCCTTTATGAGGATGTACAGGTAATTATTTTCTTCTCCCGGATATAAGATATAACTTCCTTTGCTGTGCTCTTTATAGACAAAGGAAGTTTTCAAAAATTCCGGTGCGGTATTGATAAAATGAGACAGATCCATATTGACCTCCAATTTATTTTCAGTTTTGGTCATTTGACCTATTTATATATTACCATCTGTCGTAGAATTTAATCAACAGGAATCAGTCCTGAAAAAACGAATAAGATTACATGGGAGGTCATATGAGAAGAATTATAATTGATACGGATTGTGGCAGTGATGATGCAGTTGCTTTAATCATGGCCTTAAAATCAAAGGATATTCAGATTGAGGCAATTACAACTGTTTGTGGGAATGTGCCCCTTGAATTAGCGACAAAGAATGCTTTAATGACGATCCAGGTTACCAATGGGCAGAAGCCACCATTATATGCAGGTGCTTCTAAGCCGCTGATGAGGGAATTAGTAACCGCTGTGAATGTCCACGGGAATGATGGAATGGGAGATTTAGACCTAATCCACCCTTTGTTAATGCCAGAAAACATGCATGCAGTGGATGCCATTTTAAATATGGTGGAACGTTATCCAAGTGAAATTGAAATCGTTGCTATCGGCCCTGTTACCAATATTGCTTTAGCGATTATGAAGGAGCCCTCCATCATGAAAAAGGTAAAGCATATCTATTCCATGGGGACCGCTGGCTTTGGAAGAGGTAATACAACACCGGTTGCCGAATTTAATGTTTACGTTGACGCAGAAGCTTATGACATCATGCTAAGATCGGAAATCCCAATCACCATTATAGGCTTTGACATTTGTCTTGGAGACGCTGCACTGAATAAAAATGATATGGAACTGCTGATGGAGAGTGGGAAGGAAGAAGCCGTTTTTGCAGTTAAATGCAATCAGTCTTTGCTGGAGTACAATCTAAAACGCAGCGGTGAGCATATCGTGGATCTGCCGGATGCAGTGGCCATGGGGGTAGTTCTCTGGCCTGAGATCGTTACGAATTCAGCAGAGTGCTTTTCTAAGACATGTATCATGGACCCAATCACCTATGGACAAGTGATTATAGATGACGGGGCCGTACTGGCAGTCTCAGATGGGTTTACGGTTCAGAAGCCAAATTCAACGGTGTGTAAAGCAATTGATAATCAAGCATTTAAAACAAAGATGTTTCAAAGTCTGCTTCAATAAACTATAAATCAAAATCAATCTCAATATTTTATAAGAGGCTGGCAGTCAGGAGCGACTGTAACTATACGGCATTTCACCAAGACAGAATGGTGTTTTATAAGAATCTGTCAGATAAGTATGATAAGGTGATAGGTCAGGTCGCTCCTTTTTGCTGGTTGCAATTTATATTCATTCAAAGATTTAGATATCAGTAATTCATTGTGCATATTGTATAAAAAACCATCTGCATTTTGATGAAAGTTCACACGTTGACATAATATTGGTTATCCGCTATACTAATCATAGACGTAAGGTTTGTTACTCTTTGAGGCATCACCTGATTTATTTGGTGTGCATTCAAGGAGTTTTTTGTTATCTAAAAATACGGATGAAAGGAATAATCATGAAGGCGATTAAGAAGATCAACAACAATGTGGCAATATGTGTAGATGATAATAATAAAGAATTGATTGCCTTTGGAAAAGGGATTGGATTTCCCTCTATGCCCTACCAGATAACAGACCTTGGTTCCATTTCTATGACATTCTATCGGATGGATAAGAGCTACTATAAGCTCTTAGAAGAAATTCCGGAGGAAGTCTTCGAGGTGTCAGCCCTGATTGTAAAAAGGGCCCAGAATACCTTGGACTGCAGGCTGAATCCCAACCTGTTGCCGGGACTGGCTGATCATATTAATTTTGCATTGATTCGTTTAAAGAAATTTAAGAAGATGAAGATGTTGTTTTCCTACGATGTGGAACAGCTTTATCCGGCTGAAACAGAGCTTGGAAGGTATGCAGTGAACCTGATTCAAAAAAAGCTTCTGGTTAAATTACCGGAGAGTGAGATTACCAACATTGCAATGCATTTTGTCAATGCAGAAGAAGAGAACATAAACGATTCCTCAAAATGGGATGTGGAGTTGTTAATTGATGGGATCACCAATGAAATCGAGAAATGGTTCGGAGTATCCATTGATCGGAAAGGGTTCAATTACAATCGGTTTGTGATGCACCTTAGATATAGCCTGAAGCGGATTGAGGAGAAGAAGCAATTTGAGGATGATAACGGCAAACTTTTTGAAATCATGAAAGAAGAAAGCCCGGAAATCTATAAATGCTCTTTAAAGATAAGTTCCATCATAGGAGATAAGCTCCAGGAACAAATTACACAGGATGAGATTTTGTACCTGATGATACACATCAGCCGAATCTTGAAAAATAATACAGCGAATTAAGGATTGTTACTCTTAGGGAGGCATGACCGGAGCTGACGCAATAAAATCATTGCGTCTCTTCGGTTTTTTTATTTCAATAAGAACATTTTAAACAAGAGAGGGAGAAAAGCCATGGCAAAAAAAGAAAGATATGAAGAGCTTTCAGAAAAAGTACTGGAGCTCATCGGCGGTAAAGATAATATCAGTTACTTTGGTCATTGCATGACACGTTTAAGATTTAATTTAAAGGACACCAGCATTGCCCATATAGACGAAATTAAGAAAATAGACGGAGTCATAGGAGCTCAATGGTCCAACGAACAATTACAGATTATCATCGGACAATCTGTTGGTGATGCGTATAAGCTGATCTGTAAAAAGGCAGGTCTGGCTTCTGAAAAAACAGTAGAGGAAAATTTAGATGACAATAAGAAAAAGTTTAGTATAAGTGCAGTTTTAGACGGCATTTCAGGAAGCTTAATGCCGTTGATACCAGCCCTCATTGGCGCAGGTATGTTAAAGGTGGTTATCATACTGGGCGAACTTCTTGGATTTTTGACCCCGGATATGCCGACACACGCGGTTCTATCCTTTGCATCAGATGCAGGATTTTATTTCCTTCCAGTCTTTTTAGGTGCTACCGCAGCCAATAAGTTTAAGGCCAATATGGGGCTTGGTATGCTGCTTGGAGCAATTTTAATTCACCCCAAAATGGTTTCCAATGTAGCAGAAGGGGTAGGAATGTCCATCTTTGGTCTTCCGGTTTACGCTGCCTCCTATGCAAGCACTATTTTCCCGGTCATCATGGCAGTATTTGTTATGTCCTATGTGGAAAAGTTTTTTAGAAAGATTTCAAGTGACTCCGTAAAGACGATTGTAGTGCCGCTGGGTACCATTATAGTTATGCTTCCATTGACCTTATGTCTCATTGGACCAGCAGGTTCCTTTTTAGGAGTTTATTTAGCAAAGGGAATTATGTTCTTATATAATACCACTGGTTTCTTTGGTGTGGCATTGCTGGCGGCTGTATATCCGCTGTTAGTAATTACAGGTATGCACGGAGCCTTATTCCCATATATGATGCAGTCCTTTGCGTCCTTTGGATACGAGCCGATTGTCTGTGCAGCTGCTGTTATCGCTAATATCAATCAGGGGGCAGCAGCCGCAGCCGTAGCAGTAAGATGTAAAGACAAAAGGACAAAATCAACGGCAGCCTCCAGTGCCATCACTGCCATCATCGGCGGAGTGACAGAGCCGGCCATGTTTGGTGTGAACTTAAGACTAAAGAAGCCACTGTATGCCGTTATCATTGGAAACTTCTGCGGAGCTGCTTTTGCAGGGCTTATGAAGGTATATGCCTATGCGTTATCCGGAAGTGCAGGAATCTTTGGTGTTCCAGGGTTCATAGGACCCAATGCCTTAAATGTTGTCTATATGGGCATCAGCCTTTTAATCGGCGTTGTGGTAACATTTATAGTAACACTGTTTCTGTACAAAGGCGAAAGTATTTACTAAATGAATGGAGGTAATATTCAATGAGTTTTCCAAAAGGATTTTTATGGGGAGGAGCTACGGCTGCCAATCAGTTTGAAGGCGGCTGGAGGGAAGATGGGAAGGGCGATAGTGTCTGTGATCATATGACAGGCGGAACAGCCACAACACCCCGTTACTTTACCAATACTATCAAAGAGGACACCTATTACCCGTCCCATGAAGCGGTGGACTTTTTCCACAGATACAAAGAAGACATTGCACTTATGGCAGAAATGGGCTTTGGGGTGTTTCGTCTCTCCATTAACTGGACCCGCATTTTCCCAAGGGGAGATGAAGAAACACCAAATCAAAGGGGACTTGATTTTTACCGCTCCGTATTTGAAGAATGTAAGAAGTATGGGATTGAGCCATTGGTTACCATTTCCCATTATGAGCTTCCTTATCATTTGATGGATGCATATAGTGGCTGGACGAACCGGAAATGCATTGATTTCTTCCTTCACTATTGTAAAGTGTTATTTGAAGAGTACAAGGATCTGGTCAGGTACTGGCTGACCTTTAATGAAATCAACTGTCTTATTATGGGAGTTGGTGATATTTTATCTGCTGGCATTAAGTGTGAAGATGGTCCGGCTCAGGTTCTGGGACTTCCAAGCACAAGGGAGCAGCTGGCAAATCGCTTTCAGGCTCTTCACCATCAATTTCTTGCCAGTGCAAAGGCGGTGAAATTAGGTCATGAGATAAATCCTGAATTTCAGATTGGCTGTATGGTGGCAGGCGGTGCCATTTATCCTTACACCTGTAATCCCGATGACATCTTAAAGGCTCAGCAGGATATGAGAATGAACTATTTTTGTGGAGATGTACAGGTGAGGGGAGAATACCCCCATTTTACAAACAGAATGTTTAAAGAGATGGGCATTTCAGTCACCATGGAAGAGGGAGATGCTGAAATTCTAAAGGAAGGAACGGTTGACTTCTATAGCTTCAGCTATTACATGAGTACCTGTTCTACCGTTGACAGTGAGGCCCTGAAAGCTGCCGGAAATGTGGTCATGGGCGTAAATAATCCTTATTTAAAATCAAGTGACTGGGGCTGGCAGATTGATCCCAAAGGCTTAAGATATCTCTTAAATGAGCTGTATGGCAGATATCAGATTCCTATGATGGTGGTTGAGAATGGACTGGGAGCCATTGATCAAGTGGAAGAGGATGGCAGCATCCACGATCACTACCGAATTGATTATCTTCGTGAGCATATCAAACAGATGGAGGAGGCCATTGGGGACGGTGTGGATCTCATCGCGTTTACTCCATGGGGCTGTATCGATCTGGTGAGTGTCTCCACTGGTGAGATGAAGAAGCGGTATGGATTTGTATACGTGGATAAAGACAACGATGGAAATGGAACCTTAGACCGGATTCGTAAGGATTCCTTTTACTGGTACAAAGAAGTGATTGCATCAAATGGGGAAACGCTATAATATTACCTTATAAAAAAGACAAAGGAGATACGATGGGATTATTTGATAAATTAACAAAGAAATTTTCCAATACCACAACCGTTTACACTCCTGTTCACGGGGAAGTGATCTCTCTTAAGGACATCGCAGACGGCATATTTTCGGAAGGGATTCTGGGGAAAGGGGTTGGCATTAAACCGTCGGAGGGCGTTGTATATGCACCCTTTGATGGAAAGGTAGTTCAGATCGCAGACACCAAGCATGCCATCTGCATCGAGAATCATGCTGGCGTACAGCTCATGATCCATGTGGGACTGGACACGGTCAATATGGAAGGGAATGGATTTGAGCAGCAGGTAACGGTTGGCGATACGGTAACCGGTGGTCAGCAGATCATGACATTTTCCATAGATGAGATTCAGAAAGCAGGATACCCTACAACTGCAGTGGTGGTGATTTTAAATTCCAATGATTACAGCTCCATTGAAATATTAGGGGAAGGTCATATGACCAAGGCAGACAAGCTAATTCAGATTTCATAAGAGAATATATTTTTTAAGGCCAGGGAAGCAAAGGAATGTTTCCCTGGCCTTTCTTTAGGCAATCTCATAATGCGATGGTACGTCGAATCAGGGAGAAAGTTCGCTATTGACATGGGACAGGTTAACAGATAGGATAAAAGCAATAAAGAGTCATGACAGCATGAGTGTTATACCACAATCAAATACATATTTTTCAGTTTTTGACTGATACTGGCTTATAAAGCGATTACTGTGAAAAAGGAGAACGAATATGGAAACATTTGATTCAAAAAGCTTAAATGAGCTCTTGCGCATGCAAAAAGAGTTCTATCATAAGGGCCATACCCATAGCATTTCCTTCCGAATCAAGCAGCTGATAAAGCTGAGAGCTGCCCTTCACCGATATGAGGATGCCATTAAAGAGGCATTGTATCAGGATTTGGGAAAAGGGGAGTTTGAAGCCTATGTAACGGAAATCGGATTTATTTACCACAGCATCGGCTATATGATGAAGAACCTTCGTAAATGGGCCAGGCCAGAAGCAGTAAAAACGCCCCTCCACCTTCAGCCTTCCAAAAGCTATATTTTAAATGAGCCATATGGAACCATACTGATTATTGGACCATTTAACTATCCGTTTCAGCTCCTGATCGAACCGTTAATCGGCGCCATAGCAGGGGGAAACTGTGTTATCTTAAAGCCATCGGAGCATACCCCTCACCTGTCTTCCGTCATAGAAAAGCTTCTTGGTGAAACATTTCACAAGTCATACATTCGTGTGGTCCAGGGAGGCGTAGAGGAGACCTCACTACTCATTCATGCGCCTATGGATTATATCTTTTTTACCGGCAGCCCAGGCGTGGGGAAAATTGTCATGGAAGCGGCAGCTAAAAATCTGGTTCCAGTAACCCTGGAGCTTGGAGGAAAAAGTCCTGTTATTGTGGATTCCACGGCCAACTTAGACCTGGCTGCGAAACGAATCATCTGGGGGAAATTCTTAAACGCGGGACAGACCTGCATTGCGCCGGATTACGTTTTGGTAGAGGAAGGGGTAAGGGATGAGCTGGTTCAGAAGATGAAAGCCGTCCTTTTGAATTTCTTTGGCAGCTCCCCTTTAAGATCCAAAGATTTTGGCAGAATCGTAAATGAAAAGCAGTTTGACCGTCTTGTCTCCATTCTTAATAAGGACAGGGTCCATATTCTTCATGGGGGACATTATAAGAGGGAAAAGCTGTTTATTGAGCCGACCCTGACAGAGGCGGTTTCCTGGGACAACGCTGTGATGAAGGACGAGCTATTCGGGCCGATTCTTCCCATTATGACCTACAAATCTCTGGATAAGGCAATCAGAATGATACTTGAACACCAAAAGCCATTAGCCCTTTATCTCTTTACCAGAAATAAACGGGTGGAAAGAAAGGTATTTGCCCAGGTTTCCTTTGGCGGAGGTTGTGTCAATGATACCATTTCCCATGTGGCGAATCATCATCTTCCTTTTGGAGGAGTAGGAAATTCGGGAATGGGAGCTTATCATGGAAAATACAGCTTTGATTTATTTACCCATAAGAAAAGTATCATGAAGAAAAGCACTCTTCTGGAAACTGGTCTTACCTTTCCGCCGTATAGGAATAGGTTGAATCTGATTAAAAGGATCTTAAAATAACAGGAAAATAATTACGAATGCGGGAGGTCAAGCTTATGCTTACGATTTATGACTGGTTTGGCTATGAATTACCAATTAAAGAACGGTATCGGCTCATCAAGGAGGCTGGTTTTGACGGCGTTCTTTTATGGTGGAGTGAAGACTTTGGCAGGAATTATTACCTTGACGCACCAGAGATGGCCCGGGAAGCCGGTCTCTTTATAGAGAACATCCACACCCCGGTCCAAAATCAGGATCACATCTGGCTTGATAATCTGGACGGGGAAGCGTTGACGGACTGTTATTTAAAATGCATTTCAGATTGTGCAGAATTTAAGATTCCCACCATGGTGGTGCATCTGCCCGATGAGAATAAACCGTATAATCAGCTGGGACTGGACCGGATTAAGAGAATGGCTGAGAAGGCAGAAAGGCTGGAGGTCAATGTGGCACTTGAGAATTTACGGAACCTTTCGAATCTATCTTATATTCTAAAACAGGTGGATTCTCCCCGCATCGGATTTTGCTATGACTGCGGCCATCACTACCATTACTATCCGGACGTGGACTTGTTGTCCATGTATGGGCCGCGGTTAATGGCTCTTCATTTACATGACGATAATGGAAGCCATGGCATGCATGGGATACCCTTTGATGGCTCCATTGACTGGGCAGTTGCCATGAAAAATATAGAAAAGACCGGGTATGAAGGCCCCACAGCCATTGAGTCCATGGGTTGGGATTACGAACATTTAACCGCCAGAGAATATTTACATAGGGCTTATGAAAGCGGAAAACGGCTGGAGGCGTTCAGAGAATAAAATTTTTAAAATAAAAATTTAATCTGGTACTTGACAAAAAAAGTAGTTGTAACTATAATGGTTACATGAGGTGATGCAAATGAAAATCAGTAGCCGGTTCACAGTAGCGGTTCATATTTTGTCTCTCATTTCCATTCAAAAGAATGTGTTATGTACTTCTGAATGGATTGCTGGAAGCGTGAATACCAATCCGGTGGTAATCCGAAGGATTATTGGAATGCTGAAAAAGGCAGGCATGGTCAGTGTTACCTCTGGAACGGGAGGAGCCTCTTTGATCAGGAATTTAAATGAGATCACCCTCCTTGATGTTTACAAAGCTGTGGAGGTCGTAGAAGAAGGGGAGCTGTTTCAGTTCCAGGAGAACCCCAACCCCGATTGCCCGGTAGGAGCAAATATCCAGGGAGTCTTAGAACTGATACTAATCAGTGCCCAGGAAGCCATGGAGCGGGTTCTAAAAGAAGTGACCATGGAAGAGCTTGTGAATCATTTAAGTAAGAAAATTGAATCTTAAAAAGTTCAATTTTTTTTAACTCCTAGTTGTAACTATATAAGTTACAACTAAACAACAGATATGTTAATTGCTTCATTTATAATAGATAGGAGATGAATGGATATGAAGCTGAAAGTAAAGGTGTACTCAGATTACGTCTGCCCCTTTTGCTATTTAGGAAAAGACCAATTTGAAAAAGCAATAAAAGGAAAAGAAGTGGATGTGGAGTGGCTGCCTTACGAACTGCGCCCAAGACCCTCTGAGCAGCTGGACCCGGCAAATGAACCAGATAAATTACAATTATGGGACAATGCCATAACCCCCAGAGCAAAGGCCTGGAACATTGACATGAAGCTTCCCAATGTTTCCCCTCATCCTTACACAGACCTTGCACATCAGGGATTTCTATATGCCAGGGACATGGGAAAGGGAGCAGATTACAATCAACGGGTATTTAATGCCTTTTACCAGGAAGATAAAAATATTGGTGAGATAGATGTTTTGGCAAAGCTTGCAGCAGAGACAGGACTTGATGAGGCAGAGTTTAAGGAAGCATTGCTATCAGGAAAGTACCAAAAGGCCCATAAGCAGGCATTGAAACATGCTTATGAAGAGGCCCAGATCACAAGCATTCCTACATTTTTGATTGGGGAAGAGCGGATAGAAGGTGCTGCCAGCAAAGAGGTTTTTGAACAGGTAATAGAGAGTGAATTAAAGAAAATAAAATCTTAGGAGGTAATTATTATGAAAATAGGAATCATTGGTGCTACAGGTAAAGCAGGAAACCTTATTACAAAAGAAGCGTTGGGCCGAGGCCATGACGTGACCGCAATTGTAAGAAATGCTTCAAAGGTGAAAGATACTACGATACATGTTCTGGAGAAAGATGTTTTTGATTTGGAGAAAAGTGATTTAGAGGGCTTTGATGTTGTTGTGAATGCATTTAATGCAGCGCCCGGAGAAGAGAACCTTCATATCACAGCTGGGAAAAAGCTTATTAGCATATTTGAGAATGCAGGAGATACCAGATTAATCGTAGTGGGCGGAGCAGGAAGTCTGTTTGTAGATGAGGATAAGACCCTTCGTCTTATCGAGACTCCTGATTTCCCGGAAGCATACGTTCCTACGGCGAAAAATATGTTAAGCAATTTATTGGATTTACAAAATACCAAGGGACTGGATTGGACTTATATCAGCCCATCAGCATTCTTTGATTTTCAGGGTGCAAGAACTGGAAAATATGTAGCTGGTAAAGACAATCTTCTGACCAATTCTAAGGGAGACAGCTATATAAGCTATGCAGATTATGCCATTGCGGTAGTAGATGAGATAGAGCAGCCAAAGCATAGGAGAGAACGATTTACAGTTGGATCAGCAGACTGATCGGCAGCTGATATGCGGTGATGTTTTTAGAAGCTTCTCTTAGTAATTTCTGAAAAATAATAAAAGCAGTCTTCTTTGAGGTTTACATTATGTAAACTGAATTCGGAGGCTGCTTTTACATTCCTATAAGCATATTGGGAATCTGGTAAGCTTACTTTTAGGTTTATTTAAGAGTGAGAATAAGGAGGCAATATGATAAAATCATGGATAATAGTACAAACTAAATGGTATATTGCTGAAGCTATTTATTTAGGCATGATATAAGCTTTGGCATAAATTATGGAAAATGTGAACAACTAGATGTGAATGATAAATAAATGTGGAAGAATTTCTTTTGCAAATTTCTTTCGTCATTCTATGGAGGAATTATTATGGAGCTATCACCAGAGCAGTGTAAGGAGCTGCTAAAAACATTAAAAGCCAGATTTGAAAAAAATATAGCTTATCATAAAGGAATTGCATGGGAGCTGGTACAGGAAAAGCTGGAAGTAAAATCAGAAAAACTCTGGTCACTATATGAGATGGAAAGAACCGGTGGTGAACCAGATGTTGTAGGTTATGATGATGCTACCGGAGAATACACATTTATAGACTGCTCGTCAGAAAGTCCGAAAGGCCGCCGAAGTGTATGCTACGACAGGGAAGCCTTAGAATCAAGAAAAGAACATAAACCGGAGACCAGCGCCGTTGATATGGCAAATTCCATGGGCATAGAGCTTTTAACGGAGGCTCAATATCGGGAACTTCAAACACTTGGAAGCTTTGATTTAAAAACCAGCAGCTGGGTGAAAACCCCGGATTCCATAAGGAAACTGGGAGGTGCTGTTTTTTGTGACCGCCGCTATGATACCGTGTTTTTATATCATAATGGGGCAGATTCTTATTATGGTGTCAGAGGCTTTCGAGGTATTTTAAGGGTTTAATGAAAGAGTTTCTGAAAAAAAGATGGTCAAAATAAGATGCGATTGAAAAGCAGGCACCTAAGAATGCCTGCTTTTTCTTTTATCAAATGATGCCTTTATCACACTTAAACATTTGGGTTATAATACTGACCTCTCTTTTCCGTTTTATTTCCATATTGAATGGCCCCAACCGGGCAGCGGTGTAAGCATGCCATGCATTTTGTGCAGTCTTTTCCCCAGGTAGGATATTTATTTTTTAGCAGAATGTTTTTGGTCGGACAAATTCTTTCACATAAGCCGCAGGAGATACAATTACTTTTAACATGAAATTTTTTGGTTCCTAAGCAAAAGCGATTAAAATAGGGATTAAAAATATTAGTTCTAAACCAGGGAAGACTGCCCTTATAGCAGTCGAATGTATCCTTTGTTTTGTTGGTGATAAGACTGCTAATATCTTCGACTCTCTGTTTTGCCTGCTCCAGCTTTTTATCTTTCAACTCTTTTGTATCTAAATCATAATCGATAACATAATTATTGGGCATAAAGGCAGAAAAGCCACTGTTTAGCTTGATATTTCTTTTTAGCAGGTTTGCTGACAATACGTTCATGGTCAGGCCTGCATGGTCTCCGCACGTACAGACGGAATATGTATAGTAGTCATTACGATTGGTGATTACAAGATTATTTATAAACTCCGATACTATTTTAGGAGGTGCCCAGGCATAGACTGGAAATACAAAGCCAAGCATTTCATCCTGCTTTAAGGTAAATGAGAACGGCCCACGCTTTTCTTCCATAAGCTTGGGAATAAACAATATTTGATCGTCTTGAAGTTCAGCCAGCTTCTTTGCCACCCATAAGCTGTTCCCAGTACCAGAAAAATAAAATATCATACTTCTCTCTCCTTTAAATATCTATGTTTTAGTGTTACTATAATTGAGAGGCCCTGACATAATATTATATATTAAAGCTGCATGTTACAAGTACGCACATTTTTGTGCCCGCAAAATATTATATTGAGGTGGTTTAAATGGATACCAGTGATTGGTACGATGGCTCATGTGAGCTGGTTAATGCTTTTAATTATATTTGCAAGAAATGGAGACTCCCCATTCTGTGGTATTTATCTCAAGGGAATTTTCGGTATTATGAGCTAAAGAGGCAGCTTTGCGGTATTACTAATATTATGTTAACCCGCTCTTTGCAGGATTTAGAGAGCCATGGAATGATCTGGAGAAAACAGTACTCTGAAAATCCGCCGCACGTGGAATATGGATTAACAGACCAGGGGAATAAAATTATTCCGGTGCTGAAAGTCCTGGAAGA
The DNA here is from genome assembly GCA_000526575.1 of Clostridium sp. 12(A). Taxonomy (GTDB): domain Bacteria; phylum Bacillota; class Clostridia; order Lachnospirales; family Lachnospiraceae; genus Lacrimispora; species Lacrimispora xylanolytica. Next base: position 2,678,986 of record JAGI01000002.1, on the reverse strand, counting down.
ATGGGGAGAAATGCAAGTGGAATTTGAAAAAAGAGTTAGTTCATAGACTTAATATACCATTCGTGATCAAAGGAAGCTGTGATAATGAAAAAAATACTTGTAATTGACGATGAGGCTGCAATCAGAGATTTGATAGAACTTATTTTAAAAAGAGAAAACTACCAGGTAAAAACAGCAGAAACTGGCACCTTGGGACTGAAGGAGCTTGGCACCTTTCAGCCAGACCTGGTGATTCTTGATTTAATGCTGCCGGACTATTCCGGCTACGATTTATGCCGGGAAATTGTAAAGACCTCTGCCATTCCAGTCATCATGTTATCGGCAAAGAATGAAATCATTGACAAGGTGCTTGGTCTTGAGCTTGGGGCGGAAGATTATATGACAAAACCCTTTGATAACAGGGAACTTATCGCTAGAATCAAGGTGGTACTAAGAAGGTATGACACAAGCGACCAGAACTTAAATAACTCTATGAGTCCAGTTCGACATAAAAATCTGGAGATTGATTTTGATACGAAACGAGTATTAAAAGGGGAAAGTCAGATTGCTCTCACTGCGAAAGAATATAAAATACTTGAAACCCTATCCAAAAGACCGAAGAAGATATTCACCAGAGACGAGCTGTTAGAAATCGTATGGGGATATGATTTTTCCGGTGACAGCCGTAGTGTGGATATGACAATTATGCGCCTTAGAAAGAAGCTGGAAGATGATACGGAGAACCCAAGATATGTGAAGACCGTCTACGGATTCGGTTATCAGTTTGGAGGTGAAGCCGATTGAAATATGCAACCAGGCTTCTCCTGAGTATTTTGTTTTTCTCTATTCTATCCTTCTCCATTATTATTTATTGGGTAAATAAAGCCATTGACCATTATAGCTTTGTCACCATAGAAAAGCAGCTTATGGAAAAGGCAGATATGTGTGAGCTCTCATTTCGAGAAATACTTACAAGGTATGATAAAGCTGGAAACGAGCCTGATTCTTCCCAGGTAGCAAAAGCGGTCTTACAGGTATTAAAGGCTTCTGGAAGAGAGGTAAGAATCTATGATAGAAATCAGAAGCTTCTTGGGCTGGCTGAAAATGGAACGCCAGTCTATAACGGTTCTCCTAAGATTTTTGAGGAAAATATCAGTAAGGCCCTAAAAGGGAATTATTCCTACACGGTAACAGATCAGGGATTAATATATTTTGCAATCCCTATTCAAAATAAATACTATGAGAATGCTTATGTATTTGAAATTGTTGAGGATATCTCATATTTTTACGAAATTATGGAGAAAATCCGCTCCATCTTAATCTTCGGAGCCGTCGGTTTTATTATTCTTATGACAGGTTCAAGCGTATTCATTGCCCGCAGGACCACAAAGCCCATCAAATACCTTCTGAGAGCAACCGAGAAGTTCTCCAGGCAGCAATTTGACCAGGTATCGTTAAACCGAAAGGACGAGCTTGGAAATCTGGCAGAAGGACTGAATCAGATGGGAATGAAATTAAATGACTATATTCAGTATCAGAAGCAATTTATCTCCAATGTATCTCATGAGTTAAAGACCCCTCTTGCTGCAATCCGCGGATTCTCCCAATATTTATATGAAGGAGAACAGGAAGATGAAGAATTAAAAAAGGTTTATTCTCATCTATTAAATGAATCAGACCGCTTGACAAAGCTAATCCAGGAACTGCTCATTCTCTCCAAGTTTGACAAGGCTGCTCCGGAGCTTCAAATAGAAAAGGAAGATGTATCCCAATTAACGTTACAGGTAATAGAAGATATGAAATCAAAAGCGGTGAAAAAAGACGTACTGATAAAATGGAAGTTAGACAGGGAAATTTATGTGAATGGTAATAAAACACTTATTACACATGCAATCGCAAATGTTGTGGATAATGCAATAAAATATTCGAATGCCGGTGGACAGGTGATAGCAGAGACATTTATTTCAGATAATAAAGCAGTCATAAAAATCAGCGACCAGGGAATCGGAATTCATCAACATGAAATTGCACTGGTACAGGAACGTTTTTACCGGGCAGGGAATTCTAACTTTGCGAATGGTTCCGGGCTTGGACTTACTCTTTGCAAGGAGATTGTGGAGAAATTTAATGGGCAGCTTATGATTGAGAGTGAGATTGGAGTGGGGACCAGTGTTTCCATTGTGCTGCCTTTGGCATAGTGGGATAATGAAAGACGTTAGAATTATGGTATATCTTAATCGTTACGGTCAGACCGATTGGAATTTGCCAGTTAGGAGGAACAATACTACCGTAGTCTAATAACTTATCACTTATTTTCTTTATAATATATCATAATTACCTCAACTATCATGCCTATGGCAATTACTAAAACGATGTCCCAGGCTTCAGATTTAATGACGTTCCACCAGGTATCGTGAGTGGCATGTTTTTCTGCAAGCAACAATGACACTATGATAGAAAAATAAATCCAAAAACTAATAAACTTATCACTTATTTTTTTCATGTAATTATATTTCTCCTGTATGTTGAGTTTAATGAAAGCTTTATGCAGCTGCATAACTTCTGTTATTAATTAAATTGTTATTTGCCAGTATTTTTTTTCTTGAAATAGATTAGTGATACTGTGATATTAATAACAGATGTAACACAGATCAACCACAAAGAGATTATCGCTATCCCTTGAGATGTATCTATCAGAGCGGGCCAATCTTTTAATTTTACTAAACAGCTAGTGCTAAAAAGCTGTGCGCAAATCGAAGCGGTACAGGATACAAAACTAGACACTGTAATAACGGTATAAATCGGATAGTTGATTTTTTTCCATAGAAGTAGGATTATTAATGGGAACAGCAATGCAGAGAACCCTGAAATAATACTTATTAAGTTATATATTTCTATCACTGCAAATCCTCCTCTCTAAGCTAAAAAGGTTAGTATTATTATAGCTGACACTTAAGGGAATGTCATTAAGGAAAAAATGATGGCTGGTAATTGGGGTGGTACAATGTATCTGGAACAGAAATGGATCTTATCAATATAGTGATTAATCAATAACCATTATAGCATGAAATGGAATTGGTTAATATAATCATGAAAATGGGGGCGTAACTAATATGAAAACAAAATCAATATTAGCAGAGACAGACAGGTTAATCTTGAGAAGGTATGAGGAAGACGATTTACAGGATTTATATGAATATTTATCAAATCCGAAGGTTGTAGAATATGAACCATATAAGACCAAGACTTTAAAAGAGACCGAAGATAATTTAAAGTGGAGAGTTTCATCAGATGAAATGCTAGCTGTAGAGTTAAAGTCTACTGGCAAGATGATTGGTAATGTATATTTAGGGAAACGTGATTTTGAATCATTGGAAATAGGGTATGTTTTTAATGAGGATTATTGGAACAAGGGATATGCAAAGGAAAGCTGTCAAAAGCTTATGGAACTGTCATTTCAAAAAGGGATACATAGAATTTATGCGGAATGTGATCCTGACAACCAAGCATCGTGGAGATTATTGGAGAGTTTGGACTTTACCCGGGAAGGGTATTTGAAGGAAAATGTGTATTTTTGGAAGGATAGCGATGGTAAGCCAATTTGGAAAGATACTTTTATCTATTCAAAACTAAAGTAAGAGGATTAAGTGAGTCTGGTTTACATAAGCATATACCCGTAAGATGCTAATACAAAAAATAATATTGACAGCTAGTACAATTATCTATATCCTTTAAATAAAGTAGCTTTCAGGGAAAAAAGACAGAGTTCAAATGGCATGAGACATACGGAGGTAAACGATATGGTTTTACTGGTTGTTGATACACAAAAATTACTTGTTAATGATCAATTATATAATTTTAATTCCTTTACGAAAAATATTGAAAATTTAATAAGTGCTGCAAGAAAAAACAATATGGAAGTCGTTTACGTGGTACACGATAATGGAAAAGGAAGCAGTCTGACCAAGGGCGAGGAAGGATTTGAGGTTTATGAAGATTTCAAACCCCTGGAACAGGAAAAAATATTTACGAAAGAAGTTAATAGCTCCTTTAGAGGAACCGGTCTCTTAGAATATTTAAAAGATAAAAATGAGAAAGAAATTATTGTGGTAGGGCTTCAAACCGATAAATGTATTGATGCCACGGTCAAATGTGGTTTTGAGCATGGATTCCATATGATAGTGCCGGCTTACGCTAATTCCACCATTGATAATGAATATTTAAGTGGGGAAAATAGTTATAAGTATCATAATGAATTCATGTGGAATGAGAGATATGCAGAATGCATTTCCTTAGATGAAGTAATTAAGAAAATAAAGAATCATAACACAATCGAATCATAGCAAACATAGACTACTAGCTGCCTAAATAAGTTAGTAGTTTTTTATTAATCAAAGCAGTAAAAGAATAGGATTATAATGCTATATAATAACAGAGGGTAATTATGATTCTGACAGTGAGGATGAAATGAGCCAATGGCATAACAATTTTAAAAATGGAGCTGTTTAACATGGTATTTAAAGAGTTCGGAACTATCAATGCACCCACAATTATTTTACTTCATGGAGGTGGTCTGTCCTATTGGTCCTGGGAAAGTGTTATATCTTTATTAACGCCTGAATTTCATGTTGTTACTCCTATTCTTGACGGATACGGCGAAAATGCCAATAAGACATTTTTAAGTATAGAAAAATCCGCAGACCAAGTGATAAACTATGTGAAAGAACAATGCAACGGACATGTATTTGCAATCGGCGGATTATCCATTGGTGCACAAATTGTTACTGAAGTTCTATCCCAAAATGCAAATATCTCAGATTTTGCCGTCATAGAAAGCGCCTTGGTCTGTCCCATAAGGGGAACCAGATTATTAGCAGTTCCCATATGCAAGCTTAGCTATAAGCTGATTACAAAGCGTTGGTTTTCAAAACTACAGGCAAAGCAGCTATGTGTTCCCAATGCGCTGTTTGAACGATATTATACCGAAAGTATAGTAATATCAAAACAGACCTTAGTAAATACAATACTAAGCAATGGGACATACAAAATGAAAGAAGAAATCAAGAAAACATCAGCAAAAGTTCTTGTTATCGTTGGAGAAAAAGAAATTACCGTCATGCAAAAATCAGCGCTAATGCTACACCGGGCAATACCAAACAGTCATCGATACATTGCACCAAGCATGAAACATGGTGAATTAAGCCTTACGCAGCCGAAACAATACGTCGAGCAGCTGAGGCAATTGTTTTCTCAATGACTGGCCGTATAAAGGAGGTTAATTTGAAATCGTTCCATGACTATTTTGATTGTGTCCCCTATTTAGAGTCCCAACGATTGATTCTTCGCCCATTTTCACGCCTCGACATGGCGGAATATTTTGATATCTTAAGGGATGATCAAGTGCAAAAATATCTTGGAGGCGGAGTACCTCTTTTTGATAAGGAGCCTCATATATCAAATTGGTTAAATAATATAAATGGCAGGCTGTTAAAAAGTAAGACCGTTTTTACCTGGTGTGTGGAAGAAAAAAGTACAGGAAAAATAGCTGGAAGAGTGGACTTGGGAGGATTTCAAAAGAAGACCATGGCAGAAATATCGTATCATTTCGGTAGAAGCTTTTGGGGATATGGAGTTGCTACAGAGGTAGTAGAAAAAGTCACATCATTTGGCCTTGAGAATCTAAACTTACAGCGTATACAAGGTTTAGTCCGGGTAGAGAATACAGCTTCAATTCATGTACTTGAAAAGAATGGTTATAAAAAGGAAGGGGTATTGCATTGCTACCCATTTGGCAAGGAATTTCATACGGTTGTAATGATGGCGATAGTTTCTCCCAAATTCGATGAATAGAAAATAAAAGGAGGATACTACAAGTGAATGTATATGAGTTAACACCAGCCGGTAAAGAACTTTAACTACATGAAATGCCATTTAATAATGTTAATTGTGAGCTGCAAGATTTTAAGGGATTTCAAATTACACAGGAAATTCGAATTTGACTAAGTATAATGTACATTGAGAACTTAATATTGATAGTTAGTAACATTTATGGTATTCTTTTCAAAAATATAAATTGAACGATAGGAGGTATCATTCGTGAAATGGAACAGTACCTTATATGATAAGTCGCATTCTTTTGTATCGGAGTATGGATATGATTTAATTACCTATCTTCCTTCTGATAAGAACCAATGTATACTGGATCTTGGCTGTGGAACAGGGGATTTAACAAAGAAACTCAGTGAAATTTGTAATGAGATTATTGGAATTGATGGTTCAGAAGAAATGATTGAAGCCGCAAAAATAAAGTACCCTCATCTGAATTTCCAAGTCATGAATGCTTGTTTAATACCATGGGAAAGTAAATTTGATATTATTTTTTCAAACGCCGTATTTCATTGGATTCCGGATCAAGAAATACTTCTGAAAAGAATTTATAGTGCCCTTAAGGACGGAGGAAGTCTTATTAGTGAATTTGGAGCGTATGGAAATATATCAGCGATTGAATCGGCCTATAGTTCTGTTGTACCATCATATAAAAGTCCTTTTTATTTTCCAACGGTTGAATCATATTCTGTTGTACTAAAGAAAGCAGGCTTTAGTATACAAAAAATTTATGACTATGATAGACCCACGCCATTGTCTGATGGAAAGTATGGTTTACGAAAATGGATGAAACAATTTTTTTCAAATGACTTATCGTCTTATAATAACCTGGAACAAGAGAATATTCTTAAAAACGTTGAAAGTTTATTGGAAAACCAACTGTTTGATGGAGAAAAATGGGTGGCAGATTACAGGAGAATTCGGGTAATTGTATCAAAATAAGGTGTTCCAAGTTACACGTAGTCTTAGCCTTAAATGGGCTTTGTCTTTATAAATATAGTAAGATACCCACAAAATCAAATATGTAAAGAAACGACTAACTATCAGTATAAAGCTGGTAATTATTAGAATTAATCTGATCGGTTTATTGCATTTTATTAAAATATTCCAGAGTGTTACATAAGTAATGCAGATGCTAAATGACTTTTTGAAAATCAATCATCATCTGCACTATAATTAAAACAATTTTTTATATATTAATACTGGTAATTCTTTTTCAAAGAAAGAAAGTTGTTCAACTAAGGTGATGAAATGTGGTGTCCTGGTATGACGCTGTAAAGCTTCCATATCATCCCATTCTTCAATTAAGGTCAAGCTATTTGGGTAATTTAGTTCTTGAAATAATTCGTAAGAAATACAGCCAGTTTCTTTTACGGTTTCAGCAACCAGAAGCTGATAGATTTCTAATGCTTCAGATAAATGATTTTCTTTTATGATACTTCTCGCAATTACTTTGATCATATTTTTCTCCTAATATCAGTTTTTCTTTAAGCTTAACATAAAAGAGGTATAGAATATACTCTTTCTTTACTTATCCTAAGAATTGTCAGCTACAAATTCTATTCTGAAAATAAGCATTTAACTAAGTATATTGTTCATTAAAAACTTAATATTGATAGTTATAAGAGTTTATTTTATAATTAAATAAAGTATATAGGAAAAAAATAAGGAAAAAAATTGATGAAAGCTATTATATATATACATGGAAAAGACGGTAACTATTTAGAAGGTGAACAATACAAAAAGAATTGTAACAACTATGATATTTTTGGCGTAGATTACAAGGATTACCTGCCGTGGATTGTACAAGATCAGATTAAGACTGTGTATGAGAAATTAACAATAGATTACGAGCATATATCCATTATTGCAAACAGTATAGGTGCTTATTTCGCAATGTACGCACTACAAAACTGTAGGATTGAGAAAGCATTATTGATTTCTCCAATTCTGGATATGGAGCGTTTGATTCTTGATATGATGCAGTGGGCCAATGTGACAGAGGACGAACTTTGTAAAAGGGGACAAATTCCCACTGAATTTGGCGAAACGCTATCGTGGGATTATCTAAACTTCGTCCGAAAAAATCCTATCAAATGGGGTATTCCCACTGAAATATTATACGCAGAAAACGATAACCTCACATCCCGCGCGACAATTGATACCTTTGTAGCAAGTCATAATGCCAATCTTACTGTAATGAAGGACGGCGAACATTGGTTTCATACGAATGAACAAATTGCCTTTTTAGACAAATGGATGAAGAAAGCTATCATGAATATACTCGGTTGATATCTCTTTAACATCTAACTATCAGTATAAAGCTGGTATTTTTATTATTCTCAGAATGAAGTGAGCAAGTTGAATGGTATTCTATTCAAGGAGACTATTCATAATAAAAGGTTGAGGTGTAAATATGACTGGACCCCAAAAAATTGGTTTCTGGAGCAATCTCACGGCTGTAAATATAGGAAAACAAAGACAGTTCTTAAAAGAGGGGGGTAAATACCGTGTGATTAAAAATTTTACTGATTATGATGGTACAACACATAATATCGGTGAAATATGGACATTCCTAGCATACTCATTTAATAGTTATGATAATGGTGTGCAGTGGTTTATTACTTTTGATGATATTCAGGAATGGTCTATCCCTTTGTGGTTAGATGATAACCAGCAAAAAGAAGTGGATTGCTACCCAGAAACATATATAGAAGTATATGATTAGAATTAATCCTAAATATATAAATCGGAATTTTCTTAGCATATGAGCTATGGAGGTGACTATGAGTTTGAATGAAAAAGAGGCTGTTATTAATGAATATTTTGAAATGTGGGTATTACGTGACTTTAAGAATATTGATAATATTTTTGATAGTGATATCTATTATAGCGAATGTTATGGGCCAGAGTATCAGGGTATTTCTGAAATACATCAATGGATTGACAAAATGTTAAAAGAGCAAGTAGTAGTTGAATGGACTATAAAGCGATTCATTCATCAAGCCGACTCCGTTGTTGTAGAATGGTTTTTTAAGCATAAAATGCAAGATAAGATAAGTGGTTTTGATGGCGTTTCAATTATTGAATTTACAGAAAATGGAACAATCAGTTCAATTAAAGAATTTGCTTCGGAGGCAATACACACAACACCATTTAGATAGGTTTTTGGTTTGCTGAATTTCAAATAAATACTATAAGTGATGAAATAAACTACTAACGATTGAGCTATTAAGTTAGTAGTTTTTTATAAAGCAAAATTATTTGAAATTATGGGAGGTAAAATTTATGTTTTATCAAAGAGAATTTCCAATCATGGAGTTTGATTCCAATACAAAAGCAAAAATAGAACCCTCAAATACAATTACAAAAATAGATGCTCCCGAATACTGCGTGATAACTTATTTTGGTGATGTTATCAATGATTTGCTCCAATCAGATAAACTAAAACAAATTGCTACGTTCTACACTGCGACTGTCAATCTGCCAATCTATGAGACTGTATATAACGGGACTCCTATTGCAATCATGCAAGGTTTCCTTGGAGCCGCTGGCGCAGCTGCGCAATTAGAGGAACTTATTGCAATGGGCTTTTCGAAGTTTATTGTTTGTGGAGCCGCGGGAGTCCTGAAAAAGGGTATCCAGGTAGGTCACTTAATTGTTCCCGATAAAGCGGTTAGAGATGAAGGCGTTTCATACCACTATGTAGAACCATCAAGAGAAATAGAATGTAATCAACATGCTATTAATATAATTGAAAAAGTCTTACAAGTAGATAATATTCCATATATAAAAGCAAAAACATGGACGACGGATGCATTTTACAGAGAAACAGAAGAGAAAATGGCACTGCGGGTTTTAGAGGGTTGTGTTACGGTTGAAATGGAAGCTGCCGCATTTTTCGCAGTATCAAAATTCCGCAACATAATCTTAGGTCAAATATTGTTTGGTGGTGATGACTTAAGCGGTGTTGAATGGAACTCACGTAAGTGGTGTAATCGTGAGCAAATAAGAAAAAGTCTTGTTGAATTATCATTTAAGGTATGCTTACAATTATAAATTTTGACTCCACATATGGATTGAAATCAGGCCAATTGCCCCAGATAGAGCTGTTAGAGTTGATTGTTAATGAAGTAGATGATACCCTATTAATATGATTAAATGAAACGTGGGGGGTAAATAGACTATGGAATCTTAATCTGAAAGGAGGAAACTATGGATTATTACAATAAAATAGATGAACTAATGAACAAGACTTGCTATGTCATTGATATACTGCCAAAGAGGGTGGAAAAAGAGAATGGGGGACAGTATTTTGCAGTAGAAGATTATTACCAAAGAAAGACAGAGTCAATTAAAATTTTCCAAAAGTTTAAAGATATTTTGCTGAAGCTAAACTGTTACTATGATTTTCAAGTGTGCGATCAAGAAAGGTGTAGCGTAAATCCATCACCTGATAAATTAACCGAGTGGATTATGCAGTGCAGTATAAGCAGGAAAAAACATTTAAGTATTTATATAGAAAAAGAGGATGCTTTGATTGCAGTAAATAATGGGGACCTGTATATGGTACTATATAATCCTAATGAGGAGTTAATAACTCTGGCAAAGGAACTAGCCAGGTCAGAAGGACTTTATGTTTGGAAAGCGGAGAATTGAAAAAACTGTAATATAAAAGCAGATACTAGAAGTATAGAACGAATCAAATGGAGTAAATTCATGATAAAAATACATAACGAAACAACAATATCATTACAATCAATGAAATCGGATTGCTCAAAATGTAGTGGATTATGTTGCATAGCATTGTTTTTTTCTAAAATGGATGGATTTCCAGAAAACAAACCGGCGGGAAAGCCGTGTAAGAATCTTCAGAAAAATTTTCAATGTAAAATCCATGAGGAACTGGTCAACAAAAAACTGAAAGGCTGTATCGGGTATGATTGTTTTGGCGCCGGGCAGCAGGTGACACAAACCATTTATAAGGGCCAGACCTGGCAGGATACATCTTGTAACAAGAAGGAAATATTTGATGTATTTCTAAAAGTATTTCAACTGTATCAAATGCGTTACTACTTAATGGAATCCATGTCGATTATACCAGCAAAAGAGTTACAGGAAAATATCATTTCTCTGATAAATGAAAATGAGATGATTTGCAATTCTAATCCTGAATCCATTCTTTCCTTTGATACAGAAGAATATAGAAACAGGGTAAATATCATTTTAAAACAGGTTTGCAGCTTCATAACAAAGAGCCTAAACAGTGAAGATAAGAAATCTCCCTCCGATTATCTGGGGAGGAGTTTTAAACATAAAGATTTAAGCGGATTGGATTTGAGCACAAAGCTCTTAATCGCAGCCAATTTCAGTCATTGCTCGTTCCATGGCACCATCTTTTTGGGAGCCGATACGCGAGATGCAGATTTTAGTCACGCCGATTTAAGTGATGCAGTATTTTTAGCACAAGGACAAGTAAATGCCGCCAAAGGAAATCTAAATACGAAACTGCCTAAGCATCTGGATTACCCTGTTACATGGAAATAAAATCACTCAGCCAAAGGGTATGTAAATAATTGCCACTCCCCATAATGTTACAAGAATGATACAAGTTTGTTATGACCCTAATAAAATTATTATTTATAATGACCTTGTAAACAAGAATACCAGATACAAGCTTTGTAAGGAGGAATGACAATGAACGTAATTAAAAAATATGTAATGATAACAGGATTTCTGGCAATGAGCGCAATGGCCCTTAACGGCTGCGGAAAAAGCCAGGAGAAAACAGGGGAGCCAACCACTGCCAGTACGCCTGCAGACACTTCCAAAGACTCCTCAAAAGAGACTGAGACACAGCCGTCCTCAGACCAGGGGAATGAAACCACATCAGATTCCACGGATAAGGTTATAAAGGAAGGCTCCGTGGAAAAAGAGGGGAATGTTATATTAAAACAGCTTGCCTTTGTATACCAGGATAAAACCATCTCCCTTTCCGACATTGTAGACGATCAGAAGATAGAAAGTCTGCTTGGAAAAGCAACTGAGATTAAATCTCACACCTATTCTCCTGATGACGGCAAAAATATGGACCAGCTGAATGGTAAGACAGAAAAACAGTATCTTTACCCTGGCCTTGTGATTAAAACCATAGATGGGGCTGAGAATAAAAAGTCATTTATATTCAACATCGAAATTACCGATCCCAAGTATCCGACGGTAAGAAATATTAAAGTTGGCGATAGCTATGAGCTTTTGAAAGAGACATATCCGGAAGGAACCTTATTGGGAGGAGAAATAAGTAACGAAGAAGATGATTTTCGGTATGAGCCTGCAAACTATGTGGACGTTATGAATTTTCATATTAAAGATAGAAAAGTGGAAAGCATTCAAATCTACACCTTGATTGATTAAGCCAAGAAATGAGTCCCCTGATCTTAGATCAGGGGATATTTCACATTTTTCCCCCTATGCAGAAACGGTGTGCTATAATAGCATAGCAAATGGAGATAGTAAGGATGTAAGTAAAATTGCATTTAGTCAAATGGAATGAGAGGTATTAGAATGGTTCAAAAAAGTTTTGGTATTTTTTCTTTAAGCGAGGATATTATTAAGGCACTAAAAGTATTAGAGTATGAGATACCAACTGAAGTTCAGGAACGTGTCATTCCATTGGTGTTAGATAAGGCAGATCTAATGGCAAAAGCCCAGACCGGCAGTGGTAAAACGGCGGCATATGCAATCCCGATCTGTGAGATGGCAGAATGGCTTGAAAATAAGCCACAGGCTCTTATTCTGACTCCCACAAGAGAGCTTGCTGTTCAGGTAAAAGAAACATTTACCCACATAGGAAGATATAAACGAATCAAGGCGGCTGCAATCTATGGCAGACACCCATTTTCCATAGAAAAGACAGAGTTAAAGCAAATGACTCATGTGGTGGCAGGTACTCCAGGGCGGGTTGTGGATCACATTGAAAAAGGGACACTTCCTCTCAATAAGATCAGCTATCTGGTCATTGATGAGGCGGACCGGATGCTGGATATGGGATTTTTAGAGCAGGTGGAGTCCATTATCAAAGCGCTTCCCAAGGAACGGGTGACCATGTTGTTTTCCGCTACCATACCTGATGAAATAAAAAAGATAGCAGTGCAATCCATGAGAACACCAGTTTTCATTGATGTGAATGAGGAAAATCTAACCACTGGGGATATTGAACATTCCCTTTATAGGACGAAAGAGGAAGAGAAATTTGATCTGCTTATGGATGTGACCATCATGGAAAATCCCGATAGCTGTATCATTTTCTGCGGCACAAAGGACCGGGTGGATACCGTTTGTGACAATTTAAATCGCAATGGTTACCAAGCCAGAAAACTGCACGGTGGCATGGAACAGGATGACCGGCTCCTTACCATGCGGCGGTTCAAGCGTGGGGAATTCCGATATCTGGTAGCCACCGATGTGGCAGCAAGAGGGATTGATGTAGAAGATATTTCCCTGGTCATTAATTATGACATTCCTTTGGAAGGGGAAACCTATGTTCACCGCACAGGAAGAACCGGGCGAGCAGGACAAAAGGGAAATGCGGTGTCTTTCGTGACTGAGACCCAATCCCGTTTTTTAGAGCAAATAGAAGCTCTCATTGGCTTTCAGATTCAGGAAAAGCCGAAGCCGGATAAGGAACAGGTATCCCAAAGAAAGTCATTTTTTGAAGATAAGATCAATACAGTACCTGAAATCAGGAAGGCAAAGAGCGATCAATTGAACCAGGGAATTATGAAGCTGCGCTTTAATGGGGGAAAGAAAAAGAAGCTGCGGGCTACGAATTTTGTTGGAGTGCTTTCTAATCTGGAAGGTATGACAGCAGAAGATATTGGAATCATAACCATACAGGACACTCTTACCTATGTGGAAATTTTAAATGGAAAAGGACCTCTTGTATTAAAAGCAATGAAGGACACAAAAATCAACGGAAAGCAATTAAAGGTAATGAAAGCATTGGAGAAATATTAATTGCATGATATAGTAGTGATACAGATTAAATTAGAATGCAAAAGGGGATTTCATGGAAAATATCGATATTTTAAAGAGATTAAGGTATGCTTTGGACATTAAAGATGCTGATATGGTTGAGATATTCCGACTGGGCGGAGAAGCAGTTACAAGGGAAGAAGTAAAGAAGATGCTGTTAGGACAAAATGCCAGTGACAGTGCCGCAGAAGGAACAGCTGGATTAGAGACTTCTGATGATAATAGTAAATGGGACAACCATATGCTGGAGTCCTTTTTAAATGGATTTATCACCTTTAAAAGAGGAAAAAAGGAAGCAAAGCCGGGAGAATCCGATAAACAGCCTTTCATGATAAATGACGACAAAGACGTAAATAATGTTTTACTGAAAAAGTTAAAAATAGCACTTTCCCTTACGGGAGAGGACATGCTGGCTGTGTTTAAAGCCGGTGGAGTTGAGCTGTCCAATGGTGAATTAAGTGCCGTGCTCAGAAGACAGGGACAGCGCAATTACAAAATATGTGGTGACCGGTATGCAAGAACCTTTTTAAAAGGTCTTGCCCTCAAATACAGAAGATAGCAATGATAGGACTCATAATTTTACAAAATAAATAAGAGCAAGGAGCAACTATGCAATTTAAAGAACTAAATGTGATACCTGAGATATTAAAGGCTTTGGAGAAGGAAAACTATTCCGTTCCGACACCAATACAGGAAAAGGCAATCCCAATTGTTTTAAGCGGCAGAGATTTACTAGGATGCGCCCAGACCGGTACAGGTAAAACGGCTGCATTTGCTATCCCCACATTACAGCTGCTAAATGAAGAAAAGGCGTCCCAAAAGGCAAACCGCAATATTAGGGCCCTGGTCGTAACCCCAACCAGAGAGCTTGCCATACAAATATATGAAAATTTCTGTATCTATGGTACTTATACAGATTTGAAATCCTGTGTCATTTTTGGAGGTGTATCACAAAAGTCACAGGAGGATAAATTAAAACAGGGCGTGGATGTTTTAATCGCCACACCTGGAAGATTAAACGACTTAATCAATCAAGGCCTGGTGGATTTAAGACATTTAAAGATATTTATCTTAGACGAAGCAGACCGGATGCTGGATATGGGCTTTATCCATGACGTGAAAAAAATCATAGCCAGGACCCCGGCAGAAAAACAGACCTTATTCTTTTCCGCTACCATGCCGGCAGATGTGGCAAAGCTTTCCGCTACCATGCTTAAAAATCCAGCTAAGGTAGAGATAACGCCGGAATCATCCACTGCTAATACCATAGATCAGTATTTATATTATGTAGATAAACATAATAAAAAGGATCTTCTGCTTCATATCCTCAAGGATGAAAGCATAGAATCCGTTCTTGTTTTCACCCGGACAAAGCATGGAGCTGACCGGCTGGTAAGACAGTTAGCAAAAAGTAAAGTAACAGCAAAAGCCATTCACGCTGATAAATCTCAGGGAGCACGCCAAAGTGCATTAAGCAGCTTCAAGGAACGAAAAATCCGAGTACTCATTGCAACAGATATCGCTGCAAGAGGAATTGATATCGATGAGCTGTCTCATGTAATCAATTTTGATTTACCTGATACTCCGGAGACCTATGTGCACCGCATTGGACGAACAGGACGTGCGGGATTGAATGGAATTGCCATTGCATTTTGCGATTTCGATGAGAAGGAAAATCTCGGGAATATTGAGAAGTTAATCAGAAAACATTTAAAAGAGGTAAAAGAACATCCTTACCCATTAATGAACAATTTCCCAGCGGTAAAAACCACACAGCCAAGGAAAGATTCCTCAAAAGCAAAGAATTCTTCCTCAGAAAAAGCTTCCAATTCAGGGAAGGCCTCATTTACAAGAAAGGAGTCTTATTCAGGGAAAGCTTCATCTACAAGAAAGGATTCCTATTCAGCAAAGGCTTCTTCCACAGCAAAAACTTCTTTCGCAGGCTCTACGAGAGAGGAGAAGGTAAAAGCAGCCATTGATCCAAGCAAGAAATACAGAATGGCGGCAGATGGTACGCTGAAAGAAAAAAAGAGTTATTTTAAAACCCCAAGAAGAAATAATAAAGGCGGGGACCAAGCCAGAAGAATAGCAAAATAAACAGGAAACCAACAGATTACAAGCGGTTTCGAATGCGTATATCATCGCTCAAGTAAACTAAAACATATATATCTATCTTAAACGCCAGGATTCATGACTCCTGGCGTTTTTGTTTCTATAAAACATGTAATATTTACAAACTCCAACAAAATATCTGCTGTCCAATGCTTTTTATAGTATGTACATTATATACAAAACAGGTGTGCACCATATAAAAAAGTAACATTTGTACATATATATTTCACAAAAAACCATACAAAATCACTAAAAATAGTGATACACTAAATCAACGAACAATGTAGAACGGAATATGGGGGGAATGAAATTAGTTCTGCTTTTGGAGGCAAACAGGGAAAGGAGGTTTCGGGGTATCTGTGATAGGAAAAGGAGCGGAGCGAGATTTTCATATAACAACTAAGATGAGGGGATTCAATCAAACAAAAGTTGAGGAGGTATTAGTATGATTAAGTTGAAACGATTAACGGCCTTAATGCTCTGTGTCATGGTGATGTTATCTATGATACCGGAGATACCGGCTATGGCTGCAAATTCATTTACCGTGGATTGTTCCAGTGTGCTAAGGGATGTGACCCACTGTGCCAATGGTTCTCTCTATGGTATCACGGAAAGCATACCGGCTGATGTCAATGGCCTCGTGGCACCACTTAAGCCTTATGTCATGAGAAATCCTGCCAGAGGCGGAAGCCAGAATCAGCACCCATATGGTGATGCCATTCTGGTATCCAAACGACTGGAGTCCATTCCCAGTGCAAAGGTTTCCATTGACTTGGCGGACATGCTTCCAAACTGGCCCTATAAGTGGCCGGGCATGACCAGCTGGCTGAACCAGGTAAAATCATTTATCAATGATAAGAAAGCCTCAGGACGTGATAATTATTATGGCTATGAAATCTGGAATGAGCCTGGCGGAACCTGGAATAATGCCAACGGAAGCTTTAATGATATGTGGAAACAGACCTACGATGTGATCCGTGCCAACGATCCGGGAGCAAAGATCATCGGACCTTGTGAAAGCTACTACAATAATAGCCGTATGAAAGAATTTCTCACCTTCTGTAAGGCCAATAACTGCGTGCCTGATATTATGAGCTGGCATGAACTCTCTGGCGGCCCCCAGACAATTGCTCCCAATATTAAAGCTTACAGGTCTTTAGAGGCTTCTCTGGGAATCAGTCCATTGCCCTTAAGTATCAATGAATACTGTGATCCAGACCATAATCTGGAAGGACAGCCTGGTTCATCTGCTCGTTTCATTGCAAAGTTTGAGCGTTACATGGTAGAGAGTGCATGTATTACATGGTGGTTCGTACCAACTCCCGGAAGACTTGGAAGCCTTCTTGCAACCAATTCCCAAAAGGGAGCGGGCTGGTTCTTCTACAAATGGTACGGGGATATGAGCGGAAAGATGGTGAATGTCACTCCTCCAAACGATAACAGCAATCTGGTAGATGGAGCCGCATGCGTGGATTCCAGTGGAAAATACATCAGCTTCATTTTCGGAGGACCTAATGATGGTACTATCAATACTACTTTTAAGAACCTTCCTTCCTTTATCGGTTCCACTGCTTCTGTAAAAGTGGAAAAGGTGGACTGGGTAAGCAAGGATACGGTATCCAATGGGCCGGTGGTTCTTTCCAATACCAATTATAATGTGGTTAACGGACAGATATCAGTCAGCTTATCCGGCTGTAACGCAAGCTCTGGTTACCGGATCTATATTACCCCAGGTTCCGGAACTGTTCCAGGTAATGGAATCGTATCAGGAGGAACTTACAAGCTGGTGAACCGGGCCAGCGGCAAAGCCCTTGATGTAAATAACAGCTCCACCGCAGACGGTGCCGATGTCATCCAGTGGGGGTACAGTGGTGGCAATAATCAGAAATGGGTGCTTACCGATACTGGCAATGGATATAAGATTATCAATGCCAACAGCGGAAAAGCTCTTGATGTCTACAAAAGCTCCTTAGAGGACGGCGCCGATGTCATCCAGTGGACAGACAAGGGACAGACCAACCAGAGATGGAACCTGGTAGACCTTGGAAACGGCTATTATCAGGTGGTGAATGTAAACAGCGGCAAGATGCTTGATGTTGAAAAAGGCTCCACAGCCGATGGTGGAAATGT
Source organism: Clostridium sp. 12(A) (assembly GCA_000526575.1). Lineage (GTDB taxonomy): Bacteria > Bacillota > Clostridia > Lachnospirales > Lachnospiraceae > Lacrimispora > Lacrimispora xylanolytica. The sequence goes on along the minus strand of JAGI01000002.1, from coordinate 2,660,845 downwards.
AATTCAGTGGACCAGCAACAACGGTTACAATCAGCAGTGGCAGATTACCGCACCTTAAATCAGGGAAACGGTAATCAACTTATTCCTGGGATGTAATTTATTATTCTTATCATAGTTCTTATTAAGATGTTTTTTAGTAATGGCAGGATTTTAACGAAAGTTATCATCCTGCCATTGCTGTTTTATTGGAGCCTTAGATACAGACAGGTGGGTATGGGTACGCAGGAAAGGATTCCCTGTTTTGCTATCAGTTATATTTTATTTCATAGAAATATTATAATTGCTCAATTGTATTTTATGATTGCTATAGTGTATAATGCAGATACAATAAGCTTTCGTAACACTTAACGTTGACATGCCTCATAGTATAATAAATACAATGAACATAAGTGGTACAAGGTCTTTGTGATGATTTTCTATCATGGAACCTTTTATTAAAATGCTATAGGCTGTTTTTCAGTCTCTTATATTCATCGCTTAAATTTTATGTATTGCCGTAAAGAAAAGAGGAGAACTATGAAAAAAGAATTACCCTATTTTAGAATAGAAAATGCCTTTGGCGGTAACCAGGATTGGTTTCGTGATCCCATGATGCATCTTGGAGGCTGCGGAGCAGCGGCCGCCTGTGATGTCTGCATCAGCGAAGCCCTTCATGGAAGCAAGAACCACCTGTACCCCTATGATGTTCATAAGCTTGAAAAAGAAGACTATATAAGCTTTTCCATGAAGATGAAGCCTTATTTAAGGCCACGGATGCATGGAATTGATACTCTGGAAATATTTATCAACGGGTTTCAAAAATACTTAAAAGAAGCAGGTGAAGAGGAGATGAAGCTTTCAGGCTGTCATGGAGATACTTCTGTGAAACAGGCTGTTATGGAAGCGAAACATCAAATCGACCAGGGAATGCCAATCCCATATTTGCTGCTTCGCCATAAGAACGTGAATTTTAAGGATCTGGTATGGCACTGGTTCATGCTTGTAGGATATGAAGAACTGGAAGATGAGTTCTATGTAAAAATAGCAACCTATGGCGGATATCGCTGGCTTAATTTTAAAGAGCTTTGGGAAACTGGCTTCCGTAAAAAAGGCGGAATGATACTGGTACAAGTTCCTGATAAGCTACAGTAGGAATACAGTTTAAAACAATCATTTGATAGAACGGGCAGGCAGACCAATCATTCGGTCACCTGTCCGTTTTCGTTAAAGCTAATTTTTTTCCTATAAGCAGGCTGGAGGTATGCTTTGGGGATAGCGAAAGATATTCTCCGGGTCGTATTTTGCCTTAACTTGGTCAGTCTTTGATAATTGCTGCCATAATAGGCCTTAGGCCAGTTGCTTGTCATCCTGGAAAATGGTCTGAATTTATCATTCCATAGAAAAAGTTGTGTTAAAGATAATGTAACATGTGGTATGATTGAAAAAATATTTGCTATTCATTTCTGAGAAAACCATTGGTAAAAAAATGTAGCGGAAAAGGAGTTTACATTATGGTGTATGTTTACTTAATGAAGAATCAAAAGCCTCTCAATGAGGAGGTCGTAAAAGGGCATGTGGAGCATTTAAAGGAATTAAAGAGACAGGGAAAACTTGTCCTTTGCGGACCATTTACCGATTATCCGGGAGGCATGGTGGTATTTACTGCAGTAGATCTGGAGGAAGCTAAAAAGATCGCTGAATCAGATCCATTTATGGCATTGGGCTATAAGACCTGTAAGGTCAGGACCTTAGAACTGGCCAATGAAGAAAATAATTATCTCTTAGGGGACTAGAGGGAAACGAAACTCTTCCTTGTGCAGAAGTTGTACAAAGAAAGGAAAGTAATTTTTAAGCGCCTGTGACATAATCATCTGGGAGGGGGGGAAAACCAATGGAAGTACTCAATCAGACTCAAAAAGTCATTGATCTGTTGGAAGAGGATATCAAAAATGTGGATTACAGTAAAATAGCAAAGCTCACAGGAATTCCCATTGGGCTTTATCAGCGGATTTTTACGTATATCTGCAATATTTCACTCTCGTCATATGTACGCAGGCGGAGATTAACATTATCAGCGGAGATGCTTCTAAGAAAAGAAGAAAGCATAACCCAGGTGGCAATGGAGTGGGGGTATGAAAACAGTTCTGCCTTTACAAGGGCATTTAAAGAGCAGTTTACAGTACCGCCTGCCTGCATTACCCGGGAGATTTATTTGAAGCATGCTACATTTCCTCTCTCCATGACCAATCGTGATACGTATTACGTTCTGGAGGGAAAACGAGTGATGGCGGATATTAAAAGACTGGAATATGAAGAAACCGAGGATGTGCTCCTCATTGGAATCAGCAGCAGGGATTATAAGGTGACGACGAAAGAGCTGTGGGGGATTTTCTGGGAGCAGGGCTTTGATAAGGTCCTTCATGAGTTAAGGGATAACTATATTGGCATGGAGGACTGTATTGGGCTTGGGTATATGACTGATTTTGCAGACGATACGGGGCTTGGAAAGATGTATATCGTTGGGAAGTATTTTAAAGTGGGGACACCCATTCCCAAGGGTATGACGGGAAAAATTATAAAGGGCGGGACCATTGCAAAAGCACAGATTGCTGCAAAGAGTCTGGATGAAATCATTAATAACGCATATATTCTCATTGCCAGTATGGTACAGAAAAATGGATACAGCCTTCTGTATGACGATTTCTACTGGTTGGAGTTTTATACGGTCAGCCGGTTTTGTGAGCCGTTAGAACAAGGGGCAGATGAGTTGATTCTTGATTTTCATATGCCTTGTATGAAACAAAAGATTTGACAGGGAGAGGTAAAATGGGAAATCCTTATGAGAAGTTTCCCCATATTTCTGCAGATGGGGTGGTACTTCGTAAAATCGAAGAAATGGATTTAGATGGGTTGTTTGAAATCTATAACAATGAAAATGTATTTACTTATATTCCAGGAGATGTAAAAAAGAACAAAGCAACGGTTCTGAATATGATCGGCCATTTTCAACGGGATTTTGGGAAGAAAAAAGTGATATTTTTAGGAATCTGCCTTAGGGAAGCACCTGAAAGGATTGTTGGAGTGGCAGAAATGTTTGATTATGATGAGAAGGTCAATATGATTACCGTGGGGTATCGTTTGAATGAAGCTTACTGGGGGAAAGGCATTGCAACCCAGGCAGTGAATGCCATGGCGGACTATTTGTTCCACACCATAGGAATCAACCGGATTCAGGCCTTTGTAATGCCTGCCAATGAAAAATCAAAGCGGGTCTTGTTAAAAAGCCAATTCAGGAAAGAAGGAGTTTTAAGACAAGCGCAATACTGGAAGGGCCTTGGCATCGTTGATCTGGAAGTGTATTCCAGGCTGAGTACTGATTAAGAAAAGAGATGATAGAAAAACGTGCTATTGACAGCACGTTTTTCTTATGGTAATTTAGTTAAATAAATTTAATTAAATTATTTTAATTAATATATCGGTGATTGGAGAAGAGAATGCAAGAAAAGCTATCTGCTTTAGTAAATATGTTATGGCAGGAATGTATCCGGAATCTAAATACAGTAATGAAGGAAGATGAAATCAATAAGTTTTCCAATAACGACTATTATTATTTAATGGTGATTCATTCCCTTCAAATGCCCAACCTTACCCAGATTGCAGAAGCCTTGTCATTAACAAAGCCTGCAGTTTCTGTCATCATCAGAAAGCTTCTGAATCTGGATTTAATTAAGAAAATGCAGTCTGAAGAAGACAAGAGGGTCTTTTATGTTGAGCTTTCGAAAAAGGGAAAAAGCATTTTACAGGGAGATCAGGCTGTTTATCAATGGGTATCAGATACCATGGAAGAGATTGCAGAAGATGAAAAGGAACTGGAAGTTATGGACCGCATGATATCAAAGTTAGTGGAAAAGCTGGAGGAGAGAGCCGTTGGATCTAAGGAAATTAATTAAGAAAAAGAGAGATAAAATCGCTATCAGTTTAATTACCATGTCCTTTGTTCTATATTTCATCATGCCATTTAATCTCTGCCTTCCATGTTCGCCTGCATTAAAAGCAGCGGTTACTGGAACTATGATGGTGGTCAGCGAAATCTTTTTCTGGATAGGCGGCTTGATGATTGGCCGGGAGGTAGCTTTGAAAATCAAAAAGTCTTTTCATATTAAGAGCCTAATCACATGCATAAAGGGTGGCAGGAAGGAAAATTAGGATGATATTTTATTTTAGTGGGACAGGTAATTCTAAACATATAGCGGAGAAAGTGTCAAAAGAAACAGGGGACAGCCTGGTTTTCATGAGTAAATCCAGGTTAAAGGAGGACATAACCTATGAAATTGGGGAGCAGGAGTCCATTGGATTTGTATTTCCTGTTTATTGGTACACGCTTCCTACGATGGTGGAACGCTTTATAAAACACCTTCGTCTATCTGATTATAGGGGTCAATATGTATATGCCATCGCTTCCTATGGTTTCTCCGCAGGAGGTATCATGGACCGGCTTAAAAATATGTTGGAAGAAAAACAGTTAAAGCTGGATGCAGCGTTTGGCGTCAAGATGGTAGATAATTACGTGGTTGGATATGACATCGTAAGCAGAGAAAAGCAAATTAGTCTTTTAAAGAATGCCGAAGCTGAGATTGAAAACGTCTTATCTTTGATTGTAAAGAAAGAACATATCCAGAAGATAAATAAAGGAAGTCTGGCGTTTGTATCTCCACTTACGGGATACGCTTATCGAAGGACTGATCACACGAAAAAATTCTTCGTGACTCAGTCATGCAACGGATGCAGACAATGCGAACGGAACTGCCCCTGCAATACCATTAAAATGGTAGATGGAAAGCCTGTATGGAAAGAAGACTGTACCTTTTGCCTGAGCTGCCTGCACGGATGCAGGCAGAAGGCTGTTCAGTACGGAAGATTTACAGAGAAAAGGGAGAGATATCAGTACAGACAGCAGGCTTAAGATGGCAAAAGAATAAATCATTCATTAAATCAATCAATCCAACCATGTTAGAGGCTCATTCATCAAAGCCTGCAGCTCCTCTAAAAAGCATTTTACATGCCAGCCGTCTGTTGTGGCATGATGTACCGATATGGAAATCGGCATAGTAACTTTGTCCCCGTTGGCGGTAAATTTACCTCCTTCAATGGTTGGGAAATAATATGGCTTGTTTTCATAGCTGTGGAGGGAAAAATGTTGAAAATCGATCCATGGCAGACAAGACACGGAATAGCAGTTCGCTGGAAGAGAGGAAACTGGCTGAGCCAGTACTCCACGATGATCGCCGTACTCTTTTTCATTGTCCAGGTATCCGGAATAAAAATCTTTAAATACGCTGGAATAAGGTGTCCATATCTGAGAAATGGTTTTATTATCTTCATGAAAGGTTGGATACAGTGGGGTAAGAGTATTCCAGTAGCCAAGTATCTCATCCTTAATTGCAATCTTAAATTCCATGTGCTGATTTAATATTGTGGTTACTGCCCATACAAAGGCAGGAAAGAATTTGAACTGACGCTCTTCCAATGCTTTTTTCATAATCGTGATATCTAAAGTGGCTGTCAGTGAAAACCCGGTAGGCGCCATCTGGGTAAAATAATAAAACATCTGGCCTCTTGACCAGGATTGTAAATCCAAAGGGGTAAATTTGTTATTTTCCATTGCTTTTATCTCCTCATAAGCATTACGTAGAATCGAATGGCTTCGTTCCAATTATAATGCCCCCCAAAAGTGCTGACAATAAACGCTTCGTAGAGTCCGATGTTCATAGCCCGCCTGATTCTTATATAAGTCTGTAAACACAAGACAAAAAAGATATGATATAATGAAAAAGATATATAAATAAATATGTTTTAGGGGGCAACAGAATGAAAAGGAAAGCAGTTTTATTGGTAACAGCAGTAGTAAGCCTGTGTCTGATCTCAGGTTGTCAGAAAGCACAATCGGAAGCCGTCACAGAGGCAGCAAAAAGTTCAAGTCAGGGTTCAATCAAGATAGAGTCCACGACTCAGCAGAATGAGGAAAGTGAAACTCAAAAAGAATCTAAAGATTTTTCAGAAGCTGTTCTAAATGTAACTTTGGCTGAAGATCGTATCGTTAAAGATCAAACCTTCCCGGTGGACTTAAATGACTGGGGAAATGTCACTTTTGTAACGTATGGGCCAGATCCAGGTGCTGATTTTGAAGATGTCACCTTTTATTTGATGAAGGATAAAAAGGTAGTATATGAGTTTCCGTTTTTAGGAGAAAATAACAAAACCGATGAATTTGGAGGCCTTTTTGACAGCGTAGCGTCCGTGGGATTTCGTGACGTGAATCATGACAATCTAAAGGATGTAATTGTTATTATAAACTACATTACAGGTGCGGGGCCTCAGGGCATGGAACCTCGTCCAAGGGTTAGAATTTTTCTGGCAGATGGAAAGAAATTTATTCTTGCTAAAGATCTGATGCAGGATATCACTGACCATATGGAGGAAAACAACTTAACAATTAACAATGTTTATGAATATCTGAAAAATAAGTAACTGTATCGCATAGAGAATCTGCGATTGGAATTTATTAATATTGGAAGCACACAAAAACACGCCTTGAAGAGAAGGCGTGTTTTTGTGTGCTTCATTTTAACAGAGTCAGATACCACCTAAGTCTTTAAATCCCTCGCGGTCTGCCTTAGCCAGGTTATGCCTTTGCATAATCAGCTGCGTTAGCCTTTAACTTAGGTCCGTAAGTGCTTCCATCCCCATTGTAGATCTGTCCCATTTTTGTGAAATCACGTGACTGGCAGGCTTTTAATAGACTTCCACTGCTGTAATTTACAATAAAGGTGCAAAAGCCTTCCATCTGTTTGTCTTCACTTTTGCTAAATCCAGTAAACATAGCCTTTGGTGTATCATAGCCTGTAACTTTATGATTGAAGCCCATAATCTGAGGAAGTCCCATGCTGATGGAATAATATGCATAATTCTCACTTATATTTTTAGCAAGGTTAAATGCCTCATACTCGCTGGTCTGCTTACCGGTATGTGTCTTGTACCACTGACCATTCTTTTTATAGTAATGAACTTTATCCTCAACCTTAAAGGTAGTGGAAGCACTGGGAACTGCTTTTAAGAAAATATGATTTTCAAACCGTATTTTCAGTGCTCCATCTACAAAACCAGATCCTGAGGATTCCGTAAGAATAAAACCGCCCAATACATCCTCGCCAATGGAATTTTTGGAGGCGAAAGAAGAAATGATAGATCCGAATTTTTTCTTTAAATTCTTTGCTTCTGCACTTGCATTTCCTCCACCGCTTGCTGTCTTATCAAGTTCGGTTAGGGTGGCCTTTCCTGCCTTTCCATCTACGGTTAAACTTTTAGCTCGTTGAAAGCTTTTTACTGCTGTATCGGTACCGCCACCGAATTTTCCATCAGGAGTACCGCTATCGTAACCAGCAGTATTTAATTTTGTCTGCATGGTCTTAACACCTGCGCTGTATCGAAGCTTATCATCCTTCATGTAATAGCCGGTACCTGCCAGTACCTGGGCATATGTATACCTTGAGTTATCATAATCTGCCATAATCGTATCTCCTTTTATATTTTATTGAATTTGCAAACTCATTCAATACAAAGAAGATTTTTTCCAAATTGTAAACTAAAATGTGTTTCCCATCAAGATTCTAAAGTTTGACCGGATTACTTCTATATTAAAGAATCTTGTAATATAAATGGAAACGCCTATGATTAATACTAGAGTCTGAAATAGCATTTAAGAGAGATTCTACGGTTCTTAAAACAGATATAAATTATTTTATTTTCCCGTTTACAAATCTCTCTTAATTATCTTTATATAGTATAGACTTGCAAATCTAAAAAGTAAAAGGTAACCGAAGCTAAAACAATGGCATATAAAAGTATAGGTTCTCTTTCGAGCCGGCAGGGAGAACCAAAATGCCGCCTATCACCAAAAGAAGCGATGAAAAATAACACGTTTCCGGTGAACAAAAAAATGAAAAAAATCAAATGGAGAAGAAAAAACAGGAGGTAATTATTTTATGGGTAATGAAAAAGCTATGCTTGCTGCAAAATCAACAATTGCAAAATCAGTGGGGAATTCTAACCCACTCATTGACCATCATTTGGGAGCCGATCCCTATGCACTGACTTACAACGGCAGGGTTTACATCTACATGTCCAGCGACAATTATGAGTACAACAGCAATGGTACGATTAAGGACAATAGCTTTGCGAATTTAAAGAGTATTTTTGTCATATCTTCTGAGGACATGGTAAACTGGACCGATCATGGAGCAATTCCTGTAGCTGGGGCAAACGGCTTAAATGGGGGACAAGGTATAGCGAAATGGGCAGGTAATTCCTGGGCACCTGCGGCGGCAGTAAAAAATATCAACGGTAAGGATAAGTTCTTCCTTTACTTTGCAAACGGAGGCGCTGGAATTGGTGTACTGACTGCAGACAGCCCCATCGGACCGTGGAGCGATCCTTTAGGCAGAGCTCTGGTAACAACCAACACACCTGGTATGCCTGGAGTTGTATGGCTGTTTGATCCTGCGGTATTCATTGACAACGATGGAACAGGATACTTATACTGCGGCGGCGGAATTCCTGGAGATCCAAGGCCAACACAGGCACAGCAGGCAAATCCCAAAACGGCCAGAGTGCTTCGTTTAGGCGGTGATATGATCAGCGTTGTGGGAAGTGCCTCTACCATTGATGCACCCTTTATGTTTGAAGATTCGGGAATGCATAAGTACAACGGGGTTTACTACTACTCCTACTGTATCAACTTCTCCGGCACTCACCCGTCAGACAAGCCTGCAGGTGAAATCGGATATATGACCAGCAAAAACCCAATGGGACCATTTACCTACGCAGGCCATTTTTTGAAAAATCCGGGCGTATTCTTCCGGTCAGGAGGCAATAACCACCACTGCGTATTCCAGTTTAAGAACCAATGGTATGTGGTTTACCATGCACAGACTGTGAGCCAGGCCTTATACGGCTCTGGAAAAGGATACCGTTCCCCTCACATTAACAAGCTGATTCATAACAGCGATGGAAGCATTCGTGAGGTAGCAGCTGATTATGCTGGCGTGGCACAGCTTTCCAACTTAAACCCATATCAGAGGGTGGAAGCAGAGACCATTGGCTGGAACGGAGGAATTTTAACTGAACGATGCTATGCATCTGGCGGTCCTTCCTACAACCAGAACGTAACCGGAATTAATAACGGGGACTGGATTGGATTAGGAAACGTTGATTTTGGCTCCCAGGGAGCAAGAAGCTTTAAGGCCAATGTGGCCTCCACTTCCGGCGGCAAGATTGAAGTACGCCTTGACAGCACAAGCGGCACCCTTGTAGGAACCCTTACGGTGCCGAACACAGGCGGTGCACAAAACTGGAGAGAGGTAGAAACTTCCATAAGCGGTGCCACTGGTGTGCATAAATTATTCTTTGTATTTACGGGAAATGGAAGCGGAGACTTATTTAAGTTCGACTACTGGAAATTCTCGTAAAGCAGTGTGAAATAGAATTGAGTTTTGGTTACAGCGTGCGGCTGAAATAATGAAATAGAGTATATAATCAGCCGCCGTCTGTAACCGTCCAAAAAGACAGAAAGGTCTTTTTTGTAGAAGGGGGTTTACCTATGAGCAATCAAATTAATGAAGCAGAAGTGAAATTAGCATGGCAGTCAGATAATGGTGACGGTACGTATACCAATCCAATTTTAAACGCAGATTATCCTGACATCGCAGCGGTACGGGTGGGAAATGATTTTTATATGGTCAGTTCTACCTTTGTATCCTTTCCATCAATTCCCATCATGCACTCCAAGGATCTTGTGAACTGGGAAATCATTGGATACGTGACCCAGGATTTAAACGGAACCGGGAAATCCTACAATTTAACAGATAACTTTGAGGACTATGGTCATGGTTGCTGGGCGCCTACCATCGCTTATCGTAACGGTGTATTTTATGTGGGCATCTATCAGGCACAGGGCAGATTTATCCTGTGTACGGCTACCAATCCAGCCGGTCCTTATACCAAAAAAGTCTTTGACCGGGGATTTCATGATCCGGCACTGTTTCTTGATGATGACGGAACGGGCTACATTATTTCAGAAGCAAACGATGTAAGAATCAGCAAGCTGAGCGGTGATTATAAGTCCGTGGTAAGCAGTACGGTCAGTACCCGGATTGAAGGGATCACCGGAAAGTATCTGGTGGAGGGAACCCATGTGATTAAGAAGAACGGGTTTTACTATATCTTCCGTAATTCCACACCACCTGAATCCTACACCTACTGCCTGCGCTCCAGAAATATTTACGGACCCTATGAGATGAGAATCCTTTTAGATGGACCAAGAATCCCAGGCGGAAGCCAGATCCATCAGGGCGGCCCCATTGATACCCCTACGGGTGAGTGGTGGTTCTACGTGTTCCAGGATTGCAACGGCGTTGGCCGGAGAGATATTTTAGTTCCCATGCAGTGGCAGAATGACTGGCCAGTCCTTGGTGTTCCGTCAACCGTAAAAAATGTAACCATAGGAGGAAAGAGCTATCCAATCGGCAGCGTGCCAATTACCTATAAAAAACCAAATGTAGACGCTTCTTATCCAGCCGTATCCATTCCTGCCAGCGATGAGTTTCAATCCAATACACTGGGCGTACAGTGGCAGTGGAATCATTACCCGGACAACAGCAAATGGTCTTTAAGCGAACGCCCTGGTTATTTAAGGCTTCGTGCAAAGACGGCTAAGAATTTATGGAGAGCAAGCAACACTCTTACCCAGCGAGTCCAGGGCCCTGACTGCCAGGGAACCATTGAGCTTGATACAGCCAATATGAAGGATGGAGATCAGGCAGGACTTTGTCTCCTTAATATCCCTTACGGTTCCATTGGCGTTGTAAAATCCGGGGGAGTGAAGCGGATCGTAGCCAATATCAATGCAAAAGAAGACGGACAGGGCACTATTACGAGTGGGCCTGTGGTGCAAAGTAATATCATTTATTTGAGGGCAAATGCCAACCTGCTTACAGACAAAGCGACCTTTTCTTACAGCACCAACAATGTGAACTTTACTCAGCTCGGGGGCCAGCTTAACATGCCCTTTGACCTTGGCTTTTTCCAGGGAGATAAGTTTGGTATCTACAATTTCACAACAGCCTCTTCCGGCGGTTATGTAGATGTCAGCTGGTTCCGTTTTGATAGCTCAGGCAAAAAATAAAATTATAAAAAATGGAGGAAATATAAATGGATCAGAAAATTTTAGATGGACAGAATGTAGATAGAATCGGGGAAGAAAACTTAAAAGAGGATATGTTAAGAACAAGCCTGGCAGCAGCGTCAAGTGATGCCTATATCAATCTATCCGCACAAAAACAGCTCATCCGCGGCTTTGGCGGTATGAACCACGTGGCCTGGATCGGAGATTTAACCGCAGCACAGAGAGAGACTGCCTTTGGTAATGGCAATAATCAGCTTGGATTTTCCGTTTTAAGAATCTTTATTGATGAGAATAAGAACAACTGGAGCAGAGAAGTGGCAACCGCAAAGAAGGCGATTGAGAAAGGCGCCATTGTATTTGCTTCCCCATGGAATCCGCCTAGTAATATGATAGAGACCTTTACCAGAAACGGCGTAGCCAATCAGAAGCGGCTTCGCTCCAATATGTACGGTGCCTATGCTCAGCATTTAAACGACTTTGTAACTTATATGAAGAACAACGGAGTTAATCTTTATGCCATTTCTGTTCAGAATGAGCCAGATTATGCTCAGGAATGGACCTGGTGGACACCAGCTGAAATGCTTAATTTCATGAAGAATTATGCAGGAAGCATCAACTGCAAGGTCATTGCACCAGAATCATTTTCTTACGTAAAAAATATGTCAGACCCTATTTTAAACGATTCCGCAGCACTTGCCAACATGGATATCCTTGGAGCCCATCTGTATGGTACTCCAGTCAGCAATTTCCCTTATTCCCTGTTTAAGCAAAAGGGAGCTGGAAAGGAGCTTTGGATGACAGAAGTGTATTATCCAAATAGCAACGCTAATTCAGCCGATTCATGGCCGGAGGCCCTGGAGGTTTCCGTTCATATGCACAATGCCATGGTAGAAGCAGAATTCCAGACCTATGTCTGGTGGTATATCCGCAGAAACTATGGTCCTATGAAGGAAGACGGAACCATTAGTAAACGAGGCTATAACATGGCCCATTTCTCCAAATTCGTCAGACCAGGCTATGTGAGAGTAGATGCCACTAAGAGCCCAGGCAGCAACCTTTATGTATCTGCTTATAAGGGCGGTGGAAAAGCCGTTATCGTAGCAATCAATAAGAATACCTCTGCGGTCAGCCAGAAATTCACCATTCAGAACGGGAATGTAGGTTCCATTGCGTCCTGGATGACAGACGGAAGCAGAAATCTTTCTTACGGTTCCGGCTATCAGGTATCCGGCGGTTCCTTTACTGCCCAGCTTCCTGCAAGAAGTGTTACTACCTTTGTGGCTGAGTTAAAGTAAGATAAAAAGATTAGACAATAAAGATAAGAAATAAAGGTCCGGGTTGGAACAAGCGTGTTCCAATCCGGATTTTTCTATTGCAATTTTCCCTCCATATGCTATGATTTCATGTAAATAACGGCGAAGTCAGATGAAACGATAATTTAGGAGGGATATCATGAGCTACTTAAATGGAAATACAGGATACCGGAAGGATATATTAACCACTCGCTCTGTCATCAAAAAAGGCAATTATGCAGTCCTTGAACCAGACGGACTTGTGAAAAATACCATTCCAGGCTTTACACAATGCGAGGTTACCATTCTCGCTTCCCCACTTCTTGGGGCCTCCTTTGTGGATTATTTAGTAAATGCAGCGCCTGGTGGTGGAAACAGACAAGGATTTGGGGGTTCCGGGGAAGAAATCTTTTTCTATGTATTTGAGGGAACGGTCAAGGTATGGAATGAGAAAGAGGAAGCTGTGGTTACAGACGGTGGCTATATCTACTGCCCGGAGGGAACCAGGCTGCATTTTGAAAATACAGGAGACAGGGCGGCCAGATGCTTCCTCTATAAACGGCTGTATCAGAGAATCGAGGGGTATGAGGCCCATACGGTAATCGGAAATATCAATGATGTGGACTGGATTCCTTATGAAGGCATGGAGGATGTGCTGGTAAAGGATTTTCTTCCTTCGGCAACCAACTTAGGCTTTGACATGAACTTCCATATCCTTGCATTTAAGCCAGGGGCCTGTCACGGATACATTGAGACTCATGTCCAGGAGCATGGAGCCTACATCTACTCAGGGGAAGGCATGTACGTCCTTGACAATGATTGGATTCCTGTTAAAAAGGGAGACTATCTGTTCATGGGCGCCTATTGTCCCCAGGGAGCATATGGAGTAGGACGGGAAGATATGTTTGCTTATATTTATTCTAAGGATTGTAATCGGGACGTAAGACTCTAGCCTATACAGTCTGAAACCATAGTTCCAGTACATAATTTTGATTGTTTTTGTTTACCAGGCATTTACAGCCCATTTCCTCCATCATAGTACAGATATTCTGAACGCCAACGCCTGTGCTGTCCATTCCTTTTTCTTTGTTTACAATCTCATTGGAGAACTGCAGCACCAGCCAGCCTTCTTGATGGAGAAGGCTGATGGTGACTGTTTTTTGTGCATCAGCATACTTGATGATGTTTGAACTCACGTTATCCAGTATTCGATTCACATAATCGAACATTAGAGAAACATTGGCATTCGGCCACTGTATCTTTGTTTCCACATTAAAATCATGCTGTGTCAGATAGCATGACATATCGGATAACATGTCCTCGAAAAAAAAACGTGCCTTTTGAACTGGATCAGGGGGCAGTTTTTCTTCCTCTGACAATAAAAAACGTTGAAAGAGCTGATCTGACATTCGTTTGATCTGGGTGGCTTTTGTACGGGCTTTTTCCAGATAGCTTATGTATTGTTCCCGATTGGAAAATGAACTTTTTTGCAGAACATCCAAATATAAAAGTAAAGCTGTCAGGGGAGTTCTCAGGTCATGGGAGACGCTTACGACCAAATTGTTATTTGCCTGTGCGGCAGCCTCTTCTTTTTGCATGTTTTCCAATAAAGAGATGCGCATTTCATTCAGTCCTTGGGCTAGGGATGCCAGCTCATCACTGCCCTTTATGGTAATTTCATAGTCCAGGCAGCCTGTTTCCAGTATTTTAATTTCTTTTTCCAGTTGAATAATATAATCGATTTTTTTCTGAACAAATTTTACAAAGATACCAAGAAACAGAAGTATGGAGAGAATTGCTTCGACAACTGTAGTTTTTACATAATACTGATAATCAAAATATCCAGATAAATATACCGTAGCAGATTCTCCGGAGAATGAAATGTTTCTGCTGGCACCGGTGCGGTAGAAGCTTGCCACCTCCTCCTCGGACTGGTCGTTTAGGGAGTCAAATAATATTTTCTCATGCTGACTTATGGCGAGTGCCACATAGCCCATTTTTTGTTTTTGAAGCCAAGACTTTATCTTTTCGGTATCGGTAAGTTTGATGCTTTCTTGTTTTACAAAGCTTTCAAACTTGTTTAAGCATTTTTCATTGGAGCGTGAGATGTAAGAAGAGTTTTGAAAGTACTCATCTAACAGCGTGTTTCCTGCTGAATTTAGCATCAGGTAAAATACAGTGGCAAGAAAGCCTGCAAAAACCAGTACCAGAAGAGACTCTGTTTTTAAACGTTTCATACCTCTATTCAAATCGATATCCCTTTCCCCATATGGTTTTAATATGCGTTGGACTATCTTGGACCTTCTCAATCTTAACTCTTAATTTACTGATATGAACCATAATAGTTCCATTAGAGGAATGAAAATACGGTTCTTTCCAGACACTTTCATATATATTTTGTGCAGAAAATACTTTTCTTGGATGCTGCATCATTAATAGAAGAATCCTGTATTCCAATTCTGATAATTCTACCTCTTTGTCGTCCACCCAAACTTCATTAAAATCTTTGTTTATACGGATATTGCCAATTTCCAGGAGTTTATGTTCCGGTAGGTCCAGTCCGTTTTTTTCCTTACCCCGATAAATTTGATAACGTCTGATCTGTGCTTTTACTCTGCCAAGAAGCTCAGAGTAAGAAAAGGGCTTTGCCAGATAATCATCGCCGCCAGCCATAAGTCCGATGAGCTTGTCGGAATCGCTTGATTTTGCAGTCAGGAATATGATTGGCACGAAAGAAAATTTCCTGATTTCTTCGCAAGTCCTGATTCCAGACATTCCAGGCATCATGACATCCAGTATTACAAGGTCAACGTATTCATTTAACAATGAAATACCTGTTTCCCCATTCTCTGCCTCAAAAACTTTATAATGCTCGCTTTCCAATAAAATCCGAATTCCCTCACGGATATCAGCATCATCTTCAATAATTATAATCGTAGCTTTTTTCATTTCAGCCCTCTTCTTAACTCTTTGTTACATGCATTTTATCATATTTCCATGGAGAATAAAATTATTGTTACGCCATAATTAGTTCATTAATTTCTTATTTTTCATATCATTGATATGAATGTCTGATGCATCAATCAAAGCTGCTTTGTTCGCAGCCTGATCGCTGATGGTTGAAGGTATAGTTCCGTTTAACTGTCCCCTGATGCTTTCTGTCCGTAATTGACAGAAGCGGTTTAATGTATTGACGGCCTTTTGATATTCTTCATAGGTGCAGAATTTACTTGGGTCTTTCTCAACATGAGGGGAGATGAGCAATGCGGTTTGTTGGATTCGTTTGGCAATATCAGAAGAATCAAGAAATTTCCTGTAATAGTCCTGATACATTTTTTGATACTTACTATCTTTCATGATCCAGCTTTGCATGGGGCGGTCTTTTAAGGCTTCGTTGATTGGCACATTAACCGCCAGGGTGGAGTCTTCGTGAGAAAATGTACCAAAGGACATATTGTAGTCCCATGGGATCATGGATAATCGGCCATCTTTCTCGTAGAGATAATAATTGTGGGCATCTTCGCCGGTGTAGCTGTCCCCATTTACCACGAAGTTGTGAACAACAAAATAACGTATTACCTTTTCTGTATCCAATACCTTATTAAAATGATTCCCCAAGTTCAGCTCTCTGATGGCTGAGATAAAACGCTTCTTATCCTTGGAAGATATCTTTGTTTTGGCATGATCAAAGAAGATGGAATAGCTCTTTGGATCGTCATTGATATATTGCAGATTCACATCTGGAGTGAATCTCTCTTCCTGGTCATCTGGCTGGAGCTCTTCCTCTTTCCCATCGGCCTCTTCTTCTTTGCCCTCAGGTTTATATAAATTACCGTAGTTAATACCATAATTACGTTTCAAAAAGGATTCTTCCAGGCCCTCAACCGCCAGATAAAAACCCCATTTTTCACCGTTTACCAGGATGTTGGTATAACTGCTTAAGGGACTGCTGACACCGAAGTCTCCCATCATCTGATAGGCTAAGTAATCCATCATAAAAGTACTGTCATGAATCATGTTATTTAATGATATTTTATCAAGTCCATGATAGTTGATTGCCTTTTCATAATGGTCAAATTCAACCTTAAAGCTATATCTGGTACTGCCAGCGTCTTCTGCATCGGTCAGAGAGGATGAGCCTTTGGCGCGGATTCCCACGTTAGCAAACGTTTCTCCATCAATGATAATGGTACAGGCGGAATATTTTTTATCCTTAGCAGAAGCGATAAACTTATCCCAATCGTCCATCACAATGTTAATGGTGTGAACGCGGGAATCGTCAAACAGGCGCTTTTCATATTCCATGGATTTATCCTGAGATTTCAGTCCCAGTTTATCACCGTTATACAATGCGCCTGTAATAAGAAGGGCCAGAATTAGGAAGGTAAGGGATAGTTTCCCTAAATGCTTGTTTGTAGACATTCTGTTCCTCCTATCCCATATAATCTCCATTGTAGCTTACTAACACAGCGCTATGTACCCCTTCTATTTCCGATAATTCATTGACAAAATCCGTATTATTATCCTTTAAACGAACCTCTAAATTAACTTCAATGGCTCCTTTTCTTACGGTCTTACTTTTAACAACGCATTTCAATGTTTTTGTATTAAGGTATTCCTTGGCCTTTGCTTCTACATGGTAGCCGTCGCATTGGAGTACTACAATATATGGGTTGGTATAAATTTTCTTATTTACAAAAATAAGAAGTACGGAGCCGATAACAATGCTTCCGATCACAGCTAAAGGTATCAAACCGGCAGCCAGGATAATGCCTACTGCAATGGACCAGAATAAGAAGGCAATATCAAGTGGTTCCTTGATCGCCGTTCGAAATCTTACGATTGAGAGTGCGCCTACCATTCCCAGTGAAAGCACTACATTAGAGGTCACAGCCAGGATTACAATGGTTGTAATCATAGTTAAGGCCATTAAGGTGACTGCAAAGCTGGAAGAGAACAGAACTCCGTTGTAGGTCAATTTGTATATGTAGCAGATAAATAATCCAATGCAAAAGGATAGCAGCAATGCCACCAGCATATCCAATAAACTAATACTCGTTACCTTGTCCACAAAGCTTGATTTAAAAACATCACTAAAATTCATACATATACCCCTTTTCATTATAATTAGCCGTATAAACGGCAGACTGCGTATTTAGAAAATGCAGAAACCCTCCGACCGGTAAGCTGAACGGTATCGCGTATGATGGAAGGGAGAAACTCATCCCATTTTACCTCCATTACGATCCCGCTATCCCCTGCTGGAATCATGGGACAGTGGGGATTGAGAAAATCAATGGAGTGGAGGCCGGTACGAATATCGTAGTCCAGAGTAACCCGTACATTTCCCGGCTTAAAGATAAAGGGCTCTCTGATGTAATCTACAATTGTTTTTGGCCTCAGCCCACAGGTGGTCATTTTAAAATATAATTCCTGGATTAAAGGTTCCTCCCTGGCTTTCATCCACTCAATCTGCCCATCCACCACATCCTGTGCCTCCTGCCTGGAAAGAGAAACGCTTTGTTTGTTTCCGAGTCCTCCGACCTTACTTTTCTTTTCAAGGTAAATGAAGTCCAGATTGTCGTTGTAGTAGCGGATACGGAATTTTTCCCGTCTGCTTATGCCATCAATCTTATCCCGCAATGCCTGATCCTGAAAATCATCAAAATACAGGCTGCGGATTTTATAGGTTCCATTGATCGCATGGGAATCTAATGTTGCAACCGCAAGGAGACGTTGGCGGATTGCTATCATGTCACTATAAGATATTTCATGTTTCCATTCATGTCTAAACTTCAATAAACTTCCTCCTTTATTCTTATTTTAATGATAAGACTATTTTAGTACATGGTTATTAATAGTTTCTAAATCGTTTCTAAAAGACTCTTAACTGGATTTGGTAAGGTGATTGGAATGGACACGAAAATTTGCATCATTTATAATAGTTAGTAACGGATATGGATTAGTACGGGCAAGAAAAATCACTATGACATACAGGTGTCATAGACGTTTTGATATATTAATCTGGAAGGAGGAGTTTACTATGGAGGATGTATATAAAAGCTGTCCGGTTATGGAAAATAATCAGTATGTACTAACCCTTGTAACCATGAAGGACGCGCCTGATTTATTAAAGGTCTATGGGGATGAAAGGTCAGTCCCACTCTTTAACAGCGATAACTGCCACGGAGACTTGTTTTATTACAGCACCTTAGACCGTATGGAAGAGGCAATCCGGTTCTGGATTTCAGAGTATGAGAAAAAGCGGTTTGTCCGCTGGGGGATTTTTGTAAAGGAGAAAAAGGAAGTGGTGGGGACAATAGAACTGTTTCACCGGGATTCTGTGGATTACTTTCATGATTGCGGCTTATTACGGCTGGATCTTCGGAGTGATTATGAAAGGAAAGAGGTGATTGAGGACATACTTTCCTTAGTGGTGCCAAACACCTGGGAGCTTTTTGATTGCAGCTTGATTGCCGCCAAGGCAGTTATAGAAGCCAAAGAAAGGATCCAGGCGCTTCTTGCACTGGGATTTTCACCTACGGGCCATACGCTGATTGGCCATGATGGGACAGAATATGGAGATTATTTCGTTCTTACAAAAACACAGGAGTGAATTGTACATGAAAATTGACCGACTGTTGGGCATAACCATTTATTTATTGAACCATGGCAGAACAAAGGCATCTGTACTGGCAGAGCATTTTGAAGTTTCTATCAGGACTATTATGAGGGATATGGATACCCTGTGTATGGCTGGCATTCCGGTCTCTTCTAATTTTGGGACTGACGGTGGTTTTGAAATCATGGAAACCTTTGAGATGCAGCGGCAGGTGGCAGGAGAGATGGATTACAGCTTTGTTGTCAGTGCCTTACAAAGCCTCTCTTCTGCTTATCATGATAAGGAGTTAAATGCTACCCTGGAAAAGTTAGAAAGCCTGACTACTTCCCCCAAATCCCCTATGATTCTGGACTTAAGCGTGGTTCACGAGAACAGGGACACCAATGAGCTTCTCTATCTTTTAAATCAGTGGATTCAGAAAAAGGTGAGAATTTCATTCTCTTATACCAACGCCAAAGATGAAAAAAGTCAGGTAGAGGTAGAACCTGTGTGTACGATTTATCAGTGGTACCATTGGTATCTCATAGGATTCAGCTTAAAGCATCAGGATTACCGGATGTATAAGGTGGTACGGATGGATCAACTGAAGGCTACGGGAGAAATCAATGGAAGAGAGCATGATATCGATGAGGTAAAGGCATTTTTAAAAGGCAGAGAGGATAGCCGGAAACGAGTGAAGGTGCGCCTTTTGTGCCAGGACAGGCTCAGATCCAAATGCCGGGAATACTTAGGGGCTTCCATTACAAAGGAATATGAAACCGGTGAGTTTGAATGTGAAGTATTTACTCTGGAAGATGAGACCTTTTGGTATGGACTTCTTTTATCCTTTGGCGGGGCTGTTAGAGTATTGGAACCAAAGTCTTTGATTGAGCGGATCCAAAGGGATTGCGCGGATATCTTAAAGCATTATGAAAGAATTGAGGAGAACAAATGAAACATGTATATATTTATCTTTTAAATACAATGGCGGACTGGGAAACAGGCTATATTCTACAGGGCCTGACCGCCCAGACCATGGTAGGTGAGGTTAAGTACCAGGTAAAAACAGTGGGAATTACAAAGGAACCTATAAGGACTCTTGGAGGGATGACCATGGTACCTGACTGCTCCATTGAGGAAGTCAGCTTGGACTCTGTTGGGGCTTTATTACTTCCTGGAGGCGAGACCTGGAAGGAAGAGGTGCATCAGCCGGTTCTTGACCTGGTGCTTCTTTGTATCGACCAGAAGATACCGGTTGCTGCCATCTGCGGAGCCACCCTTGCCCTGGCTGACTTAGGCGTTTTAAACAAGCGCACCCATACCAGCAATTCTTTAGAGTTCTTAACCGGACTTTCACCCACATACACGGGCAGCAGCTTTTATGTCAATGAAATGGCAGCCAGGGATGGAAACGTCATTACCGCCAGCTCCGCAGGAGGCCTGCTCTGGGCAAGGTATATTCTGGAGAGCTTAAATATCTATTCCAAGGAAGTAATTGATGCCTGGTACGGCTATTTTTCAACCGGCAGGATGGAATATTTTATGGAATTAATGGAAGCATCTCAAAATTAAAAACAGACCAATTATGTAAGCTTTTTCTGATTCCGCATCAGCGGGATGAGAGAAAGCTTTTTTCTGTCTTTCCGTAAGAAAATCAGCCCCTTTTTTCTTCTGAAAAAGTATCATATAATGAAATTAAGTTTCATAGGTTTGGACAAATATTGAAACTTTAATACAAAAAGGCTAGAATGAAAGTAACATAAATTGTGAGATAAAAACCATATTTCTTCTGGCTTTACAGAGAGGATGAGGCTTATGAAAGGACTGCTTGTAAGAATCGAAGACTATCTCCAGTATGCGGGAGAAGCAGAAAAGGAGCTGATGATCCGGCTTCAGAGAAATCCGGAGTCTGTGCTGAGAAAGAGCATTAAGGAGATTGCAAAGGAGACCTACACCTCCCCGGCCACCATTGTCAGGCTTTGTAAAAAGCTTGGCTGCAACGGGTATAAGGATTTTCAAAGTACCCTGGCCTATGAGGTAGCATTGTTTAGGGAGAGCAGGGATATTGCATTTCAAACCATTACACCACAGGACTCAGTGGAGGACATCATCTATAAGGTAACAAAGAAAAACATAGAGTCCCTGGAAACCACCAGAAAGCTTTTGGAGCCAAAGATTATAACCGAATGCGTAAAGCTTTTGGAATCCAGCAGAAGCGTTTGCTTATTCGGACTTGGCACTTCGCTTTTAGTAGCAAAAGATTTGTACTTAAAGCTTCTTCGGGCTGATGTAATCTGCAATGTATGCGATGACTGGCATGCCCAGTTTTTAACTGCCAGGAACCTAAAGAAGAACGATCTTGCCATTGTCATCAGTTATTCGGGACTGACGGAAGAGATGCTGACCTGCGCGAAGGAGGCAAAAGCCAATGGAGCAAAGGTAATTGCCATCACCAGAGCTGTGGAATCAAAGCTGGCAGCAGAAGCTGACTTTGTGCTTCCCATAGCCGCAACAGAGCTGATTCACAGAAGCGGAGCCATGTCATCGAGAATCTCCCAGTTAAATGTGATCGATGTTCTTTTCACCGCTTATGTCAACCGAAATTACGAATTCTGTATGAAACAGTTTGGAAGAACTCATATACAAAAGGACGGAGGAACGTAACCATGATTGATTTATCAAAATTAACCACAGAGCTTCGAAACCCGGATACCATGAACCTGGATCAGATGACTCCTATGGAGATTGCAGGCATTATGAACCAGGAGGATGGAAATGTGGTAGCAGCCATTAAGGAGGTCATCCCTTCCGTTGCCATTGCCATAGAGTGGGCCACAGAAAGTCTGAAGTCAGGAGGCAGAATCATATACATTGGAGCCGGTACTTCAGGCCGCTTAGGTGTTTTAGATGCTGTGGAGTGTCCACCCACCTTTGGGGTTTCTAAGGATCTTGTGGTTGGCCTCATTGCAGGCGGGGAGAAGGCATTTGTAGAGGCAGTGGAAGGAGCAGAGGACAGTAAGACTCTTTGTGAAGAGGAGCTAAAGGAAATCGGCTTACAAAAAGAGGATATTGTCATAGGTCTGGCAGCTTCCGGCAGAACTCCTTATGTGATCTACGGTCTTAAGTATGCCAATTCCATTGGCTGTAAGACTGTAGCAATAGCCTGTAACCGGGGTTCTGATATTGGCAGGGAAGCGAAGCTTTCCATTGAACCGGTAACGGGTCCTGAGGTGCTTACCGGCTCTACGAGACTGAAAGCAGGCACCGCCCAGAAAATGATACTTAACATGATATCAACCGGCAGTATGATTGGAGTTGGAAAGGTATATGAAAACCTTATGGTTGATGTAAAGCAGAGCAATGAAAAGCTGGTGGTAAGATCCCAGAACATTGTTATGACTGCCACTGACTGCAGCAGGGAAAGAGCAAAGGAAGAACTGGAGAAGGCAGACGGTCATGTTAAGACAGCCATTTTAATGATTCTTTCCGGGTGTGATGCTGCCACTGCCAGAGAAAAGATGGAAATAGCCGGAGGGAATATCCGAAAGGCTTTAAAATAGATAGAAGAGCAAAGCAAAAATCTAGAGGAGGGTGAATTATGGATTACAAAAAAATCAGTGAAGCGCTCATTGAGCTTTTAGGAGGAACGTCCAATATTACATCCAACGCCGCCTGTATGACAAGGCTTCGCATTGGGTTAAAGGACACATCAAAGGTAGAGATTGAAAGGATCAAACAGGTGGAAGGTGTCCTTGGGGTGGTAGAGAGTGACACGCTTCAGATCGTCTTTGGTCCGGGAAAAGTAAACAAGGTTTTAGATGAATTCTATCAGCTGACAGGGCTTCCAAAGGGTCAGGCACAAGACGGGGGAGAGGTACAGAGCATTGATGATGTGGCAAAAGAGAATAAGGCCCTGCAAAAAGCAAAGTATGATAAACCGGTCCAGCGTTTCTTAAAGAAGATCGCTAATATATTCGTGGCACTGTTACCCGGAATCATCGCAGCAGGTCTTATTAATGGAATCTGCAATGTAATCAACGTATCCACAGGCGGATCTCTTTCCGGAGTCTGGTGGTATGCCTGCATCCGTACCATGGGCTGGGCACTGTTTGCCTATCTGCCCATTTTAGTAGGTTATAATGCGGCAAGAGAATTTGGCGGTTCCGGTGCCCTGGGCGCCATCGCAGGAGCTATGTCCATTGTCAATCCTGCTATGCCTTTACTGGCAACGGTAAAGGATGCTCAGATTATCCTGCCTATTACAAACACTGTATTTAACCCGGCTTCCGGGGGGCTTTTGGCAGCTCTCATCGCAGGTATGTTCTTTGCAGTCCTGGAGAAGAGAATCCGAAAGATTATGCCGGATCTCATTGATACCTTCATCAGTCCCCTTCTGGTGCTGATCATTGGTGGCATTGTGGCCCTTTTGGTAATACAGCCTTTAGGAGCAGGTCTTACAAAAGTGATCTTTGCAGTTTTAAGCTTTGCATATGAAAAGATGGGCGTAGTAGGCGGTTATATTTTATCCGCAGGATTTTTACCCTTAGTAGCCGTTGGACTCCATCAGGCACTTACCCCCATCCACTCCATGTTAAATGATCCCGCCGGAGCGACCGCAGGTATCAACTATCTGCTTCCTATCCTTATGATGGCAGGCGGAGGCCAGGTAGGCGCAGGCTTAGCCTTATACTTAAAAACAAAGAATAAGAAGCTAAAACGCTATATTAAGGATTCCATTCCGGTAGGCATTCTTGGAATTGGAGAGCCTCTCATGTATGCGGTAACACTGCCTCTTGGACGGTCTTTCCTTACTGCCTGTATCGGCAGCGGTTTTGGCGGAGCACTGGCAGCCCTTCTTCATCTTGGCACCGTTTCTCAGGGAGTCTCCGGTCTTTTTGGACTCTTAATTGTACAGCCGGGACAGCAGCTTGGATTTATCCTTTCCATGCTGACCGCTTATGCAGGTGGATTCCTTGTTACTTATTTCTTTGGTGTAGATGAAGACAGAATCAACGAAGTATACGGAGAATAAATTATGAAAACTGGAATCTCACTTTATTTCTCAAGCGGTATGGAGAAAAACAGGGGGATGATAAAAAAGGCGGGAGAGCATGGAGTACAGTATGTTTTTACCTCCCTCCACATTCCTGAAGAAACTGGAGTCAACTACCGCCAGGAAATTATAAATCTTTTAACTCTTTGCAAGGAACAACATTGCAACGTAATTGTAGACGTTGGCCCGGAAACCTTCAAAAAGCTAGGAGTAAATAGTCTCCATGAGTTAGGAGACCTTGGTATTACCCATGTAAGGCTGGACTATGGATTTACAGCCAGAGATGTGGTAGATATTTCCAAACAGTTCCATGTCGTTTTTAATGCCTCTACCATTACAGAGGAGGAACTTCTAGAATGGAAGCAGTACGGGGCTGATTTTACAAAGTTTGCCGCCTGCCATAACTTTTATCCCAAGGAATTTACCGGACTGTCCCTGGAACGGGTGAAGGAAATCAATCAGCGGTTAAAGTATCTGGGATTTATGACCATGGCATTCGTGCCTGGAAATTTAGAGCTTCGGGGACCACTGATGGAAGGACTTCCTACAGTAGAGGAACACAGAAGGCGTAAGGATGACGTTGTTTTCAATATGCTGGAGCTGTTTTTTGACGGTTGCTGCGATGTGGTGCTTATTGGTGATGTGGATATTAAGGGGAGTGAGTGGGAAGACATCAAGAACTTAAACAATGGGTATGTAGAACTGGAAGCTGACCTTCTTCCCCCCTATGAGTTCGTGAAGAGTGCCATACATCATGACAGACCGGATTCCAGCAGCTATTTATTCCGGTCTCAGGAATCGAGACAGTATGGGCAGGAGATCCTTCCGGATAAGAACCAGAAAAATAAAGTCAGGAAAGCAGGAAGCATCTGCATTTCCAACAAGGATTACTTAAGATATATGGGAGAGCTTGAAATCGCAAGGGTGGAGCTTCCCCTGGATCCCCGGCTGAACCTGATTGGTCAGATAAGGGAAAAGGATATGAAGTATCTTCCCTACCTTCGAAATGGATTTGGTATCAAGTTTATTTAATCCTGGAAAGAGAGTCTTAACTGACTCTCTTTTTTTGCATCCATGGTGGCTGCCTCTTTTCATTTTAACAAAGGAATGATACTATTAAATTGTACAGAGGATTCATGGAACTATCCGTATGTTTCATTCCAATTCATTCATACTTATGATTAGATGACAATAAGATTTGCATTGGCCAGAGAAAGGTGGTGCCAGCAATGAATAAAAGTGATTTAAAAAGGGACCGATTTATGTTAACAGGTGCTCTTGGGAAAAAGGGATATGATTGGTGGTGGCATAATTTCACAGGATATCATCGGAAAACCGGTGAGGCGAAAGCGTTTTTTATAGAGTATTTCGTATGCAATCCAAAGCTGGGTCAGGATTATCCGGTGTTGGGGCAGCTGCCAGAACATCAGGCTGCCGGTGTCCGGCCTTCCTATGCCATGCTAAAGGCAGGGACCTGGGGAAAGGATGCACGGCAGATTCATAATTTTTATCCCATCTCTCAGTTCTCATACTCAAACAAACAATTAAACATAAAAATAGGAGCCAGTCTCCTGACAGAACAGCGGATAAAAGGCAGAGTTAAGGTTACAAAAGAACAGGCAAAGAATCACCCGGAATACATGAGTGACGCCGGAGAAATGAGCTGGAACCTGACGATTCATAAAAAAGTAGCTTATCATGCCGGGTACGGGGCTAGTGCACCATTTCGCTGGCTCCATGCCTTTGAAATGTTCTGGCACGCGGAAGGAATCAAAGCGGAGTATTCCGGAGAAGTCATACTGGACGGAGAAGCCTATGATGTAATTGAAGACAGATCTTATGGGTATGCAGACAAGAACTGGGGAGCTGATTTTACCTCTCCCTGGCTATGGATCAGCAGCAGTAACATGAAGAGTATGACAACTGGAAAGGCATTAACAAATTCCGCTGTGGAATTCGGAGGCGGAAAACCAAAAATCTGGGGATATTCTCTGAACCGGAAACTATTGGGAGGATTTTACTACGAAGGAAAGATGTATGATTATAACTTCTCCAAATTCTGGACCGGTTCCCGGGTGGATTTTAAGTTCCAGGAAGGAACCAGGTATCATACCTGGAAGATAAGAGCCCAGAACCATACCTCTCTACTGGAATTGACCCTGCGTTGCAAGGCAGATGAAATGCTGCTCATTAATTATGAAGCACCCAATGGGAAAAAACTTCATAACCGGCTTTGGAATGGTGGAACCGGATATGGGACCATTCGGTTGTATCACAAGAAAGGGAAGGAGAAAGTTCTCATCGACCATATTGAATTTAAGAACGCTGGATGTGAATATGGGGAATACGGCAACCATGATAAATATGGAGAGAATGAGGAAAACGGACAGTACGAGGCGTAAGGGAGTTTCGTTGATAGGATGTCTCCCGGCTTTTTAATTAGTTTTTTTGGTTGATAAATAACACAATCTCCAGTTCCAAGTTTTTATTAAATTATATTTTATATTTATGTAAACATAAGAAGGTGCAGCTCTCATAGCCAATAATTATCTATGAAAGCTGCACCTTCTCTTTTTTTATGCGATTTTTATATATTATTCGTTTGCAGTGAAACTGCTCCTCATCTTCCGGCCTATTCTAATCTTTATGACCTCTCAGCTATTTTATTATTCTTCCGGTAATTGGAAGGGGTAATCCCGTAATACTGTTTAAATGCGTAGGAAAAATGCTGAATCGAAGAGTAATTCAAGCGGTCAGCAATTTCCGAAATATTAATCGTATCATCATTCAAATATATCTTAGCCATAGACATCTTAGCTTCTGTTTTCTTCTGAAGAAACGTCTTTCCGTAATACTCCTTTAAAAACCGCTCCGTCTGCCGGATGCTGAGTCCTAGCCGTTCGGAAAGTATCTCAAGGGTGATGGTCTCATATTCATAGAGGAAGCATTCCTCCACAATGATATACTTGCTGTCCACCAGATTGGAAGGGGAGAAATGGGACTTTGACTGGGTCCTGTTTTCATAATTTCTGACAATCTTCACCAGGCACTGCTGCAAGAGTGCCTCCACCTGAATCATGTAGCCCGTATACCGGTGCTCCAGTTCAAAAAAAATCTGCTGCATTAAGGGGTAAAGCTCCTGGGTATCCTGTCCGAACCAAAAGTGGGTCTTTTCAAATTTATACGCCACCGTATCCACATCAGGAGCCGGGTGAGAACTGTTTTTTTGAATTTTAAAATAGATACAATACTCGGTCATAGGATCATTCTTAACAGGAATCTGTTCATGCTCGATGTGAGGGCCTGTCATGTAGAGAGTATTTGGAGTGATGTTATAAATCTGGTCGTCGATGCTTACCTTTCCATGTCCATAAGGAATGTAATGAAGCTCGTAGCTGTTATTACCATGGCTGTGTTTTGGCATGGACTTAAGGAAGCGTTCATACACAATATTCAGGACCAAAAAGGTAGTATCGTTAATGGTTGTCTTGATATTCAAATCCTTATAGCCTGTTCTCATGTCTTTCCTCCCTGTCTTGTTTTTCTCTTCATACAATCTTACTTTACCAGCAAAAAAAGCACAAGTCAAGGAATGTTCGATAACACGACATGCACCCAGTGTCTATGTCTGTTTATCCTCTAATTTTCTAATCTGGTTCCGGTATAATGAACATATGAGGAACTTAACAATCACCTGATCTTAAGGAGGAAAAAGATATGCCATTGGTTACGTCAGAACAAATGTTACTGGATGCCCAAAAGGGCGGCTATGCCGTAGGGGCGTTTAATGTAGAAAATATGGAAATGTTAAAGGCTGTGGTGGCAGCGGCAGAAGAGCTTCGTGCCCCTGTGATGCTTCAGACCACTCCCTCAACCGTTCGGTACGGCACGCTGGAAACCTTTAAGGCTATGGCTTCCGCAGAAGCCAAAAAGGCAACGGTTCCGGTTTGTCTTCACCTGGATCATGGCAGCAGCTATGAGCTGGTACTTAAGGCCATTCGTGCCGGATACACCTCCGTCATGTTCGATGGTTCCCACGAAACGTTTGAAGAGAATATCAGGCTGACCAAGCAGGCAGCTGACGCAGCTAAGGCCTGCGGAATTCCTGTAGAAGGAGAGCTTGGCAAGGTAGGCGGCAAGGAAGATGACCTAGAGGTTGAGGAAGATACCAATACCGACCCCATGCAGGCGAAGGAGTTCGTAGAAAAGACAGGAGTCACCTCCCTTGCAGTTGCCATTGGAACGGCTCATGGTTTTTACGCCAATAAGCCAGTCCTTGATAAAGAGCGGATCACAGAGGTGAAAAAGCTGATATCCATTCCCCTTGTTCTTCACGGAGCTTCCGGGTTGAGCGATGAGGATGTAAAGGAATGCGTACAAAGAGGAATGTGTAAGGTTAACTTTGCAACGGAGCTGAGAGTGGTATATACAGGAGCAGGAAAGAAGCTCTTAGCAGAAGACCCGGAGCTCTTTGATCCTAAAAAGCTTGGCATCGCCGGTATGGAAGCGGTAAAGGAATTTGTAAAGGGCCGCATGCTTGTTTGCGGCTGTGACCAGAAAGCCCGCTGATTGTTTGATGGAGGGGATAATGAAGCCATATTTATTGGGGATAGACATAGGCACAAGTGCCTGTAAGATCGCTGTATTTAACAGAGAAGGAACGGTCATTGATTCAGCAGCCGGGGAGTATGAGGTCTATTATCCCCAGCCAGGCTGGGCGGAGCAGGACCCGGAGGAATGGTGGAGAGTCATCTGCAGTACCATGAAAGAGATGTTCGCAAAATCCATTGTGAATCCGGAGGACATTGCCGGAATCGGAATCGACGGACAGAGCTGGTCAGCCATTGCCGTAGATAAGAAAGGAAAGGTTCTCACAAACACTCCCATCTGGATGGACACCAGAGCATTTTCCATCTGCAGGGACTTAAATGAAACGGTGGGAGCAGAACGAATCTTCCAGTTATCCGGAAACTCCTTACAGCCGTCTTACACCACAGCTAAGATACTCTGGTATAAAGAACATATGCCAGAGGTGTTTGAAAACATAGATAAGATTCTCCAGTCCAACAGCTACATCGGATTTAAGCTGACCGGCCATATGACCCAGGATATTTCCCAGGGGTATGGACTCCACTGTTTTGACATGCATACCGGGACCTGGAATAAGGAAATGTGTGAGGCCCTTGGAATTCCGTCTCATATCCTTCCTGACATCTATTCCTGTCATGATGTGATTGGAACCGTGACCGAAGAGGCGGCAAAGGAATCCGGTCTTTTGGCAGGAATTCCGGTAGTGGCAGGCGGTCTTGATGCAGCCTGCGGAACCCTGGGGGCCGGAGTGATCCATACAGGAGAAACCCAGGAGCAGGGCGGTCAGGCCGGAGGCATGAGTATCTGCATTGACAGCTACAAGGCTGACGAAAGGCTGATCTTAAGCTATCATGTAGTTCCTGGGAAATGGCTGTTACAGGGCGGAACCACCGGAGGCGGCGGAGTCATGCGTTGGCTGGAAAAGGAATTTGCTGATTATGAAAGAGAAGAAGGCCGAAAAACCGGAAAAAGCTCGTTAGACCTTTTCAACCATCTGGCTCAGGCGGTGAATCCTGGAAGCGATGGATTGGTGTTCCTGCCTTATATGGCTGGTGAGCGCTCCCCCATCTGGGACCCGAAAGCAAAGGGAGTCTTTTACGGGCTTGACTTTGGAAAGACAAAGGGTCATTTTATCCGGGCAGCCATGGAAGGGGTGGCCATGTCCTTAAAGCATAACTTAGATGTAGCAAAGGAAGCAGGCGCAGAGGTGGATGTGCTAAGAGCCATGGGCGGTTCTGCAAACTCTCTGTTATGGACCCAGATTAAGTCGGACGTCACTGGAAAGCCCATTGTAGTTCCTTCCTCGGATACGGCAACCACACTGGGTGCCGCCATGTTAGCAGGAGTGGGCGTTGGTATGTATCTGGATTTTGAAGAGGCGGTTAAGATGACCGTGGAAAATAAACGGTATCACGTGCCCAATCAGGCAGACCGGGAGGTCTATGACAGGAATTATAAAATGTATCGCAGCTTATATGAAAACTTAAAAGATATGATGAGTGAGGAAGGAGAGCAATAGACCATGAAAGCAGCAGTTGTATGTGCCAATGAAGATGTAAAATACATGGATTACGAGGAACCACAGGTTTTACCGGGACTGGTAAAGATTAAAGTAAAGGCTTCTGGAATCTGCGGCTCTGATATACCAAGAGTGCTCCATCACGGAGTTCATTTTTACCCCATAGTTCTGGGCCATGAATTTTCCGGTGATGTGGTGGAAGTAGGAGAAGGCGTTACATCAGTAAAGCCGGGAGACCGGGTTTCCGGAGCGCCCTTAATCCCCTGCATGAAATGCGATGACTGCCAGAACGGAAATTTCTCCCTTTGCAGACACTATAGCTTTATCGGCTCCAGACAGCAGGGAAGCAATGCGGAATACGTGGTAATCCCGGAGCAGAATGCGGTTGCCTTTGACAAAAGCATTTCCTATGAGCAGGGTGCCATGTTTGAGCCGTCTACCGTAGCCCTTCACGGCCTCTTTCAAAATGATTATAAAGGTGGAGAATACACCGCAGTCTTAGGCGGAGGTACCATCGGCATGTTCACCATGCAGTGGGCCAAGATTTTCGGAGCAAAAAAGGTGGTGGTATTCGACATCAGTGAAGAGCGTCTCTCTCTGGCAAAACGTCTTGGCGCAGATGAAGTCATTAACACCTCTTTGGAGGGCTATAAAGAAAAAGCCCTGGAGCTGACCGAAGGAAAAGGCTTTGCCTTTGTCTTTGAGACCGCAGGTCAGGTACCAACCATGCATATGGCCTTTGAGCTGGCTTCCAACAAAGCCAACGTATGCTTTATCGGAACTCCTCATGTGGATTTATCCTTCACTCCTGCTATGTGGGAAAATATGAACCGCAAGGAATTTAAGCTGACCGGTTCATGGATGTCCTACAGCTCTCCATTTCCGGGGAAGGAATGGAAGCTTACAGCACATTATTTTGCCACAGGCCAGTTAAAATTCGATCCTGGTTTCATCTTTAAAAAAATGCCCATGAGTCAGGCACAGGAGGCCTTCCAGATGTTTAAGACCCCAGGGCTTGTAAAGGGAAAAGTATTGCTGATGAACGAGGAATAGGAGGCCCTTATGATACTTACCGTTACATTAAACGCTGCCATTGACAAACGATATGTGGTCCATGGGTTTCAGGAGGGCGAGGTCAACCGTGTGGCAGAGTGTACCTATACACCAGGCGGCAAGGGCTTAAATGTCTCAAAGCCAGCCGTCATCGCAGGAGGTCAGGTGGTGGCAACGGGATTCCTCGGAGGTCATGCGGGACAGTATATTGAAGATGCTTTAAAGCCTCTTGGTATCACCAGCGCATTTTACCACCTGGAAGACGAAAGCCGCACCTGTATCAATATCTGGGACGGAAAAAAGGAGATACAGACTGAATTTTTAGAGCCTGGATTTTTAGTAAAGGAAGAGGAGTTTCAGGGATTTTTAAAGCTGTTTCAGACATTAATAAACGATGCCGAGGTAGTTGCCATATCAGGAAGTGTTCCTAAGGGACTTGACGGAACCGCGTATCAGACTATGGTAAGGCTTGTAAAGGAAGCAGGGAAAAAGGTGATTTTAGATACCAGCGGAAATCTTCTTAAGATGGGAATTTTAGCATGCCCCACCATGATTAAGCCCAATCTGGATGAAATCCGTATGCTTACCGGAAACAACTGTGACAGCCTTGATGATATGGTGGAAGCAGCCAAAAAGATTCACAGCCAGGGGGTAGAGATCGTAGCCGTTTCCCTTGGGGCGGAAGGCTCCTTTGTGGTATGTGATTCAGGAGTCTACCGGGCCAGGGTGCCAAAGATTCATGCGGTGAATACGGTGGGCTGTGGCGATTCCATGATAGCCGGATTTGCACTTGGCCTTAAAGAAAATCTTCCCATGGAAGAGATTCTAAAGAAAGCCAGCGCAATCTCTGCCGCCTCCGCCTTACGGGAAGAGACCGGATATTTCCGAATGGAAGATATGGAAAAGCTTCTGCCGGAGATTACAATCACAAGATTGGAGGAGTAGCCATGGATTATGTATTAAAGAATCAGCACCTGACGGTTACCTTCACGAAAAAGGGAGGGGCACTCACCTCCATAAAGAACGAAGCAGGCCTGGAATACTTATGGCAGGGGGACCCCAAATACTGGAGCGGTCAGGCCCCAGTACTGTTTCCCATCTGCGGAAGCTTAAGAGACGAAAGGGCAGTAACGAAAAGCGGAAAGGAAGTCCGGATGCCAAGGCACGGAATCGTCCGTAAGGAAGAATTTGAACTGGAATCCTTCACAGATGATGATATAACCTTTTCCATATCATCTACGCCCCAGATGCTCGACCAATACCCATTTCCCTTTGTGCTGACCATAACCTATTTACTAAAGAACAACGAAGTTATCGTCCGGTACGGCATTAAAAACACGGGAACGGAGGATATGCCATGTTTTATAGGAGGCCACCCTGCCTTTCGTTGTCCCCTGGAGCCGGGCGAAGCGTACGAAGAGTATGAAATCCTGTTTGAAAAAGAGGAAGAAGCATCAAACCCCACACCAGATACGAGAACCGGACTCATTGATATGGAGAACCGGACCTTTCTTTCCTGGAATAAGAGAAATCTTCCCTTAAGTCATCAGCTCTTTGAACAGGACTCTGTTATATTTGACCGGATATCTTCAAGAAAAGTAACCCTTCGTCACAAGGAAAAAAAGCAGGGAGTGGAGCTTTCCTTTGACGGCTTCCCCTACCTGGTTATATGGTCCTCAGCCAATCATGGCCCCTTTGTTGCCCTGGAGCCCTGGACCGGACTTTCCACCTGCAGTGACGAAGATGATGTATTGGAACATAAGAGAAATCACATGTCATTAAAACCTGGGGAAGAAAAACAGCTGGAATATAAGATTTCCATCATTTAAAAAGAGAAGGAGAACATAAATATGAAATCATTCATTGAACCATCTATCGTTCCAAAAGTAACACTGTATACTGGTGAGGAGATTCCCTGTGTGGGAATGGGAACCTTTGGTTCCGACCGGTTTACCCCGGAAGAAGTATCTGGCGCAGTGGCAGGAGCCATTCGCTGTGGCTACCGCATGTTTGACTGTGCCGCCTGCTATGGCAATGAAGACCAGATCGGAGAAGTATTTGCAGATGCTTTTAAAGAAGGCGTTGTAAAGCGTAAGGATTTATTCATCATGACGAAGGTCTGGAATGATATGCATGACAGAGTGGAGGAGTCCTGTAAAAAGAGTATTGTTGATTTACAGTGCGATTATATCGATATGTTCTTTATCCACTGGCCATTTCCAAACTACCATGCACCACATTGTGACGTAGATTCCAGAAATCCTGATTCCAGACCATTCAGCCCGGAAGAGTTTTTAAAGACCTACCGCCAATGTGAGGCACTGCTGGAGCAGGGCTTAATCCGCAACATTGGTATTTCCAACATGACCATACCAAAGCTGGAAGCCGTTCTTCCTCATATGAAGGTTATGCCGGCTGCCTGCGAGATGGAGCTTCACCCTTGCTTCCAGCAAAAAGAACTGTTTGATTATCTGGTTGCTCACAAGATTCAGCCCATCGGCTTTATGCCATTAGGCTCTCCTCAGAGACCAGAGCGTGATATGTGCCCAGAGGATGTGGCTGATTTACAGACACCGGAGATGAAGGAAATCGCAGCAGCTCATGGCGTTCACCCGGCAGTAATCGCACTGAAATGGGCACGTCAGAGAGGACAGATCCCCATTCCGTTCTCCATTCATGAGATGGAATACGTAAGTAACTTAAAGGCAATGACAGAAGACCCGCTGACAGATGATGAGATGGCAAAGATAGCTACCTTAGAGCGGAATAACCGTCTGGTAAAAGGCCAGGTATTCCTTTGGGAAGGTGCCAATGACTGGCATGACCTTTGGGATGAAGAAGGATTTATCGTAAAATAATAGAACATATAAGAAAATCAAAATCCCTGAAGCGCCCTCTGGTAACTTCAGGGATTTTGGAATAAATACTATTTTCTTTTCTAAAAAACGTGTATAATTGTATAAAATGCACAAATAGCAATAGCGATGCAACGCGGACCAGCAGCATTCATTGGATTAGGGGAGATAGTTATGTATAAGGTATTGTTGGTAGATGATGAGATTCTGATCAGGGAGCGGATTTCTCAAAGAATACCGTGGGAATCTTTGGGGTACGAGCTTAAGGGGACTTGTGAGAATGGAAAAGAAGCCATCGAATTTATGGAGAGTCAGCCGGTGGATCTTGTGCTGACTGATATTTGTATGCCGTATGTGGATGGTCTGGAGCTTGCAAAATATCTTTATGAAAATGAGAAAAGAACAAAAGTAGTAATTATTACCGGCTACGATGAGTTTGAATATGCAAAGAAGGCGGTGGAATACCGCGTTCTTTCTTACGTGTTAAAGCCGGTAACTTCTGTGGAACTGATTGAAAAATTAGAAGAAGCAAAGAAAATCCTGGATAGTGAGGAGGCTAATTTCCAGGTCAGGACTTATTATGAAGGAAGCTATCCCCTGTTAAAGAACCAGTTTCTCTTGGAGCTTTCCAAAGGGAGAGTTTATGAGGAGGGGATTGAAGAGAAGCTTAAGGAATTTCACATTGATTTTCAGGGGGAATGCTACTGCGTAGCTCTGTTATATCCAAGGATACAGCCGGATAAAAAGGAGCTGTCACACATGGCTTCTCTCATTGCCAGAGAGGCAGGAGAGGATGTCCTCTCCTTTGAAGGGGATGATCATAATATTATTCTCTATGTGAAAAAGAAAAACAGCTCAGAACTAAAAAAGGATATGGCTTTCATCTGCGAAGCAGCCGCCAGATGGGTGGAACATGAGTTTCACACTCCCGTATTTTCCTTAATCGGGACATGCGTATTCCGCTTGGGAGGAATCGGCTTTTCTTATGAAAAAGCCATGGAATTAAAGGAATATATTTACCTGGAACGGGATCAGGGCATCTATGAATGGGACAAATATCAGAAATACAAGCTGAGTGCTCAGGGCATGATCTGTGAAAATGACCGGGAAAAGCGAATCGTACTTGCAGTCAGAAGCAACTTGTCTGAGGAGGTACAAAGAGAGATCACCAGCATCCGAAAGGAATGCAGAGTCAGATGGATTCCTAAGAATAAGGTAGTCGTCCTATACCAAAGCTTAATACTTGCCGTAATGAATTTCTTTGAGCGGCTTAATATTGTAGATGATGCCTTTTTATTAAAGGAGCAGGAAATCATCTCCGGGCTATTTGGCTGTACCTATATTTCGGAGATGGAGAAAAAGGTGCTGGAGTTCTTTCAAATGGCTGTTGAGCTCATGAACAGCAACCGGGGCAATTACGGAGATCATCAGGCAATTGCTGCCCTGGAATATATCAACAGCCACTACGGGGACTGTGACCTATCCCTTCAGGAAATATGCGAAAAGCTGGCCATCAGCGTCAGCTATTTCAGTTCTGCCTTTAAAAACTACACGGGTATGACCTTTGTAGAGGCCCTAACCAAAAAGCGAATGGAAAAGGCCATGGAATTAATGGAAAATACGTCCTTAAGAACTTATGAAATCGCAGAAAAATGCGGCTACAGCGATGCCAATTATTTCAGCAATATCTTTAAGAGAACCACCCATATGACGCCCCGGGACTATGTAAGAACAAGGATGAACCGGAAAGGGACCTATGAAAGCCAGAATCAGGTTTAAAAGCATAAGAACCAGCATGATTATCTACTTTTCACTTCTGGTTCTACTTACGGTCACGGTTTTTATGTTCTTTTCCATACGGTATACAAAAAACAATCTGACGGAGAATTCGAAGAAAAACAGCCGTCTGCTCATTGAACAGGTCAATTTTAATATTGAAAATTACATTGACTATATGGAGAATATCTCTCAGGTGGTTATGAGCAACCGGGATATGACCAGCTACCTGTTTGACCAGGATACCAAAGAGACGGGAAGTGATTTAAAGGAGGCCTTTCAGACCATTCTTCATGCCAGGACGGATATTTACAACATTGCTGTTTTGGGAGACAACGGAAGGTATTTTATTAACAATGGCACCGACATTTTAAACTTAAGGTCAAGGCTGGCACAAAAGGAGTGGTATCTGGATGCCAGAAAAGAGGGAAGCGGAATCTTAATTTCCTCCTCCCATGTTCAGAATCTGGTAAAGGACGATTATAAATGGGTGGTAACCTTAAGCCGTGGAATCACAAACCCTGAAACTGGTAAGGTGGAGGGACTTCTTGTCATTGACTTAAATTATGATGTGATCAATGACCTATGCGAATCCATCACCCTGGGAAACAAAGGCTATGTCTATATCATTGACCGAAAGGGTGAGATCGTTTACCACCCCCAGCAGCAGCTGATTTTAAGCGGGGTGAAAAAGGAGCTTTTAAAAGAGGTATCAAACGGAGGAACCAGCATTTCCCACACCGATGAAAATGGGGAGAATAAAATCTATACCCCGTTTCATTCGAATAAGACCGGGTGGACCATTGTAGGAGTGGTCTACACCTCAGAGCTGGCGGGAGATGAAAAAGAGGTCAGGGCCATGTACATCGGGACCGCCTGCACACTCATTCTCTTTGCCAGCATCCTGGCTGTGTTGTTATCTGCCAGAATCACAAGACCAATCAAGCAGCTCCAGGCGGCCATGAAGGAGGTGCAGCAGGGAAAGTTTGAACAGGTCTATATTGACACAGGAGGGGAGAATGAAATCTCCAGCCTGACCCGGTCCTTTAACAAAATGACGGAACGCATTGAGGAGCTGATGAAGAATAACCGGAAAGAGCAGGCAGAGAAGCGAAAAAGCGAGCTAAAGGCCCTCCAGTCCCAGATTAACCCTCATTTTCTTTATAATACCCTGGACTCCATCATCTGGCTCATTGAAACCGAGGACTTAAGCCAGGCCATTAAGATGACCTCAGTCCTTGCCCGTTTTTTCCGGCAAGCCATTGGAAACTCAAAGATATATGTGAGCGTATGGCAGGAATTGGAGTACACCAGGAATTATCTGCTGATTCAGCAGATGAGATATAAGGACAAGGTAGCATTTCGCATTTTAGTGGATGAAGATGTGATGGAATGCGCCATTGTGAAGCTGGTGCTTCAGCCCCTGGTGGAAAATGCCTTATACCATGGCTTAAAATACAAGACCACTCAAGGCAACATTATCATTACCGGAGGACGGGAGGGAGATTTCGTGATTCTCAAAATCCAGGATGATGGAATTGGCATGTCAAAGGAAGCATTGGCCTCTGTATTTAAGGAGAAAGTTTCTGACAAACGCCATAATGGCGTTGGTATGAAGAACATTGAAGACCGCCTTAAGATGCATTATGGACCGGACTACGGACTTTTCGTGGAAAGTGAAGAGGGGCGGGGGACGACCGTCACTGTGACCATTCCTTTCAAACGCATGGAGGAGACAGATGAAGAGACATAAAAACGGGCTAATGCTCCTGACATTCTTTTTATTATCGGTCGTTTTCCTGTCCATGGTGTTTCAGCTGGAGGAATTCCGGCAGAAAAAGACCGTCAAAATTGTATTTATCCCAAAGGTTCAGGATAAGACCAATGACTTCTGGATGTCCATGATATCCGGTGCCAAAAGTGCAGGAAAGGAGTATCAGGCAGACCTAACCATACTGGCTCCTGAGGAGGAAAATGATTACCAGCAGCAAAAGAGGTACATTGAGGAAGCGGTGAAGATGAAGCCGGATGCCATTGCCCTTGCCCCCATACAGTATTCGGAAATGACAGACAGCGTCAGAAAGATAAAAAATGCAGGCATTAAACTCATCCTCATTGATTCCAAGATTGATGAAGATTTAGAAGAGACCTATATCGGCACCAACAACCGGAATGCCGGGCTTCAGATGGGAAAGAACATGAAAACCTATGTGAATAAGGAGACGAAGATAGCCATAGTATCCCACGTCAAAGGCTCCTCCACTGCCATGGAACGGGAGGAAGGGCTGAGGGAGGGGCTGGGAGAGTATGGGGACAGGATTGAAGCCGTCCTCTACAGCAATTCTGACTATAAACAGGCCTATGAAAAGACAAAGGAGCTGATGAAAGAGCATCCGGATATTAACCTGATTGCAGGCCTGAACCTTTATTCAACCGTAGGCGTAGCCAGAGCCATCAAGGAAATGAATTTAAACAAGGAAGTTCATATTGTGGGATTTGATAATGATATTGAAGGTATCAAGTATTTAGAGGAGGGAATCATAGACACCCTGATCGTTCAGAAGCCATTTAACATGGGCTACCTGGGAATCCAGACTGCGGTGGAGTCAGTGAGGGGAAAGAAAATGGAGAAAAACATATACTGTGACACAGAAGTTATCACCGTAGACAATATCTATACCGATGAGAACCAGAAGCTTCTGTTCCCGTTCTAAAGAAAGTAAAATCCTCTTCTTTTTTTGTAAGATACTCTATGTTACCAGAGGTTTCTCAAAGATATAATGGTATCATCAGAGCAGGATACAAGGCTCAATTTAAAAAGAAGCGGAGAGTGAGAATGTGGGCAGTGTTATGCTGAGAATGAAGGGAATCGATAAGTCCTTTCCTGGTGTACATGCTTTGGACCACGTGGATCTGGAAGTCAATGGAGGCGAGGTCCATGCGCTTATGGGAGAGAACGGGGCCGGTAAATCAACTCTCATGAAAATCCTTACGGGGATTTATCTAAAGGACTCCGGAACCATTACATTCGAAGGTAGAGAAGTGGAATTTACTTCTCCAAAAGAAGCACAGGATGCCGGAATTGCCATCGTCCATCAGGAGTTAAATATGATGAACCACTTAACCGTGGCCCAGAATTTATTTATCGGCCGTGAGATGATGACAGGCGGATTTATAAACGATTCTCTCATGAACAAAGAGGCAAGGAAGCTGTTTGACCGGTTAAACATTGATATTGACCCCTCTGAGGTCATGGGAAACTTAACCGTAGGACGGCAGCAGATGTGCGAGATTGCAAAGGCCATCTCAAGAGAAGCAAAGCTCATGGTATTTGATGAGCCTTCCGCCGCACTGACGGAGTCAGAGATCGAGGAGCTCTTTAAGATCATAAGGGATTTAAAGCAAAAGGGATTGGGGATTGTTTATATTTCCCACCGTATGGACGAAATCAAGGTGATTACAGACCGGGTAACGGTCATGCGGGACGGAACCTATGTGGGAACCTTAGTAACGAAGGACAGCACAAAGGATGACATCATCAATATGATGGTGGGCCGTGTGATCTATGAAGACCCAAAACAGACCAGCAGCGTATCAGAGGACGCGCCGGTGGTATTAAAGGTAGAGCATCTGACCGCCGGTAAGATGGTGAAGGATGTAAGTTTTGAACTTAGAAAAGGTGAGATCCTGGGCTTTTCCGGACTCATGGGAGCAGGCAGAACCGAGACGGCCAGAGCCATCTTTGGAGCAGATAAAAAGGATGGAGGAGAAATCTACATTAATGGAGAACGGGTGGAGATCGAGACCACAGAGGATGCAGTAAACCATGGGATTGGTTATCTGTCAGAGGACCGGAAACGGTTTGGTCTCGTGGTTCAAAAATCCGTAGCCGAAAACTCTTCCATGTCAGCGTTGTCCTCATTTATGAAGGGTATTTTCATTGACAAGCAAAAGGAGCGTAAGGAAGCAGAAAGCTATGTAAAGCTTTTAAATACCAAAACTCCCACCGTAGACCAGCTTGTGGTGAACTTATCAGGAGGAAACCAGCAAAAGGTGGTTATTGCCAAATGGCTTATTAGAAACTGTGATATTTTAATCTTTGATGAACCTACAAGGGGAATTGACGTAGGCGCAAAAAGTGAGATTTACCATTTAATGAATGAACTGGTCAAGCAGGGAAAATCCATCATCATGATTTCCTCGGAGATGACAGAGATTTTAAGAATGAGTGATCGGGTTCTGGTCATGTGCGAAGGGCGCATTACCGGAGAAATCCCCATTGAAGAGGTATCACAGGAACGAATTATGGCTGCAGCTACTTTGAGAAACCAGGAGGGCAACAATGGAAAAACTGAAAAATAATCCGCTCATCAAAGCGATAGGTACCCAGAGGCTGGTGGCATTGCTGGCACTTATCGTACTCTATGTGGCGTTTGGAATCATGAATCCCAGATTTGCCACTTATAACACCATGGTCAACATTTTTGACGCATCCTATTACATTGGATTTATGGCCATTGGAATCTGTTTTGTTATTGCAACTGGGGGAATCGATCTTTCCATCGGAACCGTACTGACCATGTCTGGTCTGGTGGCTGGTTACTTAAGTGTAAACCTGGGATTTCCCATTTGGCTTGTTATTATCATCTGTATCTTAATCGGTACCTTGTTCGGAGTTATGAACGGGCTTTTGGTGGCAAAGCTGGGGCTTCCTCCCTTTATTGCGACCCTGGGTACCATGATGCTTTCCAAAGGAATCGGTTCTATTATCACATCAGCTCAGTCCGTGACCTGGAAATCAGGATCAGACCCAGAGGGCTGGTACCGTGCCATATTTAAAATCAAGACAGAAAGCGGGCTTTTAATCCCAACAGGTTTTTTATTCCTCATAGCAGCAGCCGTTATTATGGCAATCGTGATGAATAAGACAAAAACAGGCCGCTATATCCTGTCCCTTGGAAGCAACAAGGAAGCAACCAGATTATCCGGTGTCAACGTAGATAAATATTTAATTATCGCCTATATCATCAGCGGTACCTTTGCAGGAATTGCTGGATTGGCTTACTCCACCATTTACTCCACTCTCCTACCAGGAGGCGGAGCCGGATTTGAGATGGATGCCATTGCAGGTGTGGTGATCGGAGGAACCTCCATGTCAGGAGGAATTGGAACCATAGCCGGAACCATGATCGGTGTGTTCATCATCTCTGTGTTAAAGACAGGACTTCCCTTTGTGGGCTTACAGACCCATTACCAGCAGGTAGCAACCGGACTGGTGCTTATCGTAGCAGTCTTTGCAGATGTATATAGAAACCGGAAAAAGAACTGACAGGCGTAGTGATTTAAAAGATTCCACATAAAATGAAGGAGGAAGTATTTCAATGAAAAAAAATGTATGGGGCGTTTTATTGACAACAGCTATGGTGGCATCCT
This sequence comes from Clostridium sp. 12(A), assembly GCA_000526575.1. Taxonomy (GTDB): domain Bacteria; phylum Bacillota; class Clostridia; order Lachnospirales; family Lachnospiraceae; genus Lacrimispora; species Lacrimispora xylanolytica. The sequence continues at coordinate 2,619,455 of JAGI01000002.1, read as the reverse complement.
TAATGGCAGGCTGCACAAGCAAAACAACTTCAAATGAAGGAAAGACCGAGCCGGCTGGAACCACAGCAGAAGGAAAATCCAGTGAGGCAGCGGAGACAAAAGGGGCAGAAAATAACGGGGATGTAACAATTTACATGGTAGCAAAGGGCTTCCAGTCACAGTACTGGCAGGCTGTTTATAAGGGAGCAGAAAAAGCTTCCAAGGAACTGGGCGTAAAGCTGGAATACCAGGGCCCGGATTCCGAATCCGACATTGCACAGCAGGTTCAGATGATGAACAATGCAGTACAGATGAAGCCGGCAGCCATCGGCCTTGCAGCTTTGGATGTATCCGCATTAAACGACAGCATCAAGACTTCCCAGGATGCAAAGATCCCCATCGTAGGATTTGACTCCGGTGTACCAAACGCACCAGAAGGAGCTGTTGTAGCCAATGCAGCTACTGATAATTACAAGGCAGGAGAAGTGGCAGCTGAGAACACATATCCGTTAATCAAGGACCAGATTGCAAAAGCTACCTCCAGCGTTAGAATCGGTGTGTTAAACCAGGATGCAACCTCAGAGTCTATCATAAACCGTGGCCTTGGCTTTATTGATAAGCTGACAGAGTTAATTAAGGCAGACGGAAAGACCGTATGCATTACCGGTAACGATAAGTTTGTAAGCGATGCTAAAGCAGATAAGGGAGATAAGGCAGATGTCATTCTTGACGTAGCCGTTCCTTCTAAGGTTGAGGCTTCTCTTATGACAACAGATGCTCAGACCATCTTAAATAAAGACGATACTATTTGTATCTTCGCTTCCAACCAAAAGACTGGAGAAGGTCTTTTAACAGGTGATGAGAACTTAGGAAGACTTGGAAAAGATGTAATCGGCGTTGCGTTTGACTCCGGAACCATGATCAAAGACGGAATCAAAACAGGCAAACTGGCTGGTGCAGTTACCCAGGCTCCTGTAGAAATTGGCTATCAGACCGTAAAACTTGCGGTTGCAGCAGCCAAAGGCGAAAAGGTAACTGACGTAGATACCGGCAGCCAGTGGTACAACAAGGACAATATGGACAGCAGTGAGGTTTCACAGAACTTATACGATTAAAAAATCAGCGCTCTTCTTTTAAAGAAGAGCGCTATTGGAGAAGAAGGAGAACTTTATGTTAAAAGGAATACCACCAATTATCAGTCCCGAATTATTAAAAGTATTATGCGAAATGGGCCATACCGATGAACTGACCATCGGAGACGGAAATTTCCCCGGCCATACTTATGGAAAAAAGGTCATCCGCATGGATGGACACGGAGTACCGGAAATACTGGATGCCATCCTTCAATTGTTCCCTCTTGATACCTACGTGGACCACCCGGTCACTTTGATGGGTGTAGTCGCAGGAGATGACTGCCAAACTCCTATCTGGGATACTTATAAGGAGATTGTGGCAAAGCATGACAAGCGTGGTGCGGATTGCTTTGAAGAGATTGATAAGTGGGAATTTTATGATAAGACAAAGGAGCGTTCCACTGTGGTAATTATGACAGGGGAGAAGGCATTGTACGCAAATATTATTTTAAAGAAGGGCGTTGTGTAGACGTACCCTTTAAGGAATGAAAAAGCTGAGTCTGTAACAGGGAAAACCTGCAGGCTCAGCTTTTTATATGATATTTTATCAGGAGGAGATGGCAGGCAGATAGCAGATTACCCGGCAGCCGCCTCCTGAAAGATTGGAGAAATGAGCGCTTCCATTGTGAGCTTTTATTATTTGGCGGACAATGGTAAGACCAAGTCCGTGGCCGCTTTGTTCCGTTTTAGAATCGGTCTTAGCCGGATTCTCAGCTACATTTTCGCCCATATTCTGAGTTAAATTCCCGTCCACATCCTCAGTTAAATTCTTACTCTCATTCTCGCCTTCATTTATGCCCTCGTTCTTACCCGTATTCTCACTTTTATTCTTTATCCCATTCACTCGCTGCAACACATCTTCCGGGAACCCGGTTCCATTATCTGCAACCGATAATATAAAGTTTTCCCCATCCATACTTAACTCTATAGTAATATCACAGCCCTCTGGATTGTGCTTGATGCTGTTTAAGATGAGGTTGGACACAGCACGCTTTAAAAGCTGTTTGTCCCCCAGCAGACAACGATTTTGGGCATTATCCTTTATGGATACTTCTAAGGTGTGTCTATCCGAGAGATTGTCGTTTATGATATCAACTGCAACACTTCGAATTAGAGGGGCAAGTGGAGTCCGTTCTTTTCTTAATGGCTGCATGTCATATTCCAGCTTTGAGGCGAGGTTTAAATCGCTTACCAGATCTTTAATCCGCTGGCACTGCCGCCTTACGATGCCTGCCATGTCCCTTTGTTCCTGTAACAGCCTTTCATCCTCTTCCAACTGGCTGGAATAGCCCATGGCTACAGCAAGAGGGGTGCGGATATCATGTGAGATTCCCGCAATCCAGGTGGTTCGGGCGTCGTCTCTTTTCTTTAGGGCGGCTTCCTGTAGTATAAGTTGGCTGGAGGCTTCATTGATTCCCATAGCTAAATCTCCCAACACTCCGTTAACAGGAAGTGATACAGGCCGTTTCCTTGTCATATCCTGAACTCCATTGGAAAGACGTTTTAAGGAACGAAACAGCCTGAGACCAAAGACCAGAGCAAGGAAAATGGCAGTAAGACAGTTCATGACAAGAAAGAAGGGAACCCAAAAGCCTAAATTGTTCATGGATTTTTGAGGAATCATGATTCCTAACTTCCACATGCTGTTTTTAGGACTTCCCACCACCAAAAGTCCCCCATCATGCCGCCAGACCGATACCGGATAATCCTTTAAGTACCACCGGGAAAATCCTGCTACATCAGAGATGGAGTAAGTCAAAGGAACATCGGCCGGAAGCATAAAGTTCCAGATGACCTTGCCCTCCTGGTCTAACAGCATGGCCCATTGCTGGTTTTGTTCCAGTTGGGTTTTCCCGGACTGGGAAAGTTCATATCCATCGTTCGTGGCGGTAAGCTGGTTTGCTGTCTGGGAGATATTGTAATAATTCTTATCGTTCTTTTCCGTAAAGAGCCAGACAATCAAGACGGTAGCATTAATAACAAGCAAAAGCACAGCAACAGCAGCGGCTGACAGTACATAGCGGGATAAAACCTTCATCATGCTTTTCATAGAACCTTCACCCCCGTCAGCTTATATCCTAATCCCCGAACGGTCATTAAGTATTGAGGGGAAGAGGGGATAGGCTCTATCTTTTCCCTGAGACGGCGGATATGCACCATCAATGTATTTTCATAGCCATAAAGAGAGTCGCCCCAGGCGGCCATACATAAGCTGTCCCCGGTCACAATCTTTTCCCGGTTTTCAAAAAGCTTTTCCAAAAGAGCAAATTCCTTTGCCGTCAGAGTTGAAGTCCCCTTTTGTGAGGTTACCTCACAGCTGTTTAGATCTACTTTCATATCTCCCAGGGAGAAGACAGGCTTTGATTTCTGGCTTAAAACAGGAGGGAAATACGTACGGTTTAAAATAGCATGAAGCCTTAAAACCAGTTCCCTTGGAAGAAATGGCTTTGTCATATAATCATCAGCCCCAAGACCGAGACCCAAAAGACGGTCCTCGTCTTCATCTCTGGCAGAAAGAAACAGCACGGGAACAAAGGAAGAGGCTCTGAAATCACGCATCAGGGAAAATCCGTCCCCGTCAGGCAGAGAAACATCAAGAATTACGGCCTCCGGCTTTTCTACAGCAAACAGCCTGCGGGCCTCACTGCAGTCCCCGGCAGAAATAATTTTTTGAAAGCCATTTTGTTTTAATATAGCAATGACCATTCTGCGAAGCTCTGGCTCATCGTCCACGATGAGCAGCTTACAGTCATAGATATCTACCATGGGCGTCACATCCTTTCCCTTTCATTTATGTTTATTATAGCCGAAAAAAAGTGAAATTGGACAAGAAATCTGAAGATTTAAGGTAAATGTAAGGTGGCCTACAGCCAGATGTAAGGAGGCCCTGGTACCATGAACTCATCGAAAAGAAAAGGAGAGTATAACAATGACGGATATCATAACCACAAATGCTCTTTGCAAAAAATACGGCGAAGCCATGAGTGTAAAAGATCTGGATTTAAAAGTGCCAAGGGGAGTGGTCTATGGTTTTCTCGGCCCCAACGGAGCTGGTAAGTCCACCACCATGAAGATGATACTGGGGCTTGCAAAGCCCACCAGCGGAACCATTACCGTCTTTGGCAAAGAAATGAATCAAAGAAACCGCCTTACCATTTTAAAAGAGGCAGGTTCTCTCATAGAATCCCCAAGCTATTACGCCCATTTAACAGGCAGGGAAAATTTAAAAATCATCAGCACCTTAAAAGGAGTAGAGGAAGAGGAGATCGACCGGGTATTAAAGATCGTCCGGCTGGAAAATCAAAAGGATAAAAAAGCAGGGCAGTATTCCCTGGGAATGAAACAAAGACTGGGGCTTGCAGGCGCACTTCTTGGAAATCCCAAGCTGCTCATACTCGACGAGCCGACCAATGGCCTTGACCCGGCAGGAATCCAGGAAATGCGTGAACTCATATGCGCTCTTCCAAAGACCTTTGGAATGACAGTCATGGTTTCCAGTCATCTTTTAAATGAAATCGAGCAGATGGCAGACCACATCGGCGTCATCAGCAAAGGAGAGCTGGTATTTCAGGACCGTTTAAAGGTTCTTCATGATAAGAGCAAAAGCAGTCTGGCAGTACGTACCCTGGACAATGAAGCTGCCAAAGGGGTGTTTCGAAGACATGGAATCATGTGCAGGGAGGAAGGGGCATTTCTCCTCTTGCCGGAGCTTTCGGATCAGGAGCTTTCTGCCCACATCTTTCATCTGTTTCATGAAACCATCGGAGTTGTCCGTTTGGAAGAAAGGAAAAAGACACTGGAAGAGATATTCATAGAATTAACAGGAACGGCGGTGAGTCTATAATGAGAGTACTATTAATGGAATTTCAAAAGATAAAAAGAAAGGGGGTATTTACTACAATCGCGATCCTTCTTGGAGTCCAGTGCCTGTGGGGCTTATGGTCCTTTGGCAGAATGTCCGGGGAAAAGCTGGCCCAGGGGTGGTTTCAGTGTCTCTATCATTTCCCTATTCTCAATGCCATCATGATGCCAGTCGTCATTGCAGTATTGGCATCCAGATTATGCGATGTGGAGCATAAGGGTCAGACCTTTAAGCTCCTAGAGACCATCATACCAGCGGAAGCTCTGTTTCATGCCAAGTACTTGTGCGGCGTCATTCACGTGACGACAATTGCTTTGATACAGGTCTTTATGATTCTGACCTTTGGCGTCATAAAAGGATTTGGCGGGCCCATTCCGTGGGATAAGATTTTGTTTTATCTCATTTCTACCATAGGGGTTCATGTAACTATATTGCTGCTTCAACAAGTGTTATCCCTGCATTTTGCAAATCAGATGGTGCCACTTACGGTGGGACTTTTAGGCAGTCTTGCAGGATTGTTCAGCATGTTCCTGCCAAAAGGAGTTGGGAAACTTCTGATTTGGGGTTATTACGGAGTTATGATGCGGGTAGGGTTAAACTGGGATCCCAGTACAAGAATTTCAGATTTCTATTATGTTCCGGTTGACTGGCTTGGTGTGTTCCTGCTCGCTTTCATGTTTGCAGGGATTTATGTCTATGGCCGTCGGTCATTTGCAGGAAAGGAGTGGTAAAGTATGCTATTTAAAATAATTCGAGCGGAACAGATGAAGCTAAAGCGGAGTCCCGTCTGGCTGGCATTTTTCCTTTTACCTATTCTTCCGGCATTTATGGGGACCTTTAACTATGTACAAAATGTGGGTATTTTAAATGATTACTGGTATAGCCTGTGGACACAGCATACCTTGTTCACCTGTTATTTCTTCCTTCCTGCGACTATTGGTGTTTACTGTTCTTATCTCTGTCGCCTGGAACATACGAACCATAATTGGAATTCGGTCATGACACTGCCGGTGCCGATTCCGTATATTTATTTATCTAAGCTTTTTACCGCCTCGGTCATGGTGCTTGCGACTCAGGTATGGGTGGGAATCTTATTTATTATTTCTGGAAAGCTGTCCCATTTGCCAGGCCCAGTGCCGCCAGAACTTTTTGAATGGCTGGCTTATGGTGCCATTGGGGGGATTGTGATCTGTGGAGTGCAGCTGTGTTTGTCCCTTATCATCCGCAGCTTTGCGGTACCTGTTGGAATTGCCATGATTGGAGGAATCGGGGGTGTAGCCGCACTTTCTAAAGGGGCAGGGGCATTTTATCCCTATTCCCTTATGAGCATTGGAATGAGAGCCAATAGCCCGGGCGGTCCGATGATCTGTACGCCTGGACAGCTGGTCTTAAGCAGTCTTCTATTTTTAGGGGCATCTACTGTAATAGCGGTTTTATGGCTGAGAAATAAAGATGTGGTGGCTTCATAAAAGTCAGGGATTGCTGCCTGATTAGTATGAAATGAGGGTGCTGCAACGTGAAAGTTGATACAAGAGACTGGTTTTAATCCAATGACCAGAAGTTATATCTTGTTGATTTCTTTCCTGTTGCAGCACCCTCAACTCTATTATCTAGAAGAGCTTCTTTGCGTTACTAACCGATCTTACCAATTAATCACAACCACAGGTTTAATCAAATCCTTTGGTTTTTCCTTCATTAACATAAGAGCCGGTTCAATGCCTTCCATACCTTCAAACCGATGGGTGACCAGTTTTCCTGGGTCTAATCGTCCGGTTGAGATAAGAGAAGCCAGTTTTTCCATACGAAGTCTGCCTCCTGGCATAAGTCCGCCGGCAATGATCTTGTGGCCCATGCCGCATCCCCATTCGATACGGGGAATCTTTATGTAATCGCCTTCACCAAGATAATTTACATTGCCGATTTTTCCGCCTGGCTTTAATATGGCAATGGCCTGCGCAAAGGTATCGTTGTCACCGCCGGCAACAATCACTTTATCCACACCCTTATTCCCGGTCTTTGACATAATTTGTTCTACGATATCCCCTTCCCGGTAGTTGATAATATCCGTTGCCCCATATTCTTTAGCAAGCTGTACGCAGTTGGGACGGGAACCTACGGCATAGATGTGGGAAGCACCACGAAGAGCAGCACCAGCAACGGACATAAGTCCAACCGGGCCGATTCCAATGACTGCCACGCTGTCTCCAAACTGGACATCAGAAAGCTCAACTCCATGAAATCCGGTAGGTACCATATCTGCCAGCATACAGGCTGCCACTGGGTCCATGCCGTCAGGAAGAATCGCCAGGTTTCCGTCAGCATCATTGACATGGAAGAATTCGCCGAAAACGCCATCCTTAAAGTTTGAGAATTTCCAGCCTGCAAGCATTCCCCCTGAATGCATCTGATAACCGCCCTGTGCTTCCACAGAATTCCAGTCCGGCGTAATGGCAGGAACAATGACCCTGTCTCCAGGCTTAAAGTCTTTAACACAGCTTCCAACTTCCACAACCTCAGCCACTGTCTCGTGTCCGAGAATCATATCCGTGCGCTCACCAATGGCACCTTCCCATACCGTATGAATATCAGAGGTACATGGCGCCAATACAATGGGACGGCAAATCGCATCAAGAGGCCCGCATTTTGGCCGATCCTTTTCAATCCAACCTGTCTTACCAATTCCCAGCATTGCAAAACCCTTCATAAGAACATCTCCTTTGGAATTATATATTGTTATAAAATTAACAAGCAACACTATGATTATTATACATCGTAATGATTGCTTGGTCAATTCGTATTTGGTATTTAATTTAATAATGTATTTTAATAAAGGCGATGTAAAAAAAAGAATAATATCAAATTCAGGATTAATAATATGATGAATTTTGCCGAGCTTTGTTTAATCAGGGAAAAAATCTGGATATGTCTTCATTAGACGCAGCTTCTTTCATAATAGAAAGAGCAGAGGCAGTGGAAATGCCGAAGCGGTCACAGCCTGACTGCTTCATTTGCAGCAGGGTATCAAGACTTCGGATACCACCGGCAGCTTTGATTTTTATTGTGGGCTTTATGGCAGAACGAATGGACTGGATGTGTTGTAACCGGGTGGGATTCTGGCACCAGCCGGTTCCTGTTTTTATGTAGGAAGCACCAGCCGACTCAGCAAGCTGGCTGGCTCTTACGATTTCTTCCTCGGTTAAAAGGGTGACTTCCAGAATTGTTTTAAGGGGAATCTGGCCGCAGACGTTAGCGACTGCCTTAATGTCCTCATAGACCTCGTCCCACATATTTGACTTTAAGAATCCGATGTTAATTACCATATCAATTTCTTCACACCCCATGGCAATCAGCTCTCTGGCCTGAAAGACCTTGCTTTTCGTGGTATCACAGCCAGAGGGAAAGCCTACGGTTCCTCCAATCCGGGTAATACCGGTTCCTTTTAAATGGTTGATGAGATAGGGGGTCATAGCAGGAAGAGCAAAGGCGCAGATAAATCCAAACCGCCTGGCAGCCGCTATCATATGATCCATATCCTCAGTGCTGTCAGCGGATTTTACACAGCTGATATCAATGCATTTTGCCAAAGCTTCCAAAGAAACGTCTTTCATCTCAAATTCCCCCTATGTTATTTATACCGGCCGTTGGTGGAAATGGCCAGCTCGTACTGATCTCCAAGGATACACACATCATCCACGCAGACAGGCTCCTCATTTCGGTAGCAGATACGGCGGATGCAAAGAAGGGCAGTCCCCGGCTGGACGTTAAGCATTTCTGATTCTGCAAAATCTGCGGACTTTGCAAATATCTTATCGTGGGCAGAATCAATTTCCAGGTTATAATGTTCTTCCAAAAACTGATAGAGCCCGGAGAACTTATTGGTAAACTGAATAAGTCCAGGAACCAGAGTTGTTGGAATGTAATTTCTCATAATCGCAATGGGCTTTTCGTCTATGAGCTGGATTCTCTGGACCCGGGTAATGGAATCGTCACCAGGGAGATCAAGCTCCTTGCCCAGCTTTTCACTGACAGGGATCAGGTCAATATACATGCTTTTGGTGCGGACATCGTAACCCCTTCTTCTTAAGGACTCTGTTACGGAGGTGACCTTATTTAGATCCTGAATGGTTCTCCGGTCCAGCACCATGGTTCCCCGGCCCTGCTTGATTTCAACAAAGCCTTCTTCCTTTAACAGCTCCATGGCACTTCTTATGGTGGTCCGGCTTACCTTATATATTTTTTCAAGCTCAGGTTCTGTGGGAAGAAATTCCAAGACAGGATAGGTTCCATCTTCTATTCTTTTTTTGATTAAATCGTGGACTGCCATATAGGCTGGTACTTTACGCATGGGTATCCTTTCTCTGGATTTGATATTGTATTCCCCATTCAAACATGGATTCAATGATGGGGCGCATAGTCTTACCAAGTTCCGTTAAATCGTATTCCACCCGTGGGGGAACCTCCGGGTATACAGTCCGCTCTACGATACCGTCGGCCTCCAGCTGCCGAAGCTGCAGGGTCAAAGTGCGGAAGCTGATGGCAGGCATGATTTCTTTTAACTCATGAAAACGCTTCTTGCCATCTAAAAGGCGGTAAAGGATGATACCTTTCCATTTGCCGCTCATAACAGTTAAGGTTGTTTCTACCGGGCACTTGCCACCGGGGCAGTCCGGAGTCATAGGATATGGTTCCATAAGGTTTCTCCCGTAGTATACAAATGATAGTAATGTTACTTTTTGTATATTATATAACATTATTTTTCGTACTTCAATATGTGATTCGTATGTGCTACTATGGGTTTATTACCAACTAATTGCTTAAATAAAGGAGGAGATTACATGGAAACCATGAATCAGAACATTTTGGATATATTAAACTTTCGCCACGCCTGTAAGGGGTTTGACCCGGAAAAAACCGTTTCAAAGGAGGACTTTGAGACCATATTGGAGGCAGCCAGACTTTCCCCCACATCCTTTGGCTTTGAGCCCTGGAATATGATTGTGGTTCAGGATAAGGAATTAAAGGAGAAGCTGTTTCCCCTTGCTTGGGGCGCCCAAAACAGCTTAAAGGGAGGAAGTCATTTTGTCATTCTTCTGGCCAGGAAAAGCGGTGACCTGGTATACAATGCAGAATATATCACTCATATGATGAAGGAAGTGCATCATTTTCCAGACGAGACCGCGGAGTTTGTCCGTAAGGCATTTAAAAACTTCCAGGAAAATGATTTCAATCTCGTGGAAAATGACCGGGCTTTGTTTGACTGGGCCAGCAAGCAGACTTATATCGTCCTTGCCAATATGCTGACTGCGGCAGCGTTTTTAGGCGTGGATTCCTGCCCCATTGAAGGCTTTGACCAGGCTAAGGTCAATGAGCTTTTAGTAAAGGAAGGACTTATGGATCCGGAACACTTTGGAGTATCTGTTATGGCAGGCTTTGGCTACCGGGCTGAGGCTCCCCGCCACGAGAAGTCCAGACAGCCCATAAGTGAGCTGGTGAAGTGGAAATAAAAGTATACCAATGAAATAAGTCAGTGTTTTGTCATAAAAGACAAACGCTGGCTTATTCTTAAAGGAGTACATAATAAGTAAAATTATGGAGGGTCGCAATGAAAGTGTTGGCTGTTAATGGAAGTCCACGGAAAAATGAGAACACGGCTGTATTGCTTCGGAGTGCATTAGGAGGTGCACACGAAAACGGTGCAGAAACAAGACTGGTAAATCTATATGATTTGAATTTCAGAGGCTGCTTAAGCTGCTTTGCCTGTAAACGAAAAGGCAGTCTGTGCAATGGGATCTGCGCGGTGAAAGATGATCTGAAGGAAGTGTTGGAATACGCATTGTCCTGCGATGTAATATTTCTTGGTTCCCCCATTTACTTTGGTGAGGTCACCGGTGTGATGCGCTCCTTTTTAGAACGTTTGTTTTTCCCCAATCTATCCTATAATGAAGGAGAGTTATCCACCTTTCCGGGAAAGATCGCTTCGGGATTTATCTATACCATGAATGTTCCAAAAGATGTTATGGAGAAAATCAATTACGAAGCTATATTTACACAAAACCAACGCCTTTTAGAGCTGTTTCATGGAAAATCAGAGATTCTAATCAGTAATGATACATATCAGTTCCACGATTACTCCAAGTATGACGCTTCCAGATTTGATGAAAACCATAAGGCCAAAGTAAAGGAAACCCAATTCCCTATAGACTGCCAGAATGCTTATGATATGGGGATTTTGCTGACCAAAGTGGAATAGCTGTTAATCGGTTAAATGTATGACTATTTTAAAAAGGAGAGAGCAATGAGAAAAGAAATTGATGTGTTTGATTATGCTTCAGAGATTTTAAAAGCAGTGAAGAAAGGTGCGTTGCTGACAACAAAGGCCGACAACAAGGTAAACACCATGACCATAGCCTGGGGAAGTCTTGGAATTGAATGGGGAAAACCGATTTTCACTGCATTTGTCAGAGAAAATCGGTTCACAAAGAAGCAACTGGATAAGAGTTCTGAATTTACAATTAATATCCCCTATGGTGATTTTGATAAAAAGATTTTGGGGATATGCGGAACGGAATCCGGTCATGCTGTTGATAAAATTCAGAAGCTGAACCTCACACTGGAGCCATCTGTTACGGGAACAGTGCCAGCCATAAAGGAACTTCCCCTCACCTTGGAATGTAAGCTGGTATACAAACAAAAACAGGATGAACATGCGATTTTAGAAGAATTCAAAAAAGCGTGCTATCCTCAAGATGTTGATGGCTCCTTTTACGGGGCTAACAGGGATTACCATACCGCTTACTATGGGGAAATTGTGTCTGCCTATATCATTGAATAGAGGCTTTAGGATTTAAGTCCTTGCAATCCTGCAAATGCATAAGAAATCAGATTTCTTACGAAAGCCGAATCCACAGGTTCCCCTGTGATTAACAGCCGGTAGAAGAGCGGTGCGAAAATAAGGTCAATACTAAGCTCTAAATCAAGATCCTGCCTGAATTCTCCTCGCTCCATTCCCCGTTCCAGGATATGCTTTGAGATCAGTCTGCGGGGGTTAAAATACCGGTCTCTGTATTCCTTTGCCACTTTTTCATCGGATTGCCCTTCTGCAATCAATTCTGTTATAACTCTGCCTTTGGGGCTTGTTAGAAATGCAGCCAGATGATCTGCCTGCAGGATTAAATCTTCCTTTGCAGAGCCGGTATCCGGTACCTCTAGCAGTAATTCCGTAGCTGCAAAAAAGCCGTCCAGTACCACGGCAGCCTTATTGGGCCACCATTTATAAATGGTGGCCTTACTTACTCCTGCTTTTTCTGCAATTCCTTCTACAGTCATAGAAGGAAAGCCATTCTCGAGCAGAAGCTCATACGCTGCATCCAGTATGGCTTTCTTTGTCTTTTCGCTTCTGGGACGTCCCATTTTTTTCTCCATCTGAATCTCCCTTTTCCTCTTATCATCAATTTGAATACGTTGCGTTCATTATAACATAAAAGAATAGAAAAAAACAGGGTTGACAAAACGAAACGGTGCGTTTAATATGTAATTAATAAACGATACGTTTAGTATATAAAGGAGGATAATAAAATGATGATTGAAAACAAGGAAGAGAGAAAGATCCCCAGCTGGCTGATTCTGCTTTTGGCCGCCTCCTGCGGTCTGATTGTTGCAAACCTGTATTACTCCCAGCCTCTGGTGGGGCCTATCAGCAAGGATACCGGAATTTCTCCTGGCTTGTCCGGGTTAATTGTTACCATGACCCAGCTCGGCTACGCAGCAGGACTGTTGTTTCTCGTACCTTTAAGTGACTTGCTGGAAAACAGGAAATTGACGGTTTGTACTCTTCTTGTTGCCATTGTGGGACTTTTAATGGCGCCTTTGGCAAAGAATACAGAACTCTTTTTTCTTTCAGCCGTTTTCATCGGAGCCGGGTCTGTGGCGGCTCAGGTGTTAGTGCCCTTTGCAGCCCATCTGGCACCGGCAAAGGAACGGGGAAAGGCCGTTGGAAATGTAATGAGCGGACTCTTACTAGGAATCATGCTTGCCCGGCCTGCGGCCAGCCTGATTACCGGATATCTTGGCTGGAGAGCAGTGTATTATTTATCAGCTGTTATCATGGTGGTTCTTACCGTAGTTTTAAGCAGGCTCCTTCCTAAGAGAAATCCAAAGCCTTTAGAGAGCTACCAAAAAATCATTCAGTCCCTGTGGCATCTCATTTGTTCCATCCCTCTCCTTCGCCGTAGAGCCCTTTACCAGGCAGCCCTTTTTGGAAGCTTCAGCCTGTTCTGGACCGTGGTCCCCATGTATTTATCCCAGCATTTTCATTTGGACCAGAAGGAGATTGCGCTGTTTGGCTTTGCAGGAGTGGCGGGAGCTGTGGCTGCTCCCATTGCCGGAAGACTTGCGGATAAGGGGTATTCCAGACTTCTTACAGGAATCGCATTTTTACTCGCTGCGTCTTCCTTTGGCCTTACCCATGTATTTACGAATCAGGAAGGCATTTCCTTATTCCTGTTTTGTGCTTCCGCAATCCTTCTTGATATGGCGGTTTCCGGGAATCTGGTTCTGGGGCAGCAGGCCATCTATTCTCTTGGAGATGAGATACGCGGCCGGGTCAATGGCTTATTTATGGCAATCTTCTTCCTGGGAGGTGCCGCAGGGTCAGCCCTTGGTGGCTTTACCTATGTAAGGGGAGGCTGGAATATGGCATCTGTGCTTGGATTTTCTCTGCCAATTCTTGCATTCCTCTATTATCTGACTGGGAGAGAATAAGCAAAACCATCACTTGCCTTTAGAATCACATAAGGCATTATCTCAGAATCAGAACAATAAAAAGGAAGAGAAAATGGCTTTGAACATAAAAGCCTTTTTCTCTTCCTTCCTTTATGAAGTACAGCCAGACCTTGCAGCCTTTTCTGCGTGAATCCTCGCCGTATCAAATACGGGAAGTGAGGTGTCCTCCTGCTTTATCATCAGACCGATTTCCGTACAGCCAAGAATTACGCTCTGTGCTCCCTGAGTTTCAAGCTGTCCGATAATCCGCAGATATTCTTTTTTTGAGTCCGGGGACACAATTCCCAGGCACAGCTCTTCAAAAATCACCCGGTTGATGAGTTCAATATCCTGTGGTTCTGGAATCAGGATTTCAATTCCGGCTTCCACAAGCTTTTCGATATAAAAGGTCTCTGTCAAGGTATACTTTGTTCCAAGAAGTGCCGACTTTGTAATCCCGTGCTGCTTTAATTCCTGGGAAACAGCATCTGCGATATGAAGAATGGGGATGGCAATGTTTTCCTGAATCTGAGGTACCACCTTATGCATGGTATTGGTACAGATTACGATAAAATCCGCACCAGCAGCTTCTAAAGATCTGGCTGCATCAATCATCATGGTGGCACAGATATCCCATTCACCTTTTGACTGATGTTTTTCAATTTCATAGAAATCTACACTGTTTAAGAGAATCTTTCCAGAGTGCAGGCCTCCAAGCATTTCTTTCACTGTTGTATTGATGATCTGATAATATGTCATGGTGCTTTCCCAGCTCATTCCGCCGATTAATCCGATGGTCTTCAATGTCTTAGCCTCCGCTCTCAAGTTTTATGCTCCTATCCTATCACAAGTGAAATCGGTTTTCCACGTTTTTTATAATTCCTGCATTTACTTGATGGGAAAAATATAATAAAATGTATTAGAATTATGGAAACATGTTTTACTTTTGATAGTTACCTGAAAGACGAGGATCATTGAGTGAATAACAAATACCTGATATTAGCCGCCATGTACCGTTATGGAATTCTTCCTATGGAAGATAATCCATCGATGGATCAGATAAAAGATATATTGACTACGGTCAATCCACATACTGCATTTCCGTACAGCAAGCTCATTGTAAAGAAGGCCTTAAACGATAATTACGGAATTACAAAGCCCCAGGAAGTGGAACCTGTGCTGAAAGAGCTTCTTCAATACGCCGTAACAGACGGAATCATTTACAGCGCCCTCATTGAGATATACCTTCATGCTCCGGAACAGTTTGCCTCTATGTCCCGGGAAAAGGCAGCGGTCTATTTCTCCGCTGGTGAGAGGATAAAACGATACATAAAGCCCTTTGCCCCCGTGTGGGAGCAGTTTCATCTCATGGAACGTTTCAGTGATAGTAAGGAAAAGCTCCGTTCCTCTATCCTGGAGTTTTTCCGTCGGGAAAATGACGGGGAGCGTGAAAATCTATCCATGCTCTTTAAGAAAAATAAATGCTGGCTTTCTTTGACGGGAGGGCGTTCCATGGCTGGCTTTAACTTATCAAGAATCATTTCCATTGTCTCTGATGCGAGTATGATCGGTTTTCTGACAGAGAAGGAAACAGAAGCTTTGTTAAACCAATACGGGAAAGTGACCGAAGCTCTCTTTGGCAGCTGGCAGACTTATTTTTCCAGTGCCGTGTTTGGAAAACAGCTAATGTCAGCGGTCAGCGGCACCTTTATTCTGGATTCCTCAGGCTATGTGGAAAACTGTTATAAGCTGGCAGCCCACAAGGGGAAGCTTTTAGAAGTATCCGGACTATGGACCGGGAGCGATATGACAGAGTTTTGCAGATGTATTTCCGAAGGGTATGGATTCGGGCTTCATGAATCAGAATCCCATACCGGAATATCGGAACCACGTTTTGCCTTTTCCCGGTCCAGGGTATTTCCCATTTTTCATAAATACGGAGTCGGTTATCTGCTTGACCAGGAAATTTGTGAGCCTTCCTATAGAGTACCTGTTTCTGATACGAACTCAGGGTGGTTCTCAGATATGGAGGCTTTGGTAAAGAAAAAGAAGTTTAAACACTGCCCGGATGAGATTCCTTTTATGGCTAATTCAAGGCTTCTGATGACTGACCGTTATATCCGTCTGCTGGAAAAAAAGCTGTTCGGTTCCAGGCTTCATGTGATTCCCTGGAGCCAGAAGCTCCATTTTTCCTATGAGTTTACAAAGCATGATTTGATTGCTTTTAAGGTAAATGATATGACTATGTTCCATCTGCCCCGGAATTATAAAAAGGCAGGAATCAGCAAAAAGGATGACGGAAAGCTTCATAAAGATAAAGTGATTTCCTACTATTTAGAGGATATTAAGAATGCTGTTCTGGCGTTTTCCGAGCTGAATCAGATTCTTGGAAAAAATCGTGTGCAGAAGGAGAGATAAGGGATGAACATAGGGGTAATCAGTGATATTCACAGCAATTATCATGGGTTAAAGGCCTGCGTGGACCATGCCATTCATAAGGGAGCAGACCGGTTTCTATTCCTGGGGGATTACGTCAGTGACTGCGCCTATCCCCAAAAGACTATGAAGCTTCTATATGAGCTGAAGGACAGCTATGAATGCAGCTTTATAAAAGGAAACCGGGAAGAGTATATGTTAGATCACAGGGATTGTATAGGGGCTGGCTGGGTAATGCCATCGTCTGCCACAGGAAGCCTTTTATATACGTATGAGAACCTGACAAAACGTGATCTGGACTTTTTTCATAGCCTTAGCATATCCGGGCGCATGATCGTGAAAGGATATCCGGATGTGCTTTACTGCCATGGTTCCATGGAACACACCAAAGGAATTTTACGGCTGGGAACCAAGGAAACAGAAGCGGTATTAAAGGCCATGGATGCAAGTGTCCTCTTATGCGGTCACACCCACATACAGGGAACCCAGGAATATGAAGGGAAAAAGCTGATTAACGTCGGATCCGCAGGAGTGCCTTTCTATTACCAGGGAAATGCCCAGTTTGGGATTCTCCACGGGGAGAGGGGGACCTGGGAGGAAGAGCTTCTTCAGATTGAATATGATAAGAATCAGGCGGCTTTTGAACTTCATGAAAGCGGTCTGTTTGAGAGCGCCAGCATATGGGCCAGAATCGTGGAAATCTGTTTGCTTACGGGAGTGGACCATTCGAAGGAATGCCTGGAACTTGCCCTTTTTAAATACAGGGAGAGAGAAGGCAAAAAGGAATGGACCACACTCCCGGAAGTCTACTGGCAGGAGGCTGCTGCGGAGCTTGGAATTTAAGCATATCATTCAATCAGAAAATATTCCCGTATATAAAAAGCCATTAACAATTCAAATTTAATCTTGGAGTCATTCAGCTCCGTATGCAACAATTCTTTTATCTTTTTCAGACGGTAAACAATGGTATTTCGATGGGCATGCATGCTGGAAGCAGTCTCCAGCAGATTGCAGTCCGAAAGAAGAAAGGTTCTTAAGGTATCCACATAGTCTGAATCATGTAAAGCATCAAACTCTTCCAAAACTCCCAGACTTTTCTGACTGATTCCCTTTAGCATTTCCGGGTCTGAGGAGGAAAAAAGAATCTGAAAAATCCCCAGCTCTTCAAAATATACAGAAGGAATACTCCAAAAGGAAGCCGCCGCCAGGGCAAACCTTGCCCGTTTATAGCAGAGTCCAAAGTCCATAAGGGATGAAAAAGAATTGCTGATTCCAAGGGTTATGCTGTCACAAAAAAGAAGAATATCAAGGAGCTCATTAAGGGGGATATTAGGCTGGGACATGAGCACAATCAGAATCTGAAGATGATCATGTTCAAATAAGTGGTATTTTAGTTGTTTGTGGTTTAAGGAAAAGGTGATTCTTGTTGTGGTCTGAAGGTTCGAGATGACAAAGATACGGTATTCAGCCTTCGTAGGAAAGCCGTGCTGATTTAAGGTGAGAAGTGTACTTTCATGAAGGGGAGACTGATAGATGGCTCCAAGAAAGGCGGCGTTTATAAGGTCTGCATTTCTGGTGCTTAACAAAAGGGTTCGGCAATAATCCTGCATAATGTCCACCAGATGAATCTTCCAGGGCATGATGATTAAGGGGAAGTCACTGTTTTTGCAAAACTCCTTAATTTCCTCTGTGATATCTCCTTCGTGGATATACTGCCCCACATTGATTAAGATTCCGCTGCAGCTTCTGGTAACAAGGGCGCAGATGAATTCAGAAAGCGTGATTCCGCTCTGCATAAAAAGCCCGGTGGTGATCACAAGCTCTCCCCCCTTTAAAAATGGCATGTTCTGAAAATCCTCAGCCAGATAGACCCAGGAGATTGAATTGGTAAGTCCTGCTTCGCCGCTTAAAAGCTTTAAGCTGTATTTTTCCTTCGTGGTGTGGTAAAGATCCAAAACCTGAGTTCTCATGTAGGCGTCCTCCCTGATGATATGATGGTACAGTATATCATGCTTTGTACTCGGAGTACAACAATAACCGAAAAAATTGGAGGATACACCTATTGAAGCAGGAGAGTCCACAGCGTATAATATCAAAATAATACAGAACCTGAGGAAAGAGGTGTTCCATGTGAGGGAAACATTTGTTGTTACCATTACGAGACAATTTGGCAGCCTGGGAAGGCCCATTGCACGGCTGGTCAGTGAGAAGCTGGGAATTGAATACTATGACAGGGACATTGTTGAAATGACTTCAAAGGATTTAAATCTTCCCGTTTCAGCCATCAGCGATGTTGAAGAAAGTGCAAAAACAGCATTCTTTAACATGAATTATCCACTGGGCATGGGAACCACAGCCATTCAGGATTCCGTTTTTTCCGCCCAGAGAAAGATTATCGTAGACTTAGCAGAGCGGGAATCCTGCATTATCGTAGGGAGATGTGCGGATCACATTTTAAGGGATCATAAAAATATCATCCATATTTTTATTTACGCTCCTTATGAAGCAAGGCTTTCCAACTGCATCGAGCGGCTGAATATGAAGCCGGATGAAGCAAAGAAGATGATCGCCTCCGTAGATAAGGCCAGAGAATCCTACCACAGGCATTACTGCGGATACTTAATGTCTGATAAGGACTATAAGAATGTAATGATTGATTCCAGCTTACTTGGCGTAGAAGGAACCTGTGATATCTTAACAGAGCTTATCCGCAAGAAATTTCCCAACCTTGTTTCTTAACAGGGCAGACAAGTAAATACCAGATACGTCCAGGGCAATGGAGCTTTTGAAAAAAAGACATTGCTCTTTTTTGTTAAAAAAACCCGGAGAGAGGAGGACTAAGGTCATGCTGCAAATAAAAAATTTATCAAAATGTTTCGAGGATCTGGAGGTTTTGCGGGATGTGAATATGACCGTGAGTAAGGGAGAGGTCGTTGTTATTATCGGTCCCTCCGGTTCTGGAAAAAGCACATTTTTACGGTGCATTAACCTGTTAGAAAAGCCAACCGGAGGAGAGATTTTGTATCTGGGAGACAACATAGTCCATTTAGGGAAGAAGGTAACGGATTACAGAAAGCAGGTGGGAATGGTATTTCAGAGGTTCCATCTCTTTCCCCTGATGAGCACACTGGAAAATGTAATGTATGCGCCCATGAAGCTTAATAAGGTGCCTCAAAAGGAAGCCAGAGAGGAGGCCCTTAAGCTCCTTGAAAAAGTAGGGCTTTCCCACAAGGCGGATTCCTATCCCTCCTCCTTATCCGGAGGGCAGCAGCAAAGAGTCGCCATTGCAAGAGCCCTTGCCATGAAGCCGGAAATCCTTCTCTTTGATGAACCCACCTCCGCTCTTGACCCGGAGCTGGTAGGAGATGTGCTTGAGGTCATGAAGCAGCTGGCCGGGGAAGGAATGACTATGATCGTGGTAACCCATGAAATGGGGTTTGCAAAGGATGTGGCGGACCGGGTCATCTTTATGGACGGCGGCTACATCGTAGAAGAAGGACCGCCGGGTGAAATATTTACCCAGCCTAAAAATGAGAGAACAAAGGCATTCTTATCCAGAGTGCTTTAGGGAGGTGACACCATGGAACTTAATTTCACAAAAGCATTTGGAACCTTGCTGCCCAGTCTTTTAGGAGGCGTGGGAATCGTCCTTTATATTACACTGGCAGGCTTTTCCCTGGCCTTAATCGCAGCCTTACTCATAGCCATCGGAAGACTTTCAAAGCATAAGCTTCTTGGCCGGTCTCTTGGAATCATCATTGAACTGGTCCGGGGAACGCCTCTTCTGGTTCAGCTGTTTTATATCTATTATGTAGTCCCCACCCTGATTAACGGAGTGCTGCTGGCTTTTGGATACGAAGCCAATGTCCAGCTAAGGGCATCTACCTGCGGTATCATCGGTTTTGCAGTCAATTACGGCTGCTATATGTCAGAGGTCATACGGTCAGCCATACTGGCCATCGATCCCGGTCAGAGGGAAGCCGGCCTTGCCCTTGGCTTTAGCGAGAAGAAGGTGCTCTTTCATTTTATCATACCTCCGGCTTTGCGAAATTCCGTACCCGTTTTTGGAAATTATCTGGTCATGTTAATTAAAGACACATCCCTTCTTGCCATGATTTCGGTTCAGGAGCTTCTCCTTCGAACAAAAACCTTTGCCTCCCAGACGTTTCTTACGGTCGAGGCTTACACCATACTGGCATTGGTATATCTGATGTTAAGTCTTCCCCTTTCCCAGCTTGGCGGGATTTTGGAGAGAAGGCTGAAAAGGACCCCATAACAAGCATAATAAAGAAAGGAAACAGGAGTATGAAGAACAGAACAAGAAGAAATGGAATCCTATGGCTCATGGTATTTACGCTGACAGTGGTGTCACTTATGGGCTGTCAGGCAAAGAAAGCAGAAACAAAGACAGTAGCAGGAGAATCCGCCATGCTGACAAAAGCAAAGGAAAAGGGCTATCTCCTCATTGGCTCCTCCAACGATGCCCCATTTTCTTATACGGATGTGGAATCCGGTAAGTTAAAGGGACTTGATATTGAAATATTAAAGGAGATATGCAAGCGTTTGGGAATCGGCGATATCCAGATGAAGGTCACAGACTTTTCCAATTTATTGGTGGAGCTTAACAACAAGAACGTGGATATGGTGGCAGATGCCATGTATGTAAAAGATGAACGGCTTCAGATTGCTGCTTTTACGGATAAATGGTATCAGGAAGGCGAAGCAGTGGTAATCCCGGAAAGCTCCTCCATAAAGACCAAGGAAGATTTAAAGGATAAAAAAGTAGGAGCCCAGCCAGGAACCACCTTTTATGAGACCGCGCAAAAATGGCTGGATGAAGGAAAAATCGGCGGACTGGAAGCGTATGACAATCAGGCGACCTTAATGACTGCTGTCAATACCGGGAAAGTGGATGCTGTAGTCACCGATGGAATCGTTGCAGGCTATACCCTTTCTTCTGACAGCTCCTTAAAGCTTAAGCTTCTTTCCCCATATGAGGCAGAGGCAAGCGGTCAAATCGGTGCTGCGGTGCGCTTTGAAGACAAAGAATTTCTGGCAGAAATAAACAAGGCGCTGAATGATATGAAGGCAGATGGAACGCTGTTAAAGATATTAAAGGATTACGGTCTGACAGAGGATTACCTTGTAGGTGTAGAAGAAGGAAAGACAACAAATGTAAAATAGCAGTATGCAGACCCGCTTTTAACAAGCGCCGGCAAGCCTGCTGTTTGAGAGGAAAGAGGATTTTACATGGAATTTCAGTATTATTTACCGGTCAACCTGGTGTTTGGGCGGGGGAAGGCAGATGTCATAGGAGAAAGAGCAGCCGCTCTTGGGACCCGGGCACTAATTGTTACCGGCGGAAGCAGCACCAGAAAATCAGGACTCTTAGACAGAGCCATAAAGCAGCTAGAAAATCATGGAGTTTCCTATGTATTGTTTGACAAAGCAGAACCAAATCCCCTGACGACCATCGTATGGAAAGGGGCCGAAACTGCCCGAAGGGAAGGGTGCGACTTCATCCTTTCAATAGGAGGCGGAAGCAGCCTGGATACGGGAAAGGGGAT
Organism: Clostridium sp. 12(A); assembly: GCA_000526575.1. Lineage (GTDB taxonomy): Bacteria > Bacillota > Clostridia > Lachnospirales > Lachnospiraceae > Lacrimispora > Lacrimispora xylanolytica. Next base: position 2,597,718 of record JAGI01000002.1, on the reverse strand, counting down.
TGCCTTTCTGGCAGTAAATGAAGGGGATATCAGCGATTATATTTATGGAAAGAAGAAAAGCGATAAGGCCCTTCCTGTTCTGGCAGTACCAACCACCTGCGGAACAGGAAGCGAGGGAAATGGCTTTGCGGTAATGACCAATCCAGACACCCTGGATAAGAAATCCCTGCGGTGCAGCGCCATCGTTCCGGCTTGTTCCATTGTGGACCCTCAGCTCATGATGACAATGCCAGGAAACATACTTGCTTCCGTTGGCTTTGATGCCCTTTGTCACAACATAGATGCTTACTTATCTGCCACATCTCAGCCCCTTACGGAGCTTATGGCCTTAGAAGGAGTAAGACTTGCAGCAGAAAGCCTTGTGAGCCTTTATGAGGGTTCAAAAGATCTAAACCATTGGGATCAGCTCTCACTTGCCAGCACTCTTGGCGGTATGGTAATCAATACCGCTGGGGTCACGGCTCTTCATGGAATGGAGCACCCGGTCAGCGGTTTAAAGGACGCCGTTCACGGAAGAGGACTTGCGGCACTGGCACCTTATGTGTTTGAAGCATCCATAAAGGGGGCACCCCATAAGTTTTCTGCTCTTTCCAGGCTTCTTGGGGGAAAGGGAGAATGGGATTTTACAGACCAGATCCGAAGCCTTATCACTCGTTTGGGCCTTACGGAAGGTCTTAAGGATATGGGAGTAGAAGAAAGTGATTTAAATTGGCTGACAGAGAACTGCTTTAAGGTTTCTGCCCCCAGCATGGCAAACCATCCGGTGGTATTTACCCCGGAAGAAGTTAAGGAAATCTATAGAAAATCACTGTAAGACGTTGTGAAAACGCAGCGCAGAATGGGAGGATATTATGTTAAAGGATTCGCTGCCGGAAATAAAGACACCTTTGCCGGGACCAAAGGCTGATGCTATCTTAAAAAGAAGAATGGAAGCAGTACCCAATGCCATAAAGTCGGTTTATCCCTGTGTCATCAAACGGGGAGAAGGAGCTATGCTTGAGGATGTAGACGGAAACCGTTTCCTTGACTGGGTGGGAGGCGTTGGGGTATTGAACATCGGATACAGCCGCCCGGAGCTCATAGAAGCAGTCAAAGAGCAGTCAGAGCAGTATTTCCATGCCATGATGAATATCGTGACTCATGAGGGATACATAAGCCTGGCAGAAAAAATGAATGAAATTGTTCCCTTAAAGGCAGAAACGAAAAAGACCATGTTTGCCAATTCGGGAGCTGAGGCCATAGAAAATGCGGTAAAGATAGCAAGATCCTATTCCGGCAGACCCAATATTATTGTCTTTTCCGGTGCCTTTCATGGAAGAACTCTTCTTGCAGCCGCTATGACGGCAAAGAAGTCTTATGCCGCCGGGATCGGACCATTTCCTGACGGCATTTACCGGGCAGAATTTCCTTATCTCTACCGTGGGCCTAAAGGATATGGGGAAGAAATGGCCATTGAGTATTACGTGGAACGTCTTCATAAGGTCTTTGAGGAGGCATCACCGGCGGAATACGTGGCAGCAATTGTAGTGGAGCCAGTCCAGGGAGAGGGCGGTTTTATTCCGGCTCCTTTGGAATGGGTGAAGGCGCTTAGAAAAATCTGTGATGAATATGGAATCTTACTCATTGCCGATGAGGTGCAGACCGGCTTTGCAAGGTCCGGCAGACTCTTTGTATCCCATTACTGGAAAGAAGCAGGCTGCCCACCGGATATCCTGGTTTCTGCAAAGTCCATAGCCGGAGGTCTTCCCTTAAGCGCAGTCACAGCAGCCAAAGAGGTTTTTGACGGGGTAAGAGGCGGTGTCATCGGAGGAACCTTCGGGGGAAATGCCCTAGCCTGTGCTTCCGCCCTTAAGACCATTGAAATCATAGAAAAAGAAGACTTATGCGCCAGAGCTCTTAAGATTGCTGAAAAATGCCGGAAGGAATTTGAAAGCTGGAAGAAGGAATTTGAGGAAGTGGGAGATGTGAGAGGGATTGGATGCATGATGGGAATCGAATTTGTGAAAGACAAAGAGAGCAAGATTCCAAACGGAACCCTGGTATCCGCCATCGTAGCCCACTGCGTGCAGAAAGGCCTGATTGTAGAGAGCGCTGGCTCCGGATCCAATGTAATACGATTCTTATGTCCTCTTGTGGTCACAGATGAGCAGCTTGACAGCGGGCTTTCCATATTAAAATCCGCAATAGAAGCTTGCAGATAATCGATCATACGCAGAATGAATCATGCTAATATCAATCATACAAAAAATGGGCTGTCGCAAAATGAGTCAGTGATAGCAATTTGTATAAAATAATTCTATTAACAGTACAAAAATGCGCCTTGAAACAGCTTTTAAAGCTTAGTCAAGACGCATTTTTTGTGCTATCGTTTTCAGTATGTCTATTTTGCCATAGACGCTCCATTTTGTTTACCCATCACACATCCGGGGTATCATACTCCTGTGGTTCCTCTTCCAGGGAAAAGAGCAGTTTTTTAAGCAGCTGGTTAAAAAGAGCAGTTTCTTCTCCCGATAAATCTTTTAAGATAGAATCTTCGGTTTCCGTATGGGTAACAATAGCCTGGTTGATGAGATCCAGACCTTTTTTCGTCAGCTCCACGCAGATGGCTCTCCGGTCGGCGTCGTCATGGGTCCGTGAAACAAGCCCCTTTTTTTCCAAAGTATCGATCCGGTTCGTCATGGCACCAGAGGTGATCATAAGGGACTGGTAAAGCTCCGTTGGTTTTAGGCGGTAACCATTACCACCAGTACCGGAACGCCGAAGGGTAGCAAGTACATCGAATTCTCCGCTGTTAAGGTTGTACGTTGAAAAATTCTTTCCTAACCTCTTTTCTATATGTTTTGCGACTCGGTTCAGCCGTCCCAAAACAGCCATGGATTCTGTAGCTAGCTCCGGCAGCTCCTGGTTCCATTGTTCCATAAAAGTATCCACTTTATCTTTTTTCATAGAACCAGTGTAACATCAGTAAATTAAAAAAACAAGAAAAACATTAAGGTTAACTATCTTAATGTTAAGATACTTGACAAGAAAAGAAGACAGGCATATAATTCAGTTATCTTAACATTAAAATACTTTTGATTAAGATACAATACACCCTAAGAAAAACAAATAGAAAGGACAACGGTATGAAAGATTTTAAAGATACTCTCTTAACCATGCTTACTCCCATACTGTGGGGGTCTACCTATATGATCACAGCCGTATGGATTCCCATAGACAGACCCATCTTTGTTGCTTTAATGAGGGGACTGCCCATCGGACTTATACTTTTATTGTGTTACCGCACCTTCCCTAAGGGAATCTGGCTGTTTCGTTCCATTTTACTTGGAAGCTTAAATATTGGTATTTTTTTCCTGCTTTTATTTATAGCAGCTTACCGCCTTCCCGGTGGAATTGCCTCCATTATCGGCAGCGTGCAGCCCGTTTTTATTATTCTTCTAAGCTGGCTCATTTTAAAGGAAAAGCCAACCACCAAATCCTATCTTGCCATAGGAATGATCATGGTGGGGGTGTTCCTGTTATTCTTTAAGCAGCAGGCAGCCATTGATCCTATTGGTGTCCTGGCAGCATTGACAGGTTCAGCTCTCATGTCCCTTGGCGTTGTACTTACCAAGCACTGGGGAAAGCCGGAAGGCGTAAGCCAGATGGCTTTTACCTCCTGGCAGTTATTTTTCGGAAGCCTGATTCTCATCCCAGCCTTTTTGTTATTTGAAGGCCCGGTTCCGCCACTGTCTGGCGCAAATATTCTGGGAATCGCCTTTATCGCCATATTCAACACGGGACTTGCTTATTTCCTCTGGTTTCGGGGAATTGAGAAAATCGGTCCGGCGAAAGCTTCTTTTTTAAATCCCTTAAATCCTTTGACTGCCTTTTTCCTGGGGTATCTCATGCTGGGACAGACCATTAATTTCCTTCAAGTACTTGGAGTAATCATTATCATTTCCAGTGTCTTTGTATCTCAAAGCAAGGGCAAGGTAAAAAGATCAGCTGCAGCAGGAAGTGGGCAGCCACAAAACAGCTTTCAATAGACAAAAGAAAAAAGTGGTACCTTACCTCACGCGTAAACGCCAGAGGTAAGGTACCACTTTTTTATCGTTAGAATTATGCCGTTTGCTGACCGTCAGAATCAGCGTCTGCGAACTGGCTGTTATATAGCTTTTCATAGAAGCCTTGTTTTTTAAGAAGCTCTTCATGGGTTCCCTGCTCAATGATGGTGCCGTGGTCCATGACCAGAATCAGGTCTGCATCCCGAATGGTAGACAGCTTATGGGCGATGATAAAGCTGGTGCGCCCCTTCATTAAGTTGTTCATGGCCTTTTGAATCTCGGCCTCTGTTCTGGTATCTACACTGGAGGTGGCTTCATCAAGAATTAATATAGCTGGGTCAGCCAGGATCGCTCTGGCTATGGTCAACAGCTGCTTCTGTCCCTGTGATACATTGGAGCCGTCTTCCGTTAACAGCGTCTGGTAGCCCTCCGGCAGAGTGCGGATAAAATGATCTGCCCTGGCGGATTTAGCCGCCCCTATGATTGCTTCATCCGGGGCTTCAAATTTGCTGTACGCGATGTTATCCCGAATGGAGCCGCCAAAGAGCCAGGTATCCTGAAGAACCATGCCGAACTTGCTTCGAAGCTCTGCTCTTGACATGGATTTAATATCCACCCCGTCGATCTTAATGGCACCGCCCTGAATCTCATAGAACCGCATAAGAAGGTTTACCAGTGTTGTCTTTCCCGCACCGGTTGGCCCCACGATGGCAATTCGGTCACCAGTCTTTACATCAATGTTAATGTCCTTCATTAAAATGTGGTCATCAGAGTATCCAAAGCGGACATGCTCAAAGCTTACATCTCCCTTTGTTTCAGGAAGTACCTCTGTAGAGCTGTGATCCGGAACCTCATCAAGCTCATCCATGATTTCAAAGTATCGGATGGAAGCCGCAAATGCGGACTGCATGGAGCTGATGATCTGGGAAAGCTCAATGACCGGCTCAGAGGCTTTATCTGAATACTGAATGAATGCCTGAACGATACCAATGGTCATTCTGCCCTGAATAATGGCAATAACACTTAAAACCGCAACAATGGTATAACCGAAGTTATTAATGAGCCTCACGCAGGGAGCAACGATGAACTGGGCGATCTGAGAGGAACTGCTGTGTTTATAAAGCTCCTGATTGATTTCCCTGAATTTCTTTAAAGAAGCATCTTCCTGGTTAAATGCCTTGATGACCAGCTGTCCTGTAAAGGTTTCTTCCACCGCTGCATTTAACTCACCCATGGAGGTCTGATATTTTAAAAAGTATCTTCTGGACTTACTGGCAATGCAGATGGTCAGGACCGTAGCAGTACCAATGGTAAGAAATGCGACCACAGATAAAGCAGGGCTGATGACAAGCATCATGATAACGGCTCCGATGATGGATATGATACAGCCAATCAAACGGTTGAAGCCTTCTCTTAAGGCATCCGCTACCTTTTCCACGTCATTGGTGGCCCGGCTTAAGATATCTCCACGCTCGGTCGCATCATAAAAACGCAGAGGCAGGCGGTTTAACTTATCCATTAAGGCGCCTCTCATATTAAGAGTTACTGTTTCCGTCACAGCAGCCATCATGTAATTCGCCAGGTAGTTGGTAATAAAGCTTAAAACATAAAGCGTGAGGAGAATGGCAAATATATTCCCCATGGTATTCCAGTTCACCTGGAACTTGGTGCCGTTCGTCAAGGAGGACTTAATCCCCTCGGCAAGCTGATCCAGTGCCTTTCCTAAAAAGATAGGAGAAGCGATGAAAAGAGCGGCGCTTAATATGGAAGAAGTGATGACAGCCGCCATCTTAAGCTCCAGGCCCTTAAAATAAGTAACAAGTCTTAAAACCGTTCCTTTTTTCCGATTATTCATGATTGTGGTCCTCCTTTCTTTTTAATTCTTTTTCACTTAACTGGGTCGCTGCAATCTGCTGATAGACTTTACAGCTTTCCATAAGCTCCTCATGACGCCCCACGCCCACTAACTTACCGTCGTCCAGTACAAGAATCTGGTCCGCATCCATAATGGTACTGATTCTCTGGGCCACGATGATCAGGGAAGATTCCTTTATCTGAGACTTTAAGGCCTTTCTTAACATGGAATCCGTTTTAAAATCCAGGGCAGAGAAGCTGTCATCAAAGACATAGACCTCTGGTTTCTTTACAAGGGCTCTGGCAATGGCGACTCGCTGCTTCTGTCCGCCAGAAAGGTTGGAGCCAGCCTGAGCCACATAGGACTCATACCCATCCTCCAATCCTTCAATAAAGTCATGTGCCTGAGCCACCTTTGCAGAGGCAATGATTTCCTCCATCGTTGCATCTTCTTTTCCAAACCGGATATTGCTTTCAATGGTTCCCCGGAAAAGGAATGCCTTCTGAGGAATAAAACCGATCCTTTCCCTTAATGCTTTCTGTGGATATTTCCTGATATCAATACCATTTAAGAGAATTTCCCCTTCCTGAAACTGATAAAAGTAAGGAATGAGGTTTGCAATGGTGGATTTTCCTGAGCCGGTTCCGCCGATGATGGCAGTGGTCTGTCCTGGCTTTGAAGTAAAGGAAATATGGCTTAAGACAGGTTCCTCTGCATTTGCATACATAAAGGAAACATTTTTAAATTCCAGAGTACCTCTTAGCTCACTTTGTGGCAGGGCATCGGTGTCATCATTGATTTCAGGGGTCAGGTTTAATATCTCATTGATTCGGCCTATGCTGCTTAAGGCACGGGGGATTTCCATAAATCCCATAACAGCCATAACACAGCAAAAGAGAATGATAGTCAGGTATTCAATGAGGGCAAAAATGCTTCCGATTTCCATGGAGCCGTTGGTAACCTGAATTCCACCGAACCAGATGACAGAAGCTACGCTTAAATCAAGAATCAGGAACAGAAATGGAAGGAGAATTGCAAAGACTCTTCCCGTCTTAATGGCAACATCACGGTAATCATCGCAGGCCTCTACAAACCGGTTCCTTTCAAACGCCTCCCGGTTAAAAGCACGGATAACCCGGACTCCGGTAATTCCTTCCCGAAGCACATAGGTGAGCCGGTCCATCTTTCTTTGGATCATTTGGAACAATGGAATTGCCTTTTTTCCAATTAAGTAAGCCATAATTCCGAAAAATACGATCACTGCAATAAAGAAGCAGGCCATCTGCACATTGGTTCTAAATGCCAGGGTAAGGCCTACAATCGTCATAATCGGTGCAGGCAGAAGGATTCTTAAGAACATCATGCCAGACCTTTGAATGATATTGATATCATTGGTACAGCGTGTAATCATGGATGCAGTTCCAACGGTTTTAAAATCAGTAAGGGAATAAGTCTGCGCTTTGGTAAACACAGCTTCCCTTAAATCCCTGGCAACGCCAGCCGATGCCTTTGATGCCAGGATCGCAGAGACAATGGAGCTGAGCCCACCCAGGATGGCAACCGTAAGCATAAGCACACAGGTCCGGTAGATATAGGTCATATCCTGATTGGCGACCCCCACGTTAATTAACCTGGCTGTCAGGGTCGGAATGAACATGGCAGTAAAGTTATTAAAAAATAAAAATATAATGGCACCTGCCAGAAGCCTTTTGTGGGGCTTTATGTAAGGCAGTAAATCTCTCATTTTAGTCCTCCTGTATCATGTCTTAGTTTAGAAACAATTTCTTGACGGATGTTAGCAGCTATGTCATTATAAAGTATAGGGTAACCCTAAAGTCAAGATTTTTCAACCAACTGTAAAAATCAAGAAATGGGACAAATAGAAAGCAGGAAAGGGAAGCAGATGTCAGGAAATAACAAGCAGTATATGACGACCAAAGAATTCGCCCACCTTTGCGGAGTGAGCAAACATACCTTATTTCATTATGATGAAGTGGGAATCTTAAAGCCGGAGATGGTTAAGGAAAACGGCTACCGCTATTATTCCATAAAACAATTTTTCACTTATGATATCATTCATATTTTAAAGCAGGCTGGCTCCTCCCTGGAAGAAATTAAGGATTACATGAATAATTATAACCCAGATATGTTTCTTTCTATCCTAAGGCAGAAAGAAAAACAGCTGGAGGAAGAGATTAAAAAGATGAATCTCATGAGAAATAAAATTCTTGCCACCATAGATACCACGGAAGAGGCGCTTCGCTCGGTCTATGGAGAGCCTTTTTTAGAGGAGTGCAAGGAAGAGTATTATATTGTTGTTAACTTAACGAAAGATATGTCAGCGAAAGAAGAACTGGAAAAGCTGAGAGATCATTTTCAGTATTGCGAAGAAATCAATGGAGAAACCGAGCTGCTTCTGGGAGTGATCATGAAAAAGGAGAACATTCTCGCTGGGGAATATATGAAGGTCTCCTGCTACAGCAGCAAGATTAAATCTTACCTTGACAGTGAACGTGTCCATGTAAAAAAGGCCGGTCTATATGCCGTAGTGATTCATAAGGGGGCATATACAGATACAAAAAAGTCTTATGAGAAACTGAAATCGTTTATAAAAAAGAACCATCTTGACATCAGTGGTGATACGTATGAGGACGATATGCTCAGTCATCTGGCGGGTATGAATGATGACGAATACGTGATTAAGATACAGATTCCGGTAATTCCCAGATAAGGCCATTGTGTAATGCCACAATGTGCGGTAAAATTTAATCAGGATAATGGAAGAACAGGAGGAGTTTGCTTTGAAGAAGAAAGGTTTTTCCGTCAGGAGACCAGGCATCATAGGAGAGGAAGCCTTCCGTAAGTATGCAGTCCTGATTCCTTTAATCGAGGTTTCAGGAATTCCTCATTTACTATTTGAAAAAAGATCAGGAAAGCTAAAGCACCAGCCAGGAGAAATCTGTTTTCCAGGAGGAAAGCTGGAACCGGGAGAATCCTTAAAGGCGTGTGCCGTCAGAGAGACCATGGAAGAGCTTCTTGTGCAAAGGAAACAGATTAAAGTATTGGGACCTGGGGATATCTATCTGTCTCCCTTTAATCTGATGATCCAGCCCTTTATCGGCACCATAAAGGATTATAAGGATACCTTTAGTACGGATGAGGTGCAGGCTGTCATTAAAGTGCCTCTTGACTTTTTTCGGTCCAATGCGCCAAAGACCTACACCAGCCAGCTGATACAGGAGCCTCCAAAGGATTTTCCGTACGAATGGATTCCAGGCGGCATGGAATACCCCTGGGTCAAGGGAAATCATGCCATATCATTTTATCAGTATGAGGATACCACCATATGGGGAATGACAGCCCAGATGGCTACCTCCGCAGTTAGGCTCATGGAAAAATACCACATAATATAGATAAAGTATTTTAGACGAAAGATTAGATGGGAGAGGGTATATGAAATTTAACATCATTGGTTCCGGAGGCTGCGTAAGTATACCAAGGCCCTTATGCAAATGCCGGGTCTGCAGAGAGGCCAGAGTAAAAGGAGTGCCCTATGCAAGATGCGGCTGCAGCCTCTATGCAGAGGACATTCATGCTCTGGTAGATACCCCGGAGGATATCGTCCAGGCGTTGAACCGTGGGAATGTGGAGTCCATAGACTATATTCTATATAGCCACATCGACCCGGATCATACCATGGGAATGCGGGTCATTGAACAGCTTCGCCTTGACTGGCTGGCTGCCTCAATGGGGGAAAGCTGCGAAAACCCCATTGTGGTAGGGGCTCTGCCTAAGGTACTTAAAGATTTAGATAATCAGAGAACTGCATATGGTTCCATGCTTTCCTATTATAAATCCTTAAATCTCATAACCGAACAGCCGCTTCATGAACTTAATATAAACGGTATTCATGTAGATTTAGTACCAGTGGATGATAAGGGAAATGTAACTGTTTTTGTATTTACAGAAGGGGAGAAAAAGTTAATCTATGCCCCCTGTGATGTAAAGCCGTTTCCAGAGTCTGAGAGCTTTTATGAGGCGGATTGCCTTATAATTGGAAACACCATAATAGGGGACGTGTTAAAGGACGGCTTTGTCCTGGAGGAGAGTAACAGCCTTCGAACGGAGCTCTTTGTTATGGAGGAGATTATAGCCATTCAGGAAAAATATAAGATCAAACGGGTCATCATCACTCATTTGGAAGAAGATTGGGGCAAAAGCTACGACGATTATAAGTGCCTGGAGAAAAAATATGAGAACATAGAATTTGCTTATGACGGCATGAAGATTGAAATCTAGAATGAGAAGGAGTAAGGAATATGAAACACTTAATCGATAAACTGTATGAGACACACAACCTTTCCAAGGATGAGTTTGTTTATTTGCTGGAGAATTTCGACCAGGAGACAAGCGATTACCTGTTTTCCCTTGCAAGAACCTACAGCCAGAAATATTTTGACAAGGAAGTTTATATTCGTGGACTGATTGAATTCACCAATTACTGTAAAAATGACTGCTTTTACTGCGGAATCCGGAGAGGAAACAGCAATGCAGACCGTTACCGCTTAAGTAAGGAAGAGATTCTTTCCTGCTGTCAGACAGGACATGAGTTAGGCTTTCGTACCTTTGTGCTACAGGGAGGAGAGGACCCCTATTACACCGATGAGATTATGGTAGATATTATAAAATCCATCCGGGAAGGTTACCCGGACTGTGCCATTACCCTTTCCATCGGAGAAAAAACCTATGACCAGTACTTAAAGTATCATGAAGCCGGGGCTGACCGCTACCTTCTCCGCCATGAGACGGCTGACGAAGAGCATTATAAAAAGCTGCATCCAGAGTCCCTTTCTCTGGAAAACAGAAAGGAATGCCTACGGAACTTAAAACGAATTGGATATCAGGTAGGAACCGGCTTTATGGTAGGTTCTCCCTACCAGACTACAGAATGTCTGGCAAAGGATCTTGCCTTTATCAAAGAGTTATCCCCTCAGATGGTAGGAATCGGTCCGTTTATCCCCCATAAAGATACACAGTTTGGGAATTTTCCGGCGGGAAGCGTGGATCTGACCTTGTTTCTCATCGGAATCTTAAGGCTTATGCTTCCAAACGCCTTACTTCCGTCCACCACGGCTCTTGGGACACTTGATAAAAAAGGAAGAGAAAAAGGCATATTATCCGGTTCTAACGTGCTGATGCCTAATCTTTCTCCCATTGGGGTCCGGAAAAAATACGACCTCTACGACAATAAGATCTGTACCGGAGAAGAGGCCGCAGAATGCAACATGTGCCTGAGAAACCGTGTCTCCTCCATTGGATATGAAGTCGTGGAAAAAAGAGGAGATTTTGTAGAAGATACGATCGGTTAATTATTTAACAATACTTACAAACTTTTTTGCCATCTGCTCCGGTTTTTTTAGATTTTATAACCATAGCCATCTCCTGATTTGTGGACATCAAACCGATGAACCTGTCAATATTTAGAAAATACAACATGGTTTCACCTATAAATTGAAAATGATTCAAAATAGTCCAAATAAATGTAGTTGCGAAACAGGTATGAACTCTATATAATAATGGTCGATGTAATGCTAGAAAATACAGGACAAGAAAAGGGTTTTTGTACTTTGTGAGGAGAAAAGCAATGAAAAAAAAGCTATTTTGGATTGCTGTGGGGCAGTTTATTTCAGCATGTGCGTATTGTCAGATACTCAATGCCAATGATTTGGTAGCGACCGGAATCGGAGGACTGGCAGCAGTGATCAATCGTTTGACCGGAGCTGATGTTCAGATGCTTCTTATATTTATGGCTCTGCCAATATTTATCTGGTCGTTTTTCAGCTATAATAAGAAACAGATTTTTTATGCGGGATTCAGCTATCTCATGTTTACCTTTTATGTAGGCATTGTAAACCGCTATCTTCCACCCCTTCAGACCGACCCCATTGCAGCAGCCGTCAGCGGCGGCCTGGTAGGCGGTATTGCAGGTGGAATCATTATGAAGCAGAGAGTGGCCAATGGCCCGGAATCCATTGTAGCTCTTTACTTAAAAGAGAAAAAAGGAATTTCAATAGGAACCTATTATCTCGTTCTCAATACAGTCGTTATTTGTTCCTCTATCATATACGGAAATGTGACCATGATCATTTACTCCCTGATCTGTACCTTTGTACAGAGCGCGGTAACCGATAAGCTGATCATCGGCTTTGAGAAATACTATAATGTGAGCATTATGTCAGACCAGTATTTAGAGATCACTCAGTTTATCCAGGATGAGTTAAAGCGCGGAGCCACATTCATTCAGGGAATGGACACCTCCAATGTAAAAAAGAAGATGCTGATTCAGTCCGTGTTAAATCAGCAGGAGCTGATTGCCATAAGAGATTACGTGAAATCCTTTCATGATGACAGCTTTATCTGCGCCAGCAGAAGCAACAGCATCATTGGAAGAGGCTTTGATGTGGAATAAGATATATTATTAGTTAGAAAAAACCTGCCGGTTACTACCCATCTCCTTTTTTGTAGGAAATGTGGTATTTTTCCGGCAGGTTGTTTTTATATTGAATTAAGAACACGAGTCTCTTATAATGAGTATAAACGGGTCAAGAGCCTGCCGCTAATCCAGTGTCAGTATGTAATCATCTTGATTGAAAAGGCTGGTGTCTGGGGAGGAATACTGGCGGTCTCAAAATCTCCGTATTCCACGCGGATCATTTGGCCGGGCTGCAATATATTAAGAGGAATGGGATTGTTATTCTGATCCAGAATCTGGGTCAGGTTGGAGATGGTGAACCGAATCTGGTCCGCCATATTGTTCGGGTTTCCTACATAAAGAAATCCATTTTGGTCATCTATGGAAGCAATCCGATCCACGAGAACCCGGACATTAGGGGCCGGAAGAAATGCCACAATCCGATAGGCATTGGTCTGGGGAGGGGTGGAATTCATAAAGTCTGGGGAGAACCAGGCATTGATGGTCATTCCCTTTAAGATCCTGCATAGACTGATGGATTCATTATATTGATTGATTAAAATGGTGTTCCAGTTTACATTTAATTGTAGCAGATTGGTAAATATCATCTCCCGTTCTCCTGGAAAGGAATAGGAAATTCTCACGTATCCGGTTCTGCTGTCTGGGGTATAGACTTCTTCCACCAGTGCATTCTGGACCTGCATGACATTTCCGTCTTGGAATAAGGTGCTGTTAGCGCCACCGGTTAAGTCACTCATAATAGGCTCCTGCTGTTAAGAAATTTATTACTAATGTATGCGGTCACAATTAAAATTATATAATAGGGATTCAACATGGAGGAGAAAGATGGAATATAACACGGTAACCATTGCCTGCTTCTCAGGAACAGGCGGTACAGAGCTTGCGGCGGAGTATCTGGAACGACAGCTTACGGAAAAAGGAGTGAAGGTACAAAAAAAGAATATAGCCAAGGTATCTCCTCTTAAAATCGAGGAATCGGATCTGCTTCTTATCATGTCTCCTGTTTATGCCTTTCGTCTGGCAGAATTAACAGAGCGATGGATTAAAAAGCTTCCCAATGGAAATCACAGGCATGCGGCTGTTATATCCGTTTCCGGAGGAGGGGAAGTATCCCCCAATACGGCCTGCCGTGTCCCTGCCAAAAAGTATTTAACGCGGAGGGGCTATGAGGTTGTTTATGAAAACATGGTGATCATGCCGTCAAACTTCCAGACTCAGGTAGAGCCTCCCTTAAACCTGGCTCTCTTAACCGTTCTTCCCCATAAGATGGAGACAATAAGTAAAGAGCTTTTAGAAGGAAAGAAGCGGCTTACGGTGCCAAAGACAAAAGATAAGTTCATTACTGCCTTCGGGGTCATGGAGCATCTGGGAGGCCGGTTATTTGGGAAGAAATTATACGCCACCAGTGACTGCAACCAGTGTGGCTTGTGCGTGAAGAACTGTCCCAAAAAGAATATCCGAATGGAAAATGGAAGACCGAAATTTGGCTGGCGGTGTATGTGGTGCTTAAAATGTGTCTATGCCTGCCATCGAAAGGCCATAGTTCCTGGTATCATGAAGTCCATCATATTAAAAGACGGGTATGATATCAAGAGGATGAACCGGCTGGCGTTAAAGGAACCCAGAAAAGAACAATACACATCAGACTCAAAAAATGTTTGGGAAGGTATTATAGAGTACTTAAATAATTGAGAAAAGAAAGGAGAAGTCATATGTCTGCCGAAATGCTTGAAATAATCAAAAAAAGAAGGTCCATTCGAAAATTTACGGAGGAAGAGGTGTCAGACCAAAACCTTGATGAAATTTTAAAAGCAGGACTCCTTGCCCCATCTTCAAAAAATAAGAAGCCTGTGGAATTTATTGTGGTCAAAGACCGGGAAACCATAAAAAAATTAAAGGATTGCAAAAGTATGGGAACCATTGGCCTTGATACGGCTCCTGTTGTCATTGCTGTGATCGCTGACAGTGAAACGAGCGATGTATGGGTAGAGGACGCTTCCATCGCTGCCACCATGATGCAGCTGGTGGCAGAAAACCTGTCACTTGGCTCTGTATGGATTCAGATGAGATGCCGCCAGAGCACCAACGGAGGTTCGGAAGCAGCGGTAAGAGAGGTTCTTAACATCCCTGAGAAATACGGTGTTTCCTGTCTTCTTGCCATTGGACATAAGGCAGAGGAACGAGCTCCCTATAAAGATGAGGATGCAGATTTTAATCGAGTTCACAAGGAAACATATTAATCCTTTATAAGAGGAAGCTTCATGGTGACTGAGGTGCCCTTTCCATACTCACTTTCAATGGAAAGGCTGCCTCCGTGAAGCACCATGATTTTCTGGGAGATAGCAAGCCCAAGTCCTTCCCCTGGCGATCGTTTGTCCGCCTTAAAAAAGGAATGGGTGATGTATTTTAAATGTTCTTTTCTAACCCCAATTCCGGTATCTTGGATTACCAAACTCACCCAGTCGTCTGAGGCTGTCATAGTGATGTAAATCTCACCATTCTGTTCTGAAAACTTGATCCCATTGTCTAAAACATTGATGACCACCTGTTTTAATTTATCCCAGTCTCCCTGTATTCTTGCCGGCGTTAAATCTTTCATCAGTCGGATGCCCTTTTTCTCTGCTTTCTTACTGAGCTCCAAAGAAACCTTTTCTACCAGCTGGTCGAAGGACAGCGGGGAAAGAGATAATACCATGCGGTCAGACTGGTATCTGGAAAAATCAAGGAGACTTTCCACCATACGGATGAGACGCTCTGTTTCCTCCTCTATGATTTTAAGCCCAAACTTCATTTCTTCTTCTGTAACGGAATCAGGCTCTTTTATGGTCTCCGCCCAGCCCTTGATTCCTGTAAGAGGAGTTCTTAACTCATGGGATATGGAGGAGATGAAATCATTTTTCATCCGTTCTGATTTTGTGATCTCATCTGCCATATAGTTAAGCATTCGGACCAGCTCCCCGGCTTCATAAGGGTATTCTTCCTGAATCTTTTCCTCATAATTACCTTCTGCCATCCGCTTTGTCCGCTTAATTATGTTTTTTAAAGGCAATACAATTGAATTTCCAAGACGAAGGCTTACCAGAAATGCCACAAAAGCCACCATGAGACAGGCAGCAAATCCCCAGGATAACAGGGTGAAGATTCTTTCATCGGTCTTAGCCAGAGATATTTCATATTTTAAGACCCCTACCGTTTGCCCGTGGTATAGAAGAGGGGTATAGACCGCCATAATTCTTTTTCCCATGGGCTCCTGTATTTTGTATACTGTTTCAAAGGATAAGACTCTGGGATCAATCGAGACCTTATGATTGTACAGATAACCGGTGGAGGATTGAATGGGGTCACCTTTTCTGGAGAGAAGAGTAAGGCTGGTCCCTTCCATCTGGTACGCTTTTATCACCCCATCGCTTTTTCTGATTAAATCCTCACTGGTAAACTCCCCAAGCTCGGCCCATACAAAAGGAACGGCTTCCGTATGGCTCGTTACGCTGTTCGAAAGCTCCTGATAAAAATACCGTCTTATACCAAACCCAAAGCACACCATAACAAGAGTCAGGGTCAAAATGGTCAAAAGCATGAAATAAGAGACTACCTTACGCTTCATGAGCTTACTCCTTCCACAAATATCCGTAGCCCCATTCCGTACACAAATACCTGGGATTTTTCGGATCCGGTTCTATCTTTCTGCGGATTCGCCGTATGTTTACATCCACCACCTTGGGGTCACCCAAATAGTTGGTGCCCCAGACCTGGTCGAGAATCTCATCTCTGGTAAATCCTTTGTTTTTATTAGAGATTAAAAACTGCAAAAGACAGGCTTCGGTAGGTGTAATCCTGATTTCGGTTCCTGAATGAGTTAACTTATTCCGAAGGCTGTCAAGAGAAAAGGAGCCGGAAACCATGACCCCGGATGTCTCTTTTTCCAGACCATTGGACAAGCGCCGTAAGAGAGAAAGAATCCTTGCTTCCAGCTCGCTCATCAAAAAGGGCTTTGTCAGGTAGTCATCGGCGCCCAGAAGAAGCCCCTTCACCTTATCTTCATCCTGGGAGCGGGCGGTAAGCATGATGATTCCTGCGTTAGGATTTAGATTTCTCATCTCGTCACAGACAGCAAAGCCATCTATACCCGGAAGCATAATGTCTAAAATCACTACATGAATGGTCTGATCCTGAAACAGAACCAGGGCATCTTCCCCGGTTTCTGCTTCAAAAACCTCATATCCTTTTTTTCTTAGATTCAGGCAGACAAAGCTGCGAATGGACAGCTCATCCTCCACCACCAGAATTGTTTTCATATATTTAACCTCAGTTTAATTCTTCCTCCATCAGATGGAATGCACTTGCTGGTATTTTTGTTTCTGATTTTGATTCTGTATAAAAGGCAGTATCCTTTGTGCTGGCAAGTAAAACAGCGTCAGCAGGAACGGCTTCCTTTGAAGCCCATTTTACCTGGAATAACAAGGCATCTCCCTGGGTGGAAAGAAGTTCCACTCCGTCATCCAGTCGTTTTACCGTTACACCCTCATAAAGTTCTTTGGGGAAGGAAATATAAAAATGCTGACCGTTATCCGCATACCGTTCTTCCACCACCTGAAAGCTTCCGTCAAGTTTATAGTCTTGATACGTATAAATAAAGGGAATCTCAGCCATGGCAGCGTCCTCATAGCCCTTTGGACTGTACATTCCTCCGACCTCTATGATACCATCCCCGTTCAAGTCCCTGCTGTAAAGAGGATATGGCTTTAAAAGTACGCTGTCGGAAGGATCTCCTACTTTTGAAAGAGTTCCGTTGTTGTAAACAATAATTTCCGTCAGCATGGAATGGGCGCCAAGCCCGCTGTCGGCATACAGAGCTTTTTTTCCGTCTGCTAACGTTCCAAATGCTGCATGCTCGAACATGCCCTGGGGGTCTAAATCAATCTGGGAAATCAAGGTGAGAGCACCAGCTTTATAAGAATACAGTCCGGCTGCCCTTGTCTCATCCTGCTTCTTCGTTATAGCCATAAGATCAGGAATCTTATCGTCAGTATAATCCTCAATGGAAAGGGCATCGTAGCTTAATTCTCCGGCCTTTTTAAGTCCATCCTTCTCCAGCTTATAGATTGTAAGCTGGTTGTCGTGTCCTGATTCTGAAACAGTCCCGCCAACAATAGCCTCCTTTGCTCCATCTCCGTCAAGATCAATAAGCTCAAAGGTATCAAAGCCTAAGAATCCTGTTTCAATGTCTTCTTTTTTCTGCCAGGTGTCCTTTTCCTTTGTAAGATAGAGAAGATGGGCCTGACGGTTGTCTGATGGATTCCGGTATAAAAGAAAGGCCTCTTTATTTTCACCGCCTGCCTGAGCATTTAGATAGATGCTCTGCTTTTTCCCTGCCTTTTGCGGAACTAAAAGCTCTGAGCCGGAAGGAAGAAATCCTCCAATGGAAGCCGCGTCATCCTGTGGCTGATTTTTTGTGGTATTTTGGTTTTCTGCTTTGCCGCAGCCTGTAAGGAGAATGGCTCCTGTCAGCAAAAGAGGAATAAGCTTTTTCATGTTATATTTCATATCAGTGCTCCTTTTCGTTTTCTTTCATTTGTAGCTTGCTTCCTACGTAGTATAGCTCATAGACAGGCGTATGGGGTTACAAAAAAGTTACAGCACTCAAATGGAAGAGTTTACCACTATGAAAATGGAAAAAAGATTCATTTAGTTGCTATTTAAACTATGTTATTATGTGAATATGCATAAAAATATTAATATTTAAGCAAGAAATAAGTAAAAAGTTAACAAAAAACTTGGGCGGTTTATGGTGATCAATCCGATTATAATATAATCTGCCCCAAGATACCACTAAAAAGCGCAAGCTGGCATGAATCGATAGGAGTGAACATATATGGATAGGCGAAAGAGACAGATCCTTGATATTTTGTCAGACAAAGAATACGTTACCGCACAGAATCTTGCACAGCAGATTCAGGTGGGAACGAAGACCATAAGAAACCTGTTAAAGGAAATGAACCGGGAGATGGAAGCTTGTGGTGGTGCCATTCTTTCTAAGTATGGGGTTGGCTATTATTTAAAGATTACCGATAAAGAAAAGTTTGAAATGTTTCAAAGGAAATTATACTCCCGCCTTTCCGATGAATATCTGCCTGGAACCTCGGAAGAACGAATTCAGTATCTATTGGAGTATTTATTTAACAGCCCCTCCTATGTAAAGCTAGATGAGTTAAGCGAGAGCCTGTTTATTTCAAAACGGACTCTGACTGCAGATTTAAAGGAAGTGGAACAATACATCAACCAGTTTAATATCAAAGTGATCCGAAAGCCCAATTACGGAATTAAGCTTGAGGGAGGAGAATTCGATGCCAGGCTGTGCATTGCTTCCTTTTCCGGAAAACGGCTTCATAAAGGAAATCAAAGCATGGACGAAATTGCGGCCTGTGTTTCCTCCGTCTTAAAGAGCAATGATTTTACCATAACCGGCGCCTCCTATCAAAATCTGGTGGTGCATCTTTATATTGCCATCAGCCGTATCATGGAATGCCATTATGTGCCTCTGCCAAAGGAGCATATGGAAAAGAAGGATGACAGCCTGGAATACCAGATTGCAACGGAAATTGCAAGGAGCCTTCAAACCACTTTTCATATTACATTTCCAGAGACAGAGATCTTTTATATTGCCATTCATCTGGCAGGAAAGAAAATCATTTATCCAAGAGATGAGGCAGAACAGAATATGATCATTACCCAGGAAATCAATGATCTGGTGACTGCCATGCTGGAACGGGTCTATGACCTGTTTAAATTTGATTTCCGAAATGACTTGGAGCTTCGCATGATACTGTGCCAGCATCTGGTACCCTTAAGCGTCCGGATTAAATACGATATGAACTTAAAAAATCCCCTCCTTCGTGATGTGAAGGAGAAATTCTGTCTTTCCTACACCATGGCAAGCAATGGGGTCACAGTCATCAATGAACACTTTCATGTGCTTTTATCCGAGGATGAGATCGCATATTTTGCCTTTGCCTTTGCTCTTGCCCTGGAGAGAAAGAAGTCTGAAATCCAGAAGAAAAACATACTCCTTGTCTGTTCCTCCGGCCGGGGAAGCGCAAAATTACTCCAGTACAAATACCAGAGCTACTTTAAAGATTACATAAACAACATTACAGCCTGTGACCTTGGCAGTCTGTATAAAGTGGATTTTGCAGATTATGATTATATTTTCACCACGGTTCCCATAACGGTTCCGGTTCCACTACCCATCCTGGAGGTTCAGTATTTCCTTGACGATAATGACATCGTTAATGTGAAAAAGGTCCTTTGCTCGGAGAAGACCTCTTCTGTGATGAATTACTATGAGAAAGAGATGTTTCTCCCTCATTTAAAGTTACGGACAAAGGATGAGGTCCTTCGCTGCATGTGTCATTTTGTCATGGAGGAGAAGAATCTGCCCCAGGAATTTTACGAATCGGTCTTAAAACGGGAGAGGCTTGCAAAGACTGCCTTTGGCAATATGGTAGCCATGCCTCACGTTTATAAGGCCATCAGCCAGGAGACCTTTGTCTGTGTTGGAATTCTTGATGAGCCTGTGGACTGGGGAGGACAAAAGGTGCGGGCTGTGTTCCTGGTATCCATTGCCAATAAGGACCATACCAGCGTTGAGCTACAGCGTTTTTACCAGATGACTGCCGCATTTTTGCTAAGCCAGAAGGAGATTCAGGATCTGGTTAAAAAGCAGGATTATGATGCATTTATTGAGGCTATGACATGGATAGAAAAACAGCTCCCAAAGGAGCTGTAGTCTATTCTTCATATAAGCTGAGACCGTTTGTCTCTATGACCTTCTTGTACCAGTAAAAGGACTTTTTCTTAAGCCGTTCATAGGTGCCTTCTCCATAATCGTCACAGTCCACATAGATGAAGCCGTAGCGCTTTGACATCTGCTTGGTGGATTCAGAAACAAGATCAATGCAGCCCCAGGAGGTATATCCAAGACATTCAACCCCGTCGATTTGGATTGCTTCTGAGACTGCCTTTAAGTGCTCTCTAAAGTAATCAATCCGATAGGTATCATCAATGGTGTCGTCCTCCTTAACCACATCCGCTGCACCCAGGCCGTTTTCTACAATGAATAGAGGCTTCCGGTAACGGTCATAAAGGTCTACCATGGAGATGCGAAGCCCGGTGGGATCAATCTGCCAGCCCCAGTCAGAAGCCTTCAAATAGGGGTTTTTAATGGCATTGATGGTGTTTCCGGGGGTCAGGCTAAGCGCACTGGTATCCTCGGCAGAGCAGGAAGAATTATAGTAGGAAAAGGATACGAAATCAACGGGATAAGCCTTCATGATCTCATCGTCCCCCATTTCCTTGCGGATATGAATGCCCTCATTCTGAAACCGGGAAAGAAGGTAGGCCGGGTATTCTCCGAATACCTGGGTATCGCTGTAACAGTAAGTGCCTCTCATGGTCTGCTGTGCTTTTAAGACATCCTCAGGCTTGCAGGTATAAGGGTAATAGGTGAGCTTCGTCAGCATACAGCCAACGAGAGAGTTTGGTATGGTCTCATGGCAGATTTTTGTTGCATAGGCGGAAGCCACGAACTGGTGGTGCATGGCCTGGAAGATGACCTCCTCAAAGTTCTGCCCGGGAAAGCGGTCCTCAATTAATGCTCCGGTGGTAAATGGGTGGCGGATCATGGAATCCACCTCATTAAAGGTGAGCCAGTATCTTACCTTATCCTTATAGCGGGTGCAGATGGTTTTAACGAACCGGATAAAGAATCCCACCGTCTCTCTGGAGTACCAGCCCTTGTAGTTTAAGACCAGGTTGATGGGCGGTTCATAATGGGACATGGTGACCAGAGGCTCGATGCCATACTTTTTAAGCTCGTCAAAGACATTGTCATAGAACTTAAGCCCTTCTTCATTGGGGGTTAAATCATCCCCATTAGGAAAGATTCTGGACCAGGCGATGGACATTCGGTAAACCTTAAATCCCATTTCGGCAAACAGCTTGATATCCTCTTTATAGTGATGATAGAAATCAGAGCCGTGCCGCTTGGGATAGGATGCCGTATCCTTATCTTTCAGTGCTTCTTCGATATCTTTAGAAGTGACGGTGTTGTGGGCCTTATAATTGGTAACATCTGTCCCAAAATGAGCTTTTGCGCAGTCGGAAACAGAGATTCCCTTTCCCCCTTCTCGGTATCCGCCCTCCACCTGATTGGCTGCGGTCGCCCCTCCCCAGAGAAAACCAGCCGGAAACGCTTTTATTTGCTTCATAAATACCCCTCCTCTTAAAATGAATTGTAATGAAGATAACCCCATTATATCAGAGCCTTAAAACAATCTCCAAGCACAGTTTTTCCACTTTCCTGGTGGTGCTCATTTCCCAGAAAAAGGAAGCAAAGGTTGCCATTATGAAAATGGAAAAAGACCACATGGAGTTTCGTGCTACCGTATGCTACCATGTGATTACAAATATAGAACCGGTCACGATTACCGCCAAAAGCGGTGGATATGGAGGAAGAGATGAAAGAAAAGATTATGAACGGTCTGCTTTCTGCAGCAGGAGTCATGCAGACACAACGTCATCTGGCAGCCATTAAGAATGCATTTATGAGCCTGCTGCCAATCATTATCATTGGCTCATTCTGTACCCTGTTTTCCAATGTTATCTGCAGTACCACCCCAGGCTTTTTAAGCCTTGCAAATGTTCCGGGACTTGGCTTTTTAGGAAAGCTCAATCCCATGTTCGTGGCTGCCAACTATGGAACCATGAACTTTATTGCCATTGGCTGTGTAATCTTAATTGCCATGGAGCTGGGGGAGCATTACGGAATTAAGGATAAGGCCCTACCCGTAGTGGCACTAGGCGCCTATATTTCCCTTTGTGCCTTTAGCGCATCTGGTAAGGCAGTAGATGGAAGTGAGGTGGTGGTGACCAATGTACTGGCCAGAATGTACACCAATGCACAGGGCTTATTTGTAGGCATGTTTGCTTCCGTGGGAGCCACAGAAATTTACTGCAGGCTGGTAAAAAGCGGTAAGTTCGAGATTCATATGCCGGACAGCGTTCCTTCCAATGTGGCCCGCTCCTTTACCATTTTGTTTCCGTCCCTGATTACCATACTTATTGTTTCAGGCATCGGCATGGTATTTGAGATGATAACAGGCATGTCCCTCTTTAATGCCATCATTGCATTTATCCAGAGACCATTGTCCAATATTCTCACAAGCTTTCCCGGATACATAACCCTTATCTTTATCACGACTTTACTATGGACCTTTGGAATTCATGGAACTCAGGTAACAAAAGCAGTGTACGAACCCATCCTGTTAGCAGCCTTTGCAGAAAATGAAGCAGCCTACGCCGCAGGTGCTCCCATACCCAATATCATCAATACACCGTTCATGTCCTGCTTCTCAACGGTTACGGGAGCCGGCATTACAGGCGGCCTGATCATTGCCATTATGATCTTCTCAAAACGGGACGATTTTAAGGCAATTGCAAAGCTTGCCATACCATGTGCCCTGTTTAACATCAATGAGCCAATCATCTTCGGCCTTCCGGTGGTCATGAACCCCATTATGGCAATCCCCTTTATGATTGCTCCGGCAGTATCAGCGACCTTTGCCTATCTCATGACCAATCTTGGCTTTGCAGGCAGAATGGTGGTCAATGCCCCCTGGACCACACCTCCGGGACTTATGGCATTCCTTTGTTCGGGAGGCAGCATCGGAGCGGCAGTAACCCAGATTCTTTGTATCCTCCTTGCCTTTTTAGTATACATTCCATTTGTGCTTGCATCTAACCGGCAGAGGATTGAAACCGAAGAATAAAAAGAATACAATATGAGCATGAGGTGATTGTGATGGAAGAAGTCTTTACCAGAGAAAGGATTAAAACGTATTTCTGGCTTATCTTTGCTCCGCCCTTTGGATTATACCGTGTCTTAAGCAGAAAATCAGAATTCCGGAGATCGGAACAATGGGTTTGGACCATGATTGTTTTAATTACCCTTGTTACCTATGTGAAACTCATAATCACAGGTTAAGAGAGAGAGGCTCGTTGATATGGATATGGAAATGATTGTGATGAAGCTTGTAGTCAGTGCGGGAAATGCCAGAAGCACTGCCATTGAAGGGCTTCGCGCTGCAAAAAACGGAGAGTTTAAACTGGCAGAGAAGCAATTAGAGGAAGCGGATAAATTAATCCTGGAAGCTCATGAGATTCAGACGGAGATGATTCAGAATGAACTGAATGGTAAAAAGGTGGAAGTCGGTCTTTTAATGGTTCATGCCCAGGATCATCTGATGAATGCCATGACGGTCATGGATCTTTGTAAGGAAATGATTGATATCTTAAAAATAAATATGAAGGAATAGAAAGGAAGTTATTTATGAGAAACATTGTACTGTTTTGTGCGGCAGGAATGTCGACCAGTCTTCTGGTCAATAAGATGAAAGAAGCAGCAGCAAAGGATAATTATGAATGTAGCATCAATGCATATGCACTTGCAAGTACCAGAGAAAAAGGACCTGATGCAGATATTATATTATTAGGACCTCAGGTCCGCTTTAGTAAATCAAAGGTGGAAAAGGACTGCCCCGGTAAGATCATTGAATGCATTGATATGCAGGCTTACGGCACCATGAATGGCGCAAAGGTCATTGCACAGGTGAAAAAGGCATTGGGAGACTGAGAAAGTATGTCAGGGAGGACACAGGTTAAACGCATATGAATCTGGCATTATTAACAGCAAAGAAAATTCTGGAGATGTTTTTTATCCTGCTGATTGGTGCAGGTGCTTTTAAGGCAGGGGCAGCAGACGGCATCACCGGAAGCCGTATGACCTCCATACTCTTATATGTTGTGTCTCCCTGTGTGATTCTTATGTCATATCAGATGGAGTTTGACAAACTTAAGCTGATGGGACTTCTTATCACCGCCGGCCTGTCTTTTGCAAGCTTTTTAGGGGCCATTGCCATATCTAAGCTTGTGGTCCCGGAAAGGACGGGGCCGGATATGGCTGTAGAGAGAATGTCAATTGTTTATTCCAACTGCGGGTTTATTGGCATTCCTCTGATTCATGGGCTTTTAGGCTCAGAGGGCGTATTTTATATGACCTCATATATTACCGTGTTCAACCTGTTTGTATGGTCTCATGGAATCATACTGATGAAGGGAAAGACAGAGAATCTAAAGGCTATGATCAAAAATTTCATTCAGCCCTCCAATGCTGCAATTTTGATTGGACTGATTTTTTACATAACAGGAATCCGATTTCCAAAAGTAATCGCAGCTCCACTGGAGATGATCGGGAATATGAATACGCCTATGGCAATGCTGATATCCGGTATGAACCTGGCAGAAAGTGATCTGCTATCCTCTTTAAAGATGCCGAGGACGTATCTTTTAAGTGCAGCCAGACTTATATTTGTCCCGGTAGTCACCTTAGGAGTTCTCCTTCTTTTCCATGCAGACCGTGCCATCGCCATTACGGTTCTTGCAGCCGCGGCCTGCCCCAGCGGGGCCATGGGGACCATGTTCGCCCTACAGTATCATAAGAACAGCCAGTATGCTTCCAAGCTGCTTACCATTACCACATGCCTGTCCCTGTTTACCATTCCGGTCATTATGTTTACCGCAGGCAGAATCTTTTTATAAAGGAGATAATATGATTGTAATCAATACACCACTTCGGGCAGAGCTGTTTCAGCAGGCTGCGGAAGAAGAGGGTCTTGTTTTCGTTAAAAAAACTGGCATGAAGCTTCTGTTTGAGAATCCTCACGGTGAGGATGGAACGATGGCAGAATTGTTAAAGAAAAAGTGTAAGGGAAAGAAAGAACTGGCTGCAATTTACTTTCAGATTCTTCCCTTATAGCAGGTTAAAAGAGGGCTGATTGCCCTCTTTTTAATTTCAGTATAAATTTACCATATAAAATAAGACAATTTTTCGTCCATGTGTTATACTATCCCTATTCGATCCCGTTTGGATTTTATTTTTTAGATATCCGATTCAATCAATGGGAAGGGGGAATTCGTTATTCGGCGTAAATATGCAATATTTTTAACCATAATCAGCAGTATAATCTGTACGGTTATGGTATGTTTTTATTTATTTTCCATTGATAAGATCGGTCAGATCTATCTGGGAAGCTCAAAGGATGTGATCTGCAGCATAAAAAAGGATTTCTTAAAGGATACCGTTAATAACCTTATTACTGAAATCGACTTGAAACGGACTGCCAAGTCCAAAAACGTGGAAAAGTACGTTGCAAGAACCTTTGATATCATCAATGTGAAGATGGACCTTACAGATGAGCAATTTCAGGAATTCTTCATCCATTTCTTTCAAAATAACCCGGATTATAAAAATATTATGGTGGTATTGTGGGATGGCTCGGCTCAGAAAGCTGTTTATGATCCTTATGGGCTTTCTCACGAGACCTGGGTGGACACGGTTTATAACAATGCAGGGACCTTTACCGCATATCGGGTAGCCATGCATGGAAAATACCGCTACTTTTTAGGGGTTACCAAGGAGTATACGGAATCTTTGGTAAAAACGGATATTTTAAACACCATTCGCGGCGTACAGTTTGCTGGAAACTCCTTTATCCGTGTCAATGAAGTCGTGAGTGAAAAGGGTGGGGAAAACTATGCTGTGTGCATAAGCTATCCTGATATGCCGGAGCTTGAGGGAACCTACTTATCCACGGATACCACTGATAGCGAAGGCGATTATCCAAACAAGAAAGAACTGGATGGAATCAATGAGAAAGGGGAGATTTTTTACAGCTATTACGTGGAAAAGAGGAATAGCAAAGAAGCTGCTAAAACATTGGTCTATTCCAAGCAGTATCAGAACTATAATTGGGTTATCAGCATGGGGATTTACCTTGATGACCTAAATCCTTATTTAAACCAGATTGACCGGGAGAGCAACCAGATGGTATCAAGGCTTACCTATATGCTGGTGCTTTTATTTGCTCTCATACTGGCTGTCAGCCTAAGCTCTATTTCTCTCATTGAAAATCTGTATCACAGGAATTCCAGAAAGCAGATGGAATCAGAGATGAACCTGGATTCCTTAACTGGTGCCGCCAATCGCAGGAATGGAGTAAAGGAGCTGACAAGAGCCTTTCATAAATTTAAGCAAATGGGAACAGGCCCTGGCATTATGATGTGCGACCTGGATCATTTTAAGAGCATTAATGACAAGTACGGCCATTCCGCCGGAGATCGGGTTCTTTCCTTGTTCGTGAAGGAAATGAAGTTGTTTTTAAGAAGCTCAGATCTGGTGATCCGATGGGGCGGAGATGAATTTGTATTTCTCCTCCAGGGCTTAAGGGAAGAGGCTGCCAAGGATTTTTGCCGGAAATTTATTCTAAAGGTATCTGAATTAAAAATAGGGGATATCAAAGAAGAGTTATCGATTACGGTCTCTATAGGCATCACCTTTTTTAAGGATACGGATGAGGATTATGCTCAGGCAATCAACCGGGCAGACGAAGGGCTCTATCAGTCAAAGGGAAAAGGACGCAACAGTGCCAGCGTCATAATATAAACATTAGATACAGACCGGAAATATCACCGGCCGGAAAGAGGAAGAGTATGAAACTAGAAAAACAGGAATATTGTATCAAAGGATTAAAATATACCATCCGTTCCGCCGAAGAATCCGATGCAGCGGTGTTAGCAAAGCTTAGGGTTTTAATTGATGGGGAAACGGAGCATATGGACCGGGAAGCAGGGGAAGACCTACTCGATGAAGAAGATTTTAAGCAGCTCATTATAAAGGATACCAGAGAGAAGAATCATTTGTTTCTGGTAGCTCTTGTGAATGAAACTCCCATAGGGTTTTCCAGATGTGAAGGAAGTCCGCTAAAGCGAACGGCTCATAAGGTGATGTTTGGTGTCTGTGTACAGAAAAAATACTGGGGACACCAGATTGGCAGAAATCTTCTTTCCCGTTCTATGAACTGGGCAGACGTAAATGGAATAAAAAAGGTAGAGCTGGGTGTGTTAGAGACCAACCGGAGAGGAATTCTCCTGTATATGGATCATGGGTTTAAGGTAGAAGGGGTATTAAGACAGGATAAGCTTCTATCAGACGGAAATTATTATGATACCATAATTATGGGCAGAATTCCCTCCTTAAAATAAATCAAGGAATAATCTTATGGAAAAAGAAGATTTGAATACCGTCCATCTGGCGGAGATGGAAAGGGAGCATGCTCAGATTTACAAAAACTGGCTGATTCTTCATTATAAGATTACCATTGGAGTGGTCATATTTGCTCTCCTGGTAGAGTGCATGATGAGCCTTTTATTTATGAACTCTGATGTGATCACCATTCCTCTTGGACGGTATTTTTTTAAGTATATCATCGTGCCCAGTGGATTAAATGTTATATGCGTTTTTCTGGAATCCATGGCACTGAAACTGGATTTTTTGTCTCTGGATCAGAAGATTTATCTGGTATCACTGACCTTTGTGTTTATCTGCTTTGTTATATTCTGTGTTCACAGTGCCCTAACATCCACCTATTACATATTTACCGGTGCAGTGATGCTGACCATCATTTATGCCAATTACCGCCTGACCAGCATCACAGCCTTTCTAAGTATTATTTCCATTGTTGCTTCAGAGCTGGTGGTAAAATGGGATGGGGATAAGCCCTATGTTCTTGATAATATGATGCTGTTTGGAGATTTTCTTGTTTCCATCATCGTCTTATTCGCATTTTCTGCGGCATGCATGGTAGTCATTCGCTTTGAACGAAAGAAGAATAAGGCTATCCTGAAAAAAGATATCGAACGGTATGAGCTAAGACAAAGTCTGCAAAAGGACGAACTGACGGGAATCTTTAACCGAAAGGCCCTTCAGGAAGCCCTGTTTACCATGGAAACACAGGAAAGCCATAAAAAATGGGTGCTGGCAACGGTTGATATCGATCATTTTAAAGGTATTAATGACAACTGGGGCCATTCCATGGGAGATCAGTGCTTACGGGAATTTGCCAGGATTTTAAAGGATAATGAAGGGAAGTACATACCTTTTCGTTATGGGGGCGATGAATTTTGTCTCCTGTTTCCGGATTCCGTGGTGGAAGAGGCCGTAGCCTTGTGCCACCGGATTCGAAAGCAGGTAGAATCTGTTCGATTTGAGGAAGGTGAGGCGATTCACTTAACAGCCAGCTTTGGTCTGGCAGTCTATTCTTCCAACATAGATGCAACCCGATTATTCGTCCACTCGGACCATGCGTTATATGAAGCAAAAAAATGCAGAAATACTATCTTTGTTTATGATGAAACAGGGATGGCGACAAAGCCAATGGGTAGATAATCCCGTTGGTTTTTTTTGTGGTCTGCCATTAACAAATATAGCCTGCTATCAGATGTATGGAATTCTTTTATTGACATTACACAATATGTAATGTTATAATTCGTGTAACGAAAATGAAAGGATAAAAGGTATGGAAAAAGTCATTTTATCTACGAAAAAAGAATTGGAAATCTATATGAATCCTGTAAGGCAGCAGCTACTCCGCATTCTGGAATTATCAAAAGAGCCCCTGACACCAAAGATGATCTCTGATAAGATGGGAATTTCTGCATCCAGTGTCCAGCATCATATAGGAAAGCTCATGTCTCTGGGACTGTTAGAGCTTGACCATACCAGACAGATTAACGGGATTACAGCAAAGTTTTATAAATCAAGCTATGCAATGGTTCAAATAGGGCTTGAACATAATGACCAGTGGACCTCTCAGAGAGAGGTGTATTTACAGGAAAAAGTGGCTCAGGCTTACGAAGGCTTTATTTCAAATAAGAGAAAAGTCTTAGATAGCGGCCAGGAGGTGCGCCCGGATATGGTTCACCAGTTTGGAGATATCATAACAGGAGTGATGCACCTTACAGAGGAAGAATCCAAAGAGCTTTTCCAGATGATTTCCCGATATTTAAAAGCTCATGATAAACCATCTGAGGAGAAGTCTCCCTGGGAGTACGCGTTAATCCTGTATCAAGCGAAGGAGGATCTGGATGAATAAGACCCAGCAGTCGGTCATTTTTATTAACTATTTTTCCCTGGGGATTTTAATGCCTGTGCTGAATCTTATTTTCCTGGAGCGTGGGGCAGATTTAAAGACCCTTCCCCTTTTAATCGGCCTTTATGCCCTGTCAGCCCTGATTTTTGAGCTTCCAAGTGGAATCTGCGGGGATTTGTTGGGAAGAAAGACTGCTTTTTTATTATCCGCAGTAATGAAATTATTTTCTCTTACCCTTTTGATTGCGGCTGATGATATCACCCTCTTAATTCCTTGTGTTATCCTTAACGGCATGAGCCGGGCTTTTTCCTCTGGCAGTCTGGACGCTTTGTTCATTGAGCAGGCAGTAGAAGCACATGGGCAGGATTGTATCCCATCGGTCTCCTCCCGTTTGTCGATCCTGGAGGCAGCAGGATTTGCAGCAGGCAGTATATCAGGAGGATTTATCTCCTATTGGGGAGGGACAGGGGGGGTAATCATGGTCCAGGGAGGCCTTACCGTCATTGTATTTCTTTTATGTGTGGTTGGCATAAGGGAAAAGAAGGAGAGAAAAGAGGACGAAAAAAGAGTAGCTCTTGGAGCTCATTTAAGAATGGGAAAGGAAGCTGTCATATCCTCTGGAAGTTTAAAATACGTTCTTTTAAGCATGTTTTTTACCGGACTTTTGATCTCATCCATTGAGACCTACTGGCAACCTGTATATTTGGAGGTATCTGTTTTAAAAGACGCCACATGGACACTGGGGCTGGTATCATTTATGGGATTCTTCATGTCTGCCATGGGAAATGCAGCCAGTGAAAAGCTGCTCATTAAGTACCCCCTTGGTAAATGGAACATATATGGTATCTGCAGGCTGAGCTTTAGTCTTATTCTGGTGATTCTGTCCTTACAGACCAATACGCCAGGGTTTCTTCTGGGGTATGCAGGATTTTATCTTTTTCATGGTATGGGAAATGTGGCAGAAAACACGCTCATCAACCAGTATACGCCCAATCATATCAGGGCGAGCATACTATCCTTAAGCTCCTTTGTGTTCCAGCTTGGATGCTTATCCGCTTCCCTGGCAAGCAGCTTTCTGGCAGCCAGAATCACCATTGCGGGCATCTGGAAATTATCTGGAAACTTGTGTTTTGTATCCCTAATTATTCTGCTTGTCCAAGTGATGAAGAGAAATAAAACAATAATTGACCCCAAAACTCCATAATATGATTGATATATAAGCGAAATCCTGATATAAATAAAGTACAACACATGAGATGTGCTGGATGATATGGATGAAAGGAGATTGCTTATGATACATCCAATGTTTTTATGCCATGGTGCACCAGACCTCGTACTGGAGGATAATGAATATATTAAATTATTAAGAGAGCTTGGAAAAAATTTAAAGCCAAAGGCAGTAGTGCTGTTTACGGCACACTGGGAAACAGAGGTCACGACAATTTCATCGGTGGAAGGAACCTATGATATGATTTATGACTTTTACGGATTCCCGGCGGAGCTTTACCGCATAAAGTATCCGGCGAAAGGCTCTCCTCAGCTGGCAGAAAAGGTAAAGAATCTTTTAAAAGAGAAGCAGATAGAATCCAACCTGGACCATACAAGAGGAATGGATCACGGAACCTGGTCCTTACTTTCCATCATGTTCCCAGAGGCAGATATTCCGGTGGTACAGGTATCTATTAACCCATTCCGTTCCAAAGAGGAACAGTTTCAGATTGGAGAGGCCCTAAAGCCTCTGGCAGAAGAGGATATATTAATCCTTGGAAGCGGTTCTACAGTACACAATCTGGGCGCTTTGAATGGAAATGCAACAAAGCCGGTAGCCTGGGCAGTAGAATTTGATGACTGGATCATTAAGAAGGTGGAAGAGTTGAATCAAAATGATCTTTTTCATTATCAGTCCCTTGCTCCTAATGCCAGAATGGCAGTTCCAAGAGAGGAGCATATCATGCCTCTTTTTACAGCAATGGGAAGCGGGGGAGATAGAACTCCAAAGCTCTTGCATCGAAGCTATGCTTACGGAACCTTTACTTATCTTGGTTTTGAGTTCTGATTATAAAATTAGAAAAAAGATGGACTGCGAGAATATGCTGTCCATCTTTTTTCATCATAGGAAATTGATCAAGCCTGTTCATGTATCTAAGCCATTTCTTCAGTCTTCCTGGCATTGTCCTTTTTTACAAGCAGTTTTATCCCAAACCCAATTAATACAAAGCCTACCACCGCGTTCAGCAATTGTATCAAAGCGGAAGGTAAAAATCCGCTTGCCATACTCCCAATCAAAGAGACGCCTGTTAAAAATACTATGGTAGCCATGACACACCCAGCGGCAAAGAGGAAAAGCTGTTCCTTCTTCCAGTTGTTCTCAATCATCTGAGTGGAGAACATACCGCTCCAGAAAATAATGGTAAGAGGATTGGAGGCGGTCAGAACCACTCCCTTCATAAACAGGCTTCCCCCTGTAACATCAGGGAATAAAGGAATGTCTGGCAGGAGATTACGATGAAAGGCACTAAAAATCGTATTGACACCAAAGAAAACCAGGACAATACACCCTATGAGCTTAACTGTTTTTTGAACGCCAGGCCGACTCATGACAGCGGCAACTCCCACACAGGAAAGTGCGATGTAGAATGCGTCAACCAGTGCAATGGCAAATACAACAGACAGGCCCTTAATAAATCCGTAGGCCGTGGCTGTCTGAAAGACGATCAGGCACATGGGGCCAACAGCAAATTGCAGTAATAATCCAAATCGGAACCCTTTTAAAATCGCAAAGCTGAAATTCTTACCCTCCATAGTTACCAAGACATCCTTTCATTTTGGGTAATTCTACCAGATTGCTTCGGTTAAGTAAACCATTTCCTCCCAATTCCATGGAAAATAAAGTGCTACAATAAAGGCTGTTTTTTTGCATTGAACTCATAAAGGTCGTTGAATTTTTCAATGGCCGCTTTTTTCTGCTCCATCAGAGAATGGGCATAGATATTTAAGGTGATGGAGACACTGGAGTGCCCCAGCAGCTCACTGATGGTTTTAATGTCAACCCCCAGCTCTAAGGCACGGGTAGCAAAGGTATGGCGGATGGCATGGAACTTCCGGTCTGTGACCCCTGCCTGATTTAAGATTCTTTTATATAGCTTTTGGAAACGGCGGGGATCATAAGGCTGTTGATTTCCAGAGTAAATATAATCCTCCTCATCAAATTCGCCCCTCTTTGCTTTCAGGCGCTGTAATAAAAATTCGGGAAGAGGGATTTTTCTTAATGATTTACGGCTTTTTGGAGAACCTACAAATAGCATGGTCTTATCTTCGCCGTCTTCTAAGTTTCTGACTCTGGAAACAGTCCGGTTAACGGACAGAGTGCCGGTTTCTAAATCCAGGTCCTTCCATTTGAGGGCACATAGTTCACCCAGACGGATTCCGGTATAAAAGCACATGACTACTCCAATGGCTCGTTTATCCTCATGGTGAAGGGCGGCCTGCTCAATAAGGCGCTGGTCCTTCATGGAAAACACTTCCACCTCTTTTTCTCCTCCCTTTGGCGGCTTAATCTGTTCCAGGATAGCAATATACTCCGGGGAGCCTTTTAGAATTTCTCTTAAAGCAATTTTGAAGATGGCCAGAACTTTTCTCCGGGATGAATCTGCAAGATCGGTTTCCTCTTTCATCAGCTTGGTAAAGCGAAAAACAGATTCTTCTGTGATCCGGGAATACTTGTTATTTTCATAAAATGGAATTATGTATTTGTTCATACAGCGGTAATAGCTGTCATAGGTAGATGGCTTCACCCTTTGAGCCGTATCCTCTAACCATGCTTTTAATAAACCGGCTGCATCTTTTGCGGGGACAGCGTCCTGTTTCTTTTTGGACTTTTTAGTTTCAGGAGAATGTTTCATTTTTTCTTTCACGCCCTTATAGCTGGAATCGTAAAAATACTGATATTTTCCATCTTTTTTTAACAGCCGTCCTTCCCATCTGCCATCCTTACGCTTATAAATATTTTCACCTCGTCTTGGCATGGTAAAACTCCTTTGCTTATAATCATCCATTATAAGGTGTTTGTGGTGGAAGGACATAATCCAAATATTACCACATTTTTTAGTTTGGGATCTTAAGGTTGACATTTGATAGCAGGTGGTCTACACTTAATATGAAATACTATGAAAAAAGGAGTGAAGACATGGACAGTTGCCCTCGAAGTCAGATGTACGGCTTCAAGCCCCAATATGAATATAAAACCCAATATATGGAAGTTATGACCGGGAAGATGTCCTATGTCTTTTGATACATAAGGGCTTTATTTTCCTGTTGATTTCTGCCGTCTGTTGGGACGGCTATTTTTATGCCTTTTTTTATTTTCATTGGGGATTCTAAAAAAGAAAGGAATGAGACCAATGAGATTTTTAACAGGAAAATTAAAGGATACCCAGCA
The DNA here is from genome assembly GCA_000526575.1 of Clostridium sp. 12(A). GTDB lineage: Bacteria > Bacillota > Clostridia > Lachnospirales > Lachnospiraceae > Lacrimispora > Lacrimispora xylanolytica. Next base: position 2,563,844 of record JAGI01000002.1, on the reverse strand, counting down.
AATGAAGAACCGTCTTTTTAAGGAAGAGGAGATCAGAAATTTTGCATTTCTTAAGGAAGAAGAGCTTTTTTTGCTTCTATCAGCAAAAAAGACGGGCCTTACAGAGAGTGAGGCAGAAGAGAGGCTGGAGGAATTTGGCCCTAACGTAATTACAGCAGGAAAAAAGGATACGGCGCTTCACCGTTTGAGAGAAGCAGTCATTAATCCCTTTAACGTGATTCTTTTAATCATAGCTGCTGTTACTTATTTTACAGATGTTTTGGCATCTTCAAAACCGGATTATCTGACCGTAGGAATTATCGTAGGGCTTGTGGTGCTGTCAAGCCTGGTAGCATTTATTCAGTCCCAGCGCTCTAATGCAGCCGCTGAGCAGCTGACCCAGATGATATCCAATAAAGCAGATGTATGGAGAGACGGGGTGCTTACGGAAATCCCCATGAGTGAGGTGGTTCCGGGTGATGTCGTTCAGCTATCCGCCGGCCACATGCTGCCTGCGGATGTCCGCTTTTTAACCACCAAAGATACCTTCCTGGCTCAGGCAGCACTTACAGGAGAATCAGCTCCAGTGGAAAAATTCAGCCATGGGGACAACAGCCCAAAGGATGCATTGACCGATCTTAAGAACATAGGCTTTATGGGTTCCAATGTGGTCAGCGGTAGTGCAGGAGCCATCGTCTTAATGACAGGAAACAGTACATTCTTTGGTTCCATGGCCCAGTCCCTTTCCGGTGACAGGGCAAAGACCAGCTTTGAGCGTGGTGTGGATTCCGTCAGCGGACTTTTGGTGCGGATGATGCTTATTATGGTTCCCATTGTATTTTTAATCAATGGAGTTGCCAAGGGAGACTGGGCAGGTGCTCTTTTGTTCTCCTTTAGCATTGCGGTTGGTCTGACTCCGGAGATGCTTCCCATGATCATGACCTCCACCCTTGCAAAGGGAGCCGTCTCCATGTCAAAGCACAAGGTCATCGTCCGCACCCTGGGAGCCATTCAGACCTTTGGGGAAATGGATATCTTGTGCACCGATAAGACCGGTACCTTAACAGAGGATAAGGTGGTGCTGGAAAAATACATGGATATCAGGGGCGTGGATGATACCAGAATTTTACGTCACGCATTTTTAAACAGCTATTTCCAGACCGGACTTAAGAACTTAATTGACCTGGCTATTATAAACCGTGCCGAGCTAAATGGCCTTAATGATATATTGGAATCCTACCACCGGGTGGATGAGATTCCCTTTGATTTTGCCAGAAGAAGAATGAGCGTGGTCTTATCAGACCGCTTAGGAAAGCTTCAGCTGATCACCAAGGGTGCCGTGGAGGAAATGCTGGAAGCCTGCAGCTTTATGGAAATGAACGGAGAGGTTCTTCCCATGGATGAGGAGACCAGAAACATTGCCATGGCTACCTACAATAAATACAATGCAGAAGGCCTGCGCATGATTGCTGTGGCTCAGAAAAATGAGGTACCTGGAGTGGGCACATTTGGCGTGGCAGATGAGCAGGACATGGTACTCATTGGATTTGTAGGATTTCTTGATCCGCCAAAGGAGAGTGCAGGAGCCGCTGTTTCCGCCCTGTTAGAACATGGAGTACGAACTGTGGTGCTTACCGGGGACAGCGAAGGAGTGGCAGCCAAGGTCTGTAAAAAGGTAGGGGTCGATGTAGATCATATCTTGACCGGGCGTGATGTGGAGGCCATGACAGATGAGGCACTTTTTGAGGCTGTGAAAACCTGTAATCTCTTTGCCAAGCTGTCACCGTCCCAGAAAGAGCGGGTGGTGAAAACCTTCCAGAACGCAGGCCATACCGTAGGCTATATGGGAGACGGCATCAACGATGCACCCGCCCTTCATCAGGCCGACGTTGGAATCTCTGTTGAAAGTGCAGTTGACATTGCAAAAGAAACCGCGGATATTATCTTGCTGGAAAAGGATTTGATGGTGCTGGAGGAAGGCGTTATAGAAGGACGCCGTACCTTTGGAAACATTATTAAATACATTAAGATGGCGGCAAGCGGAAATTTTGGTAACATGATTTCTGTCATCCTTGCCAGCCTGTTCCTGCCGTTTCTTCCTATGCTTCCGGTACAGATTTTAACCCAGAACCTGCTCTGTGATTTTTCCCAGATGGGAATTCCATTTGACCGTGTAGACAAGGAATATTTAAAGAAGCCCCACAAATGGGAGACGAAATCCATTAAGACCTTTATGGGCTTTTTCGGTCCTTTAAGCTCCATCTTTGACCTGTTATGCTTTGGCGTTATGTGGTGGGCAGTGGGAGCCAACAAGCTGGAACTTTCTCCTCTGTTCCAGTGCGGCTGGTTCGTATTCGGTACCGTATCCCAGGTACTTGTTATCCACATGATCCGCACAGAAAAGCTGCCTTTTATACAAAGTGTACCGTCTCTTCCCCTTCTGATATCCACCTGTATTGTTGCCGCCCTGGCACTGGGAATTGGATTTTCTGGCTTTGGTGTGGGATTTGATATGAGACCTCTGCCGCTTATATTTATTCCCTGGCTGGTGGCACTGCTTGCAGGATACTTAATCTGTGTACAGATTTTGAAAAAGGTATATATCAAACGCTATAAAGAATGGATGTAAGCCCTGCGTATGTCCCGGACAGGATTGGTTAGAATAACTCTCAACGTAACACAGTAGGGAGGATTCTAATGCAATCATTAAATGATGTAAAAATCGGTGGGACCTATACCATTCAGTGGATGATGTGCAGCCCTCATACCATGGAGATGATGAAAAGCCATGAATTAGAAGAAGGCATGACCGTCCGAGTGGTAGGAGAATTTTATGGAAGCGTGATTCTTGGTGTGGGTGATAAGCGGCTTGCCATAGGCAGGGATGCGGCAAAAGAAATTAAGGTGTCCAGCTTTTCTTAAGGTGATGACAGAGTATTGACAAGCCATGGATTTTAACCCATAATGTCCATATACCCCTGGTGGTATATGGAGGTGTGACATGAAACAATGTATGGATGCTGATAATCTGCATCGGCGCTTAAAGAAAATCATCGGACAGGTCCAGGCTATTGACCGCATGGTGGAAGAAGATGTTCCCTGCGAAGATGTTCTTGCCCAGATCAACGCAGCCAAATCTGCCCTTCACAGGGTAGGCCAGGTAGTTTTGGAAGGCCATATCAATCACTGCGTCAGAGATGGAATTGAACATGGAGATGCAGAAAAGACCATTGAAAGCTTTACAAAGGCAGTCGAACGATTTGCCAATATGACTTAAAGCCTGTGTAGAGGGTATCGCAATATCACAAGACATGATGTGATTGAGCGATACCCTTATTTTTTTGCCATAAATAAAGGCTGACCTCTTGACAACCCATACCCCCATTGGTATATTAAGAATGTACATATACCCCCATAGGTATAAAAGACGGGAGGAAGTCATGGAAAAATTAGAAGAAATAATGGATTGGGGCGGTAGTAAAAAGGATATCACATTTCTTGTAATATCCGGTGTGTTTCTGATAAACAGTCTTTTTCATCTGGTTCCCCTTCCCTTTGACGGGGCTTGGGTAGCCATACTTTTATGCGGGATTCCCATTATTCTGGAGGCAGTCATTGGCCTTGTGACAGAATTTGATATCAAAGCCGATGTCCTGGTTTCCATTGCTTTGATTGCGTCTGTCATCATTGGAGAGCACTTTGCTGCCGGAGAAATAGCCTTTATCATGCAGCTTGGAGCGCTGTTAGAAGACCTGACTGTAGAAAAAGCAAGAGCAGGAATTGAGAAGCTGGTTCATTTAACGCCACGCACTGGAAGAAGGCTTGTATCTAATAAGGAAGAGATTATCCCAGCCGAGCAGATAAAAGCAGGAGATATCTTAAGAGTATTGCCAGGAGAGACCATTCCCGTAGACGGTGTAATTTTAACGGGTCAGACCTCCATGAATCAGGCGGTAATGACCGGAGAATCCATGCCTGTGGATAAGAAAGAAGGGGACGAAGTCTTAAGCGGATCGGTCAACCAATTTGGTTCCTTTGATATGAAAGCCATAAAGGTTGGAGAAGACAGCTCCATACAGCGGATGATCCGTCTGGTCCAATCTGCAGATGCAGGTAAGGCTAAGATCGTAGGCATTGCCGACCGGTGGGCCACCTGGATTGTTATAACAGCGGTTCTTTCTGCCGCACTCACCTGGTTTCTCACTGGTGAGATTTTAAGAGCAGTAACCATTCTGGTAGTATTTTGTCCCTGTGCCCTTGTCCTTGCCACCCCCACCGCCATTATGGCTGCCATTGGAAATGCGACGAAACATGGATTTCTGGTAAGAGAGGGAGATGCCCTGGAGCGTCTGGCAGCTGTTAAAAAGGTTACCTTTGATAAAACAGGAACCCTCACCTACGGGACTCCTGGAGTCTCTAAGGTATCCAGTTTTTTAACGGAGTTAACGAAAGAAGAGGTATTTGAAATGGCAGCGGGAGCGGAAGCGCGTTCTGAGCACCCATTGGGAAAGGCTATTGCTCTTTCCTACCGGGAAACCACAAAAAAAGAGGTACCTGATGGGGAAGAATTCATTATGCTGCCAGGCAGAGGCGTTAAGGCGAGGGTGAAGGGAAAGGAGGTCATGGCGGGAAGTCCTGAACTTTTCCTGACAAAGGATATCAGCCTTTTGCCACAGCAGATGGAGGAAGGGGAAGAGTACAGGAAAACGGGCTGTACCGTTGTTTATGTTTCCGTGGATGAAAGGGCAGCAGGCTTTGTGGCCTTATCAGATACCATGCGAGAGGAAGCGACTATGGTGGTTTCCAAGGTGAAAGAGGCCGGAATCACTCCAGTGCTGCTTACGGGAGATCACAGAAACGGGGCAAGACAGATCGGAGAACAGCTGGGAATCGGGGAGGTTCATGCAAGTTGTCTTCCAGAAGACAAGATGAGCTTTATAGAATCCTGGCAGAAGGAAAAAGAATATGTCTGCATGATTGGGGATGGAGTCAATGACGCACCGGCCCTTAAAAAGGCGTATGTAGGAATTGCAATGGGAGGCATAGGAAGCGACATTGCAGTCGACGCTGCTGATATCACCCTGGTAAGTGATGAGATCAAGGAACTGCCTCATCTGTTTCAGATGTCAAAAAAGATGATGAAGACCATAAAGTACAATCTGGCATTTTCCATGATTCTAAACTTTATTGCCATAGTTCTTGCTATGACAGGTGTACTAAATCCGGTCTTGGGTGCCCTGGTACATAATGCAGGTTCGATTCTGGTAATTATTAATTCTGCATTTCTCTTAACCTGGAGGGAAAAGAAATAAAAAAAGAAAGTGTGTAAGTATCCATATGACTTACACACTTTTCTTTATGGGTTCTGATCCTTATTCACATGATCCTTAATCGCAGCAAAGCTTTCAGCGCTTATCACGTGTTCAACTCTGCAGGCATCATCAAGTGCGACCTTGGGAGTGACACCCAGAGAGATGAGCCAGTCAGACAGTAACGTGTGGCGCTCGTACATTCTTTCAGCGATTTCCTGTCCTTCTTCCAGCAGAGTGATGTAACCGTTTTCGTCCACCTCAATGTACCCGTTCTCCCGGAGATTTTTCATGGCGACGCTGACGCTGGGCTTGGAGAATTCAAGCTCTCCTGCGATGTCAATGGACCGTACATTTCCATTTTTCTTATGAAGCATTAAAATGGTTTCCAAATAATTTTCAGCAGATTCCTGAATCTTCGTAATAACACCTTCTTTCTGCATAATCTCTTCTTATTCTATCACAGATTGCCCCTGGTTTTCAAGTCGGGTCTTCGTTTCCACTTCCTTTATGCTTTTTTATCATGGTCCGAAACTGACTGATGGTAATTCCCAAAGCTTCACTTGCGGTTCTTAAGCTGTATTCCCTTCTCTTCCATTTTTCATAAACCGGATAAAAATCCTCTGGAAGAGGAGACGGGAACCGCCCTAAATGCCGGCCCTGAGCCTTTGCAATGGCGATTCCTTCTGCTTGTCTCTGCTTAATATTCTCACGCTCCGCCTGTGCGACATAAGAAAGCAGCTGAAGGACAATGTCTGAAATCAAGGTACCAATTAAGTCCTTATTGGTACGCGTGTCAAGAATAGGCATGTCAATAATGACAATATCTGCTTTTTTGATTTTGACAATTTCCCTCCATTCCCTTTGAATGTCCTCGTAATTTCTTCCCAGCCGGTCAATGCTTTTCACCACCAGGACGTCTCCTTCTTTTAGCTTTCTCTTTAGCTTCTGGTATTGCGGCCTGTTAAAATCCTTACCGGATAATCTATCACAATATATGTTCTTTTCCAATACTCCCCATTTGTTAAGTTCAACTAACTGCCGTTCCATATTTTGGTCGAGGGTTGATACTCTCACATAACCGTAGAAATTGTTCATACTGTTTTAAAACCTCCTGTCGTTACTAGTATGGCAGAAAGTGCAGATTTTAAAATGAGACAAGCATACCATGTTGCTAAAAAGGTGTACCTTTTTGGCAATATGGTATGCTTGTCTAAAGAGTAAAATCAACCATAATATATTATAATCAAAATTTCGCCATATTTCAACAATAATTATGGAAGGAGGATAGATTGTAGGCCTGGTATAAAAAGGTACACCTTTTTATCAGGAAGAAATAAAAAAACGGACAGGCAGGAAATACTTACCCTCACACAAAATGAGAAGGCTTATGAATATATTAATCATATATATCACATACGTATCGAGTTTGTCTCCGCAGGTTTCTTTTATGTTCCATGCAAAAGGGTTTGCAGACAGAGTAGAATGTATCGGAAGGGGGCAATGCCTGTGTTTGATATCTTTCATTCAGGGGAGGAGACTTCAATCTCCCGGGATACGATAGGAAATATAGCAGAAGGACGGAAGCATCTTGGAGAAGAAATGCCTGTAATGGTATATCGGCTGTATGAGTATACCATAAAAGCAGAATTATCACACCGGTACGGAGAAAAAGCGGCAAAAATTCTATTTTGTAACGCGGGCAAATCGGTTGGATGGGCTTATGCTTCGCATTTTATAAATCAGGACCTTCCTTTCAAAGAGTTCTTTAAGACACTAAAGGAGCTTTTAAGAGTACATAAGACCGGTATCTTAAAGGTAGAAACATTAGATGATAGAACAGAGGAAGAACTTCTTACAAGGAGAGAGGACGTCGACTGCTCCAGACGGTCCTTTGCTGGTAAGACTCATTGTAAGTATGACAAGGAATTTCTTTCCGGCATTATATGTGCATACAAAGGAAAGGAATATGTGGTCACAAAGATGGACTGCTGGGCCAGAGGTTTAGATATATACCGGTTCCACGTAGGGGTCAATCTTTGAGCGAAGGTGAAAGAATGACGGAAAAAGATGAAATAATTCTTTTGGAGCAGATCCGTAACATGATGGAAAATAAGCCGGTGAGCGGAGAGATAGAAGGAACAGACCAAGTAGGAAAGGACCTTCTGGAAGCGTTAAAAAAGCTTTCTCACTGCCTGACGGAGGCCAATCAGTTTCTTAAAAATCTGGCAGAAGGAAATCTTCTTGCAAAACCTCCTGGACGGGATAATTATATGGCAGGAGAGCTTAAGAAACTTCATGCATCCTTAAAGCATATGGTCTGGCAGACCAGACAGGTGATTCATGGAGATTATAAACAGCGGCTTAATTTCATGGGGGACTTATCAGAAGTATTTAATGAAATGGTAGTTCAGCTGGAACAAAGAGAAAATAAATTAAGGGAACAGGCGGAGAAGGAAAGAAAGTTCAATACCCTTTTGGTGTCCATTATGAACAGCTTAAAGGAGTGGGTGGTGGTTACTGACGAAGAAACCGGGGAGATACTCTATACCAATGAACTGGCGAGAAAGCGGTTTTATGATTCTTCCAATAATACCACAATTTTTGGGAAGGATTTTCCGTTGTTAACCAGGCTTCAGTCCTGCCAGGGGGAAGAACTGGAGCAGAGGTATGAATTTACATGTTCCCATGACCAAATATTTCAGGTAAAAGCATATTCTTTGCTTTGGGAGGATAGAAAAGCAGTGGTTCATCTCATAACAGATATAACCTATCAAAAAGAAAATGAAGCGTTTTTAGAAGTCATGGCTTATAAAGACGAGCTAACTGGACTGAATAACCGTAGAAACTGCCTTCATACCATTGAGTCTTATATAGAAACAGGAGCTCCTTTCTCCATTTGCATGATTGATCTTGATGATTTAAAGCAAATCAACGATATGTACGGCCATTTGAATGGCGATGAATATATCAAGCTGGTATCAGAGGAGCTTAAAAAGTCCGCCGGTGAGGAGGATTACACCTGCCGGTTCGGCGGCGATGAATTCGTGGTGGTATACAAGAACTGCGGCGAAAGGGAAGCACTGGAAAAATTAAGAGCCATTGACGAGAGGGTGTCCGATGGAAAGAAGGAATATCCCATGTCCATAAGCTATGGCGTGGTGTATGTTGGAAACAGCCCTGACATTCTTTCAGAAACTATTTTAAAAATGGCAGATGAAAAAATGTACTGCTTCAAACGGACCCGTAAAGAAAAAAATTGCAGGTAAAAGGGAGTCATTTAGCTCCTTATCTTTCCTTGTGTTTTTTCCGGTTTTCCTTTATAATGATATGCAGGTTAAAAGGAATGGGAGCAAGAAAAGAATGAGATTTATTGGAAGCAAGACACTGCTGCTGGACCAGATCAAGCAAGTCATTGACGAACGGGCTCCAGAAGCAAAAAGCTTTTGTGATATATTTTCCGGCACTGCTGCGGTAGCCAGATATTTTAAACAGTGGTATCAGGTCAGCTCCAATGACCTGTTGTATTTTTCATATGTACTGCAGCGTGCCACCGTTGAGAATGACACGATGCCTGAATTTACCCTTCTAAGCGAAGTGTTAGGCATTGAAGATCCGGTGGTTTATTTAAATGAAAGAGAAAAGAAGGATTTAGAAGAGCTTCCAACCGAACGGAGGTTTTTTCAAAATACCTATGCCCCGGTAGGCGGGCGCATGTATTTAAACGATGAGAATGCCCTCCGTATCGACTTTGCCAGATGCACGGTTGAGGACTGGAAGGCTGCCGGTCTGTTAAACGATCATGAGTACTACTACCTGGTAGCCTGCATTGTAGAGGGAATCCCCTTTGTGTCCAACACCTCAGGAACCTATGGAGCCTTTCATAAGACCTGGGAGAGGCGCAGCTACAAACGGTACGAGCTCTACCGCCTTTCTGTGAACAGCAACGGGAAAGAGAACCGAAGCTATAATAAGAACGGGGCAGAGCTTTTAAAAGAGATTGAAGGGGACATCCTCTACATCGATCCGCCTTACAATGCGAGACAGTATCTTTCCAATTACCATGTGCTTGAGACGGCTGCCAGATACGATTATCCGGAGGTAAAGGGAGTCACTGGTCAGAGAGCAGATGAAGGCCAGAAGTCGGAATTCTGCATGAGAAATAAGGTAGTTCCCGCTTTTGAGGAGCTGATTGCCAATGCCCGTTTTTCTCATATTATCTTAAGCTACAGTACCGATGGGCTTATGACAGTGGAGGAGATTGAAACGGCCATGAAGGCCCACGGGAAGCCGGAAACCTTTCATGTGTATGAGATTCCCTATCGAAGATATAAAAGCCGTAAGGTGAAAGAGACAGAAAGGCTTAAGGAGCTGTTGTTCTATATAGAAAAGCAGGTGCCACCATGTACATAAAAAGTCCTCTTAACTATACCGGGGGGAAATATAAGATACTAGAGCCAGTCTTTCAGGCATTTCCAAAAAGGATAAGGACCTTTGTGGATGTGTTTGCTGGAGGTTTTAACGTGGGAATCAACGCAAAGGCCGAACGGATCATCTGTAACGATCAGATTACTTACCTAATTGAATTGTTCCAGCTGTTTCAAACAACAGAAATCCATGAGCTTTTGAAGGAAATCCAGAGTATCATTGACACGTACCAGTTGACTCAGCAGAATAAGGAAGGCTATTATGCCCTTCGGTCAGAGTATAATAAAAATAAGGACTTGGTGATGCTGTTTGTATTGACCTGCTACGCTTTTAATCACCAGATACGCTTTAATAACAGCCATGAGTTCAATTCCCCCTTTGGGAGAAACCGAAGCTCATTTAACAAAAACATTGAAAAGAATCTGACCCAGTTCTGCCAGGCACTGCAGGAAAAGAACATAGAGTTTTCCAACCGGGATTTTATGGAGCTTGACTATTCCTCTCTTGGGAAGGAAGACCTGGTCTACTGTGATCCTCCATATCTGATATCCACAGGAAACTACAACGATGGAAACCGTGGATTTAAGGATTGGAAGGAAAAGGAAGAAAAGGAATTGTTAGGGCTTTTAGATAAGCTGGATTCCATGGGAACCCGGTTTGCCCTATCTAATGTGCTGTATCATAAAGGCATGTCCAATGAGCTTTTGATTGAATGGAGTAAAAAGTACAAGATTCATTATATTGACAAGACCTATTCCAATTGCAATTACCAGTTCAAGGAGCGGAATGCGGTTACGGTTGAGGTATTAATAACCAATTATTAATATTAAAAAGAGTAAACATTAAAAAAGCGGAAGCAAGGATTTTAGAATCCAGAACTTCCGCTTTTTCTATTGCATTGATTTAATTTGATTTTACTTCTTTCCACGCTTCATTATAAAGAGAATCAACCTCATCCCCAAGATACTGATAAACTTCACTGTTCTTTAACAAATCATCCCCAGGGAACAGCGCTTTGTTATTTTTAATCTCCGGGTCAAGAAGATCGAAAGCTCCTTTGTTTGGAGTCGGATAAGTGATATATTCAAAGTTCTTCTTAGCGATGTCAGGACGGCATAAGAAATTGATCCATTTCTCTGCATTTTCCTTATTGGGTGCATTGGCAGGAATAACCCAGGAATCCAGCCACAGGTTGGTTCCTTCTTCCGGAATCACATATTCCAGGGAGTAATCCAGGTTTAGATCCTTAACTTCATTTTGAATATAAAGCATTTCGCCAGAGTAGATCACTCCGATTGCAGCCTCTCCACCGATCATCTTATCTCTGACCTGGTCAATGACATAAGCCTGTACCAGAGGCTTCTGCTTAATGAGAAGCTCCTTGGCTTCCTTGATTTCCGCTTCGTTGGTGGTATTCATGGAGTAGCCGAGAGATTTTAAAGCTACCATAAAGGCATCGCGTACGCTGTCCTGCATCAGAATATTGTCTTTGTATTTCTCATCCCAAAGATCAGACCATTTCTTCGGTGCATCCTTTGGGTCTATCATCTTTGTGTTATAAAGAATTCCTACGGTTCCCCAGTTGTAAGGAACGGAATATTTATTTTCCGGGTCAAAGCTTTTGGACATTTCCATGTACTTGGGATCGATTTCTTTTAAGTTTGGAACGTTGTCCGGATTGATCTCAGCCAGAAGATTGTTTTCTCTCATCTTCTGAATCATGTAATCAGAAGGGCAAACCGCATCGTATTTCACCGCGCCAGCCTCAATGACTGGATACATCTCTTCATTGGTCTCAAATAAATCATAGACAACCTTAATTCCGGTTTCATCCTCAAACTGTTTGACGACGGATTCATCAATGTATTCGCCCCAGTTGTATACATAAACCTCACCAGCGCCGCCGGCCTTTGCTTCTTTTTTTCCGCAGCCACTGAGCAAAGCAATGGATAAGAGGGAAAGGGCGCCAAAGGTGAGCACCTTTACTAAACTTTTTTTCATGAGCATATTCTCCTATTTTTTTCTCTTGGGTGCAAAATTGGTGATGAGTAAAAGCACCAGCACCGTGATAAAGATAATGGTTGAAAGTGCGTACATGGAAGGCTTAATGCCTCGGCGCACCTCACTGTAAATCAGGGTGGATAGAGTATTGATTCCGGCTCCTCTTGTAAAATGGGTGATAATGAAATCATCCAGTGACATGGTAAATGCCAGGAGAAAACCAGAAAGCACTCCCGGAAGTATATCCGGAAATACTACCTTAAAGAACGCCCTTATAGACGTTGCGCCTAAATCCATGGCGGCTTCATAGGTACTTTTATCAGTCTGCTTTAACTTCGGCATGACGCTTAATATGACATACGGAATGTTAAAGGTAATATGTGCAATCAAAATGGTGTTAAAGCCCAAAGAGATTCCAAAGGCGATAAATGCAAGCATCAGAGAAATTCCTGTAACAATATCCGCATTCAGCATAGGAATGTTGGTGATTCCCATAAGAAGAGATCTTGGCACCCGGTCCATGCTGTTGATGGCAATGGCTGCTGCCGTACCGATAATAACCGCAATGAGAGAAGATAAAAATGCGATTAAAAGCGTGTTGTAAAGAGCATTCATGATGGTTGCACTGGAAAAGAGATCCGTGTACCAGTTCAAGGTAAAGCCGCCCCATTGGGTTCTTGATTTGGAACTGTTAAAGGATAAGACTCCCATGGTGGCAATGGGTGCATAAAGGAACACCAGAATAATCACCAGATAAAAATCCTGAATGATTCGTTTGATAACATTGATTTTTCTGCCCATCAAAATGCGGTTCCCTCCCCGTTCTTATCATATTTGGCAATCAGCGCCATGCTGATCAGGATGAAAATCATAAGGACTAAGGAAAGGCCGGAGCCTAAATTCCAGTTGCTGCCCTTTGTAAATTCCTGTTCAATGACATTACCGATTAAGAGAATCTTACTGCCTCCCAACAGGTTTGAGATAACAAAGGTAGTCAGGGCCGGAACAAAAACCATGGTGATTCCACTGACAATGCCGGGTATGCTTAAAGGAAGAAGGATACGAATGAGCACCTGAAAGGAGTTAGCGCCTAAATCCCTGGCGGCATTAATCACATTGTCATCAATTTTCATCAGTACATTATAAATAGGAAGAACCATAAATGGCAGGAAGTTATACACCATACCAAGGATAATGGCTCCAGGAGTGTTGATAAGGCTCTGTCCGGGAAGATGGAGTGTGGATAAAATTCCGTTAATAACTCCGTTCTTCTCTAAAAGGGTCTGCCATGCCAGGGTGCGTAAAAGAAAGTTCATCCACATAGGCAGAATAAAGATAAAAACAATAAAGCTACCCTGTCCGATTCCTCTGGAACGAAGAATCATGGCAAGAGGGTAGGCTAAGATCAGGCAAAGGACCGTACTGATAAAGGACAGTAAAAGAGAAAGCCATAATGCCTTTGCATGTTCCTCGGTGCTGATGGAAATGACATTCGCCAGGGTAAAGCTGCCGGACCGGTCCGTCAATCCATATATTACGATTAATACCAGAGGAATGATGATAAAGCCGATCATCCACATGAGATAGGGGCCGGATAATACTTTCTTATTCATTGATTCCAACCGCCTCCTCATCTTCTGACGCAGGCTTATTCATGATCTGGATATCAAATGGGTCCACATGAATGCCTACATTCTGGCCTACCGGGAACATATCTGTGCTGTGTACCAGCCATTCAAAGCCGTCTGGAGTGGTTACCTCCATCTCGTAATGAACGCCTTTAAAGATTAAGTGAGTTACAACTCCGGAGATACTTCCCTGATCTGGTGTAACCAAGTCGATGTCTTCCGGGCGGATAACAACGTCAACAGGCTTGTTCACTCCAAAGCCCTTGTCCACACAGGCAAACTTAGCGCCAAAGATGCTGACCAGCTCATCCCGAAGCATAATGCCGGGAACGATATTGCTTTCGCCGATAAAGTCAGCCACAAATGCATTTTCCGGCTCATTGTAGATGTTCTCCGGGGAACCCATCTGCTGGATATATCCCTGGTTCATAACAACGATGGTATCTGACATGGTAAGGGCTTCTTCCTGGTCATGGGTCACGTAGATAAAGGTGATGCCAAGTTCATTTTTCAGACGGATCAGCTCATACTGCATATCCTGTCTCAGCTTTAAATCAAGGGCTCCCAAAGGCTCGTCAAGAAGGAGTACTCTTGGTTCATTGACAATGGCTCTTGCAATGGCGATTCTCTGCTGCTGACCGCCGCTTAAGGAGCTGACACTGCGGTTTTCAAAGCCGTCTAAGTTTACAAGCTTTAAGGCGTATTTGATTTTATCCTGAATGTAGGTTTTTGGCTTGTTTTTTATTTTAAGGCCGAATGCGATGTTCTCTGCAATGGACATATGTGCAAATAAAGCGTATTTCTGAAATACGGTATTAAGCTGTCTTTTGTTTGGCGGAAGGTTAGTAATATCCTGACCGTCAAAGATCACTTGTCCTTTTCCCGGCCGTTCAAAGCCTCCGATGATTCTCAGGGTTGTAGTTTTGCCGCAGCCGCTGGGTCCTAATAAAGTGACAAATGTGTTTTCTTTCACGGAAAGGTTTAAATCGTCCAGTACCATGGTACCGTCGAAACTTTTTGTAATATTGCGTAAATCAATTAATGGCTGACCCATGACCTTTTATCCTCCTGTCAAAAGCTTGGCGGTGAACTTACCCAGATAAGGGTCGCGCCGGCCTTGCTGCTTAAATAATGTTTTTTATCTGATATAAAGTAAAAGGATTCCCCCTTTTTGGCTTTATATGTTTTATTTCCAATATGAATGGATACACTGCCCTGCATCACATAGCCAAATTCCTCTCCCTCATGAGGGTTGTCCGGGTAGGTTTCGCCGCCGGCTTCCAGGGTAAGAAGAATGGGTTCCATCATGTTTTTCTGGGCATTGGGAATGATCCAGCGAATCTCGTGTTTCAGCTCCCTTTCGTATTTTGCAAAGTAATCCCCTTTGCCAAATACAATCTGCTCCTCCGGGGTTTCATTAAAGAACTCGCCGATGGAGGTTCCCAGACATTGTAATATATCCATAAGAGTCGCAATGGAGGGAGATGTTAAGTCCCTTTCCAGCTGGGATATGAATCCCTTTGACAGCTCTGCACGGTCAGCCAGCTCTTCCTGAGTCAGCCCCTTTAACACACGCAGTTCTTTTAATTTTGTACCGATATCCATGTGCTCCTCCTTTTTATTATGTTAAGCTGAAAGTTTACTTATACTAACTGACTATAAATATAACCTAAAAGTTTAGTAATAATAAACAGGCAGCAAGATACATTATACTTATTTTCCCAGTGATGTCAATACTTTTTAAGGAAGTTTTTCCTTAACAAATAAGGAATCTTATGATATGATATTTCTAGTTTATACAAGGATTAAACCAGGAGGAAATATTATGATGAAGGGCAAATACATGGCGTATGTAGGCTCCTATTCCTACAATGGACAGGCCAAGGGAATTACAGTGTATGATGTGGACGTGGAAAAGGGCCGTTTCGTACCCAGATGCGAGGTGGAGGTAGACAATTCTTCCTATCTGATAGCGTCAAATAATGGAAAGACTCTTTATTCCATCGCAGATGAAGGTGTGGTTTCTTTCCGCATTCATGAGAACGGTTCTATTACAAGACTGAATTCTGCCAATATCAAAGGAATGCGCGGCTGCCACCTGTCTACAGATGCAGAGGATAAATATATATTCGTTTCCGGTTATCACGATGGCAAGTGTACCGTACTCAGACTGAATGAAGACGGTTCTGTGGGAGATATTGTAACAGGAGTATTTCATAAGGGCTTTGGAAGTGTAGCAGAGAGAAATTTCCGCCCTCACGTAAGCTGTTCCAGAAGAACGCCAGACGGAAAGTTCATTATGGTGGCTGACCTTGGAATCGATCAGGTAAAGATTTACCGGTTTGATGAAAAGGATGAGGAGATGTTTTTAATCGATGCCATCCGCTGCGATCTGGAATCTGCTCCTAAGTGCTTCCGGTTCAGCGAGGATGGAAAATTCTTCTATCTTCTTCATGAATTAAAGAATGTTATCGATGTATATACCTATGAGACCGGAGACCGTCTTCCTAAGATTGAGAAGATTCAGACCATTGAGACCACAGGAAAGGCTCCTCTGACTCAACTGACAGCTGCCTGCTCCATGCGTTTTTCAAACGATGAGACTCACATGTTCTGCGGAAATGCTGGGGATAATACCATTACAGTCTATGACCGGGATAAGAAAACAGGACTTCTTACCTTTTCCTGCTGCCTTCCGGTGAGCGGAAGCTATCCTAAAGATATCTGCGTATTCCCCGATGACAAGCACATTGCTTCTATTAACCATGAAACAGGAAGCATTACATTCTTTACCGTGGACTACGAAAAAGGACTTCTTATTATGAACGGAAAAGAGCTGAAGGTCAATGAGCCAAACAGCTGTATGATTGTAAAGGTCAGCAATTAAAAGGAGAGACATTCATGGCAGGATCAACACTGGGGACAATATGGAAGGTAACCACCTGGGGGGAATCCCATGGAAAGGGCGTAGGCGTAGTGGTAGATGGTTGTCCCGCAGGACTTCCACTTTCAGAAGCGGATATTCAGGTTTATCTTAATAGAAGAAAGCCGGGACAAAGTAAGTTTACCACAAAGCGTCAGGAATCAGATGAAGTAGAGATACTTTCCGGGGTGTTTGAAGGAAAGACGACCGGAGCTCCTATTTCCATGGCAGTATGGAACAAGGACCAGCGTTCCAAGGATTACGGCAATATCATGGACGTATACCGTCCAGGTCATGCAGATTATACCTTTGATACTAAATACGGCTTCCGGGATTACCGGGGAGGCGGACGGTCCTCTGGCAGGGAGACCACGGCCAGGGTAGCAGCCGGTGCTGTTGCCGCCGTATTTTTAAAACAGCTTGGAATCCATGTGACTGCCTATACAAAGGCTGTTGGACCGTATGATATTGACCCGGAACGTTTTAATATAGAGGAAAGGGATGAAAACCGTCTCTATATGCCGGACTTAAAGACGGCTCACATGGCGGAGAAATATTTAGAAGAGATGATGGAGAAAACTGATTCCGTAGGCGGAGTGGTGGAATGCATCATCGACGGTGTACCAGCAGGCATCGGTGATCCGGTCTTTGAAAAGTATGATGCAGCCCTTGCAAAGGCAATCATGTCTATGGGCGCGGTCAAAGGGTTTGAGATTGGAGACGGATTTTTAGCTTCCCGTTCCACAGGCTCTATCAACAACGACCGTTTCATCAAAGGTAAGGATGGCAGGATCGAAAAGGCCACCAACCATGCCGGCGGAATTCTTGGTGGTATGAGCGACGGTTCCCAGGTGGTATTCCGTGCAGCCTTTAAGCCAACTCCATCCATTGCCCTACCCCAGAAAACGGTGACGAGGCAGGGAGAGGAAACGGAGATTGAAATCAAAGGCCGCCATGACCCTATCATAGTTCCAAGAGCCGTAGTGGTGGTGGAAGCTATGGCAGCCCTTACAACCGCAGATCTGCTCCTCGTTAACATGTCATCAAGAATGGACCGGATTCAGTCTTTCTACGGACAGAATCAATAAAGGATCTATAACCAATCAGGTGGTGGAGATACAGGGTTGATAAAATCCTTCATTTGTGGTATGGTAAATGCCGCATATATTATTTATATAGGAATAGAAACGGGAGATTAAATATGAAAATCGCAATGGGAAATGACCATACGGCCATAGAAATGAAGAATGCCATTAAGAAATTTGTGGAAAGCAAAGGATATGAAGTCATTGATTTTGGCACCAATTCCACAGAAAGCTGTGATTATCCAACTTACGGCGAGATGGTAGGACGTGCAGTTGCTGACGGAGAAGCAGATCTTGGAATCGCTATTTGCGGAACCGGAGTAGGAATCTCTCTTGCCTGTAATAAAGTAAAGGGAATCCGTGCCTGTGTCTGCAGCGAGCCTTACACTGCAAAGCTTTCCAGAATGCACAATGATTCCAATGTTCTTTGCTTCGGCGCAAGAGTTGTCGGCGATGAGATGGCAAAGATGATCACCGAGAACTGGTTGGATGCCAAGTATGAAGGCGGAAGACATCAGAGACGTGTGGATATGGTTATGGATATCGAGAGCAGAAATTAAGATATGATACGATGATATTAAGGGTGTTGCGAGATGGTAAACTCATTTTGCAGCACCCTCTTTTTATGATACAGGAAAGTTCTACGAACTCCCCTATATCATAAAAAGCACGACCTGCAGGCTGCGCGTGACGCTTAAGAGGAAGATGAAAAAGAGACATGTTTCATCTGTACAAGCCATTTTCAGGGTGCTACAATTAGATTAAAATAAATCGTGATGGGAGAGGGAGATACAAAATGAAAAAAATCGGATTTATCGGCGTGGGAATCATGGGAAAGTCCATGGTGAGAAACTTAATGAAGGCTGGTTTTGAAGTTGGAATCTATACAAGAACCAGAGAAAAAGCAGAGGACATTATTTTGGAAGGTGCCACCTGGTATCCAGATCCAGCCTCCTGTGCCAGGGATAAGGACTGCGTCATTACCATTGTAGGGTATCCAAAGGATGTGGAAGAGGTCTATTTTGGAGAAAAAGGAATCCTTTCTGGGGCAGATCCAGGAACTTGTCTCATTGATATGACCACCACAAGTCCGGAGCTTGCAAAACGGATTTATGAAGAGGCAGGAAAAAAAGGCTGTAAGGCCATCGATGCGCCTGTGACCGGAGGGGATACAGGAGCCAGGGAAGGGACTCTTACCATATTAGCGGGAGGGGATCAGGAAGATTTCGACCGCTGTCTTCCTGTATTTGAAGCCATGGGAAAGGCCATCCGGTATACGGGAGGCCCAGGAAATGGACAGCATACGAAAATGTGCAACCAGATTGCCATAGCAGGTTCTATCGCAGGGGTTTGTGAAGCAATCACCTATGCCAGGGCAAACGGACTGGATGACAGGAATATGGTGGAATCCATAGCCACAGGAGCCGCCGGAAGCGCCCAGCTAAATGCCCAGGCCCCAAAGATTCTATCCAATGATTTTGAACCGGGATTTTTTATCAAGCATTTTATTAAAGATATGAAGATTGCAGAAGAAGAGGCTGCGCGGGCAGGCGTCAGTCTGGGAGTCCTTACCTATATCCGCTCTATGTATGAGAATATGGAAGAGAATGGTCATGGGGATGAGGGAACTCAGGCCCTGATTAAATATTATCAGTGGTAAAAGCATAAAAACGCAGGCCAGAAATCCCTGGTCTGCGCTTTTTTACTGAATTTTTTTAATAGATGGATAATACCGGAATAAGACCTTTGCAATGATCTTGTTCTTTTTCACATATTTATGATTCCAGCGTCTGGCATCTGCGGAGAAGTTACGGTTATCTCCCAGCATAAAGTAGGAATCTTCAGGGACCGTAAAGTGGGCCTCTGGCTCTGGTTCCATTGGCTCTGGTAAGTATGGCTCGTCCAGTGGGGTCTCAGAATTATTTAAGTAAACCTTTCCGTCTCGAATATCAACGGTATCTCCTGGAAGCCCTATGATACGCTTCACGTAATAAGTCTTGCCGGTGGGATCATCAGGAAAGTGGAAGATGACCACATCGTCGCGCTGTGGATCAGAAAAGTAATAGGAAAGCCGGGATCCGATGACCCGGTCTCCTGTCATTATGGTCTTTTCCATGGATCCGCTTGGCACTCTGCTGTTAGCAATGATAAAGTTGTTAAGCACAAACGCAATGATAGCTGCTGTGACGATGATCTTAATCCAGCTTATGATCTCATCCTTCCAGCTAAACGGTTTCTGCTCATTTTGCATGGTTTCGTCTCTCTTCATATTGTTCTCTTCTTTTCTCTGCTTTTTGGTTCCTCATTGAGTTTATATGAGTTTTCCACATAACGCAAGGGGGTTCACAAAATGGTAAGAAAATATTCACAAACATTCCATGAAATAGCCATATTATGGCGGTAATATAGAATTATCGAATTGTGCACATAAGGAGGAGGGCCTTTGGAAGAAAAAAAGAAGGAAAACAAACGACTTCTCATCGCATCTGCGGTGATGTTTTTTATCTCCCTGCTTTTGCAGGTCATGGCAAGAAACGTTCCTGGATTTGGGGAGTGGTATTCTAAGTCCATCTATCCTTTGATCGTCGGGATTCTGGGAGGGATCACCGGTCTATTTCCTTTTGCTCTTTTAGAGGTGCTATCCATTCTCTTTTTTCTTTTCTTTCTCATTTATGCCATCCGTTCCATCCGTAATTTGAAGAAAATTCTAATCAGTAGTATTTTTACTCTTACCCTGCTCTTTTTTTTATTTACCATAAATTGCGGCATTAATTATTACCGCAGGCCATTTTCCGCCTATTCCGGTCTTTCTATAAAGGAATCTTCTATTGAAGATTTAATTTTACTTTGTGAGGATCTGACTGAAACTCTAAACCGCATGTCAGAGTCAGAAACAGGTAAGCTGGAATTAAAAGGCATGGGTGCGGAAAGTGTTGCCGCCATGAAACAGCTGGGCCAGTTATATCCGGAGCTTGACGGATTTTATCCTCAGCCAAAGCCGCTTTTATGGTCTTATATTTTCTCCATACAGCAGCTTTGCGGACAGTATTCTCCCTTTACCGCAGAGGCCATATATAACCGTTCCATGCCGGATTATAACATTCCCCATACTCTCTGCCATGAGCTGTCTCATTTAAGAGGCTTTATGAGAGAAGATGAGGCTAATTTTATCGGCTATCTGGCCTGTATCGGCTCCGATGAGCTGTCATTTCAGTACAGCGGGTATCTCACCGGCTGGATTTATGCCACCAATGCCCTGGAAGGAGCAGATCCCCAGGCATACGCAAAGGTTTCCGGCATGCTTTCTGACCGGATTTGGGATGATCTTAAGTATAATACGGAATTTTGGGGCAAATATGAAGGAAAGACGGCAGAAGTGTCCAATCAGCTGAATGATACTTATCTAAAGCTGAACAGCCAGTCAGACGGAGTTAAAAGCTATGGAAGAATGGTAGATTTAATGCTGGCTTATCACCAGTGGGAGAAGGGGACACAGCCTAAGTCTATTGAAATAATTCTCAGGGAATGATAAAATACACAGTAGTTCCACACGGGAAATGAATGAATTAGGAGAAACGCAGATGATATTATATATGCTCACTACCTCAACAGCAGATGAGTCCCTGGCTATTTTTAGTGAAGAGGTCCAGGAGAACTTAGAGCAGTTAAAGCCCAATGTCCTTCTTGAGACCATTAAGGGCTGGGGGCCTCATCTCATAGCATTTGGAATTAAGCTATTGATTGCTCTTATTATATTTTTTATCGGCTCAAGGCTTATCAAGATGACTCATCATATCTTGGAGCGGTCCTTTAAAAAGATGGACATGGAAATCAGCGTAAGGAAGTTTTTGTTGTCCGTACTGAACGCCATGCTGTACTGCTTTCTGGCCTTTGTCATCGCAGACCAGATCGGTGTAAGCTCAGCTTCTATTATAGCACTTCTTGGATCCGCCAGTATTGCCATTGGACTTGCGGTCCAGGGAAGCCTTGCTAATTTTGCCGGAGGCGTATTGATTCTTCTCATGAAACCATTCCGGGTAGGAGATTATATCATTGCCAGAGATGGAGAAGGCACTGTGCGCACCATTGGTCTGGTCTATACCATACTGACCACGGCGGACAATAAGCAGGTTGTTATTCCAAACGGCACTCTGGCAAATTCTGCCCTCACCAACGTAACTGCCATGGACAAGCGGAGGCTTGATGTGCTGATACGGATCAGCTATGGCTCGGATTTAAAAAAGGCCAAACAGGTGCTGGAAGAGATTATTAAAAACCACAGGTGGATTCTAAAAGAAGAGCCCATGGAGGTATATGTCAGCGATCTTACGGAGCAGTCAGTGATCATCGGGATCAGAGGCTGGGCCCTCATGGAACATTACTGGACCGTCCGGGCCGAGGTTTTAGAACAGATTAAGCTTCGGCTGGAGGAGGAAGGAATTGAAGTTCCCCACAATCTCTTATCACTTTACGGGAAAGAACAGGTTTAACATGCTTCATGTTAAGATTTTAAGTCAAGAAGTCTTGGGGGCAAGATTTCTTGACTCTTTTTATACATACGGCCATCTCTAATCAGGCGCATGAAATCCATTCATCTGGTAATATGATAATAAAAAGGTCTTGCATGTATGAGCAGCTATTCAAATGTGGTTTCATGTGAGATAATACATTGAGTTCATGGAAGGGAAAGTGAACGTATCAATGAATGTTCAGGAAAAAAAACAAAGTGAAATCAAGATTACATACCGTATGATTGCATTATACTGTAGGAAAAAGCATGGAACAAGAAATGGGCTTTGCAAGGAGTGCCAAGAATTAGAAGCTTACGCACGCAACCGGACAGAGCGCTGTCCCTTTACAGAGACAAAGACCTTTTGCTCCCAGTGCAAGGTACATTGTTACCGGGACGATATGCGGGAGCGAATCCGGGAAGTCATGGTTTTTTCCGGGAAGCGTTTGTTTTTTCGGCATCCGGTCATGGTGATCCGTCATATGATAGAATCCAGAAAGGAAGTAGAATCATAAAATGAAGATAAAAAAGAAGCTGCTGTGCGCGGCAGGAATTCTTCTTACGGGACTTGGCGCTTTGGGCGCAGTTTTACCGCTGCTCCCTGCGTTCCCCTTTTTAATGGGGGCGCTCTACTGCTTTGCAAGGAGCAGCGATAAGCTGCATGCCTGGTTTTTAAATACCAGTCTTTATAAAAATCATTTGGAAAGCTATGTGAAGAAGCGTGCCATGACAATCAAAACCAAGCTGACACTTTCTTTCAGTTTGACCATTGCCATGGCCATAGGCTTCTTCGCCATGAGCCGGATTCCGGTGGGCCAGATTATCCTGGCAATTGTATGGCTCTGCCATATTGCCTTCTTTTTCTTTGGTGTTAAAACCTTAAAGCCAGAGACTACAGCAGATGGTATTATTTAATACCGTAAGTCACAGTAACCTGAGCTTCCACATCAAGCTGACCAGGTTCCACTGCAATTGATTTTGCATCTGCCTGAGCACCAAATGCAGCGCCTTCAACGCTTTCATAACGGTTTTCGTTATATGTGCTTAATTCTACCACATTGGTGATAGTTCCAAGAGTAACACCGCTTGCAGCTGCAATGGCATCTGCCTTTACCTTAGAAGCGGAAAC
The DNA here is from genome assembly GCA_000526575.1 of Clostridium sp. 12(A). Classification (GTDB taxonomy): domain Bacteria; phylum Bacillota; class Clostridia; order Lachnospirales; family Lachnospiraceae; genus Lacrimispora; species Lacrimispora xylanolytica. The sequence goes on along the minus strand of JAGI01000002.1, from coordinate 2,540,852 downwards.
TGCTTTTTTTAATGCTTCCTGATAGCTTTCATCGTATTTGCTGGACATATAAGCAATGTGATCAATGTTATTGATGCCGGCTTCAATACTGGAAGCCACCAGAGTTCCTAATTTATCCATAGGAAGATCGGAAACAATAATTCCTGTGCGCATCTCATATCCGGTGATTTTTTGTCCGGCATTGTAATCATAAATTGGATTCAGTCCGTAGTTTGAGGTCTGGATGGATTTCTCATCAACGCCTGCTTTCTTTAAGAAATCAATGACCTTGTTAACATCCTGGGTATTGGTTTCCTGGGCAGCCTTTGGATCTGCAGCCTGTGTGGAAACAGAGTAGTTCACCTCTGCCATATCAGGAACGACCTTTACTTTTTCTGTACTCTGTACTTGAATGGTATTGAAAGACTTATTATCAACGGATACATTGGCAGCAGGAGCTGCTGTAGGCTGTGTTGCACATGCGGTAAGACCCATAGCGGCAGCGGCGATAACAATGGCTGCCAGTGGTTTATTTATTTTTCTCATATTAAATTCCTCCTTTTCCTTTTCTACCTTTATTTTACAGGAAAAATGGAAATCGTGTATTTCTTTTCTCTTAACATTCCAGGTCAAAATTCATAGGTTTTGATTACGGATTTCTAACATAGTCATAATGGAATCCCAAGGGTCATAAAATGTCAAAAATAATACCAGGCATCTAAAAAATATTGTATTTCTTCCTCCTCCGTGTTACTGTGTAAACAGACACCATAAGATAATATGGAATGGAAAATATAGGCGTTAAAGGAGAAGATCTATGCGGGAATGCGGTATGTTGCTTCCGGTGTCCAGTCTTTCGTCAAAGTACGGAATCGGGGCATTTTCAAAAGAGGCATATGAGTTTTTGGATCAGTTACAAAGAGCAGGACAGAAGTACTGGCAGATCCTGCCCCTGGGCCCTACCGGCTATGGGGATTCCCCTTATCAGTCCTTTTCTGCCTTCGCAGGAAATCCTTATTTTATAGATTTAACAGAGCTTATAAAGGAAGGACTTCTCACGGAAGAAGAATGTGATTCTACAGATTTTGGGGGAGATTCCAGGTATATCGATTATGAGAAACTGTATCACAACCGTTTTCCCTTATTAAAGAAAGCATATGCCCGCTGGAAAGAGGGGGGACACACATCAGCAGAGGCTATGGAGTCTTTGGGGGAAGAAACGAAACTTTACTGCTTTTATATGGCTTTAAAAGATCATTTTCAGGGGAAATCCTGGATTGAGTGGGAGGAAGATATCCGTCTTCGAAATCCCGAGGCAGTTGTCCGGTATGAGAAGGAGCTTGAAGGTGAGATTGGCTTTTATGCTTTTCTTCAAATGAAATTCACAGAAGAGTGGAACAGGCTTAAGTCCTACGCAGGGGACCGGGGCATTGGCATCATTGGAGATATGCCCATCTATGTGGCCTTTGACAGTGCAGATACCTGGTCTCATCCGGAGCTTTTTCAGTTTGATGAGGATAGAAACCCCATTGCCGTAGCCGGTTGCCCACCGGATGGGTTTTCTCCCACTGGCCAGCTTTGGGGAAATCCCCTTTACCGATGGGGATATCATAAGGAAACGGGCTATGAATGGTGGAAAAAGCGTATGGAATACAGCTTCCTCCTTTATGATGTGGTTCGTGTGGATCATTTCAGGGGATTTGATGAGTATTACTCCATACCGGCAGGAAGTGAAAATGCCATAGGGGGAGCCTGGGAAAAGGGCCCTGGTATCGATTTCTTTGAAGAGATGAAAAAAGCCTTTGGAGAACTTGATATCATTGCAGAGGATTTAGGCTTTCTGACGCCTTCCGTCAAAAACCTGTTAAAAGAAACTGGTTATCCCGGAATGAAGGTACTGGAATTCGCTTTTAATTCCTGGGAGGAGAGCGATTATCTTCCTCATAACCATACTCAAAACAGCGTGGTGTACACCGGAACTCACGATAATGATACCTTAAAAAGCTGGTATTACAGCTTATCCCAGGAGGACAGAAGATTTGCCGATAATTACATGAATACCACGAACCCATCAGAAGAACAGGTTTCCTGGAACTATATCCGTTTAGCACTCCAAAGTGTGGCACGCCTTGCCATTATCCCGGTTCAGGATTATTTGGGCCTTGGCTGTGAGGCCAGGATCAATGAGCCTTCCACTTTAGGAAAGAACTGGCGTTTCAGGCTCCTTCCCGGGGAACTGACAGAAGATATCTTAAATAAATGCAGGGAGCTTACCTTTCTTTACGGCAGAGGAAAGGAATAAAGGTTCTATACGGAATGTTGGTGTGTGCCCAAAAAGCACATTTCCAGCATTCTTTTTTATGAAATAGAGTGTAATTTTCTATTCCATAAAAAAAGATTCCAGTAAGCCCGGAATCTTTTAATTATATTCTAATTCGTATTCTTTTTATTACTATCTGTTGCATTCTCGGTATCTTCTAAAGTCTCATCATCCGGAAGCTGATTCTCTTCGCCATTCAACTCTTCATCATCCACGCTCTGGCCTTTTGGATCATAAGTGACGTGCATTTCGTTTCCAATCTTATCCTTAGCAGAGATGGTCAGATTCTCTTTCTTGATCTCAAACATGATAAGTCCAGTACTCCGGTCAATGGAAAGAGGGAGAATTTCCGGCTTGTCCTCATTATAAGCAGTAACAGAGGAATAATCCACTCCAGACTGGCTGTCATCCAGACGGAAAGAAAGAATTCCTTCCTTAAACATCTTGTCCTTAATGACTGGAGGAGTATCATCCAGAACATTCACCTGCTCGCCGAAAACGGTTCTCATTTTATTAAATCCGGTAAGCTTTACTTCCAGGGCGCCATTATTTTTTAAATTTGCTGTATAGATCTTGGAACCTGTTTTTGTGATTTCCACAGGATTTCCGTCCAAGGTCACCTCCATACTCTTTAAAGGAAGCAGAGAGCTTATTTTAAGTTCCATGGTGGTTGAAATATAATCGCTGCTTTCGCCGATGGAAATATCTCCCTTTGGCTTTTCTGTTACCACAAAGAAGATAAGACCATTGATAAGAATAAAAGGCAGCACATAAAACAGAAGGACCGAAAGAAAACCATGTTTTCCCGCATCTTGTCGGTATTGAGGGCCTGATTGCCTGCGGCCTGATCTTGGCTGATTGTTATACTGGTTCATACTGTTTGACTATCCTCCTGATTGTTTTTACGTTTCCTAGCATAGCAGAAAATGGGGGATCTTACAAGATGAACTGAAAAATCGTAATAATTTAATTTATTCTTACGAGATAACAAGTTTATGTGTGCTTGAGGGAAAAATCATTCGATAAATATTGCAGGTTCTTTGCTCTGGATAAGGATTTTCAGCATGGTTCATTTCCTTGATCGGGGGCTGTTTTATTGGAATTTCAGATAGACCGGGGGACTGCGGCTTCATTTAATCAATCACTTAATAGCAGTGTGTCAGCAGCTAAAATGGTTTATTCATCGGCGCTTATACAATTTGCTATTAACATTTTAATTTGATATCTTATAGCTTTAAGCCCGTTTCTTAGTAATAACTAAAACACATGAAAGCATGATATAAAGCCTTAATAAAGCCTATTCTAATTCTAGTAAATACTTGACCTTGCATTTATAACTACCCTTAAAAAAGAACGCACGTTCTGTTTTCTCACTACTTGTCTGCCAGTGGCATAAAATATAGTATGTCTTATCAAGAAAGGAGTGAGATATATGTGTTGCTGTAATAGAAATTGTTGTGGGCGTAATCACTGGAATAATGGTAATGGTAATAGTAACGATTTTGAAGCCAGAGAGCGTTTCGTAAGAGAAAGATGTGGAGAATCCCGTTGTGGTAACAGAAGAAATTCTAACGGTAACAGAAGCATTAACGATAACTTTAGTGATAATTTTAGCGATAACTTCAGAGATAACTTTAACGATAACTTTAATGACTTTTTAAATGATAACCTAAACGGCAATTTAAACGGAAATTTAAGTAATAACTTCAGCGATAACTTTAGCAATAACGTTATCATCGTCGTGGTTGTTGACGATATCAATATTAACACTGCAGGAGTTGTTTAGTAATAATAGGCAGGTATCCCAGATGTTTGGGACCTGCCTTTACATAGTATAGATTTTAGTTAGAATCGATTACGGTTGTTTCTGGAATCTTACAAGATTGACTGTTAAAACAAAATAATTTGTGTTACTATATATAGTAAGAAACAACCAAAGGAGAATCAGTATGGTCGAGAAAGCGGCTGCATTTGCGGCTAAGTCTCATGAGGGAACTTATCGCAAGGGAAGCAAAATTCCCTATATCGTCCATCCATTAGAAACAGCAGTCATCGTTACCGTAATGGCGGCTGATGAGGAACTCATTTGCGCCGCTCTTCTGCACGACGTGGTCGAGGATGCCGGAGTAACGGAAGAAGAGCTGAAAAAGGAATTCGGACTAAGGGTGGCAAGGCTTGTCATGGAAGAGACAGAAGATAAGACAAAGAGCTGGAAAGAGAGAAAGTGCGCGACCCTTCATCATCTGGAACATGCCTCCCTGGAGTGTAAGAAACTTGTTTTAGCGGACAAGTTAAGCAATCTTCGCTCTACGGCAAGGGATTATTATCTTTTGGGAGATGAAATATGGGAACGCTTTAATGAAAAGAATAAATCAGAGCATGCGTGGTATTACAAAGGAATCGCAGAACGGCTTTGCGGCCTTGAAACGTATCCTGCCTACCAGGAATACACCACTCTGTGCAAGATGGTTTTTGGTTAAGGAATAATATACGGCAGGTCTTCTAAAGAATGGAGGGCCTGCCGTTTTTTCATGAATCATAGGAAATCCGGAATCATAATGATTGCGCACGTTCCTGGATATTTTTATTGAAGTTAATGACTTCGTGCTCATATACTTGTCCCATCAGAGGTGAGGTGATGATAAAGTCGGCTGTTGCCTTTGTATTGGCAATGGGAATATCATAAACCTGGGCGATACGAAGGAGCGCCTTTACATCCGGATCGTGAGGCTGGGCAGTTAAAGGATCAGAGAAAAAGATTACCAGATCGATCCGTCCCTCTACGATTTTTGCACCGATCTGCTGGTCACCGCCTAAAGGACCGCTGTTGTAGCCCTTTACAGGAAGGCCTGTCTGATCGGTAATCATACGTGCTGTAGTGCCTGTCCCACAAAGCTTATGGTCTTTCAGGGTTTCATAGTGCTCTTTACACCAGTCCATGAGCTCATGTTTTTTATTGTCGTGAGCAATCAATGCAATATTCTTTGTTTTTTCTAAAGTGAGTGTAATAAAATCGTCCTGTAACATCCGGTTCCTCCTGTGGTTAGAAATGTGTTTTTTATCTGACGAAAGCTATGCCTGATTGGGCGTAACACTCTGCAGCGAATAAGTAATGGATAAGTCTTTTCTGGAATATTCTTTTTTGAAATTCTGAATGATTCTCTTTAAAACATTCTCCCCGTTTTCATAGGTAGCTGTGGGAAGAAGCATTAAGTACTGGCTGACACTGTAACGGCTGAAGATATCACCCCGCCGAAGGGAATTACGTATGGATTCTCCAAGCTCGTCCATGGCTCTCGTCTGAACGGCTGGTTTTAACAGCTCTCCCTTTAAGTTACTGATGGTAAGAAGACATAAAAAGATAGAATCTCCGGTACGCTCAATGGCCCTGGTTTCTAGCTGATAAATGTCTCTGAACACAGAAGGTTCGCAGCAAAAAGCACCTTTGCTGGTACCGCCCTCTAATAGTATTTCCCGAATGTTGCTTAAATCCATGGTAATACCATGTTTTTTATCGCTGATCAGCTTATAAAGCTCCTTAAACCGAAGAGAAGGAGTAATGGCAAATTCATTATAGAACATATCATTGACTCTTTGATAATGCTCCATAGCCATAAGCTGATTTCCGCTCTGGTACAGAGCGCAGATTAAGTAGTAATGACCGTCCTCGCCGTAAGGGTCGATGGCAATGGCCTGCTGGCATACCTCAATCATGGTGGGATAATCTTTTTTCTCATCCAGCATATTTAAGATCCGGTTTACAAGCTTTTGATAAAGGGTATGATAATAGGTATGAATGGGAACTACCCAGGTTTCCCATTCCGATTTTGGTAGAAAGTTACCCTTATACAAAGTAAAGGCTTCCATACAAAGGGAAAGCCGCTGGTCAAAGGTAAGCTCTAACGCTTCCGATTGTACACACAGATCTTCAAACCGGTCCGTATCACAGACGGTAGTAAGGTGTTTGGTCCACCCATAAGCCTTACGGTTCTGGAAAATCAGCTCTTGTGTGGGATAGCCAAGTGGTTCCAATAGTTTCCGTACACGGAACATGAGGGTCTTTAATGCGCCTGCGGGATTGTTACTTCCTTCGTCCTTCCAAAACAGATCGATAAGTTCTTCCACAGGAATATCCCGCCCCCGAAAGGTGATAAGGTATTCCAAAAGACTCCAAGGTTTCTTTGCCTGGTTATTCTGATCCACAATAGCCTTATCCCCGATGGATATGGAGAATCCTCCCAGCATATTAACATAGATGACAGATTCCTGATTTTTCATAAGCATCTCCAAATGACGTTTTGTTACTTAAAGTATATAGAAAAATAAGAAAAAAGTCTAGCAGAGCTTATAAAAGATTGAGATTTTTTTGGTCATACGATATAATTAAGGAAAAAATTGCAGAAGTAAGGGAGGATTTGAATGGAAAAAAGAAAGCCGCCCATTGTTATTCTTATAATAGCCCTTGTTTTATTTGCTGCAGGCGCAAGTATCCTTTATTCCGACTACCGGGAAAAAGACAAAGAAAAGCGTCAATATGAAGACCTTGCGAAGCTGGCTACAGAAACAAGCAGGGAAGAATCGGAAGAGAGTACAGACAAAGCTTCAGAGGAAACTGCTGAAAATCAGTATGTTTCCCCCATTCAGTTTGATCAGTTAAAGGCGATGAACCCGGATATCGTCGGCTGGCTTAAAATCGAAGGCACTTCCATAGACTATCCAATCGTTCAGACCGATAATAACGAAACATATCTGGACACTGATTTTGAAGGCAAAAAGAATCCGTCTGGAGCCATATTTCTTGATTATGAAAGCGAACCTGATTTTTCTGGAAGGCATAACATATTATACGGTCATCATATGAAAAATGGATCCATGTTCAAGGACATCATTAAATATAAGGAAGAATCATTTTTTAAAGAACATCAAATAATAACCGTATACACACCAGACCGTGAATATCATCTTCGTCCCTTTACAGTCCTTTATACGGATGCAGATGGGGAAAGACGAAGAACCAAATTTGATACAGAGGAAGAGTTTCAGGGATATGTAGAGAAGATGACCAAAAAGGGCTTCTTTTATCAAACGCCTGACGTCCCCATAGGGACGCTGTGGTCCTTTGTCACTTGCAGCTATGAGCTGGCCGATGCAAGGACTATCCTATATGCCTATGAAGTGCCTCAGGTTGAAAAATAGAAAAGAGTGTGATATATTACATATAATTCTGTATACACTGCAGACTTGTAAAAAAGGAGATATGAGATGGGAAAATATTTTGGAACCGACGGCTTTCGTGGGGAAGCAAACGTCACACTGACAGTAGAGCATGCCTATAAGGTAGGACGCTTTTTAGGCTGGTACTATGGACAGAAAAATCCAGATGAAGTTTGCAGAATCGTAATAGGTAAGGATACAAGACGCAGCAGCTACATGTTTGAATACTCTCTGGTAGCAGGTCTTACCGCTTCTGGCGCAGATGCGTACCTTCTTCATGTTACGACGACTCCCAGCGTATCTTACGTGGTGAGAACCGAAGGCTTTTCCTGCGGTATCATGATTTCCGCCAGCCACAATCCTTTTTATGACAACGGCATCAAGGTCATGAATGAAAAGGGAGAGAAGCTGGAAGAGAGCGTTATCACTGAAATTGAACGGTATATTGACGGTGAGATGGGAGAACTTCCCCTGGCAACCCAGGATAAGATCGGCCGCACCGTGGACTTTGCAGCAGGAAGAAACCGTTACATCGGTTATTTGATTTCCACTGCAACCCGGTCTTTTAAAAATAAAAAAGTAGCCCTTGACTGTGCAAACGGAAGTGCTTCTGCCATTGCAAAGAATGTATTCGATGCTCTGGGAGCCGAGACACACGTCATCAGCAACGAACCCAACGGATTAAACATCAATACCGGCTGTGGTTCCACCCACATCGGCCAGCTTCAGAAATTTGTCAAGGAAGTAGGCGCTGACGTAGGCTTTGCTTATGATGGAGACGCAGACCGCTGCCTGGCTGTGGATGAACACGGCAACATCGTAGACGGCGACGGCATCATGTATATCTGCGGAAAATACATGAAGGAGCAGGGAACCTTAAAGAACAACAAGGTAGTCACTACCATTATGTCAAACTTCGGCCTTTATAAGGCATTCCAGCGGGAAGGCATTGACTATGAAAAGACCGCTGTAGGCGATAAATATGTATACGAAAATATGGTAGCAAACGGCAATTGCCTTGGCGGCGAGCAGTCCGGCCATATTATTTTCAGCAAGCATGCCACCACAGGAGACGGCATTCTTACATCCTTAAAGGTGATGGAAGTAATCTTAGAGAAAAAGGAGAGCCTTGGAAAGCTGGTCTCTGAATTTGAAGTATTCCCTCAGGTCCTTAAAAATGTCCGTGTTCACGATAAAACAGCTGCCCAGGATGATGAAGCAGTGATTGCAGAAGTAGAAAAGGTTGCAGAGCTTTTAGGTGAGAGCGGAAGAATTCTCCTTCGCCAGTCAGGCACTGAGCCAGTGGTTCGTGTTATGGTAGAAGCAGCAGACTTACACACCTGTGAGACTTATGTAGACCAGGTCATTGAAGTGATGAAACAAAAAGGTCATGTCATTTAACCTGTCATATTACGAATAAAGAAAGGCGAGCCAGTTTTTATAAAGAAAGCTGGCCAGCCTTTTTTCGTTACTATTTTCCAGCTTTTTTCCTATGCCCATTCGTTGTAAAATGGTTGGTTTCGTGATATGATATTTTTTAAATATGAAATATTTTGGGAGATCAGAACGTTATGGATAAAAAAGATATATCAAATTTAGGAGATCAGATCCTGGATTCGGTAGAAAGTGCAATCCGTTCCATGGATTTTAAGGGACTTAATAAAACCATTTCTGATTCCGTTAACGACGCCCTTGATGAAGCCAGAAGCCAGTTGAAAAAGCACGGAGATATGGGAAGATTCTCCTCTTATCGCTCCTACCACAGTGAGTCCAGTGAACGGAAGGAATCCTATGCCAGTGAGAAGATGAGCGAGGAATCAGAACCAGGCTACCAGGCGTTTCAAACCAGTAGAAGAAGGGATAGGAAAGCTTCCAAAGGACAAGCCATTTTACCTCGGGAAGAAGGAATTAAGATAAATAACAGTGGCCGTGTGGCAGGTATCCTCTTTACTATATTTGGCAGCATTGGCCTTTCACTCATTACCGTTGTTCTTCTTGTGACCTGGATGATTGCCATGATTGCAAAGCCGGATATCTGGCTCATGTTAGGCTCTACTCTGGTACTTGCTTCTTTTGGTACTTTTTTTGGTCTTATGCTAAAGGGTGGAATTGATATGGGAAGCCGGCAAAAACGTGGAAAGCTTTATGCAAAACAGGCCGGAAGAAAGATGTACTGCACCATTGAGGAGCTGGCGGCTCTCATTGGAAAATCGAAGGAGTTTGTCCGTAAGGACGTACAGAAAATGATTGAGCATAACATATTCTCTCATGCCTATCTGGATGAGCAGAAAACCTGTCTTATGCTAAGTGAGGATACCTACAAGCAGTACTTAGAATGTCAAAAAGCCTTAAAGGAAAGAAACGAAAGAGAAGCAGAGGAAGCACTCGTAAGTGCAAAAGAAGAGGGAACACAGAAGGTCTCCAAAGAATTCGAAGAGATGATGGAGGCTGGACGAAACTATTTGAGAATGCTTAAGGAAGCCAATGATGCCATCCCAGGAGAGGTCATTTCCAATAAGATTTCGGACCTTGAGGATGTCATAAGGCGGATTTTTGATACCGTATCAAAGCACCCGGAACAGGGGAAAGAGATGGAACGCTTTATGGATTACTATCTTCCCACCACCGTAAAGCTTGTAAACGCCTATCGGGATTTTGACAGTGCAGGCTCCAGAGGCGAGAATGTAAACTCCGCCAAGGCAGAGATTGAAACCACTCTGGATACCATTCAAAAGGCTTTTGAACGGCTTTTAGATGACTTATATGAGGATGCGGTCCTTGATGTAACTACCGACGCATCTGTGCTGCAGACCATGTTAAAAAAGGATGGATTTGCAGAAAGTGATTTCGCAGGAGGAAAGCAAAGATGAGCAAAGAGATTGATGAGATGTTAAAAGAAGCACCAGAACTGACCCTGACTCCATTTTCTGATTCTGTCGTAGAAACCACCGGGACAAAGGAAGAACTGCTTAACCTGGGTAAGGAGCCGGAATCTCTTCCCGAAGCTAACTTATCCCCGGAAGAAGAAAAGCTGGTGGCAGACTTTGCAGAAAAAATCGACTTATTAAATTCCAACCTGGTACTCCAGTACGGCGCCAATGCCCAGAAAAAGATCGCTGATTTCTCAGAGACTGCTCTGGAAAATGTAAAGTCAAAGGACTTGGGAGAAGTAGGCCAGATGCTTACGGATGTGGTGGTGGAGTTAAAAGGCTTTGAAACTGCGGAAGAGGAAAAAGGCTTCTTTGGTTTCTTTAAAAAGAGTGCCAACCGTCTGGATGCCATGAAATCAAAGTATGCCAAGGCAGAGACTAATGTAAATCAGATCTGCAAGGTGTTGGAAAACCATCAAATCCAGCTTTTAAAGGATATCGCATTACTGGATAAGATGTATGACTTAAATACCACGTACTTTAAGGAACTGACCATGTATATCCTGGCGGGAAAAAGAAAGCTGAAAAAGGCACAGCAGACAGAGCTTCCCCTGCTTCTTGATAAAGCAGCCAAAAGCGGTCTGCCTGAGGACGCCCAGGCCGCCAATGATATGGCCGCCATGTTAAACCGTTTTGAAAAGAAGATACATGATCTTGAGCTGACCCGTATGATTTCCATTCAGATGGCACCTCAGATCCGTCTCGTTCAAAATAACGATACCCTGATGACAGAGAAGATTCAGTCCACACTGGTCAATACCATTCCTCTCTGGAAGAGTCAGATGGTACTTGCTATTGGCATCAACCATTCCGAACAGGCAGCCAGAGCTCAAAGAGAGGTTACAGACATGACCAACGAGCTCCTTCGAAAGAATGCAGAGGTATTAAAGACCGCGACCATAGAGACTGCCAAGGAATCTGAGCGGGGCATTGTTGATGTGGAGACCCTTAAGAAAACAAATGAATCCCTGATCTCGACCCTTGATGAGGTGGTGCGTATTCAGGCAGAGGGAAGACAAAAGCGTATGGATGCGGAAGCAGAGCTTGCCCGTATGGAAGGGGAACTGAAAAACAAATTATTACAGCTAAGTAAATAAGTGATAGCAAAAAAGGCTTGCAGCAGAAAAATTATTTTCTGGTTGTAAGCCTTCTTTACTCATGCTATAATAACATAACACTTTACCGTGACACATTGTCAGAGCACGGATGTGATTTTAATGAAAAGGAATGATGAAGATGGGGTTAGACCTATAAAAACCACGTTGTTCATTGTCAAAAAGTACAGCGTGATTTATCGACTCCAAAGCCTGTCATAGTGTTTGCATGAGAAACGAAACAGCTATTTATGGCAGAATCCGGTTTACCCGGAACAGACAGACAAGTGAAAGATTATGGAGGAGATAAGACATGTTGAATTATGAAAGATATAAACGAGTACCGGTTATGAACTACCCGGAAAGACAATGGCCCGGCAACGAGATTAAGAAGGCACCAATCTGGTGCAGCGTGGATTTAAGAGATGGAAATCAGGCTCTGACTGAGCCAATGGTAGTCGAAGAAAAGATTGAGATGTTTCAGCTTCTTATTAAGCTGGGCTTTAAGGAAATCGAGGTCGGTTTTCCGGCAGCGTCCCAGATTGAGTTTGACTTTTTAAGACAGCTTGTGGAACGGAAGTTAATTCCGGATGATGTGGTGGTTCAGGTCCTTGTTCAGTGCAGGGAGCATTTGGTTAAGAGAACCTTTGAAGCCTTAAAGGGCGTAAAAAAGGCAATCGTTCATATTTATAACTCCACCTCAACCCTTCAGCGCGATGTGGTATTTAAAAAGGATATGGATGAGATTAAGGCCATAGCTATACAGGGTGCGGAATGGGTGAAGCAGTACATGAAGGACTTTGACGGAGAAGTGGTACTTGAATATTCTCCTGAAAGCTTTACCGGAACCGAACTGGAATTTGCACTTGATATCTGCAATGCAGTTCAGGAAACCTGGGGAGCCACTCCTGATAAGAAAATTATCTTTAATCTTCCATCTACCGTAGAGATGACAACACCCAATGTCTATGCGGATCAGATTGAATGGATGAATGGACGCTTTAAGAATCGTGAAAGCATTATCTTAAGCGTACATCCCCATAATGACCGTGGAACCGGAGTTGCAGCTGCAGAGCTTGCCATTCTTGCCGGAGCTGACAGAGTGGAGGGCACACTGTTTGGCAATGGAGAGAGAACCGGAAATCTTGATATATTAACGGTAGCTTATAATTTATTCTCCCAGGGAATCAATCCGGAACTTCATCTTGAAAATATCCGTGAGATTTCTGAGGTATACGAGCGTTGCACCAAGATGGAGGTAGCGCCAAGACACCCATACGCAGGAAAGCTCGTTTTCACCGCATTTTCCGGTTCCCATCAGGATGCCATCAACAAAGGCATGCAGGCCATGCGGGAAAGAAAGAATGCTTACTGGGAGGTTCCTTATCTGCCCATCGATCCTGCCGATATCGGAAGACAGTATGAGCCGGTGGTCCGCATCAACAGCCAGTCCGGAAAGGGCGGCGTAGCTTTTGTTATGGATACCTTCTATGGCTTCAAGCTTCCAAAAGGCATGCACAAGGAATTTGCCGATGTCATTCAGGCTATCTCCGAAAAGCAGGGTGAGGTGGCTCCAGAGCAGATCCTTGATGAGTTTAACAGCAACTACGTGGATAGAAAAGAGCCCATTCACTTCCTTAAGGCCCAGATCACAGAGGCAGAGGAGGATGTGGAATTCTCCACCTTCGCACGAGTCCGCTACATGGATCACGGCGTAGAAAAGGTATTTGAGGGAGTCGGTAACGGTCCTATCGATGCGGTTCAAAAAGGACTTGAGAAAGAGCTTGATATTGAAATCCGTGTACTTGATTACAACGAGCACGCTCTTGCTTCAGGTTCCGGTGCAAAGGCTGCTTCCTATATCCACTTGCTGGATGTACGCTCCGGAAAGACAACTTACGGCGTAGGAATCAGTTCCAACATTACCAGATCCTCTATCCGAGGCATTTTCAGTGCAGTAAACCGGTTATTCTATTAAATAGAAAGACGGGGCCAGCTTAAGACGCGGCCCCGTCTTTTTGCAGTTCAACAAAATATTTATAGGGGGAAACTTAAATGAAGCTGACCATAGATCTTAAAAACTACGAACCAGGGAATCCCGTATCTGAGAGAACTGCAGCAAGAGGGATTATAAGACGGGGAGAGGACTGTCTTATGATTTTCAGTAAGTACGGTGATTATAAATTTCCAGGTGGAGGAATGGAGAATGGGGAATCCTTAGAAGAAACCCTGATCCGGGAAGTAAAAGAAGAGACTGGCTACCAGGTAATCAAAGGCTCCATAAGAAAATATGGCCAGGTATTGGAACGGAGAAAGGGAGAAGGCAGTTCAATCCTTGAGATGGATTCCTACTACTATGTATGCGATATAAGGGAGGAAGCCGGGGAACGAAACTTAGATGAATATGAGAAGGAATACGATTATCAGATTGTCTGGATTCCGTTAAAAGAGGCTTTAGAAAATAATAACCGTATCATAGGAAAGAAAGAATGTCCCTGGGCAGCCAGAGAGGCAAAGGTAATGGAGCTTATGATAGAAAAGGATTCATGACCATGTAACAAGGCAAGAGGAATTTACATTTCCTAAGGATTTTAGTATAATAAGAGCAGTTTATAAAAGACAGGAGAACGGAAACTATGAAAAAGTATGATTACGTATTGGTGGGAAGCGGACTGTATTCCGGTGTGTTTGCCTATCTGGCCCGTAAGAAGGGGAAGAAATGTCTTGTAGTAGAGAAGCGCAGCCATATTGGCGGAAATATTTATTGCGAGGAAAAGGATGGAATTAACGTTCACACCTATGGCGCCCACATTTTCCATACCAGCAACAAAGAGGTTTGGAAATTTGTCAATGAGCTTGTGGAATTTAACCGCTATACCAACAGCCCGGTAGCTAATTACAAAGGGGAAATCTATAACATGCCCTTTAATATGAATACCTTCAGCAAGATGTGGAACGTTGCCACACCGGCAGAAGCAAAGGCTAAAATCGAGGAACAAAAGGCATCTGTAAAAGGAGAGCCAAAGAATTTAGAGGAGCAGGCCATCAGCTTAGTAGGAACGGATATTTATGAGAAGCTGGTAAAAGGATATACGGAAAAGCAGTGGGGAAGAGACTGCAAAGAGCTGCCAGCTTTCATTATTAAGCGGCTTCCCGTTCGTTTTACCTATGATAATAATTACTTTAACGACTTATATCAGGGAATTCCAATGGGCGGATACAATGTTATCATTGAAAAGCTGTTTGAAGGCTGTGACATGGAATTTAATGTAGATTATCTGGAAAACCGGGAGCATTATGACAGTCTTGGTGAAAAGACAGTATATACTGGAATGATTGACGCCTTCTATCAGTATCAGCTTGGAAAGCTGGAATACCGGAGCCTTAGGTTTGAGACAGAAACCCTTTCTATGGACAACTATCAGGGCGTCGCTGTTGTAAACTATACCGACCGGGAAACACCTTATACAAGAATCATCGAGCATAAGCATTTTGAGTTCGGCACCCAGCCAAAGACCGTGATTACCAGAGAGTATTCCGTGGCTTGGGAGGAAGGTATGGAGCCATATTATCCAGTCAATGACGAGAGAAACCAGGAGCTGTACAAGCAGTACGCTTCCCTGGCAGAAAAAGAATCCAGTGTTATATTTGGCGGCCGGTTAGGTGAGTACAAATATTATGACATGGACAAGGTCATAGAATCTGCCATGAAAGTAGCAAAGCAGGAGCTTTCATAGACCATAAGCCCCAGGCTGTTTACATTTCCTATGAGATATAGTACAATACAACGGAACTAAAGGTACGGATCAGTACAGGACGGAGGGATTTTCATGAATGTTGTATACGCTTCTAATGACGGCTATGCCAGACATCTCGGGGTATCCCTTTACTCTCTTCTGGATCATAACAAAGAGGCGGAAGAAATCCAGATTTATATTTTATCCATGGGTTTATCCGAAGAGAGTAAAAAACGTCTTCTTTCCATTGGCAATCAATTTAAACGTCATGTTACAGTCATAGAGCTGGGGGATTTAAAAGAGCGTTTTCCCTATGAGGTGGATACCGGTGGCTTTGATTTAAGCATTATGGCCCGCTTATTTGTGGGAGAGATGCTGCCGGAAACGGCTGAGCGAGTGCTTTATTTAGACTGCGATACCGTGGTGTGCGCTTCCTTAAAACGGCTGTGGGAAAGCAATCTTGATTCCAATATGGTGGGGGCTGTTATGGAACCCACCATATACTCATCGGTAAAAGAAACAATCGGTCTTTCCCCTGAAGACCCTTACTTTAATTCCGGGGTTCTTTTAATTGATATGAAGCGTTGGCGCGGGGAACATGCCCAAAAGCTTTTGATGGACTTTTATTCTTCCAAGGGAGGAAAGCTCTTTGCCGGAGACCAGGATACCATCAATGGAGCGTTTAAAGGAAGGATAAAACCTTTGCCGCCCCGTTATAATTTCTTTACCAACTACCGGTATTTCCACTACAGCCATTTAACAAGGCTTTCCCCGGTGTATAAAACGATACCAGAAAAGTCCTTCAAAGAGGCGAAAAAGCACCCCGTAATCCTTCATTTTATGGGAGATGAGAGGCCGTGGAAGCAGTGGAATTTAAATTATTACCGAAACATATACGACCATTATCTCTCCCTCACTCCCTGGGCAGGAGCGCCAAAGGAGAAGGGGAGCCGCTTTTACATGGTGCTATACCATCTAATGGATTATGCCACCTTTTTATGTCCGCCCATTCGTGACCTGATCAGCCGCCGTTTTGGTATGCAGATGATTAATTCCAGAAAGGGTTCCTAGAGGAAGGGATATGAATATTAGCTGTATTATTTTAAATTATAACGATGCCGTGACCACCAGGAGTCTGGTAACTGCCATAAAGGATTATCAATGCCTCGATACCATTGTCATAGTGGACAATCATTCCACGGATGATTCCCTGACCCTATTAAAGGAGCTTCAAAGTGAAACGGTCCATCTTTTAACATCTCCTTTTAATGGGGGCTATGGAAGCGGCAACAACATTGGAATCCGGTATGCCTACCACACCTTACGCGCGACTCATGTATTAGTCGCCAATCCCGATGTTAAGGTATCGGAAGCTTGTATTATAGCCATGTCGGAAGCCTTTGAAAAGGTAGAAAATCTGGCAATCGCCGCAGCCGTCACCAAAGACCGGACAGGCAGTGTAGCATTATCCAGCTGGAGGCTCAATGGATTGTTATTAGACCTGCTTGATACAGGTCTGATTACAAGGCGTTTGTTTGCCCGTTTTCTCAATGACAGGCCAGAAATAATGGGGAAAAAGGGACTCGCATTTGTGGATGCAGTTCTTGGCTCCTTATTTCTCGCGGATGCAAAGGCTCTTGTGGAATGCGGACTCTACGATGAGAAGGTATTCCTCTATTATGAGGAAAAGATACTTGGATATAAGCTGAAAGAAAAAGGCTATCGGACAGCCCTTCTTCTTGATGAATCTTATTTACATCTTCATTCTGTATCCATTAATAAAAGCGTGGCATCTATTTTAAAGAAGCAGGCGATTCTTCATGAGAGCAAGCTTCATTATTATAAGGCCTATTTAAAGATCAATCCGCTGGAAGAGATGTGTGTCCGTGCCTTCCTTGGTTTTTTGATGATGGAAATCTGGTTTTTAACAAAAATTGTGGGACTGTCCTGGTAGGGAGTCCCTTCTTTTGGGGAAAGGAGGCTTAAGCCATGGTAACGATTCTTCTGGCGACCTATAATGGGGAGACCTACTTAAGGCAGCAGCTGGATTCCTTATTAAATCAGACCCACAAAGAGCTGTTTATCCTGATTTCAGACGATCTTTCTTCTGACAGAACTCCTGGAATCATAAAGGAATATGAGAAAAAGTACCCGAACCAGATCAAGAGCCTTAAAAATATTAAGGCTTCCGGAAGTCCTCAAAACAACTTCTTTCGCCTCTTAAGCAGTGCAGATGACGATTATATCATGCTCTGCGACCAGGATGATATCTGGCTTCCTCATAAGGTAGAGGTGACATTAAAAGAGATGAAGCAGATGGAACTAAAATGGGGAAATGACCTCCCCCTTTTAGTTCACGGAGATTTATCTGTGACCGATGAAGAAGGAACCATTCGCCAAAAGTCTATGGCAAGATTCCAGAACATAGCGGTTCATGACAACCGGTTTACTCATTATCTGGTGGAGAATAACATTACTGGTAATACGGTTATGATAAACCGAAGCTTTCTTTCTTATTTGACCTACATACCAAAGCAGTGTATGATGCATGACTGGTGGCTGGGGCTTTTAGCAAGCTGTTTTGGAAAAATATCCTATATTGACCAGCCACTCCTTCTCTACCGGCAGCATGGAAGCAATCAGGTAGGCTCCAGAGGCCAGATGGAACAGTATGTAAGCCGATTGACCCAAAAGGAGCGGGTAAAGGAAGAGTACCGGAAGATGTTCTTGCAGGCCAGAGCCTTTCTAAAGCAGTACGGTCAGGAGATGGACAGTGAAAAACGGGAAGCTCTGGAGCAATTTGTCACCCTTTCAGACAAGAGCCGGTTAGAAAAGGTAAGGATTATCTGGAAATATAAATTTTATAAAAGCACCATCATAAGGACGTTTGGCCAGATGTTTTCCATCTGACCCCCTTTATGGCAATGGAAAACGGAGGAAATGGAACGTATGATACCGGAAGAAAAAGATATATTAGTGACGAAGGCATCCATGCCTTCCTATGAGGAATTCATAGAGGAGATAAAGCCCATCTGGGAAACAGCCTGGATGACCAACATGGGAGAATTTCATGATCGCTTAAAGGAGCAGTTAAAGGCTTACTTAAAGGCAAAGAACCTTCTTTTGTTCGTCAATGGACATATGGCGCTTGAGATGGCGCTCCAGGCCATGAATCTTTCCGGGGAAGTTATTACCACTCCATTTTCCTTTGCTTCCACCACCCATGCCATCATGAGAAATAATCTGACCCCTGTGTTCTGCGACATCAAAGAAGACGATTACACCATAGATGCAGACCGAATCGAAGCGCTTATCACCGATAAGACAACAGCCATTCTTCCGGTGCATGTATACGGCAATGTCTGTGATATGGAAAAGATAGAAAGAATTGCAAAAAAGCATAACCTAAAAGTCATATACGATGCAGCCCATGCCTTTGGCGTAGAGGTGAATGGCAGAGGAATTGGTACCTTTGGAGACGCCTCCATGTTCAGCTTCCATGCCACCAAAGTATTTAATACCATCGAAGGCGGTGCGGTAACATTTCAGGACCCCTCTCTTGAAGTTCTTTTAAACTATTTAAAGAACTTTGGTATCACGGGCAAGGAATCTGTGGAATACGTGGGCGGCAATGCCAAGATGAATGAATTTCAGGCAGTTATGGGCATCTGCAACTTAAGGCACGTGGAAGAGAATATCGAAAAACGAAGACTGATTACAGAACATTATAGGAAACGTCTGTCCGGGATTCCAGGCATTCGTCTCAATCAGGAAAAGGAAGGCATATTGCCAAACTACGCTTATTTCCCGGTTGCCTTTGACGGCTTTTCCATGACCAGGAATGAGGTATATGAGCGTTTGGCCTCTCATCATATATTTGCAAGAAAATACTTCTACCCTCTTATCACTGATTTTGATTGCTACCGGGAACAGTTTCAGGGAGTCAGTCTGCCATGTGCGAAAAAAGCAGCTGACAGCGTACTCACACTTCCTCTGTATGCGGACTTATCCATCAGTGATGCAGACCGTATCTGTGATATTATCTTGGGCGTAAAACCAAAGGGGAGGCTATGATGAAGACAGCACTGGTAACCGCAATCGGATCATTTTCCGCGGATATAGTAATTAAGAATTTAAAAAAGAACGGGATTCGTGTCATTGGCTGTGATATTTACCCCTCCGAATGGATCGCAGATGCAGGCAATACAGACGCGTTTTTTCAGGTACCATATGCAACGGAAGAGCCGCGATACGTGGAACGGCTGCTCTCTATTTGTGACCAGGAACAGGTGGACGCCATCATCATCTTAACCGATGTGGAGGCCGATGTTTGGAACCGCCACAGAGAGGAATTAAAAGCTCATTCCATAACCCTTTGCCTTTCTGAGGAAGAGACCATGCTCTTATGCAGGGATAAGCGGAAGATGAGTTCTTTTCTTTCCCAAAAGGGACTGGGAAATCCCATTGAGACCGTGGACCTTTTAGAGGCAGATATTGATACCATTTCTTATCCAGCCGTTGTAAAGCCATATAATGGAAGGAGCAGCCAGGGACTTCACTACATTTCTTCCCTTGAGGAAATGAAAAGCTTTCTTACCTTTCAGGAAGCCGGAGATTTTGTGGTGCAGCCCTATTATAAAGGAAGTATCATTACCGTTGATGTGGTGCGTCAGGAAGAAACCGGAGAATGTGCCGTCATCTGCCGAAAAGAGCTTCTGCGGACAGGCAATGGCGCCGGAACTTCCGTACTTGTATTTACGAATGAGAATTTAGAAGCCATGTGCAGAGAAATTGCAGAGGCGATTCACATAAATGGCTGTGTGAATTTTGAATTCATCGAAGGGGAAGACGGCATTTACCGAATGCTGGAGTGCAACCCCCGTTTTTCCGGTGGTGTGGAGTTTTCCTGTCTCGCCGGATATGACTGTGTTTCCAATCACATTAAGTGCTTTACCGGAGAGAAGATAGAACCATTTCATGGTATCACCGACATGTATATAGCCAGGAAATATGAGGAATACATTACAAAAATTCTGGGGAAAGAAGGCGAGAGAGAATGAACGGAAATTCTGATTCCAACATTATGGTCAGTGTAAACTGTGTGACCTTTAACCACAAGAATTATATCCGTCAGGCTCTGGACAGCTTTTTGATGCAGAAAACAAATTTTGAATTTGAAATCCTGGTACACGATGACGCCTCCACTGATGGCACCGGAGAAATTCTTAGAGAATACGAGAAGAGATTTCCGGGAAAGGTACTGCCTCTCATTCAGACGGAAAACCAGTATTCCCAGGGCATCGACAACATCAGTGGTGCCTTTAATTTTCCCAGGGCAAGAGGTAAATATATCTTTATGTGCGACGGAGATGATTACTGGGTCTCGCCGGATAAGATGCAAAAGCAGGTCGATTATATGGAAGCCCACCCGGAATGCACACTTTGTATTCACAGTGCCCAAATAGACCTGGTGGGAAAAGCAGTGACAGAGGGACAAATGCGGCCTTATTGTGGAAACAAGGTCCTCTCACCAGAAGATATTGTGGATAAGTCTTCTGGCTATGCCATGTCTTCCATGGCATTTCCCAGCCGTATCGTAAAAGAACTTCCCGATTATTATGTGGAATGTCCCGTTGGAGATACCCCCATTCAGATGATTGCAGCAAGCGAAGGATACGGTTATTACTTTGATGAGCCAATGAGCGCCTATCGGGTAGGTGTTGCCGGGTCCTGGACGGTGGAAGGTAAAAGCGGAGATTACGAGAAGAAGCAGAGCGTCTATTACGAGCGGATGAAAAAGGTATATGACCTTTACGATGCGGCAACCGGAGGGCGACTCCGGGAAGCGATTCGAAGTGCTGAAAAGAGAACGTATTATCACACCATGGTCAATACCAGACAGTTTAAGGAAATCTTGAATCCAGAGTATAGGAAGTACTATAAGGAACTCACCAGCCGAACCAGGTTCTTTATCCAGCTGGAATACAGGTTTCCGGGAGTGTACGGATTTTTAAGAAAGAAATATCATGGCTAACATACAAAATAGCAAGGGCAGAAACGTTTTCACACGTTTCTGCCCTTGCTTATGTAAGTAAGACACTTATATTAATGAACAATATTTGGATCAGTAGGATCCCAGGTCTGTGAATCAGGAATAATCTGTTCGATTGCAGGTCGCTCATAAGGTCCTGGTACCGGAGAGTTATAAATGGTAACCGTTGTTCCAAGAGCACAGTGGTCATAAACCCACTTGGCATCTCCCGATAAGAGACGGATACAGCCTGCTGACTCAGCAATGCTCAGATAATTATAAGTACTGGAGTCAAGTGTCATCCCGTTAGGCTTGCTGTAAAGAATGGAATGAATTAAGAATCCTTTCCAGATGCGGGTCGCATACTGGGTGAAAATTCCGTGGTTCATATCCCGCCAGCGGTATTTGGCCGGAGTCTGGAAGGTTCCAAGAGGAGTATCCGGTCCGGTTGAGGTAAGGAAGGATTTGACTGGAATGATAAATCCCCGTTCTCCGTCCTTTGCAAATACGGTCATGGTGTTCATCTGCTTATTGATGCTGATTAAAAATGGTCCATTTGCACCCATAACCGGCTCTAAGTCCTTTAACATCCTGCCAGTTTCATCAAAATAATATTTAAAGCCGTCTATGTACTGCCATCCCGTCACCGGATTGGAATCAACGAAATAATACCGTTCATTGCCTGACCATGCCCAGCCGGTAAAGGCAGAGCCGTCTCCGTTTACGTAACGAAGGGCACCATCAACCTGCTGAATTCCATCTGGAACAGCGGAGATCAGCGGCTTTTCTGTAGAGTAGGGGAATGCAGAATTTTTGGCGTAGAAAGCCATTCGAAAGCCTGTAATATAGTGGCCTGTCCCCATGGTTCCTGTAGCGGTTCCGTTCTTCGCCCAGCCCATAGTAGTACCATCCTCTAATTTGGCGGTATAATAAATATCAAACTGGTTGTTCACATAACCGGAAAAGCGCATCTGAATGGCTTCGATATTCACATCATTGGCATAGTTAGTCGTCTGCTGTCCGTTTAAGACCCAGGGAGACCAGCCTGTGCTTGATGTATAAGTCCGGTAAAGTACATTGCCTACGATATTTGTGAGAAATGTGGATAATCCATGGAATCCTTCCCCATTGTTTGTGATCCAGGCATCGTTTACGAAAGGCTGGGACCAGTTGCTGTCACCTGTCATAACGGTTGTCTGGAGACGGGGGAAATTAGCCTTTAAGGCTTCCTGTGCAGCTTTTGCGGCGGCGTCTTCCACGCCATCTTCTCCGTTTCCTTCTGCTTCTTTTCCGATGTCTATGCCGGCATTAGCCAAAGCGTTTTCCGCTTCCTCTGTAACTTTGCTGCCTTGATCTTTGGTCTCAGTCTGACTGTCATTCTGACTTATTGGGACGCCATTCCTAAATCCCGGTCCACGTGCTTCGTCTGCCCATGCATAAGAAGCATGTCCCGAAACCAGAACAGCCGTCAGGCAAAATGCTGCCAGACCGTATGTCAGTTTACGCATCATGAAAAACCTCCTGAATTCTAGTAAATTGAGTATATTCCTTAATAGTTTATCATGATTAGGGTCAAAATGCTAGAGACGATTTACAATTAATGGGTAATATAGTACAATAAGGCGGAATTGTTAATTGGTAAAACGAGGAGAAAAACCAGTATGTATGAGGAAAATATAAAAAATAAAGTCCTTTCCGGTTTGTTTTGGAAAGTGATGGAAAACGGAGGAACTCAAGGCATTCAGTTCCTGGTATCTATACTGCTGGCCAGGCTTTTAACACCGGCAGAGTCCGGAGAAGTCATGCTCATTATGATATTTATCACCATTGGAAATGTATTCGTTCAAAGCGGTTTCAATACATCCCTGATACAAAAGCAAAAGGTGGACGAGGAGGATTATTCCTCTGCCTTCTATATCAGTGCAGGAATTGCGGCTGCTTTGTATCTTATTTTGTTCTTTTCTGCCCCGGCCATTGCCTCGTTTTATGGACAGCCCTTATTCCGTCCGGTCCTTCGAACCCTTGCTGTTACCTTGTTTTTCGGTGCAGTGACTTCCGTTCAGTCTGCAGCAATTGCAAGAACCATGGAGTTTCGTAAGCTCTGCATTGCCAGTATTTTTGCTGCTCTCGGCTCTGGTGTAATTGGAGTTACCATGGCATTTTTAGGCTATGGAGTCTGGGCCCTTGCCATGCAGCAGTTTTTTTACAGCTTTTTCTTAATGGCAGTTCTTTCCGTTCTTGTGAAATGGCGTCCCAGGCTTTTGTTTTCCGTAGAAAAAGCCTGGGAGCTGTTTTCCTATGGCTGGAAGATCCTTTGTTCCGGCCTCATTGATACGGTATTTACCAATGTCTATGGATTAGTCATCGGAAAAGTATATAATTCCGCTATGATGGGGCAATACTCAAGGGGAAACCAGTTCCCTGCCCTTATAGCCAATAACCTGGGAGCTGCCATCCAGTCGGTTATGCTGCCTGCCTTTTCCGCCTTTCAGGATGACAGAGAACGGGTAAAAGGCATGGTCCGCAGATCCATTGTCACCAGCTCATACCTTGTGTTTCCTATGATGGCAGGCTTAATGGCGGTGGCAGAACCCATGGTGAAGCTGCTCCTTACCGATCAGTATCTACCCTGCGTCCCAATGCTCCGCCTGCTTTGCATCGCCTATGCCACCTGGCCCCTTCATGTAGCCAACTTACAGGCCATTAATGCACTGGGGAGAAGTGAGATATTTTTAAAGCTGGAGATCATTAAAAAGGCAGTCAGCGTTGTCGCCCTTATTATCAGCATTCCCTTAGGAATCTACACCATGGTGGCGCTGCGCGCGGTAACCGACTTTATCTGTACCTTTATCAATGCCCACCCCAATAAAAAGCTGTTAAATTACAGCTTTTACGAGCAATGGAAGGACGTGATGCCTTCCCTTATTATCTCGGCAGTCATGGGGCTTTTCGTATACGGTGTACAGTATTTAATAGAAGGAACGCTTCTCACTCTGGTGGTACAGATTCTGGTAGGAGTTGTTGTTTATGCAGGTCTTTCCTGGCTGTTCCGTCTGGAAGCATTTTTATACCTTTGCAAAACAGCAGGAATTGGAAAAGAATCGTAATAGAGGGGTTACGGTTTACATTTAAAGTCTGATATTGTAGAATAAAGGGAACTGTAAGGAAATCAGAGGAATATATATGGAACGAAAAAATGTGGCCTGGAACATGATTGGCAGCTTTATTTACGCTGGCTCCAGCATGCTTCTTACGGCCCTTGTCAATCATATTATAGGCACAGACCAGGGAGGAATCTTTGGGTTTGCCTTCAGCACATTTGGGCAGCAGATGTTTCTGGTGGCCTATTTTGGCATGAGACCCATTCAAAGTACGGACGTCTCCGGGAATTACACCTTCCAGGAATACCGGAGAGCCAGATATCTATCCTGTGTGGCGGCGGTCATTCTGGGAATGGGTTATATCGCCTGGAAGCTTTTCGTGGCCTCTCCTGATTATACCCTGGAAAAATGTCTGGTGGTATTTTTAATGGTGCTTTATAAAGTGCTGGACGGCTTTGCAGATGTATACGAATCTGAATTTCAAAGAGTGGGGCGTCTCTATCGCACGGGACAGGCAATGACGTATCGAACTCTTTTATCTGTGTTCTGCTTTTTAACCACACTTATCATAACAAAAAACCTTGTGTTATCCAGCGGCATCGCAGTGATTTCACAGGGAGCCGGAATCCTGATCTTTGACAAGGGGATGGCAGGAAATATGCCTGAAATTGCCCTTCATAGGAGAGATGGAAAGGAATGGGAGATTCTTAAGGAAGGATTTCTGCTTTTTCTTTCCGTATTTCTCGACGGGCTTATATTTGCCATGGCAAAGTATGCGGTAGACGCCCAGATGACTTCCATTGATAACGCCATTTTTGTGGCTATTTTTATGCCCACTTCCGTGATTAATCTGGCGGCAAATTTTGTAATACGACCGTTCCTTACCAAACTGTCCTACCTATGGGAGGAGAGAAATTTTCAAGGTTTTGTCAGGGAAATCAGTAAGCTATCCGGCGTGATATTAGTTCTTACAGTAATCGCCCTCATAGGCGCCTGGGCCATTGGAGTACCGGTTCTTGGTGCAATCTATAATGTAGACTTAAATCCATACCTTTGGGGCTTACTTGCCATTGTTTTCGGCGGCGGTCTGTTTGCATTGATGAACTTATTCTATTATGTTCTTGTAATTATGAAACAGCAGAAGCGGATCTTTTTAGGCTATGTTCCAGTCTGCATTTTATCATATTTCCTTTCCTTTTCCCTGGTGAAAGCGGGAGGAATTAATGGAGGAGCATTCTCCTATCTGCTTTCCATGCTGGTCCTTATGCTCTGCTTTATGGGGCAGGCGGCTTACGTACTGATAAAGGAAAAGAAAGGGTTATTAAAATGACGGATAAAGTTTTGGTAGTAATACCTGCTTATAATGAAGCTTTGAATATCGAGCGCGTCGTAGGAGGCGTTATAGAAAACTATCCCATGTTCGATTACGTGATTATTAACGATGGCTCCACAGACAATACGGCAGAAATATGCCGGAAGCACAACTGGCGGATCATTGACCTGCCGGTGAACTTAGGACTTGCTGGTGCGTTCCAGACAGGTCTCAAATATGCTCACCGCCATGGATACCGGTATGCCATACAGTTTGATGGAGACGGACAGCACCGGCCGGAGTACATTCTTCCCATGAAGGAAAAAATGAATGAAGGATACGATATTGTCATCGGTTCCCGGTTCGTGTCAGAAAAGAAGCCTCATTCCCTGCGTATGTTTGGAAGCCGCCTCTTAAGCAGTGCCATCTGGTTCACTACCGGAGTCCTGGTCAAAGACCCCACATCCGGAATGCGTATGTTCAGCCATAAGATGATCAAGGAATTTGCAGATGGCTTAAATTATGGCCCGGAGCCGGATACCATCTCTTATCTGATTCGTCATGGTGCCAAGGTAGCTGAAATCCCTGTGGTGATGGATGAAAGAATTCTTGGTGAAAGCTATTTAAATCCACTGAATGCGGCACGGTATATGGGGAAAATGCTTTTCTCCATTTTACTGGTTCAAAGCTTCCGTATCAGGGACAGAAGATAAAAGGGGGAGTTGTCAATGACCGTTATACTTCGATGCGTACTAATATGCGTGTCCATACTGCTGACATGTTACTTACTTAGAAGAATACGCCATTCTAAAATGAAAATCGAAGATTCAATATTCTGGGTGATGTTTGCACTCTTATTGGTGGTATTCAGCCTGTTTCCAAGGCTGGCGGATTTCATCTCCGGTATGGTGGGAACATATTCCACAGCAAACTTTATCTTTACCTTTATGATTTTTATTTTACTTTTAAAGGTGTTCTTCCAATCCGTTAAAATCTCACAATTGGAACGGAGAGTG
The DNA here is from genome assembly GCA_000526575.1 of Clostridium sp. 12(A). GTDB lineage: Bacteria > Bacillota > Clostridia > Lachnospirales > Lachnospiraceae > Lacrimispora > Lacrimispora xylanolytica. Next base: position 2,514,118 of record JAGI01000002.1, on the reverse strand, counting down.
ACAGAGCTCATTCAGGCTTTTGCCCTGGACCGGGAAGAAGATAAGGAAAAGGAGGAAACAAAACGTGAATCTAACTGGGAATAAAAAAGGCCTGGCACTGACGGCAGGAAGCATCCTGGTTCTCGCATTTCTTTTCCTGCTGCCCTATCATAAAACCATTATTGGTATTCCATCCCCTGAATTTGAAGCAGTCCGACGGTTTTACTGGTGGCTCATACTGACAGGCTGTGGATTTCTTTTCTGTTTGGGAGCAGTTTTGTGGATAAGTAAAAAGCTTTATCACTGGATGTATCCCGTGGTTATCCTGATTTTAGGAGTATTTTACCTAATCGCTCTTCCTCCCTTTACTGCCCCGGATGAAGCGGCACATTTCATCAGCTCTTACCGATTATCCAGCCAGATCATGGGAAAGCAGGCAGTAGCAGATGAGGATTACTTATCCCGGGCTACGAAAGAAGAAAAGGACCGGATTAACCATGGTGCTAATGTTTTAGTTCGGAGTGGAGACGATGTCAATGGCTTTGAATCAGAGCCAGGACAATTTTCCTATAATATGATGATCACTCAGCTGCTTTCCAAGGATAACAGCCAGGGAGTAACCGTCCGTAGTGAGATTCCAGTCAATACTTCACCGATTATATATCTTCCTCAGGCTATTGGAATTGCCCTTGCCAGAGTGTTTCATATGGGATATGTACCTATGGTCATGCTTGGAAGGTTTTTTAATCTCCTTGCATTCACTATCATGTCCTACATGGCATTTCGGATCATGCCATTTAAAAAAGAGGTGATTATGGCTGTTTCCGCGTTGCCTATGACTCTTCATCTGGCAGCTTCCTATTCCTATGATACTGGATTTATCGGTCTAGCCCTCATGCTTTTGGCCTGGTGCTTTTACCTGGCCTTTGAAAAAGACGAGGTGACCATAAAGGATACCGTTATTTTAGCCCTGCTGCTGATTTTACTAGAGCCGGGAAAAATCGTATATCTTCCTTTGGCAGGCATTTGTCTCTTTATCCCGTCAGCCAAATTCCAGTCAAAGAAACGATATTGGATTTCCTTTGCCTGTGTTCTGGGTGCTATGCTGCTGGCTGTATTTTTGGTAAATCATCTGGTTCTTGGCATATGGGCCACCCGTACAGAAAGCTATATTGGGTGGAGTGAGGCGGCAGGCTATACGGTATCCGATGTGATAAACAAACCCTATGATATCGTCATGGTTTATTATAAAACCTTTGTGACCCAGCTGGATTATTATCTGGTGACGATGCTGGGCGGCTTTTTAGGAAATTTGGATCCCAACCTTACTGTGCCACCGTTTTGTCTCCTTCTTCTGTGTTATGGACTATTCATCAGCGTGGTAAGAAGAGAAGGAGAAGTGGTTCCTTTTAAAAGATGGCAGAAGCTGCTTACTCTTTTGCTGGTATTTTTAAGTGCCTGTCTCATTCTGGCTTCCATGCTTCTTGGCTATACTCCAAGAGAAATGACTTACATCACCGGAGTACAGGGACGCTATTTTATCCCTCTGCTTCCTTTGGTTTTACTGACCATATTTGACAAACGGCTGGTTCTGACCGTTGACTTAAGAAAAAGTGCCTGGTTCTTGCAATGCTTTGTCAGCATTTACGCCCTGATACGCATCTGTTCCACGGCATGTCTGCGCTATTGACAGGAAGGTAGGAAATGGGAATGGAAGAAAAACAAACAGAGAAAAAGACCGTAGATGTAATTATTCCGGTTTATAAGCCAGACGATACCTTAAAGCGTTTGCTTGAGAGACTGGCCGCACAGAACTATCCCATTCGCCGCATCATTGCAGTGAATACGGAAAAGTCTTATTGGAAGGACCATGTCTATGACCATATAGAAAATCTGGAAGTCCACCATGTAACAAAAGAAGAATTTGACCACGGCGGAACGAGAAACCAGGGAGCCGGATACTCAAAAGCTGATATTATGGTCTTTATGACCGATGATGCAGTCCCAGCAGATAAAAATCTGATCGGCGCTCTGGTAAATGCATTTGACCAGGAAGGGAAAAATGGGGAAAAGGTAGTTATGGCCTATGCAAGACAGCTTCCCAATCCGGACTGCGGACTTGCAGAACAGTATACCCGGTCCTTTAATTACCCGGAAAACAGCAGAGTAAAGACAAGAGAAGATTTGCAGGGGCTTGGAATTAAGACCTTCTTTGCTTCCAATGTGTGCTGTGCCTATGACAGAGAAGCCTTTTTAGAAGCTGGTGGTTTTACGAGCCGGACGATCTTTAATGAAGACATGATTTATGCAGGAAATGCAATCAGATACCGGGGACAGGCCGTAGCTTATGCAGCAGAGGCAAAGGTGTACCATTCTCATAATTACGGATGCATGGAACAGTTTAGAAGAAACTTTGACTTAGCTGTGTCCCAGGCGGACCACCCGGAAGTATTTGAAGGAATCCGGTCGGAAAGCGAAGGAATCCGTCTTGTGAAGAGGACCATAGCATGGCTGGTGAGTGAAAACAAGATCTGGCTGGTTCCAGGGGTGGTTGTAAAGAGCGGATTTAAGTATATGGGATACCTTGCGGGGAAACGGTATCGCTCGCTTCCAACCTGGTTAATTTTAAGATTTACCATGAATCAGTCCTATTGGAAAAAGGAACCTGGATTTGAAGGGAAAATGTAACTATAAGGCAGTCTGGTTGTGGACGAGAGTTCATGGGCCGGGGTGCCTTTTTTGATTATTGGGTTGTGAAAAGTCTAGAAAACAATTATAATTAGCTAAACGTATATAGTGTTAATTTACTAATAGGAGATGATGAGATATTGAGAAGTCATAAAATCAATAGTGAAGCATTATTTGCTTTGGGTTCTGTATGCTGTTTATTGGTTATGAGATATTATGAAACAGTAATCTATTTTCGTAATATAAATATTTTTCTGGATAAGGTTTATAGTTTTATGGTAATTCCTCTTTTCTACTTTTTAATATCTGCTTGCATTGTGACTATCTTTATTAAACTATCTGACATTAAAATTTCCAACATAATAAAAAGGTTTTTTGGATTTATAGATATTATTTTTTTATTGGTTTATATTGTTTTTCTTGTTTTAAAGTTCGTGGGCTATATTAGCATTGGAATGATTTCCTTTGTCTCAATGTATTGGATTATTTTTATTATTATGGGAGTGATCTTTGCTGTGTGTGCTACTACAGATAAAGAATCGGGCATTCAAACAGACCAAAGTCTTAATTTGAAAGATTAAAACGATTTTGTTTTACAATGGGAGAAATAGTAATGAGTAAGATAAGCAATGAAAATGAAGATTATTTTGTAGAGGACATTATGGTTGCAAGATTATTATCATATGCTATTTTGATATACACGAGGGTGGTGCCGGAGACAGAATATAAAGAAAATCTCCATGCATATTTCTTAAAGGACCCTAATAATTCTTTGTTATTAGAATTGGAGTGGAGGACTTCAGATATACAATATTCAATCAACGTTATTATTGACTATGCTCGTAAAAATGATGTTGATTATGATACCTTTGGAGGATTCTTAATTAGTAAATTAGAAGAGATATATTATCAAGATGATATGGACATAAAGTACTTTGGCTCTAAAATGTATTTAGTATGGAGTGAGTTACCATCTGAAATTCAAAATAAAGAACCGTTTCGGATTTTATGTTATGCGGATGATCCATTGTCTTGGGAAGATGAAAACCAATCAAGAGAAATCTATCAAAGGATGTTTCATTACTATAAATAGGGTGAAAATAAAAAATTATAACCCCCTATTTGCAGATAGGAGAAATTGCCTTATATAGTAGCAATTTTTATTAAGAATCTGAAGAATAAATATTATGAAACAATACATTAAGAGGTGCGTCCAATATGACAGTAAAAGAAATAAAGGAAAAGCTTGCAAAAAAGGCTGTTATTTTTGAAACAGGAGGAAAAAGACCAACCAGGGAGTTACTAGAAAGCTGGATTGGAAGTGTTTGCTGGCAGCATGAAGGTGAGGACATTCCTAAAGATAAAAACGGAAATAATATGGCTTCTGTCGCAACAATATTCTTAAAAGATTTGCCCTTTGTCCCGCTAGAATTAACTGGGATCGAGCTTGTCACAGTATTCATGTCAAAAGATGTTTGGGATAACCTTATATCAGATGATTTGAGTCCATGGTTCTACATCCGTACCTATACTTCATTAGAGCAATTAGTCCCGTGTGAATACCAAACTGATATGATAAAGCCATTTCCACTAATCCCTCAATTGATAGAAAATGATTATCCCTGTTGGGATGGTGGAGGAATTCCCGAAGAAATTGAAGATACAATTCTTCAATTAGAAACAACGGAAGTAATCGATTATTTTGATGATATATGCGAAGAAATATATGCCCAGCACAAGGTTGGTGGTTACCCCGCTTTTTGCCAATCTGGTTATAGCTTTGGAGATGAATATGAATTTGTTATGCAAATTTCGTCAGATGCAAAAGCCTTATTTAATATTGTAGACAGTGGAAAATTCTATTTCTTCTACAATCCTCTAATATCAGATTGGAAAGTATATTGTGATTTCTATTAATACGATAAAAATCCTCTGATATAGAATGAATCAATTCCATTATAAACATATACATATGTACTACATAAACAGGATAAAGCGCGGAATGACCGTGCTTTTCCCATTACATAGAAATTAATATAACCTATCAAATTATTCTAACCCATAATACCTATCATCACACTCATAACAAAAAAATGCTACTCCCCCGCAAGATTCTCCTGCTTACGTTTTCCACCCCAATTTAGTATAATAAAAACAGCATAAATTGAGACAAGAGGATACCCATGGATAAAAGAAAAAAAAGCCTGCTTTTGTTAGTATTTGCCGGATTGCTCATTATCGTGTTCTTAACGAGACTGACCTCCTCCTTCTACGGATACGTCCTGAAAAAAACAGGACTGGAGCATGCAGAAAAGAATTCGGCTTATGAATATCATTATGTCATGATCATAGATAATCTGGATTCCCAGTTCTGGAACGACGTATACAAAAGTGTAAAGGAAGAGGCGGCTCTTCACGATGCCTATGTAGAACTAAAGGGAAAGGACCAATCCTCAGAATATACCACAGTTGATTTTATGGATATGAGCATAGCAGCAAAAGTAGATGGAATCCTACTGGAATTCACGGGAGAATCCCGGCTTGAGGATAAGATTAACGAGGCAGCAGCCAGAGGCATCCCTGTTGTGACCATGTTAAACGATGCCCCCACATCCAACAGAAAAAGCTATGTGGGAATCAATTCCTATCAGCTGGGACAGGAATATGGAAATCAGATCATAAAAATACTTCCCAAAGAGTCCAGGAAGATGAGAGTCATGATGTTCCTTCATGACAATTCCTCCGACAGCAGCCAATCCCAGATATTCAACCAAATCAATAACCGAATGGTTACTTCCAGTGATACCGCAAACCCCATCATAGTGGAAGAAATCAAGGTCCCCTCGGGACGTGCCTTTGAATCAGAAGAAATCGTCCGCAATCTTTTCCAGAATGATCAAGGCCCGCCTGATATCATTATCTGCATGGATGAGGTGGACACAGAAGCCGTATATCAGGCCGTAATTGATTACAACAGTGTGGGAAAGACCCAGGTGATTGGCTATTATAAATCAAAGGCCACCCTGGACGCCGTTTTAAAAGGGACAATGGCCATGTCACTTTACATTGACACCAGACAGATGGGAATATATAGTGTACAAGCCCTAACAGAGTCCATACATGACGGAAGGACCAATTCCTTTAACAGCGTGGACCTGGAGTTTATATCAAAGGAAAATGCCCTAAGTTTCGTAAATGACCAGTGGAGCAGCCATGAAAAATAAGTTAATCCATGTATGGGAAAATCTCCCCATCACCCGAAAACTGTTCTTAGAAATCGCCGTAACGGCTGTCGTACTCTTTTCCAGCAACTTATTTATCTATGCCCAGATTAATCAGATGGTGGAACGGATGAACTCTGTCTATATGAGCAATGTAAACTTAAACGAGTTATCAGACAGCCTATCCAATGTACAAAATTATATGTACCGGTACCTTCAGGTAAAAGATTCTGAATCCCTGACCAATTATTACCGAGCCGAGCAGGACTTAAGAAAGCTGCTGGAGGGGCTTAACGTATCTGTCACCGACAATCAGATCCAGATACTGGAAAAGAATATCAGGAACATGTCAGACAGCTATCTGACCATAACCGATGAGACCGTCCAGGCAAAGCGGGGCCAGAATGTAGAGAAATATAAGGTTTCCTACGAATCCGCCTTAAAACTGTACCGTTTTATCGGCAACGACGTCTCTGTCTTAAACAGCCTTCAATTTAAAAATAACTCAGCCAGCTACCAGACCCTGCAGGCAGCCCTCCAGTATCTGGAGGTCATAAGCTCTATCATTCTGGTCATAGTCATGATCACAAGCATCACCGTCATGATGATGATTACAAAGGACATGGTAACACCTCTGATTAACTTAGCCCACACGGCAAAGCTGGTTGGCGAAGGTAATTTCAATGTGAAGGTACCTTCCGTTCAGGCAGGAGATGAGCTTGGAATCGTAACCGGAACCTTTAACCAGATGGTAGAAAGTCTGGATGATTACGTCCAGAAAATCAAGGAAAGCGCAGAAAAAGAACAGGAGATGAAGGAGAGGGAGCTTCTGATGGAAAACCATTTAAAAGAGGCTCAGCTAAAATATCTCCAGTCTCAGATCAATCCTCATTTTCTGTTTAACTCCCTAAATGCGGGAGTTCAGCTTGCCATGATGGAGGACGCGGAAAAAACCTCGGTATTCATGGAAAAGATGGCGGATTTTTTCCGTTATAACGTAAAAAAAGGTTCCGAGGATGCCACCATTTTAGAAGAGGTGGAAACGGTAGAGAACTATATCTATATCTTAAACGTACGTTTTGCAGGAGATATCCAGTACAGCTCCTCCATTGATGAAGGAGCGTTAAACATTTCCATTCCCAGCATGACCCTGCAGCCACTGGTTGAAAATGCTGTCACCCATGGCATCCGAAACATTGAATGGCCTGGGAAAATCCATCTGTCCGTAGAAGACAGGGAGGATGAGATTGAGATTCGCATTGAAGACAATGGGAAGGGAATCGAGGAAGAAACGTTAGAAAGAATACGAGCCGGGCGTCAGAACGGCGATAAAAGGGAATCCACCGGAATTGGTATTTACAATGTCATTTCCAGATTAAGACTGTATTACAACTATGATGACATTTTCCACATCTTTAGTGAAGGAGAAGACAAGGGCACCACGATAGTCTTAAGGATTCCTAAAAGAGGAGGGGTTTCATATGTTTCGGATATTGGTGGCGGATGACGAAGGAATCATGCTGGAAGCAATAAAAAACATCATACAGTCCAATTTCGGCAGTGATTGCGAAATCGTCTGTGTTAAGACAGGAAGGGCAGTGATCGAGCAGGCAGGCTCCTTTCGGCCGGATATTGCCTTTGTGGACATTCAGATGCCAGGCTTAAGCGGCATCCAGGCTATCAAGGAGGTCAGAAAATTTAATCCTTCTATTGTCTTTATCATCATGACAGCCTTTGATAAATTCTCTTATGCCCAGGAGGCAGTGAATCTGGGGGTCATGGAATTTATCATGAAGCCAGTTAATAAAAAGAAGATTTTAGAGACCTGCGTAAAGGCCATGCATCAGGTGGAAGAAGCAAGACAGAAGTTAAGTGACGATCTTAAAATCAGGGAGAAGCTGGAAATCGTAATACCCATGATAGAAAGCGGCTTTATTTATAACGTCCTTCAGGATGACTCAGACATTTTAAATAACGGGTATGCAGAAATGCTGGATATCCAGACCTCCTATGGATTTATGATGGTCCTGGAATTCGGGGACAGCATTGAAAGCGGAACCATGACAAACGCCATTGGGGTAGGCGTTCGCGTCAGCAAGTATTATGCCATGATCCGGGAGATTCTTAAGGATTACTTTGATTGTATCATCGGCCCTGTTATGGGAAACCGTCTTGTCCTGTTTCTGACCTTTGAAGAAGAAAAGATGCGCTACGAGGAACGGGTGGAGATCATCACCAGAACGAGAAATATGATTCATAAGCTGGAAAACAGCGCAGACATCAAATGCAGAGGCGGTATTGGCTCTGTAAAGCCATTGACCGCAATCCGGGATTCCTATAAAGAAGCTTTAAAGTCATTGAGAGAAAGTGACAGCCATGTGGTGCATATCACAGATATTCCCAATGTGGCAGATTACGACGGAGAATATCCCTTAGAGCTTGAACATATGTATTTGCAGCGAGGGGCGAAGGGTGACCGGGAGGGGGCCTTATCCTGTGCCAATGAATTCTTTGACTGGATGCTGGTGCATAACAACAATAACCGTTCCAACATTGAAGTAAAGATATTAGAACTGATTATGAGGCTGGAAAAGATGGCCTTTGAAGGCGGCAATCTCCGGTATGGCTTCCGTTACCGGGAGAATTACCTAAGCGAATTAAGAGAAGCCGCAGATACCGAAAGTCTGAGGCTGTGGTTTCAGGAAAAGACAAGGGACATCTGTGACTGCATCAGTACAGCCAGGGACAGGGAATATGAAAATGTGGTTTCCAGGGTAAAAGCATATATCAATGAGAATTACGCAAAAAATATTTCACTCGATGATGTATCCAGAATGGTGGATATCAGCCCATATTATTTCAGTAAATTATTTAAACAGGAGGTGGGAGAGAATTTTATTGAATATGTAACAGGAGTCAGGATGAAGCATGCGAGACATCTTTTGGAGGATCCCAAGTACAGCATCAAGGAGGTGTGTGTAATGTCCGGCTATGGCGACCCTAACTATTTCAGCCGTATTTTCAAGAAATACGAAGGGATGACGCCGAGTGAATACAGGGAGAGGTAAAGGTTATGAAAATGTGGAGAGGGAAATGGTTACTGATGATTATGCTCTGCTGCGTTTTTATGGTTGGCTGCAGAGATGCTGTTGCAGAGATGGACAAAGGAACCGGACAGGAAGAAAGTGAAAGGCCTGTAACAATCGGTCTCAGCATTGATTCCTTCGTAATCGAACGATGGATCAGAGACCGGGATGTGTTTGTATCTACGGCAAAAGACTTAGGGGCGGAAGTAAATGTTCAGAATGCAAATGGGGATGTAAATGAACAGATTGAACAAATCAAATATTTCATCAAAAAACAGATGGACGTCATTGTAGTAGTAGCGGGGGACAGTGAAGCACTTTCTGATGTGCTGAAAAAAGCAAAGGATGCGGGGATAAAAACCGTCAGCTACGACCGCCTGATAAAAAATGCAGGCGCAGATATGTACATATCCTTTAATAATGAAGAGGTGGGACGGCTGATGGCAGAAAGCCTGAATCAGAATATTCCAGAGGGAGGGAAAATATTCATGATACAGGGACCTGAGACAGACAATAATGTACGCTTAATCCGTGATGGTTTTGATTCGAAAATTAACAATAACCTTCAAGTCGTATATGAAAACAATTGTGATGGCTGGCTGGCAGAGAATGCCTATACCCATGCAAAGGAAGCCCTGGAGGCTCATCCTGATGTAAAGGGGATTATGTGCGGCAATGACGATCTGGCCACCCAGGTATTTCGGGCCCTTTCCGAGGACCGTCTGGCTGGCAAGGTATATCTGGTAGGCCAGGATGGGGATTTAATGGCATGTCAGAGAATCATGGAAGGAACCCAGACCATGACCGCATTTAAGTATGTGGAAGAGGAAGCAAGGCTTGGGGCAGAATATGCCGTTAAGCTGGGAAAAGGAGAGCCTTTAGAAGGGGTCAATAAAACCATTTACGATGGCACCTATGAGGTCCCCTATCTGGAACTGAAACCGGTAGCAGTAAACAAGGGAAATATGGATTCTGTCATCATTAAGGGCGGGTTCCATTCCAAAGAGGACGTCTACTTAAATGTAAAGCAGTAATAATAATAAACAGCATAGCATTTTTTTGAAACGAAAAAGTCCTGGGGGGTCAGGGCTTTTTTTATGTGGATGAATGAGTGCTAATGGTTCACAAACATATCCAGATAGGTTGGTGATAAGATAAAGCTACAAATAAAGTATTGGAGGAGGAACAAAGAACCATGAAAAGAAAACTTTTAGCAGTTGCAATGACTCTTGCCCTTGCTGCTACTGCCTTAGCAGGTTGTGGAAGCAAAACAAGCTCTGTGTCCGAGAGCAAAGAGGCTCAGGCAGCAACAACGGCAGCAGAGACGACAAAAGCAGCGGAGAGCAAAGCAGAAGAAACAAAGGCCGGAAAAGCCGATGGTGTTTTAATAGGAGTTGCTATGCCGACCAAGGATCTTCAGCGGTGGAACCAGGATGGAACCAATATGAAAAAAGAGCTGGAAGATGCCGGTTATAAGGTTGACCTTCAGTTCGCAAGCAATGATGTTCAGACCCAGGTATCCCAGATTGAGAACATGATCTCCAACGGCTGCCAGCTCCTGGTTATTGCTTCTATTGATGGAAGCTCCTTAGGTGAGCCTTTGGCTCAGGCAAAATCAATGGGCATTCCAGTCATTGCATATGACCGTCTGATCATGAACTCCGATGCCGTAACCTATTACGCAACCTTTGATAACTATAAAGTAGGCCAGAAGCAGGGTGAGTATCTGGTAGAAGCATTAGGACTTGAAAAAGCAACAGATTCAAAGAACATTGAGCTGTTCACCGGTGACCCGGCAGATAACAACTGTAAGTTCTTCTTCGGAGGAGCTATGGATGTCCTTAAGAAATACATCGACAATGGCAAACTGACTGTAAAATCCGGCCAGACCGCATTTGAGCAGGTTGCTACTGCTAACTGGGATTCTGAAAAGGCTCAGAACCGTATGGATACCATTATTGCAGGAAACTACTCTGACGGAACCGTACTTGATGCCGTTCTTTGCTCCAACGACTCAACCGCTCTTGGTGTAGAAAATGCACTAGCATCTTCCTATACCGGAAAATATCCAATTATTACTGGTCAGGACTGTGACATTGCCAATGTAAAGAACATGATTCAGGGCAAGCAGGCCATGAGCGTATTTAAAGATACCCGTACTCTCGCTTCCCAGGTTGTTAAGATGGTAGATTCCATCATCAAGGGTGGAGAAGCAGAAATCAACGATACCAAGTCTTATGACAACGGAACCGGAATTATCCCGACCTATCTTTGCGATCCTGTGGTTGTAACCTTAGATAACTATAAAGATATGTTAATTACATCCGGATACTACAAAGAAGATCAGCTGAAATAAAAATGATTTCCTTAAGGGGCGGCTTCTGCCAAGCGGGAGACGCCCTTTCATGATAATGGGAAGGGAGGGTTAATCTTGGCTAAAATACTGCTAGAAATGAAAAACATAACAAAGACATTTCCTGGCGTTAAGGTATTAAGTGATGTGAACCTCCAGGTGGAGGAAGGCGAGATTCACGCCCTGGTGGGCGAAAACGGAGCAGGAAAGTCAACTCTCATGAACGTGTTAAGCGGGATATACTCATATGGGTCCTATGAGGGGGACATCATCTACGACGGACAGATCTGTGAATTTCACGACATCAGTGACAGCGAGCATAAAGGCATTGTCATCATCCATCAGGAGCTTGCAATGGTTCCATATATGACAATTGCAGAAAACATGTATCTTGGAAATGAAAAGGGAAAAAAATATGCCATCGACTGGAATGAAACCTATGGAGAGGCAGACAAATACTTAAAGACTGTGGGTCTTACAGAATCCTCCCATACATTAATTAAGGATATCAGCGTAGGAAAGCAGCAGTTAGTAGAGATTGCAAAAGCATTAGCCAAGCGGGCAAGGCTTTTGATCCTTGATGAGCCTACCGCATCACTGAACGAAGACGATTCAAAAGCTCTTCTGGAGCTTTTATTAAAATTCAAGAAAGAGGGAATGACCTCCATCATCATTTCCCACAAATTGAATGAGATAGCCTATGTGGCAGATAAGATAACCATTCTTAGAGATGGTCAGACCATAGAGACTCTGGACCGGAAGGTAGATGATATCTCTGAGGACCGTATCATTAAAGGAATGGTAGGCCGGGAGCTTGTGGACCGTTTCCCAAAACGCCACGATGTGACCATTGGTGAAATGGCCATGGAGGTGGAGCACTGGAATGCCTACCATCCCCTCTATTCCGACCGGAAGGTAGTAAGTGACGTATCCTTTCATGTAAGAAAAGGAGAAGTCCTTGGAATCTGCGGCCTGATGGGAGCCGGAAGAACTGAGCTTGCCATGAGTATCTTTGGCAAAAGCTATGGCGCCAATATTTCAGGCACCGCTCGCATTCATGGGGAAGAGGTGAACTTATCCTCGGTAAAGGACGCCATAAAGCATAAGCTTGCCTATGTAACAGAAGACCGGAAAGGCAATGGGCTCATTCTTGGAAATCCCATTAAAATCAATACCACCTTGTCTAATTTAAAGGCCATTAGCCGCCGGACCATCATAGACAAAGACAAAGAGTTTGGTGTGGCCCAGGAATACCGGGATAAATTAAAGACGAAATGCTCCTCCGTGGAACAAAACGTAGGAAATCTAAGCGGTGGAAACCAGCAAAAGGTGCTGCTTGCCAAATGGATGTTTGCAGAGCCGGATATTCTTATTTTAGATGAACCTACCAGGGGAATCGACGTAGGTGCCAAATATGAAATCTACTGCATCATCAACCGCCTGGCAGCAGAAGGAAAATCAGTGATTATGATTTCCTCCGAGCTTCCGGAAGTCCTTGGAATGTCTGACCGCATTTATATAATGAATGAAGGCAGGATGGTAGGAGAGATCGATGCAGAAGAGGCAACTCAGGAAAAAATCATGGCCTGTATTTTAAAATCAGATAAATACTCTGATGGGACAGAGAAAGCCCCCCTAGAACGGGCAGAACAGCAGAAGGGAGAGTAAGCAATGAAAAATAAGATTAAATTATCTGAGGGATTAAAAAAATATACCATGATAATCGTTCTTTTAGTAGTGGTCATTCTATTTACAGTCAATACAGGCGGGAAAATGCTTCTGCCCCAGAACGTAAATAACTTAATCGCACAGAACGCCTATGTATTTATTCTTGCTACCGGTATGCTGTTTTGTATTCTCACCGGAGGCAATATTGATTTATCCGTAGGTTCCCTGGTCTGCTTTATTGGAGCGGTTGGGGGAACCATGATGATCACATTTGGCATCAATCCCTATCTGACCTTACTGGCTATGGCCATCATCGGAATATTAGCCGGAGCATGGCAGGGGTTCTGGATTGCCTATGTAAGAATTCCTCCGTTTATCGTAACCCTGGCCGGAATGCTCATGTTCCGTGGACTTTCTAATGTAGTTCTACAGGGTATGACATTATCTCCGATCCCGGACCCATTTCTATCTCTGTTTAACTCCTATGTCCCGGATATTTTTGGAATGGAAGGCTTTAACCTGACCTGCTTTTTAATCGGAATTATTGCCTGCCTGGTCTTTATCGTTCTGGAGCTTTTAAGCCGTAGAAGAAGACAACAAAAAGGATACCATGTAGATCCATTATTTGGGACCATTGTAAAGCTGTCACTCATCAGCTTTGTCATTCTTGCTTTTATGTATAAGCTGGCAAAATACAAAGGCATTCCAAACGCTCTTATCTGGGTCACAGTCATCATCGGAATTTACAGCTATATTTCCTCGAAAACCACCACTGGACGTTATTTCTATGCCGTAGGAGGCAATGAAAAGGCCACAAGATTATCTGGTATTGATACCAATAAGGTATATTTCCTTGCGTATTTAAACATGGGCCTCTTAGCAGCTGTTGCAGGCATGGTAACCGTAGCCCGTCTTAATTCCGCAAACCCAACCGCAGGAAATAACTACGAGATGGATGCCATTGGCGCCTGCTTCATTGGAGGAGCCTCTGCCTACGGCGGAACCGGAACCGTACCAGGAGTTATTGTAGGTGCTACGCTTATGGGTGTACTTAATCTTGGAATGAGTATTATGGGAGTAGACCAGAATCTCCAGAAGGTAGTAAAAGGAGCGGTTCTTATGGCAGCAGTTATCTTTGATGTTGTGAGTAAGAGAAAATCATTCATTGCCAAACAGTAAATATCTGCAGACGAAGACCACTTTCTGCCTGGTAAACGGGATAAGGAATCTAGAATAAAACGTAATGTGTGCCGTTTGGCTGATAAACCTTCAGTCAGGCGGCATTTTTGACATCAGAGGGAAAAAACAAGCCCCGAATGGGGCCGAAACCAATAAATATTTTGCTATATATGGAAATCTGAGCTGAGTTGTGGTAGAATGCTACAAGTAAAAGAATGTTTTAAATGATAAAGGAGCATAAATTATGGGAAAGATAAAAGTATCAGAGTGCGGAATAGAAGGACTTTATGTCATTGAGCCAACAGTATTTCCAGATTCCAGAGGCTATTTTGTAGAGACCTATAATCAGAACGATTTTAAAGAAGCAGGCCTTACCATGAATTTCGTACAGGATAATCAGTCCATGTCAGTAAAGGGAGTTCTTCGTGGCCTTCATTTCCAGAAGGAGTTTCCACAGGGAAAGCTGGTTCGTGTAATCAAAGGCAAGGTATTCGATGTGGCAGTGGATCTTCGTTCCACTTCCGAAACGTATGGAAAATGGTTCGGCGTTGAGCTGACAGCAGAAAACAAAAAGCAGTTCTATATTCCGGAAGGCTTTGCTCATGGATTCCTGGTTCTGTCTGATGAAGCAGAATTTGCTTATAAATGTACTGATTTCTATCATCCTGGTGATGAAGGCGGCCTTCTTTGGAGTGATCCGGAAATCGGAATCCAGTGGCCGATCGAAGAAGGTATGGAGCTGATTATTTCTGAAAAGGATCAGAAGTGGGGCAGCATTAAGGATACCTTTAAATTTTAGTGAGAGGAGAAAACCATGAATTATCTGGTTTCCTTGTTAAAAGAAATTATAACAAAAAGAAAGCTAATCCTGGAGCTGTCAAAAGCAGATTTTAAGAAACGATTCGTAGGTTCCTACTTTGGGATTGCCTGGATGTTCTTACAGCCTATGGCAACGGTGCTGGTCTACTTTTTCGTATTCCAGATGGGATTTAAAAGTGTGCCGCCGGTACCCAATTACCCATATGTGCTGTGGCTCATCCCAGGCATAGTACCCTGGTTCTTTTTCAGTGAGGTACTGAACCTTGGAACCGGCTGCCTGCAGGAATATAATTATCTGGTGAAAAAGGTGGTTTTCCGCGTGGAGATTCTTCCGGTCATCAAGCTGATTTCCTGCCTTATGGTACATGGAATCTTTGCTCTTATCATGATCGTAGTATTCTTATGCTATGGCGTGTTTCCAAAAGCAAGCTGGATTCAAATCGCTTATTACTCCTTTGCAAGCTCCATGTTTTCCCTTGCAATTGCTTATTTTACAAGTGCCATACAGGTTTTCTTCAAGGACATGGCACAGATCATCGGCATTTGCCTGCAGTTTGGCATGTGGATGGTTCCTATCATGTGGGCACCGGAAATGTTTAAAAATTTTCCTTCCTGGCTGCCGACTTTGCTTAAATTAAATCCTTTCTATTACATTGTAGCAGGGTACAGAGACAGCATGCTGTCCGGAAACTGGCTGGTAGAAAGACCCACCCTTGGACTTTATTTTTGGACCGTGACAATCGTGATCATGCTCCTTGGGTTAAAAGTATTTAAAAAGCTGCGTCCTCATTTTTCAGATGTGTTGTGACAAGCTTAGTATGGAGGATTCAATGTCCGTAGAATCGAACAATCATGCAATATCAGTTAATAACGTAACAAAAATATATAAGCTATACGAAAAGCCCATCGATCGCTTAAAGGAAGCCATGAGCCCGACCCATAAAAACTATCATCGGGATTTCTATGCCTTAAACGGCATTTCTTTTGATGTGAAAAAAGGACAGACCGTAGGCATCATCGGAACCAATGGTTCCGGAAAGTCAACCATTTTAAAGATCATCACAGGAGTCCTGACCCCTACCGCCGGAACTATGGAGGTAAATGGCGTTATCTCAGCCTTACTGGAGTTAGGCGCAGGCTTTAACATGGACTATACCGGAATCGAAAACATCTATATGAACGGAACCATGATGGGATTCTCCAGAAAAGAGATGGATGACAAGCTTAAGGATATCCTGGATTTTGCAGACATCGGCGATTTTGTATACCAGCCTGTAAAAACATATTCCAGCGGTATGTTCGTCCGTCTGGCCTTCGCTCTTGCCATCAATGTAGAGCCGGAGATACTGATCGTCGATGAAGCCCTTTCCGTAGGAGACGTATTCTTCCAGGCAAAATGCTACCGCCGTATGGAAGAAATCCGCCAGAATGGAACCACTATTTTAATGGTTACACACGACATGGGTGCCATTATCAAATACTGTGACCAGGTAGTGGTATTAAACAAGGGTAATTTCATAGCTCAGGGCGAACCAGGAAAAATGGTGGATTTATATAAGAAAATCTTAGCCAATCAGATGGATGATTTGTCTCTGGAACTGGAGGAAATAAGGAGCGGAGAGTTAAATGACTTCTCCGGCGAACATGTGAAATCCAGAAAAGACGCAAAGGCAGCCCAGGAAGGCTTTATGAAGGATAAGCTGACCGTGAATCCAAACCGTACCGAATACGGAGATAAAAAGGCTGAAATTGTAGATTTCGGTCTCCTTGATGAGCGGGGAAATGTTTCTAACCTTCTTTTAAAGGGCGAGTATTTCACCATCAAAGAGAGAATCCATTTCCACGGAGACATCGAAGCTCCTATTTTTACTTACACCATCAAGGACAAACGGGGAGCCGATTTGACCGGCACCAATACCATGTATGAAGCTTCAGACGTTGAGCCGGTGAAAAACGGCGATGAATATGAGGTGGAATTCAAACAGAAAATGACCCTTCAAGGAGGGGAATATCTGCTTTCCATGAGCTGTACCGGATTTGAAAACGGAGAACATGTTGTTTACCACCGTCTGTATGATATTGTGAACATAACGGTTATTTCCAACAAGAATACAGTGGGTATCTATGATATGGAACCGGAAGTAAGTTTAATGCTGCACCGGGACAGAGTGTGAGGAGGAAGCATCAATGAACGATTTAAGCCCTGAAATCAGAAATTTATATGTAAAATATCAGGGAGACACAAAGGCGATTTTAAAAGACAATCCCAACCTGGATTATATGTATGCCTTATCAGACATCCGGGAAAATCTGCTGGAATGGTTCCCGTTTGAGGAAAATGCTTCTCTCTTACAGATCGGTTCCGATTATGGCGCTCTTACCGGCTTATACAGCCGCAGAGTAAAAGAGGTGACTGTCTTAGAATCCAATCAGAACAATCTGTCCTTTAACCGCCTTCGCCATCAGAAACGGGACAACATCAAATACGTTACCGGATGCCTTGATACCTTTCCCGAAGAGCAATTCGATTATGTGGTCATGGTTGGTTCTTTAGAAGAGCCTTATCAGGAACAGATCGGGAAGGCAAAGGAACTTCTAAAGCCAGAAGGAAAACTGATTCTTTCCCTGTGCAACCGCTTGGGCTTAAAGTATCAGGCAGGAGCTGTCTCCGATCAAACAAAACTTTCCAGACAGGAGCTTTTAGAACTGTTATGTGGAGAGGAAAAATGTCAGGGAAACGTAGAATTCTATTATCCCATGCCGGATTATAAGCTTCCTGTTACCATATATTCCGATTCTTATCTTCCCTCCAAGGGGGATCTGACCCATGCTATTTTAGCTTACGATTATCCCAAATACCTGCGTTTTGATTTAGGAAAGATGTTTGATGAAGTATGTGAGGGAAAACAGTTTCAGACATTTGCCAATTCATTTTTAACCATTTGGAGCCGCCATGAAGAAGATTAACTTTGTAAAATACAATAAAACCCGCAGGGAAGCCTTTCAGATCCGCACCAGTCTGGTGGAGGAAGGCGGAGTTCCCTATGTGGAAAAATCAGCCCTGACCCCGGAAGGCACTGCACATATCCGGTCCCTTGGCGACAAATATAAGAATCTTATGGAGCAGAACCAGAGGTTAAAGGTGGCAGAGGTTTCTGTAAGCCCTGATGGACGGACCGCCCGATTTGAATTCTTAAAGGGAGAGACCTTATCTGAAGTTTTAGGCAGGGAGATCAAGGACGGAAAGGTTTCCGTTTCCAAGATGGAAGATGCCATTTCCATGATCTTAAGTGTAAAGGAAGATTGCATGCTTCCATTTCATTTAACTCCTGAATTTAAGGAGGTCTTTGGTGACCTATCCCAGGCGGATGAGAAAATCAAAAAAGACTGGACCTTCCAGGCATCTAACATAGACTGTCTCTTTGAGAATATTATGTTAACTGAAAATGGTCCTTATTGTCTGGATTATGAATGGGTATTTACCTTCCCGGTTCCAGTTAACTTTATTAAATTCCGGGTACTCTATTATTTCTATGAGCAGTATAAAAGCATCCTGACCTACGATTCCATGGAAGCATTTTTAGAGGAATTCGGAGTAGATGGGGATCGTCTGTCCCTTTATCAGGAGATGGAACGCAGCTTCCAGGAATACGTCCATGGAGAAAACCAGCAGATTTATCTGGTAAACTACATGCATGAGACCCATGCCATTCCAGATAATATGTTTGAAGTATCCCAGATCATTGATGATACCAAAGAGCAGATTTCCCAGATGGAAATGGAGCTTCATGAAAAAGATGTGACCATCACAAAACAGCAGGAAGTAAAGCGCCTGACGGATAACCATGTGACCAATCAGGATATGATCATCACCACTCTTCGGAAAGACTGCGAAAACATGGAAGAGATCATCAACCGATTAAGACGCCACGAGGCTTTGTTCTACCGGGTGGGAAGAAGGCTGAAACGCCTCTTTAACGAGAAATTCCCGGAAGGCACAAGAAAGCGAAAGCTGCTTTATTATACGAAAAATACATTGCTTCATCCCATAAATTCCATCCGCCTTTATACCACAGAGGAAGGCAGGAATTTAATAGAAGGAGATATGAAGATCGGGGAAGCTTACAGAAAGCATGGAAAGCTGCGGTTCGTAAAAGAAGGCCATCCCATGGTCTCTATCATCATTCCGGTATACAACCAGATTCATTATACCTACGCTTGCCTTGCCTCTATCTTAGAGCATACCAAAGATGTGGTATATGAGGTAATTATCGCAGACGATGTTTCCACAGATGCCACTTCGGAGCTTACCAAATTCACCGAGAATCTGGTGATCTGCAGAAATGAAACAAACCAGGGCTTTTTAAAGAACTGTAACCAGGCAGCCAAGGCTGCCAGAGGAAAATATGTCATGTTCTTAAACAATGACACCCAGGTAACAGAAGGCTGGCTGTCCAGTCTTGTAAACTTAATTGAATCCGACTCCACCATTGGTATGGTAGGCTCTAAGCTGGTGTACCCAGACGGACGCCTTCAGGAAGCCGGAGGCATTCTCTGGAGTGACGGCTCCGGCTGGAATTACGGACGTTTGGACGACCCGGAAAAGCCGGAATACAATTATGTAAAAGATGTGGACTACATTTCAGGCGCAGCCATTTTACTTTCCAATGAACTTTGGAAGCAGATCGGTGGCTTTGATGAACGGTTTGCCCCTGCTTACTGCGAGGATTCCGACCTGGCCTTTGAAGTAAGAAAAGCAGGACTTCGGGTGGTATATCAGCCTCTTTCCAAGGTCATTCACTTTGAAGGTATCTCAAACGGCACCGATGTCAATGGTACCGGCCTAAAGCGGTATCAGGTAGAAAACAGCCGAAAGCTTCAGGAAAAATGGGCAGAAGAATTTAAAAAGCAATGTGAAAATGACGGAAACCCAGACCCCTTCCGGGCGAGAGAGCGAAGCCAGAATAAGGACATCATACTTGTGGTGGATCATTATGTCCCCACTTACGATCGGGATGCCGGCTCCAAGACCACCTTCCAGTATCTCCAGATGTTTGTGGAAAAAGGTTACGTGGTAAAATTCCTTGGGGATAACTTCCTTCATGAAGAACCTTATTCCACCGTTTTACAGCAGATGGGAATCGAGATTCTTTACGGCCCCGAATACCAGGCCGGAATCTGGAACTGGTTAAAGGACCATAGCGATGATATTAAGGTGGCTTATTTAAACCGTCCTCATATCGCAGCTAAATATATCGACTTTATTAAAAACAAAACTAATATAAAGGTAATCTACTACGGCCATGATCTCCATTTCTTACGGGAAGGAAGAGAGTACGAGCTGACTGGAGACCCGGAAAAGAGAGAGTCCTCCGAGTACTGGAAATCCATGGAGCTGCGCCTCATGAGAAAGGCATCTGTTTCCTATTATCCTTCCTATGTAGAACGGGAAGCCATTCATGAAATAGAGCCTTCCATTCACGTAAAGGCCATCGTCGCTTACGTGTTTGAAACATTTTTAAGCCGCATTCCCGATGATTTTTCCAAGCGGGAAGGACTGCTGTTTGTAGGCGGCTTTGCCCATCCGCCGAACATTGACGCCGTTTTATGGTTTGCCAATGATATATTCCCATTAATCCGTCAGGTGCTTCCGGTGAATTTCTACATCGTAGGCTCCAAGGTAACGGATGAGATCAAGGCCCTGGAGCAGCCGGGGAATGGAATCATAGTCAAAGGCTTTGTATCCGATGAGGAGCTTTCCAGACTGTATGCCTCCTGCCGAGTGGTAGTAGTTCCCCTCCGCTATGGAGCTGGCGTAAAAGGAAAGGTCATTGAAGCCCTTTATCATGGATCCCCTATCGTAACGACCTCCATCGGAGCAGAAGGAATCCCTGATGCAGAAAAGGTTATGGCTGTTACCGATGATCCTCAGGGCTTTGCCCAGGAGGTAGTTTCCATGTATCAGGATACAGAACGCTGCAAACAAATCTGTGAAGAGACCCAGAATTACATCCGCAGATATCACAGCATTGATGCAGCCTGGAGCGTGGTTGGGGAAGATTTCTAGACCTGTTAAAATCGGGATAAGAGACTGGACCGCAAAAAAGGTGGCTGAGCCTTTTTGCGGACGGTCTTTTCCAGCTTAATGGGAATTATAGTGGATTGTTCCAAAGGAATTATGATATAATAAGAATGTTTCGACGTTCGAACCAATGATGAGTATAACAGGAGGAATCCGGTATGCAGGCAGTATTGCTGGCAGGCGGTCTTGGCACACGGCTCCGTTCCGTGGTAAATGACAGGCCAAAGCCAATGGCACTGATTGAAGGCAAGCCCTTCATGGAATATGTGGTATTGGAGCTGATAAAGCATGGAGTCAAAGAGATTATATTTGCCGTAGGCTATAAAGGCTCTATGGTTGAGGAATATTTTGAAGACGGCACAAGATGGGGAGTTAAGGTTTCCTACGCCTATGAAGAAGAGCTCTTAGGCACAGCCGGAGCGATTAAGAATGCAGGGCGTCTCGTGACCGATGACCGGTTTCTGGCACTGAATGCAGATACCTTCTATCAGATTGATTATGAAAGACTGACCTCCTTAAGTGAGGAGCGGAATCTCCATATGGCTCTGGTATTGCGGGAAGTACCTGACGTATCCCGGTATGGACAGGCTCTTTTGGAAGATGGCTGGTTAAAATCCTTTGACGAAAAAACAGAAGAATCCGTAAGAGGAACCATCAACGGAGGCGTTTACTACCTTCGACGTTCCCTTCTTGAAGAAATTCCGGAAGGAAAGGTTTCTTTAGAACATGATATGATCCCCAAGTGGCTGTCAGAGGGAAAAAAGCTTGGCGGCTTTGTCAATGACGGCTATTTTATTGATATTGGAGTTCCAGAAGATTATTACCGGTTTGATGAAGATGTAAGGAAAGGAACGGTGACCATATGATTATCAGAGGACGTGCGCCCCTTCGGGTAAGTTTTGGAGGAGGCGGAACCGATGTGGCCCCCTTCTGTGTGGAACAGGGAGGAGCTATCATTGGAAGTACCATTAATAAGTACGCCTATTGCTCCATAGTTCCAAGAGAAGACGACCAGATCATCGTCCATTCCCTGGACTTTGACATGACGGTTAAATACAACACCAATGAAAACTATGTCTACGATGGCAGGCTGGACCTTGTAACGGCAGCCTTAAAAGCCATGGACATCAAACAGGGCTGTGAAGTTTATTTACAGTGCGATGCACCTCCAGGCTCAGGCCTTGGAACCTCTTCTACCGTTATGGTGGCCCTTTTGACCGCCATGGCCAAATGGAAGGGCATTGAGCTGGACAGCTATGCCATGGCTGATTTAGCCTATAAGGTGGAACGAGAGGATTTAAAGATCGACGGAGGCTATCAGGATCAGTACGCAGCCACCTTCGGCGGCTTTAATTTCATCGAATTCCACGGTCGTAACAACGTAGTGGTAAACCCACTTCGAATCAAAAAGGAGATCATTCACGAGCTCCAGTACAACCTGCTTTTATGCTACACCGGCAATATCCACGTATCCGCCAACATCATAAAAGACCAGGTATCCAACTATGAAAAGAAAGATCCCTTTGATGCCATGTGTGAGGTAAAAGCACTTGCCTATGCCATGAAAGATGAGCTGTTAAAGGGAAATTTATATAGCTTTGGAAAGCTTCTCGATTTCGGCTGGAAAAGCAAAAAACGTATGAGCACCAAGATCACCACTCCTCATATCGATGAGCTCTACGAAGAGGCTTTAAAGGCAGGCGCCCTTGGCGGAAAGCTTTTAGGTGCAGGTGGTGGCGGTTTCCTTTTGGTATACTGCCCCTATAACGTGCGCCACAAAGTAGCCGCCCGCATGGAAGCGGCAGGCGGACAGCTCACAGACTGGAACTTTGAATTAAGAGGAGCCCAGGCGTGGATCACCGATGAAGCACGTTGGGACTATTCTGATATCCGGGTGAAGATTCCGGGCGGAGAATATAAATTTAACCTGTAAGAACACGGCACCAGGAGAATCAGAACATTATGGATAAAATCGTATTTTTAGACCGGGACGGAACCATTAACAAAGAAGTAGACTACTTATACCGCCCCGAAGACCTTATAATACTCCCTGAAGTAACAGGAGCTCTAAGACGTCTGAAAGAGCATGGCTTTCGCCTTGTGGTTGTCACCAATCAGGCAGGCGTTGCCAGAGGATATTATAAGGAAGAAGATGTCAAGATCCTTCATGAAGCATTAAACAGGCGTTTGTCAAAGGAAGGTGCTGAAATAGACCAATTTTTCTACTGCCCCCATCATCCGGTACATGGAATTTCGGAGTATAAAACGGAGTGCCATTGCCGTAAACCAGAAACAGGAATGTTTGAAATGGCAGAAGCATTTTTCCAGGTGGACAAGGCCCATTCCTATATGATTGGTGATAAGCTTTTGGACACAGAAGCCGGCAGCCGGTATGGCGTGAGTTCCATCTTAGTTGGAACCGGATACGGAAAAGACATCTATGACTCCATGAAAGAGGAAGAGAGATCAGCGGCATTTGCTTACTACGCCCCTTCCATGAAGGAAGCAGCTGATTATATACTAGGGCGTGTCTGAAAACAAGCAGTTTTCAGACATACCCTCGCCAGAGAAGGAGGAAAATAACATGGAACCCATGAAATACTTAGAAGAGCTGATGGAACGCTACCCTTCTCTTTCCTGTATCAAGGAAGAGATTAAGAATGCCTATGAGATTCTTGAAGCCTGTTATGAAAATGGCGGTAAGCTTCTCATCGCAGGAAATGGCGGAAGCTGTGCCGATGCAGAGCATATCGTTGGAGAACTGATGAAAGGCTTTATAAAACGCCGCAGCGTGTCTCCTGAGTTTCAGGAGACACTGAAAGAAATAGACCCAGAGCTGGGAAGCGCCCTGGCTGATAAGCTTCAGGGAGGACTTCCAGCCATAGCCCTGACCGGACACCCAGGTCTATCCACTGCCTTTTTAAATGATGTGGACGGAGAGATGATATTTGCACAGCAGACCTATGGATATGGAAAAAAAGGAGATGTACTCCTTGGTATTTCCACCTCAGGCAATTCAAAAAATGTAATGTATGCCATGACAGCCGCCAAAGCACTTGGCATGAAGACCATAGGACTTACGGGAAAAGACGGAGGCCAGTTAAAAAAGACAGCCGACGTTTCCATTGTAGTGCCAGAGTCAGAGACATTTAAAATTCAGGAGCTTCACCTTCCCGTTTATCACGCACTGTGCTTGATGCTGGAAGAGAGGTTCTTTTAAACGGGTTAGCCCAATTACAGGAGGATGAGATGAAAGACAGACAATGGATAGGCAAGGAAGCCGCATGGAAAGATGAAATCATAGCAGCCGTACTTTTGCTGGCCTTTGCTTTCTTCATTAACAGAGGAATTGAAATAAAAGGACTTTACATGGATGACCTCTACTTATGGTCCTGCTACGGAGAACAATCCTTCCGGGAGTATGTCTTCCCATTAGGAAGCACCCGGTTCCGTTTCGTATTTAATCTGATTTCATGGCTGGAGCTTATGATCGCAGGCAATCATATTGGCTGGTTTGTACCAATCAATATACTGGTCAATGTCTGTATCGCCTATACGGTATACCGCTTTGGAAAACGCTTATCCGGAAGGTGGTCCATGGGATTTTTAACAGGTATCCTGTATCTCTTATCCCGTATGTCCTACTACCAGATCAGCCAGGTATATGGTTTGATGGAAACCCTCGCTCTATGGGCAGCCATTGGAATCCTTTACTGCCTGTACCGCTATATCACAGAGGAAACAGCAAAAAAAGCCCTTATTCCTTGTTCCGTGGCTCTGTATTTTGCCATCTGCTTTATTCATGAACGGTATATGGTCCTTCTGCCTCTTTTCTATGTTGTTTTTCTGATGAAAAAAGAGCGAAAGCTACTCCCCTGGATCTCAACCACTCTGACATTTGCAGCAGTTCAGGTGATTCGCTTTTTTACCATCGGCAGCATTTCTCCGGCAGGAACCGGAGGCACTACGGTCGCAGAAACTTTTAAAATAACTGGTGTTTTTAAATATGCCGTAAGCCAGATTCTTTATATCTTTGGAATCAATGCAGGGCCGGAGCATCTAAGCGGATTAAGCTGGGACGCATCACCTTCCTGGATTCGGGTCCTTGTCATGGTTTCCGGCCTCATGCTGGCAATTATGACCCTTATATTTCTTGCCGTGGTAATCAAAGAAAAAAAGGACCGCAAAATCAGGTTAAAAGTCATTGGCCTTTTTCTTCTCTTTATTGCCTTGTGCATCGGATCCTCCAGCGTCACCATACGTGTGGAAACCCGCTGGATCTATGTCTCCATGACAGCTGCCTGGCTGTTTGCCGCCTATATGTGCGGGGTGACAGTGCCGAAAAAAGAGTTGAATGCAAATCTTTCCAAACCTCTGTTATACTGCGGTCTGTTTGTTCTTTACGGCCTGATTATGTTCCCGGTGGAAAGCTTTTACCGCGGAAAATACGATAATCTCTACTATTGGTCCAATCAGCTCCGCTACAATTCCCTGGCAGAGGAGACCTACGGAAACTATAAGGAAAAGCTTTTCGGTAAGAAAATATATATCATTGGCAATACTTATAAAATGAGTGATTTTACCGCCCGTACCTTTTTTAAGACCTTTGATAAGAAACGGACAGCGGAAGGCACGGAAGTATCATTCATCGATTCCATGGGATCCATTGGACTCATCACTCCCAATATGCTCATATTAAGGGAGGATCCAGCCCATAATGCGTTCCAGGATATTACGGATTTCGTTCGTAACTTAAAGTTTGAGAGAGTCTACGGCTGCTATGAAGACGGCTGGCTTGATGAGAATGCCAAGGCCCGCATCATGGCAGGAAATGAAGGAAAGATTACCTTTAAATTCTATTATCCCGGAGTGATTACCGGCATGGAACACATCATTATTACCGTCAACGGAAGCGAACAGAGAGTCATTCCAATCGATGCCAGTACCGTAACGGCTGAATTTGATGTAGCCCCTTCCCAGGTGTCCGAGTTTACCTTTGAAAGCAACTTTTTCTATGATGCAGCAACGGAGCAAAGAGGGGAAGACCGTCTGTCCGTGGTAGCGGATATCACAGCAAACTAAGGGTAAGGTGAAGCATGAAACGTAAATATCTGTATTATCTCTTACCCCTCTTAGGAACTGTATTCGGTCTCTGGTATATTTTTTCCTCTACCTGCGACGGAATCTATTCCGATTATGTCCGCCTGGTAAACAGCTATCTGCCAGATGTATGGAACCCAGCCAAGTTTTTCGTTCCTGATATCCTGACCAGGGTACCGGCCAATTATCTTGGAAGAATTATTAATATCTATTTGTTTGGCTACAACACCATGTTTGACCGTGTCCTGGGTGTACTTGCCTTAGGATTATCCGGAGGTGTAATTGCCACCTACTGCCTGAGAAAAAAGATACCGTTCCTTTGGTTTTCCCTCCTTATGGTGGTCCTTTTCAGCCTGAACAAATGGGAAATGCTCACCAATGGAAGCGGTTGGACCCATTTTTTATCCTTTGTATGCTTCTATTATCACTATGAGATTTTAGACCGTGTATGGAGCGGAGAGGAAAGACCTCATGACAAGCGAAAGCTTGTATTATTGCCATTTGCCACCACTCTTTTAGTGGCAGGCCCATACTGTGCAATCTATTCCGTAACGGTGATATTAGCCTGCGGCGTTCTGTTCCTCTTAAAAAAGGGAAGAGGGAAATTGGATTACTTCTTGTATGGAGTAAGCGCCTTCCTTTCCCTGGGATTGTACCTTTGGAGCAATTCCTATGCAATCGAGGATCATGCAGCCCCTGCCACAGGATCCATCCTGGATCAGTTAAAAGAAACCCCAGGCTTTTTTGTTCGATTCTTTGTAAAGTCATTTTCCTCCATGATAATAGGAGGGGAGAGGGCAGAAGAGGTTTTTCATACCAATCTCCCGTTCCTGATCCTGGGATTCTTTGTTATAGCCCTGTATCTTATAGCCCTCTGGTGGAACCTAAAATATCGCCTCTATGAGAGGACCATATTTCCACTGATCCTCATTGTATCAGGCGGATTAAACCATGTACTGATTGTCATCTCCAGATGGATTTTTCTTCAGGAGAATTACGGGATAAGCTCCAGATATGCTCTGCAGTTTCAGACTGGCATTCTGGGCATTCTGCTTACCTTCTGTCTGATTGTTCAAAGCAGAAAAAGGAGGCCTGAAAAGCTTGTCCGCCTGGCAGGAGCTGTTGCCGCTGCGGTATTTTTAATGGGCAACATCTACACCACGTACTACGAAATTAAAAAAGCACCCAACCGTTTGGAAATATATGAAAAAAGGGTAGAACTGGCACTTGATTTTGAGAATCTGTCAGACGATGAGCTTCGGGATAAATTTGAATATAGAAAAAACCGAGAGGACAGCGGTGCCAAGGTGCGCAGCGCACTTACTATTCTAAAGGAGAATGGATACAGCATATTCCATTCCCGTGAATCATTGAAAAATTAACAACGCAGCCCTTCCTATTGGGAGTATGAAGGTACCTGCTTGAGGAGCATAAATTATGGAAAAAACACTATCAGTCGTAGTCTCATGCTATAACGAAGAACTGGCTCTCGACCAGTTCTATAAAGAGACAGCAGGCATTCTAAAGAGTCTTGACTGGGATTACGAGCTCATATTTGTCAACGACGGAAGCCAGGATAGCACCATGGAAGTGCTGACCCGGCTGTCAGAAGGAGACGAAAAAATAAAAGTCATCAGCTTCTCTCGAAACTTCGGCCATGAAGCAGCCATGATTGCCGGTCTGGATTACAGCAAAGGGGACGGTATCGTCTGCATGGATGCAGACTTGCAGCACCCCCCGGAGTATCTGCCTGAAATCGTAAAGAAGTTAACAGAAGGATATGACGTCATCAATATGGTTCGTACCAAAAATGAATCGGCAGGCTGGTTTAAAAATCTTGCCTCATCTGCCTTTTATCATCTCATTAATGTCCTTTCTGACGTTAAATTTGAGCCAAATGCCTCAGACTTCTTCGCCATATCAAAGAAGGCTGGAAAGGTCTTAAAGGATAATTACAGAGAGAAGGTACGCTTTTTAAGGGGCTATGTTCAAAATATCGGTTTTCGCAAAACTACGATTGAATATGAAGCCAGAGTGAGAGTGGCAGGAGAGAGTAAGTACAGCATCAAAAAGCTGATCGCATTTTCTTTAAATACCATTATGTGTTTTTCCAATCTTCCTCTTAAACTTGGCATTTACGCCGGCTGCGGCGCAGGAGTCCTGGGACTTGTGATGATGATCTATACCATATGGAGCTGGGCCAGAGTGGGAACTCCCAATGGATATGCAACTACTATTGTACTGATCTGCTTTATGTTCGCAGTCCTCTTCCTGATTGTAGGTGTTATTGGAAATTATATTGCAATCCTCTTTGCGGAGTTAAAGGACAGGCCCATTTATATAGTGGGAGAAACGAAGAATGTGGAATAGTAGATGTCCAATTTCTGGTATTGTTATCATGGGGGTTATGGGAAATTTTTAGAAATCACTTGAAATTAGTAACAGAATTGACTATAATTAAGCTATAAAAGGAACAACCACCTCATACAAGAGGTTGGCCTATATTAAATGGACAGAATCGCCACCTGATACCGGTCAAAGTTGATCTGACCCCAAAAAGTTAGACAAAAATTAAATTAAACAGCTAATGAGGATTGAAGCCTATATTGTACAGGACTCAGTCCTTTTAGTTTGCTCTTAATCCTTCTGTTATTATAATAATCAATATATTCTTCCAATTCAATATGAAACTCTTCCATTGAGCTGAATTCTCTTAAGTATAGCAGTTCTGATTTTAACAACCCGAAAAAATTTTCCATAACTGAATTATCCAGACAATTCCCTTTTCGAGACATGCTTTGGCGGATTCCTTTATTCTTTAGGCGGTTTTGATACCGTTTATGTTGGTATTGCCAGCCCTGATTTGAGTGGAAGATTAGATCTGTAGAATCTGGTATCTTTTCAAATGCCTTGTCCAGCATTTCCATTACCTGATCAAGTATCGGTCGGGTACTGATACTGTAGCTTATGATTTCACCATTATACATATCAAGTATGGGTGAAAGGTATAGCTTTGTACCGTACAATGCAAACTCCGTGATATCGGTGGTCCACTTTTCATTAGGAGCCTCTGCTCTGAAATCTCGTTCTATTATATTGGGGGCTATTTTTCCAATCTCACCCTTATAAGAACGGTATTTCTTGGCCCTTACCATGCATTTAAAATGAAGGTCATTCATTAACCGCTGTACCGTTTTATGGTTGATTTTATATCCTTGATTATGAAGTTCCAAGGTTATCCTGCGGTATCCGTACCGACCCTGGTTTTCATGATAAATGGTGGTTATTTTTTCTTTAATTGTTTCATATCTGTCAGTTTTCTTTGATTGCTTGACATAGTAATAATAAGTACTGCGTGGCATTTCTGCCAATTGGAGTAATGCTGTCAGTTTATAGATCTGCCTTAATTCTGTTATGACAGCTACTTTGTCGGTCTCTCTGATTTTTCCCGCTCTCGAATTAAGGCATTTAATTTTTTTAGGTATTCATTCTCCATCCGGAGCTTTTGGACTTCAGCTATTAGGTCTTTTTCTGTTTGCTTGTCCAGTATTTTCTTTTTTGAACCATCTGATTTCATTCCAGAGCCCTTGCCACGGTTCTCTCTATAGAGCCCATGTACCCCTTCCTCGTAATAGACACGTTCCCATTTATCAACGACTCTATGGCTTGGAACTAAAAACAATGAGGCAGCCTCAAGAGATGATATCTGATGTGCATGCATATATTCTACAACGTGCACCTTGAAATCACCAGTATAATTTCGATTCTTTTTTGTAATTCCTTCTACCCCGTTTTTGCGATACATACGGACCCATTCCTTAATACTACTCCAGTTAATTCCAAGAGCTCGTTCTGTTTCACGAAAGGAATGTCCAGCAAGATAGTAGTTAATGGCTCTTAATTTATCCTGTTCCGAATATTTACTCAAAAAAATACACCTCCAAATGTAAGATTTATTTGTCTAACATTTGGGGTGCACTTCATTTTCTGTACCCATTTTTGGATTTAGAGAAAAACTTTACTTACGATTATTGTAAATAAAGGTAAGCAATGCAATGGTGAACATACCACGAGCCATCTGCATCACCTCCCATCTTATGTAACATGGAAGGCCAACTCCTTGTATTAAAATTCCGTATGATTATTTCACCATAAGAACTAGTGTTATTATATGCAAAATAAAGAATATACCAATATTTCCTATCGTAGGCGAAATATTGGATAAAAGTATTGAGTTTCGTTGCTGATGGATTTGTCTGAAACTATTAGCTGGATAAACAGAGTAAAAACAGTGTACAAAAAATACGTCTTGATTGGTGGTAAGCTGCAGCTAGGTATGCTACGATAGCATATCAGCCTTAGAACCCGGTTTCAAGACGTATTTTTCGTGATCTACATGATATTTGTATAGAGTGTTACCATAAATTTACGTTATGACAGACTCTTAGTCAAAAGTTAAACGGCAGTTGTCAATGATACAAATTGACTATTTAGACAACCCAATACCAGGACCAACCTCTTTGGAAGGACCCTGAGCAGGAGCAGTAGTTTCAGCCGGTGGAGTCTGAGTGCTTCCATTCCCAGGCTGATTCGTCTGTGCCTGAGTTTCCTGAGTAGGGGTTCCCTGAGTCTCCTGAGGCGTTACCGTACAAACACCATTGGAATCTACCGTGTAGGAAACTCCATTAACATTAATGTTCGTAGAGACCGCCATCTTACCATCGGAAGGATTCAGATAATACTGTCTCCCGTTAATTTGTGCCATGCCAGTTGCCATGCCGCCGCCTTCATTGAAATAGTACCATGCTCCGTCAACCTGTCTCCAGCCAACGGTCATTTTACCAGAAGAGGTGCTTAAGTAATACTTAGTGCCCCTGTCATCCAGCCAGCCAGTCTGCATTTTCCCTTCTTTGGACAGATAATACCAGGTATTGTCTACATTCGTCCATCCCGATGCCATGCTTCCGCCCTGATTAAAATAATACCAGGTGTCATCAAGCTTTGACCAGCCTGTAGTAACCGCACCGCTGTCACCAAGGAAGTACTTAGAATCGCCTTCTGTGAACCAGCCAGTGGCCATCACTCCGTCATTGTTTAAATGATACCGCTTGCCGTTAATATCCTTCCAGCCGGTAGACATAACGCCATCGTCCTGAAGGTGATACCATTTCCCATCGTGATTTTTCCAACCAGTAACCATTTGACCGGAGGAATCATTTAAGTAATATTTCTTTCCATCAATGGTAGACCAGCCAGATGCCATGGTACCGTCATTATTTAAATAATAGCGGGAACCATTATCCGTGAGCCAACCAGTATTCATAGCACCGCTTCCGTTAAAGAAATACCAACGGTCAGAAAGCTGTTTCCAGCCAGTGTTCATACGTCCATTGCTTTCGTCAAGGTAATATTTCTGGCCATCCTTTTCCAGCCATCCGGTAGACGCCAGGCCCTCTCCATTCATATAGAACCAACCTGTTCCATCGTTGATCCAGCTGTCCTTTTGAACCGCATAATTCTGATAGTAATAGGTCTTACCGCCAATGGTTCTCCAGAGATTTCCAGGAAGCTTTGAAGTCAGATCCTTGTAAAGAAAATCAATGTCAACATTGCCGTTAATCCCCTGAATCGATCCGGTACTGGTTACCTGCCACATAATAGGATCCGGATATTTGTGCTGCGCCTCATAGCGGGCAACCCAGACATCACGCTTCATTTTGGATAGATCAATCTTATTCGTCAGCCAGTAATCGTTAGCATAGACAATGGGATAATATCCGGCTTCCTGAATGCGGTCACAGAACGCATTGATGATCTCGCTGACCTGAGTAGGAGGAAGAGAACCAAGTGTGGCGCTGTCCTCTGCATCAAATGCAATGGGGAAATTAACAGGATAATCCTTAACCAGGTTCAGTACAAAATCAGCCTCTTCCCTTGCCATGTCAGGAGTTGTAGCCAGAGAGTAGATATATGCGCCTACTTTAATTCCAGCCGCAGAAGCTCCCCTGATATTGGTATGAAAATTAGGATCTATCACGCCTTTTGACCTGGTTCCTAGCATAACAAAGCTGACGTCATTGGCAGCCACGGCTGTCCAGTCTACATTGCCCTGCCACCTGGAAACGTCGATACCTCTTGCAATGACCCGGTCCAACACAGTGCCATCTCTCATCTGATAAGAACCATTCACCCGTTCATAACCGGCTGCTGCCCAGGAATTCATGGCAGGATAAAAACCGGTTGAAATGCCCATAAAAGCGCAAAGCGTAGCCGCTGCAAACCGAATAACTATCTTTTTGTGTCTCAAAACAAAACCTCCTTATCGCTTGTAATTCTATTATTTGGTAACTTTTTATGTAATAAAGCAAAAAAGTGGGTACCTGCGCCTTGTTGCAGATACCCACACAGATACTAAATCAAATCAATCAGCCAGGACCATTGGTAAGTCCAGGTGACAATTGGTATACGCCGCCGCTGTTGGAAGAGTTCGAGGAGCCTCCAGGAGTGTCATTGGAGGAGCTGCCCGGTGTTCCGCTTAATGTATTATTTCCGGAAGAAGTACCTCCCGGTCCGCCAGAACCAGATCCAGAGTTACTATTCCCGCCTGGTGTTGTATTAGAATTACCAGGAGTGGTATCTGAAGAATTTCCGTTTGACGATGTGGAAGTCGGAGTGCCGTTATTGTTCTGGTACGCTCCGTTAGAAGCAAAGGAATAGCTTTTTCCATCAATGGTCAGAGTGGTGTTTGTAGCCATCTTTCCAGTTGAGGGATCAAGATAGTAATAAACATTAGAGAGCTGAACCCACCCAGTCATCATATGACCGGAATCATTAAAATAATACCAGGATCCTTCAATCTGTTTCCAACCATGGGCCATCTTGCCGTTGCTTGTATCCATATAATACTTATTGGTGCCATCACTGAGCCACCCAGTCATCATCTTGCCTAATACAGATTTAGAATCTCCATTTAAATAATAATAAGAATTCTCAATCTTATTCCAGCCGGTAACCATCTTTCCGTCAGAGCCGAAATAGAACCAGTCATTTCCTACCTGGCCCCAGCCAATGACACATTTGCCATCGTCCTTAAAGTAGTACCAGCCGCCGTCCATCTCCCGCCAACCGGTAGCCATGGACCCGTCACCCTTCATGTAATAATAATCATTGCCTATCTTAAGCCAACCCTTAACAAGGATTCCTGTATCATCCATGAGATAATAATATTTTCCGCCATTTTGAATCCACTTGGTAGCCATGGCGCCATTGGAATGAAAATAGTACCAGCTTCCGTTAATCTGTTTCCATCCAGTTGACATTAAGCCAGTTGAAAGATCAAGGAAATAAAATTTGCCGTCTGATGTCTTGACCCATCCTTTATGAACAGACCCATCCTGGTCAATGTATTTCCACTGGGAACCCTCTGAGACCCAACCGGTGGCAGCCCAGGCTGTACCAGCAGGTATAAGGGAAGCGGTCCCTATAAGCCCAGCCAGTAAAAAAGCTGTTGCCTTTTTTCCATATCGCATACCGTTCTCTTCCTCCTGTTCTAACATAACTATTTACACATAGTGCCATTATAGCATAGGAGCAGATAGAATACCTAAATATTTTATTACGATTTGCAGACAAATTTCCAAAAATGTCATTCTAATACAATTTTACTACATTTTTTATAGTAGTTCTTGGCGTACCGATACATGATTAACGTGTATTCGCCAAATTCTTCTCCAAGAGAAGCCTTATAAACAGCCCAAAGACTCCATAAAAATCCTCCAAGAGCCATATATGCATAAACCGTAAACCGCTCCTCCATGGAAGGCTCACGCTCAAAATAAATCTCAATGAGCCGATTCGTTTGCTCTTCATTATAATAGGAATAGATTGCGCACATGGCAATGTCCACCAAAGGATCACACATACCCGCATATTCCCAGTCGATCAGTCTGATATCACCATCAGGAAGAATGAGGAAATTATCCACTACCGTATCCAGATGAGAGAGCACCTTCTCATGTCCAAGTCCGTCAAGGCGATCCAGCAATTCCTTCATACAGCCCCGTACCAGGTTATAATCATCAAATAAAATGTCACCACTCGCTTTGCAAAGCTTTTCATAAAACTCGATTCTTTCTTTAAAATCAAAGGAGTGGGAGACCTTTAAACCAGACTGGTGGAATTTGCGCACAAGCTTTAAGCAACGGCTGATTTCATCTTCGTTTTCCGCATCTGCATTGTGAGCCCCTTCATAAAACTCAGCAATCTTATATCCTGTTTCTCCGCTAAAGTAAACGATCTTTTCTGAAATCCCCAGGTCATGGGTGGCATCATAAACTTCTTTTTCCTGTTGCCTGTTGATTAAAAGCTCAGTACCAGGCCCTGGAATCCGGCAGATATAATGGCGGTCTTTGATTTTAAAGAGGAATGATTTGTTGGTCATACCAGCCTTTAAACAGCGAATTTCTGTGATTTCAGATTCAGAAACCTGAAATACCTTAGAAACCAGTTCCATGGCTTCATTATCCGAATGACGCTGATATTTCACATCAAACCGACGAAGCTCTTCCAGGTTTTCAAATTCATAGACCTCGTCCGCCTGTCTCCGGTTGATATACATCTCAATTTCTTCCTTTGCCTCTGGGAGATCCGGCAGTCGTTTTGCTGCTTCCCCTGACAGCATTTCCATGTAGACATTTTCCCAGTAGAACTGCTCTGTTCCTGGAAGATGGTAGTATTCCTCCAGTACTGGTAAAAACTTACTGGAAAATGATTTGGAGAAAAATGCAGGCCCATACATGACCCACTGGTCCTTACCTCCTACAAAAACGTTTAAAATGCGTCCTTTCTTATTATAATCAAGACACCATTCTGAAGTTTCACCTTCCATATAAGAGGCGGAATACCACGCACCGCCTTCATAGGCGTGATACATGTTGTGTCTCATCCAGTTATCCGATGATAGAACATACATGTTTTTACCACGGAAAAGTTCTCTGGCTTGATAAATGGTGGTAAGTGTATTCTTTTTAGAGTATTCCGGATTATATAAAAGCTTGACCTGATATTTATCTATAAGGTATTCAAACTTCTCTTTCAAGTATCCAACTACAATGGTAATATCAGTGATTCCGACCTCATGAAGTTGGCGGATCTGGCGTTCAATCATACGCTCACCAAAGACTTCAAGTAATCCCTTTGGTGTTTCAAAGGTGAGTGGAACAAAACGGGAACCAAATCCGGCTGCAATAATAACAGCACCATCCACTTTATGCTTCTCCAGCAGAGCCTGTCCTTCAGGAAGAAGTTCATAAGTTTCGTTTCCCTTGTTAACTTCAATCAGCTGTTTATCTAGACATTCCTTAACCAGACTATTGGCAGTTCCCAGGGAAATATGAAGTTCCTTAGCAAGCTCTCTTTGAGTCACAGCAGGATTTTCAAAAATTGAGCGGCAAACAATAACATTACGATCCATAGCATTACGCCTCCGTATATAAAATAATAAGTAAAGTTGTATCAAATGAAATTCAATAGCATGTTCAATCTTAACACTAAATAATGATTATGTGAACATTATACCATTGAAATGGTAAAAATCAATATTAGACTCATAATAAAATATCAACCTGAAAAGACGCATTCAGACCCCGTTTTCACCCTAAATACGGAGAGTGTATGAATAAAAGTACAATTATTGAAAGAAAATCCAGTTTCGTAATAATTATGTAAGAAAATGAACAGAGAAAAGTTATGGTAATTTCCCAGAATATGTATTATACTGTTCCATGTGATGGAGGAATTGATAGCTTCTTCCGGAATTGTTAATTTTATTTATATTTTGCAAAATATGCAAAAAATGTAAAAAAAGTATTGATAATTTCCATTTGAGGAAGTATAATTACCTCGTAATGCTATTAGGAATTTCAGAAAAGTATTTCAAGAAGAAAAAGGAGAGTGCATTTATTATGAGAAAGCAGACTAAATTAGTTGCTGTATTATCAACAGCAGCACTTCTTGCTTTAGGCGCTTCCATGTCCTCTTTCGCAGCTACTGGCTGGCAGGAAGAAAATGGTACATGGGTGTACTATGACAAGAATGGCGACAAGGAAACAGAGAAGTGGGAGAAATCCGGTGACAACTGGTTCTACTTAAACGAAGATGGCGAAATGGC
This sequence comes from Clostridium sp. 12(A), assembly GCA_000526575.1. GTDB lineage: Bacteria > Bacillota > Clostridia > Lachnospirales > Lachnospiraceae > Lacrimispora > Lacrimispora xylanolytica. Next base: position 2,477,775 of record JAGI01000002.1, on the reverse strand, counting down.
TACCGACGTTATCGTTGAATTCAATGATAACTACTACTATGTAGATGAGAACGGTTCCATGGTTGCTAATAAGTGGGTTTCCATTGAAAATGAAGATTATGATGGTGACAGCGATGAAGAGCCAGCTAACCACTGGTACTACTTCGGTTCTAACGGAAAGGCTTACAAAGCTTCCAGCAATAGCACAACTCCTACTTTCAAAACCGTTAATGGTAAAAAATACATCTTTGATGATGAAGGTAAGATGCTGTACGGTTGGGTTAATAAAGAAGGTGAAAGAGTTACCGGAGATTCTGCATGGAAATCAGACGAAGGCGGCCTTTATTACTTAGGCGACGAAAACGATGGTGCTCAGACTATTGGTTGGAAGTCTATCGATATCGTAGATGATGAGTATGAGAACGCAGGTAATATTCCTGGATACTCAAGCAATAATGTATTTGATGATGAAAATCAGACACGTTGGTTCTATTTCCAGAGCAATGGTAAAAAAATTGTAAGCAAAGATGGAAAAGGAATTAATGGAAAGAAATATAGCTTCGATGCTGATGGCCGTATGAATGCTGAGTGGGTGATTTTTGATGCTACTCCAGACGTTGCTAGCCAGGGTATCGCAACATATTCTTCTAGCTTCAAGTATTTCAATTCTGTAGAAGATGGTGCAAGAGTAACCAAGGGTTGGTTCAAGGTTGTTCCTGATGAGAATTTACAGAAGGGTAAATATGATGATGATTCTTCTTACTGGTACTATGCAGATGGTGATGGCGATATCGTTACATCTGAAATTAAGACAATCAACGGTAAGAAATATATGTTTGACAACTATGGAAGAATGAAAGATGGTTTATGGTTCGTCAAGACTGATGGAAAAGCTGTTTCTGAGTTCTTAGATGATGACGGCGCTCTTCCTTACGACACAGAAGATCATTTCAAAGCTTCTGCAAATGATTTAGTTTCTGGCCAGTATCGTGTATACTACTTCGGTGATGGCAATGATGGTTCTATGAAGACTGGAAAACAGACTGTAAGTATTGATGGTGATTCTTTCAACTTCTTATTTAATAAGTCTGGTAGCTTCAAAGGCGCTGGTAAGACTGGTGTTGATGACAGCAAATACTATTTAGCTGGTATGCTTTTAAAAGCTGATAAAGATGATAAGTATGCTGTAATTAAGGTTGATTCTAGTGATGCTAAAGCTCCAACTTCTTATACATTATTAACAACTGATGAGTTCCTTGCAGATGCATTTGAACTTGGAGTTCGTACAAATGATACTACTAAGTTAGATAGTGGAGATTATACAGAGTATTACAACATTAACTATACAGCTGCTAAAGCTAAAGGCGTAGAGTATAAGCTGGTTAATACTTCTGGCGCAGTTCAGAAGGGCAAATCCAAAGCTAAAGATGGTAATGACACATGCTATCTTCAGACTGGTGAAAACATCAAATCTGTATTCGTAGAAGACTAATTTGGGTTTTTCTTAAATAAAAAAAGAGGGTATTCCTTAGGTCGCTTTGTGGCATGGAGGGATACCCTCTTTTTTGAAAATGTTATTTTAGTTTTATAAAAAACTAACTAGTATTCTCTATTCTTACGTAAGAATTTTCATATTCAGTTATATTATATGTTGGTTTTAAGTATACTAAATATGCTTACCTGCCCTGACTAATTTTCTATCATGTAAGATCAAGTAGTCGAGCATTAGTATTTACATTCAATAAATTGGGGTACTTCGAAGTGGCTTACTATCTAATCAAATTTTATATTCAATAAGTGCTTCTATTTATATTTTATCATTTTGATTAGCCTTCTGAAGTATTAATCCTATAGATAAACAGGTTTTACTGAGAGAAATCAGCTAAGATCTCTAGAGCTTTGACTAGTATCGATGCTTCCAAGATAAATGATGGAAAATGGTACTCGCGTATTAAGTTTCTACATAGGGAAAAACACTAATAATTCTATGTATGGAATTTATATGTAATATACAAATGACTTCTGATTGTGCCTTGATTGCTGATATTTTTTTGAAGATGGGTCAAATGGCTTAGCGCGTAATTTGATTTTTCAGAAAGTGTTCATTTTTTGTTAACAAGAAAGTATTATCATCTTCAATTGAAATAATTGATAACGAATAGCCATAGATCTGATATTTTTCTATTTATTTTACTTCTAATGCTATACAATATATCATTATTAGTTTTCTATGAATAAATAGCAATTTTTAAGTAGAGTTTTAAGTTAGCATAATATTTTTGAGAAAGGAATATCCTGATCATGCTGTCAAATACTCATAATGAAATTAATAGAAAAAAGAGTTTACAGTCAATTCTGATTGGAGTATATGTTTTATTAATAGGAATAGGTCTTCCTTTAGTGGTTAGAGATCGATATTTTGACATACTCATAGTTAAATATTTTTATTATTGCTTTTGTACCATATTAATGTTGTTTTTATTGATAGTATTTTTTTTGATAAGTAGAACCTCAAAAAATACTCTGGGAATAAAAAGATTTGATATTAAAAATAGTATTAATAAATTTTCAAAAGTTGATGTTTTAATCTTGCTATATTGGCTTGTGGCATTTTTGTCTACACTAACATCGGATTACTTATACGAATCCTTTTGGGGAAATGAAGGAAGATATACAGGACTATTTCTAATAACGTTATATGTCTTGTCATATTTTTGTGTAAGCAGATTCTGGATTTTTAAAGGTTGGTATATAGATAGTTTCATTGCTACAGGAATTGTCGTTTGTTTGTTTGGTATTACAGATTATTTCAAGTTGGATATATTTCGCTTTAAAGAATTAATGCTTGAAAGCCAGAGACCTATTTTCACTTCAACAATTGGTAATATAAATACTTATACAGCTTACATGGGTGTTGTTATTGGCATAGCTGCTGTTTTGTTTGCAACTGAAAAAAATACTTTAAAGATGTACTATTACTATGCGAGTATGACGATCGGTTTTTTTGCCATTATTATGGGAGTTAGTGATAATGCGTATCTTTCTTTAGCGATATTGTTTGGATTACTACCTATATATCTCTTTAGTAACAGTTCTGGTTTAAAAAGATATTTAATAATTATTGCCACTTTTTTTACTGTATCTCAATGTATAGATTGGATTAATACATTTTTTAGTAATAATGTACTTGGAATAGATAGCGCCTTTAATTTGGTAATTAGTTTTAAGTGGCTACATTATATAGTAATATCGTTATGGTTGCTTATTTTAATATTTATATTTTTTGAAAGTAAAAGAAACGTTCAATTAAGATATTATGGAAAAAGACTTATATATATATGGATAACAATTATTTCTATAGTCATGTTTGGGCTTGCGTTTATTTTGTATGATTGTAATGTTTCTGGAAACATTGAGCGATATAGTTCTGCAAGTAATTATCTGCTTTTTAATGATGATTGGGGAACGCATAGGGGGTATATATGGCGGAATGCTATGGAATGCTTTTTGAATTTGCCAATATGGAAGAAAATTGTGGGTTACGGACCAGAGACATTTGGTATCTTATTATTAAGAAAAACTGCGGGTAATCCTTATAATGAAATTTTTGATAGCGCCCATAATGAATACTTACACTCTTTAATTACTGTAGGAATATTAGGACTAACTTTTTATGTTTCTGCTTTAATCATGTTTATAAAGAGTTGCTTTAATAGTAAAAACAATAACTCATATATTGTAGCAATTGCATTTGGTGTTATGTGCTATAGTGCACAAGCATTTGTTAATTTGAATCTACCAATCGTTACACCGATTTTTTGGTTGTTACTAAGTATGGGTTCAGCAAAGTCTTTAAACAAAGTCGATGTATAAAAGTGATTACCCAAATCTGGATATATTAAACAGGTTTGGGTATTTATTTATATTTAGTTTATATATTCATAAAATCTTAAATAATAACATTAGTTTTTTGACTGTAGAAAGTTGTACTAAATATGTAATATATGTTATACTAGTATGGCTTACAAGGATAAAAATAATTTACTAAGGTGTATTGAAAATGAAGATTGATCAAAAATATAAACGATTGATAAAATTGATATTTACATTTGGAATAACATCAATGCTTATTTCAATATATGGATGGACATGGATTAGTCATTATAATAAAATAATCGAGTTTCCTTTTTTTAGAAGAGGAAATTGGATGATGATATTTTTATATGGAGTTTTGCTAATCCTTATAATGAATACTTATGGTGGATATAAAGTTGGATATTTAAAAAAAGGCAATCTACTTTATTCCCAAATTTTATCAATAGTTTTTACAAACACATTTACATATTTTCAAATCTCTGTATTAGATAAACACTTTCTTAGTCCAGTGCAACTTATTAAAATGACTTTGATTGACTTTCTAGTGATTATAATATGGACACTAATTTATCATAGAATTTATGTGAAAATTTTTCCGCCAAGGAAAATGTTATTAATATCGGGAGGTCGCTCAGACTATCATCTTGTAGAGAAAATAAATTCACGAGAGGATAAATATGAAATATGCAGAATTCTAAATATTCAGCAAGAGATGACTTTCATTGAAAAAGAAATCTTAAATTATGATGGTGTAATAATTGGAGATATTGAATCTCATAAAAGAAATCTATTATTAAAATACTGTTTTGCTAATTCTATTCGTACTTATAATGTGCCTAAAATCTCAGATATAATTTTAAAGAGCAGTGTAGAGCTCAATCTTTTTGATTCCCCTCTTTTTTTGTCTAGAAATGAAGGGCTTACGATCGAACAGGAATTTATAAAGCGTCTTGTAGATGTTATAGGCGCTTTTGTAGGTATAATATTAACTAGTCCTCTTTTTTGTGTAATTGGTCTATCAATCAAATTGACTGATCGTGGACCAGTCTTTTTTAAGCAAACGAGACTTACAAAAAACGGAGAGATATTTGAAATATTTAAATTTCGTACTATGATACAAGAAGCAGAAAAAGATGGAGTAGCACGATTAGCCCAAGAAGGTGATTCTAGAATATTGCCAATAGGTCATATGCTTAGGAGAACAAGACTAGATGAACTTCCGCAGCTATTTAATATTTTAAAAGGTGAAATGTCATTTGTTGGTCCAAGACCTGAACGACCAGAGCTTGCATCTGAAATAGAGAAAGAGATACCAGAATTTTCTTTTAGAACCAAAGTTAAAGCAGGTTTAACGGGGTATGCTCAAATATATGGAAAGTACAATACTACATCGTATGATAAGTTGAAATTGGATTTAACATATATTCGTAATTATTCCTTTCTCCTAGACTTGAAATTAATTTTTATGACTCCTAAAATTATGTTTATGAAGGAGGCGACAGAAGGGGTATCTCCAGAGAAAAGTGATTAGAGGAAAAGATAAATGAAAATTTTAACGATTGTCGTGCCGGTATATAACGTTGAGAAATATTTAGATCAATGTCTTAAATCTTTTGTTATTTCGGAGATATTGGATAAGCTAGAAGTATTGATTATAAATGATGGTTCATGCGATTCTAGTTCTACAATTGGGCAAACCTATGTTAATGAATATCCTGATACATTTCGAATGATAACGAAGGAAAATGGGGGCCATGGCTCTACTATAAACGTAGGCATACAGGAGGCAACTGGTAAATATTTTAAAGTGGTAGACGGTGATGACTGGGTTAATGCTAAAGGTGTTAGAAGCCTGGTTAAACTTATGGATGATCTAGACGTTGATATGGTTCTGAGTAATTACTATTGGGTTGATGATATAACTGGGAAGAAAAGCAAGGAAATTAAAGAGATATGCTCAGGAATTGAATATGGAACTGTTATACCGTTTCAAATGGTTTCAAGTAAGATATTTTTTAAAATGCATGCGATTTCATATCGTACGGAAATTCTTAAAAAAATCCCCGAAAGAATCGATGAACATTGCTATTATGTGGATTTAGAGTATATAACGTTCCCTATCCCCTACATTAAGACGATTGCAGCTATACCGGATTACGTATATATGTATCGCGTCGGCCAGGCTGCTCAGAGTGTTAGTATTGAAAACATGCAGAAACGATGTGCTCAACATGAAAAAGTAGTGAACTGTTTATTAAAATATTTTAATCAAAACAGAAGTGTTTCTAATGAAATAAAAGATTGTATGGCTGAAATAATTGCAAGAAGTGTAACAAGCCAATATAAAATATACCTTAGCTTTAAAAATAGCCATAAGAAAGATATAATTCATTTTGAAAAGATCCTGAAGGAACAGTATCATGACATTTATGAAAAAATAAAAAATCCAGCAGTATCTATATTAAGGTTAACAAATTACATAACATACGATTTAATTTCAATAATAGTTAGATTTGCTGTAAAATCAAATAAAACATAGCAAATGTATAATTATACTTCGTGGAGCTAGGTTAAATGAAAAATATAAAAATATTTATTACACATACACCCAATAAAGATAATCGGAAAATCGAACTCCCGATTATTAGAAATGTTATTGCTGGTGCGGATTATCAAACTCAGCCTATTAGTGATAATATGTACCTTGATAATACTGGAGACAATATATCTGCTTTAAATAAAAGCTATTGTGAACTTACAACTCAATATTGGGCATGGAAAAATCAAGAGGCTGATTATTATGGATTTTGCCATTACCGTCGAGTTTTCTCTTTTAGTGATGAGAATCTTGCTGAGGATGGCTGGGGTACAGTACCTTTAAAATATTTAAATGATGAGAGCCTGGAAAAATTAAACTTTGATGAAACACATATTAGAAATGTTGTAGAATTATATGATTTTATTATAGCTAAGGGCATTGATGTAAAATTATTAAAAGCTAAGACGGTGGCAGATCATTATAAAAAGGCGGATGAACTAAATTATAAAGATTTTGAGATAATGATGGATATCATAAAAGATAAATATCCGTTTTTATATGATTGTGCAAATACCTATGTAAATGGTAAAATTTTTTATCCTTGCAACATGTTCATCATGAACAATGAATTATTCAAGCAGTATTCTGAGGTCTTGTTTGGTATATTGGGAGAGTTTGAGAACAGATGGGAGATGACTGGTTACTCGGTCCAATCAATGCGAACAATAGGACATTTGGGTGAAAGAATAGCGGGTATTTATTTTACTTATATACAATCATTAAAAACATATAAAACAAAGGAATTACAAATTGCACTATTTAAGAATACTACTAAACAAATGAGCGTGCAATCGGATAAAGAAAATTCAGTAATACCTATTGTATTAGCAGCAAATGATTTCTATGTTCCATATATGAGCGTTTGCATCCAATCTATTATTAATTCGACAAAAAATCGATATTGCAAAATATTTATTTTTCATACGGATATTAGCGTAGAAAATCAGAAAATTCTCAATATTCAAACAGAAGGAACTGATAATATTGAACTTATTTTTATTCAAATCGGAGAATATATAGATAATTATAAATTACAGGCAAAGGATCATATAACTGTTGAAACTTTTTATCGTTTTTTGATATTGGATATTATGAAGGAGTATGATAAAGTTATTTACTTGGATTGTGATCTTATTGTGTGCCGGGATTTAATTGAGTTATATGAGACAAATCTGGAAAAAAATCTTATTGGTGCTGTTTATGATGTGGATTTTGCAGGGCAACTTAATAGTCCGTGGTTACGTATGAAGGAATATGAAAGAAAGAATCTGCGGCTTAAGGACCCTTATAAGTATTTTCAGGCTGGCGTCCTTTTGATGAATATAAATGAAATGAGAAAAGTTGTTACTGCAGAAAAACTTTTAGAAATGGCATCTACTGGTATTTATAAGTATTCTGATCAAGATATACTAAACATTGTATGTGAAGATCGTGTTACTTATTTAGATATGTCATGGAATGTGATATCGGATTGTAATGGTAAACGAATAAGAGAGGTAGCAAGCAGGGCTCCAGCTATTATCTTTGAACAGTACATGGAAGCACGAAAATCTCCATCAATTATTCATTTTGCAGGCATACAAAAGCCATGGAAAAAAGCTTCTGAGGATTATGGCTGGTTATTTTGGAAGATTGCTAGACAGTCTCCTTTTTATGAACAGATTCTGGAGCGTTTGTGTGTGGATACTGATGCCAGAAAAAAAAGTGGGAGTTCCTATCATGCTAATGGCGGTTTCGTTAAGTCTCTGGGATATTATATATTCCCAATAGGAACAAAGAGGCGGGAATTAATTAAAAAATTATATTATTCAATTGCAAAATAGGTTGAAAATATGGAAAATGAGGAGATATATGAATTCGTTAATTAGTCGAATTATGAATTGTTATCGATATAAAGATTTAATTATTCAGCTTGTTCAGAAGGATGTGAAATTAAAATATAGAAGAAGTTTTCTTGGTTATGTATGGAGTATTTTAAATCCGCTTTTGATAATGCTTGTCATGGTTATAGTATTTACCAATATGTTCCGGTTTGAAATACCTTATTATCCGGTATATCTTTTAATAGGACAAACCTGCTTTAATTTTCTTTCTGAATCAACAAATCAGGCTATGTTTTCTATTGTAGGAAATGCTCCTTTATTAAAAAAGACATATGTACCCAAATATATATTTACAATTTCAAAGGTTAGTAGTTCTCTTGTAAATTTACTATTTGCTATGGGTGCTCTCGTATTAGTATGCTTTATTTGCAAGGTTAAATTAAGTTGGTCTATGCTATTTATTCCTGTGGTGGTTATAGAAATTTATATTTTTTGTATGGGAGTAGGGCTTTTTCTGGCACAAGCTTCCGTTTATTTTAGAGATGTACAGCATATATATGGTGCTTTTTTAACGGCTTGGATGTATCTGACCCCTATTTTTTATCCAGCAGAATCATTGCCAGAAACATTACTGCGTTTGATTAAGTATCTTAATCCTATGTACAGCTATGTAACGCAATTTAGAACAATTGTATTAAATGGTTATATGCCTGAACCTAAATTGATTATTTATGGCATTGGTGTTGCCGTTTGTGTATTAATGTTTGGAACCTGGAGCTTTTATAAAACTCAAGATAAGTTCATTTTATACATTTAAATGCCATAAAGAAAGAGGTCAAGATGATAGATAATAATGAATTTGCCATATCCGTGCAAGATGCGACGGTCCGGTTTAATATGGCATCTGAACGTATTGATAATCTAAAAGAATACTTTGTGAAGCTTTTGCAAGGTAAATTAATGTTTCAAGAATTTTTAGCATTAAAAAATGTTTCTTTTCACGTAAAAAGAGGAGAGTCTTGGGGATTAATTGGTACGAATGGCTCTGGTAAGTCCACATTACTTAAATTAATATGCGGTATAATGAAACCATATAAAGGTAAAGTGCTGGTTAATGGAACAATTGCACCATTAATTGAATTAGGCGCTGGTTTTGATGGAGAATTAACTGCTAGAGAAAATATTTTTTTAAATGGAGCAGTATTAGGACATTCTAAAAAATATATGCAGAATCATTTTGATCAGATTGTAGATTTTGCTGAATTATGGGATTTTCTTGATATGCCTATTAAAAATTACTCATCTGGAATGTCTGCAAGACTTGGTTTTTCTATAGCAACTGTTGTAAAACCAGATATATTGATTGTTGATGAAGTTCTTTCTGTAGGCGATTGGGCTTTTCAACAAAAATGCCAGGCTAGAATGAAAGATTTGCTTGATAATGGAGTTACTCTTTTATATGTGTCACATGATATTGATTCTGTACGTAATCTTTGTGAAAATGCTATATGGTTAGACAAGGGGGTTCAGAAAATGGCGGGGGAAGTAAATGAAGTTTGTGATGCATATATGAAATTACAAAAAATATAAAGGCGTTTAACGGAGGAAAAGTAATGATGGATAGTAAAATTAAAATATATATATCATGCCACAAAAGGTGTTATTTACCTAAAAGGTCTTTTTTTTATCCTATTCAGGTAGGCGCTAAAAATGCGTCAGAAAAATTTAATAATATGTTGCATGATGATATAGGCGATAATATATCTGAAAAGAATCCAATGTATTGTGAGTTGACAGCGCAGTATTGGGCATGGAAGAATGAGGAAGCCGATTACTATGGCTTTTTTCATTATAGAAGATACATGAATTTCAGTGATAATATTTTACCGCATAATCCATTTGAGGATGCTGAAATAAATTACTTAGATGACTCTGCGATAGAACTTTTGAAGTTAGATGAAGAGACTGTTCAACGTAAGGTAAGGCAGTATGATATAATAGCTACAACCCAAGTTGATCTGCAAAAATTGGTTCCTCCTGTTAAATCCAATTATGAACAGTATGAAATTACTCCTTACCAATATGAAGAAGACTTGACTGTTTTATTAGATATAATTAAAGAAAGGCATTCTGACTATTACCAGACTGCTAATGAATATTTTAAATCTAATCTAGGCTACTTTTGTAATATGTTTATTATGAGACGGGAAATATTTCAGGAATATAGTCAGTGGCTATTTGATATTCTGGAAGAACATGAAAAACGTAGGGATTATCACAATTATGACATAGCAGGATATCGGGTAAGCGGCTATTTGGGTGAACGCTTATTTGGCATATGGTATACATACCAAAAGAAAAAAGGAAATTATAAATGTTTAGAATTACAGAGGACATTATTTAAAAACGTGAATGAAGTTAAAGAGATAAAGCCTGCTTTTGAGGAAAGTAATATAGCAGTTGCACTTGCGGCAAATGATTCTTTTGTTCCATATACCGCTACCCTTATTCAATCAATTGTAGATAATTCCAAAAACATTAATAATTATGATATAATTATACTTACTCAGGATATTAGTGAAGGAAATAAGTCTCGAATCAATCAAATCATTAAAGGTTTTAATAACTTTAGCATTAGATATTTAGATCCTACAAAATTGATTGAGGGATATGACTTTTTTGTCAGAGGACATTTTGGTCTTCAGACGTATTATCGCTTGGTGCTGCCTGAATTAATTTCAAATTATGATAAAATTGTATATCTTGATTCAGATATGATAGTAAATGCGGATATAGCGGATCTTTATAATACGGATGTTAATGGGTATCTCGTAGCAGCTTGTTATGATCCTGATACAGCAGGTCTTTACAACGGATATGAAAAAGATAAAAAACTTTTTATGGATACCATTATGAAGTTAGATAGTCCTTATGACTATTTCCAGGCAGGAACTCTCGTATTAAATTTAAGGGAATTTAGAAATACATATAGTATGGAATATATACTTAAATTTGCTGTCTCACAAAAGTGGCAATTGCTTGATCAGGATATCTTAAATTGCTTGTGCAAAGGTCGGGTAAAGTATATTGATATGTCTTGGAATGTTATGGTTGATTTCGGTTGTATTAGAATTAAAGATATTATCAGTTTAGCACCTCAATGGCAGTATAAGATGTATATGGAATCTAGAAAGAGTCCCAAAATAATTCATTATGCTGGTCCAGAGAAGCCATGGACTTCACCAGAACAGGATATGGCAGAAGTTTTTTGGCATTATGCAAAAAAAACTTCATTCTATGAAGCAATGATGTACCGCATGGCGCATACTGTTGCTAATCATTATTACTGGCAAAATAGAGGCTTTAAAAACCGGTGTATACAGATAAAAGATGCGGTGTTGCCATTTGGTACAAGGAGGCATGCTTTTGTAAAAAAGATTTTTGTAAAGACTTTAAGAATCCTTCGTAGATAGAGATAAAAGCGGGTTTAGATGGTTCTACCAGCAAGAGATAGAGTTGAGTGGTCGATGTAGCAAGGTTAGTTGTTAATAAGATTTTTATGTTTTCGCATAGTAAGATTAAAAAGGAATATAAATGCTACATTATGAATTTTTTAAGTATATGTATATTAGACAGGGGGGAGGCCAAACTTATGGGTTATAAGGAGGAGCATAAGGTAGAAAAGAAGAGAATAGACTATCTGGATGTTGCAAAAGGAATAGGAATTATAAGTGTTATTATAGGCCATTATGATTATCGCCCGCCTGTACAAAATTTGATTTTTAGCTTCCACATGCCAATTTTCTTTATACTTAGTGGCTATTTTTTTAAAAATGTTTCTTGGAATGAGCTCATAAAGAAGAAAACCAGGCAGTTGATAATTCCATACGTTTTTACTTCTTTCGGTGTTATTATTAGTTCAATAATTTGGGATTTATTTTATAATATAAATAATCTGAAGCAAAATGTATTACGATGGATATCGGCAGCTCTCTACGGAAGTGGTAATACATATGAAACACCATATTATATACCTCAAATTGGAGCAATCTGGTTTTTATTGGCTCTATTTTCTTCTCTCCTAATTTTAAAATTAGTTATTAAACATAAATATGCGTATTTGGAGGTAGGAGCGATTGCTTTAATAGGTTACTATTCTTCCAAACTATTATGGCTTCCTTTTAGTATCCAGGCAGGAATGGTAGCGGTAATTTACGTATACGTTGGATATCTTTTGAGAAGATATAAAGTTTTTCTTCCCAATATGTGGAAAGCATTCATTTTATCAGCAATGGTATGGGGATTGTACCTTATTAAAGGAGGTGGGCATCTCTATTTAGTGGCAAATTACTTTCAATATGGAGTATTTGATATACTGGCTTCATTTTGTGCATGTGTTGTAGTGATTTATATTTCTGAAATTATAAGTAAATTAAGTTACTTTAATATGGTTTTAGGTTTTATGGGAAGAAATTCATTAATAATATTATGCTTTCATTTGATCGAACTAAATACGTTCAGATGGGATATTATTGGAAATTATTTGGAGAGTGACGGGATTGCTTCCTTTTATGTGATATTGATAATGAAAATCTTATGGGCTATTTCAGGGATCTATTTAGTGCGATATGCTAATTATTTGGTAAAAAAAATTAATTTTTCTATTTTACTTTCGGATTAGTATCTGCTAAGAAAGCTAAACTCTTACATAGTAAACCAGAAAGTAGGCTTATGATGAAAAATATAAATGATAAGTATATTAAATGCATAGATAAAAAAATGTTACTAGAATTTATTTACCTTCTTATATTAGCATTATATTTAATTAGGTTATTTTTTGATACTACTATGTTTTCGTTGCCATGGCCAACTAAATACTTTGATTTTTTACGTTTAAGTATCGGAGCTTATTTAGTAACTAAAGTAGTTTTAAAAGGTTATAAAAGTGTTGGTGAATGTTTATTTTATTTCCTATATTTGATTGTTTTTTCTTTAGTGTATAGGAAAACAGGCTATTTATTTTTGCTGGAAATGGCTTTTTTTGTATTAGGAGCAAAAGATATTTCCTACAAAAAAATATTAGGCTTATATTTATTTATCGTATCTATTATTATGACGATAACAATCATGGCAGCATTAACTGGTTGTATTAAAGATTTAATATATTTTGATGATGGTATGTATAAACATGCATTTGGTATTGTTTTTTCAACCGATTTTGGTGCTCATGTATTCTTTCTTATATTAGTTTACATGGCTTATAAAGATAAAACACCTGGAGTTTTTTTAAATATATTAGTGACTTTTGTTGCTTTTATATTATATTTTTTCAGCGGTGCAAGGAATAGTTCGGGGAGTTTGTTGCTATTGCTTTTGGCTGGTCAATATATAGGCAGGACAGATAAAGTGTTAATTAATGATAGTATTGACAATTATAAATTTAAGAAAATAAGATTAACAATGATTAAGTATATCGATTATTGCCTGATTTTATCTGTTCCCATCTGTGCCTTTTTGTCAATACTTGTTACAATACTTTATTCAAAAGATAACAAGGTTTTAAGCGTAATTAATTCTATTGTATCAGGGAGGCTTGGCTTAGGGAAAGCTGCAATTGACAAATATGGGCTTAGTCTATGGGGAACTCCATTTGATATGATCGGGGCAGGTGGAGATACTGTTGGCAGAATTGGTTATAATTTTATTGATAGTTCTTATGTAATGATTTTTATCAGATATGGATCAGTTCTATTCATATTAACTGTTATTACTTTTGTATTGATAGGCTTAAAGGCGAATAACGCAGGAAAAAGGTATTTACTGGTTATCCTTTGGGCCATGGCTGTACAATGTACTATTGAGCACCATATGTTGGAAATAGCATATAATCCATTCGTTTTATTTGTATTTTCAAAGATAGATAACTCAGAAAGCTGTCATATTTTATCTATCAATAAAGAACGGAAACGAACTAGAACTTTAATTATTTCTATTGTGGTAGCATTATTATTTTTGATTTTTATACATAATAAATTGTTTGCCTATGTACGAACCATGGTAGAATTATTAAGATTGAGTGATGCTACAAGAAATATATTCTTTGTATGCGGTGTTTTTATAATTTTGTTAGTAATTATAGCTATCATAATTGCAAATGGAAACTTGTTATATTATGTAATAGATAGAGGATATAAAAAGAAAACTTGTAAATGGGCAATAATATCAGGGATAGGAGTAGCATTGCTTTGTATTGGTTTTAAAATGGGGGAAGAGTTAATAAAACAAAAATCAATAAATTATTTGGAGACCGTTAAATCCGGTACTAATATACTTAAAAAATTAAATCCCGAAAGTGAATTTACACTTTATATTGATCATATTCCCTATCTATACATGACAGGTGAAGAGAAAATTGATAATATTATTCAGGGAAGTCCTTATAGGAACAGCAAGGATGAAGCTGTTGTAATAACTGATAGTTCAAAAGAAATGACGCACTTGATTCGCTCTGGATATGTCTGTGGCAAAATATCAGATGCCGAATATATTTATACAAATGATCAAACTATTACTGATTCACTTCGTAAACATGGTATTGAGATGAATGATTACTATGCAGAAAAGAAGGTGATAAATTTAATTAGCTTGGCGGGGGCGAACAATTTAAGTACAGATCACAATGGAAGGGTACTTATTGATGGTAATAATAAATCTCTTATTCATGGTCCATGGGTCACAATTTATCAAGGACGCTTAAAGGTGGATTTTGATATGACTCTCTTAGATACTGATATTCTTGAAGGAAAGATAGCCACATTAAGACTATCATATGGAAGTGGAGCTAAGATCTTGAAAGAAGTGGCTGTAAATAAATTGGATTTTGATGATAGCGGGCATCTACTTACTTCTATAGTTTGTGATATTCCTGATTCCGAAGGAATAGAATTTTTGGTATTTGTTGAAGGAAAAACAAAAATCCAATTAAATTCTTTGACTTATGGAAAAGTCAAGAAGGAGTAATTAAAGCCTAATAATTCCATTAGAATTGGATAGCATTTAACTTAAGTGTTGTCTTACTAGATGGACGAAAGATTCGTATAAAAAAAGCTTTTTTAGAGAAGTGGGGGGAACAGCGAATGGAGGAAGAACTCTATTCGCTGTTTTAAGCGAAGGTCAAAGTTCTTTATAATTGATTAGCATAAATGTTAAAAAAGGTGTTAAGCGATGGCAAGTGTGGATTTGCAAAATAATGTTAATTAATTCGACTAAAATTTTTAAAGAACTGGCCTGATTGTCAGTGATCAATTTTAAGGATTATGGTAAGGGAAATTGTTAATATTATCTTTATAGCCGTGAATGGTAGGATACTATTACAGGAGGCCGTCAAAATCGTCTAAATCATACGTATAGCAATTGATAAACTGTTTCCTATAAATCAAAGAAGAATAATTGTAAATGGAGATAAATAAAAGTGGGAGAGATAAATGTTACAAGAACTCCGATAGAAGGGCTCTATGTAATAGAACCGATTGTACATAGAGATAGTCGTGGATATTTTGTAGAAACTTATAATCAGAATGACATGCGTAAAGCAGGACTGGACATGGTTTTTGTACAGGATAATCAATCAATGAGTACAAGGGGAGTACTTCGCGGATTACATTTTCAAAAACAGCATCCACAGGGGAAGCTTGTGAGAGTTATTCAAGGGACTGTTTTTGATGTGGCTGTTGATGTAAGATTAGATTCCCCAACATATGGGCAATGGTTTGGGGTTGAGTTATCGGAAGAAAATAATAAGCAGTTTTATATTTCAGAAGGATTTGCACATGGTTTTTTAGTAATATCAGAGGCTGCTAAGCTTTGTTATAAAGTTACGGATTTCTGGCATCAGAATGATGAGGTTGGCATTCCGTGGAATGATCCAGATATCGGAATACAATGGCCATTATCAAAAGGTGAAGAGCCTATAATCGCTGAAAAAGATAAGAAATATCCTGCATTCTCGACATTAAAGCATAGTTAAGGGGGATTATATGAACGTTATATATACTTGTGACAATAATTATATATGGATAATGGGAATATCTGCGATTTCTTTATTTGAAACGAATAAGCATATTAAGGATTTATCAGTATATTTACTTGGTGAAAATATTTCAGATGAGAACAAAAGTATATTATGGACAATTGCAGAAAAATATGGAAGAAGGATTAGTGTAATTGATGTTCCTGAACTGGATATACCAGATGTTTTGGTATCTACCAGGTGGCCGTTAAGTGCATTTACCAGACTTTTTTCAGGACAATTACTTCCAGAAAATATACATAAAGTGTTATATCTTGATTGTGATACAATTGTCAGAGGAGATATCTCTCGCTTATCTGAAGTTGATGTTTCAAACTGTATTTGTTTCGGAATCAAGGACTGTATAGGAAGTACTTATAAACAGAATATAGGGTTAAAGAAAAATAGTGTGTATATAAATGCAGGGGTAATTCTCTTTAATCTAGATGAATTGAGAAAAATTGATATAAAAACTGTTGTTGATAAGTATATGACACGTTATCTGAAACTTATTAGTTATGCAGATCAAGATATTTTAAACGGTATTTTTTGCGGAAGAATTGGTATTTTAGAATCGAAGTATGATGTGATGACAATCAATGTTGCTCATTCTTATGAGGAAATTAATACGTTAAGAAAGCCAACAGCCTTTTACTCTAAAGACGAACTAGCAGCGGGCGTAGCAGATCCAACTATAATTCATTATACCGCTAACATGAGGATAATACGGCCTTGGTTTAGCAATACTGATCATCCGCTGGCATCTGAATTTAGAAAGTATATGGGTATGAGCCCATGGAAAGATAAGAAATTGAATGAGATGAGATTTGATACTAAAGCAGCAAAAGTGATAGGTGTTATCGATAAATTACCTAGTGGTATATCTCATAAGGTTCTTGGTTTCATTCATTCCGAATTGAAACCATTGTATATTCGTTTAAAAGCTACAAAATCATTTTTTCCTAGAGCAGGCCTTGTTGATATATAATCTATATTGTGATATCCTAATAACGTAACTAGTTCTAAGTCAAGAACAAGAATATACATAATTGATTTAATAAAAATGATATTAAAAGTTTTATTAAAAACTTTTTAAGATCATATATTTAATGTTGTTAAATTGTTTTGAACCCCTATAGGATCTTCACAAGGTTGTAAACTGAATAGAGATGAATAAATATTTATTGGAAGTATGAAAGCCAGATAAAAAGATAATAAATATTGTAATTTGCAAGATAAGCATTTTTGCATTATCAGCACTGTTTAAATTGTTTTCTTCTGAAGAAGTAAGGCGTTTGGCGTAGTACCTTGAAATATAAGCATATACCTGAACATAGGAGTTGACTAGAGTTTAATATATGGCCGGACAATATTTATCATGGAGTATAGGCACATTGGAATAGTAGAAAAAGAACTAAGTAATTGGGAGAAAGTCATAATCTAAGTCTCAAGACAATTACTTGTAATTATAAACCTATGATGTCAAAATTAAGTTGACCTCTCTGTATCCTAATGTTGAGTGGTTAAACAATTATAATACATCATGTTTAGACATTACACTAGGA
Source organism: Clostridium sp. 12(A) (assembly GCA_000526575.1). Lineage (GTDB taxonomy): Bacteria > Bacillota > Clostridia > Lachnospirales > Lachnospiraceae > Lacrimispora > Lacrimispora xylanolytica. Next base: position 2,459,865 of record JAGI01000002.1, on the reverse strand, counting down.
GGGCATAAACATGAATATATTAGTAACTGGAGGCACGGGTTTTATAGGTGAGCATTTTATCCCCCAGTTGTTAGAACAGGGGCACAAGATTCGCTTACTAGTGAGAAATTTAAATAAGGCTAAGGAACTTTTTAAAGATACCTGTGAATATTTTATAGGAGATGTGACTGATAGAGATAGCCTTAATGGCTGTTGTGATGGTATTGATATTGTATATCACATGGTGGCCAAAGTTGGAAATCAATTACCGAGTGAAGAAAGTTTTTCGATTTTTAGAGCAGTTAATGTTGAAGGAACGAGAAATATTGCTGATGAAAGTAAAAAGAAGGGAGTATCTAGGTTTATTTTTGTTAGCTCTATAGCTGCAATGGGGATTGTAAAAACAACACCTATTACAGAAGAAAGTCAATGTTCTCCTTATCTTCCTTATCAAGTTACCAAATATGAAGCTGAACGATTACTAAATGATTATTATAAAGGTGGGTTTCCATGCATAATTGTTCGACCAACTAAGGTATATGGAGTGGGTGAACATGAGTATTCTTATTTGACTTTGGCAAAGTTATGCAAGAAAGGAATATTTCCTAAGATTGGTAGCGGTAATAACTATACATCTAATATCTATGTTACAGATTTTGTACAAGCATTAATAAAATTGGTTGACAACGGAGTGATAGGCGAAACATATATTTTAACATCAGATGGATCAATAGATTTCACTGAAATGGGAAAAACTATTGCGCAGACGATTGGAAAAAAAATAATAATAATTCCTGTACCGGTTAACATAATGATTTATGCAGCGGCAGCTGAAGAAGCAGTATTTAATGCAATTAGAAAAAAACCAGTAGTGACAAAAAAGAATATTGAAGCTACTATAACTAACCGCGTTTATGATATATCAAAGGCTAAAGCACAATTGGATTTTTTGCCTAAAGTTTCAATGCAGCAAGGAATAATAAAAACTATACAGTGGTATAAAAAAACAAATTTAGTTTGATAGGGAGCAAGTTATGAATATTCAATTAAGAAAAGTGATTACAAAAACAAAATGGTTACACGAATTGTGCATTAATCTGATTGAATTTGAAAATGAGAGATTTTACAAAAAACTCAATAATATAAAACATTATGATGAAAAATTAAAGTCTATGAAAGATGTTGCGTCAGGAAAGAGTTGTTTTATTATTGGTAATGGGCCAAGTCTTACAACTGATGATTTAGAATTGATAAAAGATCAAGATTGTTTTGCGGCCAATTTAATATTTAAGGTTTTTGAAAAAACTTGTTGGAGACCAAAGTATTTTGTAATCCAAGATAGATATGCCGATACAGGTGATGCATTAGATAATATGGAAGTTCCATATATGTTTATTGGTGAATACTACTGGAGAAAAAGAGGCATGAAAAATCCTCATGCAGTATGTATACGCGCACGTAGAAATGACTTAAATAAAAAGATCGCTTTTAGTGAAGATGTTTCTGATTACATTATAAATATGCCCACTATTACATATACCATGATTCAATTGGCAGTATATTTGGGGTATAGATATATTTATTTGTTAGGAATGGATCATAGTTACTCTTTAACATATGATGAAAAAGGCAATGTTATACAAGATGAAACTGTTAATAGTCATTTCTTTACTGATAAAAATCCAAAGGAGGTTATAGCTAATATTGAGGGAATGAATAAAGCATATATTGCTGCCAGAGATTATGCAAAAGACCATAATATTTCAATAATTAATGTTACACGAGGTGGCAAATTAGAGTGGTTCCCTCGTATGAATTTAGAGGAGGTTGTAGAAATAAATGAATAAAGCTAGAGTAATTGCTTTTTATTTACCACAATTCCATCCAGTAAAAGAAAATAATGAGATGTGGGGCAAGGGTTTTACAGAATGGACAAATGTTGCAAAAGCAACCCCTTTATATAAAGGACATTATCAACCACAGATACCTATGGATTTGGGATTTTATGATTTACGACTACCTGAAGCTCGAGAAGAACAGGCAGAGATGGCTAGAGAATATGGCGTAGAAGGATTTTGTTATTGGCACTACTGGTTCGGCAACGGAAAACGAATTCTTGAAAGACCTTTTAATGAAGTTTTAGAATCTGGCAAACCTGATTATCCGTTTTGTTTAGGCTGGGCCAACCATTCCTGGTCCAATAAAACTTGGCAGAAGACGGAGCATTTTACAAATGATATAACATTTCTGGAGCAAACATATCCAGGTGATGATGATTATATTTTGCATTTTAACTCAATCTTATCGGCTTTTAAAGATCATAGATATATCACTATTGACGGAAAACCCTTATTTTTAATATTTGATCCTGAAGCAATTCCTGACGCATCTCATTTTATTGAATTATGGCAGAAATTGGCAATAGACAGTGGATTGAAGGGAATTCATTTTGTTGCGCGTGTCTCATCAATGGGTAAGTTATCAATGAGCAATACAACCGTCAAAGATGAATCAGTTGAAAGGTACCAAAAATATCTTGATATGGGATTCGATGGAATAAATTCAGATACACAACGTTATGCTGAAACAAAGGTCGTCGGATTTGCTAAAAAAGCGTTAAGAGCTATTATAAGAAAATTTGCAGGGAATTTCACGGTATTGAGATATGATTATGATGCTATAATGCAAAATTTTCATAATAAGGCAGAGGAGAGAGAGTACATTTATCCACAGATTATTCCTCGTTTGGACAGAACTCCGAGATCAGGAAAAGATGCCAGAATTTATGATAACAGTACACCGGAAAAATTCGAGAAGGCAATAGATAATGCTTTGAAAATTGTAGAAAAAAAAGAGCAGGAACATAAAATTATTTTCTTGCAGGCATGGAATGAGTGGGGAGAAGGTAATTATATGGAGCCAGATATTAAGTTTGGACGTGGGTACCTAGAGGCTCTTAAGAAGAAAATTGTTCAATAAAAAAACACATATGGATTTAAATTAAACTGCTTTTGAAATGAAGTTGATCATCGGGAGGAAGGCATGTCAGCTAACTACATATTTTTATTATTCTTTACGGAGTTGTTCTTTCTATCGATTTCTTACACAATTTCAAATGGAAACTTAATGTCTCCATCTTTTTTATCTTATGCTATGTTCACGCTATCAACGATCTGTGTTATATATAATATTCATTATTGGGAGGTTGAATACTCTATAAAAGCTTGGGCGGTCACCACCAGTGGGTTTTTAGCTATGTTATTACCAGAAATTTTTTATACGAAAAAAAAACACTCTTATACTAATTATATCAGGCAGCTTAATGAAAAAAAGATACAAAATCCTATACATATTGACAGCTTTATTAATGGATTTATTATACTCTCGAGTATATTAATAATGATGGTATACGTATATTCTGTTTTTACACGAGGAAAAATTTTAGGTGCTACGGGCCTTAATGTAATAGGATTAAATAAATATGATTCAACGTCTACTGGAAATATATTAGAAAAAATTTTTTATAGGGTATTAATGATCTTATTTTATTTTTACGTTTATGTAGTAGCTAAGAACATTATTTTGTGTAAGGTAAAAGTTAAATCTCAGATTATGAACTTTATACCAATTATATGTTATTTTATTGTCACTTTCTTCGCAGGCAATAGAATAGGAATACTTAAGAACCTTCTGGCTATCTATGCTGCTGTACTTTCTATGATGTATCAGTCGAAAAATATTAAAATGAAAGAATTTAAAAAAGTTATTAAGTATTTTGTAATATTTGGTATAGCAATGGTTGCGCTTTTTTATTTATCGAGGGTTTTTACGAAAGTTAACACTTCTACAGCGAACCGTACTTTCTTGGAATATATAACCTACTATATTGGTAGTCCAGTTTATTTGTTTTCAAAATACATAGCAGATCCTATTAGCGTTCATGCAAAAAATACTCTAATAGGAGAAAACACATTAACAAGTTTATTACAAGACTTAGGATATAGTCCTCAATATAATAATAATTTTATTTATGTTGGAGGAAATAGTAATTTCGCAGGTAATGTTTTCTCTTGGTTTGAGGGTCCGTATCATGACTATGGATTTATAGGTATGCTTATTTTTACAATATTTATCTATTGTTGGTTTAATCATATTCTTTATAAGGGAATTATAAAAAAAGGAAAAGATATTTCAATAATTTTAATGATGTATTTCAATTATGTTTTTGTAATGAGCTTTTATTATTGTCAAACGATGTGGGCAATAACGATTACCAATGCAGTCTATATATTTCTTATTATATTAATGATTAGAATTCTACCAAGATTACGGTGTATAAGAAGTAAAAAATTTAACTAGAGAGAGAGACTGAATGTAGTATGAGGATGCAAATGGGATTTTGAAGTAGAGGAACTGCGTTGTATATAATTACATGCTATATTTAGCTTAAGGGGCTGGAAATTGTATTTGTTGAGACTAATAAATCTTATCTGGCGAGAATACTAAATAAACTTGAGGCATAAACGAAAGCGACTAGTTTAAATCAATATCTAAAACTTTTAGTTTGAGTAAAAAAATGAAATTAAGAATGAAGAGTAAAGAAAGATGAAAAAGGTTTTAAAGAATTATATATATAATTTAGTATATCAAATACTGGTAATGATATTACCAATTATCACTACACCATATATTTCTAGAGTCTTAAAACCTGAAGGTGTAGGAGACTATAATTTTGCTTTCTCTATTGTATCAGTTGTGCTAAATGTTGCTCAACTTGGAACAAACTTGTATGGTCAGAGAGAGATTGCATTTGTCCAATCTGATTTGTTTAGTAGAAGCAAGGTTTTTTGGGAAATACTAATAATAAGAGTGATAACGACTTTTATTAGTTTGCCTATATATTTAATAATAGCATTCCAATACAAAAAATATAGTATTTTGCTTTTGTGGATGTCTATTTATCTTATTGCTAATATAATAGAAGTGAGTTGGTTTTTTCAAGGTTTAGAGGATTTTAAAAAAACAGCAATTAGAAGTATAGGTGTAAAAGTAATTGGTGCCCTATTGATTTTTTTGACAATTAAAAGTGAAACTGATTTAAATAAGTATGTTTTTGTTTTAGCTATGGCTCAATTATTAGGAAATGCTGCATTATTAATTAAAGTTCCTGAGAAAATAGTTTTAGTGAAAATAAAAGCTTTAGAATTAAAAAAACATATTAAACCAGTACTGAATCTCTTTTTACCTACAGCAGCTGTTTATGTCTATACATATATAGATAAAATAATTTTGGGAGTATTATCTTCAAATGAAGAAGTTGGTTATTTTTCACAAGCTGAAAAAATCGTAAAATTGTTAATGACTATATTAACTTCTCTTGGCATTGTATTATTACCCCACATAGCAACTATTGTGAAGACAGGTGAAATGAAAAAAATTAATGAAGAAATTTCTGAAGCTATAGCATTTGTTTTCGGATTAGGATTTCCAATGGCTATTGGTTCAATTATAATTGGTGATAGATTTATCCCTTGGTTTTTAGGAGCAGATTATATTCATTCAGTTATTTTATTTAAAGTGCTTTCTCCATTAATTGTAATAATTGGATTGGCTAGTGTTGTTGGACAAGCAATTTTAATTCCATTAAAAAAACAAAAAGTTTATAGTATAAGTATTTTGTTGGGGGCACTTTTAAATCTAGTATGTAATTTTTTATTAATCCCTCATTTGAATTCACTGGGAGCTGCGATTGGTACAATTGTAGCTGAATTGACGGTTACATCTATTCAATCATATGCAGTATATAAATGTATAGGTGTTAATGTTTTGAAAATATTGGTTCAATCGTATAAGTATTTAGTTGCATCACTAATCATGGGAATTATTATGAGACTTATATCTATTTATTCACCAGTAAATACTATCATGATGTTTGCAATAGTATTAATTGGAGTATTTGTTTATTTCTTTTTATTAGTATTATTAAAGGATAAGTTTATTACCAAATTAAAAATAAAGGGGTATTAATATGAAGACTTACGCAATTATTCCATCAAGATATCAGTCGAGTAGATTTCCAGGTAAACCATTGGCCTTGATCTCTGGTAAGCCAATGATTCAATGGGTTTATGAAAATGTAAGTAAGGTGACACAACTAGATGGTGTATATGTCGCCACTGATGACCAGCGCATATTTGTTACGGTAGAGTCTTTCGGAGGGAAGGCCCTTATGACATCATCAGCACATGCCTGTGGTACAGATCGACTTGCTGAATGCGCAGATATCTTGCAATTAAATGACGAAGATATTGTACTTAATATTCAGGGAGATGAGCCACTCATCAGGCCAGAAATGGTTATGGATTTGATAAGCACATTTGATTCTGAATCAGTTTATATGGGAACACTCAAAAAGAAGATTGAGGAAGAGGAAGAATTAAATAACCCTAACGTGGTGAAGGTAATCACTGACGTAAATGGTGACGCTATTTATTTCTCTCGCCACACACTTCCTTATGAGCGGGACGGAAAAAGAAGAACTCACTATAAACATATTGGTGCATATGGCTATAAGAAGTGGTTCTTAGTGAAATTCAGTGAGCTGGATAAAACAGAACTTGAACTTTCGGAATCTTTAGAGCAGCTTCGTGCTATCGAGAACGGATATAAAGTTCGAGTAAAAGAAACAAAATGGCAGACTGTTGGCGTAGATGCACCAGAACAGATTGCTTTGGTTGAAAAAGAATTAGAAAAGGAGAGCATTTGATATGAGTAAATTTATTTTAATAGCAGGACCTTGTGTTATCGAGTCAGAGGAAAATGTAATGCAGATAGCAAAAACCATTAAGGGAATTGCAGAGAGATTGGATTTAGATTATTACTTCAAAGCATCTTTTGATAAGGCAAATCGTACTAGTATTTCCTCTTACAGAGGTCCTGGAATTGAAGATGGGCTTCGTATTTTGAGAAGAGTGAAGGATATTTATGGTCTGAAGATTGCGACTGACATTCATGAGCCGTGGCAGGCCGAGAAAGTAGCGGAAGTATGTGATCTGATTCAGATTCCTGCTTTCCTGTGCCGCCAGACTGATCTGCTTGTTGCAGCAGCGAAGACAGGAAAACTGATTAATGTTAAGAAGGCCCAGTTCCTGGCTCCTTGGGACATGGCCAATGTTGTTAAAAAACTAGAGGAATCCGGTAACAAAAATATCATGCTTTGTGAGCGTGGGACCAGTTTTGGGTATAATACTCTTGTAGTTGATATGACTGGTATTGTTGAGATGAAGAAATTTGGTTATCCTGTTGTAATGGACGCAACTCACAGTGTTCAGAAACCCGGTGGTAAAGGTACTATTACTGGCGGTAATAGAGAAAATGTTGAACCTTTAGCAAAGGCTGCGGTTTCAGTTGGAGCAGATGCTCTGTTCTTTGAGGTTCACCCAGATCCTGACAGTGCCTTATCGGATGGACCGAACATGGTAAAATTGGACGAGTTTGAAGAGTTGCTAAAGCGTGTTGTTAAAGTGTACGATGCGGTACATTAGGAATGGATGGAAAGAAGGATTTTTATGGATATGCTTGCTGACGGAAAACGTGTGTTTGATATAGAAATAGAGGCATTAAAGAAGACAAGAGACGCTTTAGATAATACATTTGTTAAAATTTTGGGTTTAGTTACTGGCTGTAAAGGTAAAGTTATCATTACTGGAATGGGTAAACCCGGCCATATTGCTGCAAAATTGGCAGCAACATTTGCCAGTTTAGGTACCCCATCTTTCTGCTTACATCCTGGGGAAGCTATGCATGGTGATCTTGGTATGATTTCGGAAAATGATGTGATTATTGCAATTAGCTATAGCGGAGAGAGTGATGAAGTTGTAAGAATTCTTCCTAATATTAAGATGATTGGTGCAACACTAGTTGGTATTACCGGAAATGCAAATTCATCTCTTGCTCAGGCATCTGATATTGTTCAGGTACTGCCGAAGTTCGAAGAAGCCTGTTATCTTGGATTGGCACCGACCTCAAGTACAACTGCTTTTCTTTGCTATGGTGATGCTCTTGCAGTTGTGGCAAGTGGAATTTATGGGTTTAAGGATGCAGATTTTGGTAAGTTCCATCCAGCAGGATCACTTGGCAAGAAGCTTATTCTTAAAGTTGATGATTTAATGGCTCATGGTGATGAGGTACCTAAAGTATCTTTTCGGACATTATTAATGGATGCAATTTCAGTCATGTCTCAAAAAGGACTAGGAATTGTTTCGATTGTTGATGATGAAGGAAAGCTATTAGGTATTCTCACAGATGGTGATCTTAGAAGAATAATTGAGAAGTTTGTTGATATTTATAGTGTAACTGTGGAGGAGGTAATGGTTGTTTCCCCAATGAGCATTACAAAGGACCGTTTTGCAATTGACGCTCTTCATTTTATCAAAAGCCATAGTATTAATAATCTTCCTGTTGTGGATTCTGAAAATGTACTTGTGGGGACTATTACCTGGCAACAGATCGTAAAAGCAGGTATTGTTGCTTGACATACTTAGAGAGAGTAAAAGACGAAACTAAATTTTGTTAAAGAATTAAGCACTACTACATATAATTTTTTAAAGAAATTTATTCCTGCTAATTATAAAGATAGATGATGCAAAATGATAGACGGCTTTATGCTAGTATTGAGACATATAAAGCGAGCTGTCGAAAAGATGTCAAGTTCGAATCGAGTAATAAGTATATCAATATTCAGAGTACGATTGGTGGTGAAGAACTGGAATTATGGCTACGGTGTCTGAAATGAAAGTTTTTGATTTTTACAACAAAGAGAAGGACATTACATTTTAAAATAAATATTCTTTTGGCAATGACTTTCTCCTTTCTGCATGTCCTTTTTGATGTTCAAGCTGGGTGAGAGGCGAGTAGCTACTAATATGTATACTATGCAAAGGAGAGTTAAATGAAAAATGTAAAATATCTAGTAATGGATGTTGATGGTACCCTTACTGATGGAAAAATCTATATGGGAAATAGTGGTGAAATTTTAAAAGCCTTCAATATAAAAGATGGATGCGGAATCCATGATTTAGCAATACCTGCTGGTATTATCCCCGTGATTATTACTGGCCGTAAGTCTGATATTGTATTGAATCGTTGTAAGGAGCTTGGTGTAGTAGACGTGTATCAGGGGGTTACTGACAAAATTGAGAAACTAAGAGAAATTACAGATGACCTTTCGGTAGTTGCCTACATTGGGGACGATCTTAATGATGTATCCTGCATGGAACTGGTGAAGGTATCTGGTGGCATTGTGGGATGCCCCAGAGATGCAGTCAAAAAGGTGTGCGATATTGCAGATTTTAGGGCTGAACATGAAGGTGGTAATGGTGCTGTAAGAGACTTTATTGAGTGGTTGATAGAGTGAGCGTATAAATGTTACATTGAAGAGTATAAAGCGTAAAGATTAAGACTTTTAAACTGCATTCAATAAGGAAAAAACGCACAATATTTCCGAAAACAGATACTCTGAAATTTCAGAAGGCATGCACTTTTTTTAAAAGTTTGAAGATCTTGGGTGTGAAATATATCATATAAAATTCATAAGTGTTAAATATTATACTAACTAGGGCGGCTGAGGAACAATTATATTATATGTATTATGGAATTAAATATCTTAAGTATGGTTTTTTACTGGTGATGGTGAAAACTCTGAAGGGAATCATTCTATAGTCTGATTAAAAAAATAGTGATAGATAAATATCAACTATTATAAATATTAACAGCTGCCATGTAAATCTGTAATTGTTCTATATAAGAAGATATATTGTTACTTAACACATAATAGAATAGTCTTAAGGGGATTACTTATGTATCAAAAGAGAAAGACGATTGAAAATATACTGATATCATTTATAGATATTATCTGTATTTGGATAAGTACTTATCTAGCATTTGCGATTCGATACGGTTTGTTTTTGGGTATTAATAAAAATATGGACAATCTTTGGCAGATAATAATCATAACCTTATTATATGTATTGGTTATTTTTATAACTAATACCACCAGGCATTTTTTTCGAAGGGGATGTCTTGATGAAATAGGTTCAGTGATTCGGGGGCAGTCAGCTTTTTCCATTCTCTGGGTTGTGACACTATTTTTGATACATAGAAGTAGCGAATTATCTAGACTGCTTTATGGATACTTTATTATTATAAGTGTGGTTTTCATATTTATAGGCAGAATGTTATTCAAGCTTTTTATGTTGAAAATTTATAAAACAAGTAAATATAGCAATAGATTACTTGTTGTCACGACTACAGAAAAAGTTGAAGGTGTAATCAAAAATTTCATTGAATATAACGAGTGGAATCGTATTATAACGGGGATTGCCTTAATTGATAAGTCTTTAGTGGGAGAAGCGCAATGTGGTATGCCAGTTGTTGCAGATAAGGAAACAATAATTGATTATGTGGTTCATCATAATGTAGATGAAGTATTTATTAATGATACTTCTGCAATTTCCAATAAGCTTTTGGAGCAATGGGTTGCAGAAATGAAAAATATGGGAATTATTGTAGATGTAAATATAGATATTTTTGATATTAAAGTGGGAGGAAAAAAAACACTAAATCGAGTTGGAAAATATTCAGTGGTCACCTTTGCTAGAAATATTTTTTCTAATAGACAGGTTGCTGCAAAAAGAATTTTAGATATTATAGGTAGCTTGGTGGGGATTATTATATTATGTATTGTAACGATTTTTATTGCACCTTTAATAAAGTTAGAATCTCCTGGTCCGGCATTTTTTGGACAGACTAGGATAGGAAAAAATGGTAGAAAGTTTACATTTTATAAATTTCGTTCCATGTATCAGGATGCAGAGCACAGAAAAAAAGAACTAATGAAAGAAAACGAAGTAAAAGGTTTAATGTTTAAATTGGAAAATGATCCAAGAATAACCCATATTGGTCGTTTTATACGTAAGACAAGCATTGATGAACTCCCACAGTTTTGGAATGTTTTGCGTGGAGATATGAGCCTAGTAGGAACAAGGCCGCCAACTGTTGATGAATATGAGCGTTATGAGACAAAGCATAAATGTCGACTTAGTATGACGCCAGGCCTCACTGGTCTATGGCAAATAAGCGGCAGAAGCGACATTAAAGATTTTGATGAAGTAGTGAAACTTGACATGCAGTATATTGACGATTGGTCAATTTTAAAAGATATAAAGATTTTGATACTAACAATTTGGGTCGTACTAACTGGAAAAGGATCCAGATAAGCAAAAATACAAAGGAGAATGGAATGAATACTTCATATGAGCAGGAAATAGACTTGAAAAATTTAATGTTTTACATACTAAATAGATGGCGTCCAGTCTTCCTTATAGCTGTTATTTTTGCCACATTAATTGGGGGATATAAATTAAGCGAAGGAATTATGAAATCTCAGGATAAGAAATATATGGCCAATCTACTAGAAAATTATGATTCTGATTCTAGGAGTTATCAAGTGAAGAAAGAAGGGTATGAGAGAAAAATTGATACACTTACTCAGAATATTGATTATGAAAAGGATTATGAAAAAAAATCTATTTTATTTCAGTTGGATCCATACAATAAATGGGTAGCCAATATAAACATATTTATTAAATTAGATGAAGAAAATAATATAATTAATACTGTGGATCCAGTAGATAGTTTGGTGAAAGTATATTCTGCTATTATAAAAAGTAAAAGTTCTCTTGAAGAAACTTGTAAAGAAAATAACATAGAAATAAATTATTTAAGGGAACTGCTTAATATCGAGGCAGATTATAATGGAAATATGATATCAGTATCAGTCACGTATAAAGATGAGGAGGGAGCTCAGAAAATATTAGACAGTATCTTAAAAAGTGTTAAAGCAAGTGAAGATGATGTGGAAAGCAATCTTAGAGCACACAGCGTTATTTATATGAATAGAGAGACAAATATGGTGGCAGATCAGAAATTGGCAGAGCTTCAGAATGAGAGAATAGAAAAATTGTCTGCGATGAAAAAAAGCATGGTAGAAACTCAGTTGGAATTACATAACTTAAAGGAACCTCAAAAACCTAATGATCTTTCTTTCATAGGCCTGATTAAATCTGCAATCAAATACAGTATTATGGGAGGTACTTTTGGAGTATTTTTAGTAGTACTCTTTTTATGCTTGATATATGTTATCAATCCTAAATTATATTCAGCTGATAAATTTGTAAGTCGTTTTGGAATAAAAATATTTGGTGAATATCCTAAAGAAGAGAAAAACAGAAAACTCTCTGGAGTTGATAATTGGCTTAATAAAATTGAAGGAAAGCAGATCTTCTCTAGGGAAGCTGTTCTGAAGCGAATTATTGCCAGTATTTCTATATATACGGAAAAGGATCAGACTATATTTTTAACTGGAACAATAGCACTCGATTTATTAAAGAGCATTGAAAGTGAGCTTAAGGGTACCTTTAGTAACTTAACTTTTGTAGTGGGACCAGATATAAATCGAAACCCTGAAACACTAACCAAACTTCCAACTATTGACGTTGTTATTCTAGTTGAGAAATATGGTGTATCAAAATATAAAGATATTGACAATCAAATAGAAACTATTTATAGTCTGGATAAGAAAATAATAGGCTGTATTATATTATAAATATTCTATCAAAGTATAAAAACAAGGACGTTTCAAAAGGTACCTTCTGACAAAGTAACAAAATAGCCTTCCTTAAGGGAGCGGGCATTGCTGCCGAATCTGGTATTAAGTTAACCTTGACTACTTCCTGTAAAGGAACTGATTTTTTCTTTCCTTGATCAAATGGCATGGGAATTACCATTCCTCACTTACGAAGTCTACTGATCCAGTATTTAAAAGGTGCCTGGATTAATATCATTCATGTGGCACCATTAATAGTCGGAGAGGCCCTTTTGCCGGCACTCCATGATGAGCATAAATTCGTTTTGATCTCATAATTGCTAGTCTCCGAAATAGAGTAAAATGCTTACATTCTCGCAAGGGATTGGAGTAAAGTGCTCGCATTTCCAGATAACAATTGTAGCGATAAATGACGCTAATTTAAATCCACCCTTAAACTATGTGGTTACAATTTTTCAATTCATTATGGATAAGTTCGTGGTTTAACTGTATATTGTTATCAGACATGTTATATAGCCTTCTTAGTGAGATTTGGTTGTGGTGACTTTATTTTACCAAACGGCTGTAGAACATGTCTATCTATATGAAATTAAATTTACGAAATTAATTATACCTCATCAAATTACCATTTACTTTTTATATAATTATTGTTAAACTGATATAAAAAAAGGTGAGTAAAAATATGCGTATTAAGAATGTTGAGGGCATAAGAGGAATAGCCGCGTTGATAGTTTTATTTAATCATCTAACAGTGATGTACTATCCAGCAGCTTATTGGGGAGGAGAGAATATAAGCCATATTAGCAATTATTTAGATATCTTAATAGGACAATCACCATTATCCGTATTATTTGCAGGAAATAGTGCAGTGATGATTTTTTTTATATTAACTGGATTTGGTGCATATTTTGTGCATGAAAAAGGCAAAAGTGCCATTGTTAGTTTTTCTACGTTGCGTTTTTTTAAGTTGACGATGCCTATAGTTTTGTCTTGTTTCATGGTTTGGTTACTTTTTGCATTAAATTTAACTTTTTATCGGGATATAATAGAAAGCACAAAAACGTTATGGTTTGGTGATTGGAATCCTTATAATGTTAATTTTTTTAAAGTATTGTTACACATTTTTACAGAAGCAAGGAAATATAATAATACTTTATGGACAATGCCATATATTTTTAAAGGATCATTTCTGGTGATCTTACTCAAGTCTATTTGGGGGCGCTCATCTAAACGACATTATATATACATAATAGCGATTGCTTTAATGATTAATTTGCAGGATATTTATTATGTTCCTTGTATATTGGGGTTATTGCTTGCAGACTGGTATTCTAAAGGTAATTGCAGGCAATTAAGTAATTTGCAAGCAATTGTATTGCTAATTATATCTTTATATTTTTTCGGGGTTCCAACATATATGAAGCCGGAATTTATAATGTATAGGTTTTTAATTTTTAAAGGAGATGTTGTACTGTATTATCATATTATAGGAGCATTTTTACTTCTATATGTTACATTATATTGGCACCCTTTAAAAAAATTAATGGAAAAAAAACTATTTCAGTTTCTTGGAAATTATTCAATGGCAATATATATGGTGCATTACCCAATACTAATTAGTATTTCTTCGTGGCTTTTTCTTAGATTGAGTACACGTTTTAAATATAATTTAGCAGTTATTCAAACTATCTTAGTTACTATTATAATTATAATGATAATTGCTATTCTATTTCAAAAGGTAACAGGGGTTTTGAATAAAAAGATTGATTTACTTTATATGAAATTTTTTAATACTAGATTGAATCGGTAAGTATAAGCATTGAAACTGGAGTAAAACACTCTATTTTGATTACAAAAAAAACGTAAGTTGGTTTTGGAACACTCCCTTACTATGCTTTTGTAAGACATCTTTTTCTTGTATAAGAGACTGTTAACCAAGCAGAGAGACAGTGGCTTTAAGTTAAGAAAACATTCATCTGCGTGAACATAAAGATACTATTTAACAACTGAAAGCAGTGGTCTTTGAACAGTCTGAACTAATCAAGTCTCTCCGTCTAATTATTGAGAAAAAGAGGTAAACTGTACCCTGATAGTTAAGCACAGCCTCTTTTTCTGTGTTTAACTATCAGGGTACAGTTTACCCCTTGAAGAGTAACTTTATTATCTTACCAAATAGCTTTTTTGTGCTTCAAGCGATCCAAAAGCGATCGACACCCCTGTACAAATGAATCTCTTAGCTGAAGCTGAAGTGGAATAGGTTTCTTCTAGACTTGAAGAGGAGCTATTAGCTCATTCAGATATGTTCAAGGGCTTTAAAGTCAACAAGATAGTTACACTTCTCGCAGAAGAAGATTAGGTCTGCTATTTCTTCAAAACACAGATGAGCAAATTAGTGAAGAGTATGTACGTCGTGAGCTGGTCCTTGTTCCTGAAAATGTGAGATTAACGAATGCTACAGCCAGAATTATGGTAAGTGTCAAATAAGTTGGTGTATAGAAAAACAGACAGCCTCTGTTTATAATTGAAAGCTGTCTTTTAACGGCAAAGTTTTTGAATCATCGGCTCCCATGGCATATGTTCTTCCAGATATTCTGGATATTCAAGAAATGAAGTTCTGGGAATATCGCTGAGAATGAACTTTATGTACTTCCATGGATTTAATCCATTGGCTTTGGCCGTTTCTATTAAAGTATAGATACCCGCACTTGCTTCTGCTCCTTTGGGACTTCCTGAGAACAGCCAGTTTTTCCGGCCAGTTGTAAATGGCCGGATGCTGTTTTCTGCGAGATTGTTTGATATGCTGCAGTTGCCATCAAGAAGATAATTCATCAGTCCTTCTTTTTGGTTATTCGCATACTGAAAGGCTTTTCCCAGTTTAGAACTCGCAAGGACTTTCGGTGAGGTCTCTTTTACCCACGACCAAAAGGCCATCCAGTACAGGCTTTTCCTGTACCAGACGCTGTTCCTTCCGCCCTGCTTGGGATAGAACCTCCAGTTTTTTCTCAATCTCAAAAAGCTGGTTGATATATTTGACTGCCTGGGCTGGAATGGTTGCTTCCGGGCTGTCGACATCTTTGGGAAGTGCTTCAACAAAGTATCTCCGTAGATGGGTCCAGCAGATGCACCGGGTAATACCGGATACTTTTTCATAGCCTTTGTAAGCATCGGTATGAATGAATCCATGGTATCCTTTCAGATATTCCTGAGGATATGTTCCGCTCCTCCCTGGCTGATATACGAACTGGCTGATTGGCTGCCCGAAGTCTTTGATGGAGCAGTAAACCCACATATAAGAATCCGTTGTATTCTTCCGGTCCGGTTCATTCATGACCTGTACGGGCGTTTCATCGATGTGAAGCTATTGCTGTTCTAACAGTTTTTTATGAAGAAGCCCAACCACCGGGTAAAGCCAGTCACGATAACTGGTAAGGATCCAGTTTGACATCGTTGCACGGCTTAAGGCTGCTCATAGGTTTTCCCATTCCTTTTCCTTCCTTACGGCACTTTCTGCATTCAAAGGTCTCACGGTAATAATCAATTACACGTACTTTGGCAGGAATAAATTCAATCTCTGTGCGGACGAATTCTTCCCCAACAGATACAAGGGGAGTGCCACAGGTCTCGCAGAAACGATCCTCTTCCGCAAGAGTACAGAGTTTCTTTTCATGAGGGAGATCCTTTAACAGTTCTTCCTTTTGCCCTTTATGCTTCCGGCGGCGGTAGGAGGCAACGTCTTTTAAGTTCGGTTCTGCAGCCTTCGGATCTGCCGAGACTTCCGCTTCATCAAAAAGAGACATCTGTCCCTCGAGTCCGAGAGATGATGTCTACTCCGTAGTCCTGCCATAAATCTTCTGGTCAGAAAAGTAACCTTTTCATGAAGAAGAAGGTTCTCTTTTACCAACTCAGCGATATGGTTTTCGAGATTTTCAACCTGATTGTTATGCTCCATTTAATAACAGTCCCTTTGCTTTTTAACTGTCATAATTATACCATAAAGATGCCGTAAAATCCAGTAAATACGACATTTGGAGGACTTTTATATAATACTTTCCGGCTGAGATTTCTTCACTGCTTTTGGTTGGTTAATGGACAGCCCTTCCATGAGCCACCTAAACTCCTGCCCTGAAATCAGCCGTACTTCAGCCTGTGTCCTGGGCCACTGGAATGTTCCATTCTCAAGCCTCTTATAAAGTAAGACAAAACCATCACCTTCCCAGAAGAGAGCTTTAATGCGGTTACATTTGCGTCCACAGAATAAAAACAGGCTGTTGGAAAAAGGATCAAGTCTGAAGTTTTGCTGTACAATGGCGGACAGGCCATCAATGGATTTGCGCATATCCGTGTAACCGCAGGCAAGATAGATATGTTTTGCCTTTGAAATGTCGCCTAACATAGATGCCTGATGGTACGAAGGGGATTTTCGATTGTTTCTTGGTCCGCACCATTCTGGATTTCCAGAGTTGTGTTTCCAAGTCTGATGATGACAGCGGTTGATGAGCTGAAATTGGCAGTTGTATGCGGCATTTCAGCAAACATAGAGGGCCGGGAGGCAACTGTTGGAACTTTAGTTTCTCTTTCAGCAGGAATAGCATCAAACGCTTCGCGCTTAATCTTGCGAAGCCAGTAATAATAGGATTTTATACTGACATCATGAGCGGTACACCAATCAGACACTTTCTGATTGCTTGCCCTGCATTCCTGAATCCGTTCAATCCAAAGAATGAGTTTGTGGAAATCAGTTGCTACGGTTAAGTGATCCATAGATAAATCTCCAATCCTTTAAGGTACTTAAGTGCCTTAAGACTTTTAAAATTAGAGACATTAACTCACAATTAAAAGTGAAAAAATATACACCGACACTTTTGACGCTTACCGTGGATCTAAATCTTTGAGAAAAGTAGGATATGAAATAATTGCCTCATTTTCGAGGCAGAAACCAACTGATAACGCTGTATATGACTACGTGAAAAAGAAAAAAAGTGAAGGCAAACCTAAGAAGGTTGCAAAAATCGCGGGTTTGAATAAATTCTTTCATATTTATTACGCAAAGGTTAGGGATGCCTATCTGACGAATTAACTATAAAGCTAACAAAAAGGCCTCATTCTAAGGAAGGAGCAACTCTCGTTCCTTATTAATGATGCCTTTTTATTCTTGACTTTCCTTAGCAGGTTTTGCACCCGCAAGAAACGGTCTCTCCACTCGCTCTGCAATCTCGAGTTCGAGAAAGCCAGTAATTGTGGTTTCGTTGATGAGTAGTTAAAGTCAGGGAATCCATAGATGAGTCTACATTCCTATAGTAAGCGCAACATAATCTACCGTCGTGCTAATTGACTTTTTTTGCTGTAAAATAAGGACAGTTGGAGTAATTCACTCTAAGTTCTGTTCTTGAACAACAAAGGTTGTAGCATTTCACTGCTATTTTACTTCAAACTTTTGTATCATTTTACTCCATATTTTCTTGGAGGATTTTAAAATATGACAAAAGCTCAAAAAGATGAATACTGGATGGATTGCATCCAGCAGTGCCGCGTAAGCGGCTTATCTGATTACGCCTGGTGCAGTCAGAATGGTATACCTACCAGCTCTTTTTATTACAATATAAAGCGGCTGAGGAAGAAAGCCTCTATGATTCCTGACTCTGTTCCAAAAGTTCTAGAGAAAACAGAAGTTGTACCAATTCACTACAACGAACTGCAAGAAACAAAAGCAGTTCTTCCTAAAAAACAAACGGATCGGATTGCAATCCATCTGGAATACAATGGCTTTGTTTTGGCTATCAGTAACAATGCAGATGCCGCCATTATTACAGCAACATTAAATGCGTTGCGACAACTGTGCTAGGTGATCTCTCCGGCGTGGCAAAGATATTTCTTGTGGCCGGCTACACCGATATGAGGCGTAGCATAGACGGTCTTATGGCAATTGTCCGGGATACCTATGAGTTAGATCCTTTCAGTAATTCCCTTTTTCTTTTCTGCGGAAAAAGATGCGACAGACTGAAGGCACTGCATTTTGACAAAGATGGTTTTGTGTTACTTTATAAACGGTTAGATTCCGGCCGTTTCCAGTGGCCACGTAATTCAGAAGATGTTAGAAATTTGACCAGACAGGAATTCCGTTGGCTTATGGAAGGTCTTTCTATTGAGCAGCCAAAGGCAATTAAACCCGTTGCCAAAAAGCCCTTTTAAGCATCTGATAAAGTACACGCAGAACCGCTTATTTACTGGCTTTGCGGTCTCCTTTGTGGTATAATAAGTATATCATTCAAGGAGGTACATGGTCATGAAAAAGTCTGTTGAAACCGAAGATCTTAACATGAATCTGCTGGTCAGTAATCTGCTCAAACAGCTGGAAGCAAAAGATCATCAGATGGAACAATTAAACCAGACCATTGCAAACCTCACGGAAACAATTAATGAACTGAAACGAAAAATCTTTGGTATTTCCAGTGAGAAATCATCGAACTTACCTTACATTGACGGACAACTCAGCTTGTTCGATCAGTTGGGAATTGATGAACACGTTCACGAACCGGAAATGATCAATGTGACAGCGCATGAGAAGAAAAAATCCCGTGCTACGCATGATGAACTTACAAAAAATGTACCGATAAGGACCATTGAGCTTTTACTGGAAGGTGATTCTCGTAACTGCCCTTACTGTAATACTAAAATGGAAGATATCGGCTCCAAAGTTGTTCGTGAAGAGATTCATATCACTCCAGCAAAAGTGGAACGTGTCCAATACGTACAGCATAGCTATGCATGTCCACAGTGCCGTGAAGATGGTGATTCAACCATTGAGAAGGCACCTGTGCCAAAGCCACTCATCAATCACAGTATGGCTTCTGCTACAGCGGTCTCTTACATCATGTATCAGAAGTGTACGAACTATCTTCCGTTTTATCGTCAGGAGCAGGATTGGGCACAGCTGGGAGTCAAGCTGAATCGTGGAACCATTGCCAGCTGGTTCAATACATGCGCAGAAGAATATCTGGAACCCGTTTATGAGAGATATCATGAGTATCTTCTTAGGCAGTCCGTCATTCATGTAGACGAGACGACATGCCAGGTTTTGAATGAAGATGGCAAGACTCCAGAATCAAAGTCTTACATATGGTTGTACACCAGCGGTGCATTTGAAGAGCACCGGATTGTGCTTTACGAGTATCAACCATCAAGGGGCGGCTATCATGCAGCAAAGTTCCTTGCTGATTATCACGGGTTTGTCCATACGGACGGCTTCAGCGGATACAACCGTTTGAGTGACATTACCCGATGCGGGTGCTGGGCACATCTTCGAAGATATATGTTCGAAGCGATTCCCAAGAAGAAGGGATCATGCTCCGAAAAATCTGAAGCCTACACAGGCTATTCCTACTGCAACCAACTCTTTCAGATAGAGAAAGAACTGAAAGACTTAGAACCAGAAGAGCGACAGAAAAAGCGTCTTGAACTGGAGCGACCTGTACTGGATGCATTCTGGAAGTGGGTGAATGGGATAAATGCCCTTGGCGGATCAAAGCTTGCCAAGGCAATTAACTATGCCCAAAACCAAAAATCGTATATGGAGAATTACCTCCTTGATGGAAGATGCTCCATTAGTAATAACGCAGCTGAAAGAGCCGTGAAATCATATGTTATGGGAAGAAAAAACTTCCTCTTTCATGACACTGTAAAAGGTGCCAAAGCAAGTGCAATTGTTTACACGCTTGCAGAAACAGCCAAAGCAAATGGATTAAACATCCGTCTTTATCTGGAAACAGTTATGACTAAGATGCTGGACTACAAAAATGAGCCCGATAGTATCCTGGAAGAACTGATGCCTTGGTCAGAAGCAATGCAAAAATCCTGTGGCTTGAATAAAGGTACTATTTGATTTTTCGAGAGGTGAAAAATCCAGAAAGATCAATACACTTCTTTATGTAGCGCTTACTTCCTATAAGGTACTTAAGAACCTTAAGGATTTGTGAACCCGAATTATACTTTTAAGCATGTTCCAACAGCAAGGATAAAATCTTATTATATTAATATTTTACATAAATATTTTTCATGGTATTTTTGACATTTTCACTGCTAAAATATTTAGTTCTTTCGCTATTTTTTTCTCCCATAGCATGCAATATATTCTTATTCTTTATCATATAAGAAATAGCCTGACTATAAGTAGGTACGTCATTAGCTCTTTTTATCATAATACCACCATCACAAAATCCCATTGATTTTCTGGCATTTCCGCCTAACAAATCATTACTTCCCCTAATGTCGGAACAGATAACGGGTAAACCATATGCCATTGCTTCCAAAAGAGCCACAGGAAGCCCTTCCTGAAAAGATGGAAATAGGAAGATGTCTGCAATTTGAAATATATCCATCATATCTTCGCGGTATCCAAGAAAGGATACCGATTCTGTTATATCAAGTTTATCACTCAACTGCTTAAGGTGTTGAGCCAATTCTCCTTGCCCACAAATAACATAATGGATTTTATCATAAAAAAGAGATGTGTCGTTTTTTAATTTTGCAATAGCCCGTATAACTGTCTCATGATTTTTTCGTTTTATTAATTCCCCTGATGAAAGAAGAATTATTTTATCTAAAGGAAGTCCAAGCTCTATTTTTTTATTTGTGACATCAACTGTTTTTTTGATTTTATTGAAGTCCAAGCCAACGCCAGGTATATAACTTACATGATTTGCATGAAAATGTTGTTTGGCACGCTCGTAATCCTCTTTGTTAATGCAGATTTGTTCGTCAGTAAAGTATGAAAGGAATTTTTCTATAGGGTAATAAAACAGCCAGTTAATAATAGAAGCTCCTGTATAAAAGTGGAATCCATGTGCTGTATAAATAACGGGTCCTGTTTTTGTTGATCGTGCAGCCAGCCGTGCCATGACTCCCCCCATGGGTGTATGACAATGAACAAGTGAAAACTGTTCAGCCATCATTAACTGTTTAAGCTGTTTAAAAACTTTTATATTTTGCAAATGAAAGGGGCTTCTAACAAAATCAATCTGATGTTGTATAATTCCAGTTCCCTCAAGACGATGATTATCGCTTCCGTATGATGGGGTATGGAAGTTGGAAGCATAATGAATTTCATATCCCATACTTTGAAGAATTTGTACATTTGACATTTCAAATTGTGGGACAAATCCGCTGACTGTTGTGACTAAAAGGGCTTTTTTTATTTTCTTCATATGTTTCCCCCGTATACTTTTTACTGGTTACAATTAAAATTCCGAGACTGGAGTCTCGGAATTTTACAACTCCTATTATTATAGTCTTATAGTTCTGTTTCAGCAGTCTTAATGGCAGATTCAATTACTTTATCCATATCATAATATTTATATTCGCCTAATCTTCCGCCAAAAAGAATGTTTTCTTCCTTTTTTGATAGAGCAGCATATTTTAGATATAATTCCTGATTTACTTCATTATTTACTGGATAATATGGTTCCATTCCCTCACTCCAAGTTACGGAGTATTCTTTTGTGATTACGGTTTTTTTCTGGGTTCCAAACTCAAAGTGCTTGTGCTCAATTACTCTAGTATATGGAGTTTCCTTATCTGTATAATTAACGACCGCTACCCCCTGATAGTTATCAGTATCGATAACTTCATTTTCGAATTTTAAGCTTCGATACTCTAATTTGCCATATTCATATCCGTAATAAGCATCAATAGGGCCTGTGTAGATAATTTTACCTCCTAAATTATCATAGTAGGCTTTGTTTTCCAAATAGTCTTTACCAAGTTCAATATCGCATCCTTCAAACAATTTATCAATTATTACGTTATATCCTCCAATTGGAATACCCTGATACAAATCATTAAAATAATTATTATCATAAGTAAAACGTACAGGAAGACGTTTGATTATAAAAGATGGAAGTTCTTTACAATCACGTCCCCACTGTTTTTCTGTATATCCCTTAACCAGTTTTTCATAAATATCGGTCCCTACAAGACTAATAGCCTGCTCTTCCAAATTTTTAGGATCACCGGAAATTGTTCTTTTTTGTTCTTCAATTTTAGCTTTAGCTTCTGCCGGAGTAGAGATATTCCACATCTTACTAAAGGTATTCATATTAAATGGCATATTATACATTTCACCTTTGTAATTAGCAACAGGGCTATTCGTATATCTGTTAAATTCTGCAAAGTTATTTACAAACTGCCAGACTTTTTTATTACTGGTGTGGAATATGTGTGCGCCGTATCGATGAACATGGATTCCTTCATTATCTTCACAATAAATATTGCCTCCCATGTGATCCCTTTTCTCTACAACGAGACAAGATTTACCTTTTTGGCCAGCTAAATATGCAAATACACCATTAAATAAGCCACCGCCGACTAAAACATAATCATATTTTTTCATAGTATTTATTCTCCTGCTATATAATGATTGAACTTTACTTAATGAATAGAGTTTTATTATTCTATTGGAATAGATTGGCTGGATATATTCCCTCAGATATTAATCCTTTTATTGAGGCTGATACTTGTTCTTTGTCTTCTTTATAGGTTACACCAAACCATTTATCATGTGTTTCTAAAACTTGAACCGTAGCTTCTTCAGATTGAATAAGATTGTCGATTATTTTAGGCAATAAAAATTCAGTTTTAGCATCACCCTCTTTTAAACTACTTAAAAACATTGGAAATCTCTTCTCTAATTCATTAAGAAAAGCTGGGCAAAGCCCCCACATATTCATTGAAACATTTTGAGTTAGATCCAAGACAACAGAATCACCATTTTCATTATAACCAAGAGCTGAATTGTTGCATTGTCTAATTTCGTAGGT
This sequence comes from Clostridium sp. 12(A), assembly GCA_000526575.1. Taxonomy (GTDB): domain Bacteria; phylum Bacillota; class Clostridia; order Lachnospirales; family Lachnospiraceae; genus Lacrimispora; species Lacrimispora xylanolytica. Next base: position 2,436,411 of record JAGI01000002.1, on the reverse strand, counting down.
TTCCAATATAGTTGTTAATTTATTGTTTTTGTCAATCTGACAGATTCCTCGAGTAACCCCACCATTATCGCTTAAGGTATTTTCAAGAGAGAATCCTGCCATGCAGATATCAATTTTTTTAGATTCAAGACTCATACTATTGACAAGGTAATTTTGGATTTTTTTAAAACTTTCTTTTCCATAATAGTCATCTGCATTTATAACAACAAAAGGATTATTAATTAAATCTTTTGCGCATAGTAGTGCATGACCTGTTCCCCAAGGTTTGAAACGATAATTTGGCTTTATAAAACCCTCTGGTAGGCTATCTAATTCTTGATAAGCATATGAGACAGGGGCTATACGTTCAATTCGGTTTCCAATAATTTCTTTAAAGTCCTTTTCTAGGTCCTTTCGAATGATAAACACAATTTTTTTAAAGCCCGCTTCTAATGCATCATATATAGAATAGTCCATAATAATCTCACCATTAGGTCCCACGGGCTCCAACTGCTTGATTCCTCCACCGAACCGACTTCCGATTCCAGCTGCCATAATAACTAAGGTTGTTTCTTTCATAATTAATATGTTAACTCCTTTTCGACATGTAAAGTGATAATAAAATATAAATTTTGCTATTAATAATATAATTTATTTTTTACCACCTAGATTAAGTAATTTCATTATACTAGAGTATAGGTGAAAAGTAAACGATTCTGGGTCTTAACCAAATTATGTACTTAATAATTTTAATAATTTCAAATAAATCTTATATATAAATCAACTAGTGTCGTAAGTTTACAAAGCAATGAAATAAAAATCAATAACATTAAACATGATTGCAACGGGTTGTATAACTAATGTTATTAAACAACTTCTGCAATAATGGAGTATATTAAAAACAACTAGTATAAACTCTGTTTTTTGATAGAATTTCTTATAATTGTTGTACTAAGATATGATTAATGATTTATTCCACTTAATAGTTATTATGTGGAATAAAATGCAAGAAAATAAGAAAACTACATGAATATATTATCACCTCTTTCAACTTATCAAAAAACCTGTAATATTCCTCCAAAATTGTCCGTACCCTCATAATTAATTACATGTAAAATCCCTAAACATACTGATAAAATAAAACAATATACATTCAGAAAGGAGGTAACAAAGATATATTGATAAAATTGCAGGTAAAGAAAACATATAACCGATTATTTTAATTAATTATTGATGACTCATAAAATTTTCCTGCAATCAGTCGAGCAACAAGCTCATTTTCAGCAAGCAGAACCAAATGAACCCAAAGTATTACAATTCTATACCTATATCTCACAAGCCACCAATCCACAAAAAATGAGCTCAAATCCAATTTATCAAATCAACATTGGGGAGGAACGAAAATTGGGAATTAAAAAATTAACCCGGAAGTCCATCTGCCTGCTACTTACCACCGGAATGGTAGCAACTAACTTCCCGGGACTCGGATTACTGGAAGGATATGCAGCCCAGTATACAATACAGGCAGGAGAGATACCCACCAAGGCATCTTCCATCGAACAACTGCCCTCCATTGTAAACTGCGTAGCAGAAGGGGCATCCATCCAAACTCCTAAGGAAATCACCTGGGAGATCAACAACAACGGATCATTTAACAACGCAGGAAGCACAGTAAAAGTAACCGGCACCATAAAAGAGAATGGACAACAGGAGAAGGCCTCCATTCTAGCAGTGCCTGACCAAGTCATATATCTGGTAGATTCCAACATACCATCACCAGATTCCTCAGCAGATTTCAAACGCTTCAAAGAAAATGGAAACACGTCAACCCTAAAAAACACAGTCCCCGACCAGCCCTACACCTCCGGTTCCTGGGGATACACCAGCATACTTAACACAGACATCTCTGCCAAGGGTGAATACACCCCCCTAAAAGACACCAAAGGAAAAACCGGCTATTACGCCAAAGCTGGCAAAGCCATCACCTACAAACTCCCTCTACCCCCCGGAACCTACCTAGTATCCGGAGAATTTGCCGAATGGTGGTCATTGCAGCGATCGGTAGACATGAAAATCACCTACAAAGATAAAGACGGCCAAACGAAAACCGATCTCCTGGACACCGCCGAGTTAGGAAACGGCAGAAACACAGCCACAGCCCTAGGCAGCTTTACCATAACAACCAGCCAGGAAGTCACCTTATCCTTTCAAAAAAGTTCCACAAGCACCCAGGAAGCCGTCCTTTCCGGCTTCACCATCATCAAAACAGATAAGGACCTTCCAATAGACAGCCATATCCCAGTCACCCTGGACGGAGCCCAAATAGACAAAGCCAACACCTTCGGCGGCTTCGGTTCTGTCACCTGCAATAACACCTCCAGACTCTTAATGGACTACAAAGCCCTCCACGAAGATAAATACTGGGAAATGATGACTCTTCTTTTTGACAAAGAAAAAGGCGCCGGCTTAAACCATGTAAAAATAGAAATGGGTGCCGACGTAAACTCATCATCAGGAACCGAACCAGCCACCATGCGTTCCCCTGACGAGTCTCCCAACGTAAAACGTGGCGCTGGTTTTGTGTTTGCCGCCGACGCAAAAACCATTAATCCCGACATCTCCGTAGAAATACTTCGTTGGGGAGAACCACGATGGACACAGGAGGGCATAGGGTACGAGGAATATGACAAACCAAAGTATGAAGCCAGATACCAGTGGTATCGCAAAACCATAGATGCCGTATACGAAACCTACGGCTATAAAATCACAGAAGTAAGCCCGGGACAAAATGAAAGAAGAAAAAATTATCCCGACGATTTTGCCTGGATCAAATACTGTGCCAAACGGTTCAACGAAGATGGAGCCAACGGAGTCGGGTCCTTCGACTACAGGGAAATAAAAATCGTAGCAGCCGATTTATACCGTGGCATGAATACGACCGTAGACTATCTGATGAAAGATGCAGAACTAAGAGACCTGGTAGATGTCATATCCGACCATTATCAGATCTGGATGGGAAGCCCAGACCTAACAAAACTAAACCAGGTATACGGAAAAGAAAGCTGGTATGGTGAGTCTACAGCCCCTATGATCAATGCTTATTACAGAGCCAACGTAGATCCCACCCGGGGAGGCGTAGGCGGCTCGGCAAGCATTGCAGCTATGGCAGAACGCTTTATATCAGCCTATGCCTATAAAAATAGCAGCGGCTACACCAGCCACATGACAGAGCTTTTATTCCAGCCTGCCATTGGAGCCTTTTACGAAGGCAGTGCCTATAGTCCCAAACAGCTGATCGGAGCCTTTGACCCATGGTCTGGCCATTACGAGGCAGATGGAGGAATCCAGATGGTTCAGCATTTCATGCAATTTGCAGACAGTGACTGGAACTATTTACCGGATGCCTGCTATAGCGATGGTACAACTGGAGACGGAGATATTACAGTGGATACATCTACAGATACTCGCCTGGCAGTAAAGGATCCGGAAACCGATGATTACTCCGTAATGTTTGCCAACAATACAGCCAAGGAAAGAAAATACCGCATAAAACTGAAAAATCTTAAAACATATTCTCAGCCCTATAATGTATGGGAAACAAGAGGGCCAGACACAGGAGAAGCCTTTGACGCCAACTGGTTCCAGAACGTAACAAAAGAAGCTGCTCCAGTGGACAATGGAGACGGAACCTCCACCATTGAATTAACCGTAAAGCCCTACTCCGTGATGACCTTAACAAGTCTCCTGGACCGTGGCACCGTCTATGAAAGCGGTCAGAATGATTCCGGAGTGGAACGAACCGTTTTAGACCTTCCTTACCGGGATAACTTTGATTATGAAGATTCCTTTGTGGAGGAGAGGGGAGGAACTCCCTTATTTACCACAGATATTGAAGGAGCTTTCGAGGTCACGAAATCAGATGATACCGGATATGTTTTAACCCAAAGGATCAATGGGGATAACCGTCCCTATAATTGGAATCCATGGGGAAGCGGAAGTGATGAAAGCAGTCAGACCACCAATATTCCATGGACTGTTATGGGAGATCACCGATGGGCCAACTATACCGCAGGAATTGACGTAAAGCTGGATACCAAAGGAAATGGCTTTGGAGATAATTTTGCCGTGCTGGGCGTTCGCGAGGTTGTTCACTCAAGCGGAGCTCCCTATCGTGCTAAAATTTATGACAGCGGTAAATGGGAACTGCTAAAATACAACTCCGTGAAAAAGTCAGGAAAAATTGAAAACTTCGATGCCTCTATCTGGCATAAGCTGCAGCTGAAAGCGGACGAAAATATTCTTACCATGTATCTCGATGGAGAAGAAACCGGAAGCTTTACCGATACATCAAGTCCGGTCATGACTGGAAGAATCACTTTAATGAGCGGCTTCTGGAATACAAGCTTTGATCAGCTTGAAGTAATGCCTGTGGAAGGAAAAACAGCATTTGCTTCAGCCAAGCTTGACGACACCTCTTCCCTTATTACCTGGAATGGAAATGTAACCCACAACATTGGTCAGGGATTTGCCTACTATAATAGAAGCTTCACATCAATGCCTGCAGGCAGCAGCCTGGAGTTTAATATCCCAAGTGGCATTGGATTCGATCTATTTGGCAATACGGGCGCTTCGTCAATCGAAGTGACAATCGATGGCAAATCAGCGGAAACGGCAACCACCAATGCAGCTGGAGACAGGGAAACTTCTTATTGGAGGGAAGATCTTGAAAATGAGCCTCATACGGTTAAAATCAAGGTGACTCAGGGAACCTTACAGGTTGACGGAATCAATTTGCTGACAGAACCATTTGATGAGGAAATCCTGGTTCGCACCCAGGAGCTGGCAGAGCTTACTGCCTACATAAAGAATTACACCTTTGACTCAGAAAAATATCCGCAATCCTTGCTGGAGCAGCTTGAAAATGCCATTTTGAATGCGGAAGAGACGATCAATCAACCACAGGATCAAAGAACGGTTGATACAAGCAGAATCAGACTTAGAAATGCATTTTTAAATGTGGTTCCATCTGACACAGTCATATCCGTGAAAGATTTGCCGGAATCAATGGCAGTCATCCAAAACAGTACACCTGAACTCCCGGAAATGGTTACTGTAGTCAATGCAGCAGGAGAAGAAACACAGAAAGAAATCGAATGGATCATCAACGAAAAAGAGTTTGAAACCTTATGGAACACAGTGACCATAACCGGTAAAATCAAAAATACGTCCTTAAAAACAAGTATTAAGGCTGTCGTAATTCCTTATGGTCTTGATTGGTTTATTGACAGCGGCGTGGAACATGTAGCAGATAGCAGCGGAGAGGCTGGTCACTCAGCCTTTTATGATCAGGTCGCTGAATCAGTTCCTCTTAAAAATCAGGTTGCAGATAAGATATATGAGGAAGGCTCCTGGGGCTATGTTCCAGATGGCAATATCTCCATAAAGAGCGGTGACAGTGTTTCCTATGGGACTGGTATTTATGAATCAGGTCTATTTGTAGATAATTATAAGGACACAGATATCGTATATAAGCTCCCTCTGGACGCTGGAAAGTACCGGTTCATGATAGGAGCCCAGGCTTATTGGAGCGAAACCCATTCCAGCGCCATTTCAATAAGATACCAGACTGAAAATGGAGAATGGAAAACAACAGAACTTGGAACCTCCACAGTAAGTGCCTCCACTGGAAACGTTTCATTTACTAAATCCCTTGAAATACCAACAAGCGGAGTCGTAGAGGTGAGGATTAAAAAGGCAGACACCAAGATCCATCTGATCAGCTGGCTGGCTGTTTCAAAGGAGGCAGGAGTAGAAATGCCTTCTTCCGTGGTAACCTCTAAGGACACGTTGCCGGGATTACCAGAAACGGTTCTGGTAGACGGAGAGGAAAAGAGTGTTACATGGAAATATCCAAGCAAGGAAGCCTTTAGTAGCTTGTGGAGCACCGTAACGATCAAAGGTGTGGTTGATGGCTTAAAAATCCCGGTATCCATGGCCGTAGAGGTGGTTCCAAAGAATCTTATATACTTCGTGGATTCAGGAGTTGATTCCCCAGAGGAATCCCCTTATTACACCATGGTAAAGGAAGCCGTAGGTCTTGAGAATGATGTGCCTGATAAGCAGTATGAGGAAGGCTCCTGGGGATATTCGGACCCAGATGCCCTTGGCGGTCCTATGGGAGCTGGCAGTGGCAGCAGGAGCAAGACCGGATGGTGGGCAAAATCTGGGAAAGAAATCGTTTACCAATTGCCATTGAAAGCAGGAAGCTATCAGTTTAGCTCCGGCTTTTATGAATGGTGGAATGTCAACCGCCCTATGGAGGCCTATGTGGTTTACCAGGACCAGAGTGGGCAGGAAATGACGCAGACATTGGGATCCGTAACCATTTCTAAGCCTGAGGAGACCATTTTAAATTCAAAAGCACCCATTGAACTAACCGAAGATCAGACCATAGAATTTCATGTAAAGAAAACTGGAAGCAGTGATCCTGTCATCAGCTGGCTGGCGGTCTATGAGGAAAAGAAAGATGTACCGGAAGAAATTCCATACCGTACCACCGGAATCAAAGTGACAAGAAAGCCGGATAAAACAGAATACGAGGTAGGCCAGACTCTTGATCAAGCTGGAATGGAGGTACGCCGCTATGAGAAGGCAACCCCAAGCAATGCAGTAAGAGAAACTGTGATGAACGATACGCAGTATGAATTGGAATACGATTTCTCTAAACCAGGCAAAGCTGACGTAGTGGTTACTTATAGTGAATGGGATGAAAATGGGGAGGATAGAACCTTTACGGATTCCTTTAAGGTTACAGTAAAAGAGGGAATCATAGAAGAGGAATCCTACACCACAAAAATCCAGGTAACCAAAAAGCCAAGAAAAACTGTTTACACTGTGGGAGAGGAGCTGGATACCAGCGGCCTTGAAGTGACAGAATATCGGAAGGCAAGCCCCTCCAATGCGATGAGAAAGAAACTTCTTACAGAAGATGAATACGAACTAATTTATGATTTTTCATCATCGGGCAATCAGAACGTAAAAGTTATTTATTATGGTCTGGACAAAAGGGGAGAAGAAAAACGGTTTACCGATCTTTTCACGGTCCGTGTCATGAATGTATATAAGAATGAGGACTCAGATGATGACAGTCGTGATATTGTTACACCTGGTTATAAAAGTTCAAAAGATGATAACCGTGCAGAAGGGACTTGGGTGGAAGATGAGAACGGCTGGAAGCTGATTGCAAAGGATGGAAGCCAGCCAATTAACCGATGGGCAATTGTCAGTTGGAACGGAACCGACAGTTGGTATTTCTTTGATCCCAAAGGCTATATTATAACAGGCTGGTTCCAGCATGAGGGCATTGTCTACTATTTAAACCCTAATACCGATACCAATAAAGGGCGAATGATGACCGGATGGCAGGAAATCAGCGGCAAATGGTATTATTTTCAAGAAAAATCAGATGGGAAAATGGGATCCATGCTAATTAACACTGTTACTCCTGATGGCTATAAAACAGGAGCAGATGGAGCCTGGATTCGTTAAATTTCCAAAAGATATAGAATGAGAGAAGATTGAGTGACTACCTTAATTTACTTGTGTATTAATAAATATACCAGTAAGTATATGTTATCATAAGAGCATGTAGAAAATATCAATACGCGCCCTGTCAAATGAGAAAATCAGCTGCATGTAAAATTTCACAGGAGAAAAGCTTAAATTAGTAATATTCAACCTCCAAATAGGACGTAATAATTATAGTCCTACTTGGAGGTGTTTTCATGTAATTAATAGAATATAATAAAATACTGGATTAAAATAAATTTTTTGAATCATAAGGTTCCATTTTATGTCGGTGTTACTACCTGGCATATTGCGTTCATCTTAATTTTGCCAACAGTAATTTCTGGCAAATGGGGATTGTTTGCTGTCTTCAAATCCTGTATAATAGTCTTTGCGATGTTCATCTATTATCACTTTCTTTAAACAGCTCACTAAAATAAACAAAATATCATAAAAAAAAGTTTGTTTTACATTTTAAATTGACTTCCATAAAGTTGACCTTATTGTATCTTATTCATAGTAAAAATATATATAATTATAATTAAATAAATAGTTAGAACAATAGAAAAATTTTATGTCGTTTATTGTTAGATAGACACTTCTTATCTAGTTAAAATCAATCCATATTTGTATCGACACTAAAAAGTTGCTAAACTTAAAATTATTTATAAGCTTACATACTATTTCTAATACAAACTGGCAACAAAACTTATAAGGGTCCATGCAAAACTCACGTAAAAATTTACGAATAACTCATACAAGAACCCATACAAATTTCTGGATACAACCTACCCCTTTTATATGGCCTAATTGATATCAATCTAACAATATTAGTACCTCTACAATCAAAAATTTAGCGGTATATCGTAACAGCCTAGGATTTATACAGATACCTCCTAAGTGTTAAACTACAACAAAAAGAGCTCTAAACCATGACAAAACAATACCAAAATCCTAATCTTCAAACCTTTTTTTTCAAGGATAGATAAACCTGATCATACCCATTCAAAAGATTGCGGTTTAAGCCTTTTTAGGGCGTAAATGCGGAAGTGATGATATGCCTCAATTATAGTTAAAATCTTATCAAGTTTAATTAAATACAAAATAGTCTCATATAGTTCGAAAAAAGCAAAATTTGATACATAATTTATCGACAATAATATAACAATCCCAAAAGCATATCTTGTGTTTCACGTTTGCACTGTTAATACATATAGTACTTTGACTACTTTTTCATCAAAAAATATAATAATTTATACAAAATAAACAAATTCGTGTCGAATTTTGCGATTAATTTCGCTTTTCAAACTGTATGAAACAGCTTATAGTGGTTACTAGAAAAGCAGATAAAAAGGAGGGTTTTCTATATGACAGACGCTGAGAAGCTGCGGATTATAGAGCTTGAGAATGAAAGGTTAACGGAAGAGAATATGAAGCTCCATAGAGTGATTGAACGGTTGAACCAAACCCTCAACAGATTACTCGGTCGGTACATAAGCGTTGATAAGATTGCCTGACAGGGGATAGTCAGGGGAGTGCCGGGCACTCCCGGGAGTATCCCTGTCAGGGGTCTATCCCTTGATCCGGGTTTATTTTGTCGTCTGGAACCATTCCTTTGTTTTTGCGAACGAGTTCCCATATTGTCTGATGCATCCATTCGATGGTTTGATTCAGTTTTTCATTCTCTATCTCTAATTCAGTAATGCGGTCTCCCATGCGGGCGATAACTTCCCGACTGTTATTTTCCTTGTGTGGCGCCAAGAGGCGTTGGACATAAGGAGAAGAGGAATCAATTATATGCTGGGAAAGCAACTCATCCCTATCTTCGCAGGAAAGATCCATAAAGGCCTGGTAGCTGATTGATAGCGGAGCCATCTGGACCCTGCATTTAGGGCAAACCGCATTGCGCTGAAGCTGATAATATCCATAGTAACCGCATTTAGAACAGTAGTACACGGACAATTCTCTCATTAGTCTCCTCCTTTTTTCTTGATTTATAGTAAAGACAGTCTACTTCTATAATATATAACGTATTTTAAAGGAAAATGTAACGCTAAAATCATCAAAATTAATAATTATTATAGAAATGGCACAAAAAGAGCCCGCAACGCGTATCGCGTGCGGGCTTCTTTACATTGAACGGATGAATCTTTTGTAATTTATTTATAATGATTATCTTACTGAATGATACCGTTTGTGTTGACAACAAATACTTTTTCGTTGGCATCCTTGTAATCTCTGTATCCTGCACCAAGCTCTGGTTTAACGATAGACTTGGAAGTAGAAGATGCGGTCTGAAGAACTCCGCTTGTATTTACAAGGTAATTTACACCGTTAAGAGAAACAGGAGCCACTCTTAAATCAGTAGATGCTTCTTTTCTTAAACCGTATTCATACACTGTATTATCGAGGATTCCGGTATAACCCTGTCCCTTTTTGGAACCTGAGGTATAGAAGTACCAGATCTCGTTCTCATCTAAAGTTTCGTTAAAAATTGTCTGCTTTCCTGTATCCATAGTACCGTTAGAGGAGAAGTGGAAGTTTGCAACATCTCCGTCTCCTAAAGTAACGACTTTAAGACCAGTCTGCATTTCACCTTTTGTATTAAATCCATATTTCTGAGAGTTAATGGTAAATAACGCGATTCCCTTTTTTGCAAAGTATGGAGCGCCATCTTTAAAGAAGAACCAATGAGTCTCGTCTTCTACGCTAACACCTGTGATACCTTCGATTTCTCTCCAGCCATCAACTCTTGTTCCGTTGTCAGGATCATAGTACTGGTACCCTGCAGCAGATCCAGCGTTGTCAGTTGTATTTTCGGCCGCTTCAGATGGGGTTGCTGTAACTGGAAGCTTGTACCAACCAGTCTGCATTTCTCCATTTACGAACGTATAGTAAGCACCGTTGATCTTCTTATCAACCTGATCTTTTACCATAACGCCGTCTTTATCAAAGTAGTACCAGGAGAGAGGCTTCTCAGAATCCTCTTTTACGCTGTCAAGTTCAAACCAGCCGGTTTTCTTGGCACCGTCATTTTCATCACCAAGATAGAAGGTAGAGCCTTCGATCTCAACTTTACCAGTGAGCATCTGACCCTGTTCGTCAAAGTAATACCACTGATCGTTAATTTTCTGCCATTTGGATACAACAGCCTTGCCGTCTTTTCCATAATAATGCCAGAAAACTTCTGGTGCGTCAGGGGAGTCCCAGTAGTTGTCATTCTGTACAGAATTCCAATAGTTGGTAACTCTCTTACCGCTGTCGTCTACATAATATTCATCGACTTCCTGACCTTTTGCGATTTCGCCATTCTCGTCTAAGTAATACCAATCCTCACCGTATTTCTTCCAGGAATCGGTCGCATAGTAGTCGCCCTCTTCATAGAATTTCCAGGAACCGTTCTCTTCTACCCAGCCATTTGCTTTCGCGAAAGCAGTGGTGGCGTTGCTTAAAATACCCAGCTCTGGAGCTGCGGCAGCTATTACACCGGCAGCGGATAATACAGCCATCAATTTTAAGTGCTTTTTCATAAATATGTTCTCTCCTTTTTTGCAATAAGTTGTATCGTGGCCGAAAATCCATAGTTGCATTACTCTGCGATTATAACCTATTTAAAAGTCCCAAAGATAGTGAGGTTTGATGGCAGATATGGAAGGAGATAACATAATAAGAAAAAACATGAGAAAGTGTAGGGGTTTCCCGTGGATCCAAAGGTTTAAGAAAGTAAGAAAACTTTAATAGGAAAATAAAGGTTGGTGTGGTATAATCACAGACAGATAAAAACATTCCTTCAAAAAGGAGCGAAGAAACATGAGAATGAAAGTATCCAACTATATCTCTCAGAAGCTTTTAGAGTCAGGGATCACCCAGGTATTTACCGTAACAGGCGGAGGTGCCATGCATTTAAATGATGCTCTTGGTCATCAGGAAGGGTTAAGATGCCTCTATAACCATCACGAGCAGGCGTGTGCCATAGCAGCAGAAGCGTATACAAGAATCCATAATGAGCTTGCTGCTGTCTGTGTGACTACGGGTCCCGGGGGGACCAACGCCATTACCGGTGTGCTTGGAGGCTGGCTGGATTCTATTCCTATGTTGATTTTGTCCGGTCAGGTCCGTTTCGACACCACAGCCAGATGGTCTGGAGTGGACATTCGTGCCATGGGAGACCAGGAATTTGATATTGTAAAGGCCGTGGACTGTATGACCAAATATAGTGAGATGGTCATTGACCCAACGAGAATCCGGTATTGCCTGGAAAAAGCCATTTATCTGGCCTGCTCCGGCCGTCCGGGGCCTGCCTGGCTTGACATTCCACTCAATGTCCAGGGAGCGTATATTGAGACAGAAGAGCTGGCAGGATTTTCTCCGGAAGATTATGAACGTGGCGGAGATGGCTGGCTGACGAAAAGCAGCGCCAGGATAAAGGAAGATGAGGCAGGGCAAGGAGAAAAACGCCAGGTCCTTCCAGGGCCTGTGAAAAGGGAAACGGCAAAGGAAATCCTTGAAAAAATTAAGAACGCTTCACGTCCCGTTATCAATGCGGGGAATGGGATACGCATCGGACAGGCCCATGAAGCATTTCTTCGTGTGGCTAAAAAGCTTGGAGTCCCGGTGGTAACAGGCTGGAACAGCCAGGACTGTATCTGGGATACCCATCCCCTTTATACAGGACGAGGTGGCGGAATGGGAGACCGGGCCGGTAATTTTGCCATTCAAAACAGCGATCTTGTATTGTCCCTTGGCAGCCGCTTAAGCATTCGTCAGGTGGGCTATAATTATAAAACATGGGCAAGAGAAGCCTTTGTGATCGTCAATGATATTGATCAGGAAGAGCTGAAAAAGCCGTCGGTTCATTCCGATATGCGGGTTCATGCTGATGTAAAAGAGTTACTCAGGGCATTGGAAGAAGTTCTTGACTTAGAATATAAGGCGACTGAGGAAAGTCCTCTGTTTAAAGGCGGCAAAGGAATTCAGGATATGACCTGGAATGAGACCTGCCGCATGTGGAAGGAGAAGTATCCAGTTGTCCTTCCAAAGCATTTAAAACAGGACGAGCATGAGCTTACCAATGTATATGCGCTCATCAAGGAGCTGGGAGAGAAGCTTAAGGAAAATCAGATCACAGTGGTAGGAAACGGATCTGCCTGTGTGGTGGGAGGACATGCCTGTATTATTAAGCAGGGGCAGAGGTTTATTACCAACTCAGCCGTGGCCTCCATGGGCTATGATCTTCCGGCGGCCATCGGTGCCTGTATGGCAGATTCCTCCGAAGATATTATCCTGATTACCGGTGACGGAAGTATCCAGATGAATATTCAGGAACTGCAGACCATTATCCATCACAAGATGCCAGTTAAGATATTCCTTATTAACAACGGAGGATACCATTCCATCCGTCAGACCCAGAAGAATTTCTTTGGAGAGCCATTAGTAGGCGTTGGTGATGACAGCAGGGACTTAAGCTTCCCTGAGATGGAGAAATTATCCGCTGCCTACGGTTATCCCTATGAATCCATTCACCATAACAGTGAATTAGAGGAAACGCTTTCCAAAGTCCTTTCCATGGACGGACCAGTAATCTGCGAGGTCTTTGTAAGCCGGGAACAGAATTTTGAACCAAAGTCTTCAGCAAAACGGCTTCCAGATGGAACTATGGTTTCTCCTCCCCTTGAGGATTTATCTCCATTTCTTTCTGAGGAAGAGATGGAAGAGAATATGATTATCCCAAGACTTACGGATTAAAGCTATGACATTAAATTAAGGTATGGAGGAAGCACCTTGAATGCAGTTGTAACAGGAGCTACCAGCTTTTTAGGAAGAGCCTTGGTGGATCAGTTATTGGAAGACGGTAATAAAGTATACGCAATTGTCCGTCCGGGCTCTTTAAACAGAAGCAGTCTGAAAGAAGATCGGAACGGGCTTATTATAATAGAACGTAATTTAGAAGAACTTCATGAACTGAACCAGGCCATTGATGAAGAATGCCAGGCATTTTATCATTTTGGCTGGGATGGTTCAGGAAGTGAAAACAGGTTAAAGGGAGAGGTCCAGCAGAAGAATGTGGAAGACTCCCTGAAGGCTTTAGAAGGAGCCAGACGCTTAGGCTGCCGCCGATTTCTTTTCAGCGGCTCTCAGGCAGAGTATGGAATCCATCAGGATGCTATGACCGAAGAAACGGAGTGCAGACCAGTATCCGAGTACGGAAAGGCAAAGCTTCAGTTTTTAAATCGGGCAATGGAGCAGACGGAAGGCTGGAGGCAGCAGGGAATTGCTGATATGGAATATATCCATGCCAGAATCTTCAGTGTTTACGGTCCAGGGGATCACCCCTGGTCTCTGGTGGAAAGCTGTATCCGGACATTTTCCCGGGGGGAATATATATCGCTGGGGGAATGCACCCAAATGTGGAATTTCTTATATCTGGACGATTGCATCCGGGCGCTGAAACTTTTAATGGAACAGGAAAAAGGATCGGTTTCCGGAATTTATAATGTGGCAGGACCAGAGGAAGAGAACAAGCAGCTAAGAGAGTATATCCGAACCATGTATGAGGTGTTAGGCTCTCACGGAAGCTACAGCTACGGAAGAAGAAAGCCCAATGCAGAAGGACCCGCAAATCTCATTCCCGATAGTAAGAAACTCATAGGGGCTACTGGTTTTAAGCCTTATGTCAACTTCCGGGAAGGGATTTTAAAGACCCATAAAGAGGAAAAATATTGACAGGAAGGGATTTTTATGGTATGAGAGATAAGATTTGTATTGTGTGCGGCAGCCCTTTGACAAAAGAGCCCCTGATGGTTCTGGAGGGAATGCCAGCTTCTGCTCAGGACATACCTTTAAAGGAAGAGCTTATGGAGGATAAGGGAATATCTCTTAACCTTTGTAAGTGTAGCAGCTGCGGTCTGGTTCAGTTTGACTGCCAGCCTGTGGAATATTATAAAGACGTAATCCGGTCTGGCGGCTACAGCACCACTATGGTGAATTTAAGAACCCGTCAGTACCGTCATTTAATAGAAACCTATCATCTGGAAGGTAAGAAGCTGATTGAAGCAGGATGCGGACAGGGAGAGTTTCTTTCCGTGCTGTCAAACTTCCCGGTTGAAGCTTATGGCATAGAAAACAGGGAATCTCTTGTTGCCATGGCAAAGGAAAAGGGCTTAAATGTCTGGAAGCAGTTTGCTAAAGAGGGAGAGATTCTGGCTCCTGCTGATGGAAGTGTAAAGGGTCCCTATGATGGATTCCTCTCCTTTAATTTTTTAGAGCATCAGCCGAATCCGGTTTCCATGCTCCGCTGTCTGGCAGATAATTTACAGGATGAAGGCATTGGATTAATTACGGTGCCAAGCCTTGAGTATATTCTGGAGCATGACGGATATTATGAGCTGATCCGGGATCACCTGGCTTATTATACCTTTGATACCCTTCGCTATACTGTGGAGGAGGCAGGGTTTGAGGTTCTGGAAGAAGAGATGATCAACCGGGATACCCTTTCTGTCATTGTGAGAAAGAAAAAGCAGCCGTTTGGGAAAACAGATGATAAGAAAGCTGTCAAAATAGATGTATCAGGGCTTATAAAAAGTCAGGATACCATCGGAAGTGAGATAGACCAGCTTATTAAGGAGCTGGAGGCAGGCGGAAAACGTCTTGCAGTATGGGGAGCCAGCCATCAGGGCTTTACACTGGCCTCCACCACGAAAATCGGAGCATTTGCAGAGTATATGATTGACTCAGCCCCCTTTAAGCAGGGAAAATATGCACCAGCCTCTCATCTACCCATTGTGCCGTCAGAGCATTTTATGACTGACCCTGTGGATGCCATTTTAATTGTGGCGCCTGGCTATACGGAGGAGATCGCAGGTATTATAAAGGAAAAATTTGGACGTGATGTGGAAATACTGGCATTGAAATCCAATCATCTGGAAAGGATATAAATATAACCTATGAAAGCTTTTGTTTTAATCGAACCGGGAAAAGTAGGCTGGTACGATGCACCGGAACCAACCCTCACTCCTTATGGAGCCATTTTGCGCCCCATTGCAGTCACCCCATGCTCCTCGGACGTTCACACCGTATATGGGGGAGGCTCAAGAAAAGCGCCTAATTTAATTCTTGGACATGAATGCGTTGCCGAGATTTTAGAGGTAGGAGAGCTGGTCGTGGACTTTATGCCAGGGGATGTGGTGGCGGTTCCTGCCATTACTCCAGACTGGCGGGCAGCCAGCATTCAGGAAGGGAATTATAAGCATGCTTCCGCGCCTTTCTCTGGTCATCAGCTGGGACGTTCCATGCCAGGGGTCTTTGCAGAAAAATTCCTGATTCCAGATGCGGATACTACACTGGCTAAGATACCGGAAGGTGTTTCCATCGAGCAGGCCCTGATGTGTGTGGATGTAGTGACCACAGGCTTTACGGGAGCAGAATTTGCAGACATTAAGATCGGTGATACCGTAGTGGTCATGGGAATCGGGCCCATTGGTCTAATGGCAGTGGAAGGAGCCCGTCACTTAGGCGCAGCCAGAATTCTTGCGGTTGGAAGCAGACCGGTTTGCGTAGAGCTTGCAAAGGAATACGGAGCCACAGAGGTGTTGAGCTACCGGGACGGTGATATTGTAAATCAGGTCATGGAGCGGACAAACGGTCTTGGCGCAGATGGTGTAATTCTCTGCGGAGGCGGGGATGAGGTCTTTACCCAGGCAGTTGATATGGCACGGTACGGCATCGGAACCATCTCCAATGTAAATTATTACGGCGGAACAGGAAGCCTTGCATTTCCTAAGTTTTCCGGCGGCCGCGGTATGGCAGGAAAAACCATTCATACCGAGCTTGCAAAGGGCGGAAGAAACCGGATTGAACGGCTTTTAAAGATGATTCAGTATGGAAGAATCAATCCGGAGAAGCTGGTAACTCACAAGCTTTACGGCTTAAGCGAGGTGGAAACAGCCCTTCAGATGATGAAGGATAAGCCCCGGGATTTAATAAAAGCAATGGTTCAGATAGATTGGAAGTGAACGTATGAAAACAATTAGCATTGTAGTTCCCTGCTACAACGAAGAAGAAAATGTAGAGGCCCTATATCAGGCAATCTCCGGTACCTTCCATAAGGATCTTCCGGATTATAGCTATGAGATTATATTTATAGACAATGATTCCAAAGACAGGACAAGAGATATCGTGCGTTCCCTCTGTAAGGCAGATCAAGGCGTAAAGGGCATTTTCAATGCCAAGAATTTTGGTCAGTTCAATTCCCCTTATTACGCCATGCTCCAGTCCACGGGAGATGCCACCATCCTTATGGCGGCTGATTTCCAGGACCCGGTAGAGATGATTCCAAAGTATGTGAAGGAATGGGAAAACGGCTATAAAATAGTGATTGGAATCAAGAAATCCAGCAAAGAAAATAAGATCATGTACTGGCTTCGAAGCTGTTATTATAAATGTATCAAAAAGCTTTCCGACGTGGAGCAGATTGAGCATTTTACCGGGTTCGGCCTTTATGATGCCAAATTCATCAAAGTAATGCGGGAACTGGACGATCCTACCCCATTTCTTCGTGGAATCGTGGCAGAGCTTGGATTCCGGCGAAAAGAAGTTCCATACGAGCAGCCAAAGAGACGGGCTGGAAAAACCAGCAATAACTTTTACCGCCTGTATGATGCAGCCATGTTAAGCATTACGTCCTACACAAAGGTGGGACTGCGAATCGCTACTATTTTTGGAAGCATCTGCTGCTTTGCAAGCATGCTGGTAGCTTTCATCTATCTGGTTTTAAAGCTGATTTATTGGGATCGTTTCCCTGCCGGCACGGCACCGCTTTTGATCGGCATGTTCTTTCTTGGGTCCGTACAGATATTTTTTATCGGTCTGGTGGGAGAATACATTCTCACTATGAACGCCCGTATCATGAAGCGCCCTCTTGTCATAGAAGAAGAGAGAATTAATTTTACATCCGGAAAAGAATTTGATCCGGAGGAGGATATGCTTTTGACAGCAGCCTCCATGGAGGATGGTAACAGAGATGAAATATAAGATAGACGTAGCAAGAATCCGTGAGAATTCCATTGTATTAAATGGTTGGGTAATCGGAAAAAATCCTGGTTCCAAGGTGGAAGTAAAGGTATTTGATGGTCAGGACCAGGAGCTGGAATTTAAGTATGTCCCGGTCCGCAGAGATGATGTAAGCCAGATTTATTTTAAGAACGTAGTTTCAGAGGATCTTGGTTTTGACATCCGCATTCCTTATGTGAGAGAAGACAATGAGGACCGGATTCTTCAGATTGCATGCGATGGAAAAATTGTCCGGGTAAAGCTTAATACCCAGATCATTGAAAAGCAGAACAGCTCTGCCCATAAAAAGACCATGAAGCTTAAAAGCATGATGAATGTCCAGACCTTCCAGTCTGCGGCTGATTTCTTAAAAGAAAATGGGTTAAAAGCATTCCTGATTAAATCAAGACACAAGCTTCAGGGCATTGACAGCGATTATGATTATCCGGAGTGGTACGAGCTGACAAAGCCAACGGAGGAAGAGCTGGATGCACAGAGAAAATTTATCTTTGATTATACACCAAAGATGTCTGTGGTCATACCTGCCTATAAGACACCAGAGCGCTTTTTAGCTGCCATGCTTGATTCCCTGTTAGCACAGACCTATGATAACTGGGAAGTTTGTGTCGCGGACGGAAGTCCCAGGGGAGAAAGTGCAGAGCGGGTCTTAAAACGCTACGCCATGAAAGATGAAAGAATCCGATATGTGATTATTGGAGAGAATAAAGGAATCTCAGGAAATACAAACGCAGCCATTGAGATGGCTACGGGAGATTTTATTGTACTAGCCGATCACGACGATACCATGGCTCCTGATGCCTTGTTTGAATGTGTAAAAGCGATCAATTCCGATCCTGAGATCGATGTGGTCTATACGGATGAAGACAAGCTGGATATTGATGGAGGAGAATTATTTGAGCCTCACTTCAAGCCTGACTTTAATCCAGACCTTTTGACCAGCGTCAATTATATCTGCCATTTATTCGTAGTAAACCATGAGCTTCTATTAGAAGTAGGTGGCTTCCGGGAAGAATACGATGGTGCCCAGGACTACGACTTTATCCTTCGCTGTACGGAAAAAGCAAGAAAAATCTATCACGTACCAAAGGCTCTTTATCACTGGCGATGTCATCAAAATTCCACCGCCAGCAACCCGGAGAGTAAGCTTTACGCCTTTGAAGCGGGAGCAAGAGCAGTGAAAGCTCATTATGACCGGATTGGTGTGAAGGCAGTTTCCGTAGAAAAAGGCATTGATTACGGTATTTATCATTCCACCTTTGAAATTACAGGAGACCCGCTTGTTTCTGTTATTATCCCCAACAAGGATCATTCTCAGGATCTGGATCTTTGCATGCGCTCTATTATTGAGAAATCAACGTATAAGAACCTTGAATTTATTGTGGTGGAGAATAACAGCACAGATTCTGCTACCTTCGATTACTATGAGAAGATCCAAAAAGAATTTGATTTTGTCCATGTGGTAAAATGGGAACGGGAGTTTAATTATTCTGCTATCAATAACTTTGGTGTCACCTTTGCCAAAGGAGAATATCTTCTGTTTTTAAATAACGATACCGAGATCATTAATCCGGACAGCATCACAGAAATGCTTGGATTCTGTCAGAGAGATGATGTAGGAATCGTAGGCGTCAGACTCCTTTATTCCGATGATACCATTCAGCACGCTGGAGTTGTGGTTGGCTTTGGAGGAATTGCCGGTCATACCTTTATCGGTCTTCATAAGTCAGAAAGCAGTTATTTTAACCAGGCCATGTGCGCCAGAAATTACAGTGCGGTAACAGCAGCCTGCATGATGAGCAAGCGGTCCCTGTTTGATCAGGCAGGAGGTTTTTGTGAGGACCTGGCCGTTGCTTTTAATGACATTGATTACTGCATGAAGATCCGCGCCCTTAATAAACTGGTGGTTTATGCCCCATACGCCCTCTTTTACCATTACGAATCCAAATCCAGAGGACTTGAGGACACACCGGAAAAGGTAGCCCGTTTTAACCGGGAAATCAAGAAATTCTCTGATAAATGGCCGGATATTTTAAGAGACGGAGATCCTTACTACAATCCGAATCTGACCCTGCGCAAATCTAATTTTGCCCTTCGCGACCTACGGAAGGAAAAAATCGGAGAGCCCTATCAACTTGAGGTATGAGATGCTAAAAAAAGTAACCATCATTATTCCAAATTATAATGGTCTTAAATTCATGGAACCGTGTATGAAAGCACTGGAAACTCAAAGTGATAAAAACTTTGAGCTTCTTGTGGTGGATAATGGTTCCACAGACGGCAGTGTGGAGTGGCTGAAGGAACATGGGATTCCATCTATATTCTTAGAGGAAAATACCGGATTTTCCGGAGCTGTGAATGTAGGAATCAAGGCGTCAAAGACTCCGTATGTGATTCTTCTTAATAACGATACAGAGCCGGAACCGGATTATGTAAGGGAGCTGGTACGCACCATGGACAGCTCCAAAAGGATATTTTCCGCAAGCAGCAAGATGATACAGCTTTATCATAAGGACTTAATGGATGATGCGGGAGATATGTACAGTGTCCTTGGCTGGGCTTATCAAAGAGGAGTGGGACAAAGCATTAAGGGATATAAAAAGCCCCGGAATGTATTTGCCGCCTGCGCCGGAGCTGCCATCTACCGAAGAGAGGTATTTGACGAAATCGGTGGTTTTGACGAAGCCCATTTTGCTTATCTGGAAGACATTGACGTGGGATACCGGGCGAAGATATACGGCTATGACAATGTTTACTGCCCCAGTGCAGTGGTCTATCACGTAGGCAGCGGCACCAGCGGTTCTAAGTATAATTCCTTTAAGGTCAAACTGGCTGCCAGAAATAATATTTATTTAAATTATAAGAACATGCCGTTTTTACAGCTTCTTATTAATCTCTTTCCTATTATGATAGGAATATGTGTGAAATACATGTTTTTCAAGAAAATTGGATTTGAATCCGACTATGTGGAAGGCTTAAAGGAAGGTCTTAAGACTGCCCGTACCACGAAAAAAGTAAGGTTTCAAATGTCCCGGCTTAAGAACTACGTGAAAATAGAAGGTGAGCTGATTTTTGGCACTTTCCTGTATGTTTGGGAATTTTTAAGAAGAAAACTAAAAATTGACAGGTCTTATTAAGAAATTTTTTATAGCACTATAAGAACATATCATGTATAATAAACGGGAAATTATCATGGAGAAGTATGGTGCAATGCACGATTGGAAGGTTTGCTGCTATGATAAAGGATAATCAGAAAAAATTTAATGGATTTCATGTAGTACTGGATGGGTTGGTCATCATCCTTTCCTATGTAATTGCCTGGCTCTTTCTTTTGCTCGGCAACCGGTTGTTCAGCCCGGATAAGCAGGTGTTGGCACCACAGTACTATTTTGCAGCACTTATAGTAATATTGCCCACCTATCTTTTGCTATACGGAGTCTTTCAGCTTTATGCTCCTAAAAGAGTACAGGAGAGCCGGTACGAATTTGCCAATATATTAAAGGCCAATGTACTGGGAGTGCTCATCTTTATATTAATCCTGTTTCTGATTAAGAAGAACCCATTTTTCCGTGAGTTTTCCACCAGGATGGTATTTTATTTCTTTGCCATCAACATTATACTGGAGACCATCGAGCGGAATTTGATTCGAAGCATACTGCGTTCCATGCGCTCCAAGGGCTATAACCAGAAACACATTCTTTTAATCGGCTACAGCCGGGCGGCAGAAGGCTTTATTGACCGGGTGCGTTTAAATCCGGAATGGGGATATCAGATCAAGGGTATTCTGGACAATAAAAAAGAATGGGGAACTGGATATAAAGGCATCAATGTGATAGGAAAGATTAAGGATTTAGATGAGATTCTGGCCTTAAACTCTCTTGATGAAATTGCCATTACTTTAAGCATCAGCGAATATGCCAACTTAGAAAAAATAGTGGCTTCCTGTGAAAAGTCAGGAGTCCATACAAAATTTATCCCCGATTATAACAACATGATCCCCACAAGACCTTTTATTGAGGACTTACAGGGACTTCCAGTGGTCAATATCCGAAGGGTTCCTCTTACGGATACGGTGAATGCACTGGCAAAACGAGCCGTGGATATTGTAGGTGCAGCGGTTGCACTGATCCTGTTTTCCCCTGTTATGCTTCTGACTGTGATTCTGATTAAGCTGACAGCTCCAGGTCCGCTCATTTATAAACAGGAGCGGGTGGGATTACACAACCGGCCATTTCATATGTATAAGTTCCGTTCTATGGTGGTCCAGGCCCCTTCTGAGGAAAAAGCCAAATGGACAACCCCTCATGATTCCAGGGTAACCCCTGTGGGACGGTTCATAAGAAAGACAAGCATAGATGAGATGCCCCAGTTCATCAACGTTCTCCGGGGCGATATGAGTTTAGTCGGCCCAAGGCCGGAAAGACCTTTGTTTGTTGAGAAATTTAAAGAAGAGATTCCAAGATATATGATTAAGCATCAGGTTCGCCCCGGAATTACCGGCTGGGCGCAGGTCAATGGATTAAGGGGAGATACTTCCATTACCAAGAGAATTGAGCATGATTTATACTATATCGAAAACTGGACCCTTGGATTTGATTTTAAAATCCTGTTTTTGACTATGTTCAAAGGGTTTATTAATAAAAATGCGTACTGATATAGGATACGACACGATTAGGATGAGGTTAATTAGATGAAAAATGAATTTGATGATGAGTTAAACCGTGAGAATAAGAAAAGGGCAAGACGCGGTTACGATTCAAAACCAGATCCGTCCGATAGAGATTACTACCTGGATGACGATTACGAAGATTTTGAAGACCGCCAAAGCCGCGGTGCCTATCATACGAATAACAGGGAAAACGGAGGCAGCCAGCCAACTCGCCGGGCACAGTCATCATCAGAGACAGGTTCCACAGGCCAGAACCCATCCCGTCAGAGACAATCCTCTGGAGGTGCTCAGGGAAACAGCCAGTCACCGTCCCGTGGACAGATTGTCATCGGTGACGGCGGCACCAGACAGCAGTCCAGAGCGCCCAGGCAGGAAAAGCCGGCTGCGTCAAGCCGTGCATCAGGAGCCACCGGAAAGAAACGAAAGATCAGACGAATCATCATTATGGCGATTGCAGAGATCTTTACTCTGGCTCTAATTTTTTCCTATGCTTACGTGGCAAGAATCATGGGCTCCATTCAGCGTCCCGATAACTTTGATAAGGACCAGGTCCGGAATGAAGAGATGTCCCAAGAGCAGAAGAAGCACATGACCGGGTACCGTACCATCGCGGTTTTCGGTGTGGACAGCCGTGACGGTAACGTTAATAAGGGAACCAATGCTGACGTTATTATGATATGCAATATCAACCGTGACACAGGAGAGATACGACTGGTTTCGGTATTTAGAGATACATATCTGAATATAAACGAAGGCACTACCTATAATAAGATTAATGCCGCTTATGCCAACGGAGGCGCCGCCCAGGCCCTGGCAGCCTTAAATAAAAACCTGGATCTGGATATTCAGGAGTACGTAACCTTTAACTGGAAATCAGTTGCCGACGGCATCAATATGCTGGGAGGCGTTGATATCGATATTACAAAGGCAGAATTCAAATATATCAACTCCTTTATTACAGAGACGGTTCAAAAAACAGGAATTCCTTCTGTTCATTTAAAATCAGCAGGTTTAAACCATTTAGATGGTGTTCAGGCCGTTGCTTATGCCAGACTTAGAAAGATGGATACAGATTATGCCAGAACAGAACGCCAGCGTCTGGTCATCCAAAAATCATTTGAAAAAGCAAAAAAAGCTGATTTAGGTCTGTTGAACCGGATTCTTTTAATGGAAGTAGAGCAGGTAGGAACAAACTTAACCTTCAGTGATTTTACTGAGCTCTTATTAGATATTGGAAAATATCACATTGGTGAGAACGGCGGTTTCCCATTCAGCCGAGGTGATATGAAGATGGGCAAAAAGGGTGATTGCGTCATTCCGCAGACCCTGGTTACCAATGTATCAGACCTTCATAAGTTCCTTTTTGGAAAGGAAAGCTATGAGCCGTCTGAGATGGTGAAGAAGATCAGTGCCAAGATTGCTGCCGATTCCGGTATGTATAAGGACGGTAAGTATAGCGATGATTCTACGAAGCCAACCAAAGATAAGCCTAAAAAAGAAGACAATGAAACAAAAGAGGTAAGAACAACGGAAGAGGTGGAAACCTCATTCCATGAAAGCTCTGCCTATGAAACAGATGCGAACGGAAAGCCGATCAAAGGTCCTGGAACAGGTACCAGCAGCGGAGAGACAAAAGAGACAAAGCCAGGAGAGACTAAGACTCAGGAATCCTCAAGCGGTTCTACCAGACCAGGGGAGACAAAACCAACCCAGTCAAGTGGAACCACAGAGACCACGACTGCCTCTCACGGACCTGGTGGAAAAGAGACAACTGCGGCTGCCCAGCCAACGACTCCTGAAACCACGAAATCAAATACAACCGGACCTGGAGATGGAAACCAGACCCAGCCGGGTAATGTTATCCCAGGCGGAGCAAATACAGAAGCTCCGGTAGTACCAGCACCACCAGCTGCATAAGGAAACAGATAAATCTATCTCATTTCACATATTAACTATATTTTTATCACAAATTGGTCACAATTCATTGATAGACTGTGATTATGAAAGCGATTACAAGTATAGGTGAAAGGAGATAGATTTTATGTTTGATGAAAATAAAGACACAGGTAATTTAAATCCTGAAGAAAATAAAAATGTAGAACCAATGACAACGAACTTTATTATGAGGGACCCGGAACCAGAGGAACCAAAGACCAGCCAGAGTATTCCACACTACCAGGAATACCAGCAGCAGAGAATTGTGGATCAGATGTCGTTTGAAAAGGAGCCTAAGCCCCGTAAAAAACGTGGCGGGTTAAAAAAAGCAGCAGCCCTGGTAGGAAGTGCTCTCGTCTTTGGCGTCATTGCAGGAAGCACCATGGTAGGAATCAACTGGACAGCCGGAGCTTACGGCAATAATAATTCTGTTGAGATCAACAAGGCTGAAACCGTTTCATCCTCAACGACTGTACCGGCTGCCAATGCTTCAAGTTTAACCGTTCCCAATGATGTATCGGGGATTGTAGATAAAGCAATGCCGTCTGTGGTAGCCATAACCAGTAAAGTAGTCTATGAAAGCCAGACCTGGTTTGGACCCATGCAGAGAGAAGGCGAAGGAAGCGGATCCGGTATTATCGTTGGAAAGAACAACGATGAACTGTTGATCGTGACCAACAACCATGTGGTACAGGGAGCGGAAGCTTTAAAGGTGAACTTCATTGACCAGCAGGCCGTGGATGCAGCCATTAAAGGCACCGATGCAGAATCAGACTTAGCAGTCATTGCAGTTCCCCTTAAGAATATTTCCTCTGATACCTTATCCAAAATAGCCATTGCCTCTCTTGGTAACTCTGATACCTTAAAGGTAGGTCAGGGGGTAGTAGCCATCGGTAATGCACTTGGATATGGCCAGTCTGTTACCGTAGGTTATATCAGCGCACTTGACCGAGCCGTACAGACAGAAGACGGAACAAACCGGAATCTTCTTCAGACCGATGCAGCCATCAACCCAGGTAACAGCGGTGGTGCTCTTTTAAATATGCAGGGTGAGGTCATTGGAATTAACTCAGCAAAATATTCTTCTACCGAAGTAGAAGGAATGGGATATGCAATCCCGATTTCAAAGGCACAGGAGATTTTTGACAACCTGATGACAAAGACCACAAGAACTCAGGTCTCTGATGCAGAGCAGGGATATTTAGGAATCCAGTGCAAGAACATTGATGCAACGACCAGTCAGCAGCTTGGTATGCCTCAGGGCGTATTCATCTATAAGATTGTAGAAGGCGGCGCTGCCAGCAAGTCTGACTTAAAGGAAAAGGACATTATCACCAAGTTTGACGGACAGTCCATTAAAACCTACGATGACCTTACCAGTATGTTAAAATATTATAAGGGCGGAAGCACGATTTCAGTCACAGTCCAGTCCCTTGAAAATGGTAAGTACGTGGAACGCAATGTTGACATCACTCTTGGAAAGAGACCGGCAGAAACTCAGCCACAAAGCTAAAAGTTACAGAGGCTTAACCCGATATAAAACCAATAAGAAGATGCGTTTTGAATCAGCCCGCGGGCTGGGACAAAGCGCATTTTCTCATTCATTAAAAAAATCTAAATTCCCCGTCCGCACTTGTAGGAGAGTTTTAAATGCATTATAATATCCCTGTGGGAAGTATATAATTACAGATAGAAGGAGAACATAGATTGAACGATAAAGAGATACTGGAGGAGAAGATGGAAGACAATAATGTCCATGGCTCTGATGGAGAAGATACAAAGAAGGAACAGGATGAGTATGAAAAATTCTGTTACGTCTGCCGTAGATCGGAACAAGTAACAGGACCCATGATCTCCATGCCGGGTTCCATGAATTTATGCCATGATTGTATGCAAAAGGCATTTGATTCCGTGACCCAGGGCGGATTTGATCTGAGTAAGATTCCCAACATGCCATATATGAATCTGAATTTAAATGATCTTGGAAAGCTGAACAGCCAGGATTTTGATATACCTAAGAAACAAAAGATTAAAAAACGTTCCGATAAGGAGGCAAAGCCTGAAATCAGTCTAAAGGATATCCCGGCTCCCCATGTAATTCGTCAAAAGCTTGACGAATACGTCATTGGGCAGGAGCAGGCAAAGAAGGTTATTTCAGTTGCTGTATACAATCATTATAAAAGAGTTTACTTAACAGAAAAGGGATTGACAGATGAAGAAGGAAATGTTCAGATTGAAAAATCCAACATTTTAATGATCGGTCCTACCGGAAGCGGAAAGACCTATCTGGTGAAGACTCTTGCAAAGCTGTTAGACGTTCCTCTGGCCATAGCCGATGCCACCTCGTTAACAGAAGCCGGTTACATAGGCGATGATATAGAGAGCGTGGTATCAAAGCTTCTCTCTGCCGCAGGCAACGATGTGGACAAGGCTGAACGGGGAATCATATTCATTGATGAAATCGACAAGATCGCCAAGAAAAAAAGTACCAGCAGCCGTGATGTCAGCGGGGAATCCGTGCAGCAGGAGCTGTTAAAGCTTTTAGAAGGAAGCACCGTAGAGGTTCCGGTAGGCTCTAATCAAAAGAATGCTCTTACCCCCATGACCTCTGTCCGTACCGACAACATACTTTTTATCTGCGGAGGTGCCTTCCCGGACCTTGAGGATATCATTAAGGAACGGCTAAAAGAAAAATCCACCATGGGATTTTCCGCAGAATTAAAGGACCGTTATGAAAAAGATTCCAATATACTTTTCCAGGTGACCAACGAAGATTTAAGAAAGTTCGGTATGATACCAGAGTTCTTAGGCCGTCTGCCTATATCCGTGACTCTGGAATCCTTAAATAAAGACCTTTTAATCCGCGTATTAAAAGAACCAAAGAATGCTATCTTAAAGCAATATAAAAAGCTTTTAGAGCTTGACGAGGTGCAGCTTGTTTTTGAGGAAGAGGCACTGGAGTGGATTGCAGAAGAGGCAATGAAGAAAAAGACCGGTGCAAGAGCCCTGCGCGCCATTATAGAAAACTTCATGCTGGATATCATGTATGAGATTCCAAAGGACCCAAGTATCGGTTCCGTTGTCATAACAAGAGCCTACCTGGATAAAAAGGGAGGACCGTTCATACAGATGAGAAGCTGACAAAACGGAAAGAATGAAATTCTTAGGATAAAATGTCCTGCAAGTTGGAGATAATAAAGGCGGAAGGAGTGTATGATATGATATTTGTTGGTCTTATCGCATTATTGGCAGCCGTGGACCTTTTTATAAAAAGTGCCATCGAAGAACAGGAGGAATCCCAGTTTCCCAAGGAATTAAAGGGAAGCAACGGAAAAGTCCTTCTATATAAGAATCACAATGCCGGATTTTCCTTCGGCTATTTAAAGAACCGCCCGGAGGTCGTTCAGATGATACCTCTGGCTGTGGCCTCTTTTGTGGGAGGAATGCTTGGCGGGCTTTTAAAAACAAGAGGAAAAATCGCAGATAAGCTTGCTCTTTCCCTCGTACTTGGAGGCGCGATCAGCAATTTATACGATAGATTGGTACGCCGTTACGTGGTCGATTATTTCAGCCTTCAGTTCGGAAAGCTGAAAAAGGTGGTTTTCAATCTTGGAGATATCTTTATTTTCCTGGGAGCAGCCATTTTCTTAATCGTGGAACTGATTCGTACCTTCCGGGATCGCTAAAAACAAAAAAATACGTCCTGACCCTGCTTATATCATTGGTGACTCCACTGATGTGGTTCTCACCATTTGATATAAATAGGTACAGGACGTATTTTTTAGCTTAACATCCCACCTGCTGTTCCGCTTGCAGCGCAGATGGCCATGGTAGTCAGAATCTGGTTCATGGAACCGTTAATTCCTTTGCTCATAAGAAATGAGACCGCAAGCAGGACTACAAAATAAAGCAGCCCCAGCAAAAGTCCCCAGAAGAACCTTCTCTGTCTTATGCTTTTCCCCATGAGAATTCCGCCAAAGAGACAGGTAATGATGTAGACCGCATTGACTCCCAGCCGTATCTGGCCTTCCTTTAATTGAAATTTATAAAGTGCCAAGGCCAGGACAACAAGCAGGATACCGGTCAGTATGTAGGAGATGAGCAGATTTCTAAGTGTGACCTGAAGCTTTGATTTTTCCATTTGATTACTCCTCACATCTTGTCTTATGGTTCAGTATATTCCCTCCCTGTAGAGGATATTCTAAGAGTTTGGCCTATTTCAGTCAATCTTCCCCTGTTTACCAGGGCCGATTCATCTTGCGCTGTCAAAAAACATGTGGTATAATCGCAAGGAATTATGTAAATACAGGAGGTGTAAGTTTATGAAGCACGTTAAAACATTAAGTTCCAGTACATTAAAAGAATCTATGAAAAAAGGCGGCTGCGGCGAGTGCCAGACTTCCTGTCAGTCTGCCTGCAAGACATCCTGTACAGTAGGAAATCAGAGCTGTGAGAACACCAACCGCTAATTAAAACTGTATAGAACAGCCATAAGGCAGAGAAGCAGATGCCCCTACGGTCTTAAGACAGTAGGGGTTCCTTCGCTTGTCTGCCTAACATCAATCAAAGGGTCAACCTTTTTCTAAAAGTTAGGAGAATACAAGTGATTCATCAATATATTAATAATGGCTTCCATATTATTTTGGATGTCAACAGCGGAGCAGTCCATTCCGTCGATGCGGTGATGTATGATGCAGTTGCCGCAGCAAAGGAACTGATTCCTGATATGGAAAAGCCGGAAAAGCTGTCCGGTCAGGTAACGGAGGCAGTCATAAGCCGTTTAAAGGATTCTTATCCCGAAGCCGAAATCGCAGAGGCATTGGAGGAAATCCAGTATCTCATCGATGCAGGGGAATTATTTTCAAAAGATGTTTACCATGATTACATAGTAGATTTTAAAAAGAGAAAGACAGTCGTAAAAGCGCTCTGTTTACATATTGCTCATGACTGCAATCTGGCTTGCCAGTATTGCTTTGCAGAAGAAGGGGAATACCACGGCCGCCGCGCCCTCATGTCCTTTGAGGTAGGAAAAAAGGCGATTGATTTCCTTCTTCTAAATTCCGGCAACCGCAAAAACTTAGAAATAGACTTCTTTGGCGGCGAACCATTGATGAACTGGGAAGTTGTAAAGCAGATTGTTGAATACGGACGCTCAAAAGAGAAAGAATATAATAAGAACTTTCGTTTCACCATGACAACCAACGGCGTTCTTTTAAATGACGAAATCATGGAGTACTGTAACAAGGAAATGAGCAATGTGGTCTTAAGCCTCGACGGACGTAAGGAAGTCAACGACAAGATGCGTCCTTTCCGTAACGGAAAGGGAAGCTACGAATTAATCGTACCCAAATTCCAGAAATTTGCAAAGCTTCGTGAAAACAAGGATTATTATATCAGAGGAACCTTTACCAGAGAAAATATGGATTTTGCCAAAGACGTTCTGGAATTTGCAGATTTAGGCTTTAAGAGCATGTCCATCGAGCCGGTAGTGGCACAGGCAGAAGAGTATTATGCCATTCGGGAAGAGGACATTCCTCAGATTCTTGAAGAATACGACAACCTTGCAGTGGAATACATCAAACGTCATAAAGAAGGCAAAGGCTTTAATTTCTTCCATTTTAACATTGATTTACAGCAGGGACCATGTGTGGCAAAGCGACTTGCCGGCTGTGGTTCCGGTACCGAGTATTTGGCTGTAACTCCATGGGGCGATTTCTATCCCTGCCATCAGTTCGTAGGACAGGATGATTACCTTCTTGGAAATGTAGACGAAGGTCTTCTGAATACAAAAGTACGGGATGAATTTAAGCTTTGCAACGTATATGCAAAGGACAAATGCCAGGACTGCTTTGCAAGATTTTATTGCAGTGGCGGCTGTGCAGCCAATTCCTATAACTTCCATGGTAATATTACAGATGCATACGATATTGGATGCGAGATGGAAAAGAAGCGGGTGGAATGTTCCATTATGATCAAGGCTGCGCTGGCAGAAGAATAAGAATTAATTACCCGCTGTGTAACTGAAAACTCAGAAACAAAAGTAAGGGACTATCAATGAAGTATACTTTAATAAAAAAGGATGGCAGGGCCAAACGGGCAGAGGTCACCACAGTCCACGGCACCATTCAGACCCCTGTATTCATGAATGTAGGCACGGTTGCAGCCATTAAAGGTGCTGTATCCACCGATGATTTACGGGAGATTAAGACTCAGGTGCAGCTGTCAAACACCTACCACCTTCACGTACGTACCGGAGATAAGCTGATCAGGCAGTTTGGCGGCCTGCACCAGTTCATGAACTGGGACCGCCCCATCCTTACGGATTCCGGTGGATTCCAGGTATTCTCCTTAACCGGATTAAGAAAGATAAAAGAAGAAGGTGTTTATTTCCAGTCTCATATCGACGGACATAAGATCTTCATGGGACCAGAAGAGAGCATGCAAATTCAGTCAAATCTTGGCTCAACCATCGCTATGGCCTTTGATGAATGCCCGCCTCACCCTGCTACCAGGGAATATATGCAAAACAGCGTGGACAGAACCACCAGATGGCTGGAGCGCTGCCGCACCGAGATGGCAAGGCTTAACTCCCTTCCGGAGACCATTAATAAAGAACAGCTTTTATTTGGGATTAACCAGGGAGGAACCTATGAGGATATTCGTATCGCTCATGCAAAAACCATTTCTGCCATGGATTTAGACGGCTATGCCCTTGGCGGTCTTGCCGTTGGAGAAAGCCATTTTGAGATGTACCGGATATTAGACGAAACCGTTCCCTATCTTCCGGAAAATAAGCCTACTTATCTCATGGGCGTAGGAACTCCGGCAAACATCTTAGAAGCCGTAGATCGGGGCGTGGATTTCTTTGACTGTGTCTATCCTTCAAGGAACGGACGTCATGGACATGTCTACACCGACAAAGGAAAGCTGAATCTGTTTAACAGTAGGTTTGAGCTGGATGCCAAACCAATAGAAGAAGGCTGTCAGTGTCCTGCCTGTCGTTCCTATAGTAGAGCCTATATCAGACACCTTTTAAAGGCAAAAGAAATGCTCGGCATGAGATTATGTGTCTTGCATAATTTGTATTTTTATAATACAATGATGGAAGAGATTCGTGACGCGATTGACAATCAGTGTTATGGGGAATATAAGGAAAGAAAGCTTGCCGGAATGACGGAAGCTCAATCCTAAAAGCTGGACAAGATACCGCAGCATTTTAGCGGATCGTTATATAAGGAGGAAATGGTTATGTTATTAGCAACAGGCGGCAGCATGGGCATGGGGTTCTGGATTCTTTACATCGCAGTAATCTTTGGCTTTATGTACTTTATCGCAATCAGACCACAGAAGAAAGAGAAGAAGAGACAGCAGGATATGCTTTCCAGTATTGCCGTAGGTGACAGCGTACTAACATCCAGCGGATTTTATGGTGTAATCATCGATATGACAGAAGATACTGTAATTGTTGAATTCGGAAACAATAAAAACTGCAGAATACCTATGCAGAAGTCAGCAGTCGTTGAGATTGAAAAGCCAGAAGCTTAAGAAAATCAGGGCGTTCGGAAGAAGAATATCTTTTTCCGGGCGTTTTTTAATAGATGCAGATCGTATAAGCAGTTAGGAGAAGTAATGAGGGTGATTTATGAAAATTAGAGAATACGAGGAACGTGATATCTTAGAAATAATAAAACTCTTTTATGAAACCGTTCATACAATCAATGTAAAGGATTATACGATAGAGCAGGTAAATGCCTGGGCATCGGGAAAAACGGATTCTAACAAATGGAATCGTTCTTTCTTAGAAAATTACACTCTGGTTGCTGAAGATGATGGAGTTATTGTTGGTTTTGCAGACATGGATAAAGATGGCTACCTAGACCGCCTTTTTGTTCATAAGGATCATCAGGGACGAGGGATAGCAACCGCCCTTTGTGATAGGCTGGAAGCACACAGAGCGGGCCGCCGTTTTACCACTCATGCCTCCATAACCGCAAAACCCTTTTTTGAATCACGTGGCTACCAGGTAATAAAGGAACAGATTATTCTGCGAAACGGTGTAACATTAAAAAATTATGTGATGGAAAAGCGCTCCCCAACATTTAAGGTATAGGATGTTGACATTTTCCCATAAGCACTATATAATAATTGTATAATGTTTAATTTTATACAATATAATTTTTGGTACCTGGCTTTGTGTACCAGCCGTTGGATTGCAACATATGATTTAATATGGGACGATTATGAGAGTCTAGCCGGAATCTTTGTGGCAGAAGAAAATAATAGAAATAATCAAACTGATTTAACAGATTCTTTAATAACTACATGATTTGATTGCTTCATGGTACGAAGAGAAGTTCTGCCGGTATACCATTGATTAAATATCATAAAGGCATACCGGCAAAAGAGCAGTATCTAGATCCACCCGCCATCAAGACCGATGATCTGACCGGTCAGGTAAGCATTTTTATAGCCAAGGTGATACACCAGATCAGCCACCTCTTCCGCGTTCCCAAGCCTTCCGGTAGGAATCTCATCAATCAGGGCAATCAGTTCGTCTTCTTCCAGGAAACGATTCATTTCCGTATCAATGGCACCGCAGGCGATGGCATTGACCTGAATGTTACTGGGCGCAAGCTCCTTTGCAAGAGCTTTTGTAAAGGCATTGATTCCTCCCTTCGTGGCGGAATAAGCGACTTCGCAGGAAGCACCAGCCACGCCCCAGACGGAAGAGATATTAATGATCTTTCCGGATTTTTTTTCCACCATACCAGGGATGGCAAGCCGGCAGCAGTTGAAAACGGAAGTTAAATTGGTGCGAATGATTCGGTCCCAGGCTTCCGTGCTCATATCCTGGAGAAGACCAATGTAGGAAATCCCTGCATTGTTAACAAGAACATCGGGTGTGCCAAATTGTTTGCGGACCCGGCCAAAGAATTCCTTGCACTGGTTTGCATCTCCCATGTCACCCATGTAGGAAAGGCAGGAGATCTGATAGGATTCCAGTTCCTTTTTCGTTTGCAGAAGCTGA
Organism: Clostridium sp. 12(A); assembly: GCA_000526575.1. GTDB lineage: Bacteria > Bacillota > Clostridia > Lachnospirales > Lachnospiraceae > Lacrimispora > Lacrimispora xylanolytica. Next base: position 2,403,169 of record JAGI01000002.1, on the reverse strand, counting down.
TCCTCATTGTGCAGGCAGTTGATGGCTACGTTATAGCCCTTTTTTGCAAATTTAACGGCAATGGCTTTACCGATTCCTCGGGAAGCGCCGGTGATAAGTACAGTTTTCCTGGACATGAATATTCCCCTTTCTTTCATTATATAGGGATATTTTACCAAATCATAAGGAGCAATGCAAGAATCACAAAAAGGCTCCTACTAACTTACAGGTTTCTCTTATATCAGACATTGCATACTTCCAGGTTTGTAAGATATAATGAGAACAGAGAAAATTATATCAGATTGAAACAAGAAAGCAGGTAGATAAATATGAATGAAATCTATGACGTGGTAATTATCGGCTCAGGTCCGGCAGGTCTCACCGCCGCGGTTTATGGAAAAAGAGCAGAACTTAAAATGATAGTGATTGAAAAAGAGATGGCCAGTGGAGGCCAGATACTTAACACCTATGAAGTGGATAATTACCCTGGACTTCCAGGCATCAACGGATATGATCTGGGCATGAAGTTCCGGGAACATGCAGAAAAGCTGGGAGCAGAGTTCTCTAACGACGAGGTCCTTCGAATCGAAGCCGCTGAAGGTGAGTTCACCGTAGTGGGAGAAGAGAGAACCTATGTGACAAAATCCGTAATCATTGCAACCGGAGCACAGCACCGGAAATTAAGTGTAATTGGAGAAGATGAACTTACCGGCATGGGCGTATCTTATTGCGCAACCTGCGATGGCGCATTCTTCCGCAACAAAGTGGCTGCAGTCGTTGGCGGTGGAGATGTAGCCATAGAAGATGCTATCTTCTTAGCAAGAATGTGTAAAAAAGTATACTTAATTCATAGGAGAAACCAGTTAAGAGGAGCCAAAACACTTCAGACTCAGCTGTTTAACCAGGATAATGTAGAAATCATCTGGGATACCGTAGTCGATGAAATCGAAGGTGGAGATCAGGTAGAATCCCTGACAATCAGAAATGCCAATACAGACGAGACCAGAAAGCTGGCCGTGGACGGTGTATTTATTGCCGTGGGAATCAATCCTCAAAGCGAAGCGTTCAACAACCTGGTGGAGATGGATCATGGATACATCAAAGCAGGCGAAGACTGTGAGACCAATATACCTGGTATCTTTGCAGTCGGTGATGTACGCACCAAACAGCTAAGACAGATATCCACAGCAGTATCCGATGGTGCCAATGCCATCACCAGTGTGGAACGCTACTTAACAAGACTTCAGGTAAACTAAAAATCAGCCAGGCGCTTTGCCTGGCTGATATCTTTATGATTATAATTAAAATTCTGGTTCAATGAGTCCGTAAGAACCGCCTTTTCTTTTATATACGACATTCACTTCGTCTGTATCTGCATTTAAGAATACGTAAAAGCTATGTCCCAGAAGCTCCATCTGTACACAAGCTTCTTCGGAATCCATAGGCTTCACTGCAAACTTCTTTGATTTTACGATCTCGATATGATCTTCGTATGGATTCTCTTCTTCAATAAATGCTTCTGAGAAAGAAGGGACATTCTGCTTTTTGTCAATCAGCTTGTTTTTATATTTTTTCAGCTGACGTTCCAGGATCTCTTCCACAAGATCGATGGAGACGTACATGTCTGTACTGGATTCTTCCGCCCTGATTATATGTCCTTTCACTGGAATTGTTACTTCAATTTTCTGAATTTCTTTCTGAACGCTGAGCCTTACTGTGGCTTCTGTAGCAGGAGCAAAGAAACGATCCAACTTTCCAAGCTTGTCTTCAACCGCTTCCCGTAAACCTGATGTTACCTCAATATTTCTTCCTGTAATGATAAAACGCATAAGTCATCAGCTCCTTTTTCTTGAGATGGTTATAGTATAGCACATTTTTGAGAATAATTCAATATGAATGTAAAGTTTTTAGATAATTGATGTGAATTATTTGTGAAATGTCTCTACTTATATTTTATCAATTTATTGAAAAACTATAGATGGGCTTCAAAAAAAGTCAAGGGAAAAATGGAATTTTCCGTCGAAAAAGGAAATTTTATGACAAGTATACAAAAATCAGCCACTTCAAGACCTTTTCGGGAAAACTGGTAATCTGTGGAGAATAAATGTGGATAATGTGGATAAGTCGGTGTATAACTGTTTTTTTACGCTTTTATGGGAGGAAATGGTGGGGATAAAAATGGGGGAAACGCACATAAGCGGATGTGGATAATGTGGAAAATCAAAGAATCGAACATGTTTTTTGTGCAATGTGTCAGGTTAACCATAATTTTCACCTGTTTTGCTGCTGTTTGCCGTGGAATCTTTGAAAAGAACTGGCAGAATGTGGTGGTATTATTACCAGAATGTTAATTTTTTATGAATTCGTTGAATTAAAGAGGAGTTAGTGCTACAATATACAAGATTGTACGGTGTATATAGTTAAGAAGAGTAGGAGAATGAAACATGAACCTCGTTCAGAAAATATTTGGAACTCATAGTGAAAGAGAATTAAAATTGATCCATCCCATTGTGGATAAAATAGAGGCACTCCGTCCGACTATGGTAGCCCTTACGGATGAAGAGCTTAAGAACAACACAAAGCTGTTTAAAGAGAGACTGGCAGCAGGCGAGACTCTTGACGATATATTACCTGAAGCATTTGCAACCGTAAGAGAGGCTGGACGCAGAGTCCTTAATATGGAACATTTCCGTGTTCAGTTAATCGGTGGTATCGTTCTTCATCAGGGTCGTATTGCGGAGATGAAGACCGGTGAAGGTAAAACACTGGTATCTACCTGTCCGGCATATTTAAACGCACTGGCAGGCAATGGTGTACAGATCGTAACGGTCAATGATTACCTGGCAAAGCGTGATGCGGAGTGGATGGGAAGAATTCATGAGTTTTTAGGTATGACTGTAGGCGTGGTATTAAACTCCATGAACTCCGATGAAAGACGTGATGCTTATAATTGTGACATCACATACGTAACCAATAATGAACTTGGTTTCGATTATTTAAGAGATAACATGGCCATCTATAAAGAACAGATGGTATTAAGAAATCTTGATTTCTGTATTATTGATGAGGTTGACTCTGTGCTGATCGATGAGGCCAGAACACCTCTTATTATTTCTGGTCAGAGCGGTAAGTCCACAAAATTATATGAAGTGTGTGACATCCTTGCCCGCCAGTTAGAGCGCGGTGAGGCTTCTGCTGAATTTTCCAAGATGGCAGCCATCATGGGAGAGGAAATTACAGAAACCGGTGATTTCATAGTCGATGAAAAAGATAAAGTAGTGAACTTAACTGAGCAGGGTGTGGAAAAGGTAGAGCAGTTCTTTCATATTGAAAACCTTTCCGATCCACAGAACTTAGAGATCCAGCACAACATCATTCTTGCGCTCCGTGCCAACAACTTAATGTTCCGTGATAAGGATTATGTAGTAAAAGACGATGAAGTACTGATCGTAGATGAATTTACCGGACGTATCATGCCGGGAAGACGTTATTCTGACGGTCTTCATCAGGCCATTGAAGCGAAGGAACATGTAAATGTGCGCAGAGAGAGTAAAACTCTTGCCACCATTACCTTCCAGAACTTCTTTAATAAGTATACGAAGAAATCAGGTATGACGGGTACAGCTCTTACAGAGGAGAAGGAATTCCGTAATACCTACGGCATGGACGCTATTTCCATTCCAACCAACCGTCCGATCGCTCGTTTAGACAGAGAAGATGCCGTTTATAAGACAAAGAAAGAAAAGTTTGAGGCAGTCTGCAGAGAGGTAGAAGAAGCTTATCAGAAGGGACAGCCCGTTCTGGTTGGTACCATTACCATCGAGACTTCCGAGATGCTCAGCGGTATGTTAAAGCGCCGCGGCATTGCTCATAAGGTATTGAATGCCAAATATCACGAGCTGGAGGCTGAGATCGTAGCCGATGCTGGTGTCCACAAAGCAGTTACCATTGCTACCAACATGGCAGGCCGTGGTACGGATATTAAGTTAGATGACGAGTCAAAAGCAGCTGGCGGTTTAAAGATCATCGGTACCGAGCGTCATGAATCACGCCGTATCGACAATCAGCTCCGTGGCCGTGCCGGACGTCAGGGTGACCCGGGTGAATCCAGATTCTATATCTCCCTGGAAGACGATTTAATGCGTCTCTTTGGTTCTGAGCGCCTTGTAACCATGTTCAATACCCTTGGTGTGCCCGAAGGCGAGGAAATCGAGCATAAGATGCTCTCCAATGCCATTGAAAAAGCGCAGATGAAGATAGAGACCAATAACTACGGAATTCGTGAAAACCTCTTAAAATACGACGAGGTTATGAACGACCAGCGTGAGGTCATCTATGCCGAGAGAAGAAAAGTATTAGACGGAGACAATATGCGTGACGTCATCTTAAAGATGGTGACAGATATTGTTGAAAATGCAGTTGACCTTTGTATTACAGAGGACCAGGCACCGGAAGATTGGGATTTAAACGAACTGAATACCTTACTTCTTTCCGTGATTCCGTTAAAGCCAATTACCATTCCAGAAGATAAGAAGATCCGTAAGAATGAATTAAAGCATATGCTGAAGGAAGAAGCCATTAAGCTTTATGAATCCAAAGAAGTGGAATTCCCGGAAGCAGAGCAGATTCGTGAAATCGAGCGGGTAATTCTCTTAAAAGTAATCGATAATAAATGGATGTCCCATATCGACGATATGGATCAGCTTCGTCAGAGTATCGGCCTTCAGGCATATGGCCAGAGAGATCCTCTGGTAGAATATAAGATGAACGGCTATCAGATGTTTGATGAGATGATAGCAGCCATCCGCGAAGAGACCGTAAGAGTCCTCTTCCATATTCGGGTTGAGCAGAAAGTCGAAAGAGAGCCTGCTGCCAAAGTAACAGGAACCAACAAGGATGAAAGTGCGGCTAAAGCCCCTGTGAAAAAGGTAGAGGCAAAGGTTTATCCAAACGATCCATGTCCATGCGGTTCCGGTAAAAAGTACAAACAGTGCTGCGGACGTAAAATAGTATAGTATTTTATAGAATTGGAGTCCGCACCTGTTAAAGGGCGGGCCCCAATTTTATATTTATAAATATCAAAATCGAAAGTGGGTGACACAGTGGTAGAGTTAGATCAGTACAAATATGAATTATCAACGTTTCAAAAACCATTAGTGGAAGTGAGGGATTCACTTTGACTTAGATAATAAGTTAAAGAGAATCGATGAGCTGGACAAATCCATGGAGGAACCGGGCTTCTGGGAAGATCCGGAGAAATCCACAAAGGTGGTTCAGCTTGCCAAGAATTTAAAAGATACAGTAAACAGCTATAAAGAACTGGAACAACAGTACGAAGACATTGGCGTCATGATAGAAATGGGAAATGAAGAAAATGATCCTTCCTTAGTACCAGAGGTGGAAGAGATGCTTCGTGAGTTTAAGGAAAAGCTGGAGGCCATGCGTATCAACACCCTGTTATCCGGGGAATACGACAATCATAATGCCATTCTTAAGTTAAACGCAGGGGCTGGCGGAACTGAATCCTGTGACTGGTGCAGCATGCTTTACCGTATGTTCTGCCGCTGGTCAGAGAAAAAAGGCTTTCAGATCGAAGTCCTTGACTATCTTGACGGAGATGAAGCAGGCATTAAGTCTGTTACCATCCAGGTCAACGGCATCAATGCTTACGGCTATTTAAAATCAGAAAAGGGAGTTCACCGTCTGGTTAGAATTTCACCCTTTAATGCAGCCGGCAAACGCCAGACCTCCTTTGTTTCCTGTGATGTCATGCCTGACATTGAAGAAGACCTTGATGTGGAGGTCAACGATGAGGATTTACGAATTGATACCTACCGTTCCAGCGGAGCCGGTGGACAGCATATCAATAAAACCTCTTCTGCCATCCGTATCACCCACATTCCGACAGGAATCGTGGTTCAGTGTCAGAATGAACGTTCCCAGTTCCAGAATAAAGACAAGGCCATGCAGATGTTAAAGGCCAAGCTTTATATGTTAAAGCAGCAGGAGAATGCAGAGAAGCTTTCCGGCATTCGAGGTGATGTGACAGAAATCGGCTGGGGAAATCAGATTCGTTCCTATGTTCTGCAGCCTTATACCATGGTCAAAGATCACAGAACCAATGCAGAAACCGGCAATGTAAACAGCGTCTTAGACGGTTCGCTAGACCAGTTCATGTACGCGTACCTCCGCTGGCTGAGCACTGGTTCAAAGATAAGCGAGGACCAATCAGAATAGAATTTTCAACGTATTTTTACAAAAAACGAAGAAAATAAATAGAAAAAGAGTTGCATACCATTCACAAATATGATAATATCTTCCCTATGAGCACAGATGTTTTTCTGTTGCGGACACAGAAGGGAAGATATTTTTTTATGGAAGAAAAGAGTAAATATTTTGTGGTAAAGCAGAAAGCTGTACCTGAAGTATTGCTGAAAGTAGTAGAGGCAAAAAAACTGTTGGAATCGGAGCGTGTCATCACCGTTCAGGAGGCGACTGACCGGGTCGGAATCAGCCGCAGCTCTTTTTATAAGTATAAGGATGATATCTTTCCGTTTTACGATAATACAAAAGGGAAAACCATTACACTTGTAATGCAGATGGATGATGAACCAGGTTTGCTGTCGGATCTTCTCCACGTAGTAGCGGTATACCGTGCCAATATCCTGACCATTCACCAGAGTATCCCGGTCAATGGAGTCGCTACCTTGACTCTCAGCGTGGAAGTACTTGAAACCACTGGAAATGTATCAGGGATGGTAGAGGATATGGAAGTAAAGAATGGGGTTCATTACGTAAAAATATTAGCCAGGGAGTAGAATGATATGAAAAATGTTGCAGTTATGGGCTATGGTACCATCGGTTCTGGTGTTGTTGAGATTTTAGATAGAAATAAAGAGGTCATAGCCAAAAAGGTAGGCGAACCTGTTTCCGTTAAATACATTCTGGATTTAAGAGAATTTCCAGGTACGCCGGTGGAAGACAAAATTGTTCACGATTTTTCCGTTATAGTGGGTGACCCGGAAGTTTCCATGGTAATTGAAACAATGGGCGGCTTAAAGCCGGCTTATGCCTTTGTAAAGGCAAGCCTGGAAGCAGGAAAGCATGTAGCCACCTCCAATAAAGCACTGGTAGCCGCATACGGAACAGAACTGATTCGCATCGCAAAAGAACATAAGGTAAACTTTCTCTTTGAGGCCAGCGTAGGCGGCGGTATTCCTGTCATTCGTCCTCTCTATACCTCTCTTGCAGGAGAAGAGATTGAGGAAATCACCGGAATCTTAAACGGAACCACCAACTACATACTGACTAAGATGGACAAAAACGGAGACACCTTTGAGAATGCCTTAAGGGAAGCCCAGGATTTAGGCTATGCCGAGCGCAATCCCGAAGCAGATGTGGAAGGACATGATACCTGCAGAAAAATAGCCATTTTAACTGCCATGGCAGCGGGTCACGAAGTGAATTACGAGCATATTTATACAGAAGGGATAACAAATATCACAGATGTGGATTTTGCTTACGCAGAAAGCTTAAGGACTTCCATTAAGCTGTTAGGCTCCAGCCGTCTGGAACAAGGCGCTGCTCATGCGTTTGTGGCACCGGTCATGATTGGAATGGACCACCCGCTGTATTCCGTCAGTGACGTATATAACGGCATTTTAGTAAAAGGAAACATGCTTGGAACCTCCATGTTCTATGGCAGCGGAGCTGGAAAGCTTCCCACAGCCAGCGCAGTGATTGCAGACATTATAGAAGCTCTTAAAAATGAAGACCAGCATGTGGAACTTGGCTGGGATGAAGAAAGCCTTAAGATCTACCCCATGGAGACCATGTCTTTCCGCTACTTTGTAAGAATTAAGGGAATCGCGTCTAAGCGTTTAAAGGAAGTGGAAGAGGTGTTTGGTACTGTGGAGGCCATAGAGCTTGACCACATGGATGAATTTGCTGTCGTAACAGAGTCCATGACAGAAAAAGAGTACGACAACAGAGCGAAAAAGCTGTCAGGAATAAGACAGCGCATCCGCGCAGAATTTTAATTTTCGCCAGGAGGCAACAATGTTAGTAGTCAAGAAGTTTGGCGGCAGCTCCGTCGCAGACAAGGAAAGAATTTTTAATGTAGCAAAGCGTTGTATTGAGGAGTATGAAAAAGGCAATCAGGTAGTGGTCGTATTATCCGCTATGGGTAAGACAACAGACGGACTCATTGCCAAGGCTCTTGAGATAAATCCAAATCCTCCAAAGAGAGAGCTGGATATGCTTTTAGCAACCGGAGAGCAGGTAAGCGTGGCCCTTATGTCTATGGCCTTTCATGAGCTTGGTGTGCCTGCTGTTTCACTAAATGCAGCCCAGGTGGCCATGCATACCACCTCCGCTTATGGCACAGCCAAATTAAAGAAGATTGATACAGAAAGAATTTTCCATGAACTGGATTCCAGAAAGATCGTAGTCATCACCGGTTTTCAGGGTGTCAATAAATACGATGACTTAACAACCCTTGGCAGAGGCGGCTCCGATACGACAGCCGTTGCTTTGGCAGCAGCCCTTCATGCAGATGCCTGTGAAATATACACGGACGTGGATGGTGTATACACAGCAGACCCAAGAATCGTGGAAAACGCCAGAAAGCTTCCCGAAGTTTCCTATGACGAAATGCTGGAATTTGCCTCCCTGGGAGCAAAGGTTCTCCATAATCGTTCCGTGGAGATGGCAAAGAGGTATGGAGTACAGTTAGTTGTAAGGTCAAGTCTCACAAGGGAAGAAGGTACGGTTGTCAAGGAGGAAGCAAAAATGGAAAGAATGCTGGTTAGCGGAGTTGCCGCAGATAAGAACGTTGCCCGTATATCGGTCATCGGAGTGAAAAATATGCCGGGAATTGCATTTCGGATTTTTAATCTCCTGGCAAAGCATAATATAAACGTTGACATAATCATTCAGTCCATTGGACGGGAAGAGAGAAAAGACATTTCCTTTACCGTAGCAAAGACAGACTTAAAAGAAACCATGGATCTCTTAAGAGAGAACATGACTACCATTACGGCTCAGGATGTGACCAGTGAGGAAGGCGTAGCGAAGATATCCATCATCGGTGCCGGAATGTCAAGCAATCCCGGAGTAGCAGCCAAGATGTTTGAAGCACTTTCGAGTGCCAATGTAAATATTAAGATGATTGCAACTTCTGAGATTCGGATAACCGTTCTGATTGATGAAGCAGACGTGGAGCGTTCCATGAGAACGGTTCATGATGCCTTTGATCTGGCAGATTAAACAGGTGATACAATGAATTGGTTGAAACAAATATTAAAATTTGGACCTCCCTGCCTGTTCCAATCCCTCACCGGACTTTACTGTCCGGGCTGCGGTGGAACAAGGGCGGTCCTGTCCTTATTAAGCGGGGACCTGCGGATGAGCTTTCAATATCACCCGCTGGTCCTTTATACCGTTTTTGTGATTCTTTTAGAGGTCATTCTTCGAAAAATCTCCCAAAAAAACAGCCGCCCCATGGATCATAAGAAACGAGTTCGATTCTTTATTTTCACAGGGGCCGCCATCGTGGTGGTAAACTGGATTTTTAAAAATTATATGCTGGTCTTTCAGGGCGTGGATTTACTTCCCATCTTTTAATAAGATCATTGCCCGGCACCACGACTTGGAATCAGTACCTGGGTAGTGGTTTCAATGGTTTCCCTGAAATAACGGCCAAGAGCCGTGTTGGTATCCATGGTATCGTAAACAAAGATAATGAATATAGACATCAGCAGACCGCAGACAAGAGAAATAACAGAAAGAATCAGACCAAGCTGAGCCTGTTGGGTAAATGGTTTTCCATGTCTGGAAAGTACTGCGCATGCGATACCGCCCAGCCCGAAAAACAGTCCGGCCGGAAGATTCCAGATGCTGAATAAAGGAAGGCAGCCGCTTACCAGTCCAAGACCTCCCAGGAACACAGACCAATAGCTCATAAAGGATCCGGAAGGAGGAAGCTGGGGCACTTTCCCGTAATTTTTGTTGTTATCATCCATTTGTGTTTGTACCTCATTTGCGTGTTTTCGTAAGCAAGGATTGCGTTCTCTCGCACTGTTTGATTGTATCACGAAACGGTTGGCATGTCCAGTCGGGTCTTGCAAACCAAAGTCTGATGAACTATAATAATAAAAATTGAAAGAACTATTTAAAACTAAGGGGAACAGCATGGATATAATCAAAGCGTTACATGAAGAACTGGCTATTTCCAGGAGTCAGGCAGAAGCAGCGGTAAAGCTCATCGATGAGGGAAATACCATACCCTTTATTGCCAGATACCGAAAAGAAGCAACCGGATCCTTAAACGATGAGGTGCTGAGAGATTTAGACGAACGCCTCCGTTATTTAAGAAACTTAGAAGAACGTAAGGAACAGGTCATCTCATCCATCCGGGATCAGGAAAAACTGACTAAAGAACTGGAACAGAAGATTACAGAGGCAAAGACTCTGGTAGCTGTGGAAGATCTATACCGTCCATATAAACCAAAAAGAAGAACCAGGGCAACCATTGCTAAGGAAAAGGGCTTAGAGCCTCTGGCCGATATCCTCATGCTTCAGGTGACAAAGACCCCTTTGGAACAAGAGGCACAAGCTTACATATCAGAGGAAAAGGGAGTGCTTTCCTGGGAAGAAGCCGTAAACGGAGCAAAAGACATTTTGGCGGAGCGGATTTCTGACAATGCAGAATACCGTACCTATATCAGAAATGCCACCTTAAGCCAGGGAAGCCTGCAGTCAGCCGCAAAAGATGAAGAGGCACCTTCTGTTTATGAGATGTATTATAACTATGAAGAGCCAATTAAAAAATCAGCTGGCCACAGAATCCTTGCCATTAACCGGGGAGAAAAAGAAAAGCTTCTTACTGTAAAAGCAGCCGCTCCAGTAGACCAGATTCTCAGATACTTAGAAAAGCAGGTTATCATAAGGGACAATCCCTATACCACTCCTGTTCTTAAAGAAGTGGTGAGTGACAGCTACGATCGTCTCATAGCTCCTGCCATTGAGCGTGAGGTGAGAAGTGAACTGACGGAAAAAGCAGAAGATGGAGCCATCAAGGTATTCGGAAAAAATTTAGAACAGCTTCTCATGCAGCCTCCCATTGTAGGCAGGGTAGTCCTTGGCTGGGACCCTGCATTCCGGACTGGCTGCAAGCTTGCAGTGGTTGATGAGACCGGTAAAGTCTTAGATACCGTAGTCATCTATCCCACGGCTCCTCAGAATAAAGTAGAGGAAGCCAAAACAGTCGTTAAAAAGCTGATTAAGAAATATAACATCTCCCTGATTTCCGTAGGCAATGGAACTGCTTCCCGGGAATCAGAAGCTATCATCGTAGAACTTTTAAAAGAGATACCGGAACAGGTCCAGTATATCATTGTGAATGAAGCAGGCGCTTCTGTGTATTCAGCCAGCAAGCTTGCCACAGAGGAATTTCCAAACTTTGATGTGGGACAAAGAAGTGCAGCTTCCATTGCCAGAAGACTACAGGACCCCCTTGCCGAGCTGGTAAAAATCGATCCAAAGTCCATTGGAGTAGGCCAGTACCAGCATGATATGAACCAGAAGAATTTAAGCGAAGCCCTTCAGGGCGTGGTGGAAGACTGTGTAAATAAGGTGGGCGTTGATTTAAATACCGCCTCAGCCTCTCTATTAGAATACATCTCAGGTATCTCAAAACCCATTGCAAAGAACATCGTGGCATACCGGGAGGAGAACGGAGCATTCTTAAGCAGAAGCCAGCTTCTTAAAGTGGCAAAGCTTGGACCTAAGGCTTACGAGCAGTGTGCAGGCTTTATGAGAATTCAGGGAGGCAAAAATCCTCTCGATGGAACCAGTGTCCATCCGGAATCCTATGAAGCAGCCAGGAAGCTCCTGTCAAAGCTTGGCTATGACCAAAAGCAGCTTACAAACGGCGGACTGAGTGGACTGAGCAAAAAGATACTGGATTATAAGGCCATGGCAGAGGAACTTCAGATTGGTGAAATTACCTTAAGAGATATTGTAAAGGAGCTGGAGAAACCGGCCAGGGATCCAAGAGATGAGATGCCAAAGCCCATTTTACGGACGGATGTCATGGAAATGAAGGATTTAAAGCCTGGAATGGTCTTAAAAGGAACTGTGAGAAATGTCATTGATTTCGGAGCATTTGTAGACATCGGAGTCCATCAGGACGGCCTTGTCCATATTTCCCAGATGTCTGACAAGTTCATTAAGCATCCCTTAGAGGCCGTCAGCGTAGGAGATATTGTTGAAGTTAAGGTAATCAGCGTGGAAACAGAGAAGAAGCGTATCGCTCTTACCATGAAATTATAAGAGAGAAACATGTGGGAATCACACGGGGAGGAGAAAGCCTTGAATCAGGATCATTCCATCAGGATCAACATTACAATGACCGTGAGGGAACTTTGGCAGTATTATATGCGGCTTATGTTTCGCGGAGTGTATAAGATTTATTATCCAATTACAATTTTTGCAGGTATTTATGTCATCGTAGATACCTGGAAGGAAATATCTCCTCTTTACCGGGGACTTATGATAGCAGGGTTTGTGGTTATCGTGTTATACAAGCCCCTTTATACTTACTGGAGAGCGTGCAGAGAGGTTCGGTGGTCAAACAACCAGGGTTCTCTGATGATATCCCTGGGAGAGGAAGGAATTGAGGCAGTCCACGGAGAGAATGTATCATTTGTTCCCTGGTCAAAAATTGAGGAGGCAGAGCAGGTCGGTACGATTCTGGTTCTGCAGACCATCGACGACTTTAACTTTCTGATCCCGGATTCCTCTGCCGGATTTCATAAACCGCGATTAGAAGCAATGTTAATTAATAAAATGCCTCAAAAGAGGCGAAAGAGGATATAGATTATGGTAATAGAAAGCTGGAAGCCGGAAGATACATTTTTACTTGGAAAGAAGCTTGGGGAGCAGGCAGCTGCCTCCTCCGTATACTGCTTAAATGGAGACCTTGGGGTGGGAAAGACTGTTTTTACTCAGGGCTTTGCCTCCGGTCTTGGAATCAAAGAAGCGGTAAACAGCCCCACCTTTACAATTGTTCAGCAATACGATGACGGACGCCTTCCATTTTATCACTTTGATGTGTACCGGATTGGAGACGTAAGTGAGATGGATGAGATCGGTTATGAAGACTGCTTTTACGGAGACGGCGTGAGCCTGATTGAATGGTCTGAGCTGATCGAGGAGATTCTCCCTGAAACAATCATATCCATTACCATAGAAAAGGATCTGGAAAAAGGATTTGATTATCGAAAAATAACCGTGGAGGGAATGTAAATGAACATACTTGGAATCGAAAGCTCGTCCCTGGTCGCTTCTGTGGCCATTGTAACCGACCAGGTGGTAACTGCGGAATATACTGTTAACTTTAAAAAGACCCATTCCCAGACCCTTCTGCCCATGCTCGATGAAGTGGTAAAGATGACAGGCTTTGATTTAGAAACCATTGATGCCATAGCTGTATCTGCAGGCCCTGGCTCCTTTACCGGACTCAGGATCGGCTCCGCAACGGGAAAAGGTTTAGGCCTTGCCCTTGATAAGCCAATGGTCTCAGTCCCGACTATAGATGCCATGGCCTACAATCTATACGGCTGTGCCTCCATCGTCTGTCCCATCATGGATGCCAGAAGAGACCAGGTGTATACCGGAATCTACGAGAACAAAAACGGATTTTCCATTCGAAAAGAATCCTGCGCCATGGATATCCGCGATCTGATCCAGGAACTAAATGAATTGGGAGAAGCCGTCATATTCCTGGGAGACGGAGTACCTGTATACAAAAAACAGATTGAAGAGGCCATGACAGTTCCATTCTTCTTTGCCCCAGCTCACGTAAGCAGACAGAGAGGCGCTTCCGTAGCTGCCCTTGGAAGCCTTTATTTCGAAGAAGGCAACATCGTTACTGCAGCGGAACATGCCCCTGATTATTTGAGAAAGCCTCAGGCAGAGCGGGAACGAGAGGAGCAGGAGGCAAAGGGAAATGTTCTTAATTCGTAAAATGACAGAGGAAGATGTCCAGTCTGTTTCTGAAATAGAAAGCGTCTGTTTTTCTGATCCATGGTCTTTCGATACCATAAAAGAAGGGCAGAAAAACCGGTTCGATACCTGGCTGGTTCTTTTAGAAGGAGATACGGTAATCGGATTTCTAATCCTCCGTATTATCGCCTTTGAAGGGGAGCTTCTTCGAATTGCCCTGCGCCCGGAATACAGGGGGAGGGGCCTTGCTAAGAAACTTATGGACCAGTTGGTGGAATATTCCATTCATAATTCCGTAAAGTCTTTGTTTCTGGAAGTAAGAAATAGCAACGAAACAGCAAGAAACCTATATAGTTCCTATGGTTTTATTGAGACCGGAATTCGTAAAAATTATTACAAGAATCCACAGGAAGATGCAGTGGTCATGTGCCGCGATTTGACATGAAACATTTACCACTAAAAATAAGGGAAAACACCGTTTATAATGTAGGGGTATCCAGTTAGGATGCCCTTTTTTCCACCTTCCGATTAAGCGGTGACAAATGAGGGCAGACATGGAAAGAGTGAAAAAGGAACGCCTTGCAGGCATACCATTATGCTCAAAAATGAAAAGCATTGGCGGTAAAAGGAAAGGTGAGAGTAAGATGAGAAAGTACAAAAACGGCGGTCAGCTTGAAACGGTTGTTTGCAACTGTTGTGGCAAAAAGATTATTGTGTCAGAAGGCGTTGCCAGAGAAGGAGTTATCAGCATCAATCATTCCTGGGACTTCTTTTCAGAGAAAGATGGGGAGATCCATCATTTTGATTTATGTGAAAATTGCTACGATGCGATTACCATGGAATTTAAAGTACCAGTAGAAATAGAAGATCAGCTGGAATATTTATAGTTGCTAATTGCCTTCGCTTTGTGATATGATTTTATGAGGCGGTTTTTTGACCGCCATTCATTGATAGAAGCAAAAGCGAGGAAATTTTATGTTGGATATATGTTTGCTGGGGACCGGAGGCATGATGCCTCTGCCATATCGTTGGCTGACAGCCATGATGGCAAGGTGTGATGGCAGCAATCTTTTGATTGACTGCGGAGAAGGAACCCAGATTGCACTGAAGGAAAAAGGCTGGAGCCCCAAGCCCATAGATATTATCTGCTTTACCCATTACCACGCCGATCATATCAGCGGACTTCCGGGACTTCTTTTAACCATGGGAAATGCCGAACGGACGGAACCCCTTACCCTCATTGGGCCAAAAGGCCTGGAGCGGGTCGTGGGAGCACTGCGCATCATAGCGCCGGAACTTCCGTTTGAACTGAAATTCATAGAACTGTCAGAAAACCGGGAGCAGATAACCATCGCTCCTTATGTAATAGATGCTTACCGGGTGAATCACAATGTGATTTGCTACGGATATTCTATTTCCATTCCCAGGACAGGCCGCTTTGATGTGGACCGTGCCAGGGAAGCCGAAATCCCTCAGAAATTCTGGAGCCGTCTTCAAAAGGGGGAAACAATTGATGACGGAGAAAGAGTTCTCACACCTGATATGGTCTTAGGACCGGACAGGCGTGGACTTAAAGTGACCTACTGTACGGATACTAGGCCGGTTCCTGTTATTGCGGAATACGCAAAGGAGGCGGATCTTTTTATCTGCGAAGGTATGTACGGAGAGGAAGGGAAAGAATCAAAGGCCAGAGAATATAAGCACATGACATTTTATGAAGCAGCAAAACTGGCAAAAGAAGCCCAGCCAAAAGAGATGTGGCTGACTCATTACAGCCCCTCCCTAACAAGACCAGAGGAATTTATGGATAAAGTCCGGGAAATCTTTCCAAGAGCCAAAGCGGCAAAAGATGCCTGGAGCACAGAGCTGGAATTTGACGAGGAATGAGGGAATGGAAATGAAGAAAAATCATACAGAGGAAGATGTATATATACTGGCGATTGAAAGCTCCTGTGACGAGACGGCAGCAGCCGTAGTAAAGAATGGCAGAGAGGTTCTTTCCAATGTGATTTCCTCCCAGATCGCCCTGCATACATTATACGGCGGAGTTGTGCCGGAAATTGCCTCCAGAAAGCATATAGAAAAAATCAATCAGGTCATTGAAGCAGCCCTTCTTGAAGCCGGGAAAACTCTTAAGGATATGGATGCCATTGGGGTCACCTATGGTCCAGGTCTTGTAGGAGCCCTCTTAGTTGGTGTTGCCGAAGCAAAAGCTCTTGCCTATGGAGCGAAAAAGCCCCTGGTAGGAGTCCATCATATTGAAGGACATATATCAGCCAATTTTATAGAACATCCCGATTTGGAACCTCCGTTTCTCTGTCTCATAGTATCCGGAGGTCATACCCATCTTGTGATCGTAAAAGATTACGGTGAATTTGAGATTCTGGGACGTACCAGAGACGACGCGGCAGGCGAAGCCTTTGATAAGGTAGCAAGAGCCGTGGGACTCGGCTATCCCGGAGGTCCAAAGATTGACAAGGCCGCAAAGGAAGGAAATCCACATGCCATAAAATTCCCAAGAGCAAAGGTCGAAGGAAATATTTATGATTTCAGCTTCAGCGGATTAAAGTCAGCCGTATTAAACCATATCAACCATGCCAATATGATGGGAGAAACCATTCACGTTCCTGACCTGGCAGCTTCCTTTCAAAATGCCGTAGTCGATGTGCTGGTAAGCCATACCATGGAAGCAGCCAAAGAATACGGTTTTACTAAGATTGCCATAGCAGGTGGAGTAGCATCGAACACTGCACTGCGGGAAGGAATGAAAAAAGCCTGTGACAAAGCCGGCTATTCCTTTTATTATCCGTCCCCTGTCTACTGCACGGACAACGCAGCCATGATCGGTACCGCAGCCTACTATGAATACATCAATGGAGCAAGGGCCGGCTGGGATCTTAATGCAGTGCCCAATCTAAAGCTTGGTGAGAGGTAAAAGCCCATGGGAAAAACAGCCGCTGTCATACTGGCAGCAGGAAAAGGGACTCGTATGGGCGGTCACGTTCATAAGCAGTATTTAGAACTACAGGGAAAGCCCATGCTTTACTATGCCATAAACGCCTTTGAGTCCAGTTCCATTGATGATATCATCCTGGTAACCGGTCCAGGCGAGACAGAATACTGTCAAAAGGAAATCGTAGAAAGATACGGCTTTACTAAAGTAAGAAGTATTACAGAAGGCGGAAAAGAACGGTACCACTCAGTCTATGAAGGTTTAAAATCAGTACCTGACTGCGAATACGTTCTGGTTCATGACGGTGCAAGGCCGTGTATCACACTGGAAGTGATAGAGCGTGCACTGGAAGGTGCCAGAGCCTACCATGCCTGCGCCGTAGGAATGCCGGTAAAGGATACCATAAAGGTAGCTGACGACAATGGATATGCGAAAAGAACGCCAGACCGAAGCAGCCTATGGCTGATCCAGACTCCACAGGCTTTTAAGTATAGGCTGCTATTAAGTGCATATGAAAAACTTCTTTCATTGGAATCTTATCAAACAGGAATTACAGATGATGCCATGGTTGTTGAGACCATGACCCAGGAAAAGGTGAAATTAGTACGTGGCGATTATGCCAATATAAAGGTAACAACACCGGAGGATATGGAAGTAGCCGGAGTGCTGTTAAGCAGAATCTATGGGAGAAAATAAAAGGAATGCTGTAGGTGCAGCGTCCTTTTATTTTTTTCCCCCTGATTTTAAAAGATCCTTCACGATCAGGTGAAGATGGTCAAGCTGCTCTCTGTTTAAATGCTGGGCATCGTCCATCAGTTCCTTTAATTTCAGGGGACTGCTGACATTTCGAGAAAAAAAATCGGCGGGTTCAATATCCAGATACTCGCAAATATAGAAAAAGCCCATCATGGATGGAAGAGCGATCCCGTTTTCTATTTTATGAATGTATGTGGGGTTTTGTCCCAGGGAAAGACTCATATCGCGTGCAGACACACCCTTTTGACCTCTCAGCTCTGAGAGGCGTTTGGAAAAATTGAAATCGATATACATGGGTAACTCCTCCTGTTTCCATAGTATTGCATTGAATGAAATATGTGTAGTAATTAATGCAATCCATCACTTGACATGTTGCATTCGTTACAATATTATTAGCTATATAAAGTATTTAATGTAAAACCATGTAGAAAAATGTAATATACGGTCTGATCATTTAAAGTCTACATGGCCATACGATATTATCATCTGCTGCATCAGATGAAAAGAAGGGGAGAAGGTACGGTAGATGAGGACTGGGAACAACAGGGAAAAGAACGACCGAGATGACAGAGCTGGGCTTTTGGAAAGGATTGCTGCAGAATCCGGCTGCATGTATTTATCGGATCTGCGTGGGTTTATCTATAGAGAGCGCTTCCGCATAGCTGTGACCCAAATACCAGCTTCCGATTATCCAGTAGAAGAGTGGCAAGATGCAGCTTACTATATGGTAGGAAGTGAAGAAAAATTCAAGACGGCAGAGGAAGCAAAACAACGTATTTTGGGGAGTTTATAAGGGTTTTAAAATAATTTGAAAAATATGTAAAAAAATGTTGACAGAATACGGAAACAATGATAAACTATCCAAGTTGCTTCTGATGGAGACAACAAAACAGAAACAAAAGAGAAACATTGAGTCTCCAAGAGATTTGGAAAAAATAGAAAATAGTGCTTGACAAAAGTACAAACTTCTATTAAAATGTAAAAGCGCATTTGGAGAGGTATCGAAGTGGTCATAACGAGGCGGTCTTGAAAACCGTTTGTCCGCAAGGGCGCGTGGGTTCGAATCCCACCCTCTCCGTTGGCAGGTTTTAGCCGTTATAAGATATAAGAAATCAGCTAATTGCAGAAGTACCCAAGCGGCTGAAGGGGCTCCCCTGGAAAGGGAGTAGGCCGTTAGTAGCGGCGCGAGGGTTCAAATCCCTCCTTCTGCGTCAGCAACGGATCAGGACAAACCTCCTGAGAAGATGCGAAGCACTTTGAAAACAGAAGATTGAACAGTATGTAAAACCCTGAAAATTCTAATAATAAGCTGCGTTTGAGCAGCTTTGAATGAGAAATTCAGAACGAATACAAGAAATTGTATACGAACCAAACAACAAGTAAAACGGGAAATAAATTAGCTAGTAGTTGATTTTGACCGTGGATTGAACATTTAATTTGAGAGTTCGATCCTGGCTCAGGATGAACGCTGGCGGCGTGCTTAACACATGCAAGTCGAGCGAAGCGATTTTAAGGAAGTTTTCGGATGGAATTAAAATTGACTTAGCGGCGGACGGGTGAGTAACGCGTGGGTAACCTGCCTCATACAGGGGGATAACAGTTAGAAATGACTGCTAATACCGCATAAGCGCACAGTGCTGCATAGTACAGTGTGAAAAACTCCGGTGGTATGAGATGGACCCGCGTCTGATTAGGTAGTTGGTGAGGTAACGGCCCACCAAGCCGACGATCAGTAGCCGACCTGAGAGGGTGACCGGCCACATTGGGACTGAGACACGGCCCAAACTCCTACGGGAGGCAGCAGTGGGGAATATTGGACAATGGGGGAAACCCTGATCCAGCGACGCCGCGTGAGTGAAGAAGTATTTCGGTATGTAAAGCTCTATCAGCAGGGAAGAAAATGACGGTACCTGACTAAGAAGCCCCGGCTAACTACGTGCCAGCAGCCGCGGTAATACGTAGGGGGCAAGCGTTATCCGGATTTACTGGGTGTAAAGGGAGCGTAGACGGCTCTGCAAGTCTGGAGTGAAAGCCCGGGGCTCAACCCCGGGACTGCTTTGGAAACTGTGGAGCTAGAGTGCAGGAGAGGTAAGTGGAATTCCTAGTGTAGCGGTGAAATGCGTAGATATTAGGAGGAACACCAGTGGCGAAGGCGGCTTACTGGACTGTAACTGACGTTGAGGCTCGAAAGCGTGGGGAGCAAACAGGATTAGATACCCTGGTAGTCCACGCCGTAAACGATGAATACTAGGTGTTGGGGAGCAAAGCTCTTCGGTGCCGCCGCTAACGCAATAAGTATTCCACCTGGGGAGTACGTTCGCAAGAATGAAACTCAAAGGAATTGACGGGGACCCGCACAAGCGGTGGAGCATGTGGTTTAATTCGAAGCAACGCGAAGAACCTTACCAAGTCTTGACATCGGAATGACCGTCTCGTAACGGAGACTTCCCTTCGGGGCATTCCAGACAGGTGGTGCATGGTTGTCGTCAGCTCGTGTCGTGAGATGTTGGGTTAAGTCCCGCAACGAGCGCAACCCTTATCCTTAGTAGCCAGCATGTTATGGTGGGCACTCTGGGGAGACTGCCAGGGATAACCTGGAGGAAGGTGGGGATGACGTCAAATCATCATGCCCCTTATGATTTGGGCTACACACGTGCTACAATGGCGTAAACAAAGGGAAGCAAAGGAGCGATCTGGAGCAAATCCCAAAAATAACGTCTCAGTTCGGATTGTAGTCTGCAACTCGACTACATGAAGCTGGAATCGCTAGTAATCGCAGATCAGAATGCTGCGGTGAATACGTTCCCGGGTCTTGTACACACCGCCCGTCACACCATGGGAGTTGGTAACGCCCGAAGTCAGTGACCCAACCGTAAGGAGGGAGCTGCCGAAGGCGGGACTGATAACTGGGGTGAAGTCGTAACAAGGTAGCCGTATCGGAAGGTGCGGCTGGATCACCTCCTTTCTAAGGAAGAAGAAGTAAGGGTTTTATATACTGTTGAGTCTTAAGTTTCAAAGTTAATTAAATAAGGAAACACCAAGAAGACTAAAAGATTTCTGGTGCCGATGCGCTTAGGGGAAACACCCGTTCCCATCTCGAACACGATGGTTAAGACTTAAGCGGCCGATGGTACTATGCTGGAAACGGCATGGGAGAGCAGGTGGGTGCCAGATTATTTATGGGGGTGTAGCTCAGTTGGGAGAGCACCTGCCTTGCAAGCAGGGGGTCAAGAGTTCGAATCTCTCCATCTCCATTGGTCGAAAGCAACTTAATGAAATCAAGCCCTAAGGTGAAGATTGAGTTTAGTGCGAGACCGTTCACGAACCTTAACGAACGAAGTGAGTTTAGTTGAGTGAACATTCATTAGCACGTACCTTGAAAACCACATATTGAAATATATCTAGATAGAGTCTTCGAAAGAAGACGACATCAAGACATCCGAGGTGTTACATCGAAAGATGTAACCGAATAAAAACTCGTTCAAGTATCGTGACGTACGATATGAGAACAAACCTAAGACCAGAGATACAACGCTATGTATCTTAGATTAGTAGCCCGCACCCGCAGGTGAACATCGAATTGGTTAAGCTAATAAGAGCGCAGGGTGGATGCCTTGGCACTAAGAGCCGATGAAAGACGTGATAAGCTGCGAAAAGCTTCGGGGAGGAGCAAATATCCTTTGATCCGGAGATATCTGAATGGGGAAACCCAACTGAGCAAACCTCAGTTGTCGTATGGTGAATTCATAGCCATACGTCGGGAACCCGGGGAACTGAAACATCTAAGTACCCGGAGGAAAAGAAAGAAAACTCGATTTCCAAAGTAGCGGCGAGCGAAATGGAAGGAGCCTAAACCAGCGTGCGTGCATGCTGGGGTTATGGACTGCAATAAGTGAGACGATTTGTTACCAGAACGGTCCTGGAAAGACCGGCCATAGAAAGTGAAAGCCTTGTATGGGAAAGCAATAGTCAGCGAGCAGGATCCAAAGTACCACGAGACACGAGAAACCTTGTGGGAATTCGGGGGGACCACCCCCCAAGGCTAAATACTACTTAGTGACCGATAGCGCATAGTACTGTGAAGGAAAGGTGAAAAGGACCCCGGGAGGGGAGTGAAAAAGAACCTGAAACCCTGTGTTTACAAGCTGTGGAACCACGTTTAAAGTGGAACCGCGTACTTTTTGTAGAACGGTCCGGCGAGTTACCGTTACTGGCAAGGTTAAGCACTTGAGGTGTGGAGCCGAAGGGAAACCAAGTCTTAATAGGGCGAATGAGTCAGTAAAGGTAGACCCGAAACCGGGTGATCTACCCATGTCCAGGTTGAAGCTGCCGTAAAAGGCGGTGGAGGACCGAACGCACATCCGTTGAAAAGGGTGGCGATGAGGTGTGGGTAGGGGAGAAATTCCAATCGAACCCGGAGATAGCTGGTTCTCCTCGAAATAGCTTTAGGGCTAGCCTCGTATTAGTCTGCCGGAGGTAGAGCACTGAATTTCCTAGGGGGCGTCAAAGCTTACCAAAGAATATCAAACTCCGAATGCCGGTCAGATGATGTACGGGAGTCAGACTGCACGAGATAAGTTGGGCAGTCAAAAGGGAAAGAGCCCAGACCACCAGCTAAGGTCCCAAAGTGCGTGTTAAGTGGAAAAGGATGTGAGATTTCAGAGACAACTAGGATGTTGGCTTAGAAGCAGCCACACATTCAAAGAGTGCGTAATAGCTCACTAGTCGAGAGGTCTTGCGCCGAAAATGTCCGGGGCTAAAACACGACACCGAAGCTGTGGAATGTATCTTATGATACATTGGTAGAGGAGCATTCTTACCGCGCTGAAGCATTACCGTAAGGAGATGTGGAGTGTTAAGAAGAGAGAATGCCGGAATGAGTAGCGAGATGGAAGTGAGAATCTTCCAGGCCGAATATCTAAGGTTTCCAGAGTAAAGCTGATCTGCTCTGGGTAAGTCGGGGCCTAAGGCGAGGTCGAAAGACGTAGTCGATGGACAACAGGTTGAAATTCCTGTACCGCATATTATCAGAACTGTGGGGACACAGAACCGAGAGAGAACCCGGGAATGAAAAGACCGGGGCAAGCATTGGACTGGTTAAGTTGGCAAATCCGCTTAACAACAGGAAGGTGTGACGCGTACCGAACAAAAGTAGGGAAGTCTCTGTAGGGGCTGTCAAGAAAAGCCGCTATTGTGTAATATGTGCCCGTACCGTAAACCGACACAGGTGGATGAGGAGAGAATCCTAAGGCCGGCGGGAGAAGCATTGTTAAGGAACTCGGCAAAATGACCCCGTAACTTCGGGATAAGGGGTGCCTGAGAAATCAGGCCGCAGAGAATAGGCTCAAGCAACTGTTTAGCAAAAACACAGGTCTATGCAAAACCGAAAGGTGAGGTATATGGGCTGACGCCTGCCCGGTGCTGGAAGGTTACGAGGAGGGGTTAGCGGCAACGCGAAGCTCTGAATTTAAGCCCCAGTAAACGGCGGCCGTAACTATAACGGTCCTAAGGTAGCGAAATTCCTTGTCGGGTAAGTTCCGACCCGCACGAAAGGCGTAATGATTTGAGCGCTGTCTCAACAATGCACCCGGTGAAATTGAAATACCAGTGAAGATGCTGGTTACCTGCGCCAGGACGGAAAGACCCCATGGAGCTTTACTCTAGTTTGATACTGGGATTCGGTATTGCATGTACAGGATAGGTGGGAGGCAGTGAATCAAGGACGCCAGTCTTTGAGGAGCCGATGTTGGGATACCACCCTTGCGATATTGGGTTTCTAACCTGCAGCCATTACCTGGCTGGGGGACAATGTCAGGCGGGGAGTTTGACTGGGGCGGTCGCCTCCGAAAGTGTATCGGAGGCGCTCAAAGGTTCCCTCAGAATGGACGGAAACCATTCGAAGAGTGCAAAGGCATAAGGGAGCTTGACTGCGAGACCGACGGGTCGAGCAGGTAGGAAACTAGGACTTAGTGATCCGGTGGTATAAAGTGGGATTGCCATCGCTCAACGGATAAAAGCTACCCTGGGGATAACAGGCTTATCACTCCCAAGAGTTCACATCGACGGAGTGGTTTGGCACCTCGATGTCGGCTCATCGCATCCTGGGGCTGTAGTAGGTCCCAAGGGTTGGGCTGTTCGCCCATTAAAGCGGTACGCGAGCTGGGTTCAGAACGTCGTGAGACAGTTCGGTCCCTATCCGGCGTGGGCGTAGGATATTTGAGAGGAGCTGTCCTTAGTACGAGAGGACCGGGATGGACTGACCTCTGGTGTATCTGTTGGTGATCAACACCATGGCAGAGTAGCCAAGTCGGGAAGGGATAAACGCTGAAGGCATCTAAGCGTGAAGCCCCCCTCAAGATGAGATATCCCATCGCAAGAGTAAGACCCCTTGAAGACGACGAGGTAGATAGGGCAGAGGTGGAAGCATGGTAACATGTGTAGCTGACTGTCACTAATAGGTCGAGGGCTTAACCAGGTTGGTTTAGGTAAGAGGAAGAACGGATGAAAGATATATAACAATGTGTGGTTTTGAGGGTATATGCCTCAAGGATTGCTGAAAAGCAATATTCCTCGATAGCTCAGTCGGTAGAGCAAACGGCTGTTAACCGTTGGGTCGTAGGTTCAAGTCCTACTCGGGGAGCTTTGGCCCCATGGTCAAGCGGTTAAGACATCGCCCTTTCACGGCGGTAACACGAGTTCGAATCTCGTTGGGGTCATTGAATGCCGATGTGGCTCAATTGGCAGAGCAGCTGATTTGTAATCAGCAGGTTATCGGTTCGAGTCCGATCATCGGCTTCACAAAAAAACTAAATACATCTATCAGATTATTATGTTTAGGACCTTTAGCTCAGTTGGTTAGAGCAACCGGCTCATAACCGGTCGGTCCCGGGTTCGAGTCCCCGAAGGTCCACTAGCACTGAACTAAATTTTTGATAATCTGGCCCGGTGGCTCAGCTGGTTAGAGCGCCGCCCTGTCACGGCGGAGGTCGTGGGTTCGAATCCCATCCGGGTCGTTCTGTGCTAACAATGTACAGAGTTTTATTTAGCGGGTAAATAATTTATTTACCAAATTGCATATGGGATCTTAGCTCAGCTGGGAGAGCATCTGCCTTACAAGCAGAGGGTCATAGGTTCGAGCCCTATAGGTCCCATTTCCATGAGAAATCATGAGAATGCCGGCGTGGCGGAACTGGCAGACGCACAGGACTTAAAATCCTGCGGGACTTACCTCCCGTACCGGTTCGATTCCGGTCGCCGGCATTTGCCTGATAAGGCAATTAAGTGAATATGTGTGTGTAGCTCAGCTGGATAGAGCACTTGGCTACGGACCAAGGTGTCGGGAGTTCGAATCTTCTCACGCACGTACTGAAAGGCCCTTGTTTACAAGGGTTCGCATAAGGAAAGCATCCTGTACAGGGTGCTTTTTTTGTGCTATAAATGTATTAGATATGGCATGTGACCTTCTGTAGGGTAGAGTAAATAACTTAAGAAAAGAGGTAGAGACTGTGATAAATGGCTGTGCAGAATTAATTGATAAAAGTTATTTGGAGAGAGCAGAGAGGCTTGGTGTTGCTCTTTTATGTGATGGTGTGAAGAAAAGCGGTTTGGAAATCTCCAACTGTGGATGTATGGATGCAGGGATCATGCCGGTAGACCGGGGAATGACTATGGTCGGTACTGCTTTGACTGTAGAGACGAGTGAAGGGGATAATTTCCCTATTCATCTGGCAAGCTACAGTACATCTTCGGAAGGATATGTTATGGTGATAGATGGGAAGGGCTATCCAGGTAAGGCATATTGTGGTGATCTCATTATGGCGGCATGCCAGGCGGTGGGATTTCAGGGAATGGTCGTTGATGGATATACGAGAGACAGAGATGGAAACATTGAACTGGGATTTCCCGTATATAGCAGAGGCTTTATGCCAAATGGACCGATAAAAAAGGAAGAAGGAAATGTTAATACAGAAATTATTTGTGGAGGAATCAAGGTTTGTCCTGGTGATCTGGTAGCAGGTGATTCTGATGGAGTGTGTGTGATTCCGAGAGAACACATTGAGTTGGTCTTAAGTATGGCAGAGGAAAAGCTGGCATATGAGTCGAAGAGAAGACGCACCATTGAAGCTTATGGGGAAGCCAAGAAAAATGGTACGGAATTGCCACAGCTGGCACCCCAATGGGTACTTGATATGATGAAGGATCGAATGGGGTGATGGTTTTAAGAGAGTCAGGCAGTTTTGACGGGAATTCACTCCTTTACAAAGAAATAAAATGGGTGTATAGTAGCAGTTGTGAGTGGATGCGCTGGTAGCTCAGCTGGATAGAGCGTCTGGCTACGGACCAGAAGGCCGCGAGTTCGAATCTTGTCCAGCGCATGGAAAAGAACAGTTTGTAAGTTATATATAGACTGTTCTTTTTTTATGCCTATTTTTACTCATTGATTTAGAATATAAGGCGTAAAATTATATAAGAGCAGTATAATTTGAGTTTTTATTTCATTGATTATGTGAAAATAAAGAATTATAACTTGAAGAAGAACTTATGTAAAAAATGACTTGATTTTTTTGTTAATTTTATTATACTAAAATAAGAGTGATATATAAAATTCAGGTGCGACGAGGTAACTGCAGACAATGGGTCCAGTGCCTCTTTTTTTATATCAATGGTTAAATGAAACGGATGGGAGACGTTTATGTTAACTCAGGCAGAGATGGTAAAAAGATTGGAGCAGTTTCCAGGAAAAGTTAGCTTTTATTTTGAAAATCTGGTGACAGGAGAAACCATGAGGTATCACGAACAGGCACCGATGATGGCGGCCAGTGTCATTAAATTGTTTGTCATGGCTTCTGTGTTTGAAGGTTTGGAGAGAGAGCTGTTTCAGCCGGATCAGATGTTTGAAATCAAAAGAGCACATTGTGTGCCCTCCTGTGGTGCGCTGACTTATCTTCATGATGGAATTCAGGTGACACTTATGGATTTAGTGACACTGATGATTATTTTCAGTGATAATACGGCTACTAATGTTTTAGTTGATTTTATTGGGATGGAGTCTATTAATGGGACCATTTCCAGATTAGGATTTGAAAAGACGGTACTGCAGAGGAAGATGTTTGATCTGGAAAAATCAAGACAGGGGATTCAAAACTATATTACAGCGGGAGAGACAGGCCAGCTATTGAACATGATATATCATGGAAACCTGGTCAGCAGGTGTGCCAGTGAACGTATGGTGTCAATCATGAAGAATCAGCAGCTTTCTGGGAAAATACCATTTTATTTAAAAGCAATTCCTGACAGGCCGGAGATTGCCCACAAGACCGGAGAGGATACTGGCATCAGCCATGACGTGGGAATTATTTATGGGAAGGTTCCTTTTATTGTTTGCTATTGTGGGAATGAGACGGATACGCCTTGTTTCGAGAGATTTATGGCGGAAATTTCATTGGAGCTTTATCAGGAGCTTAACCTGTAAAAGAGTATACAAATAAAACGTAGAATGATGAGATCATGAAGTGATTGAAATACAGAAGATCACCTGAGAAATGAATCTGTTTCAGGGTGAATATATATTTAGATAACAAGGAGGAACATGAATGAGAAAAAGAAGGATATTAGCAGCTGCCTTAGGTGCAGTTCTTGGGGCTTCCATTGTTTTAAGCGGGTGTAGTTCCACGGCTACTGTGAAAAAGGGAGCAGGAGCCCAGGAAAACGGAGCAAAGGGGGGAGAAACCAAAGATGGCGCCGTGTATACAAAATTATATGGGGCCGAGGCATCAACTCTTAACTACCTGGTTTCATCCTCGGAAGCTGATTATAAAATTGGGGCAAACTGTATTGATACGTTGGTGGAGTATGACAGCAAGGGAAAGATTAAACCTGGGCTTGCGACGGATTGGAGTTATGACGATGCTTCTCTTACCTGGACCTTTAAGCTGAGGGAAGCCAAATGGGTGGATCATACGGGGGCTTCAGTCGGAGAGGTCACGGCTCAGGATTTTGTAGATGCGATGAAATATCAGCTTTCCCCGGAAAATGAAAGTGCCAATGTGCAGAATCTTTTTGGAATCATTGCCAATGCGGAGAATTATTACAATGGCCAGGTTTATAAAGGCGGGCCGGATAAAGATGGGAAGGTTTGGGAGACTGTGGACTTTTCTACGGTTGGTGTAAAGGCAGTGGATTCTCATACCCTCACTTATACTTTGGATAAGGAGGTTCCATATTTTCTTTCTTCTCTTGCCTATATTGTTTATATGCCGGCTTACGGGCCTCAGCTGGAATCTTTGGGGAAAGAATTTGGTACTGGGGCGGATAAGATGTATTACAATGGTGCTTATTATTTGGAGGAGTATTCTCCTCAGGAGAAGCATGTATTGAAAAAGAATCCCTTAAATTATAATGCAGCTTCTGTTTACATAGATGAAATCCAGGAGATTTATAATGCAGAGTATAATACCATTGGGCCGGAGATGGTAAAGCGGGGAGAGGTGGATTATGCGGAAATCTCTGCGGATATATTGGATGACTGGCTAAAGGGTGAGGATACGAAGAATCTGGTCAGCAGAGAAAGGCCAAAGACCAGCTATTCCTATTTCTACTCCTTTAATTTCAATCCTCAGTTTGATGCTCAGTATGAGCCGGAGAACTGGAGAAAGGCCGTGAATAATGAAAGCTTTCGAAAAGCATTATTTTACGGTTTGAATAAGACGAAGGAGGTGGCGGTCATCGAGCCTTCTGCTCCTGATGATTTTGTGCTTTCTTCGATTACTCCTAAGGATTTCACTTATAATGCAGATGGCGTGGATTATACTGAGGTTGGAGAAATGAAAAACCTGAGCCAGACATTTGATGAGGCAAAGGCAAGGGGATATAAGGATCAGGCAATGAAAGAGCTTTCCGCATTGGGTGTGACCTTTCCGGTTAAAGTATTAATGCCATATAATCCTTCGGAAATCAACTGGGATAAAGAGTGTCAGGTCGTGAAGCAGCAGATGGAGAGTCTGCTTGGGACGGACTTTATTGAAATTGTGGTTGAGGCAGGTCCTGCGGACGGATTCTTAACGGAGGTGCGCAGAGGCGGGAAGTTTGCTTTAATGAAATGTAACTGGGGCGCTGACTTTGCAGATCCGGAAACCTGGACGGATCCATTTTATCAGTCAAAAGGTGAGAGCGGATATGACCTGGGGTATAAATATGGAAATATAGCTAAAGCCATAGAAGAGGGGACACCGTCTGAAGAGGCGGCAAAGGAATACTTTGAGCTCGTGGATGCAGCAAAGGAGATTAAGGTGGATATTAACGCCAGGTATGAGGCGTTTGCAAAGGCGGAGGCCAGTTTGATCAATCATGCATTTGTCCTGCCCTATAGCATTTCGGTAAGCAAATATGTGGCAACAAAGCTAGATGTATTTGATGGGCAGTATGCACCTTTTGGGGTGTCTAATCTAAGGTATAAGGGCCAGCATCTGTTGGATCATTATGTTTCTATGGAGGAGTATAAGGCGAACAGGGCGGCAAATGAAAAGTAAGAATAAATTATGTTGATATGTTGACTAAGAAAAGGAAACAGAGAAGAGCATAGACAGAAGAAAATAGAGTGAAGAAAGAGAGATGCGTAGAAAGAGAAGTGGAGAAATATAAAAGCAGAGAAACAGAAAAGCAGAAAGGCAGTAAAACAGTGGAGCGAAAGACAAATTAGAGAAACTTAGAGTCATAGAATTAGTGAGAAACAGTTCATACGCCGGGCCGAAACGTGTTTTGGTCCGGCGGAAAAATACCGTCTGAAAGAGAGGTATGGTATGTTACGTCTTTTTCAGAGAGTATTTTTATTTTAAGGACAAAGGAGACTGGAAGCTGATGGTAAAATATTTAGCAAAGCGTATTGCTCGTTCCTTTCTAACCCTTGCGGTGATTTTAACGGTTGTGTTCTGCCTGCTTCGTTTTATGCCGATAGAGGGATATTTTCAGAATTTTGATAAGATGACGCCCCAGCAGATTCAGGTGGGGCTTAAGGAGATGGGGCTTTCTGATCCGCTTCCGGTGCAGATTGTCCGCTTCTTTGGGGATCTGCTTCATGGGGATCTTGGGGTATCTAGAATTTATCGGGCCAATGTTCCGGTTGCGGATGTGCTGGCGGATAAGGTGCCTGTCTCCATTAAGCTTGGTCTATGGTCTATGATTTTTTCTCTTGTCATAGGGCTTCCTTTGGGGGCGGTGATGGCAAGGTATCAGTATCGCTGGCCGGATCGTCTTGGCACGTTGTTTATTGTATGCATACAGGCAATGCCGGCTGCGGTGTATTATCTGTATCTTCAGCTTTATGGAACCAATTTGTTACAGGTGGGACTGCTGTTTAAGATGGAGGAGCCAAAATACTGGATACTTCCTGTTTTTTCCATGTCTCTTGGAAATATTGCATTTTACGGCATGTGGCTGAGACGGTATATGGTGGATGAAAGCAACAGGGATTATGTAAAGCTTGCAAAGGCTAAGGGCTTATCAGAGGGGGAGATTATGTTTAAGCATATTTTCCGGAATGCTTTTGTTCCTTTGGTCCAGTACATACCTACGGCATTTTTAAATACGGTGATTGGCTCTATTTACATTGAGTCCTTATACAGCATTCCTGGAATGGGAGGACTTTTGGTTCAGGTGATTAAAAAGCATGACAATAACATGGTTCAGGGAATTGTGCTTTTGTATGCCTGTGTTGGTGTATTAGGGCTTTTGTTAGGGGACGTTCTTATGGTCCTGCTGGATCCCAGGATCAGCCTTGGAAGGAAAGAAGGTGACAGATGATGAAGCAGTTTTCTTACCGCCATGCGAAGGAAAAGCAACTGATGAAGCACATGGAAGAATCGGATCTGTTCTCCTTTGCAGAGTTTCAGGAAGAAGAAGCGGAAAGAGGGGGATACAGCAATTATTCCTATTGGAACAGTACGATACTGGCATTTTTTAAGAATCGAGGGGCAGTGGTTCTTTTGCTGCTTTTGATTCTCCTTCTTTTATTTACCTTTGTTCAGCCTTATTTGCCGGGGCAGTATGATCCTAATAAAATATTAAATGATGCCAATGGGATGCAGTATCGGAATGTGCCTCCTGGCAAGATATTTATTCTTGGTACCAATTCCATTGGGCAGGATCTGTGGGCAAGAATCTGGGCAGGTACCAGGACCTCTCTTCTCATTGGAATTTTAGTGGCTCTTTCTGAAGCTGTGATCGGCATTTCCGTAGGGGTCGTCTGGGGGTATGTCAGGAAGGTGGATTTCATACTGACGGAAATTTATAATATCATTGATAATATTCCAAATACCATTATTCTTATATTGATTTCCTACATTTTAAAGCCAAGTGTAGAGACCCTTGTATTTGCCATGTGTCTGACCGGATGGATTCAGATGGCGAGGTTTATTCGAAATCAGATTCTCGTTATCCGGGATCGGGATTATAATGTGGCCAGCCGGTGTCTTGGGACTCCAACGGGTAGAATCATTGTAAGGAATCTTCTGCCTTATCTGGTATCAGTCATCATGCTGCGTATGGCTCTTACCATTCCAGCTGCCATTGGAAATGAGGTGTTTATCACCTATATTGGGCTGGGGCTTCCAGTGGATATTCCCAGCCTTGGAAATCTCATCAATGAGGGAAGAGTGCTGATCACCAGTGCGGCACTTCGGTATCAGCTGGTTTATCCTACCATTATCCTTTCTTTTGTTACCATTTCATTTTATATCATCGGCAATGCCTTTTCTGATGCGGCTGATCCGAAAAATCACGTATAGGGAGGTTTGGTATGGAACGTGAAATGATGTTAGAGGTCAGGGATTTAGATATTCGATTTGAGTTAAGGGGTAAGGTGCTTCATGCAGTCCGTGAGGTTTCTATGGAGCTTTATCGGGGAGAGGTTCTTGCTGTTGTGGGAGAATCGGGAAGCGGTAAATCGGTCTTTACCAAATCATTTATGGGGCTGTTAGATAAAAATGGATATGTGTCTGGAGGAAGTATTTGTTACTATGGCGGGGAAGAGGAAAGGATTATGGAACTGACTGCCATTCGTAAAGAAAAAGACTGGAGACGGATCAGAGGTCGTGAGATTGCCATGATCATGCAGGACCCTATGACCAGTTTAAACCCCTTAAAGACCATTGGAAGCCAGATTATGGAGGCAGTCCTGCTTCATCAGAATGTAGGGCGTATGGAGGCTATTAAAAGGACCATACAGTATTTAGAGGATGTGGGAATTCAGGAGCCGGAAAAAAGGTTTGAGCAGTATCCCCATGAATTTTCTGGTGGAATGAGACAAAGAGTGGTGATTGCCATCGCCATTGCCTGCAATCCGAAAATCCTGATCTGTGATGAGCCTACGACTGCACTTGATGTGACCATTCAGGCCCAGATTCTTGATCTGCTAAAGGAGCTGCGTCAGAAGTATCAGCTTTCTGTTATTCTTATTACGCATGATCTTGGGGTGGTTGCTAATATTGCTGACCGGGTGGCTGTCATGTATGCAGGGGATATTGTTGAGATTGGGACCAGTGAGGAGATATTTTATGATCCAAGGCATCCCTATACCTGGGCACTTTTGTCTTCCTTGCCTCAGGCGGGCCAGAAGGGGAGTGAGCTTTTTTCCATACCAGGTACACCGAAAAGCCTCTATGCAGAAATCGAGGGAGACGCATTTGCTCCCAGGAATCCCAGGGCTTTAAACATAGATTTTATAAGACGGCCTCCCTATTTTGATGTGTCACCTACCCATAAGGCGAAAACCTGGCTCTTGGATCCCAGAGCACCGAAGGTATCCCTGCCGCCAATTGTTGAGAAAATCAGAAAGGGAGGTCTGTTCTGATGGAACGGGAAGTATTATTGGATGTAAAGAATTTAAATGTGACCTTTGGAGAGCACAGGAAAAAGTATGATGCGGTAAAAAATGTAAGCTTTAAAATATATAAGGGAGAGACCTTTGGGCTGGTAGGAGAATCGGGTTCTGGAAAAACTACCATTGGAAGGGCGATTATGCGCATCATAAAGACCTCAGGCGGAGACATTCTTTATAAAGGGGAAAAAATTAACGGCCTTATTCTGCCGGAACTGGACCAGAGAGTGATGAGGGAAATCCAGATGATATTTCAGGATCCTCTAGCCTCCTTAAATGAAAGGGCCAAGGTGGACTATATTGTCAGCGAGGGGCTATTAAACCTGGAAAAAGGTATGGATGAAATGGAACGGAAAAATAAGGTGCAGCAGGCTTTAAAGGATGTAGGTCTTCTGCCTGAATTTGCCTGCCGCTTTCCCCATGAATTTTCCGGGGGCCAGAGACAGCGTATTGGAATTGCCAGGGCTTTGATTATGAATCCGGAATTTATTGTGGCGGATGAACCTATCTCCGCACTGGATGTTTCTATCAGGGCACAGATTTTAAACTTGCTGGCAGATATGCAGAAGAAACGGCAGATTACCTATCTTTTTATAGCCCATGATTTATCTGTCATGCGGTTTATTACGGACCGAATCGCAGTGATCCGGAAAGGGGAAATTGTGGAGATGGCAGAGACTGAGGAGCTGGTCACTCATGCCATGCATCCATATACAAGAGCTCTTCTTTCGGCCATTCCTATGCCGGATCCTAAGAGGGAAAAGGAGAAAAAGCTTCTTATTTACGATCCGTCTGTGCATGAATACGGGGAGGATAAGCCATTTTGGCAGGAGATCCGGCCTGGCCATTATGTTCTTGCAAACCGGAAGGAAGCAGGAGAATATAAGAGGATGTACGAAGGATAGAGAAAAGAAACTCTTAGGGAGGTTATTCATGAAGCAGTATGGAGTGGCTTTGTTGCCAGTGGTTACCTTATGGGATAAACCGGAGGAAACGAAGAAAAATAAGGCCAGAGAGACGGTCTCGGCCATTGGAGATGAGCTTCTTTACGGAATGGGGGTAAGGATTACAGGAGAGCCAATCAATGGGTTTTATCCGGTTGTCACCTTTTATGCATATCCCGGGTTTGTAAAACAGGATGAGTTGTACCTTCTTAGCCTGGAAGAGATGAAAGCCTATGAAGATGACAGGCTCTTGGTGGTGAACGGAAGGTATGTAGATGTTCTTTCTCTTCCCAGAGTCCAGGGGGTACGGCTTGCCAGCCTGCCAAAAGGAGCGCTCATAAAGGTACTGGGTCCTGATTCGGAAAAGAAAGGCTGGGTGAAGGTAGAGCTTTTATCCGGTGAGACTGGATACATAAGAGATCAGTATTTAAGGGAAAAGGAATTTTCCCAGTCCTATCTGTGGACGGAAATCCTTCCTCAAAGTGAAATTGTGGATGAGATGGATTTTCGAAGGTCAGTGACGGAAACTGCCATGGAATATATGGGGACCCAATATAGGTGGGGAGGAAGGTCTACCCTTGGGCTGGACTGCTCCGGTCTCACTTCGGAAAGCTATTTGTTAAATGGAATCCTGATTTACCGGGATGCCAGGATAGAAGAAGGGTTTCCGGTTCACGAAATACCAAAGAACGCTATACTTCCTGGCGATCTTATGTATTTTCCCGGTCATATTGCCATGTATTTAGGAGATTGTGCTTATATCCACGCCACGGCTAAGGTAGGAAACAGCGGTGTTGTGATTAACAGCTTTGACCCGGCTTCCCCGTATTATCGGGCAGATTTGGAAGAAAGCTGGTATGCATCAGGAAGTATATTTTAGTATTTACTTTCAGGGATGAAAAGGGAGGGTACTATGGATGTAAGGCTTACCTTGGAGAAGAGGATTGAAGCGGAGATTAAAAGCTATGATGGAATCATGGGAATCTATCTTGATGATCTCCGTGGGACGGTGATCCAGATTAAGGCGGATGAGACCTTTGAGACAGCCAGTGCGATTAAAACATGGATACTGGCCTGTTTGTTTTGGGAAGCGGAGAATGGAAGGGCATGTCTGGAGGATCAGATTGAGTATAAGAAGGAGCACTGGGTGGACGGAAGCGGTGTGCTGGGGGCATTAGAGCCTGGTGCTCTCCTGCGGGTTAGGGATGCTGCCACCTTTATGATGATTGTCAGCGATAACATTGCCACCAATATGATGATCGACTACCTGGGATTAGATAGGATTAACCAATGCATCAGGAGACTTGGGTCTATGGATACGGTGCTGCATAATCCCATTCATTTTGATCAGTATGAGAGACTTGGGACCAGCACCCCAAGGGATTATGCCAGTATCTTTATTCGGTTGGTGAAAGGAGAGCTGATAAGTCCGGAAGCTGACAGGCAGATGGTTGAGATATTAAAGAAGCAGCAGTATCAATCCATGATTACAAAGGATTTTCCTCCATATTTTATGGACAGCGATAATACAGACGATGTTATAATATCCGTTGCCTCCAAAAGCGGCAGCATGGATGCATGCAGAAATGATGGAGGCATCGTATTCACTCCTTATGGACCCTACGTTATCGTCATGTTTCATAAAGAGTTTTCCGATGCCATGTATTATCCGGCTCATCCTGCCACCATGTTCGGTGCAAGGGTAAGCCGGTTGATATTAGATCAGTATCTGGCCCTGGAGGGGAGATTTTACCCTGCCCTAAAGGGATAAAAGTTCATTTAGGTCTGTAATGGTGTGGGTAGCTTTTTCCGTCTGGCTGCCTCCTTTTGGTGCGTACAGGCAGGAATCAATGCCGGAGTTTAAAGCGCCCTGAATGTCTGAGGTGAGACTGTCTCCCACCATAATGGTTTTAGAAGGATCAAAGTCCCTGATATGTTCAAAACAGTAATCAAAGAAATTTCTATCTGGCTTTTCAAACCCGATTTTTTCTGAAACGAACATGTCTTCAAAGAAATGGTATAGGCCTGAGGTCTGTAAACGCTTGACCTGGGTTTCGTATACTCCGTTTGAAGCGGAGTATATTTTTTTGCCGGATTCTTTTAAGCGGACAAGAGTCTCCTTGGCGTGGGGCATCATCTCTGCTCCGTCGCTTAAGTAGCTTTGAAATCTCATCTCCGCTTCTTCGGCATCAACGGACATTTGTATGGAACCGAAAAATTCCTTGAAGCGCCCGATGCGGAGCGTATCCTTGTCTACTTTTCCCTGCTCAAGGAGAGACCAGAAGTTTTTGTTGATTTTTTTATATTGAGTAAATAGCTCCTCCTCATAAGGGATCTCATAGGATCTTAAGAGAGTATGAAAGCTATTTATTTCAGCAGCATCAAAGTCTAGTAACGTGTTGTCTAAATCAAGTAAGTATATCTCATACATGGGGTCATTCCTCCAGGCTGAAAATTTTAGTATAGTAATTATAGCATATTCCTAGTAAAGGAGACAATAATAGAATGCTGATAAGGGTTCCTTCCCGGATTTCCATAGGAGACTTAATGAGAAAGGTAATCAGCAGTGTGGCAGCTAAAAATATTACGTCAAAGCCCATGCGGATCTTGCTGAAGTTCCGATGGTATTTTTCGCTGATGGTAAGGCAGAGGCTTTCCAGTGGAAATTTAATAATTCCAATGGCAAGTACCCCTCCCAGGCTGATGGATGCAAAAATCAGTCCTGTAAAATAGAGTATGATTCTTTGATAGTAATGGTTAGGGGTCCAGAAGGCCAAAACCTGATACAGGAAGAAATTGATGATGTATCCGTTTAGTATGGTGGCTACGATTTGAATGATATCGGACTTATTCAGCTTTGTACGCCTTAGGAGTAAGTAGGTTAAAAAGAACAGGGAGTTTATAACATTTAATATGGTGCCTACCTTTAAATCTACGCCGTAAGAAAGGGTTACTGCGAGAGCGTTTAACACGCTTTGGCCGATGGAAGCTTTTAATTGAAGAGAGACTCCAAAGCCGAAAAGGATAAAAAATAAAATGGATATGATTGCTCGTTTGCTGTTTGATTTGTACATTGTTTTCACCTCGGGATTATGATACCATAGGAGTGTAAGCTTGAATATGAGAAATATCACATTGGGGATAATTTATGTTTGGAGATAGTTTTTGCGATTTTCCGGAGCGTTTAAGGGCCTTGGGAGTGGAACGTCATTTTACCAAAGGGGACCATATTTTTACGGTTGGTGAAGCCATTGGGACATGCTATCTCATTCAAAAAGGTACCGTGAAGATTTACATTGATCATGAAAACGGAAGAAGGTCCATCCTTGATTTTGCCAGCGGTGGCAGCTGGCTGGGTGAACTGTCTCTGTTTTGTGAAGAGGATTATATTAAGGAAAATCAGGTGGTGGAGGAGACCGTCTGCCTGGAGTTCCATTTGCGTGAAGTAAGAAGGTTATGCATGGAGGATGCCCTGATTTCCTTTTATTTTGCATCCTATATATCAAAAAAGCTGATGGCAAGAAGCGGCCGTATGAGTGAGTATTTAAATTATTCCATGGAAAAGAGACTGGCCTCTTTTATCCTGGAGCATCAGCAGGGAGGGAAATATAATCTGTCCCATACGGATGTATCGGAATATTTAAATGTCAGCTATCGCCATGTACTGTATGTTATGAAGAAATTTTGCAATGAAGGATTGATTGCGAAGGAGAAGGGGTATGTTATCCTCAATGAGAAGCGGTTAAAGGAGATTTCTGACAGCAGCATGTGAGATTGCTGTGTGAGAATCGATTGATGGGGTGTCAGGCGGTGGGCGGATAGCTGACCGCTTTTTTTATGCAGCATGGGGATACCCGTGAGATTTGACCAGATAAAATATTATGGTATAATAAGGTGTTTAAAGAGTCTGGGTCCAGCGATAGAAGGAATCCAGGGAAAAGCTGATACTGAAAATGGGCGTCATTTTATATAGATAGAGGTCAAGGTGAAATTGAGGTTGTGATAAGAAATATGGAAACAGGAAGTATAACGTTTCAGGACGGAAGTATCTGCAATTATAAAATGATTGCTTCCAAACGGCGGACCATGGCGGTTTCAGTGACGAAAGAGGGAGAAGTGATAGTCCGGCTTCCTTTTCATGTTTCAGCGGCAGCAGGCCACCGTCTGGTTGTGGATAACAGGGACTGGATTTATAAGCAATTGTGGAAAATACATACAAAACTGGGAGAGAAGAAGGAATTTCACTTTGTTCACGGCGCATCTGTTCTGCTTTTTGGAACCAGTGTACTCCTTCTTGTATCTGAGGACCCGTTAAAAAAGAAGGATACTGTCCGGGAGACAAAAGAAGGGATTTTGGTCACTGTCACCTTGATAAGTGAGGGACCGGAATATGAAGAAAGAATCAGGGAAGCATTAAAGCTCTGGTATCGGAAACGGGCAAAAACATATTTGGAAGAAAAGACGGCATGGTGGGCTAATAAGATGAAGGTGGATTACGAAAGAATTGCCATTCGGGATCAGGCCACCCGTTGGGGAAGCTGCAGCGGAAAGGGAAATCTAAATTTTAACTGGCGGCTTGTCCTTCTTCCGGAGGAGCTTGCGGATTATGTGGTCGTCCATGAACTGGCTCACCGCTTCCATATGAACCATTCCAGGCAATTTTGGAGCGTGGTGGATCATGAACTGCCGGATTACATAGAGAGACGAAAGGCGTTAGCAAACTGGGGAGAGAAGCTTTTCGGGATTTACTAGGAATTACTTTAACGAATTTTGCTACAATCACAGAAAGAGAAAGAAATGCCGGAAATTTCCGGCTGACAGGGAGAATAAGAAACATGGCAGCAGAAAGATGGATGCTACAGACGAAACGGGCTGATTTTCAGGAGATGGCTAAGTGCCATGGCATATCTCCGGTTACGGCCAGAATCATACGAAACCGGGACGTGGTAGGAACGGAGTCCGTGGAGAAATATTTAAAAGGCGGATTAAAGGATTTATATAATCCTTATCTGTTAAAGGATATGGAATTGACCGTTTCAATTATCAAGGAAAAGGTCCGTGAGGAAAAAAGAATCCGAATTGTAGGGGATTATGACATTGACGGAGTCTGCTCTACCTATTTGTTATACCGTGCCCTAACAGAAATTGGGGCTTATGCCGACTACGAGATTCCAGACCGGATAAGGGATGGCTACGGCATCAACGAATCCATAATCCGTCAGGCAGCTGAGGATGGGATTGATACCATTTTGACCTGTGACAATGGAATCGCTGCAACTGCCCAGATCCGTCTTGCCAAGGAATTAGGACTTACGGTGCTGATTACCGATCATCATGATATTATGAAGGAGGAGGGAATGGAAATTCTTCCTCCTGCAGATGCGATTATCAATCCAAAGCAAATGGCCTGTCATTACCCTTACCCGGAAATCTGCGGCGGGCTGGTGGCTTATAAGCTGGTGCAGGCTCTGTATGAGGCATATTCCATCTCACAGGAGAAATGGCTGGAAATGCTGGAGTTTGCAGCCATAGCCACGGTGGGAGACGTCATGAAGCTGCAGGATGAGAACCGGATTATCGTAAAGGAAGGCCTAAAGCGGATGGGGAAGACAAAAAGCCTTGGCCTTAGAAAGCTGATAGAAAAAAATAATCTGGATGAGGACAATATAACAGCCTATCAGATTGGCTTTGTTATCGGCCCATGTCTGAATGCAGGAGGACGCCTTCATACGGCAAAGCTTGCTCTTTCCCTTCTTTTAAGCGAGAGTGAAGAGGAGGCGGACCGCATGGCACTGGAATTAAAGGACTTAAATGACCAGAGAAAGACCATGACAAGGCAGGGGACAGAAGAGGCCGTAGAGCAGGTAGAAGCCTTATACAAGGACCATAAGGTGCTTGTGGTATATTTACCGTCCTGTCATGAGTCCCTGGCTGGAATCATAGCAGGGCGGTTGAGAGAGCAGTATCAGAAGCCGGCCTTTGTCCTGACAGACGGAGAGGAAGGGGTAAAGGGGTCCGGACGCTCCATTGAGACGTACCATATGTTTGACGCACTGGTAGAGGTAAAGGAGCTCTTGTCAAAGTTTGGAGGTCACCCGATGGCAGCAGGGTTGTCTCTTAAAAAAGAAAATGTGGATGAGTTCCGCCGCCGCTTAAATGAAAACGCGAAGCTGGGAGAAGAGGATTTTATTAAAAAGATCTGGATTGATGTGCCCATGCCGCTGGAATACATAAATGAGCCATTGATTGAAGAGCTGGATCTTTTGGAGCCATTTGGACAGGGAAATGAAAAGCCTCTGTTTGCACAGAAGGGATTGGCAATCCGAAGTGTAAGGGTGATGGGGAAAAATAGAAATGTGGTGAAATTCTCTCTTGCCTCTGAGAAAGGAATGCCAATGGACGGACTGCTTTTTGCAGACGGGGATTCCTTTCTTCATGAGTTGTCAAGCTGCCGTAAGATTGATGTGATTTACTATCCGGCAGTCAATGAGTATAATGGGAACAAATCCCTGCAGATCGTTATAAAAAATTATAAGATTGCCAAGGAATCATAGAAAGCCTTGACATAATTGGC
Organism: Clostridium sp. 12(A); assembly: GCA_000526575.1. Classification (GTDB taxonomy): domain Bacteria; phylum Bacillota; class Clostridia; order Lachnospirales; family Lachnospiraceae; genus Lacrimispora; species Lacrimispora xylanolytica. Next base: position 2,363,084 of record JAGI01000002.1, on the reverse strand, counting down.
AAGTAGCTATATAATCGACCAAAATACAAAAGTGGCAGTTTTAAAAGGAATGTGAGGGAATGGACATGGTAAATGAAGTAATGAAGTTTATTACCGGCTACGATAAGGAAGTCGGAGAAGCCATTGAAAAAGAGTGCGCGCGTCAGAGAAGAAATTTAGAACTGATCGCATCGGAAAATATTGTTTCAGAACCGGTCATGATGGCAATGGGCTCCGTACTTACGAATAAATATGCCGAAGGTTATCCTGGAAAACGTTATTACGGCGGCTGTGAGGAAGTGGATGTGGTTGAGACCATCGCCATAGAGCGTGCCAAAAAGCTGTTTGGATGCGACTATGCCAATGTTCAGCCTCACTCCGGCGCACAGGCCAATATGGCTGTCTTCCTTGCCATGCTTCAGGCAGGCGATACCGTTATGGGTATGAACTTAAACCACGGCGGTCATCTGACTCATGGAAGCCCTGTAAATTTCTCTGGTCTTTATTTCAATATTGTTCCTTATGGAGTCAATGATGATGGCTTTTTAGATTATGATGAGATGGAGCGGCTTGCCATGGAGCATAAGCCGAAATTAATCGTAGCTGGTGCCAGTGCTTACGGAAGAGTCATTGATTTTAAACGATTCCGTGAGGTTGCAGATAAGGTTGGCGCTTACTTGATGGTGGATATGGCTCATATTGCCGGACTTGTGGCAGCCGGACTTCATCCTAGCCCAATTCCATATGCAGATGTAGTGACTACCACAACGCATAAGACTCTTCGCGGACCGAGAGGCGGACTTATTCTTGCAAATCAGGAGGCTGCGGACAAGTTTAACTTTAACAAAGCTATTTTCCCAGGCATTCAGGGCGGACCGTTAGAGCACGTGATCGCTGGTAAGGCAGTTTGCTTTGGCGAGGCTTTAAAACCTGAATTTAAAACGTATCAGGAGCAGGTGGTTAAGAATGCTAAGGCTCTTGCAGCAGCTCTTATTAAACAGGGATTCCATATTCTTACAGAGGGAACGGACAATCATCTTATGCTTATCGACTTAAGAGGTATGGAAGTGACCGGTAAAGAGCTTCAGAACCGCTGTGATGAGGTCTATCTGACCTTAAATAAGAACTCTGTACCAAATGATCCAAGAAGCCCGTTTGTCACCTCCGGTGTGAGAATCGGAACCCCGGCTGTTACTTCCAGAGGCTTAAAGGAAGAGGACATGGAAAAGATTGCAGAATGCATCTGGCTGGTTGCTACAGATTTTGAAAATAAGGCTGATTATATCAGAAGCGAAGTAACAAAAATCTGTGATAGATATCCTCTTTACGAATCTTAATTATTAAAAAAAGGAGTGTTGCAAAAGGACGTGAAATCTATATGATTTCATACCTGGAGCAATGCTCCTGTTCTTTTTTATCTAAAAAGTGATACAAATTTTACATAAAAACGTTCTGCTGGATGGAGGCTTGTAACATATGAAAATTGTTACATATGCAGTAGTGTGCAATTCTCTAACCTTAAAAGCAACAAAAAGAACGTGCTGCAAACCATGATAAAAATAGTTTTGCAACACGCTCTTAGGAGGAAATTAAATCTGGCTTTTATGCCTCGTTCTTAAATGATTCACAATCGGTGCATTCTTTTTTTGTAGGATTTTCTTCATGAGTACCTACTTTGATTTTTTCAAGGGTACAGTAATCCTCTCTTTTTGCGTGGTAAGCACAGTTGTCGATGGTACATGCGATACATTCATTCATTCCGTTTACTAACATAGATAAACCCTCCTTCATTGTTTGTTACGGTATTTAGTGTAAACCGAATAGAGGGTTTTATTATGCCAAATTTTTCTTTAAACAAAGGCATTTTTTAAGCGATTATATTCTTCCGGAGTGAGAGTCAGCACAGTACCGTGCTTAAAGCCGTAGGGAAAGAAAAAGGATTCATCGCTTCTGATAAAACGGCCGGTTTTGATGTCATCAGAAACAAATGGAACGTAACCCTGTTTTTCCTTAATTGTTCCATAAAAATCCAAAAACAGGCACCAGCGGCCATCTTCCCTACGAAATGCGGTAGGGGCTTCGTACTGGCCCTGTTCCAGCTTTTTCATCTCTTCTAAAAATTCTTTCATAGGAGTGAAGGGACCGGTAATGGACTGGGAATTTAATAAAATCACGGATTCCGGGTCTGCCTCGCTTTTTACGAAAAGATAATAGCTGCCGTCTTCCTCATACATGGCGGAATCGATAATTCCGATTTCGTTCCTTTCATAAAGTACGAACGGAGGCGTGAAATGCTCAAAATCCCTGGTCCTTGTACCATATATTTTCTTAGGGCCATAATTGTTTGAGGCATGGGAAGAAGACCAGTGGATGATGTATTCCCCTGTTTTAACATCCCTTATAATATCAGGTGCCCATACGCAGCCAAAGGGTTCATCCTGAAAGGAAATAAACCTTGGCTCTGACCAGCGAATCAAATCCGGAGACTGCCAGAGAATCAGCGATCTGCTTCCTTGTCTGCTGACTTCGTCCCAGCTTCCTTTATATTTTGTTTTGAAATTTCTGGCTAGACTTAAATCAGTAGCCAGAATCAGGTATGTTCCGTCTTCCTTTCGTAAAATGGTAAAATCCCTGACGCCCTGTTCCCCAATGGTGCTGGTGAGAATAGGCTCGCCTTTGTTTAACTCTTCCCAGTGAAAGCCATCACGGCTTAATGAAAAGTATACCTGTTCTCCATCCGGGGTATCCTTTTCTTTAAAATGAACAAATAAATATGCCTGATTCATACATTTCCTCACTTTTATAGTTTCTTTTTATCATAACACTTGTGAGATGGCCAGGCAAGTTGTTGCAATAAAAAGCAGCAGCCCCGGAGAGTGCCGAGGGCTGCTGCTTTTTGGCTATTAGTTATTTAATTTTGTCGTAACTGGACTCTTTGATAGTTCCGTCACTGTTGGTCTTGTAGTACTTACCATCGCCATCCTGGATGTTAGTCTTGTTCTTTGCAAGCTTTCCGCTGGTATTTACTAAGTATTCTTTATCATTGAATTGGATGACTTTGTACTTATCATCCTTGTCAGCCTTTAAGAGACGACCCTGGATGTAGATGCTGTCATCGTTGATGCCGTTGTAGCCAGCACCCTTGTTGCTTCCGGATTTACGGAAGTTGTAGGTGTACTTCTCGCCATCAATATCAATTGTGGTCTTGCCGGTAGTCATAGCACCCTCTTTTGGAGAGTTTCCGAAGTAGTAAACTTCGCCTTCATCGCCAACTGCTGGGAAATCAGCCTCTGTTTCGATTTCATCGTAGGAAGTAATGTTTCTGCTGGAATCGAAGGACAGCTTGTAAAGGCCGTTTAACATTTCACCCTTTTCGTTGAATGCATATCTTAAACCGTTGATGGTCTTGATCTGGCTGGTTACTAAGTCTCCGTTGGAGTTAGCAAAGAACCAGTACTCATCGCCGTTCTCATGTGCTTCTGCATCGATGGTTTCGCTAGGAACTGTTTTGAACCAGCCCTTAGCAAGCCATGACTGCTCTGGAAGGTTGTAGTACTGACTTCCGTTGCTTGCAGATGCAGGAGTTGCCTTCTCATACCACTCAGATTCAGCAGCACCGTACTCGTTGAAGCGGTACTTACGTCCGTTGATGGTCTTGGAAGTATCTTTCATCTTCTTGCCGTTGGAACCAAAATAGAACCAGTATTTTCCGTCAAAGTTCTCTTTTGTGTTGTCATCATCGGTAACTTCGATGGACTTCCATGCGTTGGTTGTTTTTGCACCGTCGTTAGCTGCGCCTAAGAAATAGGTTGCTTCTTTCCATGCATCATCACCAGTCACACGAGTTGCATCTTCATTTACCCAGCCAAAGAGCATTCTGCCTTCGGAATCGAATGCATAGTCATGAACATCGCCATTAGCAACTTTAACTGACTTGAAGGTTGTCTTACCGGAAGTGGTTGTCTTGTAAGCTTTACCGTTGCTTCCGAAGTAATACCAGTATGTGTCCTGAGCATCATCGCTGTCATCATCTTCAGTAGAAGCAAGCTCACGCCACTCGTTGGTTACCATTGCACCTACGGAGTTTACATAGTAGTAATTACCATCAGACTCGATGAGCTCGTTGGTCTTCATCTGACCATCCTCATCAAGGTAGAACCAGCTGTCTCCAGATTTCTTCCAGCTGTCAGTGGCAAGATCGCCATCATTGTTGTAATAAACCCAAGAATTGTTCTCCTCGGTCCAGCCCTGAGCGGCGAAAGATGTCATTGAGGCACCTATGGTAAAAAGCGCAGCCGCGCAAGGTACAATCCATTTCAGTTTCTGTTTTCTCATATTCAATCTCCTTTCATAACTCCTGTTGTTTTCCAGCGTCGTTCGCTGATGATGTGACTTTAAACCATGGAGTAGGTCCAAGGTCAAGCCAAGTAAAAAAGGCGTAAGAATGCGTAAGAAATGAGCAAATATTTAATAATTTTGTAACATTTCCGTTTATTGGTAATAGGGAGATTTTAAGAGTTATGAAGAAATGTCCATTTTACCGTAAAAACTCCTGGTATGGTCATTATTGGCTGAAAGAAAGATTGGAAAATTAAAGAAAAAAAGACAGGAAATCCTGCCTTTCATGTATATATAATACCATAAAAATGACTTTTTTTCAAGACTTGTAATTATAACGTGGAAAGAGTAAACTTGGGATTTATAAATGAGGAAGGAGATTTTTTATGGGCGATGAACAATGGATTTTGGCAATGAACCATACACAGATAGCAGCTTTAAAGGCAACAAATGAGTATACGGCAAAATTTGGACTTGTGTTAAGCGACGAAGATACCGCACTTTTATTAAATGAGCGAAGTGAGGTGCTTAAAAAAGAGCGACGGGTAGAATTTGGAGAAGGGATATTGCCGAAACTTGCATTTGCATTTTGTGATTCGCCCTATATCCAGCAAGACAACTACGTGGAAACCCTGGCAAGGCTTCAGGAAATCTTCTATTTCTATAAAAATGAATCCCTGGATGAATTTACGGACGATGAATTGGTGGAGGCAATGAAGGAGCTGTTTGACGGGTTATGTCAGGGATCCCTTGATTATATGGAGGATACAGGACTTCAAATTCTGGCGAAAAAAGCACGGTTTGGAACCTGTTTTGATGAGGCGGAGGAAGATGAATATTAATACGGAAGACATTTTGCCTCTCGTGGGGGAGCTTGCAGCAAAATACACATCAAAGGAGAGCACCTCTATTACCTATGAAAAGGCCAGTCAGCTTATGGAAGCGATCTTATACTGCATTCGTGAATATGAGGATCATCAGCCGGAAGGAGAGGAGATATTAGCCGTTGATCATAATATGGATGTAAAAACGGCTTACCAGCAGGGATATGAGCGGGTTCTTAGAAAGGTAAAGGATACCCAAAAGCAATACAATGAGATGATAGAAAATTTTTGTTCCTATGGGAACCGTTGCTATTATGATACCTTTGTAAAAGGAATTCCAGGCTTCTTTCTCTACTATGATCCTCGTTTTCAGCCTCAGAATCATATTCTCACTCTGGATTATCCGGTGTTATCTTCTATAGAAGGTTTATGCGGGGCAGATGCAATGAAAGTTTATGTTAACTCCGGTTATTTGGAACAAATATTTCTTAAGTCTATTCCAGAGGAATACGTAAGACACGTATTAAAGGCATACTCCGGGGATTGCGATGACTTAATCATTAATCTGGCTGCAATTACTGAAAGAAATCTTTTGGGAGGGTGGATTGCTGGAAAACAAATAAATACCAGAGGATATACAGAAAAAGAACGGAAGCGGGTGTATGCATTTGTAAATGAAACTTCCAGAGAAACGATAGAGGCAGTATGTAAAGAAGGCATTCTAAAACTCATCCATTATTTATCTCCAGGGAATATGGAGCTTGTAAAATATCTGATGCTTGATATTCCTGATTTTAGCTTTGAACTGAAGAACGCGGCAGAGCATGGGCACCTTGAGTCTGTGCTGGCTGTTAAATAAAAGGCATTCCTCTTCCCAGGGAAAATTTGTTCTTATAAGTTGACTTATTTTTCTCTTTTTGCTATGCTAGGGTACAACGGAGGGTATGCGACGTGTACTGGATAAGTTACCAATTTTAAGGTTGGTGGCTTATCCTTTTTTTATTTTATAGGAAAGCATATACATACGCCCTCTTTAATCAATTAACAACAGGAGGATTTTATTTTGAAACAGGATGTAATACAATCGGGCAAAAAAGCAGTGCTATTGGTACCACAAAAATATCTTGGGCTCAAGGGGCTTATTTTCTTTATTACATTAATGGCAATGTTTATACCGCTGTCAATTGATCTGTATCTGCCGGCTATGCCTACCATGATGACTTATTTTAATACCACATCGGCTATGGTGAATTTAACGCTGGTCGCCTTTTATTTCTTCTTTGCAGCTGGAATTATTTTGTTTGGACCGTTAAGTGATAAGTACGGCAGAAAAATGATACTGATTACATCGTTAAGTCTGTATACAGCTGGCAGTGTGGCCTGTGCCTTATCACCCTCGATTGAGCAATTGATTTTATTTCGAGTATTTCAGTCCTTAGGTGCAGGTGGTGTCATGGCAATCTCAACAGCATTGGTCAAAGATTGTTTTTCGGGAAAGATTAAAAGCAAGGTACTTGCGGCTGTTCAGGCCATGGGAGTCCTTGCACCTATGATAGCTCCCATTGCAGGAGCCGCAATTTTGAGGGTTGCCGATTGGAGAGAAGCTTTTTGGATTTTGGCAATAATCGGTGCTTTAACGTTAAGTGTTACGCTTCTTTTCCAGGAGTCTTTACCAAAGTCAGAACGCTATAAGGGAAGTCTTGGGGGTTCTTTGGTACGCCTTTTCGTTGTAGGAAAGAATGTGGGATTCAGTACTTTTTTATTTGTAGCAGCAATGATGGCAGCTCCATATATGGCGTATGTGACTCTTTCGTCCTATATTTATCAGGAATTTTTTTCTTTGGATGCCCAGACATACAGCTTCTTTTTTGCAGTTAACTCCGGGTTGGCTGTTTTAGGTCCGGTTATTTATATTCGCACCATAGGAAAGATATCTCCAAGAAGGTTTACCTGGTGTTGTTTTTTAGTAGCATTGGCGAGCGGAATGGGGGTACTTTTTCTGGGAAGCCTTTCTCCGTTCCTGTTTCTTTTTACTTATCTGCCTTTTACTTTAGTGGAGGGAGCTATACGTCCCTTCAGCACCAATATTTTACTGGATCAGGTGAGTGAGGATGTTGGTTCTGCCTCTTCCTTGATCAATGCGGTTCACACAATCTTAGGCAGCGCAGGTATGGCTTTGGGTTCCTTGGCCTGGGGCAATATGATACATGGATTGGGATTGATTATGGTTGGAGCAACGTTAACTGTAATTGTTATTTGGGGAGTTTTCTTACAGAGTAAAATAACAATAAAAGGCTTAAAGGAATAAAAAATGAAAGCGGCAGGCAAAACACGAAACTCACCATGTTTTGCCTGCCGCTTACTTATGTCTAAATATGACCTATTGTTCTTTTATAAGATTTTTCTGAGCAGTAGAAAGCATCAGCTTAATACGGTTCAACTGGTTTACTTCACTTGCACCGGGGTCATAGTCAACGGCTATAATATTGGAATCCGGATACGTTTTCCGAAGTTCCTTGATTACACCTTTTCCTACAATGTGGTTCGGAAGACAACCGAATGGCTGAGTACATACGATGTTGTTGGTTCCAGTATGAATCAGCTCCAGCATCTCACCGGTTAAGAACCAGCCTTCTCCCGTCTGGTTGCCGATGGAAACAAAGTCCTTGGCCATATCTGCCAGATTGCCGATATGGGAAGGTGCCGTGAAATGACGGCTCTTTTCCAGTTCCTTCTTCGCAGTTCTGCGGAAGAATTCCAAGAGAGAGATTCCCATATTAGAGAGAGCAGCGGTAGATTTCTTTCCGCCCAGGTTCTCAGCTTTGAAGTTATTGTTATAGAAGCAGTATAAAAGGAAATCCATTAAATCAGGCATAACTGCCTCGGCACCCTCTGCCTCCAGAAGCTCTACGATGTTATTATTGGCAAGAGGAGAAAACTTAACAAGAATCTCTCCAACCACGCCTACCTTCGGTTTCTTTCCAGGGTTTCTCTCCAGCTTATCAAAGTCACGGATAATTCCCCTGATGTTACGGGAGAAGGTTATCATATCTGCGGACTTCTTTGATAAGGACTGGATACAGCGCTCTTTCCATCTTTCGTGCAGGGAATTGGCTGAGCCAGGAATCTTCTCATATGGTCTTGTGGCATAAACAACTCTCATGAATACGTCGCCGTACACCACAGCCTGCATGGCCTTGGTCAGCATAGGCAGTGAGATCTTAAAGCCTGGATTGGTCTCCATGTTGTTGGCGTTTACCGAAATAACAGGAATCTGTCCCATGCCGGAACGCTCCAAAGCTCTTCGTATAAATCCAATGTAGTTGGAAGCCCGGCATCCGCCGCCGGTCTGGCTCATGAAAATGGCGGTACGGTTTAAATCGTAATTACCGGATAATAACGCATCCATAATCTGTCCCACTACAATGAGAGAGGGGTAGCAGGCATCGTTATTCACGTATTTAAGCCCTGTATCAACCGCGGTACGGTTATGATTCTGAAGGACCTCAATCTTGTAGCCAAAGGCACGAATCGCTGGTTCAATTAAGTCAAAGTGAATGGGTGACATCTGAGGACAAAGTATGGTGTATTCCTCTTTCATTTCCTTGGTAAACATGACACGGTTATAGGAGCTTGATACCACATTCTGCTCATAATGCTCTTTATCACGTACTTTTAAGGCTGCAATCAGGGATCGGATTCGGATTCTTGCTGCACCTAAGTTGTTGACTTCATCGATCTTTAAAATGGTATAGATTTTACCGGACCCAGTAAGGATATCATTGACCTGGTCTGCGGTTACGGCATCTAAGCCGCAGCCAAAGGAGGTAAGCTGAATTAAATCCAGATTGCGCTCCCGTTTTACCAGGCTGGCTGCCTTATATAGTCTGGTGTGGTACATCCACTGGTCAGTAACCATCATAGGCCGTTCGATTTCAGCCAGATGGGAAATGGAATCCTCTGTAAGAACTGCAAAGCCAAAGGAGGTAATGAGTTCAGGAATTCCGTGATTGATCTCAGGATCCACGTGGTATGGGCGACCGGCCAGAACGATTCCGTGGCGGTCATTTTCCTTTAACCATAAAAGGGTCTCTTCTCCCATTCGCTCAAGGTCAGCCCGTGAAGCCATAAGCTCATCCCAGGCAGCGTGAGCGGCGTCCTTAATCTCTGACGCAGGGATCTGGAACTCTTTTTTAAATACTTCAACCAACCGGGAGGTTAAAATCTCTTCGTTGGTAAATGCCATAAATGGATTTAAGAACCGTATTCCTTCCGTCTGGATTCCCTCTACGTTATTTTTGATGTTCTCTGCATAGGAGGTGACGATCGGACAGTTAAAATGGTTTCCTGCATCAGGAGACTCATTTCTCTCATAAGGGATGCAGGGGTAAAAAATGGTCTTAATTCCTTCCCGGATGAGCCATTCCACGTGACCGTGGGCCAGCTTTGCCGGATAACATTCCGATTCGCTTGGTATGGACTCAATACCCAGTTCATAGATATTTCTGGTGGACTGAGGGGAGACCACGGTGCGGAACTTAAGTTCCCGGAAGAAAATCGCCCAGAAGGGGTAATTCTCATACAGGTTAAGTACTCTTGGAATACCGATGGTGCCGCGCTCTGCCTGTTCTTCCGTAAGAGGATCATAATCAAACATGCGCTGATTCTTGTATTCAAAGAGGTTTGGAACATCACCGGATGCTTTTTCTTTTCCAAGACCCCGTTCACAGCGGTTTCCGGAAATAAACTTACGTCCGCCGTCAAAGCGGTTTACCGTGAGGACACAGTTGTTGGTACATTTTCTGCATCGCGCCATGGAGGTCTCATAGTGGAGATTTAAAATCTCATCAAGACTAAGCATGGTTGTTTTCTGGGACTCCTCATAACGCTCTCTTGCAATCAGAGCCGCGCCAAAGGCACCCATGATTCCTGCAATGTCAGGACGAACTGCCTGGCAGCCGGAGATCTGTTCAAAGCTTCGTAAAACGGCATTGTTATAAAACGTACCGCCCTGAACCACCACGTGCTTTCCTAAATCGGAAGGAGAGGTGATCTTAATTACTTTAAATAAAGCATTCTTAATAACGGAATAGGCAAGGCCCGCAGAAATATCGGAAACCTCAGCCCCTTCCTTTTGGGCCTGCTTTACATTGGAATTCATAAATACGGTACATCTGGTTCCAAGATCCGTAGGATTGGCTGCAAAAAGTGCCTCTGTGGCAAAATCCTGGACCTTGTAATTTAAGGAATTGGCAAAGGTCTCAATAAAGGAGCCGCATCCGGCGGAGCATGCTTCGTTTAACTGAACGCTGTCCACAGTGCCGTTCTTAATGCGGATACACTTCATATCCTGACCGCCAATATCTAAAATACAGTCTACCTCCGGCTCGAAAAAGGCTGCCGCATAATAGTGGGAGATGGTCTCAACCTCGCCCTCGTCAAGAAGAAAGGCTGCTTTGATGAGAGCCTCACCATATCCGGTGGAGCAGGACCATACGATCTCACTGTCACTGGTAAGCTGTTCTTTTATTTCCTTAATGGCTTTTACTGCGGTTGCAAGGGGGCTTCCGTTGTTGCTGCTGTAGAAGCTGTATAACAGGGTTCCGTCTTCACCCACCACCGCTGCTTTTGTGGTTGTTGATCCTGCGTCAATACCCAGGAAACATTTTCCATGATAGGAGGAAAGTTCTCCTTTTTTCACGGAATGGCTGTCGTGACGGGCAATAAAGGAATCATATTCCTCCCTGCTGTTAAAGAGAGGTGACATTCTCTTTACTTCAAACTCCATGCGGATGCCTGTGGAGAGTCTGGATATCATTTCCTCTAAGGAAACCATGGAATCCTTGGCTTCGATTGCATTCATAGCCGCACCGATGGCTGCAAAAAGATGAGAATGATCCGGTGCGATGATCTCATCGTCGGATAAATTTAAGGTGCGGATAAAGGCTTTCTTTAATTCCGGAAGGAAATGCAAAGGGCCTCCCAGGAATGCAACATGGCCTCTGATCGGCTTTCCGCAAGCCAGTCCGCTGATGGTCTGGTTTACCACTGCCTGGAAAATAGAAGCTGCTAAATCTTCCCTGGTAGCCCCTTCGTTGATGAGTGGCTGAATGTCCGTCTTGGCAAATACGCCGCATCGGGCAGCAATTGGATAAATTGCCTTATAGTTTGCTGCATATTCATTGAGGCCAGAAGCATCGGTCTGTAACAGAGCTGCCATCTGGTCAATGAAGGAACCGGTACCGCCTGCGCAGATTCCGTTCATACGCTGGTCAATTCCGCCGGAAAAGTAGATAATTTTTGCATCTTCTCCCCCAAGTTCGATTGCCACGTCTGTATGTGGGGCATAATCCTTAAGAGAGGTAGCGACTGCTACGACCTCCTGAACAAAGGGGACCTTTAGATGCTTTGATAAAGTCAGACCGCCGGAGCCTGTAATTCCCGGGCGAAGATCCATAGGTCCAAGTTTATCATAGGCCTTCTTTAAGAGACCGGCCAGTGTTTCCTGTATATTTGCAAAATGGCGTTCATAATCAGAGAATAAAATCTCATTTTTCTCGTTTAATATTGCGATTTTAACTGTAGTAGAACCGATATCGATTCCTAGTGTGTTGTATGTAATCATATGTGCGGGGTTAACCCCTGCCTCCTTTTGTGTAAAAGTAAGTTGCTGGCTCACCGAACATCAGTTTAACATAAAATAAGAAATAATACAATTGTCAGAACATGCTATTTTAATGTCAAAACTAGTAAAAATTGTTTAAGTTCACAAAATACGGTTTCATTTCGTTTGACAAATATCAATCGGGATTCTATAATGTATAAGTCAAAGTCCGCCATAGGATTCATATTAATTTTTTTAGTGGAAGGGGGAAACGCTATGATACAGATATATAAGACTGAGGATGGTCTGATTCAGCAGAAAGACGAGCTTTCTCCAGGTTCCTGGATAGCGCTTACAAACCCCACCGCTACCGAGATTCTGGAAATCGCCAACACGTATAAGATCGACCCGGATGATTTAAGAGCCCCTCTTGACGAGGAAGAGCGTTCCCGAATCCAGACAGAGGATCATTACACCTTGATTCTTGTGGACGTTCCCACCATTGAGGAACGAAACGACAAAGACTGGTATGTGACCATACCTATGGGCATTATTACGACGGATGATGCGATTATTACGGTGTGTCTGGAAGATACCACGGTATTAAATGCGTTTATGGATGGCCGGGTCAGGGATTTCCATACGTATATGAAAACCCGTTTTATTTTGCAGATTCTTTATAAGAACGCATCGCTATACCTTCAGTATTTAAGGGTCATCGATAAAAAGAGCGGAGTGATTGAGGAAAAGCTTCACAAATCCACGAAGAACCGGGAGCTCATCGAGCTTTTGGAACTGGAGAAGAGTCTTGTGTACTTTACCACATCCTTACGTTCCAATGAGATGGTGCTTGAAAAACTCATGCGGAATGAAAAAATCAAAAAGTATCCGGAAGACACGGAGCTTTTGGAGGACGTCATTGTCGAGAACAAGCAGGCCATCGAGATGGCTAATATCTACAGCGGCATTTTAAGTGGAACCATGGATGCCTTTGCCTCTGTAATTTCCAATAACTTAAATATTGTAATGAAATTTTTGGCGACGATTACCATTGTCATGTCCATACCCACCATGGTGGCAAGCTTTTATGGCATGAATGTAAATTCCAGTGGAATGCCGTTTGCCAATCACCCCCACGGGTTTGAAATCGTATTAGGATTTACGCTGGTTCTGACTCTGATTGTAGCATGGATTTTTTCAAAAAAAGATCTCTTTTAGTTTAATCAAGTAAAGGAAGAAGGCATGAAATTTTTTTACAATTTGGAACGCAAATTTAGAAAATATGCGATATCCAATCTTATGTACTATATTATTGGGATGTATGGTGTAGGGCTTTTAATGGAGCTTTTTGCACCTGGATTTTACGTCAATTATCTATCTCTCAATGCACCGAAGATTTTAAGCGGGCAGGTCTGGAGAATTGTAACATTTTTGATTTACCCCCCTGGAGGCACTAATATCTTCTTTAACCTGATCAGCATGTATCTTTACTATATGCTTGGACAGAATCTAGAAAGGATCTGGGGCGCATTTCGTTTTAACGTTTATTTCTTTATGGGAGTCATCGGACATGTGGCAGCAGCCCTTGTTGTATATATTTTTATGGGGGATACCGTGTTTTTAACAACAGAGTATTTAAACTATTCCCTTTTCTTTGCTTTTGCTGCGACGTTTCCGGATCTGGAATTCCTTTTGTTTTTCGTGATTCCGATGAAAGCCAAATGGCTGGCAATTTTTAACGGGATATATTTCCTTTATGGGTTTATTACCGGCAATATGGCGACCAGAGTCACAATATTTATGTCTTTATTTAACTTTATCCTCTTTTTCGTATTGACTCGTAATTTAAACCGGTTCAATCCGAAAGAGATCAAAAGAAAACATAATTTTCAAAAACAGATGAAAATTATGCCCCAGGGAGGGACACACCATAAGTGTGCCGTCTGCGGACGGACCGAAAAAGATTCCCCCAACCTGGAATTCCGTTATTGTTCAAAATGTGAGGGCAATTATGAATATTGTTCTGAGCATTTGTATACACACAAACACGTTGAACCGGACCACCCCACAACCGGCAATACGACCCACTAGTTACGGAGGATAATAATGAAGAAAACAAAGATTATTTGCACAATGGGACCTAATACGAATGACCGCGAATTGATGAAAGCACTGGCATTACATGGTATGGATATTGCCAGATTTAACTTTTCTCATGGTGACTATGAAGAGCAGAAGGCACGCCTTGATATGTTAAAGAGCGTTCGTGAAGAATTAGATCTGCCGATCGCAGCCCTTCTTGATACGAAAGGACCGGAGATCCGTACCGGCGTCCTGGTAGATGGCAAGAAGGTAACGTTAAAGGAAGGAGATACCTATACTTTAACAACGGAAGATATTGTCGGCGATGCTGCCAGAGGTCATATTACTTACGATGGACTCGCTAAGGACGTTACAAAAGGAAACCGCATTCTGATTGATGACGGCTTAATTGAGCTTGAAGTTCTGGAAGTAAAAGGCAAAGAAATCCATTGCACCATTGTGAATGGAGGAGAGCTGGGAGAGAGAAAGGGTGTTAACGTGCCTAACGTTAAGATCAAGCTTCCTGCACTGACAGAAAAAGATAAACAGGATATTCAGTTTGGTATTGAACAGGGATTTGACTTTATTGCAGCTTCCTTTGTACGTACCGCTGATGCCATCAGAGAAATCAAGGATATCCTTGCTTTAAACGGTTCCAACATGGCAGTTATTGCCAAGATTGAAAATGCAGAAGGAATTGAAAACCTGGATGATATCATTGAAGTAAGTGATGGAATCATGGTTGCCCGTGGAGATATGGGTGTTGAGATTCCTGCTCAGGAAGTACCATTTGTTCAGAAGAGTATCATTGACAAATGTAATGTTGCTTGTAAGCCGGTTATTACAGCCACTCAGATGCTGGATTCCATGATCCGTAACCCACGTCCAACAAGAGCCGAGGTAACTGATGTTGCCAATGCGGTTTACGATGGTACCGATGCCGTTATGCTGTCTGGTGAGACTGCTATGGGTAAATATCCGGTTGAAGCTCTTACTATGATGGCTTCCATCGTAGAAGAGTCAGAGAAGCATCTGGATTACAATGCATTCCGTCAGCGCAGAGTATCTGCTGCCAACGAGCATAACGTATCCAATGCGGTTTGCTATTCTTCTGTTGCTACTGCCCGCGACTTAGATGCAAAGGCGATCGTAGCACCAAGTATCAGCGGTTTTACCACAAGACTGTTATCCAAGTGGAGACCGGAAAGCCAGATCATCGGTTTATCTCCAAGTTCCTCAGCTCTTCGTCAGATGCAGCTTTACTGGGGGGTTAAGCCATTCCATGCAAAGCGTGCAGAATCTACTGACGTGCTGATCTACTCCTCCATGGAGCTTTTAAAGGAGAAGGGAATTGTAAAGGAGAATGACACTGTAGTCGTTACTGCAGGCGTTGTAAATCCGGTGAGAAAGCATGAAGCAGCAGCTCACACCAACATCATGCGTGTGGTAAATGTAAACTAATTGATTTATATTTTTGAATAAATATACAAAAAAAGTGTGGACAAAAGAGTCTATCCCCGGTACAATGTAGCTTACTAGCAGGAGTGCCGGAGAAGGCTCTTTTTGCATAGTTTAACTTACGAGAGGAGAGGAAAGCTTTGGAAAAGACACCATTTGTTACCAAGGAAAAATTATTAGAAATTGTGAAAGAATATCCAACTCCCTTTCATATTTATGATGAAAAGGGAATCAGGGAGAATGCAGAAAAACTGAAACAGGCATTTTCCTGGAATAAAGGCTACCGGGAGTATTTTGCAGTCAAGGCTACTCCGAATCCGTTTATCCTTAACATCTTAAAGGATTATGGCTGCGGGGCTGACTGTTCATCCATGACAGAACTTATGATGTCTGATGCCATTGGCTTTTCCGGCTCTGATATCATGTTCTCCTCCAACGATACTCCCGCAGAGGAATTCCAGTATGCAGATAAGGTGGGCGGTATCATCAATCTTGACGATATTACCCACATTGATTTTCTGGAAAAAGCCATCGGCCATATTCCGGAGACTATAAGCTGCCGGTACAATCCAGGCGGAATCTTTAAAATCAGCAATGATATTATGGATAATCCTGGAGATTCCAAATATGGAATGACGACAGAGCAGATATTTGAGGCGTTTAAGATCTTAAAGAGCAAGGGAGCAAAAGAGTTTGGCATCCATGCATTTTTAGCCAGCAACACGGTGACCAATGAATATTATCCTCTGCTTGCAAAAGTAATGTTTGAACTTGCAGTGAAGCTGAAAGAGGAGACGGGTGCCCATATTACCTTTATTAATCTGTCAGGCGGAATCGGTATTCCATACCGTCCGGGACAGGAGCCTAATGATATTATAGCCATTGGGGAGGGGGTAAGAAAGGTTTACGAAGAAATTCTGGTACCGGAAGGCATGGGAGACGTAGCCATCTATACGGAGCTTGGACGTTTCATGCTGGGACCTTATGGCGGACTTGTGACCGAAGCCATTCATGAAAAGCATACCCACAAGGAATACATTGGAGTGGATGCCTGCGCAGTCAATCTTATGCGTCCGGCTATGTACGGGGCGTACCATCACATTACTGTTATGGGAAAAGAGAAGGAAGCATGCAGCCACAAGTACGATGTAGTTGGTTCCCTTTGTGAAAATAACGATAAATTTGCCATTGACCGGATGCTTCCGGAGATCTCTATGGGGGATCTGCTATTTATCCATGATACAGGAGCCCACGGTTATGCCATGGGTTATAATTACAATGGAAAGTTAAGGTCCGCAGAGCTGCTTTTAAAAGAAAATGGAGAGGTTGACTTGATCCGAAGAGCCGAAACTCCAAAGGATTACTTTGCCACATTTGATTTTTGTGATATTTTAAAGGACGTAAAGTACGATTTACAATAGAAATATAATAGAGGAAAGGGGTCCTGTGACAGGCAGTTGTCAGTGGGAGCCCCTTTTTTCTGATTTTAAACAGAAAAATCCCTGTGCCTTACGACACAGGGGAGATTTCTTAGGATTTTCGGATTTCAAAAAGGGTAAAAGGATAATTGCTATACATTGTGCATTTCTTATGTCATTAGTATAACACACCCCCTCGGTAAAAGTTTGTATATTGTTTGAATAGATTATGAAGATTTTCTTAATATCGTCTTATGTAAATTAGCGGGAACGTAAAAATTTACTCCTGAAATGAAACCATGGAAGTCACTGTGGAATATCCTAATAAAAAAGGAATCAGGTAGTGGACTGTGGATCATGTAAGAGATGCAATACATTGTGACATGGCTTACCGCATGGGTCTTACTGGGCGGGGCATAGGTGTTGCAGTGCTTGATACGGGAATTTATCTTCATGAGGACTTCGAACATAGAGTAGCAGCTTTCGTGGATATTGTTCACCGCAGGCGGGATGCTTATGACGATAATGGTCATGGTACCCATATTGCTGGAATTATTGGAGGAAGCGGAAGCGCTTCCGATGGAAAATATATGGGGATTGCACCAGAGTGTCACATCGTAATGCTTAAGGTTCTTGATAAAAAGGGGAATGGATATGCTTCAGATGTGCTGGCCGGTTTAAAATGGGTCCGCGATAACCGGGAACGGTATGGAATTCGTATTGTCAACATTTCCGTTGGTTCCTTTTCAAGAAAAGGTATGACGGAAAATTCAGTCCTGGTGCGGGGAGTCAATGCGGCCTGGGATGACGGCCTTGTGGTCTGTGTAGCAGCAGGCAACATGGGACCTGGCTCCAATACCATTACAACTCCTGGTATCAGCAGGAAGGTGATTACGGTAGGGTGTTCCGACGATTATAAGGAAGTTAATGTTATGGGGAACCGGATGATTGATTATTCCGGAAGGGGCCCCACCGGTGCCTGTATCTGCAAACCGGAAATCATTGCTCCGGGAGCAGGAATCATGAGCTGCTCCAATGAACCGGGAGAATATCAAAGTAAGAGCGGTACTTCTATGTCAACGCCTCTGGTTTCAGGGGCAATTGCGCTTTTGCTGCAGAAATATCCTTATATGAACAACAGAGATGTGAAGCTGATGCTTCGGGAGAGGGCCGTTGACTTAGGGCTTCCCATCAATCAGCAGGGATGGGGGCTTCTTGATGTGGAGAGGCTTTTGCTGTAAGGAATGGCATTCAAAATCCGGGTCTGTTAAGGATGACAGACCCGGATTATAAAAACCTTGCAGGAGGGACCAGCCTGTGATATAGTTAGCTTACATTCTAAAGGTATCATGCCTTTTTTAGTACTCATCCGGCAGCTCGCCGGGATTTTTTCACTGTATGAAATTTTAGGCCGGACAGGCAGGGAGTGTGATGCTGATTGGACTAATACATGAAATTACTAGTTGACATTTGCCGTAAAATATACTATTATTATGAGTAGAAGAAGAACATTTGTTCGTGTTGGAGGATAAGATGAATAAAGATGATAAGCTGAAAGCACTGGATGCCGCCCTTACACAGATAGAGAAAGCATATGGAAAAGGTTCTGTTATGAAGCTGGGTGACAGTGGAACCAATATGAATGTAGAAACCATTCCCACAGGAGCCCTGAGTCTTGATATCGCCTTAGGATTAGGCGGAATCCCAAAGGGAAGAGTCGTTGAGATCTACGGACCTGAATCAAGCGGTAAGACTACGGTGGCACTCCATGTTATTGCAGAAGTTCAAAAGCGTGGCGGAATCGCTGGTTTTATTGATGCGGAGCACGCCCTTGATCCTGTTTACGCTAAGAAAATCGGAGTTGATATTGATAACCTTTACATATCCCAGCCAGATAACGGTGAGCAGGCACTTGAGATTACTGAGACCATGGTACGCTCAGGAGCAGTGGATATCGTAATCGTTGACTCCGTTGCAGCTCTTGTTCCCAAGGCTGAGATCGAGGGAGACATGGGAGATTCCCACGTAGGACTTCAGGCAAGACTTATGTCCCAGGCCCTCAGAAAGCTGACAGCAGTCATCAGCAAATCCAATTGTATCGTACTTTTCATCAACCAGCTTCGTGAGAAGGTTGGTGTTATGTTCGGCAGCCCTGAGACCACCACAGGCGGACGTGCCCTTAAGTTCTATGCCTCTGTTCGTATGGATATCCGTAAGATTGAGACCTTAAAGCAGGGCGGCGATATGGTAGGTAACAGGGCGAGAATCAAGGTAGTTAAGAATAAGATTGCTCCTCCTTTTAAGGAAGCGGAATTTGATATCATGTTCGGCAAGGGGATTTCCAGAGAAGGCGATGTTTTAGATCTGGCGGTGAAGGAGAATATTGTGGAAAAGAGCGGAGCCTGGTTTGCATATAACAATGCAAAGATTGGTCAGGGCCGTGAAAACGCTAAGATCTACCTTCAGGATAATCCGGCAATCTGCTTAGAGATCGAGAATAAGGTCCGTATGAATTACGGCCTGCCAATCGAAGGCGGAGTGGATGCACCGGCAGCAGATGGTGCAGGTGCCAAGGAAAGCAAACGCATCAAGGCAGAGGAGAATAAGGAAGCTTCCTCAAAGGAATAAGCTTTTGCTCTAAATAAGCAGTTGTAATATAATAGAAAGAATAAGGGACACTCATGATAGTAATGGAGATTGTACCCGTCGATAAACGCAGGAGTAAAGTCTTTCTTGATGAAGACTTTGCTCTTGTTCTTTATAGAGGGGAAATAAATAGATTTGGGATTAAAGAAGGAGAAGAACTTTCCGAAGACACCTACCAGGAGATTCTTAAAGATGTTTTGTTTAAAAGAGCCAGAGAGCGGGTGCTTTATCTTTTAAAGGCTTCGGATAAGACAGAGCAGGAACTGGTAAGGAAGCTAAAGGATGGGGGTTACCCCAAAGAAGCCATTGAATATGCCGTTGGTTTTGTTAAGGAGCACCGGTTTATCAATGATGAGGATTATGGAAAACGGTACGTGGAATTTAATTCCAGGCGAAAGAGTGAGAAGCAGATTCAGTTCGAGCTTCAACGAAAAGGCCTGGACAAAGAGATGATCCGGGATATCTTAAAGGAACAGCCGGTGGATGAGGAAGCCCAGATTCAGGCCTATATCCGGAAAAAGCGGATAGATCCACAGGAGCTGGACCGAAAGGAACGTTCCAAAGTGATGGCCTCCCTGGGAAGAAAAGGTTTCTCTTACGAAGCGGTAAACCGTGTCTTAGGTGCGAATTTTGACGATATTTGACGAGAAGGAAATTGTGTATAAGTATACCGGAAACAAGGGTTAAATACTTGACATAATGTATAAAACAGTTTAAAATTGAAGTGTTGTATTGTTGTACAATGAAAATCTAATAAGGAGGTGCTCCTGTGTCAGTATTCACGACTGTATTGGTTGTAATTTTGGCATCATTAGTCGTCGCTTTTATTACCTGGTTTGCTGCGATTTCATATCGTAAGAATACCTATGAAAGTAAAATAGGTTCAGCAGAAGAAAAATCCCGGGAAATAATAGATGAAGCATTAAAGACCGCTGAGACAAAGAAGCGTGAAGCTCTCCTTGAGGCAAAAGAAGAGTCAATAAAGACTAAGAATGAACTGGAAAAAGAAACCAGGGAAAGAAGAGCTGAGCTTCAACGTTATGAAAGACGAGTACTAAGCAAGGAAGAAAACTTGGACAAGAAGTCTGAGGCTATGGAAAAACGAGAAGCAGGTCTTGCTGCTCGAGAGGACGCGCTGAATAAGAAAAATGCCGAAGTTGAATCATTATATGAAAAAGGCATTCAGGAACTGGAAAAAATTTCCGGACTTACCTCCGAACAGGCAAAAGAATATCTTTTAAAATCTGTTGAAGATGATGTAAAACATGACACTGCGAAATTAATTAAGGAACTTGACAACAAAGCTAAAGAAGAAGCCGATAAAAAGGCAAAGGAATACGTGGTCACAGCCATCCAAAGATGTGCTGCGGATCATGTGGCAGAAACTACAGTTTCTGTTGTACAGCTTCCTAACGATGAGATGAAAGGCAGGATCATCGGTAGAGAAGGCCGTAATATTCGTACGTTAGAGACCCTTACAGGTGTTGAACTCATTATTGATGATACCCCTGAGGCAGTTGTATTGTCCGGATTCGATCCGGTTCGTAGAGAAGTGGCCAGAATTGCATTGGAACGACTCATTGTGGATGGACGTATTCACCCAGCCAGAATTGAGGAAATGGTAGAGAAGGCACAGAAAGAAGTAGAAACCAATATGCGTGAGGAAGGAGAGGCCGCCGCTCTTGAAGTGGGGATTCATGGCCTTCATCCAGAACTCATCAGACTGCTTGGCAAGCTGAAATACAGGACAAGCTACGGACAGAATGCGTTAAAGCATTCCATGGAGGTTGCCCAGTTATCCGGTTTATTAGCCGGAGAAATCGGACTTGATATTCGTATGGCCAAGCGTGCCGGTTTATTACATGACATCGGTAAAGCCGTTGACCATGAGATGGAAGGATCCCATATTCAGCTTGGTGTAGAGCTCTGCAGAAAGTATAAGGAATCTGCAATCGTGCTGAACACGGTAGAATCTCACCATGGCGACGTTGAGCCACAGAGCCTTATTGCCTGTATTTGCCAGGCAGCGGATACAATTTCTGCGGCAAGACCTGGAGCCAGAAGAGAGACTCTGGAGACATATACAAACAGATTAAAACAGTTAGAAGATATTACCAACTCCTTTAAGGGAGTGGACAAGTCCTTCGCCATTCAGGCAGGACGTGAGGTTCGGATTATGGTAGTTCCCGATCAAATCAACGATGATGATATGGTACTTTTAGCTCGTGATATTTCTAAGAAGATTGAAGAAGCCTTAGAGTATCCGGGACAGATTAAAGTCAATGTGATCCGGGAGTCCAGAGTAACAGATTACGCAAAGTAAAAATAGTGCCCTAAAACCGTATAATTTTAGATGTGCGGTTTTAGGGCATGTTTCATGTCGGAGGACGAATACGTGAAACAAAGATTGAAAACATTGCTGTGCTGTTTATTGATCAGCCAGCTATTTCTTATAACGGTATACGCAAAGCCGGACTGGCCGTCAGACACTGACATCCAGGCAGAAGCCGGTATTGTGATTGATGCAGATTCGGGAGCAGTCATATTCGGAAAAAATATGCATGGACAATATCCCCCTGCCAGTATCACGAAAATTTTGACCGCGCTGGTGGTGCTTGAGCATGCCAAGCCCGATGATATGGTTACCTTTTCCAAGGATTCGGTATTTAATGTGGAAGCAGGGAGCGGTAACAAATTAAATGTAACAGACGGCGATAAGCTTTCTGTAGAAGATTGTCTTTATTCTCTCATCCTTCATTCCTGCAATCAGGCAGCCAATGCCCTTGCAGAGCACGTGGCAGGAAGCAGAGAAGATTTTGTGAAGATGATGAATGAGAAGCTGGAGGAGATTGGCTGCGTAGAAAGCCATTTTGACAATCCTTCCGGGCTTAACGGAGACACTCAGTATGTATCTGCTTACGATATGGCACTCATTGCCAAAGCAGCATACAGCAACAAAAAGCTGGTGGAGATCAGCTCTGCTTTAAGCCATAAGATTCCTCCTACCGCCAACAATCCGGAGGGACTTACGATTTACAATGAGCACCGTCTGGTGAAAACAAAAGATACTGCCAGCGAGTTTTATTTCCCTTCTGCCGTAGCCGGAAAGACGGGGTATTTAATCAAAGCAGGCAATACGCTGGTGACATATGCGGAGCAGGATGGAAGAAGACTGATTTCCGTAGTGTTAAAGGGAAGTCCAAGACAGTATTTTATCGACGGTAAGAATCTATTGCAGTTTGGATACGATCGTTTTCAGAATTTTAAGATAGAAGAGAATGAAACTTCCTATACCAAGGGAGAGGAAGCGGTTAAAGTAGGGGAGAAGAGCTTTCAGCCCTCTGACTTGGAGCTTCAGACAAATCAGTTTATTACTCTTCCAAAGGATGCCAAGTTTTCCGATGCAGATAAAGCACTGGTTACTGACTTTCCAAAGGATAGTCCAAAGGGAGCTGTTGCACTGATCCAATATACTTATAATGACAGAAAAGTAGGTCAGGCTTACTTAATATCTAAAACTGGTACCACAGACCCAAGTCAGACAACGGATGAGGGAACCAAGGAGCCGGCTTCCACTGAAGGAAGCAAGGAGCTGCCAGCCTCTGGAGTCAAGATGTCAGGCGGAAAGGGCATAGGCCTTTTGGCTGCTGGCCTTTTAGGAATTCTGGCCGTTGTTGGAGCTGGAGCTGGATTCGTTATTTATAAAAGAAAAAAGGAATTCAGGGAAAGCGAGCTTCGGAGAGAAGAGCGGAGACGTCGCCTGAGAGCTGATGGCGATACAGAAGCCTTTGAACGCATGTTAAAAGAGCGCCGCAATACAAAAGGAAAAAAATAAACAATGAAAAAGACCAGCTGGGGTAGCTGGTCTTTTTTCGGAGAAGGTATTTCGTTTCTTATGGGGTGTAGCAAAAACTATATAATGTATTGGGGGGGGTTACAAATATAATATAACCGAATTGAGAAAAAAAGTGTCAACAAAAATTCACAAATATAAAAAGCATAATTGTGTAGTTTGTCTAGTGGTCTGTTAAATTGCATAATAATATATAATAAAAAAGGAAACATCACTTGTTTTTGTGATTATTTTGCATGATTCATGATAAACAATATGGTATCTATCAAATTGATAAAAAATTAACCAACTATCTCTCTATTCTAACAGCAATCTGCTGTAAGCCACAAATTGATCCAATGGATTTTCCCATTTTAACAGCATGTCCTGCATGTCTTAAGTATTCCCATAATATAGATGATAAAGGAAGTCTGAGCTTCTTGTAATAACTACCAAATGTGATAAAATAATGAAAAACAACTTGTGAAATGGTGCGTACAAGTTATACATTGATAGTAAGAGGATGTTTGATCCATCTTACGGAAAGAGCAGGAGGTAAAACTTATGAGATTTTTCGTAGACACAGCCAACATTGAGGAAATTAAAAAAGCCAATGATATGGGCATTATCTGCGGTGTTACCACCAATCCATCTTTGATTGCAAAAGAGGGAAGGGATTTTAATCAGGTGATCGAGGAGATTGCTTCTATAGTAGATGGTCCGGTGAGCGGTGAAGTAAAGGCCACCACTGTGGAGGCCAAAGCTATGATAGAGGAAGGACGTCAGATTGCCTCCATTCACCCAAACATGGTAGTGAAGATTCCTATGACGGCGGAAGGGTTAAAGGCAGTAAAGGTTCTTAATTCGGAAGGGATTAAGACTAACGTGACGCTGGTCTTTTCCGCAGCCCAGGCGCTTTTGGCTGCAAGAGCAGGAGCTTCCTATGTTTCCCCGTTTTTAGGAAGGCTTGATGATATTTCCATGCCGGGAATTGATCTTATTAAGGATATTATGGACATCTTTACGGTTCATGGGATTGAGACTGAGATAATCGCAGCCAGCATCCGTAATCCTGTCCATGTGATAGACTGTGCAAAGGCAGGTGCTGATATTGCAACCGTACCTTATCCGGTATTGGAGCAGATGACGCATCATCCTCTCACAGATCAGGGAATTGTTAAATTCCAGGATGATTACCGTAAGGCATTTGGCGAATCATAAATGGAAGCAAATAGAGAAAGGTTGGAAGAACAAAATGGCGTACAGCAAAGTTAAGATGGTAGTTGATAAGGAATTTCGCATTGCAGAAATAGATGAAAGGATTTACGGCTCATTTATTGAGCATCTTGGACGTGCCGTATATGACGGTATTTACTCCCCAGAGCATCCCACTGCCGATGAACACGGCTTTCGTGAAGATGTAAAGGATTTGATCCGGGAGCTTAATGTTCCGATTATCCGGTATCCAGGTGGTAATTTCGTATCCAGCTTCAATTGGGAAGACAGTGTGGGACCTTTAAATGAACGCCCCAGACGTCTGGAACTTGCTTGGAAAAGCATTGAAGAAAATAAAGTAGGCTTAAATGAGTTCACCAAATGGACCAGGAATGTAGGGTCTGATGTAATGATGGCAGTGAATTTAGGAACCAGAGGAATTGCAGATGCCTGCAATATTTTAGAGTACTGTAACCACCCAGGCAATACCAAATACAGTGATTTAAGAATCAGCCACGGCTATAAGGAGCCACATAACATTAAGACATGGTGTCTTGGCAATGAGATGGATGGACCATGGCAGCTGGGACATAAGACCATGGAAGAGTATGGCCGTCTTGCAGAAGAAACAGCCAGAGCCATGAAAATCATTGATCCTACCATTGAGCTGGTATCCTGCGGAAGCTCTTCGCTGACCATGCCCACCTTCCCTGACTGGGAGGCAGTAACACTTCAGCATACATACGACCACGTGGACTACGTTTCCATGCATCAGTACTATGGAAATCAGAAGGGAGATACCGAGGATTTCCTGGCTTGTTCCGATGATATGGACCAGTTTATTCGTACTGTAATCGCTACCTGCGATTATGTGAAGGCAAAAAAGAGAGGCAAAAAAGAGATTAAGATCAGCTTTGACGAATGGAATGTATGGTATCACTCCAACGCGGCTGACGATGACATTACAAAAAATCATCCATGGCAGATCGCACCTCCTATGCTAGAGGATATCTATACCTTTGAAGATGCCTTATTGGTAGGACTTATGCTGATCACTATGATCAAGCATGCAGACCGTGTGAAGATGGCGTGTCTGGCTCAGCTTGTCAATGTCATTGCACCGATTATGACTGAGGCTGGCGGCGGTGCTGCATGGAAGCAGACAATTTTCTATCCATTTATGCACGCATCCAAATACGGAAGAGGAACGGCTCTTCTTCCAGTTATCAGTACTCCTAAGTTTGATACAGCGACCCATGAGAATGTAACCGCTGTTGAGGCTGTTCCTGTTTACAATGAGGAAAAGGAAGAAGTTACTATTTTTGCAGTCAACAGAAGCATCAAGGAAGATGCCGAGATGACCATTGATGTCAGAAGCTTTTTAGGATACCGTGTTCTTGAGCATACAGTTTTGGAATGCGATGATCTTCAGGCTGCGAACGGACCATTTAATCAGAAGGTGGCTCCAAAAGAGACCAGTCAGTCTGTTCTTGATGGTGGAGTGGTTACAAGCAAACTGAATAAAGCTTCCTGGAATGTAATTCGTCTTGGAAAGTAAATAAAAGTAAGGGGGTAATCTTATGGTAAGTAAAGAATATAAATTCTGGTTTGCAACTGGTTCCCAGGATCTCTATGGGGAAGAGTGCCTGAGAAATGTGGCAGAGCATTCTGCTATTATTACAGAGCGTTTAAACGCCTGCGGTTTTCTGCCATTTCCGGTGGTATTAAAGCCCGTACTCATTGACAACACTTCCATCCGCACCCTGTTTCATCAGGCCAATGACGATGAGACTTGTGCCGGAGTTATTACCTGGATGCATACCTTTTCTCCAGCGAAATCATGGATCTTAGGACTTCAGGAATACAGAAAGCCGCTGCTTCATTTACATACCCAGTTCAACCAGGAGATTCCTTATGACTCCATTGACATGGATTTCATGAATGAGAACCAGTCTGCCCATGGAGACCGGGAATTCGGACATATGGTAACACGAATGGGAATGGCAAGAAAGGTGATTGCTGGCTTCTGGGATGAGGAAGGTGTCCAGAGACGAATCGGTGACTGGATGCGTACCGCAATCGGAGTGATGGAAAGCAGTCATGTCCGGGTGGTCCGGGTGGCAGATAACATGAGAAATGTTGCTGTTACCGAAGGAGATAAGGTAGAGGCACAGTTAAAGTTTGGCTGGGAGATTGATGCCTATCCGGTCAGTGAGATCACAGACTTTGTAAAGGATGTAAAAGAGGGCGAGGTATCTTCTCTGGTAGAAGAATATTACAGCCGTTATGAAATCCTGA
The DNA here is from genome assembly GCA_000526575.1 of Clostridium sp. 12(A). Classification (GTDB taxonomy): domain Bacteria; phylum Bacillota; class Clostridia; order Lachnospirales; family Lachnospiraceae; genus Lacrimispora; species Lacrimispora xylanolytica. The sequence continues at coordinate 2,336,390 of JAGI01000002.1, read as the reverse complement.
CTGAAGGAAGAAGCCCGGAGGAGTTTAAAGCTCATGTGGCAGCTCAGGCAAGGATTGAGCTGGGATTTGAACAGTTCCTGAGGGAAAAGAATTATCAGGCCATTGTCACCCATTTTGGGGATCTTGGAGCATTGCAGCAGCTTCCGGGCCTTGCCATCCAGCGTCTGATGGAAAAGGGCTATGGCTTTGGAGCGGAAGGTGACTGGAAGACTGCTGCCATGGTACGCTTAATGAAGCTTATGACCTCTGGAATAAAGGATGCCAAGGGTACCTCCTTTATGGAGGATTATACCTACAACTTAGTTCCTGGTAAGGAAGGAATTCTACAGGCCCATATGCTGGAGGTATGTCCAAGCATTGCAGACGGCAAGGTTGGAATTCGAGTAAATCCCCTTTCAATGGGCAATAAGGAAGATCCGGCGCGCCTTGTATTTACAGCAAAAGAGGGGAAAGGAATTGCTACCTCCCTCATTGATCTTGGAAACAGATTCCGTCTTATTATCAATACCGTAAACTGCAAAAAGACAGAAAAGCCGATGCCAAAGCTTCCAGTGGCAACTGCCTTCTGGACTCCGGAGCCAAATTTAATCACCGGAGCAGAGAGCTGGATTCTGGCTGGAGGTGCTCACCATACGGCATTTTCCTATGACCTGAAGCCAGAGCAGATGGGAGACTGGGCAGAAGCCATGGGAATTGAAGCTGTTTTCATTGATGAGAATACAACCATACGTGGTTTAAAGAACGAATTGAAATGGAATTCGGTAGTGTACCGCTAAGAACTTGATGGGGTCCGCCTCCTTAAGGGGGCGGGCCTATTTTAAAGGAGGGGTCCAAAATGAAAGGAAACGATATCCAAACAGCAATCAGGGAAGGCAAAACAGCACTTGGAATTGAGCTTGGTTCTACCAGAATCAAAGCAGTATTAGTGGATGAAGACCATAACCCCATTGCTTCTGGCAGTCATGATTGGGAAAATAAGTATGAAAATGGAGTATGGACGTATTCCATACCTGATATCTGGCGTGGAGTACAGGACAGCTACCAGAAGATGGCAAAGGAAGTAAAGGAAACCTACGGGGAAACCCTCACCACCATTGGCGCGATCTGTTTTTCTGCCATGATGCATGGATATATGGCTTTTGACAAGGAAGGGGAAATACTGGTTCCTTTCCGTACGTGGAGAAATACCATGACTGGAGAGGCCTCCCAAAAGCTGACTGATATTTTTTCCTATCATATTCCTCAAAGATGGAGCATTGCCCATCTCTATCAGGCGATTCTAAATAAGGAAGACCACGTTTCAGCCATAGATTATCTCATTACCCTGGAAGGCTACGTTCACTGGAAGCTTACAGGAAAGCGGGTGCTTGGTATCGGAGACTGTGCGGGTATGTTTCCTGTTGACAGCACCACAAAGGATTATTATGAGCGGATGGTGGAACAGTTTGATTCCCTCATTGAACCGGAAGGACTTCCCTGGAAGCTTAGAGATATTATGCCAAAGGTCTTAACCGCAGGGGAAGAAGCCGGTACATTGACCGAGGAGGGAGCTACCCTTCTTGATGTCAGCGGCAATCTGAAAGCAGGAATCCCTCTTTGTCCGCCGGAAGGAGATGCAGGAACCGGAATGACGGCTACCAACAGTGTCGCCAGAAGAACGGGAAATGTGTCCGCAGGAACCAGTGTATTTGCCATGGTCGTACTGGAAAAGGAGCTTTCCAAGGTTTATGAGGAAATAGACCTTGTTACTACACCGGCAGGAGATTCTGTGGCAATGGTACACTGCAATAACTGTACTTCAGATTTAAATGCCTGGGTTTCTCTGTTTGAGGAGTTTGCTGAGGCTATGGGAATGAAGACCGATAAGAATACTTTATTTTCCACTCTTTATCAAAAAGCTTTGGAGGGAGATAAGGATGGAGGCGGTCTCTTATCTTACGGCTATTTATCCGGGGAGCATATCACCCATTTTGAAGAGGGAAGGCCATTGTTTGTCCGTACACCTAACAGCCGTTTCAATCTGGCTAACTTTATGAGAGTACATCTTTATACTGCTCTTGGAGCATTAAAGGTAGGCATGGAAATTCTCTATGAGGAAGGTGTTAAGCTTGATGTGCTTCTGGGCCATGGAGGTTTATTTAAGACAAAAGGCGTAGGGCAGAGCATTATGGCAGCAGCCATGAACGTTCCGGTCTCGGTTATGGAAACAGCAGGAGAAGGCGGTGCCTGGGGAGCAGCTCTTTTGGCTTCCTACATGATCCGAAAGGATGAAGGAGAGACTTTAGATCATTACCTGGCCCAAAAGGTATTCCATGGGGAAACTGGTACGGTGATAAAGCCGGATGCACAGGACGAAGCCGGATTTAATGTATTCATGGAGAGGTATAAAGCCGGGCTTTCCATCGAGCGGGCAGCCCTGGATTATATGAAATAATACCACAGACAGAAAGGCGGAGAGAATATGCTGGAAGAATTAAAACGTGTTGTGTACGAAGCAAATATGGAGCTGCCACGAAAAGGGCTTATTACATATACCTGGGGAAATGTCAGCGGGATTGACCGGGGGAGGGGGCTTTTTGTAATCAAGCCCAGCGGAGTGGATTATGAAAAACTGAAACCGGAAGATATGGTAGTTATGGACCTGTTGGGAAATAAGGTGGAGGGAGATTTAAATCCCTCCTCTGATACCGCCACTCATTTGGAGCTTTATAAGGCTTTTGAGGCGGTAGGAGGGATTGTTCATACTCATTCTCCTATGGCAACCTCCTGGGCTCAGGCTGGCCGGGCTCTGCCCTGTTATGGAACTACTCATGCCGATTATTTCTACGGCGAGATTCCATGTGCCAGGAATCTGACCGAGGAAGAGATTGAAGAAGGGTATGAGAAAAACACGGGAATGGTAATCATTGAGACCTTCCAGGGGAAAAATCCCATGCACGTACCTGGGGTCCTCTGTAAAAATCATGGTCCATTTACCTGGGGAACGGATGCAGACAATGCGGTTCATAATGCAGTGGTCTTAGAAGAAATTGCAAAAATGAACCTGATGACAGAACTTTTAAATCCCAATATCATTCCTGCACCTCAGTGCATGCAGGATAAGCATTTCATGCGCAAGCATGGCCCTAATGCCTATTACGGGCAGAAAAAATCGTAAGGAGCTTTCTATGGCAGAGGACAGTGGTAAGACAAAATACTATGTATTGATGGAAGAATTAAAGCAGGATATCATATCCGGGAAACGAAAGCCAGGAGATCGTCTGCCATCTGAAAATGAATTATCTGCCTCCTGTCACGTAAGCCGCCACACGGTGAGAAAAGCACTTTCCATTCTGGAGCAGGAAGGCTTTATTGAGGCGGAGCATGGCCGGGGCACCTTTGTCTCCAGAAAGGCAGGAGGAAAAAAGGGCTCCGGCAATGTAGCGGTCATTACCACCTATTTGTCGGACTATATATTTCCCAGGCTGATTCAGGGAATTGACAGCGTGCTTACGGCAGGGGGATACAGCATTATCCTTAAGAATACCGGAAACAGCAGGTTAAAAGAAAGCAAATGTCTGGAGGAAATACTGGAAAAGGATATTGACGGCCTAATCATTGAACCCAGCAAAAGTGAGATCATGTGCGGTCATAAGGGGCTTTACGACAAGCTGGATTTCTATCAGATTCCATACGTGTTCATTCAGGGGTATTACTCCCAGATGAAGCATAAGCCCCATATTCTTATGGACGACTGCATGGGGGGATATCTGGTGACGAAATACTTAAGAGATCTGGGGCATGAGCATATCCTGGGTATCTTTAAGGCAGATGATATTCAGGGCAGGGACAGGCATAAGGGATATGTAAAGGCCCTCCAGGAAACAGGGATCTTCTATGATCCTGATATGGTAATCTGGTTTCATACGGAAGACCGGACGGTGAAGCCTTCAGAGGTATTAAAATATTTGCTGGAAGAAGGAAGAGTGATAGACGGAATCGTCTGCTACAATGACCAGATCGCTCTGGAGATTATTAAGACACTTGAAAAATGCGGATTGTCTGTGCCAAAGGACATATCAGTAACTGGCTATGATAATTCCTTTATTGCAGAGAATGGAATGGTAAAGCTGACTACCATCGCCCACCCCCAGGAGCGGCTGGGGGCTATGGCAGCAGAACTTCTTTTGGAGAAGATTGACGGCATACCAGATGAGGAAAGCCGGGTAGAGAGGATATTAAAGCCGGACCTTGTGATCCGTGAATCCTGCAGGGAACGAAAGGGTTGACTCAATGCGTGCGAAGCTTTCCCATGTAAAGGACACATCCTATAATTAAAGTCCCGGATAATAGAAACAGCATCTGCATCCCTCCCATGGGAAAGCCAAGTATCTTCATGGAGGGAAGGACTTTTAGAAGAAATGCGCCAATCAGGGTTGCAAGGAATCCGCTGAGTCCGGCATAGGATGAATTGGCACTGACATAAGGAACCCTTTTCTCTGTGGGAGCATAGTGGTATTGCAGGTGGAACACGGAAATTGCAATTCCTCCCCAGGCGATGCCTGATAGTGCCTGCAGCGGGGGCTGGAGGACGTAACAGGTTTCCGGCGTCATAAACAGCCAGCTTGCGTGAATCAGTCCTAGAAGGCCCATAGAGGCTCTTGTAACAAATAACCAGGAGGTTTTATCCGCCAGCTTTCCCCAAAGGGAAGAGGCGATAATCCGAAGGGTAGAGGAAATCAGTCCCAGGAAGGTGATATAGGTATAATCAAGCTTTAGTCCTGTCACCATGTAAACGCTGAAAAAGGGGCCTGCTACCTGGAGAGCCACGTTCCAGAACATGTAGGAAAACATGACTTTTCTATATTCTTTATCTGCCAGGGGGGAAAGTATGGAATCCCTGAGCTTTTGGACGTGGGGCGTACTTTCTGGCTCCTTAATGGAGGAGAGGCACCAAAAGTCCAGGCATGCCAGGGTGAATACCACGAAGCCTACCACGTAAAATCCCTGCTGTTCCATATCCCCGCTCCGAAACCAGTCCATGACACGGCCCATGATCAGGCTGATGGCTGTGGACATACCAAAGGCAAAGGAGTCTTTCTTCCCAAGATATTTTCCCCGAATGGTGGAGGGGACCAGCTGGAGAATCCAGTTACCGATGCCGGTTCCGATAAATGCACCGAAAAAATGAGCTGTTCCATAAATTCCAACCAGCGCAAGCAGGCGGAGGCCCGGATTCTCGATAAATAACGGTACAAAGAATACGGAAGACAGCAATAACCGGTGAATCAGGGAAAAGGCTGTAAGAATGTTTTTTCTCCGGCTCATGCTTTCTAAGAGGACTGCGGAAAACATCTGAAGCAGACAAAGCAGCAAGGGCAGAGAACCGATGATTCCATTGATGGAGTCGGTGGCTCCCAGTGAGCTTGCATATCCGGACAGAAATGCGCCCGTAGTCAAGGTGACAATGCCGTTTGCGCAGCATCCTTCTGCAATAAAGTATCTTCTGCCACTTTTATAATCTAAATCCGTCATAAGCGCTCCCTGAGAGCGGTTAGGAAACATTTTTTCTTTTATCTGTAATACGATGTCCATCATGTTAAGTCGGCAAATCTGCCGCGATCCCCTTTTCATTTTGCTGATTTTCTGCTATGCTTTTATTACATGAAGCAGCGTAGATTAAGAATGCTGCTGCTTTTTACCTTTCTCTATATTGCCAGTAGAATGAAAAGGATACAAGAGGAAAAAGAAGCGAAAAACTGGAGAATTCCGACTCGGGGTGACAGGGGGATGTTATGGAACATTATTTACAGCTAAAAGCGGTACTTCCGGTAAAAGCGCTCAATGCAGGATACTTAGTAACAGGGGGAAATGGCCGTCATGCAGACCGGGTCATGGATTCTTTTGAAATTATCTATGTAAATTCGGGAGTTTTGGGGATTGCCGAAGAAGAAATATCTTACAATGTGGAAGAAGGGGAGGCACTGATCCTGTTTCCAGGCAGGCACCATTGGGGAACCAGGGAATTTGATGAGGACCTGACCTTTTACTGGCTTCATTTTCATCTGGAAGAGGAAGCGGTAAGGACAGGGCGGGATGTGATGTCCCTGCCTCAGCTGATACGGGTGAGAAAGCCGGAGCAGTTTGAGGATCTATTTCGCCGTTTTATCAAGCGGCAGAACGTTTGCAGAGATGATAGGACCATCTTAAATCTGGTGCTTTTGGAGCTTCTTTGTGAACTGAGTGATTCTCTTTCGCCTATGGAAGTCAATGGACAGAAGGTGCTCCTGGCCAACCAGGCAGCGCAGTATATCAGAAATCATCTAGAGGAGCCGTTATCTTCCTCTATCCTGGCAGAAAAGCTGGACTGCAGCGCGGATTATCTGGGCCGTGTTTATAACGCTGTGTATGGGAAGACCCTGACAGAGGGGATTCATGAGGTGAGGTTAAATAAGGCCTGCCGTATGCTGGTAGAGACAAGTCTGACCGGGAATGAGATTGCTTATCAGTGCGGTTATCAGGATGTGGACTATTTTCGCAGAATCTTTAAAAAGTATATGGGAATTACGCCAAAGGAATACCGCCAGACCTACAGCCTGGTAGGAAGAAAATAAAGGAAGCGGCAGGAGAGGAAACTCATCTTGCCGCTTTTCTGTATTCTGCCGGGGAAAGTCCGGTCTGTTTTTTAAAAATCCGGCTGAAATACAGGGGATTCTCGTATCCGATGATAGTGCCAATCTCACCCACGGTGTAATCCGTGCTTTCTAACAGCTCCTTTGCCTTGTTGACTCGTATGGAGGTAATATATTTTCCTGGCGGCATTCCAGCGTACTGTTTAAAGCTTCGGATAAACCAGCAGGTACTCATATGAAGTTTTTTTGCATATTGCTCAACTTGTATGTCTCTGGTAAAGTTTTCGTGGAAATAGTGGATGGCCTGTTCCATCTCTTCTTTGATCTCAGTTTTTTTATAGCCTCCTTCTTCTTTTAACCGTTTGAGGGTAAGGAAAAGTTGTCTTAAATAAAGAGAGGACAATTCTTCGGAGCAAGGCCGTGGAAGCTGGAGTTCTTTGATCATGGATAGAAAAAGGTCCTGATACTTTGCCGAGATTCCGGTATACAGGATATGATCTCCTGAAAATCCCGCTTCTTTTATGAGTGTTTGTGCATCTTCTCCTGTAAAATGAAGCCAGTATACTTCTGGTTTATCCTCCAGGTAATACGCGTACTGCTGAAGACTGCGGGGGTGATAGATGACCATGTGTCCGGCCGGAACCTCCCTGGGTTCTCCGTTTATGTAAAAGGTAGCTTTTCCGGATGAAATGTACAGGATCTGATAGTCCGGCCGGCCCAGAGGGCGTATGGTGGACATGACTGGGAGGGTAAGAAGGCGATATACTCCGCAGCAGTTGGTCCTTAATGGGATATTGTAATCTTCCAGTTCTTCATCGGTTAAATCCATATAGCCTGTATTTGCGTACATAGACATGGCTCCTTGGGGTATTATTTCTTTTTTTATTCATCAAAGAATGCATCGTCGAATTGTTTCATCTCATCCGTTACTTCTATATCGGTACGCTGGTGAGCGGCATTGACCTGTAAGTGGGCGCGGTCCCTTTGCGGGATTGGAGAAATCTTTGATTGTTCTTGTTCACAGCGGTTGTATTCCATTTGAAGGATAGTATCTACGGTATGTCTTCCTTTGTCATCGATGGAGCGGTATTTCAACAGATGTTCTTCTTCTGATTTTGTCATAAGAATTGGCTGATTCATATTGGTATCTTCACTCCAGCCCATGAGATATGCCGGGCTGCATTCTAGAATGCTTGCCATGTGAGCGATGACAGAGCGCTTAATGTTTTCCACCCGCCCGTTTTCGTATTTTGCAATAGCAGATTTTTGAAGTCCAAGTTTTTCGGCTAATTCTTCTTGAGTATATTTCATGATAAGTCTACGTTCTTTTATTCGTTCTGCCATTCCCATGACTTTTATACCTCTCTTTTCACTTGTTGTGTCTTAATTTTACTATATTATTAGAGGATATGCAAGGGATTATGATAAAAGTGTCTTAAAATTCATATTCGTGATTGACAGAGGAAGAGATACGTGATATATTTTAAGTGTCTTAAAAAGATACAATAGTTTTGGTTTAAATTATTATATTGTACGATGCGTGAGGAGGGTATATGGGGATATTGTATTGATAAGCTGATGGTGTGTTTATGGGGGAGGGTATTTTGTTAGATACCTGTTTACTTTGAAAAGTATTAGGATTTTAAAATCTAAGAATTGAATAATTAAAAATTTTAAGTATCAAATCGTTAGATGAACATATACAAAATCTGATTTTATTAGTGGTGAAATGATTGGCTTTAGAGTCGAGTGAAATAAGATATAGATTATAAGCAATTTTTTTTACAATAAATGTGTCTTAAAAAGACTCTAAAATAGCATGAGGTTTATATTCATAGATAGTAAGTATGAAATGCATTATTCATTTGACTGGGAAGGGTTTATATTTCCCGATAAAAGGGAGGAGCCGACAAGATTGGGGGATCCTGTCGGCTGAGTATGAAAAAAAGTTTATTTAAATGCTGTCTCTTTACATTTACTAATATACTGGGAAATTGTGACGGTATTTTGATGAAACTGTGAAGAGTCTGTGAAAGTATTAAGCAACGTTGAAAATTAAGTATTGGTACTTGGTATTTTATTGTCCAAAGCAGAGTGGCGATACAATTGTTGGTAAATAAATTGAGGTTAATAAGAGCTTTTGAAAGAGATGTCAGTTGTGGAGGGAAGGGATGGAAAAGGTTAACTTTTGTGATGTTAAAAAGAAATGCATGTATTGTGGGAAATCGTATCCTTCCAATTCACTTAAAAAGAATTGCTCGTGTAAGGATCATGGGAGATTATTTGCAGTAGGAAACTATTTTGAAAGAAAAGTAAAAGGAGGAATCAGCAATGAGTAAGGAAGTTAGAAAAATATATACCTTATATGACAATGGCTGCAAGATGGGGCAATACAGTGCATTAGAAGCATCAGCACTTTTAAAAATCCCCTGCGCGTCAATCTCATCTTATGCAAGCTCAGGGGCAAGGGCATTTGGCAGGTATACGTTTGAACCTATGGAATCTGTGGAGGTGCAGGACCCACTAGCAGTGGAATGGGATAAGGTTAGAAATGAAATTTTGGCAGCAGGGAGGTGTAAGCATGGATCAGGCAGTGGCAGAACAATTAGTAAAGTCAGCAGCACTGGAAGCGGTTCAGTTGTTTGAGAAGTCTCAGAAAAAATGCAGCAGGACAAAGGTTTTTCACAATGCCAAGAAACTGATGGAGAATTATAACCGGATACATCAGGGGATGATAGAGGGCATCTCTGAACTATCATATTTGGATGACCGCAGCAGTTCTCAGAAATCCTCAGAAGAGGACATTTATATTAACAGTATCCTGAAAAGTAAGCTCCGAAGCATCGTAATGATTGCACACCTGGATAAATGTATGAAGCTTTTAAAAGAAGAGCAGATAAGAAAAAATGCGCCGGAAAAGTTTGAGGCCTTTAAATTGTACTATCTGGACAATGTGACTCAGGAGGAAATTGCTGAAATTCTACATAGTACAGACAGAACCATACGAAGATGGGTATCCGAAGCAACAGAAATACTGAGCGTTTACTTATTCGGAGCGGATGCCATTGTTCTTGAGTAGGACATTTAATGCTTATCCAAATCGTGTCCTGTCTAAGACGATATAGCAGATTTATAATTGTATTATTCCAGAAAGAAGAATCTGGATAAGTTTACAGAGGAGGACGTGGTGTGTGGATAACAGATATTGTTTACAGAGAATAAGTGATGGTGATTGGAGCTCCATAGTAGGAAAGGAGGAGGTTAAATGACATTTACGCTTGATAAATTAATAGAATCCATAGCTGAGGTTTTGAAAGAACATTTTCCCAATACTCAGGTATCTGTTAATCAGGATCAACAGGAGTCAGAAGCTTCTGAATTCTGTATTTTTTATACAGATGTTGAAATAGAAAGCCGTATTGGTAGTCGTCTTATGAAAAAGATTGGCTTTGATGTGGTTTATAAGGCTGAAAAAAACAGTGGAGATACATTTGATCTGCGTCCGTCTGTTGCGGATAAGCTGGATTTCATACTTGAATTTATTCCTTATGAAGCTGCTAAATTACGAACCTACAACCGGAGCTTTAAGATTGTAAATGGAGAGCTGCACTATGAGTTTACTGTTAAAGTCACTATGTCTTATCAAAACGACACACCAATGATAGAATCCCTGGAATCTTATAGAGGAGGTGTAAATCAGAATGGCTTCAAATAAAAAAGGAACAGTAAAGTATAAAACAGAAGCTCTCATCAGCAGTAAGGAATTTGATTCATATCAACAGGATTTTGCCAGGGCATTACTGCCTGAAGAGGAGTATACCGTGGAAGAAGCAAAAGAAATTTTAAATAGATTTTTCAACGATAAGATGGAGGAAAAATAAATGGCCGGAGGAAATTGGAGCAGTCAGAATAAAAAACAGCCTGGTGTATACATAAATGTTAAATCAAATATGGAGCAGGCTGTCAGTGTGGGAAATAGAGGGATTGTAGCAATCTGTGAACCGTTGTCCTGGGGACCAGAGGGTGAGATTATGACCATTCATGCGGGGGATGATTTAACGCCGTATATTGGATACGATTCCATTCATAGCAAGGCTCTGTTTTTAAGAGAGATTTTTAAAGGATCAGATCATACCAAGGGACCAGTAAAAGTCTTACTTTATCGTCCCAATACGACCGGTGCCACAAAGGCATCTGCAGCTTTAGAGCCGCTTACAATTACAGCAAAATATAGCGGTATTAGAGGAAATGATATTTCTGTTTCTGTTATTGCTGATCCAGATGATGAAGGTAATTTTACCGTTCAGACGGTTGTTGATGGAATGGTGAAACATTCCCAGACAGGAAAGGTGGTTGCAGATTTAAAGGGAAATGACTGGGTTGTATTTGCCGGAACTGGTAAATTAGCAGCCAGTGCGGGGAAATATCTTGCAGGAGGTACCGATGGAACTGTGAGCAATGCTTCTCATTCTGCTTTTCTTACCGCTTTGGAACCACTTAGTTTTAACATTGTAATTTATGATGGCTCCGATAGCACGGTACAGGCCGCGTATGTAGCTTTCATAAAACGTATGAGAGACAATCTTGGTAAAAAATGTCAGGCTGTTATGGCAGGTGCAGAAAGCAATACAGATGCCGTTATTTCAGTAAAGAATGGCGTGATTTTGTCTGATGGAACTATTCTTTCTCCACAGCAGGTAACCTGGTGGGTTGGTGGATCCCAGGCTGGTGCGAATTATAGTGAATCCCTGGTATATGCACAGTATCCGGATGCAGTAAATGTTTCACCTCGCTTGAGTACACAAGAAATTGATGAAGCTCTTAACAAAGGGCAGATTGTATTTTTTGAAGAGTTTGGCAGTGTAAAGGTGATGTCAGACATAAATACTTTGACCACATTCACTTCAGACAAGGGAGAGGCATTTTGTCTGAATCAGGTTATCCGAACACTGGATACCGTATCAAACGATATTTACAAGAATTTCTCACAGAATTACATTGGTAAAATTCAGAATAATGCTTCAGGCAGAGACCTTCTTAAGGCATGGATCGTAGGATATTTAAATGAGATTCAGGCAAATGGAGGAATTCAGAACTTTGTTGCAGATGATGTGGTTGTAGGGGCAGGCGAGGCAATCAATGCCGTTGTAATTACACTTGCAATTCAACCGGTGGCAGCTGTTGAAAAAATTTATATCACAGCAACCCTTACAGATTAAAAGGAGGTAGAGTATGTCATTTTTATTAGAGCGTGATGCGTTAAACGGAAAGGCTGGTCGTGCTTTTGCCGTGATTGATGGCCGTAACGTAGAAATGTTTGGCTTAAAGAAATTCCAGGCGGATGCAGAATTTCAGGAATCAGATTTTAAGGTGGTAGGTACCAATCTTGTACAGAAAAAAACTTCTGGTGTGTCCCTTACCGGATCAGCAACTGTTTATTACGGAACACCGGAATTCTTAAATATGTTAAAGACTTATTTAAAGACAGGAAAGCTTCCGTACTTCACATTCCAGATCACAAATGAAGACGAAGGAAGCACCATTGGGTCTCAGACAGTAGCTTTATATAACGTGAAGCTGCAGAAGCTTCCAATTGCTATTCTGGACGCGGATACAGAATTTTTAACCATGGATATTACATTTAGTTTCACAAATGTTGAAATCCTTAACGCATTTACAGCCCCGACTCAGTTGGGAGAATAGGAGAGATTATGAGTGCATTAAAAGCATTTTTACAGCCAGTCATGGCAGGTGTAACCAAGGAAGTCGTTGTATCCAATCGTTTTAAAGATGAGGAAGGAAACGCAGTTCCATTTGTGATTAAAGCAATTACTCAGAAAGAAAATGAGAAACTGGCACGTATGAGCAGAAAAACAGTTAATGTCAATGGTTCACCTGTTGAGAAGCTGGATAACCTGCTGTATACAAAGAGACTCGTTCTTGCATGTGTTCAGGAACCAGATTTCAGCGCACAGGAAATGTGCAACTATTATGGAACAGAAGATCCTTTGGATGTGCCATCTCAGATGCTGAGTATCGGAGAGTATAATCGTCTGTCAGAAGCGATTCTGGAATTAAACGGAATGAAGGATGCGGAAGATAAGCTGGAAGAAGCAAAAAACTCTTAAACGGGGGAGACATGGACGTGCAGCTTGCTTACTATATGTTAGTTAACCACGGCCGCTTCCCCGGGGAGATTGCGGATCTTCCAGAAAAAGAAAAGATACTTATGTATCAGATGGCAGTCAAAGAAATTAAAAGTCGGCCCCAAAAGTAAGGAGGAACCATGGGAGAGATAAAAGAAAGCTTAGCAGTAAGTGATCAATTCAGCGAGTCTTTTTCCAAGTTCCTTGAGCTTGGGAATGCCGCTGTTAATCAGATGAAGCGTGTTGATCATGCAGTTGTGAAAACAGAGATGACCATGCGTCGGTCCATTGGAGGAGCGACTGGTGCTGTTATTGCAAATATAAGACAAATTGGAGAAACGTCCAACAAGTTCCTTGATCTTGGTAACTCTGCGGTAAAGCAGATGAAACGGATTGATCAAACCATGACCAAAACGGATATGACCATGCGCAAATCGATTGGAGGAGCGACTGGTGCAGTCATTGGAAATATGAGAGAAATTGGACAAGCCTCTAACAAAATCTCATCTTCTGGGTTTGATCGTATGGAAGCGCAGCTGATTAAAATTGCAGACAATACCTCAAAAGCAGCAACTGCCCAGGACAAACATAATAATAAGGTGAAAGAAACCAGTAAATCAGCAGTAGGCCTCTTTTCAACCTTGAAAAAAGTGGTGTCTGTAGCTTCTAACTTTAAGATGGGAAAAGAATTATTTAGCTTATCCGATCAAATGACACGTTCCACCGCCCGATTAAGTGTTATGAATCAAGGGTTTAATCCCCCCTCGATTGATGCAGGTGGTCAAGGAAATGATAATACAAATAGCAGTTTACAGGAAACAGAGCAGCTACAGGAAAAAATCTACCGGTCTGCACAAAGATCCAGAACCAGCTATCTTGATACGGCTGATGTTGTAGCCAAGCTGGGCCAAACTGCGGGAAACGCTTTTTCAGGAAGTGACGAGGTGGTTGCCGTTGCAGAAAACATAAGTAAACAGTTTAAGATGGCAGGAGCCAGTCAGGAGGAAATTGGTTCCGCTACCGAACAGCTTGGCCAGGCTATGGCAAAAGGCGTCATAAGTGGAGAAGAATTAAACACTGTTTTTAAAGGTGCTCCTAATGCGATACAGGCAATTGCAGATTATCTTGGTAAGCCGGTAGAAGAAATCAGTGGATTGGCGGATAAAGGTGTTATCACAGCTGACGTTGTAAAAAATGCCTTGTTAAGTGCTACGGATCAGATTAATGACCAGTTTAAAAACATGCCTATGACTTGGTCGGATTCCTGGAATCTGATTAAGAATGCTGGCATTCACTCTTTAGACGGTGTCCTGGATAAAATGAGTGAGTTCTTAAACAGTGATACCGGTAAGACGGTGATAGAGGGAATTATAGGTGCTGTTGAAATTCTTGGTGATGTTGCTTCCGGCGCTGTTGATGTATTGGTTGCTGGAGCCAATGCGATTGTTGAAAATTGGGACTATATATATCCGATCTTATTAGGGGTCGGCTTGGCTTTGGCTGCAGCAGGGACGATCGGATTAGTGTCTGGCTTATTAACTGCATCAGGTTGGCTTGCGGCAGCAATGCCATTTATCCTCGTAGGACTGCTGATAGGAGCAGCAATTATGGGAATATTGCAAGCTGGTGTCACATTTGAGCAGATAGGAGAAAAAATTGGCTATGTGTTCGGCTTCATCTATGCCGTTGGATATAACATGGTTGCAGACTTGTGGAATTTAATCGCAATCTTTGCAGAATTTTTTGCCAATGTAATGAATGATCCGGCTTCCGCCATTGCTCATCTTTTATTTGGATTATTTGATTCTATATTAAGTCAGATAGAAACCGTAGCAGATGCCATTGATGCTGTGTTTAAAACAAACATGGCTGATGGTGTAAAAGGCTTTAGGGAGAAGTTAAGTGAATGGGTCGATGACAAGTTTGGGGAACAAGCTTTTACCATAGAACGCATGACTAAATTGGATACTGGGGATACCGCAGATGAATGGAGCAAATATGGTGCTACTCTTGGAAACAAAATAGATAACACAAACTTTAGTCTTGATAGCCTAATGGATAAAATGCCTTCTGCTGGCGCTGCCGGTCTGCTTGGAGGAGCTGGTGCTGTAACGGGTGATATTGGAAATGTCGGTAAAGTAGGCAAGGTAGATAAGATTGAACAGGATGTCAATATTTCTGATGAAAATATTAAACTCCTTAGAGATTTATCAGAGCGCCAATACGTAGCTTTGGTAAACCTGACGGTTCCACAGACCAATGCGACTGTAAATCAAAACAATTACGGTGGAGGCGGCTCTGATATTGATGCTATGGTTAATGTGTTAAATAATGTGTTGGGAGTCCAGCACGCATCAAGCAGTAATGTTGTTACAGGATAGGAGGTATCATGCGAAATAAGTATAAATTTTTTGCAGATATCGGTGGCAATACAATTGAATTTCCGGTTAACCCGAAAGAATATACAATTTCTTATCCAGCGGATCATAAGACGTACGATATTTTAGATATTGGGGAAATTGTTGTTCCCAGGCTGCCCTCCTTAATGGAGGTGTCCTGGGAATCCTATTTCCCTGGTGATAGCGATGATCCACTTATGTGCGGGCACGACTGGACCGAACCAGGTGATCTCGTGGAGGCAATACTGGATGCCCGGGATAACAAGGAAGTATGTGATATTGTAATCAGCCGGTACGATGCAAGGGGAAGCCGCATGTATGATACAAACATCAGTGCGGTAATTGACAGCTTTGAGACAACAGAAAAAGGAGGGGAAGCTGGAGATATCTATTATAAAATCAAGTTTAAAGAATATCGGAACTACGCGCCAATCAGGATAACACTTCCTCCGGCAGAACAACCGGCAAATGGAACTACTCAACCAGAAGATCAGGAACGTTCTGCATCTGCTGTTCCAGAACTTAGAGTAGGTGCTTCCGTTATTGCAAATGGTACATATTTTAGCAGCAGTTATGGAGATAAACCAACTGGAACCGCCAACAATTTGGCGACTACCGTTTCGAGAATCGTTCCGGATGCTTCCAGGGCCTATCCCATATTAATAGGCGGCAGTCGTGGCTGGGTGAAAGCAGATCAATTGCAGGTGACAGGATGAGCTACAAACTTTTAATTTATGATGATGAGTCATATTCCTTGTACGATTATGCCCCCATTACACAGAAGGTAACTTATACCACAAACAGAGGTGGAAGTGCAGGCAAGCTTACATTTACGTTTCTTCAGGATAAGCCAATTAATCTGACAGAGGGTGCTAAAGTACTATTTTATGTTGATGGAAAAGAAATTTTTCTGGGATTCGTTTTTATTATAGAACAGAGTCGCTCTGGCGAGGTTTCAGTCACCGCCTATGACCAGCTCCGTTATTTAAAAGCGAAATCCAGTTATAGTTTCAACAATAAAAAGCTGGGAGAAATAATAAGTCAGATTGCAGGCGATATGCAGCTTCAAGTAGGAGAAATAGAAGATACCGGACAAGGGATTCCCTATCTGACAAAGGAAAATACAGAGTGCCTGGATATAATTGAATACGCTCTCATGGTAACTCAGAACAGTACTGGCAAAACATTTGTTTTTTATGATGATTTTGGTAAGCTGTCTCTAAAAGAGGCTAAGAATATGATGTCTGATATATTAATTGGCAATGGCAGCATCATTACAGACTATTCTTATAAGTCTGATATAGATTCAGACACTTATAATCAGGTAAAGCTGGTCCGGTCCAATAAAGAGACGGGCCAGGGAGATACCTATATATTCAATGACCATACAACAATTAAAAAATGGGGACTCCTGCAGAAGTATGACAAAGTAGATGATAATCTTAACGAAGCACAAATCAATGAGCAGGGAAATATCATGATGGCGTATTATGACCGAGTGCTAAAAACGTTATCCGTGAGTGGTTTAGGGGGAGTACCAGGGCTCAGAGCAGGAGCAATGGCAAAGTTTAAAATAAAGGAAATACCAGAGCTCTCCAATGGATATTATTTGCTCCTGGATAAAGTGAATCATACTTTTTCAGACGGAGAGCATACCATGAGCGTCGATGCAAAAATCATCAATAAGGAGGGCCAATGGAACTCATAGAGCGACTTAAGTATATTATTAGTGATACTGTAAAAGCCATGGATCTTTTGGATACTGGTTACGCTACTGTCGTATCAGCAGCTCCATTGACATTAAAAATTCAGGCGACTCAATTGATAGTGACGGAGCCAGTGGCTGTTCTAACCGATAATTTAAAATACAGAGATATTAATGTACAGGGAGAGAAGATTGTGTTGAACCCAGGCATTAAACCAGGAGACAAGGTTCTGGTATTGAAAGCCAATGCCGGACAGAATTATATCGTAATGTCGAAAGTGTAGGTGATACGATGGCAACATTACCAAATTCAGCTAGTGCAGTTATTTATGAAAATGAGAACAGGGAGTACCCTACTGAAACTTATCTTGTGGATAAAAGTACCGGTACAATTAAAAAAGTAGGCGGTGGATTGGAAGCCATGAAACAGGCTATAGAAATCATTCTAGCTACAGAAAGATATCAAAACCAGATCTATACGTATAATTTTGGCAGGGAATTAAAAAAGCTAATTGGTAAGCCTCCGGAATATGTAGCAAGTATGATAAAAAGACGTATTCAAGAGGCTTTTTCTTCTGATAAACGAATTCTTTCGGTGAATGATTTTATATTTGATACCTCAGACCAGGGGACACTGAAATGCACATTTGAGGTTAAAACCGTATATGGAAATATCCCCGGGGAGGTGGAAATTTGATTGATTTTAGTAATAAAACGTATGCGAATATACTGGCATCACAGTTAAAAAGAGTACCAGATACCATTGACAAAAGGGAAGGCTCCATGATTCAGACGGCTCTTGGACCGGAGAGCTGGCATCTGGAAGGACTGTATCTTGATCTGGATTCTGTGCAGAAAAATGCCTATGCGGAAACGGCTGGAGGCAATTGGCTCAATATGCTGGTAGCAGAGCGTGGAATAGAAAGAAAAGCAGCTACTAAGGCAGTTAAAAAAGGTTATTTTAATATAGATGTGCCAATTGGCTCCCGATTTTCAGCTCTTACAGGCAGTGGATATTTAACCTATAAGGTGATGGACGCCATTGATCATTCTGATAATGGATATAGTTATCGAATGGAATGCGAATCTCCAGGTGAGATTGGTAATAGTTATTCTGGTCAGTTGGTTGCTATTGATTATGTGACTGGTCTTACATCTGCGCTTCTTACAGAGCTTCTTTCAGCTGGAACAGAGGAAGAAGGAGATTCTTCCTTGAGAGAAAGGTACTTAGCTACCTTTGACGTTGCCACGTTTGGAGGAAACATTGCATCCTACCGAAATGCAATTCTTGCCATTGATGGTGTTGGAGCCGTTCAAATCTACCCGGCCTGGCAGGGAGGGGGGACTGTGTTGTGCAGTATTCTTGACGGAAATTATAAGCCGGCGGGAGATACTCTTATTACAAAGGTGCAAAATGCGATTTGCCCTCTGGAAGGAGATGATTTAGAACCATCCCCCAATGGTTATGGAATGGCCCCTATTGGAGCAGCCGTTACCATTGGAACTGGTAAAGAACTGAAGCTTGATTTTTCTCTCACCGTTCAATTTTTATCCAGTATTCAAAACGGAGAGACAGCCTATAAAAACCAGATTATGGACAAGATAGAAGAATACTTAGAATCTGTTCGGCAATCCTGGGGTACCGTGCTGAAAAGTCAAAAGCTAGAGTATGCAGTGATAGTCTATGTGTCCAGGGTGATATACGCAATTCTAACTATTCCTGAAGTTGTCAATGTGACGGATGTAACTATTAATGGAATCGCATCTGATGTAGTGTGCGTAGAGACTTCTACTGAGCAGCAGGTGCCAGTTTTGGGGGCGGTGACAATCAATGGCGGTTGATCTAAAAATGCTGCTACCGGAGTGGTTTAAAAATATTCTGGAATTCAACCAGCTCTTGGATACAGAAGAGGTGGAGCTGGAAGCAGTGGAAGACAGTATTCGGTCTGTTCGAGATAATTGCTTTATACAGACGGCTGATGAGAATACGATTCTTCTTTACGAGAAGCGCTTTGGAATTTCTTATCAGGGAGAAACGTTAGAATACAGAAGAAGCAGAATCTTGCAAAGATATAATACGGTAGTTCCATTTACAATCGGATTTCTTAAAAATCGTTTGGCAGAACTTTTTGGAGCAGATGGGTATGTTTTGTCAGTGAATAGCAAAACTTATTTGCTGACAATTAAGGTTACATCTGATCGGTACGGTACATTGAATCTCCTTTATGATCTGCTGTGGGATATAATTCCGGCCCATATTAAGATCCTGGCAAGCCAGGAAGTGAAAAAGGATATGAGAGGCGGTTATTACATAGGGACTACGGTGAGCAGCACGAAGATAACAACAATTTAAGGAGGTAAAATGGGACAGTATAACAAAGCGATTATAACGGCAGCAGGAGAAAGCCTGATATCCAGAGCGGTTGCAGGAGAACTGAAATTAAACATAACCAAAGCAAAGATTTCGGATTATGAGTATCCAGTTGGGACTGATTATAAAGCGCTAACTGATATGGATGGGGTTAAGCAGATTTTAGATTATCCTGAAACGAAAGTATTAGATAATAATATGATTCAGACGAGAGTGCTTTTTAGCAATGAAGAAATTCAGGTTGCTTATTACATACAAAATATTGGTCTATATGCTAAAGATGGTGAAGAAGAGATTCTATTTTGTATTGTAACTGCAGTGATACCGGATGAAATGCCTAAGTATAATGGTGTGGCTTCTACTTCGTATATCTATAATATTCAGAATGTAGTACAGGATGCGGCTGAAATTAATATTGAAGTTGTCCCTTCTGGGACGGCTACGATTCAGGATGTGATGGAAAGGGTGGATGCCACGGGTGGAGATATTTCAGAGACTGTGATTGAAACACTGGAGATGATTGATGCAAAGTATCCGGTTCCGGAGGTTGGGGATTCAACAAAGGTTTTTATGGGGAAAGTTAAAAAGTATATTAAGGATACGAAGCCACTTAATAATGATATGTTTGTGTACGTAGATAATAATGGTTCTGATATCACTGGTGATGGTACAAGCTCTAATCCTTATAAGACGATAAAAAGCGCGTTAAATAATATTCCAAAGGATTTAGGCGGTCATAGTGCAACTGTCAGGATAGCCGATGGTACCTATAATGAGGCTGTTAATATATCTAATTTTCATAGTGGAATGCTTCATATTACACGCGCTAATAATTGGGAATCTTTAAATATCTCGTGTAATATAGATACTATTACCTGTATAAGTTCAACTGCTAGAATAATAATAGCAGGAATCAATTTTACACAAACAAGTAATCATTCTTTCATAGGAATTGATTGTTCCAATCTAGTATTATGGTATTGCCAAGCATTAGGTGACAGTCAGTATGCTGGCTTTCATTTTGAATCTTGTAATGCTAGAATAGATGCCTGCAGGGTAAATAATAAAAAGTGGGGTGTAATTGCAAGTTACTTTTGTAGAATACACTCTGCAAGTTGGTATATTGGGTCAGCTGCTACAGATAATGGAATTGCATCACTCAGTGGTTCTACTGTTACCCTAATGGGAAATCAGCCTACCGGGGCATGGCAATTTTATTCAGAATATGGTGGGGTGTTTTTACAGCAAAATGGCACTCAAATATCTAATCTAACTATTTCTGGTTTATATTGTCCATGGGGAAATATTAATAGTGGGTATTATAGAAATGGAAATATTAATGGACCCTCCCAAATTAATATTCAGACAAATATTACAACTACAGTAACTTTGAATGCAAATAAACCATATTTAATTGCCGGTTACCCACTGAGGCGAGATCAATTTGATACGGTAGTCCACACTGCCATACCGTCCAGAACACTTTTATGTTTTCTTAGAAATACTAGCACATATAGTGAGATTTACTTCACGTCGTTAGTTGATTTACCTGCAGGCTCAAATTTACTATTTAGTGGAACATACACAACAAATTCATGAGATAAATTTTAGTAAAATTAAAATATAATAAATAAAAGACCGACTATTGTCTGTTTCAAATAGTGGGTCTTTTAATATATTAATAGTTATTTTTCATAAATGGTATCAAACATTACTGTTTATCTTTCTTGACCGAATCAATCAAGTCATTCGCCTTCTCAGCAATACTTTCCTTAATATCTTCACCGATTCTGGCAGCTTTTTTCTTAGTTTCTTCCGCCTTCTCCCTGGCCTCGCCAGCAAGTTTCTGCAGTTTTCCATCCAATTCCAGCTGTTCAGATTCTATGGATTTACCGATATTTTCCTTCACGCTGCCCACTGCTTTATCTATTTTACCTTTTACTGAATTGTTCATAAATAACGCCTCCTTATTTATAAATTTATTCTCAAGTTTACAAACATATATTTTTAAACTTAGATGTCTTACCAATAAAGACACCCAGTCATTTTTCCTTTAAAGACTTTTACCAGCTATTGTTTTTATTTTCGGATTTTATTAACAATAAACAATAAAACACAAGAACCTATAAAGGCTACTAAAAGACTCCAAAGATTAAATCCGGTAACGCCAGCTCCTCCTAGCAGATTCATAATAAATCCACCCAGAAAGCCACCGATGATACCGACGCATATATTTGCGAATGCGCCCATCTTTTTATCATTTCCTGTCACCATGCTTGCAAGCCAGCCTGCTAAAGCACCTATAATAATCCAGCCGATAATTCCCATTGAATCACCTCGTTTCTTAATTGATTAATTAACTAATTTATAGCATGATTTGGTAAAAAGTGTCAATAAACTCAAAATAAAAATTTATAAATTCTGTGTTATGAGAAGCGAAACTTATTATAAATTGAAATCAGTTCGTTTGTATTATTCCCTTTGTCAATGAAATTGATTCTATGAATTACGATCAAAAAAAATATGAATAAGCCAGTTGACTCATTTTAAAACCAGCTTTTTTAATTAAAATTCCAGGTGAAAAGCTACACGATAATGGGAATGATTAATAGTAACCGTATCATTTTGTGCATATATTGGCTAATCAATGATATGGATTTTCATCTGGTTCATTCTATAATAGACTATATAGAAATATTAGGAGGTAGAAACCATGATCGTCCCCAAGCACTATGAAAATCTGCATCTGCTCCATGAAAACACCATGCCAAACAGAGCTTACTATATCCCGGCTTCCATGGCACGCTTTGATCTAGTTTCGCAGAGAGAAAATTCCGACCGCTTTCAGCTTTTAAACGATACCTGGAAATTTAAATATTTTGACAGCATTTATGATGTAAAAGAAGAATTTTTCCTTGAAGACTATAATACCGAAAGCTTTGGAGAGATTCCGGTTCCGGGATGCTTCCAAAATTACGGCTATGATAAGCACCAGTACACCAACACCAGGTACCCATTCCCCATGGACCCACCCTATGTACCGGCAGAAAATCCTTGCGGCGCTTACGTTCATCACTTTGTATATGAAAGAGATGCCAATGCTCCAAAAGCATTTTTAAATTTTGAAGGCGTGGATTCCTGCTTCTATGTCTGGTTAAATGGCAGCTATGCAGGATACAGCCAGGTTTCCCATGGAACCAGTGAGTTTGATGTAACAGGGCTGATCAGAGAGGGTGAAAATACACTTTCCGTTCTTGTTTTAAAATGGTGTGACGGAAGCTATCTGGAGGATCAGGATAAATTCCGTATGACCGGAATTTTCCGTGATGTATATTTATTAAAGCGACCAGAGGAAGGAATCTTTGATTATTTCTTAAAAACCGCCTGTAAAGATGGAAAGGCTCACATCACAGGAGAGGTGACCTTTACTGGAAATGAGGTTCCTGTAAAAATTACAGTACTTGATAAAAGCGGAAATGTAATATCTGGTATGGAAGGGTATTTAGATGGTGGAAAACTGGATCTTACCATAGAAGAACCAGTTCTTTGGAATGCGGAGAACCCTTATTTATATACCATTATTTTGGAGACCCAAAATGAGGTCATTGTAGACCGGTTGGGAATCAGAGAAATTTCTATCAAAAATGGAGTAATCTATTTTAATGGCCAGAATATTAAATTCCACGGGGTTAACCGCCACGACAGCGATCCGGTGACAGGCTTTGCCATCAGCCTTTCCCAGATGAAAAAAGATATGAAGGTAATGAAAGAGCATAATGTCAATGCCATCCGTACCAGCCATTATCCCAATGCCCCACAGTTTTATCAGCTTTGTGATGAATACGGCTTTTACGTCATTGATGAGGCGGATAATGAAAGCCATGGAACGGCCTATGTATACATGAAAAACCGCGCCACAGAAGTTTGGAGAGACCGCTGGAACAGAGCCATTTCTGATAATCCAGAGTTTACTAAAGCAACGGTGGACCGTGCCCAGCTTTTGGTAGAGCGGGATAAGAACCGTACCTCTGTTGTCATCTGGTCCATGGGAAATGAATGCGCTTATGGCTGCACCTTTGAGGCTGCTCTTAAATGGACGAAGGAATTTGACCCCACAAGGCTGACCCACTATGAAGGCGCTCGTTACCGGGTTCTGAGTAAAGAATATGATTTCTCCAACCTTGATTTATACAGCCGTATGTATCCGAGCCTGGAGGAGATACATGAATTTGTAGAACGAAAATCTGGAAAGCCGTTTATTCTCTGTGAATACAGCCATGCCATGGGCAATGGACCTGGGGATCTGGAAGATTATTTTCAGGTATTTGAACAGCACGATGAGGTGTGCGGGGGATTTGTGTGGGAATGGTGTGACCATGCCATTTACCAGGGAAGAAATACCGATGGAAAGCCCATGTATCTCTATGGCGGTGATCATGGAGAATACCCTCATGACGGTAATTTTTGTATGGACGGACTGGTGTACCCAGGCCGCAGGCCCCATACAGGGCTTAAGGAATTTAAGAACGTGTACCGTCCATTAAGAATGGTATCTTTTGACCAGAAGACAAAGGAATTAGTGCTCCATAACTATATGGATTTCTTAAGTCTTAAGGATTATGTCCGCCTTTCTTATGAGGTCACCTGCGATGGAATTGTCATTGATACAGGAGTACTTTCTGATGAAGCAGTGGAAGATATCCGTCCTCATGAAGAAGGTAAGCTAGTGATGCCTGTTGCTGTACCAGAAGCTGGCAAATGTTATTTAAAGATAAATTACCTCCTAAGAAATGAATCTGCATTCTTAAAATCAGGAAGTATGTTAGGCTTTGATGAGATTCTTCTGGAAAATAAAGACGGAAGAAATAGGACGGCAGCAGGACTCTTAGAAAATCCGTCAGAAACTGCAGATTTAAAAAATGATTTTAAATTAGAAGAAGATGACCGTTATCTGACGGTATCGGGTATGAATTTTTCCTATACCTATCATAAATTTACCGGTTGCTTTAAAGATATGTTTTTTGAAAATGGAAGTCTTTTAGACCGCCCCATGGAAATAAATATCTGGAGAGCACCGACGGATAATGACAGTGACATTAAAAAAGCCTGGATGGAAGCACATTATCATAAGGCCATATCAAGAGCTTATGAAACTGCTGTTGAGGTCAAGAATGACAGGGTAGAAATTAAAACCGTAATGTCAATCACTGCGGCACCAGTGCAGAGAATGATGAATATCGATGCTCTGTGGACGATCTGGCAAACAGGAGCCGTTGATGTGAAGCTGGACGTTAAAAAAGACGGGGAGTTCCCTGAGCTTCCAAGATTTGGCCTTCGCCTTTTCCTTCCAAAAGAAATGGATCAGGTAACCTATTACGGAATGGGTCCATTTGAAAATTATGCGGATAAAAAGAGAGCCAGCTATCACGGGCTGTTCCATAATCATGTGTCGGAAATGCATGAAGATTATCTGCGTCCACAGGAGAATGGAAGCAGAGGAGACTGTGATTATGTGACGGTATCAGGTGGCAGGAACCATTTGTCAGCTGTATCCTTACAGCCATTTTCCTTTAATACCTCCATATATACTCAGGAGGAGCTGACGAATAAAGCTCATAACTTTGAGCTGGTTCCGTCAGGCAGTACAGTCCTTTGTCTGGATTATCGTCAAAACGGCATTGGCTCTGAAAGCTGTGGACCAGATTTAAGAAAAGAGTATATATTTGAGGAAGAAGAATTTACATTTGATATAAGGCTGGTTCCAGAAAAGAATGAAACCATAAAATAAGTTGAAATATAAAATATAGCAATGAGTGCTGATAAGTCAGAACCATTGCTATATTTTTATATTTGAGTATGATATGATGTTCGTAAACTTCTAAAATCATGAAAAGGTGATGCGATGAAAATACGTAAGGAATATACATGTCCATTGGAATTGACCCATGATATTATAAGGGGAAAATGGAAGCCGATTATTTTATGGACGCTTGGGAAAGAACCGTTATCCTTAGCCCGTCTTCAGCGAGAGATAAATGGAATTACTCAGAAAATGCTTTTAGAACAGATCAGTGAACTGCTTCCTTTTGGATTAATCACAAAAGAGACTTTTGAAGGTTATCCATTAAAAGTTCAGTATTCTCTCACCGACCGGGGAAGGAAGCTGCTTGAGGCGATTACAATTATGCAGGCAATTGGGTCCGATCTTTTAACGGAAGAAGACATGGGAAATATTCCATAGGAAGAGGTTTACAGAGCTTTCGATACCCACGAAAAAGTGGGTAATTTACAAATTTCTATTCCAGTTTTATCCTTGATGATATAAGGAGGACAGGAATATGAGAGATGTTGAAAAAACCATTGGAAGCTTCATTGAAAAGCGCAATGTTTCATTTATCAGTTCTATAGATGAACAAGGATTTCCTAACACAAAGGCAATGCTTCCACCCAGAAAGATGGAAGGAATCAAAACATTTTATTTTACCACCAATACCTCGTCTATGCGGGTATCCCAATACAGAGAATGTCCAAATGCCTGCATCTACTTCTGTGATACCAGATTTTACCGTGGAGTGATGTTAAGAGGTACTGTAGAGGTATTAGAGGATGAGGAAAGCAAGAAGATGATCTGGAAAGATGGGGATACCATGTATTATCCTCAGGGCGTGACAGACCCGGATTATTGTGTCCTTAAATTTACGGCAAAAGACGGCAGATATTATAGCAACTTTCATTCAGAGTCTTTTGAAGTGTAATGGCGGTAGATAAAAACAGCAAGGAATCTAAATAAACCAGATTTCTTGCTGTTTTTCATTTTGTTTCATGATGGTGTAAGGGATATCCGTTAAGGCTGCCTTAAGTATCCTTAAACCCATGCCAGATAGGGCCGTTGCCATTTCCAAGCTCCAGCCCAGCCATTAAAGCCCCGGTTAAATATTCCTTGGCAAGTAATATACTTTCTTCCAGACCTTTTTTCATAGCAAGACCGCAGGCAATGGCAGAAGATAAGGTGCACCCGGTTCCATGGGTGTTTGAAGTCTCTATCCGTTTTCCATGAAACCAGGTAATGATTCCATTCTGGCACAGCACATCATTGGCCTCCATACTGCTGTGACCCCCTTTTAATAGAAAGGCAGTTTTGTATTTTTTACATAATTCCATTGCAGCCTCTTCCATGTCGTTTTTGGATAGGAGAGGCTTTTTTGTGGATAAGAGTACCTGCGCTTCCGGAATATTGGGGGTAACCAAAGCAGCAAGGGGAAAGAGTTTATCTGTTAAATCCTTAAGGCCATTCTGTTCAAACAAAGTTCCTCCGCTGGTCGATACCATAACTGGATCTAAGACAACAGGAATCATAGGAAACTTCGATAGATTATCCGTTATCACTTTAATAGAAGCAGAGGAGCCAGCCATACCGATTTTAATTGCCTGAGGAGTTATGTCAGACAGAACTGCTTCCAATTGATCGTTGAGCATGGGAATACTCACGTCTTCTACCTGATAGACTCTGGTTGTATTCTGTGCGGTCAGTGCAGTGATAACACTGGAGCCGTAAAGACCCAGGGCAGCAATGGTTTTTAAGTCAGCCTGGATTCCAGCGCCTCCGCTGGGATCAGAACCGGCGATGGTTAAAACTGAGGGTAAGGTAAAACTCATAATGCCACCACCTTCCGGGCTTCTTCCTTTAAAGAACGGACTGCATCAGAAATATCTGCTTGCCCAAAGATGCCAGAGACCACAGAGATTCCGGCAATCCCAGTTCCCTGTAATTTGGTTACATTTTTAAGGGTGATACCACCTATGGCAGTAACCGGAAGTGGGGTGGCGGAGCAGATGGCAGAAAGCTGTTCCCTAGTCATAGGAAGGGCATCTGCTTTTGTGGGACTTGGAAATACGGCCCCTGCCCCGATATAGTCCGCCCCGTCTTCATAGGCCTTTCTGGCTTGCTCTGGTGTTTTTGCAGTCACTCCCAGAATTTTATCGGGACCGATCCTTTTTCGGACTTCACTGGCAGACATATCGTCCTGCCCTACATGTACTCCGTCGGCTTCGCAAGCAAGAGCAACATCCACATCGTCGTTTATAAGTAAGGGAATGCCATAGTGACGGGTCAGGGCTCGAACTGCTTTTGCTTCCTTTAAAAACTCCTCTTTGTCCATATTCTTTTCCCGAAGCTGGAGCAGAGTGATACCAGAACTTAAAGCCTCCTCAACTTGCTCCAGTAAAGTTTTCTCCCCCCGATAGGCCTGATCTGTGACGGCATATAGAAGTAGCATATCTTTATGGAAGTTCAATTCTAAGTCCTCCTTTTTTTAGAGAATGGGAGGATAGATTGATTTCATCCATAAAATAACGGTGAAAGCTTCCGCTACCTCCTCCACACTCCTTTGTTTTTTTGTCAGCGTTTTCTCCGCATAAGCCGTAGATTGCTGTGGCGATAGTCATTGCCTCAAAAACTTTAGCGGAAGAAGCGGCATAAGCAGCAAGAAAACCATCCAGCATACAGCCACTCCCTGTGATTTGGGACATCTCCGGGCAGCCATTTTTCACCAGCCGGATCTGATCGTGATATGCGATAATATCCGTGGCTCCTGTCATGACGACTACAGCTGATGTAATATGGCTTAAGAGATTGGCTGCTTCTATAAAGGAAGATACATTATCTTCTGTGATCTGATCTTCCCCTGAGGCGTCCACCCCCCTGGGGAGGTGAGAAGTATTATTTGAAGATTCATTTATAAGCTGCCTTGTTACACTGGATAAAAGGGTCTTGATTTCAGAAGCATTCCCACGGACTACGGTTGGTACCACCTTCTTTACCAGCTCCTGAATCAGTTCTGTTCGAAAGGGAGTGCTTCCAATGCCAACCGGGTCAAGAATCACGGGAATACCCAAACGATTTGCTTCCATACCAGCCGCTATCATGACGTCCAGGGTAGATTCTCTAGGAGTTCCGATATTTAAAAGAAGGCAGTCGGAGAGCCTGGTCATTTCCTTAACCTCTGCCGGATGGTCTGCCATAATGGGAGAGCCGCCACAGGCTAGAACAACATTGGCTACGTCCTTGGCTGTGACATAGTTTGTAATGCAATGGATCAAAGGGTGTTTTTCCCGTACTGTCTGTGGCAGAGCAGTATAGTCTTCCAGATTCATTTCCATTTTAATATCCTCTTCCTTTCTATTCCTTGATCAGCCGGTTAAGATGAGAAACCAGGCCAAGACGGCGGAAAATTTCGAATAAGGCAGCTGCCATCAGCGTCCCGCACACCGTGCTCAATAAAAATGGAACGACAAAAAAGAAAACTGCTACATTCTTACCCATAAAAAAGACAGCCAGGGGATAGGAGACCAGTGCGCCAATGATGCCCGTTCCTCCGATTTCTCCAAGACAGGAAAAGAGAAGCTTGCCTGTTTTTTGAAACAGGAGAGCGGAAAGAAAAGCGCCTATCATACTGCCTGGGAATGCCAGCAGGCTTCCGGTACCAATTAAATTGCGAATCAGGGAAGTGCAAAACGCGGTCAAAACCCCATAAAATGGGCCAAGGAATATTCCGGCCATAACATTGACCAGATGTTGAATGGGAAAGCATCTGGAGGCACCGATGGGGATAGAAAAGCCGGAGAGCGCCACGGTAACAGCAGCCAGCATACCACTTAGTGCCAATTTTTTTATTCTGGACCTTTGGTTTATGTAAGAGCCTTTTCGTTTCACTGCTTTTGTATTTTGATTCATGATAATTCCTCCATTTCCAATTGTTTAGAAAAAACCATCATTCATCAAAGATCGTAATTTTTTCCCCATCCAGAATTCGGTTCATGTTTTTCATGGCGCAGAAATTTCCGCACATGGAGCAGGTATCCTCTTTTTCGGGTTTTGATGTTTCCCGGTAACGTCTTGCTTTTTCCGGGTCAATGGCTAGCTTAAACATGGTTTCCCAGTCAAGACGCTTTCTGGCATCGCTCATCTGACGGTCCCAT
The DNA here is from genome assembly GCA_000526575.1 of Clostridium sp. 12(A). Lineage (GTDB taxonomy): Bacteria > Bacillota > Clostridia > Lachnospirales > Lachnospiraceae > Lacrimispora > Lacrimispora xylanolytica. The sequence goes on along the minus strand of JAGI01000002.1, from coordinate 2,307,180 downwards.
TCCTTTGCTCCCTTTATTCCCTTTGCAATATCAGCCGCATGGGCCGCGATCCTAGCAGAGATGATTCCTTCCTTCACATCATCCCCGTCAGGCAGCCTTAAATGCTCCGCTGGGGTGACATAGCATAAAAAGGCAGCTCCTGCGGCAGCGGCTATGGCTCCTCCGATGGCAGAAGTAATGTGGTCATATCCAGGGGCAATATCAGTGACCAGAGGACCAAGAACATAAAAAGGGGCTCCCTTGCAGATCGTCTCCTGAATCTTCATATTGGCAGCAATCTGATCCAGAGGCATATGTCCCGGCCCTTCAATGATAACCTGTACATCTTTCTCCCAGGCTCTCCGGGTCAGCTCTCCAAGTGTAACAAGCTCTTCAATCTGAGAAATATCAGACGCGTCTTCAATACAGCCCGGACGACAGGCATCTCCAAGGCTTAAGGTGACATCATGCTCCTGACAAATTTCTAAAATACGGTCATAATGCTCGTAAAATGGATTTTCTTCCCCGGTCATTTCCATCCAGGCAAAGATTATGGAGCCGCCTCTGGATACGATGTTGGTCAGCCGCTGGGCATCCTTAAACCTGCGGGCGGTCTGCTTGTTGATGCCGACATGAATGGTCATAAAATCCACTCCGTCCTTTGCATGCATTTCTACAATATCAATCCACTCCTTGGCAGTAATCTCACCAAGGGCCTTGTGGTAATAAACAACCGCGTCGTAGATGGGAACGGTGCCAATGATGGCGGGACATTCCTCGGTCAGTTTTCTGCGGAATTTTCTGGTGTCCCCGAAAGAACTTAAATCCATAATGGATTCTGCTCCCATGGAAACGGCGTCCTGAACCTTTTTAAGCTCCAGGTTCAAATCATTTAAATCCCTGGAGGTGCCAAGGTTTACGTTGATCTTTGTCTTTAACATGGACCCGATTCCATTGGGGTTTAAGCAGGTGTGATGCTTATTAGCCGGTATGGCAACCTTACCTTCTGCCACCAGGGGAAGAAGCTTTTCTGGCTCCCATTGCTCTTTTTCTGCGACCGCCATTAATTCCTTTGTCCGAATGCCTTTTCTGGCAGCATCCATCTGTGTGGTGTAATTCATTTGTGATCCTCCTTTTATTTTGCCGGAGGGACTGACGAGAACATGTGCAAATAAAAAGAGCCCATACCAACAGGCACAGGCTCAGAGAATAGATTCGTCTCGTATAAATCCCTACGTTGGCATTACCCAAATCAGGTTATAAAGGTCGAAGTTTGATTACTTCCTCTCAGCCCGCTTACGAGCTCCCTCTTGTGGCATTAGTGTAACACCGGGGCAAATCATTGTCAAGATGAAAAAGGGGATTATGATATGGCAGCTTTCATTTCTCTCACATAGGAGCAGATTGGCTCGATGCAGTCAGCACCGTATCTGGCAGCCAGTTTAACAATGGCACTGCCAACGATCACCCCATCTGCATACTGGCTCATTTCCGCCGCCTGCTCCGGGGTGGATATCCCAAATCCAATGGCGCAGGGAATGTTCTTAGTCTCCTTTACCAGAGAAATCATATCTCCAAGATTCGTGGTGATTTCTTTTCTTACTCCGGTAACGCCCATGGAGGAGACGCAGTAGACAAAGCCTTCTGCCTCAGCCGCGATGGTCTTTATTCTCTCCTTAGAGGTAGGTGCGATCAGGGAAATGAGATCGATGCCGTACTGATTGCAGTAGGGTTTTAATTCCTCTTTTTCCTCAAATGGCATATCAGGAACAATAAGGGCATCAATGCCGCATTCAGCCGCATTTTTTATGAACCGTTCACTGCCGTAAACGAAGATTGGGTTTAAGTAAGTCATGAAAGCCAGTGGAACGCTGGTCTTCATGCGGATTCTTTTTACGGACTCAAAAATCTTATCCGTTGTGGTGCCGGCCAAAAGAGCACGGGCATCCGCTTCCTGAATTACAATGCCTTCTGCCACCGGATCGGAAAATGGTATCCCGATTTCAATCAAGTCTGCTCCGGCCTTGGCCATGGCAGGGATCAGTTCTTCTGTGACAGAGAGATGGGGATCCCCTGCTGTGATAAATGGGATAAATGCTTTTCCTTTTGAAAATACGTCTGTAACTCTACTCATAAATTTGTACCCCCTTATAACGGGCTATGGCAGCGACGTCTTTATCGCCACGCCCGGATAGATTAATGACAATGACTTCATTTTTTCCCATGGAAGGCGCAATTTTCCTGGCATGAGCAATGGCATGGGAGCTTTCAATGGCAGGAATAATTCCTTCCACCCGGGATAAATATTCAAATGCCTCTACCGCCTCTAAATCCGTTACAGGCACATATTGTGCACGTCCGGAATCATGGAGATTTGCGTGCTCCGGCCCGATACCAGGATAATCAAGACCTGCGGAAATGGAGTAAACAGGAGCAATCTGTCCGTATTCATCCTGGCAGAAGTAGGATTTCATCCCATGAAAGATACCAAGAGTCCCTTTTGATATGGTAGCCGCATGTTGATCGGTATCAATGCCGTGTCCAGCCGCCTCACAGCCAATCATCTTTACAGAAGGTTCTTTAAGGAATTCATAAAAAAGTCCCATGGCATTGCTGCCGCCGCCCACACAGGCGATTAAAAGATCAGGCAGCTTCCCCTCTGCTTTTAAGATCTGAGAGCGGACTTCCTTGCCAATGATGCTTTGAAAGTCCCTGACAATGGTAGGGAAAGGGTGAGGGCCCATAACAGAACCAAGGACATAGTGAGTATCCTCCACTCGGTTGGTCCATTCCCTCATAGTTTCGTTGACAGCATCTTTTAAGGTCTTCGTTCCGCTGGTTACAGGATGGACTTTGGCACCTAATAGCTCCATGCGGAATACATTTAAGGCCTGGCGCTCTGTGTCCTCTTCTCCCATGTATATCTCACATTCCATTCCCATGAGAGCCGCAGCGGTAGCAGTCGCCACACCGTGCTGTCCGGCACCGGTTTCTGCAATGACTCGGGTCTTGCCCATTTTTTTAGCAAGAAGAACCTGCCCCAGGGCGTTATTGATCTTATGGGATCCGGTGTGGTTTAAATCCTCTCGTTTTAGATAGATTTTCGCTCCACCTAAGTCCTTTGTCATTTTTTCTGCGTAGTAAAGCAGGGAGGGACGTCCTGTGTAGGTCTCGTGAAGCGTTTGAAGCTCTGAAAGAAATGCTTCGTCATGACTATATTTTTCATAAGCTTCTAAAAGTTCTTCCACTGCGTTCATCAGCGTTTCCGGGACAAATTGTCCGCCGTGCTGTCCAAATCTTCCTTTTGACATTTTCATTCACTCCTTAATATTTGTATGATTTCTTTTATTTTCTCCGGGTCTTTTCTGCCCTCTGTCTCAAGACTGCTGCTTAAATCGAGACAAAAAGCATCCGTAGCTGCCGCTTTTAGAATGTTCTCTGCCCCAATTCCACCCGCCAGGAACCAGGGCTTTTTTATGACAGGAATGGAAGACCAGTCAAAGCTTTTTCCGCTTCCTCCGTATACCTCTTTTGAATAAGTATCAAAGAGCAGATAGTCCGAAGGAAAGCTTTCCGCTTTTGCCATATCGTCACCAGACCGGACTCTGATGGCTTTTATAATGGGCACCGGAATCTCCATTTGTTCTTTCAAAGTAGTGGTGTAGTCCGAATCCTCATCTCCATGAAGCTGCACCATTTTAATGGTCCCGTCCTTTATGAGAGCTAAGATATCCTCTGTGGGACTATTTACAAAAACACCGACTGACGGGATTTCCGGCAGCAGGGCTTCTCTTAGCTGCCTTGCTTGCCCTTTCGTGAGCTGTCTTTTTCCAGGGGCAAATACAAAGCCTGCATAATCTGGTTTCCAGAGATTAACAGCTTCTATATCCTCTGCCCTGGTGAGCCCGCATATTTTAATCCGCCTTTTCCTGTCATTCACCTGCAAGCCTCCTTAAAATGGTGGAGCAGGGCCTGCTTGTTGAACGCGCGCATCAGGCTTTCTCCTAAGAGGATTCCATGAACACCTGCCTCGGCCAGAGTCCGAATCTGCGCCTGGGTACTGATTCCGCTTTCCGCTACAAAAAGTACTTCCTCAGGCACCATGGCTCTCAGCCTTAAAGAGGTTTCAAAGTCCACCTGAAATGTCTTTAAATTCCGGTTGTTCACACCAATGATTCTTGCACCGGCTGATAATGCGGAATGAACCTCTTCTTCATTATGGGCCTCCACCAGTGAACTTAAGCCAAGGCTGTCACAGATTTTTATATAGTCCTTTAACTCATCCGTGGAGAGGAGAGCGCAGATGAGAAGAACGGCTGAGGCACCAATTACCTTTGCTTCATAAATTTGGTAAGGGTCAACGGTGAAATCTTTTCTTAAAAGGGGAAGAGATACGGTCTTTTGTATGTCGCTTAGGTACGCATTGCTCCCCATAAAATATTCCGGTTCTGTAAGAACTGAGATGGCATCAGCCCCTGCCATTTCATACTCCCTGGCAATCTCAAGGTAGGGGAAATTAGGTGCAATCAGACCCTTAGAGGGGGAAGCGCGTTTCACCTCGCAGATAAAGGAGATACCGGGAGCCTTCAGCTTTTTTTCCAGTGGGAAAATTTTGGTTTCTTCCTGAGAGGCCAGACACGCTGCCTCCGCCTGTCTTTTCATTTCCTCAAGGGAAATAATTTCTTTTGCTGCCTCTGCTCTTTTTTTAGAGGCAGCAGCCAATGTATCTAATATCATAACTCAACCTCCGTAGTGGCATTTACAAACTGATTTAGCTTCTCCAATGCCTTTCCAGAATCAATTAAGTCCTCCGCCTTTTTGATGCACTGGGAAATGGTACAGTCATCAATGCCAAGATACAGGCTTAAAGCTGAATTTAAGATGACGATATCACGCTTTGGACCTTTTATGGCTCCGCTTAATATATCTCTGGTGATCTGGGCATTTTCTATAGGGGTTCCTCCCAGAAGATCAGACAGTGAGGAACGGCTTAAGCCGAACTCCTCTGGAGTGATATCGTAAGGAATCAGTTCTCCAAACCGGATTTCACAGACATGGGTAATTCCCGTGACCGTGGCTTCATCAAGCCCATCATCGCCGCATACCACAAGTCCGCGCTTCACACCAAGGTTACTTAAGACCTGTGCCAGCGGCTCCACCAGCTTCCGGTCATAGACCCCTAACAGCTGCATGGTGGCTCCTGCTGGGTTGGAAAGAGGGCCGAGAATATTAAAAATGGTACGGACACCAAGCTCTTTTCTCACCGGGCCGGCGTATTTCATGGAAGAGTGATACGCCTGGGCAAACAGGAAACACATGCCGGTATTTTTAAGAATTTCTCCTGATTGTTCTGCCGATAAGTTTAAATTGACGCCCAGACATTCCAAAACATCTGCAGCACCGCTTTTACTGGATACACTGCGGTTTCCATGCTTTGCAACAGGAACGCCTCCAGCGGCTACTACAAAGGCACTGGTGGTGGAAATATTAAAGGTGCCCACTTCGTCGCCTCCTGTGCCTACAATATCAATCACTGGAAAATCAGGTTCCAGCCGCAGGGCTTTTTCCCTCATAACCGTGGCGCAGGCTGTGATCTCATCAATGGTTTCCCCTTTCATCCGGAGTCCTGTTAAAAATGCTGCCATTTGTGCCGGAGTGGTTTCCCCGCTCATAATTTCGTTCATGACTTCCCTTGCAGCTTCAAAGCTTAAGTTCTGTCCTTCAATTACTTCATGAATTGCTTGCTGGATCATTTTGATTACCTCCTTTTAGTGGCCAATGGATATGGATAAGAAATTTTTCAGTATGGTTTCTCCGTCGGGGGTAAGTATGGATTCCGGGTGAAACTGCAGTCCATAAACTGCACAATCCTTATGTTTCACTGCCATGATTTCTCCCATATCGTCGGTACCAATGGGAGTAAGACAGGCAGGAAGGGTTTCCTTTTTTGCAATGAGTGAGTGGTATCTGGCAGCAGGTATCTGCTTTTCTAAGCCCAGAAACAAGGGATCCGATGCATCAATGGTGATGATGCTCTGCTTTCCATGCATCAGCTTTCTGGCATGGGTGATTTGTGCACCAAATACCTCACAGATTCCCTGATGACCGAGACATACTCCAAGAATAGGCACTTTTCCTTTTAAGGCACTGACCACTTCTTCACAAACACCGGCATCCTTTGGATAGCCAGGACCGGGAGAGAGAACGATGTGACTTGGAGATAATGCCTCAATTTCGGCTACGGTCAGTTCGTCGTTTCGAATTACCTTAATGTCTGGATTTAATCCCCCTATCATCTGAACCAGGTTGTAGGTAAAGCTGTCGTAATTATCAATAAAGAGAATCATAAGTCATTCACCTCCCCGGCTCTTAAAAGAGCAGTGATCACTGCCTTTGCCTTATTTTCCGATTCCTCGTATTCCCGTTCCGGTATGCTGTCGGCAACAATACCGCCTCCTGCCTGGACGGAGACAACCCCGTTTTTTCTCACCGCCATTCGGATGGCAATGCAGGTATCCATATTTCCGGTAAAATCAACATATCCCAAGGCACCGCCGTAAATGCCTCTTGGTTCCGCTTCCAGTTCGTCAATGACCTGGCAGGCCCGAATCTTCGGGGCACCGGAAAGGGTTCCGGCAGGGAGAACAGATTCGATGGCAGAAAAGGCGTCACAATCCTTACGGATATCCGATTCCACCTGGGAGCAGATGTGCATGATGCGGGAATAGCGGTGGATCATCTGATATCCAGTCACTTCTACGGAGGAAAATTCTGAGATTTTTCCAAGGTCATTTCTTCCTAGGTCCACCAGCATATTGTGCTCCGCCAGCTCTTTCTCATCGGCCAGAAGTTCCTTTTCCAGTCTGATATCCTCTGCCTCGTCTTTTCCTCTTGGCCTGGAGCCTGCCACCGGGAAGGTGGTAAGCCTGTGATTCTTTAACCGCACCAGGGTTTCCGGTGAGGTGCTCATGATTTCCATATCCCCGGTGCTTAGATATACCATGTAAGGAGATGGATTGGTGGTTCTTAAGACTCGGTAGGCATTTAAAAGACTGTCTGGATAAGGACTTTCAAACTTCCTCGATAGGACCGCCTGGAAGATATCACCGTTTACGATGTACTCCTTTGCTTTTTCTACCATCTGGCAGTAATCCTCTTTTGTCACATTGCAGTGAAAGGAGGGAGTATTTAAAACCGCAGATTTTTGAAGAGGAGCCATATCCCCGATCATTCGGGCGATGCTTTCAAGCTTTGTACAGGCCTTTCCGTAATTTTCCATGACCTGATCCGTTTTCATGTTGACAACAATTCTGATCTTCTGGGTCAAATGATCATAGGCAATGACCGTGTCAAACAGCATCAGGTCAAAATCATTGCAGTCCCCCTTTTGGATGGAAAGTACCGGTTCTGCGTATCCGATCATGCTGTAAGCAAAGTATCCTACAAATCCTCCGGTAAATGGTGGAAGGCCGGGAATCTTAGGAGAGCGGTAGTCTTTCAGGATATTCCTTAATACCTCATAAGGCTGGTCTGTTACTATGGTTTTGTCCTGGGGACCACCTTCTTCCAGTCTGTAAGGATGGATAGATACCTTCCCATCTTTACAGGAGACGCTCATGACCGGGTCATATCCCAGAAAGGAGTAGCGGCCCCAGGTCTCACCGCCCTCAATGCTTTCTAACAGATAGTATCGGCTGCTTAAGGCTGCGATTTTACGCAGCAGGGTAATGGGGGTAACAATGTCTGCAAATATTTCCCTGCAGACCGGGATTACGGGATAAGAGGCAGCCAGCGCCCCGATTTCCCGGCAGTCCGGTGTAAGATTCATGGTATAGACTCCTTTCTTCAAATAAACTGAAATAAAATAAAAAAAGCTCCCGTCCCTCCTTCCATACAAATATGGAAAAGAGGGACGGAAGCTATAATTACGGTTCCGTGGTACCACCCTGATTGGAAAAGTTAGACTTTTCCCACTTATAACACACTAACATGTGCCTCCCCTTGGTAACGGATAGGAACCCCGTCGTCATCTACTCCCAGAATCTGGTTTCAAGCCGCCCTCGCAGGTCCATTCAGATCAGACATCAACGCTTCCTCTCACCAACCGGAAGCTCTCTGTGCATGATATAGAGATCTTACTTACTCCTGCTCATCAGTTTATCACTTTGTTTTGCTACAGTATATGAGATAGAAAATGAAATGTCAATACATATTTTTAAAATTTCTCACAACATTGACATTTTAAAAAAGGATGGTTAGAATGGTCCTAATTGATTGCAGTATTTTAGTGAGAATGAGGAGGAATATTTTATGGCGAAAATAGGGATCATTGGAATTGGAAATATGGGCTATGCCATATTAAAAGGCTTACTGGGTGTATATGGTAAGGAAGATATTATATTTACAGATGTGAACCTTGATCGGTGCCAACAGATTACAAAGGAGCTGGGAGTGGCTCACACAGAAAGTAACGGTCAATTGGCAGGAGAGGCAAAATATATTGTCCTGGCTGTAAAGCCCCAGTATTTTAATCCGGTCCTTGCAGATATCCGTCACTGTGTTACAGAGAAAAATGTAATCATTTCCATTGCGCCGGGAATTACCACCACTCAGCTTAAGGAAAAACTGGGAGATGAAAAAAGAGTGGTCCGTGCCATGCCAAATACTCCGGCTCTCTTAGGAGAAGGAATGACAGGCGTCTGCTATGAGGAAAAGGCATTTACCCAGGAAGAGAAGGACTCTATCAAAGATATTTTCAGTTCTCTTGGCAGAATGAGGATTGTGGAAGAACGGCTTATGAATGCGGTGGTATGTGTCAGCGGCAGCTCACCGGCCTATGTATATATGTTTATTGAAGCCCTTGCAGACAGTGCGGTCAAATACGGACTGCCAAGAGATGCGGCCTATGAGATGGCTGCCCAGGCAGTGCTTGGAAGCGCGAAAATGGTTCTGGAAACAGGGGAGCATCCCGGAGCATTAAAGGATAAGGTCTGCTCGCCTGGAGGAACTACCATTGCAGCGGTATCCGCGCTGGAAGAGTCAGGCTTTCGCAGTGCAGTCATAAAAGCAGCCGATGCCTGCTACAAAAAATGCACGGAAATTTAAGCAGGAGCCGGAGGTACTACCATGAAACAACCACCAGTCGTTCGATTGGACAGAACATTCAAATACCAGGGGAGCATCTTAAAGTTTTATGAGGATACCATCCTTGCAAACGGTCATATCGCCCATTGGGATTTTATTCACCACATTGGTGCCGCAGCAGTGGTTCCTGTGACAAAGGAAGGCAAAATCTTAATGGTACGCCAATACCGAAACGCCCTGGACCGTTATACTCTGGAGGTCCCAGCCGGAGCACTGGACACAGCAGATGAGCCAAAGATTGACTGTGCCCACAGGGAACTGGAGGAGGAGACAGGATTTAAGACAGAGATAGAAAATCTTGAATTCCTGGTCAGAGTCAACACCACGGTGGCATTCTGTGATGAAGCCATAGATATCTTTGTGGCAAGAAATCTGGTGCCCTCAAAGCAGAATCTTGATGAAGAAGAATGCATCGAGGTGGAGGAGTGGACGGTAAAGGAATTAGAGGAGAAGATTTTTCAAGGTGAGATTACAGATGGAAAGACCATTGCCGCTATTTTAGCCTATGCCCGTAAATATGATGTGAAATAAGTATTGAATAAATATCCCCCGAAAGGCATAAATTGTGACAAGACCTGTAGGGGGATTTTTTTATGGCCAGTTTATTACATCAAATAAGATTTCGTTTTGGCAGAAGAACGGAGAACAATTATTGGAAGGTTTACCGGAGCACCAGGACTTGGGATATCTACCTGATCTGCTTTTTTATCGGTCTCACCACAGGAACGGTCATGGCAAATTTGTGGTATTCTTCCTTTGCAGATGAGGCAGGATATTATTTAGGGCTGCTTAACCGGAATGTGAACCTGGGAAAAGAAGAACGCATGCAGCTTTTTGGACAGGTCGTAAGCCAAAGAGTGATGGAGGTATGGATTATCTGGCTTATAGGCATGACAGCTTATGCACTTCCGTTATTTTGTACCTTCATGGGCCTGGCAGGGTTTTCCATGGGATTTGTCCTTTCTGTTATAACCGTTCAAAAAGGGCTTATGGGGCTTCCCATTTTCTTTATGACAATCATGCCACAAAGCCTGTGTTACCTTCCTGTTTTTGGGATTTTACTGTTTTGGGGAATCCAAAAGGAGAGGCGTTTTCGGATTCCGGCATTGATTCTGCTCCTGCTCCTGACAGCGGCCGGGAGCGCGTTTGAAGCATGGATTAACCCGTTTTTCTTAAAATTTGTCCTGTAGACTGGAAAAATTAATGGGAAAATAACATCAACAGAATTACCACATCTTGCGAATAGAACCATAAGGCGACCAATATCTTGTATGTATTATGTAAATTGAAGGAAGAACACTGGTAAAGTGGGAAAAATGTGTTTGATTTTATCGAAAATAGTCTATATAATGGTAGGAAGAAGCCTTATTTTAGGGCATTTTTTAAACCGAACGGTTAGGGAGTATAGAAATGGTAGTTGAGATCAATCACTTTATTATTTATTTAAGAGAGATAAAAAAAACTTCAAAGAACACTGAGGTTTCTTATCAGCGGGATTTGTTGCAGATGGCATCCTTTTTAGGACAGCAGGGAATTATGGAGGTTGGGAAGGTAACAAAGACCAGCTTAAACTCCTATATCCTATACCTGGAAAAAGAAGGAAGGGCGACTACTACCATTTCAAGAACACTGGCATCCATGAAGGCATTCTTTCATTATGAATGCGCGCAGGGCAACATCGGCAAGGATCCGGCAGAACTGATTAAGGCTCCCAAGGTGGAAAAGAAGGAACCTACCATATTGACGGTGGATGAGGTCAACTGTCTTTTAAGCCAGCCGGACGGGGAATCACCGAAAGAGCTTAGGGACAGGGCCATGCTGGAGCTTCTCTATGCCACAGGAATCCGGGTATCTGAACTCATTAATTTGAGAAAAGCCGATGTGAACCTTACGGTAGGCTATATCACCTGCCGGGACGAGCATAAGGAGCGCATGATTCCCTTTGGCAAGGTGGCTAAGCTGGCACTTTCTGCCTACATGGAACGAGGAAGAGAGTATCTTTTAAAAGAACAGGACTGCGAATGGCTGTTTACCAATTGTAACGGAAAGGCCATGAGCCGTCAGGGATTTTGGAAGATTGTCAAATTCTACGGAGATAAGGCTGGGATTAAGGCAGATATCACGCCTCACTCCTTACGACATTCCTTTGCTGCCCATCTTTTACGAAACGGAGCAGACATCCATGTGGTACAGGCCATGCTTGGACATTCGGATATGGCTACCACCCAGATGTATATGAATTACGCTCAAAAAGAAGCAGTTCGCCGGGCCTATACGGGAGTCCATCCCAGAGGCTAGGTTTTTTGGAACATTCCTATGCCTTCCGCCATATAATGCGGAAGGCATTCCTTTTGTAAAAATATGAAATTGGGAAAAAACAATATTTGCCTGGAAACAAGGTTTGCGCTATAATAGGTAAGGTTGTGCTTTAACACTGATGAAAACTATAAAACATGAGGTATAAGAAATGAAAAAATTAGAAGATTATGTCGCTAGTATTCCGGATTTTCCGGAAGAAGGAATCATATTCCGTGACGTGACTACCATACTGGAAGATCCCGACGGACTCTCCCTGGCAGTCGATGGTGTTCGCAAGATGCTTGAAGGAGTAGAGTATGATTCTGTCATTGGACCAGAATCCAGAGGCTTTATATTCGGCGTTCCAGTGGCATATGCAGAACATAAGGGCTTTATACCCGTACGTAAAAAAGGAAAGCTTCCAAGAGAAGTGCTTTCCATGGATTATGCGCTGGAGTATGGCACTGCAACCATTGAGATTCACAAAGATTCCATTAAACCGGGCCAGAAGATCGTTATCATTGATGACCTGATTGCCACTGGCGGAACCATTGAAGCAATCATCAAGCTGGTGGAAGAGCTGGGCGGAGAGATTGTTAAAATCTGCTTTATCATGGAGCTTGCCGGATTAGAAGGAAGAGAAAAACTTAAGGACTATGATGTGGAATCACTGATTGTCTACGAAGGAAAGTAAATAGATAGAAGGTAAACAGGGAATGCGAAAGGCTGCGTGTATCATACACCTGCTTTTGGTATTCCCTGTTTATGAATAGAATGACAATTTTATCACACAATTCAGGGTTATATCGATATATTTTTATCAAAATTTATTTTTTTCGATACATTTTGTGTGGCTATTGATTTTATGATTTTTACTATGTTATAGTATGAATTAAAACACATGCTGACCATATTGCAGCAATTTCATAAACACAGTTAGAGAAAGGAAAACTCCAATGGCCGTACATGTAATTGATGAAGCAAATAGATGTTTAAATTGTAAGAAACCTTTGTGCCGTCAGGGCTGCCCCATTAATACTCCAATTCCTCAGATGATTCAGGCTTTTAAGAACGGAGATCTTAATGATGCAGGAGAGATGTTATTTAGCAACAATCCTCTGTCTCTCGTATGTTCTCTGGTGTGCAATCATGAAAAACAATGCGAGGGCCACTGCATTCTTGGAAAAAAAGGACAGTCGGTTCATATCAGCAGCATTGAAAATTATATATCGGATACTATTTTTGATAAAATCAAGATCGAATGCAAGCCAAAGAACGGGAAGAAAGTAGCAGTCATCGGTGCAGGTCCTGCAGGAATCACCATTGCCATTTACTTGACCAAGGAAGGCTACAGCGTAACCATATTTGATGCAAAGGATAAGGTTGGAGGCGTTCTCCAGTATGGAATCCCGGATTTCAGACTGCCAAAGACAATCCTGGAACGTTATAAAAAGAAACTGGTGGATATCGGAGTGAAGATTCGCCCCAACACAGCCATCGGAACCGCCTTGGAAATCAAAGACCTGGTTCGGGATGGTTACCAGAGTATTTTTATCGGAACCGGAGTATGGAGACCAAAGACCCTGGGTGTTAAGGGAGAATCCCTTGGTAATGTTCACTATGCCATTGATTATCTGGCAAATCCGGATGCTTATGATTTAGGAGATAAGGTAGCTATCATTGGTGTGGGCAACTCTGCCATGGATGTGGCCAGAACCGTAATCCGCCACGGAGCAAGAAAGGTGACACTTTACGCCAGAGGTCTCCACAGCAATGCCAGCGAACATGAGACAGCCTATGCAAAGCTTGATGGAGCTAATTTTCAGTTTGGTAAGCAGATTGTTGAAATCACAGATGACGGTCCTGTATTTGAGACAATACTTTATGATGAAGAAGGAAAACAGATTGGAATGGAAGAGGAGCGGGATCAGGTTTATGCGGATTCCACCATCATCTCCATCAGCCAGGGGCCAAAGAGCAAGCTGGTGAGCACCACAGAGGGCTTAAAGGCCAGCCAGAACGGTCTACTTATGACCGACGAGGATGGACGTACTACAATACCAGGTGTTTTTGCTTCCGGTGATGTGGTTCTGGGAGCCAGAACGGTTGTTGAGGCAGTGGCTTATTCTAAGAGAGTCGCGCAGGCCATGGACGAATATATGAAATTTAAAGAAGAGTGACAGGAATGGATTACAGCAGTCTAATGAATCTCCAGGGAATGCTATTTCTGCTTGTGGCAGCAGGCATTATTCTTCGGAAACAAGGGATTCTTCATGAGGAAGCAAAGGCAGTGCTTACGGATCTGGTGATTTACCTTATCCTGCCCTGTAATATTATCAGCTCCTTTTTGATTGAATTCAATATAACGGTTTTAAAAAAGTTTGCTGTCATACTGGTGATTGCGACCTTGATTCAGGTGGTGTGCCTCTTCCTTGCGAATGTACTATATAACAAGGAGGAGGAGGGACGGAAAAAAGTACTCCAATACGGTACGGTCTGTTCCAATGCAGGATTTATGGGCAACCCCATTGCCGAAGGTGTTTACGGGGCACAGGGACTTATGTTTGCCTCTATATTCCTAATCCCCCAGAGAATAGTCATGTGGTCTGCCGGAGTATCCTATTTTACAGAGAGTCCGGATAGAAAGACCATAGTGAAAAAGGTTATGACCCACCCTTGTATCATAGCAGTCTATATCGGAATGTTCTTTTTAATCACCCAGATTCAGATGCCTCTGTTTCTGGAGCATACCATAAGAGGCGTGGGTGGCTGTACTACTACAGTTTCCATGGTATTAATTGGAACCATACTGGCAGAGGTGAAGCTTAAGAGTATCCTGGACTGGGGAATTGTTAAATATACGGTAATCCGTTTATTTTTCATTCCCCTCCTTGTGTTTCTTTCCTGCCGTCTCTTTTCCGTTGATCCAATGCTACTTGGAGTATCTGTATTGTTAGCTGGAATGCCTGCGGGAAGTACCACTGCTATATTGGCAGCAAAATACGGCGGTGATTATATTTTTGCTACAAAGTGTGTTGTCGTAACAACTCTTTTATCTTTAGTGACCATTCCTTTGTGGTGTATGTTTCTATAGCTGGCAGGCGGTTAAGACCGTCTGCCATTTTAAGTAATAAATAAAACTAATTGTTGCATGGACGGGAATATGATAAAATGTTTCCATTGAAGGAAGGAGGAATCGTTATGAAACGACTGGAAACTGATCTCCATCTGCATTTGGACGGCTCCTTATCAACAGATGTGGTGAGGCTGCTTGCAGCAGAAATCGGATATGATTTTGAAGGACGGAGTGTAAAGGAAAGTATTTCCGTAGGAGAGGATTGCAAAAGCCTGGTGGATTACTTAAAATGCTTTGATCTTCCAGCACAGCTTTTGCAGACAGAGGCTGCACTGGAGCTGGCATCAAAGGATCTGGTGGTACGTCTGGCGAAGCAAGGTCTTATTTACACTGAGATCCGGTTCGCGCCTCAGCTTCACATGAGAAAAGGGCTGACAAAAGAAAAGGTTGTGGAAGCCGTAATCCGTGGAGTGGATAAGGGCGTAAAGGAAGCGGGGTCTATAAAGGCAGGTATTTTACTTTGCTCTATGGTCAATGGCTCTGATAAAGAAAATGAAGAGACCTTTGATATTGCAGGTGGGTATTTAAACCGTGGAGTGGTTGGCGTAGATATTGCAGGACCTGAAGGTATGGTGCCCATGGCTCACTTTGAACCTCTCTTTAAAAAGGTTTATGAGAAGGACATTCCTTTTACCATCCATGCTGGAGAATGCGGGGATTGTGAAAATATAATCAAGGCAGTGAGTTACGGTGCCAAAAGAATCGGCCACGGCTGTGCGGCTATACAGTCGGATGCATGTATGGACCTATTAAAAAAGGAAAAGATTACATTAGAAATGTGTGTGATCAGCAACCTACAGACAAAGGCAGTGGCTTCCATTGAGGAGCACCCTTTAAAGGCATTTTATGACAGAGGGATTCGTGTGACTTATAACACCGATAACATAACGGTTTCCGACACAAGCCTTTTAAAGGAAGCAGAGCTTATGAAAAAGCACATGGGCTTTACAGAGGCAGATTTAAGGCAGATGAACCGGTATGCTTTGGAAGGTGCCTTTTTAAACCAGGAAGAGAAAGAAAAAATAATTGCATTTTTCGACAATAATAATTATAATGAATGATAACTACGTTTAAAAAACGATGAATACTGGGAATGCTAGAAAAAAGGTGATGGCATATGGCAGATTATCCAATGATGGAAAATAATAATAAGGCAGCTTTGGAGAGTGCAAAGCGGGAGAAGCGGGGACTTGATACTGAATTGGAGGCTCCTGCAGATTTTACGAGCCCTGAGGTGCTTTATGAAGAGTTGGTAAAAAGTATCAAACGATACCATCCTTCCGATGATCTAACCATGATCAAAAAGGCATATCAGATCGCTTACGATGCACATAAAGACCAGAAACGAAAATCGGGTGAACCTTACATCATTCACCCTCTTTGTGTTGCAATTATTTTAGCGGATCTTGAGATGGACAAAGAGACCATTGCCGCTGGGATTCTACATGATGTGGTAGAGGACACCGTAATGTCCTTAGATGAGCTGAAGGCAGAGTTTGGCGAAGAAGTGGCCCTTTTGGTGGATGGCGTTACAAAGCTGACCCAGATATCCTGGTCCATGGATAAGATGGAGCTTCAGGCAGAGAATTTAAGAAAGATGTTCCTTGCCATGGCAAAGGACATCCGTGTAATCATAATAAAGCTTTCTGACCGCCTCCATAACATGCGTACCCTTCAGTATATGAAGCCGGAAAAGCAAAAAGATAAGGCCAGGGAGACCATGGAAATCTATGCTCCCATTGCCCACCGTCTCGGTATTTCCAAGATAAAGATCGAGCTTGACGATCTGTCCTTAAAGTATCTTCACCCCGAAACTTACTATGAACTGGCAGAGAAAATATCACTAAAAAAGGATGCCAGGGAATACTTTGTAAAGAGCATTGTAGATGAGGTTTCGGAGCATCTTAGTGCTTCCGGGATTGAAGGCAAGGTGGACGGCCGCGTCAAGCATTTTTTCAGTATCTATAAAAAGATGGTAAACCAGAATAAAACCCTGGATCAGATCTATGACTTATTTGCTGTCAGGATCATAGTGGAAAGCGTAAAGGACTGCTATGCAGCCCTCGGTGTGATTCACGAGCTTTATAAACCCATTCCAGGCCGTTTTAAAGATTATATTGCAATGCCAAAGCCCAATATGTACCAATCATTACACACCACTCTGATTGGCAATAACGGTCAGCCGTTTGAAATTCAGATCCGTACGTATGAGATGCACCGTACTGCGGAATACGGTATTGCGGCCCACTGGAAGTATAAGGAGAGCGGAAGCGGTCAGGTGGCTGCGGCGAAAGAGGAAGAGAAGCTTAGCTGGCTGCGCCAGATTCTGGAATGGCAGAAGGACATGTCCGACAACATGGAGTTTTTAAACATGGTAAAGGGCGACTTAGACTTATTCTCTGACAGCGTTTACTGCTTTACCCCTTCCGGCGACGTAAAGAACTTACCAAGCGGTTCCACCCCCATTGACTTTGCATACTCCATCCACAGTGCGGTAGGCAATAAGATGGTAGGCGCACGAGTGAATGGGAAGCTGGTGAACATTGAGTATGTGATCCAGAACGGAGATCAGGTTGAGATCATTACTTCTCAAAACAGCAAGGGTCCCAGCAGGGACTGGCTGAATATGGTGAAAAGTACTCAGGCCAAGAATAAGATCAACCAGTGGTTCAAGACGGAGCTTAAGGAAGATAACATTCTCCGTGGCAAGGAAATGGTGGACCGTTACTGTAAGACAAAGGGAATTAATTATCCTGACATCAACAAGCCGGAATATCAGGAAAAAGTAATGAAGCGTTATGCCTTCCGTGACTGGGAATCTGTGCTTGCTTCCATTGGACACGGCGGCTTAAAAGAAGGCCAGGTCATCAATAAGATGATTGATGAACGGGATAAAAAGCTGAAAAAGGACGTAACGGATCATACCATTTTAAATGATATTGAGGACATGAGCAGTAAACTGCCCATTAAGAGACGTTCTGGCAGCGGAATTGTGGTAAAGGGCATTCATGACCTTGCGGTTCGTTTTTCCAAGTGCTGCAGTCCGGTACCTGGAGATGAGATCGTAGGCTTCGTAACCAGAGGAAGAGGAATTTCCATTCACAGAACTGACTGCGTGAACGTGTTCAATCTTCCGGAAGATGAAAGAAACCGTCTCATTGATGCAGAATGGCAGGAGCAGGAAGGCGAGGCAACGAAAGAGCGTTATTCCTCAGAAATCAAGATTTTTGCAAACAACCGTATCGGTATGTTCGTAGATATTTCAAAGGTATTTACGGAACGTCAGATTGATATCACCTCTATGAATTCCAGAACCAACAAGCAGGGCAAGGCTACGATTACCATGACCTTTGACATTCATGGAGTGGAGGAGCTTGGAAAACTGGTAGATAAACTGAGACAAATCGAAGGAGTTATAGACATTGAGAGGACTGCGGGATAGCGCAGTTTTCTCTATTTTGGCCGATGTTTCTTGATCGAAAGGAGAATCTTATGATTCAGGGTGTTTATTACAATCCATTTACGATCAGACAGGCAACGGTGTGTCCGCTGCCGGTACCAGGAACAGACAAAACGTTTCCCCTTTTGCAGCTGGATATTGACAGCTACATTGTAGGTGCTGAGATCCAGTCTGGAATTAATTTTAATTATGCAGAAGGTGTACATTGTATACAAATCGGTAAATACTGCGCTCTCGCAGAGAAAATCACATTCCTCGTTAATTTAAACCATGATTATAAATCCGTATTTCAGGGAAGCCCTTCTCTTCTTCAGGAGGCAAGACCCAGCAGGCTGAAACGAAAGGGCAGTGTGCTCATTCAAAATGACGTCTGGGTGGGGCATGGCGTTACCATTATAAGCGGCATCACCATTCATAACGGTGCCATCATAGGCGCGGAAAGCGTGGTGACAAAGGATGTCCCGGCTTACGCCATTGTGGCAGGGAATCCGGCAAAGATCATTGGATACCGGTTTCCCGAAGAACAGAGAGAAGCTTTTAGTGAGATCGGGTGGTGGAACTGGGATCAGGAAACCATTCAGTCCCGGAGAGAGGATTTCTTTCAGCCGGTGGAGACCTTTATCGGCAAATGGCATCAGAATGCCAGAGATTCCTGGAATCAGGTGATTCCTGTTTTTGAGAAAGAGGAAAGAAAGAACATACTTTTTATTATGGATCATAAGGAGCCCTTCTCTGTTTGGCAGAAGGTCTTAAAGGAATTTTATGCCTATCCAAAGACGCCTCACAGCTTAAGGCTGATTCTTTATCTTCCCACAGTGCCAGAGGGTGAGGGAGACAAAGCTGCACTCTTAGATGCGTTAAAGGATTATAATGGCTGGGAAGAGGATATCATGATAATAGACTCCGTACCCCAAGGCGATGTAAGAGGCCTGTTTACCAATGCAGATTATTTTATAACCACCAGACAGGAGAAGAACCTGCTATGGACGGAATATGCAGATCATTATGGGGTTAAGCTCTTATACGGCACAGACATTCCGGTATTATCCTTATAAATAGTTACATACAGACAATTTAAGTCAGGAGAGAGAACATGAGCGATTTCAGAATAAAAACCTATGCGGTGGGACAGATCGGCACCAACTGCTATATCCTGTTCCTTGAATCACGTAAAGAAGCAGTCTTAGTCGATCCTGGGGCACAGGGCGGTTATCTGGTTGAAACATGCAAAGAGCATGGAGTTACGCCAAAAGCGATATTCTTAACACACGGACATTTTGACCACATACTTGGAATAGATGAAGTAAAACGCTGGTATCCGGATATCAAAATCTACGCGGGAGAGCATGAAAAGAACACGCTCATGGACCCGTCTGTTAATTTATCCGGCGGATTTGGCGGCAGCGGGTATACCGTACTGGCTGATGTTTGGTTAAAGGACGGAGAACAGGTAACGGTAGCTGGAATTGACTTTAAAGTCATTCACACACCCGGCCATACCACAGGCTCTGTCTGCTTCCTGATCCCAGAGGAAGAGGTGCTCATAAGCGGAGATACCTTATTCCAGGAATCGTTAGGAAGAACAGACTTTCCGATGGGAAATCAGTCCCAAATTATTCAATCCATCAGAGAAAAGCTATTTGTGCTGCCTCAGAACACCCTTGTCTATCCGGGACATGGAGATATGACAACCATTGGCCATGAATTAGTTTATAATCCGGTGGCATTATACAGAGGATAGGAAAACACATGATAGGATTATTTTTAGATGACCAGTCCTTTGAACAGGATATCAGAGAGTTATTAATGGCCTTTTATCCAGGGGAAAGCTTTGCCCATGAGGAAACAGAGGGAGAAGATTACCGTCTCAAGGTGCAAAGCCAGACCCGGGAGGACAGCTTTTTACTTAAAATCAGGGATATGGAAGGCGATGAGGAAATTGCGGATTTTGTAAACGTCCATTATCCCGACCGGTTCGAAACAAAGAACCGGATCAAGCGAATGCTTTATCAGATGGCAAGGAAGCTGACGGGAATGGAGCTACCCTGGGGTACCCTGACCGGAATCCGGCCGACTAAGATTGCTATGACAAAGCTTTTGGAAGGACATTCCAAAGAGGAAGTTAAATCTCATATGAAAGAGACATACCTTGCAAGTGATGCCAAGACCGATTTAAGCATTGAAATCGCAAGCCGGGAAATCAGCCTTCTTTCGGAGATTGATTATGAAAATGGCTACAGTCTTTATGTAGGAATCCCATTTTGCCCCACTACCTGCCTCTACTGCTCCTTTACGTCCTTCCCCATCGGACAGTGGGAAAAACGTATGGAGCTATATCTGGAGGCATTGTTTCGTGAGATGGACTATACTGCCGAAAAGATGAAGGGCAGAGTCCTTGATACCGTTTATATCGGCGGCGGCACTCCTACGTCTCTTTCCGCCCAACACCTTAATGTACTGATTAAGAGGCTATATGATACCTTTGATTTTAGTACGGTCAAGGAATTTACAGTGGAAGCCGGAAGGCCGGACAGCATTACAGAGGACAAGCTGAGAGTATTAAAAGCTCATGGAGTGACCCGTATTTCTATCAATCCACAGACCATGAAGCAGGAGACCCTTTCCATCATCGGAAGAAGGCATACCGTTGATATGGTAAAGGAACAGTTCCATCTGGCAAGAAAGCTTGGATTTGATAATATAAACATGGATTTAATCATCGGTCTGCCGGAAGAAGATACGGAAGACGTGAGAAATACCATGGAAGAAATAAAGGCCTTATCCCCTGACAGCATCACCGTTCATTCCCTGGCAATCAAGCGTGCGGCACGCCTTAATATGTTTAAGGAAAAGTATGGCGATTATAAGATGGTGAACACCCAGGAGATGATCGACTTAACCGCAGAGTATGCCAGGAAGATGGGACAAGAGCCGTATTACTTATACCGGCAGAAAAACATGGCAGGAAATTTTGAAAATGTGGGCTATTCCCAGCCAGGCAAGGCATGTATCTACAACATTCTCATTATGGAAGAAAAGCAGACCATAATTGCCCTAGGCGCAGGAACCACCACAAAGGTGGTATTCCCCAGTGAGAATCGACTGGAACGTGTGGAAAATGTCAAAGATGTGGAGCAGTACATCACAAGAATTGACGAAATGCTGGAAAGAAAAGAAAAAATGCTTGCAAAATTAGAAATGTAATTTAAAATAGAGGCAGGATTCATCAATTAAATTTAGAAAAACGGAGTGAATGAGATGGCATTGAAAAAGAAACCGGTTACCGGAATGAAGGATATTCTGCCCGCGGAAATGCAGGTGCGTGAATACGTAATGAACCAGATACGTGAAACTTACGGTGGCTTTGGCTTTCATTCCATTGAAACTCCCTGCGTGGAACACATTGAAAATCTGTCCAGCAAACAGGGCGGAGACAATGAAAAGCTGATCTTTAAGATTATGAAGCGGGGAGAAAAGTTAAATGTGGAGGAAGCTAGGGAAGAAAATGATTTGACAGACAGCGGGCTTCGCTACGATTTAACTGTCCCCTTATCCAGATATTATTCCAACAATGCAGCTTCCCTTCCGGCTCCTTTTAAATCCCTTCAGATGGGAAGTGTCTGGAGAGCTGACCGCCCTCAAAAAGGACGTTTCAGACAGTTCGTTCAGTGCGATATCGACATCCTTGGAGATGCCAGCAGACTGGCGGAAATCGATCTGATTCTGGCTACCACAACCCTTCTTGGTAAGATTGGTTTTAAAGGATATACGGTAAGAATCAATGACCGTAACATCTTAAAGGGAATGGCAGCATTTTGTGGATTTCCGGAAGAGTCCTATGACCAGGTATTTATTATTCTGGATAAGATGGACAAGATCGGCATGGATGGCGTTGAAAGAGAGCTTAAGGAAGCTGGCTATGAAGAAGAAAAGGTCAAGAAATATTTATCCCTGTTTGAGTCTGTAACACGGGATGCATCTGGAGTCAGAAGCCTTGGGGAAACTTTAAAGGGCTCAATGGACCCAGAGCAGGCAGAGAATCTTGCGGCTATTATTGATAGTGTGACTGGTATTTCTACTTGCCAGTTCTCCATTGAGTTTGACCCTACCTTAGTACGAGGCATGTCCTACTATACCGGAACTATTTTTGAGATTCAGGTAGATGGATTCCCAGGCTCAGTAGGCGGCGGCGGACGCTATGATAAGATGATCGGTAAATTTACGGGAATGGATACTCCGGCATGCGGTTTTTCCATTGGCTTTGAGCGCATCATCACCATCTTAATGGATGAAGGCTTTACCGTACCCGGCAGTCAGGAAAAAATAGCATTTCTTCTTGAAAAAGGCGTAAGCGATGAGGTGACCAATCAGGCCATGAAGGAGGCCATGGAAGAGCGGGCTAAGGGAGTGACCGTACTGGTTTCCCAGATGAATAAAAATAAAAAATTCCAGAAGGATAGTCTTTTAAAAGAAGGCTATACCCAGTTTAAAGAATTTTATAAAGAAAGTTTGAAATAAGGATAAGCAGGAGGAAAATATGGCAGAGTCAATGCTGGGATTAAAAAGATCCCATAGGTGTACAGAGGTTACCACAGCTGATGCAGGCAAAGAAGTGACTGTTATGGGCTGGGTTCAGAAAAGCAGAAACAAAGGAGGAATTATCTTTGTTGATTTAAGAGATCGTTCCGGAATTCTGCAGATTATTTTTGAAGAAAGCGAATGCGGAGCGGAAAGCTTTGCAAAAGCAGAACGGTTAAGAAGCGAATTTGTAATTGCAGTTACCGGTGTTGTTGAGAGCCGGGCAGGTGGTGTCAATGAAAACCTGGCTACCGGTGCCATTGAAGTGCGCGCAAAGAGCTTAAGAATCCTCTCTGAATCCGAGACTCCGCCATTTCCGATTGAAGAGAATAGTAAGACTAAGGAAGAACTGAGATTAAAATATCGTTACCTGGATTTAAGAAGACCAGATCTTCAAAAGAATATCATGGTAAGAAGCCAGGTGGCTACTCTCGCAAGAGCATTTCTTGCAGAAGAGGGATTTTTAGAGATTGAAACACCTACCATGATTAAGAGTACACCAGAAGGCGCCAGAGATTATCTGGTACCTAGCCGTGTACATCCAGGTTCCTTTTATGCTCTTCCCCAGTCTCCACAGCTTTATAAACAGCTTTTGATGTGCTCTGGCTATGACCGTTACTTCCAGCTTGCCAGATGCTACAGGGATGAAGACTTAAGAGCCGACAGACAGCCGGAATTTACTCAGATCGATATGGAGCTTTCCTTTGTTGACGTTGACGATGTATTAAATGTCAATGAAAGACTGTTAAAGAAATTATTTAAAGAAATCTGCAACTATGACCTTTCCCTTCCAATCACAAGACTGACCTGGAGAGAGGCCATGGACCGCTTTGGTTCCGATAAGCCGGATATGCGATTTGGCATGGAGCTTACCAATGTTTCTGATGTGGTAAAGGATACAGAATTTGCTGTATTTAAGGGCGCTTTAGAACAGGGTGGCTCTGTTCGTGGAATCAATGCTGAAGGCCAGGGAGCTATGCCACGTAAGAAGATTGATGCTCTGGTGGAATATGCCAAAGGCTTTGGAGCCAAGGGACTTGCTTACCTTGCCATTGGTGAAGACGGAACTTACAAATGTTCCTTTGCAAAGTTCATGACAGAGGAAGAGCTAAAAACTCTGGCAGCAGCCATGGGCGGAAAGCCAGGAGATTTACTCCTGTTCGCAGCAGACAGAGATAAAGTAGTATTTGATGTATTAGGAAATTTAAGACTTGAGCTTGCAAGACAGCTTGAGCTTTTGAAAAAAGATGATTTCAAGTTCTTATGGGTAACTGAATTCCCACTGTTAGAGTACTCTGAGGAGCAGGGCCGTTTTACCGCTATGCACCATCCATTTACCATGCCTATGGATGAGGACTGGGCTCTGATCGACAGCGATCCTGGCGCAGTGCGTGCCAAAGCATATGATATCGTTCTTAACGGAACGGAGCTTGGCGGTGGTTCTGTCCGTATCCATCAGGCAGACATTCAGTCCAAAATGCTTGAAGTTCTTGGCTTTACCAAAGAGCAGGCTCAGGAGCAGTTCGGATTCCTCCTTGATGCATTCAAATTCGGTGTTCCACCTCACGCAGGACTTGCCTATGGACTTGACCGTGTGGTCATGCTCATGGTAGGAGCGGACAGCATTCGTGATGTAATGGCATTCCCGAAAGTTAAGGATGCTTCCTGTCTCATGTCAGAAGCTCCGGCTCCGGTTGATCCAAAGCAGCTGGAAGAACTTCGAATTGGAATTAGTAAAGAAAATGAATAAGAAATAGAAGATAAGATGTTCTCTCCGTATGGAATAAATAAAGGGGGGAACATCTTTTTTGTTGAAATGAATGGATTTAGATGGGTTATACAA
Organism: Clostridium sp. 12(A); assembly: GCA_000526575.1. Taxonomy (GTDB): domain Bacteria; phylum Bacillota; class Clostridia; order Lachnospirales; family Lachnospiraceae; genus Lacrimispora; species Lacrimispora xylanolytica. The sequence continues at coordinate 2,282,742 of JAGI01000002.1, read as the reverse complement.
GGGTATTCAGAATAAATTAAAGTTTTAATAAAATTATATAGTCTTTTTACATGAATCTGGTATAATAAGGTAAAAATAAGCATTTCCAAAGGAGGATTCAAGCAATGAAAGGAAGTATGAAAAGAAGGTTTCTGTCACTGTGGATAGCTCTTTTAATGGTACTCTCTCTTACTATGGGCATATCCATCCCTTCATTTGCCGCGGACAAGGATATTGTGGTTTTATACACCAACGATGTCCATTGCGGGGTGGATGACAACATTGGATATGCAGGACTTGCTCTCTATAAAAAAGAGATGCTGGCCCAGACTCCTTATGTTGCCCTGGTAGATGGTGGAGATGCCATACAGGGTGCCCCCATTGGAACACTTTCTGATGGTGGATATTTAATCGACATTATGAATAAAGTCGGTTATGATTTCGCGGTTCCAGGCAACCATGAATTTGATTATGGAATGCCCCGTTTTCTGGAGCTGGCAGGAAAGCTAAACTGCGGCTATTACTCCAGCAATTTTATGGATCTTCGGACAGGCTCTGCTGTATTTGCCCCTTATAAGATGTTTACCTATGGAAATACCAAGGTTGCATTTGTAGGAGCCACCACGCCAGAAAGCTTTACAAAGTCAACTCCAACCTATTTTCAGGATGGAAACGGAACCTACATCTATGGGTTCTGTGAAGATGAAAGCGGTAAAAAGCTCTATACCCAGATTCAGGCTTCTGTAGATCAGGCAAAAGCAGAAGGTGCAGAAATCGTTGTTTTAGTCGGCCATCTTGGAGAGAACGGAACCACAGACCAGTGGACCTCTGACAACGTCATTAAAAATACGGCAGGAATTGATGCTGTCATCGACGGTCATTCTCATGAAGTCTACAATAAATACGTAAAGAACAAAGATGGTAAGGACGTGCTTCTTACCCAGACAGGAACAAAACTTAAGAATATCGGCAAGCTTACCATTAAAACAGATGGAACCATGACCAGTGAGATGGTCACCAAGGTACCAGAAGGAGTTTTTACAAGTACCTATACTGTGAAAAAGGGAGATTCCTTAAGCCGAATTGCGAAAAGAGAATTAGGCTCCTATGACCGTTACCGGGAAATATATAATTCCAACCGAGCCGTATTAAAGGACCCCAACGTGTTAACCGTCGGTTCTCAGCTTATAATTCCGGCAAAGAGTGCAGTAACAGCCGATGGAAAAGCCATTGATTACGATACAGACCGTTTCATAAAAGCAATCCAGTCCCAGTATAACGAAACCTTAAAAACAGTCATCGGGCGCACGGACACAGAACTTACCATTAATGATCCGGCTACCGGAAACCGGGCAGTTAGAAGCGGAGAAACAAATCTTGGAGATCTTTGCGCAGATGCCTACCGCGTGGTGCTTGGAGCTGATATCGGCCTTTCAAACGGTGGTGGAGTCAGAGCCAGCATAAAGCCGGGAAATATTACATATAACGATACCCTTACCGTATTCCCCTTTGGAAACATGGGCTGTGTAGCAGAAGTAAAGGGACAGCAGATAAAGGATGCACTTGAAATGGCTTCCAAGAATTATCCCAAGGAAAGCGGCGGCTTCCTTCAGGTATCCGGTCTTACCTATACCATCAATTCTCAGACTCCTTCCAGTGTCCAGGTAGATGAGAAAGGGAACTTCCTTAAGGTAAATGGAGCTTACCGGGTTTCTGATATTATGGTGGGGGGAACACCTCTTGACGTAAATAAGACCTACACCGTTGCTTCTCATAACTACATGCTGAAATCAGGCGGTGACGGAATGACCATGTTTAAAGGAAGCAAAATAATCCGTGATGAGGTCATCACTGATGTTGACCTTTTATCCTCCTATATCCGCAATCAGTTAGGCGGAAATGTAGGCAGCGATTATGCAAATCCAGCAGGTCAAGGCAGAATCACCACAAAGTAAATGTATATAGGCAGCCTGCTCCGGTTTGACCGGGACAGGCTTTTTGCTTGTTTCTTCCCTCCGGAAATGGTACACTAAAAGGAGAATTCATATATGATTAGGAGATAATTGTTATGCTGTTAAAACACCCGAAGTCCCGATTTGAGGAAATATACCAGGTTTATGAAGAAGCTTTTCCAGCTATTGAGCGGCGAACCAGAGAGGGACAGGAAAGAGTCTTTGATCATCCTCTTTACCGTATCCGCATCGTGGAAGAAGAGGGAAGGGTTTTTGCCTTCTTAGGATACTGGGAGCTTTCTGGCTGTATTTTCTTAGAGCATCTTGCCACCTTAAAGCAGTCCAGAGGCAAGGGATATGGAAAACGCCTTGTGGAGGAGGTTTTAAAAGAGACAGAAAAACCAGTATTTCTTGAGATAGAGCCTGTGACAGAAGCTGACCCAATGACTGGTCGCAGAGCTGGTTTCTATGAAAGACTAGGGTTTCACTTAAATCCATTTTTCTATGAGCAGATGCCTCTAAAGCCAGAAGACAATCCCCTCAGGCTCATGATCATGAGCTATGGGGGCCCCATGACGAAAGAGGAGTTTCTGCCCTATAAAAAGGAAATATATGAAATGGTCTACGGAGTAAAAGTAACGGATTAACCCTATCGTTTCACAGAACAAGTCCTATCTGCATATACTTAATTTAGCAAATAAAATGGGGGCAGGAATCCGGTTATCTGGAGGGAATAAGGTACGTATAATGAAATATAAGTATGGATCCCCAAAAGGAGTTGGTCAAAGTGAATCGATATAAGGTATGTGTATACGCAATCAGTAAGAATGAAGAAGAATTTGTGGACCGATGGATGGACGCGGTATCAGAAGCAGATGAAGTGATTGTAACTGATACCGGTTCCACAGATAAAACCGTGGAAAAGCTTCGGCAACGCGGAGCCATTGTTTATGAGGAAACCATTTCTCCCTGGCGCTTTGATACCGCCAGAAATGTGGCCATGAACCATATTCCAGAAGATGCAGATATCTGCGTTTCCAATGATCTTGATGAAGTATTTGAACCAGGGTGGAGACAGAAGCTGGAGGCTCAGTGGAAACCGGGACAGACAAGAGCACGCTATTTATTTTCCTTCAGCTGCAATCCTGACGGAAGTCCGAAGAAACAGTTTCCCATGGAAAAAATTCACGCAAGAAACCATTACAAATGGATTCATCCCGTACATGAAATTTTAGAATACAGCGGGGAAACACCGGAAATATCTGGCTGGATCAGTGGTATGGTGCTGAATCATTTTCCGGATGAATCGAAACCAAGAAGTCAGTATCTTCCCCTCCTGGAATTATCTGTGGAGGAAAATCCCTTAGATGACAGAGCCACGTTCTGGCTGGGCAGAGAGTATGTATTTCATGGTCAATATGAGAAAGCAATCAGTACTTTAAAACGTCACCTTTCCCTTCCAACTGCGAAATGGCTGGAGGAGAGAAGTGCTTCCATGCGTTTTATTGCTCACAGCTTTGAAGAGCTTGGCAATAAAAGAGAAGCAAGGTCCTGGCTTTTTAAAGCGCTTGCTGAGGACCCTGATGTAAGAGAACCTTATCTGGCCCTTGCAAAAGCCGGATACTTGGAAGGCGACTGGCCCCTTTGCTATGCGATGGCAGAAAAAGGTCTCACAATTACAGAGAGCACGGGAAGCTATCTGGTAGATCCAGTGAGCTGGGGCTATGCGTTTTATGATTATTGTGCCATCAGCGGATATCGGATGGGCATGTATGAAAAGGCAAGGGAACATGCAAAGAAAGCCCTTTCCATGGATCCTGACAATGCAAGGCTTAAGAGCAATCTTGCCTTAATCGAAGACCGGTGCAAGAAAGAAACCAGTGAGGAGGTATCCTCATGAGCGGATTAAAGATATGTGTCTATGCCATCTGTAAGAATGAAGTTGCCTTTGTGGATCAATGGATGGATTCCATGAACGAGGCTGACCTTATTGTTGTGACGGATACAGGTTCTGATGATGGCACCGTAGAGAAGCTTCGGGAAAGAGGCGCTGTGGTTTACGTGGATATCGTAAAGCCATGGAGATTTGATGTTGCCAGAAACATTTCTCTGGATCACGTTCCGGAAGATGTGGACGTTTGCGTCTGTACAGATTTAGATGAGCTTTTTGAACCCGGCTGGAGAAAAAAACTGGAGGAAGCATGGTTAAATCACAAGCCAGTGCACCAGGGAGATATTTCAAAGACCGGCCGTTATCTTTATAACTGGAGCCTTAAGGCAGACGGAACCCCGGATATTCAGTTCTACTACTTTAAGGTGCATGAGCGTAAGAACTTCCGCTGGAAATGTCCTATCCATGAATTCGTTCAGTATGTGGGAACTCAGCCTCTGGAAACCGTATATATCGAAGGTATGGTACTCAACCATCATCCCGATCCTACAAAATCCAGAGGGTCTTATCTGCCCCTTTTAGAGCTTGCTGTGGAGGAAACGCCTGAGGATGAGCGGATGCGGTATTATCTTGGCAGGGAATATATGTATAAAAGCCAGTGGCAGAAATGCATTGATACCTTAAATGAGTATCTGAATCTTCCGTCCGCTAACTGGCCGGATGAACGATGTGCAGCCATGCGCTGGATTGCAAGAGCCTATTACCGGCTTGGAAAGACTAAGGAAGCATACAGCTGGTATTACCGCGCCATAGCCGAGGTACCCACCATGAGGGATCCTTATGTGGAATTTGCAAGAATGTGCTACGAGCTGAAGGACTGGACCATGAGCTACTATATGGCAAAGGAAGCATTAAAAATAACAGAAAAATCCAGAACGTTTGTAAATATGGGCTATTCCTGGGATTACACCCCGGATGATCTTTGCTCCATAGCTGCATACCGTATGGGAATGCTTGATGAGTCCGAAGAGCATGCGAAAAGAGCATTAGAGCATGCCCCGGAGGATGCCCGATTAAATAATAATCTGCAAATGGTAATTGCAACAAAGAAAGGTTAAATCTTTCTTAAAAATGTGCCCTGACCCAACAAGCCTTGGGTCAGGGCGCATTTTTTTCTTTTGTGCTATTTGATTGTAAGAGCAGATAATGAATTCCTGCGCTTTCAACTGGTGTGGATTATTGATGGTTATAAAACAGAATAAACCTATATTTTTCGCAGTTTTTTAGTATCTGTTCTATATTTGTCTGAATTGTGTATTGTAAAGTCTTTTGTGTAAGAAAACAGCTTATACTGATGGTGAAGCTTAAATTATGATACAAGTATAGAATTATAATTTTTATAAAAAGATAAAATAAGACATAATAGTAAAAAGTTATACATTATTACACCAAACTCGCGTTGCACTTGTCAGATATTGGATGTATCATAATGAATATTATTAAGTCTATGCAATCATGGAGGAATACATAATGGAGACGCAAAAGAAGAAACGATTGCAGGTCAGGGGAAAACTGATTTTATTTGTCAGTGCCATGTTGTTTACTACAATTTTTGTATTAACAGTAATTTCCTACATCAGCTTGGACCGTGCATATCAAAACTGGATTAAGTCCAGTTATGAAAGCTATGATCAGAATATTAAGACGGCAGTTGAAAATCTTGTCAGTGTATTAGATGACAACTATAAGCGCTATGAAAGCGGTGAGCTTACGGAGCAGCAGGCGAAAAAGAATGCAGAAAGCATAGTCCGTAATGCCAGATACGATGGAGGAAGCGGTTATTTCTGGGCAGATACGTCGAACGGTCTTTGCGCCGTGCACATGAATCCTGAATATGAAGGAAAAGAACGGTTCGATGAGACGGATAAAGCAGGCAATTATTATATCAGAAGCTTTATTGAGAATGGCGCAAAATCAGGAGGCGGATTTACTGATTTTTATTTCACGAAGCCTGGTCAGGATGGAATGTACGCAAAGAGAGCCTACACACTCAGATTCGCGCCTTATGACTGGAATATCAGCACCGGAAATTACATTGACGATATCAATGACGCGGTAGCTGCTCACCAGAAGGAGAAGCTGATGGAAATGGCTTTCCTTCTTTTGGTTTCGCTTGGGATTTGCGCAGCAGGCCTTTTCATTCTGACTGGCCGTCTGAGTAAGATTACCGCACCCTTAACCCCTGTTGCTAAACGTCTTAAGCTATTGGCAGAGGGAGATGTTCATACACCCCCTGTGACCATCAGCGAGACAAAAGATGAGCTGGAAGTCCTCTCAAAGGCAACGGATGAGCTGATAGGACAGATGGCAGAGGTAGTTGCAGATATTACCAATCACATGGAGCATATGTCACGGGGAGATATGACCCTTCCTGTGGAAAAAAGATATGCAGGAGATTTTGCACCGATCCATAATTCTCTGACTCTTATTTACCAGCAGTTAAACCGGACGCTGAAAATCATACGTCAGTCAGCTGACCAGGTAAATGCAGGTTCTACCCAGGTGGCAGATGCCGCTCAGGCTCTGGCTGCCGGTGCCACAGAGCAGGCTGGAACCATAGAAGAGCTTTCTTCCTCCATAACAGTGGTTTCCTCTCAGGTAGAGCAGAATACCACTCATATAGAAGAAGCTGTTGACTATGTGGAGCAGACCGTATCTCGTGTGGATGAAAGCAATGATAAGATGAAGCAGATGCTAAATGCCATGGATGAAATCAAGATTACCTCAGATGAAATAGGAAAGATCACGAAGGACATCGATGGAATTGCTTCCCAGACAAACCTCCTGGCTTTAAATGCTGCGGTGGAAGCTGCCCGGGCAGGCGAAGCCGGAAAAGGATTTGCTGTGGTAGCTGAAGAGGTAAGAAGTCTTGCGGCAAAGGCAGCCGAGGCAGCAAAACGTACAGCACTTCTGGTTGAGAATGCGACCCGTGCCGTAGAAGACGGACTTACCACGGCAAAAGAAAATGCAGAGCTTCTCTCCGATGCGACCAATCAGGCCAAGCATGTCAAAGAGCTTATGGAGACGGTAGAGCAGGCTTCCAGGGAGCAGTCAGTGGCTATGGAGCAGGTTACCTCTTCAATTAATCAGATATCCGCTGTGGTGCAAAGCAATGCAGCTACGGCAGAGCAAAGCTCTGCTTCCAGTGAAGAGCTGTCGGCACAGGCAAATCTGCTGCGTGATGAAGTGGCTAAATTTCACATTCTTTAAATAAGTGAATGATTTTACTTCATGGAAAACAGGATTTGTTGTTGGTTTTTCACAATAAATCTAAGAACCGGTTGAATTAAAAACCTGCTTGTGATACCATGAGAGTGGTCAGTTATTTCTAAATACAACAAGGAGGGTTTTAATAAATGGATATCCGTTACTCAGCAAATCAAAGAGATTTCAAGCGCTACACAACAGAAGAAACAAGAAATGAATTTTTAATTGAAAATTTATACGTTGCCAATGAAGTGGTAGCTGTATATTCCCATGTAGATCGTATGGTTACATTAGGTTGTATGCCTACAACAGAATCTGTTTCTATTGACAAAGGTATTGATGTTTGGAAAAATTTTGGTACAAGCTATTTCCTTGAGAGACGTGAGATCGGTATTTTTAATATCGGTGGAGCAGGAACCATTGTTGCAGATGGGGAAGAGTTCAAGATGAATTACAAAGACTGCTTATACATCACAAAAGGAACAAAGGAAGTTACCTTCTCCAGTGCAGATGCAGCAAACCCTGCCAAGTTCTATATGGTAAGTGCACCAGCTCACAAGGCATGCAAAACAACCTTTATTCCTATTGAAAAGGCAGCGAAAAAGCCTCTTGGAGCAATGGAAACAGCAAACAAGCGTGTCATCAACCAGTTCATTCACCCAGACGTACTGGAAACCTGTCAGCTTTCCATGGGTATGACTGTTTTAGATGCAGGAAGCGTTTGGAACACCATGCCATCCCACACTCATGAGAGACGTATGGAAATCTATATGTACTTCGAGATTCCGGAGAACAATGTAGTATTCCACATGATGGGAGAAGGCAATGAAACAAGACATATCGTAATGCAGAATGAGCAGGCAGTGATCAGCCCATCCTGGAGCATCCATTCCGGAGCAGGTACCAGCAATTACACCTTCATCTGGGCAATGGGTGGAGAGAATCAGGCATTTGACGATATGGATACCATTCCAACTACTGAATTAAGATAATATTTATATATAGAAGCAGATGCACCTTTGGTGTATCTGCTTTTTTATGGAATATAACCCTGTAATTGGGGGAATTATTCCATGGACAGTCATTTCTCGCTTATTCGTGTGAAATCTCTGTGAAAATGTAGAAATTCCTCTTTTCATTTGTTACAATATGCTCAGAAATACATGAAAAGAAAAAGGATCTGATTTCAGGAGGTTGCGATGGAACAGCTAAAAATATTAGTGGTTGATGATGAATCCAGAATGAGAAAGCTGGTAAAAGATTTTTTGAGTGTGAAGGGATTTACCGTAGTTGAGGCTGCCAATGGAGAGGAGGCTGTGGACGTATTCTTTGAACAGAAAGATATCGTTCTGATCATCCTTGATGTTATGATGCCTAAGATGGACGGTTGGGAAACCCTTAAGACCATCCGCAAATATTCTCAGGTCCCGATTATCATGCTGACGGCGAGAGGAGAAGAAAGAGATGAGCTTCAGGGCTTTGACCTGGGTGTGGATGAATATATCTCAAAGCCCTTCAGCCCTAAGATTTTAGTTGCAAGAGTAGAGGCTATCTTAAGAAGAAGCAATGCAGTTCCAGCCGATGAGGTGGAGATCGGAGGAATCTGTATTGATAAGGCTGCCCATCAGGTAACCATTGACGGAACCTACATTGAACTAAGCTTTAAGGAATTTGAACTGTTAGCTTATTTCCTTGAAAATCAGGGAATCGCCCTGTCCAGGGAAAAGATTTTAAATAATGTATGGAATTACGATTATTTTGGAGATGCCAGAACCATAGATACCCATGTAAAGAAGCTTCGAAGCAAGATGGGGGAAAAGGGAGATTACATCAAAACCATATGGGGAATGGGATATAAATTTGAGGTGAGTCAATGAAACATTCCATAAAAGCACGATACGCCATTATTTTTGTAGGACTGATGGCGTTTGTGCTTATTTCTACCTGGTGCGTTAACAGCTGGTTTTTAGAAAGCTTCTACACCATAGACAAAGTGCACATTCTGGAACGCGCCTATAATGAGATTGACCAAGTGGTAGCAGAAGCCAATGAAAGCGGAAAAGGAATTATTGGGTATTATAAGGATACCTATGATAAGGACTTTAAAAATGAAGGTCCTGTCCAAAAGATGTTCCGCATCATGGGAGAGAAGTATAATCTTGCCATGGTCTTAATCGACAGCTCCACAGATGAAGCTCTTATGTCAACCAGCGGAGACCGCCAGTTTTTAACCAATCGTGTGGAGGATTATATCTTTGGAAAAGATATGCCGCACACGAATATAATGAAGAAGTACGACAATTACGTAATTCAAAAGACCTATGATACAAGGTCGGATTCTTACTATCTGGAAAGCTGGGGATATTTCTCCGATAACAGGACTATTTTCCTCATATCCATACCCCTTGCCAGCATCCGGGAAAGTGTGTCCTTATCCAATCGGTTTCTTGCTTATGTGGGCGGCGTCGCACTTTTGGTAGGAAGCATTATTACCTATTTTACCACCAAAAGAGTCACTTCCCCCATACTTGCATTGTCTAACCTGTCGGAAAAGATGTCCGGCCTGGATTTTGATGCTAAGTATACGGGAAAAGAAGAAGATGAAATCGGCATTTTAGGAAACAGTATGAACAAGCTTTCTGACCGGTTAAAGGATACCATAGGAGAGCTGCGGGCTGCCAATGAGGAGCTTCAAAAGGATATTGAAGAGAAAGTCAAAATCGACGACATGCGTAAGGATTTTATTGCAAATGTATCTCATGAATTAAAAACGCCCATTGCCTTAATCCAGGGATATGCCGAGGGGCTCACCGAGGGAATGGCAGATGATCCTGAAAGCAGGGAATACTACTGTGAAGTAATTATAGATGAAGCCAATAAGATGAACAAGATGGTCCGTCAGCTATTGAATCTTACCGCCATTGAATTTGGAAACGACGCTCTCCAGCAGGAACGGTTCGATATAATGGAGCTCATTCGTGGAGTGATAAACTCAGCGGGAATCTTGATTCAGCATAACAATGCAACCGTAAAGCTTGAGGAGTGCGAACCCATTTACGTCTGTGCCGATGAATTTAAAATAGAAGAAGTCATTACCAATTATCTGAATAATGCCTTAAACCATCTGGGCGGAGATAGAAATATTATCATTACCGCAGAAGAAAAAGGAGCGGAAGCCCTTGTAACCGTGTTTAACACCGGTCAGAACATTCCGGAAGAAGACATACCTAAACTATGGACTAAATTCTTTAAGGTTGATAAGGCCCATACAAGGGAATATGGTGGCAGCGGCATCGGACTTTCTATCGTTAAGGCCATTATGGAATCCCATAAGAAATCCTGCGGGGTGCGCAATGTCTTAGGTGGTGTTGAATTCTGGTTTACCCTGGATCTTTATAAAGAATCGTAATTTCATATCAGCCTGTTATCAGAAGCTTTTTATATCCGATATATAATAAGAAGCAAAAGATAATGGGGATTGCAGTTACGACTGCATGAAAGGAGAACGAATATGGATGTTGCTGCATTTAGCATGGATATAAGCATGGCAAGGGTTCAGCAGGAGGCAGGTCTCTCTATTGCAAAAAAGGCCATGAATCAGCAAGAACAGCAGGCAGCCGGACTTCTCGATATGATAAGCCGTGCAGCTCCTGGTCAGATACCTCCTGGTGGTGTTGGACAGATCGTAGATACAAGAGCATAATGATAAGTCTCCCTGTTAAGGCAGAAGATATACTTTCTGCCCTGACAGGGAGTTTTGTTTATTTTGGCTTTGTTGCAAGGACCAGATACCTATTTAGGTGCTCAGACCTGTTTGGCATTAAAATAGACGGCAGATTTGCCTCAAAGATGCCGCTCGCGTTGGGCTTCAATCCCTGTTCCATTAGGATTGATACCACTTCGTTTAAAGGAATGAGCGTCATGGAATGCTTTCCATTTAGAAGTCTCTCTTCCTCCAGCTCCCTTTTTAAGCCAAGAGAATAGGGGTTGGTTAAATAAAAGGATATCACCCCTCCAGGTTTCAAGCGAGAAGCACATGCCTTTAACAGTTCCGAATAATCCGGGTAAAGAGATATTTCCTTTCCAATGGAGATATACTGATAGCTTCCAGCTGGGAGCGCGCGGTGCATATCATACCTTGACTCTGCAATAGAGACACTCCCCTTTAATGGCTTTAGGTCATCAGCCAGATTGGAATCACCAATGGCAAAGGAAAAGGTAACCTTTTTCCCCAACCGTCTTAATCCGGTCATAAGCTGTATCACATCAGCTCCAAAGCCGGGGTCAATGGAAAGAATCGGGGTATCCTCAGGAAGATCAGGAAAGGTAGTCTCTAAATGAGTCAAAAGGTAAGGATCATAGCAGAAGTTATGGCCCCATGGGTCCACACCGTGTTTCTGAATAAACAGACTTCTTCCATTTTGCAGCGTCCGGTATTTTAACTGGTCTTCCTTTCCGGAAATACTGCCAAAGTGGTAACACCAGGTATCCTTGCACAGTATTTGCTTGTAACCAGCCCTCCGCGCCCGAAGGCTGAAATCATCATCCCAAAATTCCATGGTATAATAAAACCGGTCTGCAAACCCTATGGTATTTACCTTATCAATATCATAAAGGGCAATTACAGGCATAAGGCGGCATTTCTCTTCCCATAAGTAGGGACATTTGACATTGTGGGACTTTGCTTTTTCTTCCGCATTCTCCGGTGTAAATTCCTCCACCATGCCCTGGAGGTTACTGGTATTTGGCGTACTGGGAGCCACGGAAATAATATCCGGATCGGATTGAATGCAGGTCAGCAGATTATCCAGCCAGTTGCTTGTTAATATGGTATCGTTATTAATAAAGGCAGCATATTTTCCTTCACATACCCGGTACATTAGGGAAAAAATCATGGCTTTTACATTTCGTTTTAAGGTCAGTACCTTACGAATTCCCAATTCCTTGAAATATTCTTCCGTTTCGTCCGTAGAGCCATCATTCAGCAGAATCAGCTCGCAGGAGTGTTTGGCGAGGTCTGTATTTCGAAACAGGCTTTCCAGACATTTTTTTGTATACTCTACCTTATTATAAACAGGAATGAAAATGGAGACCAGGTAGTTCTTTCCCCTGTCTTCATAGGTATTCCGGTGATTTGGTATAAACTCATGTTCATAATAATGACTCATTTTTTCTTTATCAGGATAAATCAACAGCCAGAAATAGGTATCCTCCTTCCATTCTTTAAGAAATGGGATCAATTGAAATTCTGCCAGATCCTCCGCTTTCTTTAGCTGGTCTGTCTCTATAAATTCCGTTAATTTGTCAATGGTCCACTTGGAGTTTTCATACATGGCCAGGTAGGAGACTGGAATTTCCAGTATTTTCGGATCATGGCAGATGAATTCCAATCTGGAAAGTCCAATGGAGAGAATTCTTATATGACTTTTGCTATAAGTAAGCTCTTTATTACTTATAGCAGCTGGAAGCTGGCAGGCAATGGAAATAAGAAACTCCTGAAGTTTGACCGCTTCCTCATACTGCTTTTTGGAAGCGTCTTCCTGAGTGGCATCTGCAGTTGAATTTTCTATATTCATTATTACTTCCTCTTTCATTCTAAAATTTGATTTCAGATTTCATAATTTTGTTTATCGTTCTATTATATGAAGACAAATCTCATTTCTTGAATCCAGTTTTTTTCGAAAAAAATTATTTTTTGCTCTTTACTTTTTATGTTTTCACATGGCCTGACAGCTGCATTTTCAAGCTTTTATCCTCTATTCCTGGTTAATGAGTATTAAGATACTGATAAAATGACAAAAATCGACTAAAATCGCTTATTATTTTGACTTAGGTTTCGATATAAATATAGAAAAGTTAATAATTGATAGAAATATAACCAAAAAGTGAAACCAAAACTTATGAGAGGTATCAAAATATATGCCTTTGATACCATATACTTTCTTGGTAACAAAAAGTAAATGTTCCTATTAAAAGAATATATAAAAATTATTGTGGATTCTTCAGATTCTCTTTTTATTGATACAACCAGTATAGGACTGGAGGGTGAAGAATTTACTGAATTTCATAAAAGACACTATGTATCTTAGTCACAATGTGTGGGGTAAGGAAAGCGCAGCAAGAAGGGTTGTGCTGGAGGCGGCTTTTAAAGTAAGGGGGGAGAGGCTTGTACAGAATATTGGCAATTGATGACACTTCTTTTTTTCTTAGGGTATTAGAAGACATGCTCTCAGAATATTATGAGGTGTTTACTACTGTTTCCGGAGAAATTGCATTCCGGTACATGGAACAGATAAGACCGGACCTGATCCTTTTGGATCTAGCAATGCCTAAGATTGATGGCTGGCAGATTATGAAACAGCTAAAAACCAGACCGGACTGTTCTGACATACCAGTTATTTTCATAACATCGCAAACGGATAAGGCCATTGAAGCGGAATGCTTAAAGATGGGAGCCTACGATTTCATCTCGAAACCAGTGGTAAAGGAAGTCCTTTTATGCAGAGTCAGGCGGGCTCTGGATACAAAAGATTCTAACAGACAGCTTAAGAGAAAGCTGGAGCAAAAGACAAAAGAGCTGGAGACCATTTCACTGGCTTCTGTCAATGCCATAGCAGCTTTAATAGACGCCAGAGATAACTATACAAAAGGACACTCAGAGCGAGTGGCCAGATATTCTGTCTTAATTGGGGAGAATATGAATTGGTGTAATGAGGAAATCAGGCGTTTATATGAGATTGCCCTACTTCATGATGTGGGAAAAGTAGGAGTGCCGGACGAGATACTTCTAAAAACCACGGAGCTTACAGCGGAAGAAAAGGAAATCATGAAAACCCATACGGTCATTGGGGGAGATATTTTAAAAGACATATCCACCGTCAGAGACTTAGAACTGGGAGCAAGGTATCATCACGAGCGGTTTGATGGGAAAGGATACCCGGAAGGACTGATGGGAGCTCAAATCCCTTTACTTGCAAGAATCATCTGCGTAGCAGATTCCTTTGATGCCATGAGCAGCAACCGGTGCTACCGACCAAAGCTTGACCCTGAGGTAATAAAAAAGGAGCTGCTTAGAGGAAGCGGAAAGCAGTTTGACCCGGAGGTAGTATGGGCATTTTTGAAAACCTGGGAAGACCTGCCTGTCATGGGAGAAAAAAAGCAACGGAGAGTCTAATGGCGATCCAGGTAAACTCATTATACAAAATGCCGGATAGTAAGCAAGATTATAACCAGTATTTGGATATTGGCTTACTAGAACTTTCTTGACAATATATGTAATAAAATGTAAAATAAAGTAAGTTTTGAATTACAAAAAAAATATAATTTTGGAAGAGCTTGTCGAAATTTTAACTACATTTAGAAGTTTACAGCCCTAAAATGTTTTAGGAGCATTTTCTGGAAGAAGTGAAAGTGAGGAACAATCCGATGAATTTAATATTTGGAAACAATATTTCCATGGCGGAGAAGACTCTGGATTATCTGTGGTCAAAGCAGAAGGTTACCCTTAACAACATAGCCAATGGAGATACTCCGGGATACAAAGCCCAGTATGTAACGTTTGAAGATGAATTCCGCAAACGTTTGATGACAGGAAGAGAGGGCACATCTCAGGACATAGGCAATATCATTGGAAGTTCCAGACATTTCATTAGAAATACTGATAATGAATCAGCAAGAATGGATGGAAATAATGTGAATATGGACGTGGAGAATGTGGAATTAGCAAGAACAACGTTGCAGTACCAATATGAACTTAATGCTTTAAACAGCGAGATAAGCAGACTACGTACGATAATTAAAGGTTAAAACAGGAGGTACATAATATGGAACAGATGTTCATAACACCCATCATTCCCTTGGATTCCATAGGAAATATTGGAAGTGACAAGAAGGTAACATCCGGAAATGCAGGAAGTACTGTATTTCAGGATGTTTTTAGAGAGGCCATTCAGAATGTAAAAGCGACGGATAAGGAATTGACCACCCAGGAATATTTACTGTCCACAGGTCAGATCGATGACGCTCATACCGTTCCGGCAGCAGCAGCAAAAGCCCAGTTATCAGTAGAACTTTTAACAGCACTTCGTAATAAGGCACTGGAATCTTATAACGAAATGATGAGAATTAGTATTTAAGATGGATAACGGGGCGGACAGAGGCGATGGAAAAAATTAAGGAATTTATAAACGGTCTTAGCAGTAAGACAAAGAAGATTGCAATAGCCTCAATCGTAGGCGTATTGGTTGTGGCCGGATCAGTGATCCTGGCATTGTCCATGAGAGCTAAGCCTTTTGAAGTAATGTTTACAGGCATTGGCAACGAGGAAGCCAAGCAGATTATAGGTAAACTGCAAGAGGATGGGGTTTCTTATCAATATGAAAACGGAGATATTCTGGTACCGGTAGAGCAGATGGACGTGACCAGAGCCAAGCTGGTTTCAGAAGGGTATCCCAAAAGTGGATTTACATACGATGTATTTAAAAATAATGTTAACTTAATGACTACAGATTCCGATCGTAAGACCTTTAAGCTTTACGATCTGGAGACCAGAATTGGTTCAACCATTCAGCTTTTTGATGGTGTAAAAGAAGCATATGTAACGATAGCCCTGGGAGAGACTTCCAAGTATGCGCTGTCTGAGGATAGTGCTAAGGAAGCGAGCGCCCAGGCTGTTGTTGTGATGAAAGACGGCGGATCACCTTCCGAGGAGCAGGCAAAATCCATTCAGCTTCTTATTTCCAGAAGTATCCCTGGAATGGTCATTGACAATGTTTCTGTCTTTGACGGGAACGGCAGAGAGATTACCGTAGATTCCGAAGAAGAGGATATTAATACAGGAAAAGCAAGCGAGGAAATTGCTAAAGTAATTGAAGACCAGATTTCAGCCAAGGTAATCAATGTGCTGGGACCGGTATACGGCAACGGAAACGTAAAGGTTTCTGCTAAATGTACGGTCAATATGGATAAATTAATCCGTGAGAGCATTGTATATAATACTCCGGATAAGATTGACGAGAAGGACAAAACAGGTATTATTTCAGAAGAGTCCATTAACAGAGAATTCTCCGGAGATAAGCAGACAGCATCTGGCGTTGCCGGATCAGAAGCAAATGCTGATATACCGGAATATAATGCAGCAGGAACAGGAACCGGCGGAGATGGTTCCTACGCTTCCAGTGGTCTAAACAGAAAGTACCTCATTAATCAGATTAAGGAGCAGGGACAGATAAATCCCGGAAGTCTTGAAAATCTTACAGTTTCCGTAGTTGTGAATGGGACTGATTTTGGTACGCTGACAGTGGATGATATCCGTAATCTGGCTGGTAATGCAGCAGGAATTGCCCAGGCGGACAGAGCGGAGAAAATCACTGCAGTCGCTGCACCGTTCTATACGGTTGATGTACCAAAACAGCCGGAAACATCAGAAGTAGCAGGGGCTAAGGGTATGATTGTGAATCAGTGGATACTGATTGCGGCTGCAGTCGGTGTGTTATTGCTTGTATTGATCGTCATATTGGCAATTAGAAGGGCAAACAAAAAGAAAGCCATGATTGTTGAAACAGAGGACAGTCAGGAGGATGTTCCAGTGATTCCCGACATACCAGAAGTGGAAGAAGAAACAGTGGAAGAAGAAGTGGAACCGGTTGAACCTGAGATTTTCGTTCCGGAAGTGGATCGGGGCGCAGAACTGCGTGAAAGCATCCGTGAGTTTGCAGACCAAAATCCTGAGATTTCGGCCCAGTTGCTGAAAGCATGGTTGAACGGAGGAGACAATAATGACAACTAGTCTGAGACCAGAACAAAAAGCGGCAACTGTTATTGTTTCGCTCGGAGTAGAGAAAGCGTCAAAAATATATAAATATCTTACGGAAGAGGAAATTGAAAAGCTTACAGTCGAAGTGGCGAAGCTGGGACATGTAGAAGCTAAGGCCACAGAAGAAGTGCTGGATGATTTCTATAAGACCTGTCTGACTCAGAAGGTCGTGACCGATGGTGGTCTTGAATATGCCAGAACCGTGTTAGAGAAAGCATTTGGTGAAAGCACAGCAAGCAACCTCCTCCAAAAGGTGACACAGTCACTGAAATCCAGATCCTTTGGATTTATCAGAAAAAGTGATTCTAAGAATCTGTTTTCTATCCTGCAGCATGAGAGACCTCAGACCATTGCTTTGGTGCTTTCCTATACCACAGAGGATATGACAGCAGAGCTTATTTCAGAGCTGCCTCCTGAGAAGAGATTTAAAGTAGTAGAGGCCATAGCCCGAATGGAGAGTGCTTCTCCCGATGGCATTAAGATTGTGGAAGATGAGATCAAAAGGAAGTTCTCCGGTATCATTACCACCGATTACACAACGGTGGGCGGTATCGATTACATTGCAAACGTAATGAACCGTATGGACCGTGGAAACGAAAAGCTTATCTTCGAAGAGCTGGGAAAAAAGGATTCCGATCTGGCAGATACCATCCGCAAGAAGATGTTCGTATTCGAGGATATCGTTACTATGGACAATCGTTCCATTCAGCGTTTCATTCGCGAGTGCGATATGAAGGATATGGTTTATGCTCTTAAAGGAACCAATGAGCAGATTTCTGAATCTATCTTTGCTAATATGTCCAGCCGTATGAGAGAAAGTATTATGTCTGATATGGAAGTTACCGTTAATGTTCGTGTGAAGGATGTACAGGAAGCTCAGCAGAGAATCGTTGCTACCATCAGACGTCTGGAAGAAGAAGGCGAGCTGATTATCAGCAAGGGTGGAAAGGATGATATCATTGCCTAATATTATTAAGGGGATAAAGACAGAAGAACGTGTTCTGGAATATGCATTTGAAAGAACATTTGATGATATCATTAAAGTTGCAAAAGAAGAAGAAGAACATCTGGAAGAACTGGCAGTTGAAGAATTTGTTGATCACATTACAGATAAGCTGAAAGAAGAAGCAGAAATCATATACAAGCAGGCTTCTGATGCATATGAGGAAGCCACAAGGCGTTCGGAAGAGATACTTTTGCAGGCCAGAGAAGAAGCCGCGAGGCTTCTGGAGGAAGCCAGAGAGAATGGTTACCGGGAAGGATACGAAGCAGGTCTTCTTGACGGAACCAACAAAGCATATGAGGATCATAAGAGTGAACTGAATCTTCATATGGATGAGTTTAAGCTGGCTGTAAAGACTACCATTGAAAGCATTACAGTAGAAAAAGACAAGCTTCTTGATAAGTATATCGACGATTTAAAGAAAATCACCCTGACCATAGCAGAAAAGGTGATCCAGACAAGCTTAAAATCAAGCGGTGAAATCATAAAACGAATGATCGTTGGTGCTGCTGGAAAGCTTAAAAAAACCCAGTGGGTCAAGATCTATGTGTCGCAAAAGGATGCAGGAATGATGATACAGGGAGATGTGGGACTTCTCAATGAATTATCCCACATCTCCGGTAATATTAAAATAATTGCAATGGATCATGCTGAGGATGGCAGCTGTATTATTGAGCTTCCGGAAGAGATTATTGATGTCAGCGTCAATACCCAGATTGAGAATATCAAAGGAATACTCAATAATGCCAGACTGTAGCAGGAGGAACCCCCATGTTTAAGGAACTTTCTGATCTTATAATGAAGACAGAGACGATTGACCATATTGGTAAGATTGAAAATATTGTAGGAATGTCCATGGAAGCATCGGGCGGTAAAGCAAGTATCGGTGACATCGCTTATATCTATAACGAAGACAAGCAGGAACAGATACCAGTTGAGGTTGTGGGTTTTAAAGATGATAAGATTCAGCTGATGGCTTATGAAAATATGAATGGTATTGCAGCGGGCAGTTTTGTAAGAAATACGAAACGCCGTTTAAAAATACCGGTTGGTGAATTTCTAAGGGGACGTATCATTGATGCAAAAGGAGAGCCTATGGATGGAAAAGGTCCTTTTGAATCCCCTAAATTTTACTATGTGGAGAACCCATACATAAATCCAATGGAGCGTCCTCCTATTTCTGAAAAACTGGAATTCGGAGTCAAGGCAATTGATGGAATGAATACCATTGGAAAAGGACAGCGTATCGGAATCTTTGCAGGTAGTGGTGTTGGAAAGAGTACCCTGCTTGGAATGATTGCAAGAAATGTAAAAGCAGATATCAATGTAGTAGCTCTCGTTGGAGAGCGAGGCAGAGAGGTCCGGGAATTTATTGAAAAGGATCTCGGTCCAGAGGGAATGAAGCGTTCCGTTTTAGTCGTGGCTACCTCTGACCAGCCAGCCATGCTTCGTATGAAGTGTCCGCTGGTTGCAACCACCATTGCAGAGTATTTTAAAAATCAGGGCAAGGATGTTTTGCTCATGATGGATTCCCTCACCCGTTTTGCCATGGCACAACGTGAAATAGGTCTTGCCATTGGAGAGCCTCCGGTAGCACGTGGATATACTCCTTCCATTTATGCAGAGTTTCCCAAGCTTCTGGAACGAAGCGGTAATTTTAAAGAGGGTTCCATTACTGGAATCTATACGGTTCTGGTAGAAGGTGATGATACCAATGAGCCCATTGCAGATACGGTACGAGGAATTGTAGACGGACATATTGTACTGAGTCGAAAGCTGGCGAATGCAAACCATTTCCCGGCCATTGATGTAAGCGCCAGTATTTCACGATTGATGAACAATATCGTATCAGACGAGCATCGGGAGATGGCTTCCCGTGTCAGGGATATTTTGAGCATTTATGAGAAGAATGAAGATCTCATTTCCATCGGTGCTTATAAAAGTGGTACCAATCCAAAGCTCGATGTAGCAATCGCTAAAATAGATAAAATCAACGAATTCCTGTGTCAGGGAATACAGGAAAACAACAGCTACGAAGAAATCCTTGACAAGATGAAAGAAATTTTAAGGTAAGATTGAGAAAGCAGGCTGCAAATGAAAAAGTTTAATTTTCCTTTAGATACCGTTTTAAATTACAAAGATCAGACTCTGGATAATTTAAAAAGCGAACATGCCATCATCCTGGCTCAGGTCGTTCAACAGGAGCAGACCATTCATGCATTATCAGAACAGAGAATGGCCGCCTGTACCCGTTTCCGGGAGGAGACTCATTGCGGTATGACAGTAAGTGCCATGCGGGAATATGAATCATATATCACTTACATGCAGCAGCGGATTCTATATGAAGAAGTAACCTTAAAAAAGCTTAGGGTGAAAGAAGAGCAAAAGCGCAATGAGGTTGTTGAAGCCAGAAAAGAAAAGACTTCTATTGAAAAGCTAAAGGAAAAAAAGCTGGATCATTATAACAAAGAGGTGCTGCGCAGCGAGGAGCTGTTCATTGAGGAGTTCGTTTCCAATACCATGTCAGTTCGTAACAGCAGGTAATTCTGTCAGAGAAATCTCTGCCAGTTACCATATAAAATCAGCCTTATGGCAAAAAAAAGAAAGGAGGCGAAGAGATGAATATCAATACGAGTTATGTGGATCTGATTGAGAAACCGAAACCGGAAGCTCAAAAGAAAGATGGAAAAACGGAAGATAGTATCTCAGGCTTTAAAAATCTGCTGAAAGATAAGACACAGAAGAAGAGTGCAGGGCCTGAAAAATCCAAGCCGGAAGCAAAAGATAGCGGGGAAGAGGCGGCAATGCAGTACATTGGCAGCAATCCTACAAATAATAAGGTTGTTGATAATAATGCACCGATCCAGGAACAAAAACTGCCGGAAGAATATCTGCAGACCATGTTTTCAACTGGAATCTTTCAGGGGAACAAAAATTCTCTTGAACTGTCAGGAAAAGTTAACCCAGCTCAGCTTTTAAAATCACTGAATCCAAACAATGAGTCAGAAGAAACGGAAGGCCCAGGTGTGACGGCAAACGGATTTGAGAATCTGATTTCAGATGAGTCACAAAAGCAAACGGACGCTGTTTTACCAAAAGGTCCCGGATTACATCTGATGGGAAAGAAATCAGAACTAGATGAAGCCATTACTCCTGATAAGAACCAGGAAGTACTAAAAGGTCCTGGCGTTGTAAAAAAAGAAACCTTAACCGGCCCTGGATTTGCTGAGGCTGTTAAGGAAAACGCTGGCCCGGCATTTGTGAAAAATGAAAAGGCAGAAGCAAATGAAGGGAAAGAAGTCAAAGAAGAAGACGGAATCACTTTAAAGGCTTTTGAAAATCTTCAAAGCAGAAATACGCAGCCAATACACGCCGTACAAAGACAAGAAGAAAAAGCTGTGACTATGCCTGTGAATGAAAACGATCCGGAAGAAATGGAAGCCAGATTGTCAAAGCAAATCCTTAGTCAGATTAAGACTGGCAAAGACAGCATGGAGCTTCAGCTGGAGCCTCACAATTTAGGAAAGATCCTTCTTAAGATTTCCAATGAGAACAATCAGGTACACGTATCGATTGTCTGCTCTGAAAGTAAGACGTTAAAGCTTATTTCTCAGTCAGCAGCTGAAATTGGAAACATATTGGAATCCAATATGGAACGTCCATTCCAGGTGGTAGTAGATAAATCAGAAGCCGATTATCTCAATAACCGGAATCAGGACCAGCAAGGTGGCGGACAGGATCAACAGCACCAGCAGCAGAACCAGAAACAATCTGATGACGGTATCGATGATTTTGCTCAAAAGCTGAGACTGGGAATGTTTGGCTCCTACAGCGGAGAATTCAAAGAGGCAGAATAGGGATAAGGAGATAAAACAATGGCAGTGGATGGAATAAATTCAGCAGCGAAAACCAACCCGATGACCGGGGAAACGACAACCAAGAAAAACAGTGATCTAAGTACTGAAAGCTTTTTTAAGCTGTTAGCAGCTCAGCTTCAGAATCAGGATATGTCAAGCCCCATGGATAATTCAGAGATGATGACCCAGATGACTCAGATTGCCATGATGCAGGCGATGCAGAACTTCTCAACAGCGATGGATGATTCTGCGAAGGTCAACACCATTAATTATGGAACTTCCATGATTGGTAAGAAAGTGTCGATTTCGTATATGGATAAAGATGGAAGTCTGGTCAAAAAAGAAGGAAAAGTAGAGCGGGTAGATATTTATAACGGTTCTCCGAGACTGTTCCTGAGTGGCGATACGTCATCAGATGGCTATGCTGTCTCAAGTATCATGTCTGTTCATAACAATGAATCTACAGCAATGGATGATTTTTCAAAGATAAACACCATTAATTATGGAACATCTATGGTTGGTAAGAAAATAATGGTGACTGGTAAAGACAGTAATGGCAATACGGTAAATAAAGAGGGAATTGTAGCTAAAATAGAGATTCACGAAGGCGTTCCCAAACTTTACCTGGAGGGAGATACAACAAACAGCTTTAATGTTTCCGATATTGTCACTGTTTATGATACGGACACTGATAAAGGAACCACCGATGATAACACCAAAAAATAGACAGGTGATGCTACATGATTGAAAAGATAAATCAATATGAAGACGTCAGGCAGCTGAAGCTGCGAAGCTCTGCGGCACTGTCAGAATGTGGCAGCAGCTTTAGTGATATGCTTCATGACCGCATTCAAAAAAGTGGGGAACTTCATTTTTCCCGACATGCGGCAGAACGGGTGAATGAAAGAGGGATTGAGATGTCTGATGCATTTTTAAATGACTTAAAATCCGCAGTAGACAAAGCCCGTGTAAAAGGTGCGAAGGATGTGGTAATCATAAGTGAACGGGGAGCTTTCATTGTGAATGTACCCAACAACACAGTTGTAACTACCATGTCTGGAAATGAAATGAAAGATAATATTTTTACTAAGATTGACAGTGCCGTTTTATTATAGCCGGACCGTTAAGGGGGCTTATCCTGTATGTCCGATTGACATAAGGAGAACGGCGAAGGGAAGAAAGGAAAAAGCATATGGTTAAATCAATGTTCGCTGGTGTGGCAGGACTTAGAGCACATCAGTCAAAGATGGACGTTATCGGTAATAATATTGCGAATGTAAATACATGGGGGTATAAATCAGCCAATATGTCCTTTAAGGATGCTATGTATCAGTCAACTTCCTCTGGATCAGCAGGTAGTACTGAGAATGGTGGTTATGGTGCGGTAAATGCAAACCAGGTTGGCTATGGTGTTACAACTGGTTCTATTGCCTATGATTTTGGTACAGGCGGTATGTCTCCTTCCGCAAACGGACTGGACTGTATGATTGATGGAACAGGATTCTTCCTGGTAGGTCCAATGTTGAGTGACGGCAGGATTTCGCTTGATACAGAGGATGCAGTAAAATCAAGCGGATTATATTTATCCAGAGTTGGAAAGTTTAAAGTAGATCCCAATGGTTACTTAGTTGATGACAGTGGTAATTATGTTTATGGATTCCAAAATACTAAGTTTGAAACGACAGTACTTGATAAGACAGCATTGTCACCTATTAAACTCCCTACGAATGCTGAAATGGAAGGAGTTACAAAAGGTAAAGGTAATACTGCGCTTGCAAATGCAAAAGCTGCATTGGAAAATGCCCAGGCAGCAGTAAATTCTGCGATTATTTCAGCGGGTAACGCCAGACAGGAATATTTCGAAGCAAAAGCACTCTATGATAATGCTTATAACAATATTCAGTTTGATGCAACTATGACCCCAACAAGTATTGGAAAGTTAATAGATGATACAAATACTCTTAAAGAAACCATGGATAAGTTATATTCAGAATATAAAAATGATACCACTGGAGATAAAAGCAAATTAGAATCTTATACTACAGCTAAGCTTGAATATGATAAAAAAAGTTTTGAATTGTTAAGGGCAAAATCCAAAGTGAATCTATTGAAACCTCTTGATGGAGATTATCCTGATGAAGCTTCATTAAAAAAAGTTATAGACGATTATGCCACTGCATACAGTGCACTTCAACAGGGAGATCCAACTGATTCAGATCCTTCTAAACCTAAATATGCTGATTTAAAGAAAGCGCTTGCGGATGCAACTGTGGAATTGACAAAGGCACAAACATTTCTTTCTAAAATTGACAGTGGCTCTTTGCAAGGAATACTTACTACAAAGGAATTGAATGTTGCGAGTGAAGATTCAAAATTAAAAGCTGCTCAGGATGCACTTACTAGCGCAGATACTTCATATCAGAGAGCTCTTGAAGCAAATTCAAAGAGCCAGGGGACTACATCCTCTAAACCAGATGAAGCAGCTGAATTTTCTAATTACAAAATTCAGGAAGATGGAACCATTGTCGGAACAACAAGTGATAATGCAACCGTTGTTATCGGAAAGATTGCTTTAGGAAGCGTACCGAATACGGGCGGTCTTGAAAAAAACAGTGGATACTATTACACCATCGGCGCAAGTGCAGGCAATGTAAGTGTCAATGAAGCAGGTGGTACTGAGGGAA
The DNA here is from genome assembly GCA_000526575.1 of Clostridium sp. 12(A). Classification (GTDB taxonomy): domain Bacteria; phylum Bacillota; class Clostridia; order Lachnospirales; family Lachnospiraceae; genus Lacrimispora; species Lacrimispora xylanolytica. The sequence goes on along the minus strand of JAGI01000002.1, from coordinate 2,258,295 downwards.
GAATTCTAGGTAATTACTTAGAAATGGCAAAGGTAGACCTTGCAACTGAAATGACCGATATGATCACCACTCAGAGAGGTTTCCAGGCAAACTCAAAAATTATTACCGTAACAGACCAGATGCTGGAAGAATTAGTTAATCTGAAACGATAAAATTTCATAATGCGGAGAGGCAGGTAATGCCTCTCCTGACATAAGGGGAGGGGACCACGCTGTGATACGTTTGACTAGACTAAATGGGGAAGAGTTTGTGATTAACTGCGTGCAGATTGAGCGGATTGAATCCATACCGGAATCCAATGTCATATTGGTGAACGGAAAGCACTATGTTGTACAGGAGAGTGTGGAGGAAATTATTTCGAGAACAGTGGATTTCAATGCTAGAATCTTGGCCAGCGCACAGAGGCTGAAGGACTGATCCTGGATTAAATGAAAATGGGAGGTTATTCATGGATGTATCTTTGATAGTGGGGTGGATACTGGGAGCTGTCTTAATTGTCTTAGGAATAGGGACAGATAAAGTGGCAAATTTTATACATATCCCCAGTGTGATCATCGTTATCGGAGGAACAGCGGCAGCACTTATCGCCAGTTATCCATTTCGAATGCTTGCCCAGATTCCCAAACACATTGGAATCATGTTTGGAGCTCAGAAATACAATGCTGGCGAAGTTATTTACAAGTTTGCAGACATGGCACAGACTGCCAGAAAAAGAGGACTTCTTATTTTAGAAGAACAGGCAGGGTCTATACGTGATCCTTTTTTAAAGCAAAGTGTCATGCTCATTGTAGATGCAGTGGATGCGGAGCGAATCAGGGAAATCCTGGAAGGTGAAGTAAACGCATTGATTGACCGCCATGAACAGCAGATCAGTATCTTTGAGAGGTGTACCTCACTGGCACCGGCATTTGGTCTTGTAGGAACACTGGTAGGTCTCGTAAACATGCTGAAGGGACTTAATGTAGAGCAAGGTGCAGGAGGCATTGGGGCAGATATGTCCACAGCATTGCTGGCCACATTTTATGGTTGTATCCTGGCCCATATGCTTTTTGCACCAATGGCAAAAAAGCTTCGTATCCGCAATGAGGAAGAGGTTCTTTATAAGCAGATCATTATAGAAGGTGTTTTATCAATACAAGCCGGAGATAATCCCAAATTTTTGGTGGAGAAGCTTTTCTCTTATTTGTCCCAGGACCAGCAGAAAAAATATATGAAACATGGTAGTATCGGGACAGACGACACAGGTGCTGTTTCATAGACCGATTCCAGCTACAAGATTAAAAAACAGGTGGTTATATGATAAAGAAGGACAGGAAACAGGAAGAGCCTGGGGGATGGCTGGATACATATGGCGGTATTGTTACTCTGCTTTTATGTTTTTTTATCCTTTTATATTCTGTTTCTTACATTGACCAGAGTAAGTGGAAGATACTTGTGGGGAATGTAAACCCGGACGCAGCTGTAGGAGAGGGACAGGAAACTCCTTCGGCAGGAGCGCAGGGTGAGCCCGCTTCTGATACAGCTTCAGAGGCTGGTACAATCGCAGATTTTGACCAGCTTTCCATCGTGTTAAAGCAGGTGATTGAAGAACGGAATCTGCAGGATTCTATAGAGATTACCCCAGGAGATGACTTCACATTTATAGCATTTCGTGATAGAGTATTTTTTGATGGTGACGGCTCGGTTCTTCGCCAGGAGGGGAAAGAACTGCTTGATCAGTTTGCTGGAGTGTTATCAAGGGCAAACGGAACGATTAAAGAAGTTAAGGTGTTGGGACACACTTCTCAGTTCAATCCGGAGCGGCCTAACAATATCCGAAGTGACAGGATGCTTTCTGCCCAGCGTTCCGCAGAATTGGTCATTTATCTACAGAGCAGGAATGCTGTTTCTCCGGAAAAACTGGTGAGTATGAGTTTTGGTCAGTTTCGTCCTATCGCACCACTTGACACAGAAGATGGGGGAGAGAGAAACCGCCGTGTGGAGATCCTGATTACTCAAAGCAACAAGGTGGAGAGATCCCTGGAGGAATATTACCGCCAGGTATATCATCAGAATCAGCAAGAAACGGACAACAAATAAAAAGCGGGAGTGAAACAGATGGCTGAAGTATTATCCCAAAGTCAAATTGATGCACTGCTCAATTCCCTTCAGGGAGCAGATGAGCCGATCGATGAGATTGATAAAAAAGCAAATGATACAAAATACAGGAAGTATGACTTTTATAGTCCTAAAAAGTTTACCAAAGATAAACTGAAAATATTAAAGAGCATATTTGATAATTATTCCAGAATGGCTGGCTCTCAGATTAACGGTTTATTCCGCACATCAAGTGAATTGTCAGTCGTAACGGTTGAAGAGCAGCGGTATTATGAATTTGCCAATGCTCTCGGTGATAATGATGTACTTACCATCGTTAATGTAACGGTGCCAAATATTTCCCAGAGTCCGCCTCTTTTAATCAATGCCAGCATGAGCCTGATGTTAAGTCTTATTGACCGTATGCTTGGAGGTGTAGGGGAAGAAGCTGATATCGATGAATATTATACATATACAGAAATTGAGATGGCTCTTTACCGCAAGGTAATTCAATACTTAATTGGAGCACTGAAGGATTCATGGTCCAGTTATATCAACCTTAATTTCGTAATGGACAGACTGGAAGAAAATCCAGGCATGTTTCAGGAAATTGGCGTTGATGAAACCATTGTCATTGTGGTGATCGATGTGGAATTAAAAGAATGTACCGGCAGATTGAATGTTTGCATTCCAGGATCATTGCTTATGAACATATTCGAGATTATGGATAAGAAGAAACACAATGCACTGGGAGATGAGCTTAAGAGTCAGGATAACAGACAGGAAATCCTTAACAGCATTAAGAGTTCTGATCTTTTGGTTCAGGCAAAAGTGGGAGATGCTGTTATCACTCTTGATGATATTTATAATCTTCATGTGGGCGATGTCATCAATCTGAATACTCCAAAGGATTCGGATATTCAGCTTTATATAGAAAGCCAGCCGTGGTTTAAAGGCCAGTTGGGAGTTCATAAGCGGAATGTAGCTGTGCAGATTGATGATCTGATTGAAACGGGAAATTACCAGGCCAGTGAAAACTGAGTCAGGGATTATATAAAGTAACATAGGATAATAAAGGAGATGTTAAAAATGGCAAAAATATTATTAGTAGATGATGCAGCTTTTATGAGAATGATGATTAAGGACACGTTATCTAAGAACGGATATACGGATTTATATGAGGCTTCTGATGGAGTTCAGGCAGTACAGATGTTTTCAGAGATCAATCCAGATCTTGTTATCATGGATATTACCATGCCAAATATGGATGGACTTGAAGCGTTAAAGGCTATTAAGGCAAAATCACCAGATGCAGCTGTTGTTATGTGTTCTGCTATGGGACAGGAAAGTATGGTTATTGAAGCAATCAAATCCGGAGCAAAGGATTTCATTGTAAAGCCATTTAAGCCGGACCGTATTCTTAAGACAGTAACTGGCATTATCGGCTAAAGCTGATATTTGAGGAGGGTACATATGTCATTTTTGAGTTCTATGAACATAAGTGCGTCAGCAATGACTGCACAACGTCTTCGTTTGGATGTCGCATCTCAAAACATAGCTAATATTGATACGACCAGAACAGAAGCTGGGGGTCCTTATCGAAGAAAAATGGTAGTACTTGAAGCCAGAAACGAAAACAGTTTTAAGAAAGTACTTATGAATGCAGCAGGTAAAAGCTGGCAGCAGAGTACAGGGGGTGTCAGGGTCTCACAGCTTGTGGAAGACACTAGTCCTCTAAAGTCTGTTTATAACCCGGAGCATCCCGATGCGGATGAAAACGGCTACGTGCAGATGCCGAATGTGGATCTGATCAAGGAAACCGTGGACAGTATGTCTGCAACCAGGTCCTATGAAGCGAATATTACTGCATTTAATGCCATAAAGATGATGGCTTCCAAGGCGTTGGATATCGGGAAATAAGGCAAAATATGGCATAGAGGGCTAAATGAGTATAAAGGGAGAAAAGTTATATGGATTCGAAGAATTTTAGCGCATTTGAGATTGATGCCATAGGTGAAATACTAAATATAAGCCTGGGTGCCTCAGCCACTGCAGTATCTACCATGCTCAATGCCAGAGTTGACATAACTACACCAGTGGTCAGAGTATTAACAAGGGAAGAATTTGAAATATCAAATCTGGAGCCTGCAGTAGGCGTAGAAATCACATATACTGCTGGATTAAGCGGAAGCAATATTATGCTTTTAAAAAAGCATGATGTAAAGATTATCGTAGATATGATGATGGGAATGGAAACTCCGGAAGAAGAGTTTGAGTTAAATGAGCTGAACATCAGCGCCATCTGCGAAGTCATGAACCAGATGATGGGAGCATCAGCAACAGCACTCTCCGAGTTCTTATCAAAAGCAGTTAATATTTCCACGCCCAGTTCTTTTGAAATTGGGGACCTTGATGATTTTAAGGAAAAGTATTACGACAAAGATGAGGTCATGGTGGTCGTCGGCTTTACTTTAAAGATAGCCGATCAGATGGAAAGTGAATTTATAAATGTTATGCCTCCAAGCCTGGCAAAGGAATTGGTAGGTGGATTTTTCACTGAGGACGATCAGGTATCAGAGCCTGAACCAGTGAGTAAGCCTGAACCAGTGAGTGAACCGGAAAAGCCGGCGGCAGGTTCGGGAGGGGGCGTTCTTTCTCAGGAGGAGATTGAAAAGCTTTTATCAGGCGGTACAGCGAAGGAACCAGAAGTAGAGCCACAGCCCGTGGAAAAACCGCAGCCGGTTTCTGAATCGTCAGGCGGAGCGTTATCACAGGCTGAAATTGAAAAGCTTCTGGCTGGTAATCAGAATACTGAGCCTGCTAAAGTGGAACAGCCTTTAACAGCAGTACCTACAGCAGTACCTACAGCAGGAGGGCAGATGGCAGGAGCAGATCAAACAAACATGCAGAATCTGATGAATCAGTTACAGATGCAGCAGCAGATGATGAACCAAATGCAGCAAATGATTTCACAGCTTCAGGGTGGACAGCAGAATGCAGCGAAGGAAACGCATGATCCTAAAACAATCAATGTGAAACCAATTCCTCAGAAGAATTTAAATGATAGCGTTGGTAATTATGAAGAACAGGAAGAAAACAGAGAGTTAATTATGGGAGTGCCCCTGGAGGTTTCCGTAGAAATCGGAAGAACCAGAAAACTGGTAAAGGACATTCTTGAATTTACGAAAGGCTCCCTTGTGGTTCTTGATAAACTGGCTGGAGATCAGGTGGATTTATATGTAAACGGCCGCTGTATAGCAAAAGGCGATGTCGTAGTAGTAGATGATAATTTCGGTATTCGAATTACAGAAATTGTAAAAGGGAATATCCAGTAGAGAGGAAGTGGCAGTCGTTGAACAGTATAATTAGTCTGGCATCGGTATTAATTCTCACGATTTTAATTTTGTACTTAAGCTACATATTTACAAAGAGTCTTGGGAAGGGTATCGGGTTAAAGCGCGGGGGTACACATATGCAGATGCTGGACAGGCTTCCGCTGGGGCAGGATAAGGCGGTTGCTATTGTTCAACTTAGCAGTCATTACTATCTTATTGGTATTGCAGCTTCTCAGATTACACTTCTGGCTGAAATATCGGAAGAGGATATAGATTTAGAAGGGTATGAATCCTCACCGCTTTCCGGCGCTGAGGGTTATCTCGATTTTAAAAAACTACTTAAGAAGTATTCAGACAGACACAAGAAAGATGAGTAAGGAGGAACAGAATGAATACAGATGCCTTGATTAATATCAATGGGGGCCGAATGCCAACGCTTGAGTTGTTTCTCATTCTGACCATCATTTCGTTGATGCCTTCTATCTTAGTGATGATGACATCCTTTACAAGGATAGTCATTATCTTGTCTTTTACAAGAAATGCTCTGGGAATCCAGCAAACGCCGCCAAATATGGTTTTGGTGGGAATTGCATTGTTTTTAACCCTGTTTATCATGGATCCGGTGATAAAGGATATCAACACAAATGCTTATCAGCCCTATCTGAAAGAAGAGATAAAACAGGAAGAAGCCATAAAACGGGCAGAGGTTCCCATGAAACGTTTTATGCTAAAGCAGACAGAGACCTCCACGTTAAATGTTTTTACTGATTTATCCAAAATAGAAAAACCTGAAAACTTAGAAGACCTTCCAATGACCGTAGTCATTCCTTCCTTTATGACCTCTGAGCTAAAGAGAGCATTTACCGCAGGATTTATGATTTTCCTGCCATTTATGCTTGTGGATATCATTGTATCCAGTACGCTTATGTCCATGGGTATGGTAATGCTTCCGCCAGCAATGATCTCACTTCCTTTTAAGCTCCTTTTATTTGTGACGATCAATGGCTGGGAGCTGTTGTTTACGAATCTGGTTAAAAGCTTTCATTACTGACGGGAGGAATTAAAATGACAGAAGTTGCACTTAGCAGTCTGATGTATGAAATGTTTGGGGCAGCGGTAAAGCTTGCAGGTCCCGTTTTAATTGTAAGTATGATCATTGGTATCGTAATATCCATTTTGCAGGCAGCAACCCAGATTCATGAGCAGACCATCACATTTGTGCCAAAGCTGTTGGTAATTGGACTGATGCTGCTGATCATGGGAAGCAATATGATGGACATGCTTTGTGATTTTACAATACGTATTTTTAATACCATGCTGGGGTAGGGAAAAGCGACAGAAAGGAAGAATTCAATGCCGGAAATAGGACAGATTATGCTGTTTTCCCTGATTTTTATGAGAATGTCAGGATTCATACTGCTGAACCCTATTCTGGGAAGAAAGAACATCCCGGTACAGGTAAAAGCCGGAATGGTCATGGTGTTCACGCTTCTTATTTACTCCTTTTCTTCCGCACAAGTACCGGAGCCAGTTAATTCCATTGAATATTCCGTGCTTCTCATGAAAGAGTTTGCTATGGGGTATGCGATCGGATTTGTAATTGATCTCTTTTTCTTAGTCATTACCTTTGCAGGCTCCGTAATTGATTACCAGATGGGACTTTCCATGGCTACGATCTTTGATCCGCAAAGCAATGCTCAGATCGCTTTAAGCGGCAGCCTTTACCATACGTATTTCATGCTGTTGTTTTTCGCAGTTGACGGTCACCTGGCACTTTTTAAGCTTTTGATCACATCGGCTGAATTTGTTCCTTATGGTCAGGTGGTTATAGGCCCTCAGGTAGCATGGGCAATGATTGAGGTGTTTATCCAATGCATGATCATGGCTGTTAAATTTTCATTTCCAATCGTGGCTATTGAGTTTCTGGTGGAAATTGCTGTTGGTATTCTGATGAAGATCATACCGCAGATCAACATATTTGTTGTTAATATACAGGCAAAGCTCATTGTTGGCTTATTAATGCTTATTTTCTTATTTTCACCCATGTCAGATTATTTGGGTGACATTATAAGCCAGATGCTTTTAACGGTGCAGCATATTATCAAGCTATTATAAGTGCAAAGGATGTGAGGAACGAAAATGGCAGATAGTTCAAAGACCGAGAAGGCCACGCCGAAAAAGCGGCGGGACGAACGAAAGAAAGGCCATGTTGCAGTCAGTAAAGATGTGGTAATGATATGTTCTCTTCTTGGAACATTTGTAATGTTAAAGATGCTGTTTCCTCTCATTTACCGAACCATGCGGGACTTTATGATAAAATATATCAGCCTGGCACCAATGGCTGAAACACTTTCTGACCATACGAAGCGGGCATACTTAGACATGGCTACAGCAGTTTTAAAGGGGGCAGTCCCCATCGTGGTTGTTTCCATGGTGCTGGCAATCCTCGGAACAGCATTGCAGACTAAATTTATATTTACAAAGAAGAATATGGTACCTCAGTTTAGCAGGCTGAGCCCCTTAAAAGGGATAAAGAATATGTTCTCTTTAAAAAGCCTGGTGGAGCTAACAAAGAATTTAATAAAAATCACACTTTTGATTGTAATTTTATATCAGATCATTATGGGAGATTTAAGGGGCGTTGCCAGAACCATTGATATGGATATCCGGGATTCCGCAGTTTTTGTACTTGATTCTGTCATGAGTATGGTATATAAGGTCTGCATTGTATTTATAGCAGTAGCGGCCTTTGACTATTTTTATCAATGGTGGGATTATGAACGCCAGATTAAGATGTCAAAGCAGGATTTAAAAGAAGAATTTAAACAGACAGAGGGTAATCCCGAGATCAAGGGAAAGATCCGAAGCATTCAGAGAGAGCGGGCCAGATCCCGTATGATGCAGGCGGTACCCACTGCAGACGTTATTATCCGTAACCCCACCCACTACGCAGTGGCCCTGCGTTACGATCTGGAAAAGGACAATGCTCCAATGCTGGTTGCCAAAGGCCAGGATGAGCTGGCTCTCAGGATCGTGGCAGTTGGTGAGGAACATGGAGTATACGTACTGGAAAATAAACCTTTGGCCAGAGGTATTTTTGCCAGTACTCAGGTCGGGGCGGAGATTTCTCCGGAGTATTATGGTATGGTTGCAGAGATTCTGGTTTATGTATACCGTATGAATAACAAAATCATCGAATAGAAAAAAGCAGCAGAGATACTTGAAAGAAATGGTGTAAAAGAATGAAGAACTTACTGAAAAATTCCGTAGTAGTATTTGTCATTATGATTGTACTTCTGTTGATTATTCCATTGCCTCCGTTCTTTATGGATGTAATGATTATCATAAATATATCCCTGTCCATGATTATCTTGCTGATAAGCATGAACATTAGAGAGCCATTGGAATTTTCCATATTCCCTTCCCTGCTCTTGATTACTACCCTTTTGCGTCTGGGATTAAACGTGTCTTCCACCAGAAATATTTTGGCGAACCACGGGTCCTCAGGACAGGTAATCAAAGCATTTGGTGACTTCGTTTTACAGGGAAATATTGTTGTTGGTTTTATCATATTCATTATCATTGTTTTGATGAACTTTCTTGTTATTACCAAAGGTACGGAACGTGTATCAGAAGTAGCAGCCAGATTTACTCTGGATGCCATGCCTGGTAAACAGATGGCCATAGATGCAGATTTAAGTTCTGGTTTAATCGATGAGCAGGAGGCAAAGCTCAGACGATATAAAATCCAGAAGGAAGCCGATTTCTACGGAGCCATGGATGGTGCCACCAAGTTCGTAAAGGGAGACGCTATCATGTCTCTTATTATCGCAGCGGTAAACTTTATCGGTGGCGCGGTAATTGGTATGGTTCAGGCTACTATGCCATTTTCCGAGGTAATGACGGTATACAGCATTGCTACGGTAGGTGATGGCCTTGTCAGCCAGATTCCCTCCCTATTAATTGCAACAGCCACCGGTATGATTGTAACCAGAGCGGTATCCGAGGGCAGCTTAAATGAAGATGTATCCTCCCAGTTCACCGCACAGCCAAAAGCAATTATGCTTACCGGATTTGTTATGGTAATACTTATGCTCGTGCCTGGAATGCCTAAGGTACAGCTGGCTCTTATGGCAGTTATGCTTGTTGCTTCCGGTTTTCACCTTGAGAGGAAAGTAAAACAGTCAGCTGTCAGGGACCAGATGCTAGAAGCCACTCAGGCAGTCGAGGAAGCAGCTCAGCAGCCCTCTGATGAGGAATCCTATTACCGTGATGTCAATAATGTTTATTCTTTAATTAATGTTGAACCAATAGAGATGGAATTTGGTTACAGTTTAATCCCGCTGATTGATGAGAGCAGCGGCGGAAAGATGATTAACCGTATCGTTATATTCCGCAGACAGTACGCCCAGGATATGGGATTTGTAATACCATCTGTTAGATTGAGAGACAGTTCCAGCTTAAACACCAATCAGTATGTGATTAAGATCAGAGGAGAAGAAGTGTCTAAGGGCGAAATTCTGGTAGATTATTATCTGGCCCTGGAACCTCCAATGCTATCTGGAGAAGTAGATGGAATTGAAACCGTGGAACCTGCCTATGGAATTCCAAGTAAATGGATTCGCCCTGAGAATAAGGAGATGGCTGAGATTTACGGGTATACGGTTATTGATCCGCTGTCTGTTATGCTTACTCATCTTTCAGAGACCATCAAGCAGCATGCATATGAACTGCTTGGACGCCAGGAGGTCATGCAGCTGCTAGATAATGTGAAGAAGCATTCAGCAGAGCTGGTTGATGAACTGATCCCCAGCCAGTTTACATATGGAAATCTTCAAAAGATCCTTAATAACCTTTTAAAAGAGGGCGTGCCCATTAAGGATATGGAGACAATTCTTGCGACAATTGTAGATTCCATCCCTGTCACCAGGGATATCGATGTTATAACTGAAAATATTAGAATCGCCTTAAAGAGAACGATTACAAGAATGTTCTGTGACGGAGGGCAGATGAAGGTTCTAACCCTGGACGCGGATTTGGAGAAAAATATCATCAGCAGTATGGCAAAGGGCGAACAAGGAGTGTATCTTGCCCTCAGCCCTGATGTAATGCAGTCGGTAATCGGACAGATGGGTGAACACATCAAGAAATTCAGTGATTTAAATCAGAAGCCGGTCGTTTTAACAAGCCAGGTGGTCAGACTGTATTTTTATCGTTTGATTGAACAGTTCTATCCCAATGTATATGTCCTTTCGTTTAATGAGATTGCAAATAATATTCAGATTCAGGCAGTCGGAAATATTACCGTTTGACAGGATTTTATGTCAGAAAGGCAGTGTTAGTCGGAATGGAACAGGATTTTAGCCAAAGCACCAATGAAGAGTTACTAATTAAATATAAGCGGAGTAAGGATATTAAAATCAAGCATGAGCTGGTAATGCGTTATATGTATATGGTCAAGAGCATATCCATTCAAATGCGTGATGTATATTTAAGCTTTGCTCAGGTGGAAGACATTGTAAATGAAGGTGTGCTTACAATCATGAGCGGGATTGAGAAATTTGATCCTGAGATGAATGTAAAGTTTGAAACGTATATTTCCAAGCGGATACGCGGTATGATTATTGACATGGCAAGAAAACAGGACTGGATTCCAAGAAGTGTGAGGAAGAATGCCAAGGATCTTGATAATGCTGCCATGGAATTGTGCAACCGTCTTGGCCGTTTTCCAACACCCAAGGAAACCGCAGACCATATGAATATCAGTCTGGAAAAGTATCAGGAGGCCGTAGGCAAAACCAATATTTACAGCGTTCTCTCCTTAGATATGGTTTTAGAGGCCGGAAGTGAGAATAAAAAGGTGCTTCAGCTTCCCGCCATCAATGAAAATGACCAGCCGGAGGACCATTATCTCCAGGAAGAATTCAAGCAGGTTCTTGTTTCTGCCATAAATAATTTAAAAGAAAATGAACAAAAGGTTATTTCTTTGTATTATATGGACGAATTAAATATGAAGGAGATTGCTCAGGTTATGAGTGTCAGTGAGCCCAGAATCTCCCAGATTCATTCGAATGCCATACAAAAGCTAAGGCTTTATTTGACCAATTTTATAAATGGGAAATAAGGAAGGGGATAAAAATATGTTTCATGGGTTTTATAATCTGGCGTCTGGAATGCTATATCAGAACCGGAACTTGAATACAATCAGTAATAACATGGTAAACGTGAGCACCCCAGGATATAAGTCAGATCAGATGGTCAGTACCACATTTAAGGACGAATTGCTCTACCGCAATGGAAATCGTAACAAAAGCAATCCCACCCAGATTGGTTCTGTCTCCATGATACGTTCTGTAGGAGAAACCAAAACCAGCTATAATCAGGGCAATGTAGAAGAAACAGGCAATAACCTGGATTTTGCATTGACACAGCCTGGTTTCTTTGCCGTTCAGGATAAAGACGGTAACCGGCTCTATACGAGAAATGGTTCTTTTACCACAGACCAGGAAGGTTATTTAAGCTTACCCTCTATCGGAAGAGTACTTGGTGAAGATGGAAATCCCATTGAGATGACCTCAGACCGTATTTCCGTAGATCAATCAGGAAATATTTATGAGGTACCGGTAAAGGGGTTAGGCGGTGAGGAAGAAGGAACATCATCCGAAGAAACAGAGCCAGTACTTCTTGGAAAAATAGGCGTCTTTAACTTTAATGACTATACCCAGTTGGTAAAAGGAAACAATGGAACCTTTAAAGCAACAGAAGACGGTACAGCAGTGAATGGCGGAATTCAGTGGAAATCCCTGGAACGGTCTAACATTGATCCCATTGATCAGATGACAGCGATGATGACCAGTCAGAGGGCATCTCAAAGTGCAGCCCAGGTACTTAAAATGTATGACCAGCTTATGGGAAAAATCGTAAGTGATATAGGCAGAATCTAAGGGAGGAATATCCGATGAATCAATCTTTTTACATAGGAGCATTGGGGGCAATGAATCAGCAGACAAAGCTGAATATTGTGTCCAATAATATTGCAAATGTCAACACCGTTGGTTTTAAACCTCAAAACGGTGTATTTTCTGATTTAGTATATGAAAAAGTGAGAAATGCCAAAGGTGAAAATGGTGCCATGTCAGGAAGCGGTACCAGAATAGAGACTGTAAAGTCAAATATGAGTACCATGCCATATACTGAAACAGGTCTTGATAACGATTATGCTATTCCAGGAGAAGGATTTTTCATGTTAAAGGATCCGGTGACCGGAGAAGTCACTTACTCAAGAGATGGCCGGTTTCAGCTTGCAAAGACAGAAGATAAGTTCTATCTTGTAAACACAGAAGGAAAGAGGGTCATGAACATGGATCAGGAAGAAGTATCCTACGATGTGAAACCAGCTTCCTATCCTGAAAACCAAGAAGACGCAGAGGATGAAGAGAAAGAAGAGCTAAACGAGGGAGAGCACGATCCCAAGGCAATTGGTGTCTATACATTTTCAAGAATGGACGGTCTTCAGGATGTAGGCGGAAATGCTTTTGTAGCTTCTGCTAAAAACGGTGATCCCATACTTCTTGAGAAAGCAAAAGTAGTAAAAGGGGCTCTGGAGAGTTCAGGCACGGATTTTGCCCTTGAAATGACAAGAATGATGGAGGCGCAAAGAGCCTATTCCTATGCACTAAAGATGGTACAGACTTCTGACGAAGTAGAAACCACAATCAATTCGCTGCGATAAATATCGTAAGCGTTAAGGAAAGAGGGCGATGAAATGAAAATTAGACGTTATGATGAAATGAATGGATTGGGCCTTGATTTGATTCGTGAAATAGGCAGCATTGGAACAGGAAACTCTGCAACAGCGTTATCATCCATGCTTGGAAAATCCGTGAGAATGACACTGCCGGATGTCCAGATCCTTGGTTATAACGAAGCCATTCAATTCCTTGGTGATCCGGAAGAAATTGTCGCGGCTATTCTTGTAAAGATGACAGGTGAAATCAACGGACTGATGCTGTTTATCCTGAAGCTTGATTTTATTAATGAAGTGCTTAGCAGCGTTCTGCAGAAGGAAATCGAGGATTACTACCAGCTGAATGTACTTGAAACCTCTGCTCTTGAAGAAATTGGAAATATCATAATTTCATCTTATGTTAGTGCCATGTCAACCTTAAGTGAGGTAACCATAAACTTATCCGTTCCTGACATAGCTGTTAACATGTTAGGTGGAATTTTAAGTGTACCGATGGTAGAATTCGGTTATCAGACAGATAAAATGATGATGATCAGCGGCCAGTTTGTGATTGGCGGAAAAGTACTTCACAGTGACCTCCTCATGATGCCGGATATTGAATCACTGAACTTTTTAATGGAGAAACTGGGGATTACGAATGGATAAGCAAATTACAGTAGGGATCGCAGATATGAAGTTTGCCAGACAGGAAGGGACTCTTATTACATATGCACTTGGTTCCTGTATCGGCATCAGCTTATATGATCCCATGATTAAGCTGGGAGCTCTCGTACATATTATGCTCCCGGAAGTGTACGGCACTGGTGATGGCAATATATTTAAATATGCAGATACCGGTCTTAATGAGACCTTTCGAAAGATAGAGGTTCTGGGGGCCAGAAAACCTCGTTTGGTAGCAAAGATAGCTGGCGGAGCCAAGATGTTCGAGCTGCAGGGAAACAGCACTCTTGGCAATATTGGTGCAAGAAATATAGTCAGTGTAAAACAGATATTAAAAAATGCTGGTGTCAGATTGGCTGCGGAGGATGTAGGCGAAAATTATGCCCGCACCATGTCAGTTGATATCAGCACCGGGGCGGTAAAGATTCGTACCTATGGGAGAGCGGAAATTGTTTTGTAAGCATTATGAACCAGCAGAAAAATGTCGATAAGTAGGTAAGCAGTTGTTTTTGCTGGATTATATTGGGATAAAGGAGAAAGAGTATGGCAGAAACAGAGATTTTGTTAGAATCAGGGACCAATGAAATTGAGATAATGGAATTTACCATATATGGTGAGTTGTATGGTATTAATGTTGCTAAAGTACGTGAAATTATGATGTCAGAGAAGGTAAAGCCTATTCCGCATTCCCATCCTTCCGTAGAAGGTATTTTTAAACCCAGGGATCTCTTACTTACAGTCATTGATCTTCCTCACTATCTGACAGGAAGTGTTTCTGAGAAGCAGCCCAAGGATTTATTTATAGTTACCAACTTCAATAAATTACATATTGCATTTCGTGTCCATAGTGTGGTTGGTATCAGCCGTATTTCCTGGGAGAGCATTCAGAAGCCTGACGACACCATCAGCCGTGGAGAAGAAGGCGTAGCCACTGGAATCGCTCAATGCGGAGATAATCTGGTTACCATACTGGACTTTGAAAAAATTGTTGCAGAGATTGCACCAGAAACAGGAATTCAGCTGGACGAGATTAATAAACTTGGAAAAAGAACAGAAGTGAATTATCCTATCTTAATTGCAGAGGATTCCATTCTTCTTACAAAAATGATTGAGACTGCTCTTAAGAAAGCCGGTTATGAAAACTTAATGTTCAAGAATAATGGGCAGGAAGCATGGGATTATCTGGAGAAGATCAAGGATGATTCTGATTTAAAAGATAAGGTAAATCTAATTATTACTGATATCGAGATGCCTGTAATGGATGGACATCGTTTGACCAAGCTGGTTAAGTCCGATCCTAAGCTGAAAGAGATACCATTGGTTATTTTCTCCTCCATGATCAATCAGGAATTAATGATAAAAGGAAAACAATTAGGAGCAGATGAGCAGCTTAGTAAGCCTGAGATTGCACACTTGGTTGAGGTAATCGATCATCTGATTCAAAGGAGGGGATAAGATGGATAAATATGTCACTCGTCAGCCCATTAAGGCTTTGAAGGAGGACAGGATTGTCGGATATGAAGTATTGTTTCAGAAGGACTATAATTCCATTTACAGCAGTTCCGACGTGGCGGTAGCGGATACCATTTCGGATTTCCTCATGCAGAACTCCGATAACTTTGCAGATGATAAGCTCACTTTTGTAACTTTTACTCCGGCTTTGCTGTTTCGTAATACGCCAAAGATCTTTGATAAAGAAAAGATGGTAATCCAGATTGAGGATCATGTGATGATACACCCTCTGGCTCCGACCATTATTCGAAAATATAGAGCAGAAGGTTATGAGTTCGCTATCAATGATTTTCAGTTTTCTCCTAGCTTTTTCTCTATGCTGGATTTTGCAACTTACATAAAGATTGATATAGGAAACAAACATGATTCCAAAGAGAAAACATCTCTCATCAATCTTGTTAATACCATGAAGGGGCTGGACAAAAAATGTATTGCAACCGGCGTCAAAAACAAAGAGGATTACGAGCTGGCTCTTGAGATCAATACAGACTTTGTAGAGGGAAGCTATGTTGCCGAAGCTCTTGCTAAAAAAGTAAACCGCATGGAATTTCTCCAGGGAAACTTTTTTCAGCTGGTCGTGGAAGTTTCAAAGGACGAACCAGATATTGAGCAGATCGAAGAAATCATTAGCCATGATGCAGCCCTAACCTATGCCCTGCTTAAAATTGTAAATTCCGCATATTTTGCTTTGCGCCGGAGAGTATCTTCCATTCGTCAGGCGCTGGTAACGATGGGAATCAGCCAGTTAAAACAGTGGGTATATCTTTTAAGCTTTAATAACGACTCTCATCATGATGAGGCTTTAGAAGCAGTCATGAAGCTCTCGTTTTTAAGAGCCAATTTTGCTATGGCTCTCTCTGACCATGTAAAGGATTTTCCAATTATCCGGTCAGAAGCATATATGATGGGTATGTTTTCAACTCTTCAGTATTTAATTAACGCACCTTTAGATGAGATTCTGGCTGAGATACCAGTTGCTGAGGAAATCAAGGCCGCATTAATTAATAAAGAAGGAATTTGTGGAACGCTCTATAAGCTCATACTCAGCTATGAAAATGCAGAGTGGAAGAATGTAAAAGCAATGTCTGATGAATTAGGCCTTCCTTCCGGATTTTTAGCCCAGACCTATATGGATTGCGTCGAAGCTGTAAACGGCATATGGAACAGCCTTACCATCAGTGCAGAACAGGAACCAGACTTAACAGAAGAAAGAAAAACCCACGCCTAATGGTGTGGGTTTTGTTTTACCGTGAAGCAGGCTTTTGTTATTTCTACAATTACCTGCTGGGAATAACGATTCATGTAAAAATTCAAAAGAGGTGATGCAGTGGGTGGTTTCACCACAACATACTTTGGCGGAAGATTGGTCAAAGTCAGTGCTGTTATATCTGCAATGCAATGCCCGCAACAACAGGTATCAAATTTAGCTGCATATTCATGCACCTTATTTTGAACCACATGTTCCATAACATTCAGATATTTAAATGTTGGCTTTTCTGGCTCAGGAGCTGATGAGCTTTCCTTGCTTTTTATAGCCTCAGACTCCGAAGATGGATTCCTCTTTGGTTCTTCAAAGTCAGTCTCAATGACTTTTACTTCAGAAGCAGTAAGGATCATTGGAGGATCCTTTTCTTCATCGCCTATATTTCCTTTAACATCAGATCCGCTTTCAGAATTACCCAAGGCTTCCGTGCTGCCAGTGGAGTTGGCATCGCTTTCATTACTATCTCCAGCTACAGCATTTTTCTTACGATCATCAATAGGGGTCTCAGTCTTTAGTTCTTCTGACCCAATTCCTGTAGATTCAAATCCTTCAGTTATTGCTTTCTCAGTAGTTGTTTCTTCAGATTCAATTCCTTCAGCTATTGTTTTCTCAGCAGTTGTTTCTTCAGCTTCAATATCTTCAGTTACTGCTTTCTCAGCAATTGTCTCTTCATCTTCAATTCCTTCAATTTCAGCTTTTTCTACATCATTTTTACCAGCTTCCGTTTTTTCGAATCTGGCATTTTCGTCCACAGCTTTTTCAGATTCAGTATTTCCTGTCTCAGTTACATTTTCTTCAATAGCTGTTTCTTGTGAAGAATCAGTGGTGATTCCTTCCTCTTCTTCTAACTGCTGTCTGATCATCTCAGAAACTGGATCAGGTGAGGAGGAAGACATATCTATGATTGATATAGGGGAGGGCGTTAATGGTCCCTCCTGTGTCTGAATGGAAGCCTTGTGAGCTAATACGGTTAGTTCTTTTATTGCTTCAGAAGAATCTGTATTCAGACTGGCAGCCTGGTTTTCCTTTGCTGCTTCTGATTTGGAAGTCTCAGGTTCATCACCCGCTAATAGATTCATTACATGAGCTGTCTTGCTGCTTTTTCTGGCCATAGTCTCATACCCCTCTCATATATACTAATTTTTACGCAGCCTGATCCGTTCTAGAACTTCCTCGACCAAAGCTTTGTAATCCAAGGCTGGATTGGAGCGGGGAGCATAGTCCAAAAGGCTTTCTCCCTGAGCAGGAGCTTCCGCTACGCTGACGCTGGAGCGGATATGAGTGTCAAATACAACGGTACCAATCTGTGCAGCGATATTCTCAGCCATTTCCTTAACCTCCCTGGAAAGGAGAGTTCTCGGGTTATATTTATTAAGCAGAATTCCAAGAACATAAAGATCCGGATTCACAGAGGCACGGACCGTGTTAATGGTATCTTTTATCTGGGATACGCCAAGCAGACTAAGGATTTCTGGTACCATAGGAATTACCAGATAATCAGCCGCAGCGTATGCATTGACCGTAAGAATATTAAGAGCAGGAGGTGTATCAATAATGATATAATCATAGTAACCTGCTACGGTAGAAAGAATATTCTTCAACATGCTTTCCCGCTGCTTCCCGGTAAATTCCAGCTCCGCACCGCTAAGGAGTATGTTGGATGATATAACATCACAATACTTTGCTGGCCGAATGGCTTCCTGCAAGGATGCAGTTCCTTTAAAAACTTCATATATGGTAGCGCAGGATTCGATCTCAAGTCCAAGGCTAAAGCCCAAGTTACCCTGTGGATCTAAATCAACTGCCAAGACTCTTTTTTTCTTCATAGCCAAACCGCAGGCAAGAGAGCAAGAAGTGGTTGTTTTGCCTACGCCGCCCTTTTGATTTGTAATGGTAATTACCGTTGACAAGTTCTATTCCTCCATTCGTAATTTGAGATAATACTATTATCTTTAGTATACAATATGTCGATAAATAAGTATAGCAAAAACAAGAAAAAAACCGATTTTTGACGAAAATCGGATGTGGATATAAGAAAGGAGTTTATGTATGGCATCAGTATCAACAACAAATAAAACCAGTGCAGCATCAACAATTCCTGGTTATGGCGGTCTTGCCAGCGGACTGGACAGAGATACTCTAATTGAAGGAATGACAGCGTCCACCAGAGCTAAGATAGCGAAACAAAATAAGAGCAGACAGACGTTACTATGGAAGCAGGAAGCATACCAGTCAGTGAGTTCCAAATTAGTGCAATTCTCTAAAAAGTATACATCCTATACGAATACCGCAACCAATTTAGCCAGTGCAAGCTTTTGGTCAAAAAGCAGTATCACGACAAATGGCGCTAACAGTAAATATGTAAGCGTTACAGGAAGTTCCTCTATCTCAGATTCCCTGTCCATTGTGGGAGTAAAGCAGATGGCACAGGATGCATATAAGGTTTCCAATACTAACGTTAGTAATAATTCTCTTAGTACAGGATCTGTTGATTTTGGAACGACAGATGTCAGTAATTTAGAAGGGGAGTATCTGACCTTTAAGTATGGTAGTAAGACCTACAGTGTTACGATGCAATCTGGAAAAGATAGTGACGGATATATATATGATTATTCCGATGCAGAAAAGGCCGCTGAATCCATGAATAGGTCTTTGAAGAAGGTAAGTATTGGTAATGGAAAGACTTTGGCTGATGTAATAGATGTATATTCTGATTCTTCTTCAGGTAGCTCAAAGGTAAACATAAAATCAAAAGATACTGCTGGAAATACCTTATTAATGGATTCCGGAAGCACGTTGGCATTAGATGCCCTTGGCTTTAAAGATATCGGTAAGATGTCTGAAACCGACCGAACAATTGGCAGTAGTGGATTCTCAAATGCAGTAAAGGCTAATGATCAAACCCTTACTACACCTCAAACCTTTTTACAGAGAACCGAGGGCAAGAATATTAGCTTTACATACAATGGCGTCACAAAATCCGTGAAGCTGGGAAGCAATTCAAATATTAATGAATTAGCAGCTGATTTAAAGGAAAAGTTAGGACAGCAGTTTGGGTCTGGCAGAATTGATGTAACAGCAGATGGAGACAAATTAGTATTTAAGACCACGATTGCAGGACCTGAAACAGAAGATAAATCTTCCGTTTTATCCATTGCATATGCAGATAAAGGTGTTCTGGGTGTACATGGGGCATTAGGTGATCTGGCAGGTAAATCCAACCGATTGAATCTGGAGTCCTCTCTGAAAGAGTCAGGTCTGATAAGTATGACCGGTAGTACAGCTGAAGGCCCTATCAATTTGAAAATCAATAATGTATCGATAACAGGACTAACATATGACAGCTCCATAAAAGAAATTATGGAAAAAATAAATAATTCTAATGCCGGTGTGAAAGTCAGCTACATGTCGAGTTCAGATAAGTTTACATTCCAGTCCACTGTGTCAGGGGCATCAGGTAAGATCGAATTCAGTGATGATGCATTGACCATTTTTGGAGATGATGCAGCATATAATTCAGAAGAAGGTAAAGATGCGGTCGTGGCTGTAAAGTATGGTAATGGTACAACGGAGGAACTAGTACGCGGAAGCAACTCTTTTAATCTGGAAGGGCTTAATATTACTGTAAGTGGAAAATTTGGTTATAATAGTGACAACACCTTAGATACTAACTCTGAGCCGGTTACATTAAATGCAAAGACGAATAGTGATCAAATTGTCTCCACAATTACTGATATGATTAAAGATTTTAATGAAATTGTTCAGTTAGTTAATGATCAGGTAAGTACAAAACCTAATCGTGATTATTCCCCTTTGACTGATGAGCAAAAAGAGAGCATGTCAGAGGATCAGATTAAAAAATGGGAAGACAAAGCAAAGGAAGGAATTCTATTTAACGATACAGATCTTAGATCCTTGTCTGATAGTCTCCGTTTCATTTTTGATGCGGGATCAGATGATAAGGCCTTGCTGAGCTCTTATGGTATTAGTACAAGCAGCGATTATAGTGATAAAGGTAAACTGGTAATAGACGAAACCAAGTTACGAGCTGCTCTTGAGAAAAACCCGGAAGATATAAAAAAATTGTTTACTAAAAAAGCTGATACTTCCACTGGAGAAACTGATGGCTTCATGGCTAAGCTTACTAATGTAACAAATAAATATGCTTCTACTACAGGTGCTACCAAAGGTATATTAATTGAAAAAGCTGGTTCTACTTATGCACCAACTAGCGTCTTATCAAATTCTTTGCAAAAATCTGTAGATAGCATTGACACTTATATCAAAAATCTTCAAGCCCAGTTAAAAACAGAGACGGACCGATATGTGAAGCAGTTCACAAACCTGGAAAACGTAATATCCCAGATGAACTCCCAAAGCAGTTGGCTCAGTTCATTCGGTGGTTAGGAATGGCGGTGTAAATAATGAATATGAATGGATACCAGCAATATAAAGAGCAGTCAGTTAATACTATGACGCCGGGGGAGATGCTGAATCTTTTATTTGACGAATTGTTAAAGCGTTTGACAAGAGCGGATCTGGCTTTAGAGAAAAAGGACTATGAATCTTTTGAACAATCCATTCAGCGGTCAATTGATATTGTAACTTATCTAAAAAACACTTTAAATTTCAATTATGAGATTAGTGGAGAGTTAAAACGACATTACGATTTTTTCCTTTTTGAATTCAGTAGAATTAAAGCAGGAAGAAATCGACAGGTCATTGCAGAGGTACGTCCTTTGATTGTTGATTTACGGGATGCATTTAAAGAAGCTCAGCGACTAAGCAGTTAAAATAAGGCTGGAGAGGTTATCCTCTCCAGCCATTTATAAATAAGACGAGTATTCAGGAGGCAGATATGGAAGATGGGATGCTGATGGAAATATTAAAAGAAATGCAAAAGAAATATCAATGTATTTCAGAAATAGAACGAATTACAAGAGATATTGGAGATGCATTGTCCAGAAACGACAGGACATCAGTTCAGATATTGCTTGGAATGCGTCAGGATGAGATGGATAAAGCTGATATCAATGAGAGAAATATAATGCACCTGTTGTCTTATATGGCGCCTGGTGAAGCGGATCAGATTGCCAGATGGATGAATGGAGAGCAAGAGAATATACCTGATAATCCATTCATCAGGAAGCTGGCCGAAAAGGGCAACAGTATACGAATGCTTCTTAAACGGACCATAGAACTGGACCGCCATATCAGCATACGTCTGGCAGGAAAAGATTCTTACTATCAAACATTACCCTGAAACATCGGGAAGGCCGATCGCCCATAAAGGGCCTCCATTAGAGGCACGATGATTCAGCTCCTTTAAGATAATTCCGGGATCCCAGTCTATGGAAGTATTTCCATAGCTGTTTGGATCAGCAATTCTTACCTTTCCGTCCTCCGTCATGCGGGTTATAATTAGAAAATGCCCGCGTTGCGTAAAGTGCCCTCTGCCAACTAATGCCACCACCAGATGGCCAGAATTAAGAGCCTCCTGAATGCCATTCACCGAATAATCCCTAATTGGAGCTGCTTCTATTCCAAATGCAGAAGAAGCGTGCGGTATCAAACAATGGTAGGAGCCATCTCCTGGGGCCCAGCACCTATTAGAGGCTGCCCAGTTTGCTGCATCTGCCGGAAGCACCTGATTTCCAGTTAGACTGGTAATTAACATTGCCATAATGGTAGGGCCGCAACCATAGATCGATAAGGAATCTTTTCCGCCCCAAAGATAATTTCCCCATCTGGAATCACCTTGATTATAGTACGTAAGAGGTCCGGCCACGCTATCAAGCATTACATCATATTTACCCTCTTGCGGAATCTCTGCTTCTTCAAAGCCATTACCTATCAATTCCTGAGTAATGCTAGTTGGCTTTGGCAGTTCTGCACTTTGTGTATTAAGAGAAGATGATGTTGATAATGGTATGGTAGTTAAGAGAAGTGTTTTAAGCATGATATTATAAAATCCGTTCACTGAATTCACCTTTTCTATCATAAATTTATATCCAAGTATACAATATCTATCGTACATTTCCATACTAAAGTTAAGATATTTATATAAAAACCGATATATAAGTGTAAGATGTAACCTTCTGTGCGTAACAATAGATGTTTTTAGCTTGAATAAACAAAAGAGTGCAATCATCAAGATCTTGTGATCATGAATATAATATTGAGATAGATTGATACATGATTTGCTGATAAGGTTTGTACCTTCGCAATAAAGGATGGAAGTGTGTAATGAGAAAAGGATACGAGGAACGATACTTAATAACCATACTATCTTCTGTTATGAATCAAAAGACAACACCTGAACCAATGCGCCAGCTGGACTGGGAAAAGATGTTTCGGCTTGCGGATTTTCACCACGTTGCTCATATCATTCATTACGGAATTTTGGGATTAGATGAGATAATCCCTCAATCTGTACGCAATCGTTTTTTTGAAAAATATTTAGAAGCAGTCCACCGCACTGATCGATTAAGAAAGGTGGAAAAGCAGCTTAGATCATTATTGGAGCGGGAGAAAGTTAACTGTTTTTTTATAGATTATTTGGAGAATGTTAAAAGCTATCCCATTGAAGAAATGTGCTGCCAGGAATATATTGAAATTGGTTCTGATAAAAAAGGTACAGAAATAATCGCAAATAAACTGCGAATCCGGGATTTTGTAGAAAGACCACAGGATGAAGATGGCTATCTCTACTATCGGATACCAGGTATTAAAGTGTTTTTCTATAACTATAATGTTTTTTTAAGCAGACCCATGCGAAAGTTTTATAAGATGATGTTACATGCCATACCCTGCAAAGAGGGGTACAAGTATGTAAAAGAGATGAATCCTAATGACCAATATCTCTTTTATATGTGTAGATTGACAGATCACTATGCGAAAGGCGAAATCAGCATGAACCAGATTATAGATTTCTGGTTTTTTTATAAACGTTATGCAGAAGAGTTCTCCTGGAAATATATTTATGAGCGGTTAAAAAAGTTAAAGATTGAAGCCTTTGCTGAAAAAATGGAGTATCTGGTACTTCGATGGTTTGGAGCTGGAGCCGGTGCAGACTTTACGGAAGTTTATGATGCCATGGAATCTTATATCTTATCAAAAGGGGAAGAAGGGAGAGAAATCAGTTCTCAATTTCTTCCGCTTATAAAAACGGTAGCAGACTGTTATGCTCGTAATCGACGGGCTGAACAATTTCAAAAGCTATTAGAATGGACATTTCCAGATAGAGAGTATATGGAAACTATTTATCCTGAATTAGAGAAAGCAGGAGCATTATTGCCCTTATTTTGGATATTCAGGCTGACCAGGTACGGGTCACGATTATTCTATCATAGATTTTTTGAAACGTATTTTTTGAAGCCTATGAATAAGCTTAAGGAGTTCGTTCAAGATATATCAATTTTCAGGTTCGTATGGATAAAGCTTAGGAGCTCTAAACAGAAAAATAGTGATATAGAGACAACTGCTGCAGAAGAAATGACAATTAAAAACAGTGATATAGAACAAGGTAGCAACAAGGAAGAAGATATTAAAGAAGAAGCGGAGGAACTGAAATAAATTCAGTTGTCTCCGCTGTCTTTTTTTATTTTTAATAATTCATTTATTTTAGATATTGATCCTGGGCTCAGAGAGACGGCTGCAGCTTCCTTATTTGCAGAAGCGGCTTCTATCAATTCTGAACGTAGTATAGACACATCTCTAGGGGCATCAATAGCAAGTTTTACCCAGTCATTCCCCATATCCAGAACAGTGATACAGATGTTATCGCCAATCTTAAGTTCCTGACCTTTTTTTCTTTGAAGGATAAGCATGTTAGTTCTCCTTTTTTACGAAATCTTTCACTGGATGGCGAAATTTATAAAGTACGTTATCTAAAATAACCTGACGAGCTTCTCTGGTATCTGTATTTACTGCGATAGGACATTTTAAATTTACTGTACTATTTTCCATAGATTCATGTATGACACAGATAACATAGTATGAAATGTTGTCTTCATTATAAGAGACATCTAATAGCTTTTTATCCTCATCTGATAATACAGGCATATATTCTGCATAAAGCTGAAAGGGATTCATGAGTATAAAAGAGATGGAGGCATCTTCTACAGACTGAAGAGAGATAAGGGCATCACTGTTATCCTCAAAAGCTAAAGGTACGTAATATTTTAAATCAGCAAAGCCAAATAGTCCATCAGAAAAATGGATGAACTCTTTCTCTGAACAAGAAATGGTACCAAAATATTGTGTTTTGATTTCCATAGAAACCTCCGGGATTAAATTATGCTAGCACATCTACTGGAGAGTGATTAAAAAAATCTGCAGCACTGGGTGGAACATACATAGGTCCGCCAGTATATTCAATTTCTACATCTGGCATTTGGGTAATGGAGATAGAAACATCACCAGGGATAAACTCAAAGTCACCATTTGCGATTCTAAAGTCAAAATTAAGTCGATCCATTTGATACTGCATATTTAAATCAGGATTGGACCATTCTATTTCCGGACCTGTGGTAGGCAGGAAAGTTAAGCCAAAGTCTCCGGTTGGCACTTGAGCACGCTGCTGATTGATGATATCTAGAGCATTCGAAATATTTGGGTCTAACAACATAGCACTCTCCTCTGCATAGGCTGCGGTAGCTTCTTGAGCGGCCTGTCTGCCCTCCTGGGCGGATCGGCGAACGCTTTCCATTGTAGTGGGACAAACGGAATTTCGAGCATTATAAGTATCCAATTTTACTTTAATGGGACGGCTTTCCATCTCAAAGCCGCCTCTTTCTCTGGAAGCCACCATTTCAGCCTTTGAATTTGAATATTCTAACCGGGCTTTTGTAATCGTAAGTTCATACTTAATAGGTATGGTGGTTATTTTTAATAACGGTTCCATAGAATTACACCCCCAATCAAGACTATTTCATGAAATCGATAAACGATGGTGACAGGATAGAAGTACCTACTTTCAGCGCAGCATTGTATGCATATTGATTCCACATATAATCCGTAATTGCTTTTGCCATATCAATTCCTTCTACATTTTCCATCTGTTCCTGTAGAGAAATATCCGTATTCTCCAGTCGATCTTTTGTTGTAGTCAGGAACTCTGATTTAACACCCAGTTCTGTAATCTGGTTTAAGATTCCGCTACTTACGTCCTCAAATTTGGCCGATAATTTTTGATAAGCCTGAGCGTCGAAGGTCTCTGCACTTAATAAATCAGCCATCTGTCCCGTTAATACTATTACATTGTTGCTTATTCCATCACTGTCTTTCCCATATCCAACGGCATTGATACCTGGCAGGGACATATTAAAGGCACTGGAGGGAACAACCTTGTTGTTTTCATCAAGAGATAGTCCCATACCCAAATCAACGTAAAGTTTTTCAGTGGAAAGGGTGTCCAACGCACTTTTATCTGCGGTACCATCAGCGGCATTCACATTATAGCCACGATAAGTCAGAGTACCGTCATCGGTCAAGGTAAATGGTGGATTTTTTCCATCAGAGCCTGCAAATAAAAAGGTATCTTCGTAGGAAGAATTAAGACTTAGTACCATTGATTTTTGAAATTCCCGTAAAGCAGAGGCATAACCCTCTCTGACTTCTTTGGTCTGGTTGGTACCATTCATGGCCTGAATGCCGTAGTCTTTATTAATGGTCTTTAGCATATCATTGATCTGTCTCATGGCATCTTCCTGACCATCCTGTCTGGATTGAACGTCGCTTAGCATGCTTAAGTTATCCTGATTACTATAATATTTACGATGGAGCTGGGAAGCTCTTGCCGCAGCACCTGGATTTTCAGCCACAGAATTAAAGCTGCGCTGAGTCATTACCTTTGTTCTTGAGCTATTTAACGTATTTATTGTTGTAGAAAGATTATTTTTATAATTTCTTAAAATTGCGTTAGTAGTAATTCTCATTTCAGTTCCTCCTATCGGCCAACCATACCAGTGTTATTAATGAGTACATCCAGTGCCTGGTCAAGAGTAGTCATTAAACGAGCAGCAGCTGTATAAGACCTCTGAAACTGCATCAGGTTAATGCCTTCTTCATCGAGAGATACACCAGAAACAGCATCTTTGTTATTAGATGTCTCTGACAATACAGAAATATGATTATTCAGAATAGCGGTATTTGCTGAGCTATCGATACCCTGCATGTTCTCCATATTAGAATAGCACTGGGAGAAATTTCCATTATAGAAGGATATGGTACCAGTCTGGGGATTTCCAGCATTATCTGTATAAGAATAATCATATTTGAACTCACGGCTGTCAGTAAGCGATTTAATCATAAGCGTAATGTTTTCGTTAGCAGTTGAACCTGCATTTGAATCGTGAGAGGAGATAATATGTATACTGCCATTCATCCAGTCATCTGATAATTTAATATTGCCCGCAGTAAAAATATTGCTGCCGTCAGATGTCTTAAATAAGTCAAAGTTCTTAATATTCACAGGATTGGCAGAATAAACCAAACTATCAATATCATTATCTGCTGTGGTTTTAATGCTATCTGAGGTTATAACTTCGTTTACTGCTAAAGCAGATGTACTTGACCATGTAAGTTTTTTGCTGGTTTCATTATAATTCCAGCTACCAGCAAGAGTATTACCATTCACATTAAAGCTTGTTGCAGGCAATGCTGCAGCCAGATTTTTAAGACTTTCCTCCATGGTACTTCCAAGGAGAATCGTACCGTTTGTTCCATCACCAAAGGTGTAGTTCTGGCCATTGACATTAATTATTTCGTGCTTTAAGAAGTTGCCTTTTGCATTGCTAAAATTATAAGCATATTCTGCCTTTTTCGTTCCATCACCGACCATCTGTTCTGCATAACCTTTAGAGGGAGCACTTGTAACTCCTGTATATGGAACTGTATTCTGATTCAATGCATTAAATGTTTTTGCAAAGGTCTGAACAAAAGCGTCAAAGGATTTCTCGTAGTATCCAATTCCTCTGTAATCACTTGCAGGATTATCCAGCTCTCCTGATTTGTTTAACATATCAACCGTACCTTTAAGCGTACCTTCTTTTAAAGCATCGGTAATGTTTGTTTTTAATGCTGAAACATCAGCATAAGATGGAAAATCAGATGCAGGTATCAGATTTATTGATACTGTTCCATCCTCGGCTCCTTGGGAATTTTTATTTCTTTCTACAGAAAGAGAAGCGAAGTTTTCTCCATGATAACCTGCGGTTAAATTATATGTAACTCCATTGGCGCCATTTAATTTAACTACAGGGTAATTATACTTGGCTCCGTCAGAAATCTGCACTTCTTTGTATGATACACTGATAGGAATATAGCCAGCAAGTTCATCAAGCTTATTATTTCTCTCATCCATCATCTCAAGAGCCGGATTTCCCAGCATCTGGCTTTTCCAGATTGCATCATTTAATTCACCAATGTCAGATAATAAGCTATTTACAGTTGGTAAACTGGTTTTTTCGAGACCGCTTATGGTCTCTTCCCGGGTGCTCTTTAAATCTGCATTTTTTTGATGAATATAATTCATTAATACCTGGCAGCGGGAACGTACAATGCTATCAAACTCACTGCTGTTTGCATTGGCAGACAGCTTGTCCAAACTGCTGCTCAAATCACTAAGGGCTGTCTTTAAAGCATTTTTATCTGTCTCATCAAATATATCTCCAAGCTGATCTAAAACAGCCTGACGGGCATCTGCTGTTCCGACTTTTGCTATCTGGTTTCTATACTGTACATCCAGAAATGGATCACGGATCTGAGATACATTAGTGGTTTCTACACCATATCCAATCTTTGAACTTGGATTGCTGCTGTATAGATCCCCGCCTCTTAAATTCAGGCTGACTAAATCCACCTGCTGCTTGGTGTATCCTACCGTATTAATGTTAGCTATATTCTGTCCGGTTACGTCAAGTGATCTCTGGCTGGCAGCCATAGCCAAGCGGGCAGTGGTAAAACCGGCAAAGGTTGATCGTGTCATATTTGTCCCCCCCATAGTTTGTTATCTGGTGTCGTTCCATTTTGGGAATTGTTAATAGCTTTATTGATCATGTGAAGATTTACTTCAATCATGGTACGTGCACTGTCATTGATATCCTGGAAAAGACGGACATGGTCAGTAAGAGTATTGAACATACTTTTTAACATATCATGTTCACTTCCAGTCGTCTTAGAGAGAATCTCCTGGAAGGTGCAGCCTTCAAAGCCCATCTTTTCCTGGCAGAGCTCACGTTTCCGTTCAAGACCTCTCAGCTTTAAGATCGCTGCTTGTTCTTTGTTCATGCAGTCCTCTACATGAGTAATACGATTTTTTTTGGCTGCTTCCAGTTTTGTCTGTTCAATCTGTATCAGTTCCTGGAATAACTCAGTCAAACCCTCGATTACGGTAATAAATTCATTCATACTCATTAGGCTCCTTTATATAGAAGAATCTTCTCGGCCAACTTATTGGCATCTACCTGATAAGTTCCATTCTCAATTCTCTGCTTTAAAAGATCCAGTTTTTCCTCCGAAGCTGGCTGCTTTAACTCTTTTACCATAAGATTTTTCAGAGTAGAAGCAAACTTCGAGTCTATTTCTTCCGGTGATGCAGAACGGATTGTGATTTCATCATATTTGTTTTTTGAGGATTCCGAAGCGGTTACTGCGGAAGTATCCTGACTTTGTCGTATCATGGATGTATTATATAGCGTACTATAATAGTTCGGTGAAATACGCATTTAACGACTCCTTTCTAAGAGCTTATATACCAAAGGTTCTATTTATATTATCGTCATAAGTAAAAAAATATTAACTTTGGATTCAGTAATTTCTTATACTAAAGTGAATATAAATGTTTCAGCAATACATTGGAAATATTAGCACAGGAAGTCTGAGTGACCACAGCTCCAATATTATAGGCTACCATAGGCATTCCGTATACAACACAGCTTTCTGCATCCTGCCCAATAGTGAATGCCCCTTTTTTCTTCATACTGAGAAGACCATCAGCGCCATCGCGTCCCATTCCAGTCATAATGATACCAACAGAATTTGGTCCAGCCGTATCCGCTATAGACTGAAAGAGAACATCTACAGAAGGCCGGTGGCCGCTTACCTTTTCTCCAGAGTAGCAGCTTACGGAATATCTGCTTCCTACACGCACTACCTTCATTTGTAAATCACCAGGAGCAATAAGCACCTGTCCTCTTTCTATGATATCTCCGCTCTGAGCCTCTTTTACACTCATCTGACAAAGACGATTTAAGCGGTCAGCGTACATTTTAGTAAAGCCTTCGGGCATATGCTGAGTCACCACGATACCAGGAGTATCGGCGGGAAGGTTTTTTAATACCTGCAAGGTTGCCTCGGTTCCGCCAGTAGATGCCCCAATTCCTATAACAGTATTATATGCATTCAATGAAAATGGCCTCCCACTGCTTAATGTATGTTTCGGAACCACAGGTGCTGTTTGGGGTACCTTAATCTTAGCCCGGGAGGCAATAAATATTTTACTCATTAATGTATTCAAAAAAGTACTGGAGGAATTTCCAGTGGTCATATCCGGCTTCCGGACAAAATCCACAGCTCCTGCGGAGAGGGCTTCAAATACATTTAAGTTAAGAGAAGAAACTAAAATCACTGGTACGGCATAAATAGGCAACAGTTTTTTTACAAAATCAATGCCATTTAAGCGAGGCATCTCCACATCTACGGTAACCACGTCAGGTTTCAGAAGAGGAATCTTTTTTTCAGCATCAAAAGCGTCAATTGCATAGCCAATGACTTCAATATTCGGATTTTTGGAAAGATTATCAATCAACACCTTGCGAAAAAGCAAGGAGTCATCTACGATAAGAACACGGATTTTTTCGTTCATATTTTACTCCATTCTTGGCAGGTAATAGACACAGCCAGGCTGATGTAAGTTTTACATTTTCCTGATATTTAATTTTAAATCTGTGTAATATAAAATCCATTTACCGATACATCGCAGCAGTAAATAGATTTTATATTAAACAGATTATTCTTTTCGATAGGTTGCCGGCATTATATACTTGAACGGAGTCTTTTCTTTATTAATGGTCTCAGAATGACCAATGAGTAAATAGCCTCCCGGTGCGGCTGCATCATAAAAACGCTGAATCAGGCCATCTTTTGTATTCTGATCAAAATAGATCATGACATTTCTGCAAAAAATCACATCAAATTTCAAACGAAACCGAATGGGGTCCATTAAGTTAAAGGTCTGAAAAATAACATTGGATTTAATGGCAGGAGAAACGGAATAAATACCCGGCTCTGCAGTATTTACAAAGTACTTGGATTTCCAGGAAGGAGATAAGTTCTTTAAGGACTCTTCATCGTATACTGCCTGCTTTGCTGCGTTTAATGCATTCTGAGATATGTCAGTAGCAAGAACCCTGGTATCCCAGAGGGCGGCTTGCGCCCCCAGGGATTCTTTTAACAACATGGATATTGTATATGGCTCTTCTCCAGAAGAGCAGCCAGCACTCCATATGCTTAAAACTTTATTCTTTTTTGTACTCAAAAGATAAGGAAGAATCGTATCCCGGAAGAAATTAAAATGGGCTTCCTCCCTCATAAAATAAGTATAATTTGTTGTAAGCTTATTCAGCATCACTTCCAGATCAGCTGGATTCTTAGAAGAGGTTACGTGGTCTATGTATTCTGTAAAAGAAGAATAGCCCATAGTAATGATTGTATTTGATAGCCGTCCCATAATCAGCTGCATCTTTTTTGACAAGTCAATTCCATAGTTTTTTTTCACGAACTGAACCAGCCGTGTGAAGTCTTGCTGTGAAAGTGTTAACATTGAAAGGCCGTCCTTTATGAGTTATTAACTAAAGTTACACAATCCATAAGCAGAACAACATTGTTGTCTGGCATGGATATCATACCACTTACCAGTTCTTCCCGGTTGTTAGCAGGAACAGAAGAGATCTGAGAATAATCAATGTCCAGAACCTGCTCAACTGCATCAACAATGATTCCAATAAAGACAGAATCTACATTTAATACGATCACGCAGGTTGTGTTGGTATATTCAATCTCAGGTTTTCCAAGTCTTAAGCGGATATCAATAATAGGAACGATCTGTCCTCTTAAATTGATGATTCCCTTTACATAATTCGGCATCATCGGCATGGTAGTAATTGCATGGTTTGTGATGATCTCTATAATATAGTTTGTGCTTACTCCAAAAATCAGGTTATCTGTGCGGAACGTAAGGTACCGCTCCGTGGCCTCAGAGCCAGTCATAGTAGTTTGCGTATTCTCTGCTGACATTTGTATTCCTCCAATTCCAATTAGTATTGATTGTGTGCTGCAGCATACAGATTTAAAACGTCTAAAATGATGCTGATATTACCATCACCCAGGATAGTACAGCCGCAGATTCCTGAATTTTTAATGTTAAAGCTGTTTAAATAAACTGGAAGCGGTTTTACAACTACCTGCTGTTCCCCAAGCAGATCATCAACAAACAGGCAATAGGACTTGTCACCGGATTCTACCCAAACAAGGATTCCGTCTTCGATATTCGTGATTTCTGTATTAATATTATAGAGGGTATGTATACGAATAATTGGATAGAACTGATTCATACATTTGATGATCTCGTTCCCCTCAGTATCGTAAATAACATCTTCGTTCTTAACTTTAAAGGACTGACGGATGTTAGCAATCGGAATGGTAAATACAGATTTGCCTACAGCAATTTCCATACCATCTACAATTGCCATGGTAAGAGGAATCTTTAAAGTTGTACACATTCCTTTTCCTAATTCACTTGTAACAGTAACAGTACCGCCTACTGCCTCTACATTCTTCTTAACGACGTCCATACCAACACCACGGCCGGAATATTCCGTTACCACTTCGTTGGTAGAGAAGCCAGGTGCGAGAAGAAGTGCAAGGATTTCCTTTTCGGTGTACTCATTTTCCGGCTTTGTAAGAATGCCGTTCTTTTTAGCCTTTGCAAGAACGCCGGCAGGGTCTACTCCGTGACCATCATCTTTAATAGAAATAATAACTTCATTGGTAGTATGGCTGGCAGAAAGAATAATCTCTCCCTGAGGATTCTTACCAGCTTTAATACGTTCCTCTGCGGTTTCTTCGATTCCATGATCCATGGAGTTACGAACGATATGCATAATAGGGTCGCCGATGCTGTCTACAATAGACTTATCAACTTCGGTATTCTCGCCAACGATAGTGAGGCGAACGTCCTTTTTCAGCTTTTGCTTCATATCTCTGACAATTCGGTTCATCTTCTGGAATACACCGGATACCGGCACCATGCGCAGAGACATAACAATATCCTGAAGATCATCTGTTAGCTTGCGAAGCTGTCTGGTTGCCTTTAAAAAGTTATCCATATTTTTTAAATTCTGGATGTCAGGAGAAGAGGTCACCATAGACTCTGTGATAACGATTTCACCAACAATTGCAACAAGATTGTCAAGCTTAGCCAGATTTACACTGATTAAATTCTGCTTATTTGGTGTCTGATGTCCGGAATTAGCAGCAGGAGCGCTTGCAGCAGCACTTTCTCGTACGGCAGGAGCAGCGGCAGCTGGTGCCTGAGCTTCATCAGCGGCGGCATTTTTAACACGAACATTTTCTATCAGTTCATAAGAGCGGATATTATTTAAATTACTTACCTGGGTAATCGCAGATTCTGCATCATTCTTAGATTCAAAGGTCAAAAAGAAACCTTTCTCAATGATGGTTGCGCAGGTCTGGCTGTTTGTTTCGATATCAGACGGATAATAGTTAAATTCTAATCCGGATTCTTTCAGTGCACTTATAAGCATAAATGCTCTTAGATTTTCCATTCCACAGCCTTCATCAAAAAAGAGGCGGAGGAAGAAGGCAGCATTGTCATCTGGGCATTCAGCCAGATCCATCCGGATTTCGTCTAGATTAGCGGCCTGGACGGCAGGGGCGGAGACCTTTTTGGGCTCTTCGGGCTTTTTTTGCTCAGGAGCCTTCTCGCTTTTGGCTTCGGCATCCTTTTGTGTGTTATCCTTACTGATTTTTTTCAGGAAGCTATTAATTTCCTGAGTTAGATTGTCGACATTATCACTAAGTGGTTCATTGTTTTCTACCTTTGAAACTTCTGCTCTAAGCATATCGGTAGAACGGAACATTAAATCAAAAAGGGTGCTCTTGTGGGAAATGTCAAGAGAATCCAAACCATTCTCACGAATAAAGAAGAATAAATCTTCAATGTGATGGGCAATCTGCATCAGGGAAGAAAACTCCATCATAGCAGAGGAACCCTTGACGGTGTGCATGATACGAAAGATTTCGTTTACATCGTCCACCGTAAAATCTCCTGCTTTTTCGGCTTCTATCAGGAGTTCATCCAATTGCTCCAGAAGGGAATTGGTTTCAAAGAGATACATATCAAGCATATTATCCATGCCGTTATCCATAATATTTACACCGCCTTGTCTAATTAGTATATATCTATTTATCGGTATGGTTGTTTAAAAAATAATAGCAAATAGAAGAACGTTTGGAAAAAAATGTATGATTTACCACATAGATGGAGGCATAATATGGCAGATGTTTTAAAAGTAACGACACCGCTATCTGGTTACGATAATTCAACCATTAAAAACAATCCCCAGGCAGGTCAGGGACCCCAGATACAGAATCCAGTAGATCCTACCAGAGTGACAAGGGGAGATAACCGGACCAATGCCGGAGGAAATGGAGAGCAGCAGCTTGCATTTCAATACAGATCGAACTTTGGTTCATTTCTCAACATGGTTCGAAATATTCCGGATCTTTCTAAGATTTTTACCGACATATTTTTCCAGGGAGAGGAGATGCTTACTGGGGGAGTGATGGGGCAGGAAGCTGCAGAGCGGATCGCTGCATTTTTTAAAGCTGCCCAGATGAACGAGGAGGACATTCTGCCGTTCTTAAAAGAGCAGGCAGAATCCAATGTGAAATTCAGTGGTGGATTATTCGATCAGCTTAGAATGGTAATGGCTGATACGAATTCTGTGGATTTAAAATCAGACGTCCTTAATTTTATTCGGAAATTTAATGACATGTCATCTGGAAAGCATATTCTTGGTGACATTTTCCGTACATTGAGGGAGATGGAAAGCTATGTTTATAAGCAGACCAGAGAACAGATCCAGGAGATGTTAAAAGAGCTGGATATGTTGGCTCAGGAAGGAGATACCTCCAAAAACAGTACCCTGCTGAAAGACAAAATTATGCCGTTCCTAGGACGTTATATCTCAGCTAACCATGATATGGGAACAATAAGAGATAAGATTTCCCTGCTTACCGTTCTGATTTCCAGATATGAAAATGGAAACAGGGAAGATGTTTTACAGGCATTTCAAAGACTGACCGGTTATCAGGGCTTCCGCAAATATTTTGGTACCGTAACGATGGAACAATTCAGCAGTCTTCTCGATCAGGTGGATATGGATCAGGCTGCGGGTAAAAATGAGTGGTCCGAAAAGTTTCTGGATTTTCTGCGCACAGGAGTAAGCGGAGGAACCGGACTTGAAAATAAACAGACCTTTTTAAATATGATGAATTCCATGATACTCAATGAAAGTGTATATATGCCTCTGCTGCATCTGGCATTTCCCTTTAACATCAATGGTAAGAAGCTATTCACAGAAATGTGGATTGATCCAGATGAACAAGGCAGCAGCACACAAGCAGGTATAAAACGAGTAGCCAGAATTTTCGTGAAATTTGATATTCGTGAGCTGGGCCAGTTTAAATTGTTGCTGGTCTATGGCGGAGACGCATCATCTCTCCAGCTGTATTATCCGGAGCGGATGCAAAAGTCAGAGGGTGCAATTCAAAAAGGGATGAAGGCCATACTGGAGCAGCACCAACTACGGATTGATAACCTGTATGTTCAGGCAGGCGGAGGTCCAAATTCTCCTGTGGAGGTATTTCCTAAAATACAGGAAAGGAAGAATTCAGTCGATGTCAGAATTTAAAAACACATTAAACAAAAAAGCAGTTGCAATTAAATACGATGAAAATAAAAATGCTGCCCCTGTCATCGTTGCTTCCGGAATGGGTTATATGGCGGAACGAATCATCGAGACCGCCAATGAAAGCGGTGTCCCGGTATATGAGGATAATTCTCTTGCGACGATACTGACTCAGCTAGAGCTGGGGGCCAAAGTTCCGGAAGAGCTATACCAGGCAATAGTAGATATTTATTTATATTTTTTAGACTATGTACCAGACATCAAGGAAAAATTGTTGACAGAAAACTCCGATGATTCAAACACAGAGGAAATTGAATCACCTGGAACGGAGGAATAAAATTATGTTTATGGAATGTAAAAAAGCCTGCATCTATTCTTTTGCAGGCTCATTGCTTGCGCAAGTAGAAGTCATGAATGGTGACAAGGAGATCATGGAGCTGGTCATAAATGAAACTGATATCTGGAACATCAGTGGTGAGACCATGATCGAATTTTATGATGGCAAACAGGGCATTGTGACCTGCAAATGCAGGATATCCGGAATGACAAAGCTGCCGGATCAGTCTGCTTACCGTGCCACCTGCAAGGTAGTGAAAATGGTCAGCGAAAATGATAGGCGGCAGGCGTTGAAAGTCAGAATAGAGCAGCCTGTAACCATAGAAACTTCAGGAGAAAGCGGCACTCTTTTACATATCCAGGCAGAGATAAAAGATATCAGTGTTGGGGGCGTAGGCTTTGAGTCAAAAGAAAACCTTATGGAAAACCAGCCCTTTTCTTTCCTGATCAACACCAATTACGGCTGCGTCCGTCTAAAGGGCTGTGTTATCTGGAAGAAAGAAGTGTCAGAAATGGGCGAGAATATAGGCTATCGCTATGGTGCCCAATTCCTGGAAATGACTCCTCATCAGGAATCTATGATTAAAAAATTCACTCTCTCCGAGCGGCTGAAAAAACAGTAATATCCGTTGATGGCTTATGTTTTATACTAAACATGACGATAGGAATTATATACTGTAATTTATTGAGTCAGCAAAGAAAAGGAGTGATTAGATGAAAAAGCGGACAATGGCCATGGTGATATTGACGGCCTTTTGTTTGTGCTTGATACCAGAAAAAGTAATGGCGACGGCTGCGATTAATTCGGTCAGCATTAAAGTAGGTCTTAATATTGAGGCGGGAGACCGCCTGCCGGATATCCAGATTGATAAGACAAGTGCAGAATGCTATGTAACAGCTGGAAGCAAGGAGTATAAGGTGACAGAGGCAAAGTGGGTAACATCCACCTCAAAAGATATGACAATCGGGGAGGAACCCAAGATGAATGTTACTCTGACCCCATCAAATGAGTCTGATGCTTATTTTAAATCATCCTATGAAGCCACCAAGATTAAAGTAAATGGAGGTTCCTATGTCAGTGCAAAGCGCCAGGGAAGCGATTTGGTCGTTACACTGCGCGCCAAAGCAATCAAAGGACTTTATGCAGAACCTGAAGATGTGGGCTGGAAAGACACAAGACTTGGTTTGGCAGTCTGGTCCAAGGGAGATAATACTTCCGGTGCCTACGAAGTATGGCTCTATCAAGGAAAGAAAATTATCTTAAAAAAAGAGCAGGTAACGGCGACTACCTATAATTTTTATCCTTACATGACAGAAGAAGGAACCTATTCTTATAAAATCCGCTCCATACCGTTTAAGCAGGAAGAATTAAAGAACGGCAAAAAAAGTAACTGGGTAGAATCCGATGAGCTTGTCATCAGAGACCGGGATGTGTCTGATGGAACAGGCAAGGAAGCTGACCGTAAAGCGGACGGTACAGCAAGCACTGAGCCGAAAAGTGGCTGGGAACAACAGTCAGGCGTCTGGTTATACCGCCATAAAGACGGTACTCTTCAGACCAATTCATGGATGGCACTTGATAATGTATGGTATCGTTTTGATCAGAATGGTAAGATGGTAACCGGCTGGTTTATCTTAGATTCTGATATTTATTATTTAGATGCCAATGGAGCCATGTTGACTGGCTGGCAGAAGATTAATAATGTCTGGTACTATTTCTATCCCGATAACGGCCATGAGGGACCTCAGGGAGCCGCTGCTGTCAATTGGCAGGTAATCGATGGCTATACCTATTTCTTCAGCAATCAGGGAGCGATGCAGAAAGGCTGGATCAATCAGGCCGGAAGATGGTATTACTTAAATACCATACCAGCAAATCTTGAAGGTGTTATGATGAAAGGTCTTTTTACACGGGATGAAAAGACATATTATACAGGAGAAGATGGAGTAATGGCTACTGGCTGGCATCAGGTGGATGGCTATTGGCGATTTTTTCACCAGGATGGAAGCATGGCAGTGAAAACCACAGTGGACGGATATTCAATCAATGAGGAGGGAGTATGGGAACAATGATAAGAAAAGAAGGAATGAAACCGTATTTTATATTATTATCCCTTCTGGCCTTTATGATGGTCATTCTGCCCCCTCTAAAGGTTCAGGCTGCTGAATCCATTGTAATCCGCAGCTTAAATCTGACCTTTAAGAGTCAATTCGGCGATGAAGAAATTCTCATGCCTGAGATTACTACAACGACCTCAGGAGTTACCATTCAGGATACTCTTTGGAAGAGAGATATCAGTAAATGGAAAGCTGCTTCTAATGAGAGAGTCAGTGTGATTTTGACTTCAGATACTATGATTTTTGCAGAATCCTATAACCGCTCTGAGATTAAAATAACCGGAGCCAAATTTGTTTCAGCTAAAGCTTTGGATAACAATACTCTTGAGGTTAAAGTTGATTATGTACCAGTAGTGAAATTAGGACAAACCGCGAAAGCTGGCTGGAGCGACAGCAAGAAGACGAAAGCTGTATGGAAAAAGGTAGAATTCGCCACCGGTTATCAGGTAGCACTTTATGCAGACGATAAGCTGAAAAAACGTATTTCCGTTCAGACAAATATAGCAGATCTTTCAGAACTTATGGACAAGAATGCAGTTTATTACTATGAAGTACGTGCAATTGGATTTACTGCCGACGACAGAAAGTATTTGAAAGAAGGAGATTATGTAACTTCTGACGATACTATCCTGGAGTACGAAGGAGATACCACCGGAGCTTGGAAGGGAAATACTTATAAGCAGGAAGATGGCGGTGTACCAAGAAACAGCTGGAAGCAGATTTTAAACGACTGGTATTATTTCGATGGAAATGGAACTCGTCAAACCGGCTGGTTAAAGTCAGGACAAAGGTGGTATTATTTAAACCCTGCTGATGGCAAACTAATGACTGGCTGGCAGCAGATTGATGGTAAATGGTATTATCTTAACACCCAGGGTGGAGAGATGATGACAGGCTGGGTAGAAATTCAACCGAAAATCTGGTATTATTTTCATATAGATGGAAGTATGGCATACCACACGAATATAGGACAATACTGGGTGGATGCTTCTGGAAAATGGATTTCATAATTGCCTTAAAAGGCGGGAGGAATATATTTTGGCAACAATCGACCAGCTAAAACTGTCTGCCCTTACAGGAGCAGGGGTAGGACGTACAAACAATACAGCATCCAAATCCGGAAATGAATTTAAAAATGTATTGAAATCAATTGTAAATGTCCCTCAGAATCTTGAGGAAATTTTTAAAGAAGCCGCAAACAAATATGGAGTGCCTGAAAAGCTTTTAAAGGCAGTTGCCAAGGTAGAATCTAATTTCAACCCCTCCGCAACTTCAAAAAAGGGAGCAGCAGGTATCATGCAATTGATGCCAGCAACCGCAAAATCCTTGGGAGTATCGAATCCTTATGATGCCAAAAGTAATATCATGGGAGGCGCCAAATATTTAAAAGAACATTTGGAGCGGTTCAACGGTAACGTAGAACTAACTTTGGCAGCTTACAATGCAGGTGGTAATAATGTAAAGAAATACGGAGGGATACCGCCTTTTAAAGAAACTCAGGAATATGTAAAAAAGGTAATAGGCTTTATGGGGAATGATGAATCCTTAAAGACCGGTTCCTTATATTTTTCCAGCAACTCAAAATCCTCAGATAATTATGTGAATCAAACAACTTCCAATTATAATTCCTATTCCCCTCAAGGAATGACAGAAATCAATGAACTGTTCCAGACTTTGACGTCCCTCACCGGACAATCTTCTGAAGCAGATGGAAATTCACTACTGGCTAATAAAACGAATTACCTCTATCTAATAGAGTTGATGAAGATGCGCATGCAGATGTCATCTCACAGCTTAGGAAATCAGGAAAATACTCAGAACTCCACGAGCGGATTACTATAACACTTAAAAGACCCTGGAATGTCATAAGAAACATTCCGGGGCTTTTCTATTATAGCTCTAACTTAAAACATTACTTATATACTCCTGATAATACCCGTTTTTCAATCTTCTTTATTCCCATATCTGTTTTACAGTCAGTGGTTTTTTAACAAATATCAACAGATGGTAATCTATTCCTATAGCAACAACATAGTCTATTTTCTACTTGCCCTCAACAGATACAATCCATATATTAATCGAACAAGCTATTAGCTTATTCTCTAAAGGATATAAAGTCTATTAGTTAGAACATGGGTTAATTATTTTAATCATAACTGTTTCGTTATTATTAGATTAAGGAGACAAGGTTCAATACAGTGTTATATCTGTCTATAATAAAGGATAGACAATTTGAATACACATTGAAAAATTATATCTTTACCTATTTCAGGTCTGTGCCTTATAATATCATTGCCATTGCCATTGCCATTGCCATTGCCATTGCCATTGCCATTGCCATTGCCATTGCCATTGCCATTGCCATTGCCATTGCCATTGCCATTGCCATTGCCATTGCCATTGCCATTGCCATTGCCATTGCCATTGCCATTAAGTAAATATAAAGATATATCTATAGAAAATTACGATCTAATTCCTCTATATTATAAGGTCAACTATTTCAGCGCTTATTAACATAAGTTCTTAATATTGCAATTCTATCTTCTTTACTCGGTATTTTCATATCCAATACTCCATAGATAACACTCCTACAATTAAATATAGTCTGTTCCTGCATTCTAATAAGTAGAATTAGCTACTAAAACAGCCTTAGAATAATTATTAAAAAAACATTGAAATAATTGTTGACTTTTGTCAAATGCTTTGGTATGATATAACTCGCCGCTGAAAACGGCGGCAAAACTTCTTCAAA
>JAGI01000002.1:2202500-2215000 GCA_000526575.1 Clostridium sp. 12(A) | reverse complement strand
CGTGATAAGCTGCGAAAAGCTTCGGGGAGGAGCAAATATCCTTTGATCCGGAGATATCTGAATGGGGAAACCCAACTGAGCAAACCTCAGTTGTCGTATGGTGAATTCATAGCCATACGTCGGGAACCCGGGGAACTGAAACATCTAAGTACCCGGAGGAAAAGAAAGAAAACTCGATTTCCAAAGTAGCGGCGAGCGAAATGGAAGGAGCCTAAACCAGCGTGCGTGCATGCTGGGGTTATGGACTGCAATAAGTGAGACGATTTGTTACCAGAACGGTCCTGGAAAGACCGGCCATAGAAAGTGAAAGCCTTGTATGGGAAAGCAATAGTCAGCGAGCAGGATCCAAAGTACCACGAGACACGAGAAACCTTGTGGGAATTCGGGGGGACCACCCCCCAAGGCTAAATACTACTTAGTGACCGATAGCGCATAGTACTGTGAAGGAAAGGTGAAAAGGACCCCGGGAGGGGAGTGAAAAAGAACCTGAAACCCTGTGTTTACAAGCTGTGGAACCACGTTTAAAGTGGAACCGCGTACTTTTTGTAGAACGGTCCGGCGAGTTACCGTTACTGGCAAGGTTAAGCACTTAAGGTGTGGAGCCGAAGGGAAACCAAGTCTTAATAGGGCGAATGAGTCAGTAAAGGTAGACCCGAAACCGGGTGATCTACCCATGTCCAGGTTGAAGCTGCCGTAAAAGGCGGTGGAGGACCGAACGCACATCCGTTGAAAAGGGTGGCGATGAGGTGTGGGTAGGGGAGAAATTCCAATCGAACCCGGAGATAGCTGGTTCTCCTCGAAATAGCTTTAGGGCTAGCCTCGTATTAGTCTGCCGGAGGTAGAGCACTGAATTTCCTAGGGGGCGTCAAAGCTTACCAAAGAATATCAAACTCCGAATGCCGGTCAGATGATGTACGGGAGTCAGACTGCACGAGATAAGTTGGGCAGTCAAAAGGGAAAGAGCCCAGACCACCAGCTAAGGTCCCAAAGTGCGTGTTAAGTGGAAAAGGATGTGAGATTTCAGAGACAACTAGGATGTTGGCTTAGAAGCAGCCACACATTCAAAGAGTGCGTAATAGCTCACTAGTCGAGAGGTCTTGCGCCGAAAATGTCCGGGGCTAAAACACGACACCGAAGCTGTGGAATGTATCTTATGATACATTGGTAGAGGAGCATTCTTACCGCGCTGAAGCATTACCGTAAGGAGATGTGGAGTGTTAAGAAGAGAGAATGCCGGAATGAGTAGCGAGATGGAAGTGAGAATCTTCCAGGCCGAATATCTAAGGTTTCCAGAGTAAAGCTGATCTGCTCTGGGTAAGTCGGGGCCTAAGGCGAGGTCGAAAGACGTAGTCGATGGACAACAGGTTGAAATTCCTGTACCGCATATTATCAGAACTGTGGGGACACAGAACCGAGAGAGAACCCGGGAATGAAAAGACCGGGGCAAGCATTGGACTGGTTAAGTTGGCAAATCCGCTTAACAACAGGAAGGTGTGACGCGTACCGAACAAAAGTAGGGAAGTCTCTGTAGGGGCTGTCAAGAAAAGCCGCTATTGTGTAATATGTGCCCGTACCGTAAACCGACACAGGTGGATGAGGAGAGAATCCTAAGGCCGGCGGGAGAAGCATTGTTAAGGAACTCGGCAAAATGACCCCGTAACTTCGGGATAAGGGGTGCCTGAGAAATCAGGCCGCAGAGAATAGGCTCAAGCAACTGTTTAGCAAAAACACAGGTCTATGCAAAACCGAAAGGTGAGGTATATGGGCTGACGCCTGCCCGGTGCTGGAAGGTTACGAGGAGGGGTTAGCGGCAACGCGAAGCTCTGAATTTAAGCCCCAGTAAACGGCGGCCGTAACTATAACGGTCCTAAGGTAGCGAAATTCCTTGTCGGGTAAGTTCCGACCCGCACGAAAGGCGTAATGATTTGAGCGCTGTCTCAACAATGCACCCGGTGAAATTGAAATACCAGTGAAGATGCTGGTTACCTGCGCCAGGACGGAAAGACCCCATGGAGCTTTACTCTAGTTTGATACTGGGATTCGGTATTGCATGTACAGGATAGGTGGGAGGCAGTGAATCAAGGACGCCAGTCTTTGAGGAGCCGATGTTGGGATACCACCCTTGCGATATTGGGTTTCTAACCTGCAGCCATTACCTGGCTGGGGGACAATGTCAGGCGGGGAGTTTGACTGGGGCGGTCGCCTCCGAAAGTGTATCGGAGGCGCTCAAAGGTTCCCTCAGAATGGACGGAAACCATTCGAAGAGTGCAAAGGCATAAGGGAGCTTGACTGCGAGACCGACGGGTCGAGCAGGTAGGAAACTAGGACTTAGTGATCCGGTGGTATAAAGTGGGATTGCCATCGCTCAACGGATAAAAGCTACCCTGGGGATAACAGGCTTATCACTCCCAAGAGTTCACATCGACGGAGTGGTTTGGCACCTCGATGTCGGCTCATCGCATCCTGGGGCTGTAGTAGGTCCCAAGGGTTGGGC
Organism: Clostridium sp. 12(A); assembly: GCA_000526575.1. Classification (GTDB taxonomy): domain Bacteria; phylum Bacillota; class Clostridia; order Lachnospirales; family Lachnospiraceae; genus Lacrimispora; species Lacrimispora xylanolytica. The sequence continues at coordinate 2,212,506 of JAGI01000002.1, read as the reverse complement.
TGTTCGCCCATTAAAGCGGTACGCGAGCTGGGTTCAGAACGTCGTGAGACAGTTCGGTCCCTATCCGGCGTGGGCGTAGGATATTTGAGAGGAGCTGTCCTTAGTACGAGAGGACCGGGATGGACTGACCTCTGGTGTATCTGTTGGTGATCAACACCATGGCAGAGTAGCCAAGTCGGGAAGGGATAAACGCTGAAGGCATCTAAGCGTGAAGCCCCCCTCAAGATGAGATATCCCATCGCAAGAGTAAGACCCCTTGAAGACGACGAGGTAGATAGGGCAGAGGTGGAAGCATGGTAACATGTGTAGCTGACTGTCACTAATAGGTCGAGGGCTTAACCAGGTTGGTTTAGGTAAGAGGAAAGAACGGATGAAAGATATATAACAATGTGTGGTTTTGAGGGTATATGCCTGAAAAAAGAGAGTAAGCGCGAGTGGCTCAGTTGGTGGAGTACGACCTTGCCAAGGTCGGGGTCGCGGGTTCGAGTCCCGTCTCGCGCTCTTATTATTAAGTAGCCAGAATCTTGAATTTACAAGAGATTCTGGCTATTTTTAATTTTAAGGAACAGTTATATGAACCGACCTCCAATCGTTAGATTCTAGGTCTAACTTTTAGGGGTCACCTCAATATTAAGCGCTTATTTTAGTGCCTATTTCAAATTACAGCAATACACAATAAAAGGCTTGCATGTGCATGTAATGTGCGGTGTTACTTGCTGCAGCTTGCGGTCTATTATGATGAATAGGTAATTATGGAAAAAATATTCGGACTCTAATAAAGTACATTCTGCCACTTCAATGAGAGACTAATTTTGTATAGGATAGATACTTGACCGATATGAATAGTAAGGTAATGAAAGGCCATCTTATTATTGAGAGATAAGCATAATCAACAGATGTGTATTGTTAAGACAGCATTGCAAATGTAAAATTAGGATTAATAATAAAAAATACACTCATAATAAAAAATATCAAAAGAAGAATTAGTTTCGTTGCAGTAGCAATGGAAATAATTCTTTTTTTCATATACACTTATATATGAGTTAGTATTAACTAACCAAAGAAGGAGGATATTATGAAGCTAAAATTCTATACAACTTCAATTTTATTAGCATCAATGCTGCTATTAACTGCATGTACTTCCAATCGTTATAAAAATACAGCTCCCTCATCAGTGGCAGAAATCACTTCTGTAGAAGCAACTACGGCTGCTGATAAAAATGAAACCGATTCCAAGGCAGATAATCAGCTATCAGGAACTCATGTAGTTGTAGATCATGCTGGAAATCAGGTTGAAGTTCCAAATAAAATAGAGCGGGTTGTAATAGATCAAATACCGATATTATCTACATACATGGCATATTTTAAAGGTTCAGCCCCCCATATTGTAGGATATAGTGGTTCTTTTAAGGAAACCATATCAGAGACAGCATTAAAGAATATTGCACCTGAGTTGCTTGAATCATCCGATACCGTTTATGCTCAATCGGATCTGAATATAGAGGAAATCATAAAGCTTAAGCCAGATGTGATTTTTTATAACGCCAATAATAAAGAACATGCACAAATACTGGCTTCCAGTGGAATTCCATCAATAGGATTTGCAACCGTAGGGGCAGATTCCCCCGCAGATCCAATCGAAAGGTATAAGCAGTGGCTGATGCTTTTAGAGGAGGTATTTGGAGAGAAGGGCAAGATGGAGAGCTTTATAGAAGCTGGTGACAAGATTGTTATAGATGTCAAAAACAGAATAGAAAATATTCCAGAGGATAAACGTCCAAGCTCCATGATATTATTTAAACTAATTGACGGTGTTCCCCAGGTTTCCGGTAAAGGAGTATTTGGTGATTATTGGCTGCAACACCTGGGAGTTAAAAATGTTGCAGAGGAAGCAAAGGGTTTTGCACAGGTTAGCTTTGAACAAATATATAAATGGAATCCCCAGATATTATTTATAAATGGTCCTGGTCTTTTAAAGCTGAACAGGCAGGATGTGATAGAAAATAAAGTTGAAGGCATTGATTTTTCAACAATACAGGCAGTAAAAGATGAGCGGGTATATAATACAACACTAGGCATGTGGAACTGGTTTACGCCTAATCCTGATGCTCCCCTCGTATTAGCCTGGCTTGCATGTAATACTTATCCGGAGGAATTTTCAGATTATCCTTTGGAAACAGTAATTCGTGATTACTACAAGGATTTTTATGGATATGAAATCACTGATGAAGAAATGGAGGGAATGCTTCAATTGCGATGAAAAATACAGTATGGATCAGACATAACAGATTTACATTTGCTGCAATACTGATAATGATCCTATTACCAATTGCAACTGCAATAATAAGCATGTGCATCGGTAGAATGAACCTTTCTATGATAGAGGTTATAAATACCTTATTTGATGCCGCAAAGGGCAACAGAGATAGCCAGAACTATTCCATTGTTATAAATTTAAGGGCACCAAGAATCATAATGGCAATCATTGTCGGAGCTGGTCTAACATGTGCAGGAAATGCATTTCAGTCACTTTTTTCAAATCCACTTGCAACACCTGATGTACTAGGTGTAACAAGTGGAACCTGTGTGGGTGCGATTATTGCCATTATTATGTCTATGGGCATCATGGAGACTCAATTACTTGCATTGGCTTTTGGATTGTTTTCTGTTTGGATTACAATGGTACTGGCAAGAGATAGAAATGGGCAGTCAGTCGTATTTCTTGTTCTGGCTGGAGTAATCATATCGGCACTGTTTAATGCAGTAGGTTCTTTATTAAAATATACTGCGGATCCCCTGGATAAACTGCCAGCCATAACTTATTGGCTCATGGGAAGCTTCACAAGCGCATCTTATAAAAAAATCATGATAGGCTCACCGCTTATATTGTCAGGTATTGCAGTGATATATCTGATGAGATGGAAGTTAAATATATTATCACTAAGCAGCGATGAGGCAAGAGCAAGTGGAATGAATCTAAAGATAACACGCTTAATCTTCGTACTGGCGGCCACAGTCATAACCGCTTCGTGCGTTTCCATGTGTGGACAGGTTGGCTGGATAGGACTTCTGATTCCACACTGTTCCAGAATGCTTGTGGGAAGTAACAATCGTTATGTGGTTCCTGTTGGAATCAGCATTGGAGCCAGTTTTATGATTATCATTGACACATTTTCAAGGAGCATTAGTGTTATTGAACTTCCGTTGTCCATCCTTACCGCAATTATAGGGGCACCGGTATTTATATCATTGCTAAAAAGAAACAGGGGGAGCTTACATTGATCTTAGAAGTGCAAAATGGAAGCTTCGGCTATCCACATCAACAGAAGATATTAAAGGATATTAACTTTACGTTAAGTAAGGGAAGAATTCTATCCGTGCTTGGCCCTAATGGTGTGGGGAAGACAACACTTTTAAAATGTATGGTTGGGCTTTTAGACTGGGTAGAGGGAAAAAGCTTTTTATATGGAGAGGACATCAAACATATAAACACAAAAAAGCTGTGGTCAAAGGTATCCTATATACCTCAATCTCATACATTTGCATTTTCAATTACAGGTCTTGAGATGGTTGTTCTTGGACGCAGTGCACATCTTGGAATCTTTGAACAACCAGGTATCAAAGATATAGAGATGGCGGAAGAGATAATGAAACAGATAGGGATAGAGAGGCTGGCAAGCAAAGACTGTAATCATATGAGCGGGGGAGAACTGCAGATGGTGCTTATAGCAAAAGCACTTATTAACAAGCCAGACCTTATTATTCTTGATGAACCAGAAACAGGCCTTGATTTCCATAATCAAATATTAGTGCTGAATCTGATTGAGCGTATGGCACATGAAAATGGAATCTGTGCTGTTATGAATACGCATTATCCTACAAATGCAATTTCCATATCTGATGAAGCGCTCATGCTGAATCGTACTGGAGACTACGTATGCGGAAAAACTCAGGATATTCTTACGGAAGAGAATATATCAAAAGCATTTCATGTAAATGTTGCAGTAAATCAATTTCACTACAACGATCGTATTATAAAGAGCATTGTTCCAATTTCAATTACAAACGGATAGAGGAGGAAAATAATGAAAGATTTAAGAATAGCACTGGGCATGATACAGAAAAACTATGAAATATATAAGGAACCAGTGCCAATTATAAAAGAATTTGTATTGGGGCACAGATGGTTTATGGTATCTGATACCAATGACAGATTATCCATGTCACTGCGTGTGACAAAGGAAAAAGCTTTTGATGAACATGAGAGAATTTTAAAATCCTTAATTGGAAGGCCGGCAGACGAATGTGTTTACGAGCTAATTAAAGGGTCAGATGAAGAACTTAGAATAATAGCAGCTTGTTTATGCAATCTGTTAAGTAAGCCATTTAACTCGGCAGACAGGCTTAAAGACAGAGGGATTATCCGTACAGAAGGACGCGTATTTGACTACGATGTTAAGGATAAAAAGGTTGGAATCATAGGATATGGTCTATATAATGAAGTTTTTCTTGGAATGTGTAAGGAATTTCATGCCTTTGATCTTCGGGACCCGAAGGGAATATTAAGTTATAAAATTGGAAAGGAGACGAAAGTATATCCTGAAAACATCCATTGGCATCTTGGAGAAAATGCACTTGAACATAAAGATATACTTGAAAGCCTGGATATTGTAGTAATGACTGGCTGTACAATTGTAAATAATACCTATCAAGATATTCTAAGAACATGTAAAAATGCTAAAATAAGAGGAATATACGGACCAAGTGCTGAGCTATGTCCGGAATATCTGTTTGATCTCGGATATAATTATATCTTTAGCGCTTCAGTAAGGGATAAGGAGGCTTTTTATAATTCTAATTTTGCAGCCATTCCAGAAGGAATGGATTTATCTTATATGGACTGCTATGAACTTAGACATACCTGAAAAATCTTAGGAAATGATATGCTTTAAAAAGAAATATAATAAATTTAAAATAATGTGTTCCAAAATCAGGAATGTCAATAGCGGTCACTTACGATATCAATAAAAATAGGACCAATGGAAAAATAGTGCGAGGGCTAATTTTCCATTGGTCTGTCATTTATTACTTAATCAAACAACAGTTCCAGCATTAATTATATGCCTTCCTTTTCCATGAGGAATCAAAAGTGGGGTACCAAAGATAGGATCTATAGAAACTTCGCAATCGAGGCCAAATACGTGACGAACGGTTTCCGCGGTCATGACCTCTTCTGGAACACCCTCTGCATACACCCTTCGATCACTCAGTGCCACCATATGATGTCCATATCGGCAGGATAAATTTAAATCGTGAAGAACCATGACAATGGTCCGGTTCTCTTTCGCATTCAGCTCATAGAGCAGATCCAAAACTTCTATTTGGTGTGCCAGGTCTAAATATGTGGTAGGCTCGTCCAGAAGCAGGATATCAGTCCCCTGAGCTAAAGTCATAGCAATCCAAGCTCTCTGACGCTGACCTCCCGATAAGGAGTCTACAGTTCTGTCTGCAATATCCGTCATTTTTGTATCATGTAAGGCCTTTTGGACCATTTCTTCATCTTCACTGGTCCATTGTTGGAGCCAGTTCTGGTGAGGATAGCGTCCCTGGCGAACGAGCTGCATGACAGTAAGCCCCTCTGGAGCAGTCGGACCCTGGGGAAGGACTGCAAGTTTACGTGCAACATCACGAGTGGACATTTTAAAGATATCATTTCCATCTAATACAACGGCTCCTCTTGCAGGCTTTAACAGGCGGCATAGAGAACGCAAAAGTGTGGATTTCCCACAGCCGTTGCTTCCCACCAAAATAGTAATTTTACCCTCTGGAATCTGTATGTCTAAATTTTCTATCACCGTATTCTCTCCATATGATATGGATAAATGATTGGTCAATAGTCTGTTCATAATTTGCCTCCTGTAGCCTATTTATTACGGTTCCGATATAATTGATAAATAAAGAATGGTGCTCCAATCAGTGCAGTAAATACTCCTGCCGGTACATCAATAGGTAAAAACAGAGTTCGCGCCACTGTATCAGCGGCCAGTAAAATCATGGCACCTAAGATAGCTGAAGCTGGTATTAGAGCAGCGTGGTTGGCACCAATAAGACGTCTGCCCATATGAGGAGCAACAAGACCAATAAAGCCAATTGCTCCTACCACTGCAATGGCACTTCCTGCCAACGCAACACTTAAAAGTATTAATATGGCACGGTGCCGCTGCAGGTGTGCTCCCAGTCCCATGGCAATATCGTCTCCCAAGCCTTGCACATCCAAATGCTTTGCATGTGCCATAGAGAAAAGAAAGCAAAGGCAGACCCAGGGAAGAAGAAGCTTAACATCTTTCCAGGTCACTCCATAAACACTTCCAACCATCCAAAGATAGGCCTTATCAGAAGCCACGAAAGTCCCTTTAGCAATGATTAAAGTAGTCAAAGCACTGGTTACGGAAGAAATACCAATTCCTACTAATATAAGCCTGGTAGGAGATACTCCATCTTTCCAGCTCAATACATAAACTAAAATAGTTACCAGTAAGGCACCTATGAATACAGCCAAAGGCATAATACTAATACTAGCTTCTGGAAACAGATTTATAAATATAACTGCCGCCAGGCTCCCTCCGCTGGTGATGCCTATTATGTTAGGCGCTGCCAGTGGGTTTCGAATGGTGCCCTGGAGCAATGTTCCAGACATGCCTAAAGCTGCACCGGATAAAATCGCACCATAAGCTCTGGGTAACCTTAGAGAATCTAGGATCAATTTTACCTGAGGATCTGATTTTCCCAACATACCTTTTATAACCGTGAGAGGAGATAAAATCTTTGATCCTGCGCAAACACAGCCTATAAATACGGCAATTAATAGCAGTAGCATCAGAATCAGTCTATTCCCGGGAGTCATTGTAGTCGAGATATTCTTAGTGAATAGTTTCTGTCTCATTTATCACCTCTTAAGCTTCTTCTTGCGATGTAAATGTAAAAGGGTGCTCCAATCACTGCAGTCATGACGCCCACTGGTGCTTCGGATGGCATGATTATAAATCGTGCAGAAATATCTGCAAGCAACAGCAGTGATGCTCCCATAACAGCACTATAAGGAATAATCCAGCGGTGGTCCCTGCCTACAAAAAATCGGGAAATATGGGGAACCATTAAGCCAACAAAGCCAATGGAGCCAGCAATAGCAACGGAGCTACCTGCCAATAAAATAACAGAGACAGAAATAAGCAGCTTAACGATACCCGTGCGCTGGCCAAGACCCTTTGCAACATCATCTCCTGATGTTAAAATGTTTATGTGGACAGCAAGGGCAAAGGCCAAAAGCATGCCGATTATCATATACGGAAGGACCATTTTCTGATGTTCCAGATTACGGCCAACAATTGCTCCCGCAAGCCAGGAGAGTGTGTTCTTCATACCCGATTCGCTTAATACAAGCAGACCCTGGGTGAAAGAAGTAAAAAGAGCAGTTATAGCAGATCCTGCTAAAATAATTTTAATCGGTGTAAGCCCGTCTCTCCCGATGGAGCCAAGAAAATATACGGCAGCAGAAGAAATTGCAGCTCCGCCAAATGCCGCCCATACAATACTGACAGGCGGAAGGATATTTGGCATAGAAGCTGCCACAACTGCAAAAAATACGGCTCCGGAGTTGATTCCGAGAACACTGGGGGCGGCCAGCGGATTCTTGGTCAGAGCTTGTGTCAGAGCACCAGCCACTGCAAGACATGCCCCAACGGTAGCCGCCACTACCGCCCGGGGAAATCTTGTATTCATTACAAGAATATGCTCTGTAGAACTGGAATTAAAATTTAAAAAAGACTGACATACATCATATAAAGAAATACGATACGATCCAAGGGATACACTTGCCGCAAAGGTAAATATCAAAATTGCTAATAATAGAAGAAGAACAGTCATTTTTTGTAATGGATTCTGTAAGCGTGCCATGAATTGATCTCCCTTGCTATTTATTTTACTCCAAAGAAATCGTAAACCTGTTGAAGCATGAGCATGGCTGACTGAGGGCCTCCGCCTGCATTCCAATAAATGGAGTTTACCGGATGTACTTCATTATTCTTTACGGCTGTTAGATTTGCCCATAATGGATTCGCAACCCATTTGTCACGGAACGTAATATTTTCCCCTTCCGTCAAATTTGTCTGATCAAAAATGATATCACCTTCCATTTGAGGTATGGCTTCTTCTGACTGGAGCATAACTCCCCACTCGCTTCCCTTTTGACTGTCAGGTCGTTCAATTCCCATATCCTTAAGTACCAAAGCAGCAAAACCGTTATAAACAATTCTTGCGTGATCTGCTCTGAAATCCACAATGGAAATCTTTTTATCTTTTATCTTATCTGCTGCCTTTTCTTTGAAATAAGCAGTTTTTTCATCCCAGGTTTTAAGAAAATCATTCGCTTCTTTTTCTTTGTTCAGCGCTTTTCCGGTAATATCTAAAGTTTCTTTCCAGACATACACCTCAGGCACCATCACTGTCGGAGCGATTTCAGAAAGCTGAGTGTATATTTTCTCATGGCGGAGCTTAGATGCAATGATTAAATCTGGCTTTAAAGCAATAATTGCCTCTAAATTCGGCTGTGTTTCTATTCCTAAATTTTCAACGCCATCCATTTGGCTGCGTAAATACTCATACACTGGCTTTTCAGACCAGGATTCAACGGCCCCAAGAGGCTTTACACCGAGCAGCAGAGCAGAGTCAGTCGCTCCCTGGAAAAGAGTAACCACACGGGTCGGCGTTCCTGTAATTGTAGTGCTGCCCATAGCATGCTCAACAACGCGTGCTCCGGCATCAGCAGCTTTAGAGGCTTCAGCTTCAGTGCTAGTGGTTGTTGATTCGGTATTATTGCTTGATGAATTAGAATCTTGATTTGAGCTGGAACACCCAGCCAGTAAAGTAGTTACAACAAGCAATCCAGTTAATAATTTTACTATCTTCAAAATAGTTCACTCCTTAAGTAAGTATTTTATTATATATGACTTTGGTTAGCTAAAACTAACTAAAAATACTCGTTCAGTCTATCATTATATAAGTAGCCTGTCAATGATAAAACTTAAGTAATTCTTCTAAGTAAGATGAGCTTACCTTTGCCATCATATTTTAGTTATTTAAATAAAAAGCATAGATATTAACTAAAATAATATCCTAGGTTATCGGTCATTGGCAGAATCACTATTATTTATATAAATAAATATTCTGTTCCCTGCAATTATGCAATTGATAAAAGCTGAAATCCTTCAATAAATATAATGTAATATTCAAGCTATATTATTTTAGAATATTAGCGTGTGGTAGCCAAAGGTGGCTGAGAAAAAACAGGCGGTTAATTAAAGTGGATAAGACAGAAGTGTTAATCAATGCTATAAGATAAGATAAGATAAGATAAGATAAGATAAGATAAAATAAAATAAGATAAGATAAAAATGAAATATATCACTTACAATGACTTAGCATTACATTTTTTTTAAGAATAGATGCTAAAGCCTTCTGCATGAATCAATTGATCTTTTTGTATTAATGATTTAAGAGGTAAATCCTCCGACTGAAATAAAAATCTGCAAACTAGTATTGTATGTTACCTAAATAATATAGAAGCAGTTATATTTGCCAAGTGTAACAGGCCGCATGCTGCTGCGAAGTACCACCGCACATTGCATGTGCGTACGTCCTTGCATCTTATGGTATCATAAATCAAAAAATTAGGCATTCATACCTGCTTATATATTTCTATAGAAAGGAATCTACATATCTACCATGTGAAGTCTATAGATGTGCTTATTTACTTCATCATGAGAAATCTATTACATAATAGTCATAGAATTAGTCTTTCTTAGCTTACCAATCGTAAAACAAGTTATATTTAGACATTGTAAGCATGTAAAATATAGGCATATCAAGCTCCCAAACAACATAGTTATATTATTTCTAAAAAGATTGTAAAAAGGTGTTGACTTTTGTCACCTGCTTTGGTATGATATAA